>JAMXAG010000010.1 GCA_024281675.1 Nitrosomonas sp.
AATTATGGAACACCTAAACAACAGTTGAAAATATTGAAAAATTGGACTCAAATTTAACCTAATCTACTACAGCCCCATTATTTTTATTAGCGACGCAAGGCTCGCTTCGGTTTTTCCGTATGCAGACTTGCCGAGTAATACAGCGGGAATGCTTCTTTAATTAACCGGTACCGCTTTTTGACTGCATTCTGCTTGTTGGTTTTAGCTTCGGATTGGCGCAGTATTCCGGCCATTCAGAATGATTTATCACCTGGACTCAAGAAAAAATAGTCTTCGAGAAACTGAGGCGATTCACTGATTCGAATTCAATGCGCTTGGTCCCAATTGCTTCCAATACCGATCTCTACCAACAGGGGGACATCTAACGTTAAAACGCCTCCCATATATTTTGGTAAATATTCGCGAAGCAAACTTATTTCTTCTTCTGGCACTTCCAACACTAATTCGTCATGAACTTGCATAATCAATTTGCTACGCAATTTTTCTGTTCGTAGCCATCTTGTTACAGCGATCATGGCCAGTTTAATAATATCCGCTGCAGTTCCTTGCATCGGCGCATTGATGGCGGCGCGTTCGGCGCCTTGACGGCGATTACCATTACTGTGATTAATTTCGGGCAGCCATAATCGACGCCCCAAAACTGTCTCCACGTAACCAGTTTGCCTGGCTTTTTCTCGGACATGTTGCATATATCTCTCTACACCTTGGTACCGCGCAAAATAACGTTCCATATAAATGTGCGCAGCACTGCGTGAGATACCGAGCTGTGACGCCAATCCAAATTCCGACATACCGTAAATCAAACCAAAATTGATTACCTTAGCGTATCGTCTTTGTTCTTGATCGACTTGCTCCAATGGGATGCCAAATATTTCTGCGGCCGTTGCTTTATGAATGTCTTCACCAGCGGCAAATGCTTTTAGTAACCCCTCATCTTGAGAAATATGCGCCATAATGCGTAGCTCTATTTGCGAATAATCAGCGGAAACAATTTGATAGCCAGGTGGCGCAATGAAAGCTTCTCGAATTCTGCGACCCTCTGGCGTACGGATTGGAATATTCTGTAAATTAGGATCAGAGCTTGCCAATCGACCTGTCACCGCAACAGCTTGCGCATAATTAGTATGCACGCGGTCAGTATGCGGATTTTTCATCAATGGCAATTTATCGGTATAGGTCGATTTTAATTTTGCCAATCCTCGGTATTCCAGCAGAATCTTCGGCAGTGGGTAATCCAGTGCAAGCTGTTGTAATACATCCTCATCGGTAGAGGGAACACCCGTTGGTGTTTTTTTGATTATGGGTAATTCAAGCTGATTAAACAAGATTTCTTGAATTTGTTTCGGAGAATTCAAATTAAATGGCTGATTAGCTGAAGCATGCGCCTGTAATTCCAACGTATGCAATTTCTTTCCTAAATCGTTGCTTTGCTGTTGCAGCAAAGCATAATCTAGCAAAACCCCGTTACGCTCGATTTCAAACAACACATCAAGAATGGGCATTTCTACATTGCGATAGAGTGCATGTAGGCGATCAATCTGCTGTAACTGCGGAAACAACGTTTGATGCAATCGCAATGTAATATCTGCATCCTCGGCTGCGTAATCAGTGGCAACATCAATGGCAACTTCATCGAAACCAATACGATTAACACCTTTCCCCGTCACGTCATCATAACGAATCGTTTGAATGTCAAGATGCCGCAGTGCCAAATTATCCATACTATGCGAGCGACTCGAATCCAGCACATACGATTGCAACATGGTGTCATGCACGATGCCATTCAACTGTATCCCATGATTAGCAAACACATGCTTATCGTATTTTAGATTCTGTCCCAACTTAAGCTTGGTCTCATCCTCTAGCCAAGGCTTAAGTAGTGTTAATGCCGTTTCCAATGCAACCTGTTTAGGCACTCCGGCATAGCAATGTGATAAAGGAAGATAGGCGGCGTGCCCCGTCTCGATACAAAATGAAATCCCTACCAATTGTGCTTGCAGCGGAGACAAGCTGGTCGTTTCACAATCAACTGAGACCAATGGCGCAGCATTCAGCTTTTCTAACCACGCTTGCAACGCCGATTCTGTCGAAATAGTCTCGTACCGTGCTGTATGAATTTGAGTAACCAGGTTATTAGCTGCCCGAGCCATCGATCCTTGTTGAGTGATTGCTTCCCCGGATTCATAATCGATTTGCTGGCGCAATTCTCGCAGCGATGCTTTCATATCCAGTTTTTGATAAAGCGCTTCAAGTTGTTGATGATCCTGTGGTTGAAAAGCCAGATCTGTAATTTTGATAGGCAGATCCACGTCACATTTGATGGTAATCAATTCACGCGAAGTCTCAAACCAAGCTAGTGATTTACGTAAATTTTCACCTACCACACCCTTAATTTCATCAGCGGATGTAATGATTTTTTCCAGCGAACCATACTGCGTCAACCATTTCACCGCGGTTTTTGGGCCGACTTTTTCAACACCTGGAACATTGTCAGACGTATCACCCACCAACATCAGATAATCCAACATACGTTCCGGTGGTACACCAAATTTCGCCAACACTCCTTCTTTGTCCAAAATTTCATTGCTCATGGTGTTTACCAAAGTGATCTTGTCATTCACCAGTTGTGCAATATCTTTGTCGCCAGTCGATATCATGCACTGCCAATCGGACTCAGCCGCCTGTTTTGCCAATGTGCCAATAACATCGTCGGCCTCAACGCCACCTATCATCAAAATCGGCCAGCCCAACGCACGAATGCAAGCATGCAGCGGTTCAATCTGAACAACCAAATCCTGCGGCATGACAGCTCTATTCGCTTTATATTCCGTAAAAAGATCATTGCGGAAAGTTTTACCTTTTGCATCAAATACACACGCGCTATAATCTGCGCGAAACTCTTTGCGCAAACGACGCAACATATTTAATACTCCATGAATAGCTCCCGTTGGTTCATTATTCTGGTTACGCAAATCTGGCAGTGCATGAAAGGCACGATATAAATACGATGAACCATCCACCAATAACAGCGTTTTCATTATTATTTTTCCTATGAATCAACACAATCATAAACCGCTCATTCAACCAGCTTCTGATCAACCTTGGTCTGCAAAAGAATCCTGGCGATTATTCAGAATTATGGCAGAGTTTGTTGAAGGTACGGAACGTCTTGAAACAATTCAACCCGCAGTAGGCATATTCGGTAGCGCACGCACGCATCCCGATAGCCCACATTATCAATTGGCGCAGCAAATTGCGAGAGCGTTATCCGATGCTGGTTTTGCAGTAATCTCCGGTGGCGGTTCAGGCATTATGGAAGCAGCAAACAAAGGCGCTTATTTCGGCAAATCGCCGAGTGTTGGTTTAAATATCCAGTTGCCACGTGAACAACAGGGCAATGATTATCAAGACGTCAGTCAAACCTTTAAACACTTTTTCACACGCAAGTACATGTTTATCAAGTTTTCTACTGCCTATGTCGTGATGCCCGGAGGATTTGGCACTATGGATGAACTGATGGAAGCACTCACTTTGGTACAAACCCGCAAAACTCGTAAAATGCCTATTATTCTTGTCTATTCGCAATTCTGGCGCGGATTGATAGACTGGTTTCAAATGATGCTAGTGTCAGAAGGTTTTATTTCTTCCGATGATATGGATTTAATTCAAATGATTGATGAACCCAGCGAGGTGGTCAACGCGATTTTTAAATATTACGAAACCAGGGGATTTGAGCTTTCTGCTGCAGAGCGAGAAATTCAACTCAATCTGTAAACTACAGTGACTAATTTTATGTACAATAATGAAGCTTTCTCTTGGTTAGGGATTCCTATGTACCGATTTATTCTGACATTGTTATTATTGAGTTTCCCGTTGCTTGGCACGGCGCAGACCGAGCAATCTAAAGATAAAGAACCCAAAAAATCGATGGATCATCCTTCTCATCCAAAGAATCTGGTCCCATTGCCGGAACCTGAACCGCCCGAATTATCAGAAAGCCAATCTGATCCGGAATTAGAAGAGCAAGTCACCATTATCAAACGTGGAGAAGACACTATTGAAGAACATCGCGTCAATGGCGAATTGCTAATGATTAAAGTCATTCCACGCATTGGCCCCCCCTACTATCTCAAGAAAAATACCATTGTGGATCATCATGCGCACCCCAATAGTGATGCCGGAGGGCCCAATGTCAGCCCGCCCATGTGGCAATTTTTTAAATTCTAATATTTCCTGCAAACACGCTATCACCACTTCTTAATACATAATTATTCATGTCGGTTTTTACACGCATCACAGAAAATGAACTCACTATTTGGTTGAAACAGTACGGATTGGGGCAATTGGTTAACCTCCAAGGTATTGCATCAGGCATTGAGAATACCAATTACTTTGTAATCACGACACAAGGAAAATTCGTACTGACGTTGTTTGAAAAACTCACTAGAAATGAACTCCCCTACTATCTTAACCTAATGCTGCATTTATCAGACCACGGTATTCCGTGCCCAATGCCTATTCGAAATAACGCTGATCAAATTCTCGGGGAATTAAATAATAAACCAGCCGCCATTGTCAGTTTCTTATCAGGAGAATCTCTGCTTCATCCCACTCCAGAACATTGTCAAGCGATGGGCATGATGTTGGCAAAAATGCATCTGGCTGGCAGGAGTTACCCACAACACATGCCGAATCCACGCAGCCTTCAATGGTGGCAAGCTAAGGCGCTTGAAATCGATCCATTTTTATCCAGTGACGAGAAAGTATTGCTGCAATCGGAATTAGCCTTCCAAGCTGATGATCAACGCCATGAGAATTTACCAAAGGGTGTGATTCACGCTGACATGTTTCGCGATAATGTCTTATTCTTCAATAATAAACTTGGCGGCATCATCGACTTCTATTTTGCCTGTAACGATAGCTTATTATATGACTTAGCCATTGTGGCTAATGATTGGTGCATGAATGAAGAAAAAACACTCGACACAGCACGTGTATACTCACTATTAAAAGGATACCAACAAGTTCGTCCGCTTTCTACGGTTGAAAGAGAAGCCTGGCCTAGCCAGTTGCGTGCTGCTGCACTCAGATTTTGGGTTTCACGCATGGTCGACTTATACTTACCGCGCTCCGGGGAATTAACACATGCCAAAGATCCGAATCACTTCAAAGCAATATTACAAAATCATCGAGAAAGTGTAGCCGAACTGGCATAAAACCCTATCTCAGAATGTATTCAATTCAGTTTCGATTTTGGAGAACACAATAATGGAAATTCATCAAGTCAATACCAAGCAAGGATTACAGTGGCTTCTAAGCGGTTTTTACTTATTTCGCCGTGCGCCGCTATCTTGGGTGCTGGTTTGTGGGGCTTTATTTCTCATCGCGATATCCACTGCTTTGGTTCCGTTGGTCGGAAGCTTTATTTTCACATTGGTTTATCCTGCGCTGATGGGTGGCATCATGCAAGGATGCCGTGCGTTAGAAGAAGGAAAACCGCTTGAAATCACCCATTTGTTCTCTGCCGCAGAAAGTAATTTTGCCGCACTGATTACCATCGGCGGTATTTATTTGACAGGCTTAATTTTGATTTCTGGTCTTGCTGCATTAATTGGTGGATCTGCCATGACGGATATGCTGTTATATGGAAAACGAGTCGATGAAACACAGTTAATGGGTGTGGCTAGCAGTATGCTCACTTCACTTCTCATCGTATTAACACTATCAATCCCCTTGATGATGGCCAGTTGGTTCGCACCCATGTTAGTTGTGTTTCATAAAATGCCCCCCGTGATGGCTATGCAACAAAGTCTTCTTGCGTGCTTGCGAAATCTTATTCCGCTTTTATTATTTCTGATCACATCCACGATATTAGTAATCATTTGTGCTTTACCCTACGGTGCAGGATTGGTGATCTTAATTCCAACCCTATACGCTGCAATGTATGTCAGCTATAAAGATATTTTCTTGGGTGAACCCATTCGATTCAAAGATCATGAAACACAGGATGTACCTAACCATTGGCATAACACTCAAGACCCCCCCCAAAAATCGGAGCACGATGAAAAACCTGCAGAAGATGTCATTCCACAAAATAATGACTCAGACTCTAAAAGCAAATAAGAGCGCGAATTTTCGAGCATCAGCTAACGCAGTAGGACGCTTGCGCAAATAATTGAAGTGTGATGCGGTAGAAATTAATTGATATCGAGTGCAGTGATATTCCACGCAAATCAATAATTTCTGTGTTCAGGAACTTGAATATGTTGATTCAAATCCACGGTTATCCGCAGATTCAATACCGATCAGTCGGGTCATATCGAACCGATCAAATAATTACTATTTCGAGTTGATCAGCGGGTGCCTTTGAGCTAAACCGTCACAAGTTTGGCATATTCTACTAACAACCACTTGATTCCGGAATTTTCGAAATTAACCTGCACGCGCGCATCGCTACCGGTACCTTCAAAATTGACAATGATACCAATGCCAAATTTGGCATGAACGACTTTTTGTCCCATTCTCCATGGATGAGTCGATAAAGCTTTTGTCGACGCATGATTCCAATCTTTCGCTTTTGCGTTACCCGCATTGCCTGCTTTGGGATTGAATGCGTTAGTCGCAGGCTGTAGCCATTTTATGCAATCTTCGGGGATTTCATGCAAAAAGCGCGATACAACGTTGTATCGCGTTTGGCCATGCAGCATGCGGCTTTGTGCAAAGCTTAAGTACAAACGGCGGCGTGCACGGGTCATCGCCACATACATCAAGCGCCGTTCCTCGGAAATACCATCGGTTTCGTTCAAGCTATTTTCGTGGGGAAAAAGTCCCTCTTCTAGCCCGCTTAAGAATACCGTATGGAATTCCAATCCTTTCGCAGCGTGCACAGTCATCAATTGCAATGCATCCTGGCCATTCCCAGCCTGATGTTCTCCCGCTTCCAACGAGGCATGCGCAAGAAATTCCGTTAAGCTATCGCTGTCGGCCTCATGCACAAAACCGGCAGCAGCATTGACCAATTCTTTGAGGTTTTCCAGTCGTTCCGCACCTTCACGTTCTTTAGCATAATGCGTGATTAATTCACTGGAACTGAGCATTTGTTCGACAATTTGCGGTAACAACAAAGCAGCGCAGCGTTCACGTAGTGCTGCTATGCGTTGTACAAATCCGGCAATACCTTTGAGTGTTTTCTCGGAATCCACTTGCGGTATTAGAGAATCTTGCCCACCTGATTGCTGGACGGCCGCTGCCCACAAACTTATACCCTTCACTTTAGCCATAGCTTGCAATTGTTCTAGGCTGCGCGTACCAATGCCACGCGCTGGAAAGTTGATCACCCGTAGTAGCGCGTTATCGTCTTCGGGATTGGCGATTAGGCGCAAATAAGCGAGTGCATGTTTGATTTCCTGTCGATCAAAGAAGCGCATGCCGCCATACACCCGATAAGGTATCGCCGCATTGAATAAACTATGTTCCAGTATGCGCGATTGCGCATTAGATCGATACAACAGTGCCATATCGTACAGCGCAACACCTTCAGCACGCAAAGCTTTCACTTCATCAACAATAAAGGCCGCTTCGTCAAAATCATTCGGTGCATTGTAGGCCCTTACCGGTTCACCTTTGCCTTCTTCTGTCCAGAGATTCTTGCCCAGGCGATTCGTATTATTACCAATCAATGCATTAGCCGCATCCAAAATATTGCCATGCGAACGATAATTTTGTTCGAGCTTGATGATTTTCGAGATATTAAAATCCCGCTCGAAATCTTTCATATTACCCGTATTAGCACCACGGAACGCATAAATGCTCTGATCGTCATCACCCACGGCGAAAACCGCTGCGTTTGATTCTTGAGCAACCTGCACGCCTGCCAGAAGCTTAATCCATTGATACTGCAATGTATTAGTGTCTTGGAATTCATCGATTAAAATATGATGAAATCGTTCACGGTAGTGCGCGCATAAAATCTGGTTGCGTTGTAACAATTCATAACTACGTAGCAATAACTCCGCAAAATCGACCACGCCAGCTTTGTAGCACTGTTGCTCATATACTTGATAAAGCTCGAGTAAACGAGATGAAAAAGCATCATCTACAGTCACAAATGCAGCGCGCAAACCTGCTTCCTTGGCGTTGTTAATAAACCATTGCACTTGCCTGGGAGCAATCTTTTTTTCATCCACAGATAAATCTTTCATCAGCCGTTTTATGAATGCCAGTTGATCGGACGAATCCAGAATCTGGAAAGCTTGTGGCAAACCGGCATCCTGGAAATGTGTCCTTAACAAACGGTGGGATAATCCATGAAAAGTACCGACCCACATACCTCGCGGGTTAATCGGCAACATCGCGGTAATCCGTGTCAGCATCTCCTTGGCGGCTTTGTTCGTAAAAGTCACCGCGAGAATGCCGTGAGGACTGACTTGCCCGGTTTGAATGAGATAAGCAATACGCGTTGTCAACACTCGTGTTTTACCACTGCCAGCCCCTGCCAAAATCAGTACCGACTGGTGCGGTAGCGTAATTGCTTCCAGTTGCTGCGGATTTAAATCAGACAATAACGAACTCATGAAATAAAGATGGCCGAGAAACCCCCGGCCATTATTATGAAACGATTGAAAAAAACAACTGATTCAGCGTCCCCAAAAATGGAGTTTTCACAATCCTTAAGAACGCTCAAGCAAAAATACCAGGACTGTTGTTATGCTCTACTTTTTGCAACAATATCCAAAATCAATGGCGTTAAAATTAATTCAATCGCCATCCCCATTTTACCGCCAGGAACGACAATCGTATTGGGGCGAGACATGAAAGAATCATGAATCATATTCAACAAGAAAGGAAAATCGACCCCTTGCGGATTTCTAAAGCGAATCACCACCATACTTTCGTCTAAGGTTGGAATGGCGCGCGCAATAAATGGATTGGAAGTATCGACAGTCGGAACACGTTGAAAATTAATATGTGTGCGTGAAAACTGGGGCGTTATGTAGTGCACATAATCATGCATACGCCGTAAAATGGTTTGCGTGACCGCTTCGGCAGAATAACCGCGTGCACTGGTGTCACGGTAAATTTTTTGGATCCATTCCAAATTTACAATAGGCACCACACCCACGAGCAAATCAACATGCTTGGCTACATCCGCGCTATCTGTTTTTACACCGCCATGTAATCCTTCGTAAAACAACAGATCGGAACCCGCCTCAATGTCTTTCCAAGGAGTAAAAGTACCTGCTTTTTGCTGCCAGGGTTCGGCTTCTTCATCATTATGCAGATATAGGCGCGTCTGTCCTCTGCCACTGTCACTATATTCTTTGAATAAAGCTTCTAGTTTTTCAAATTCATTGGCTTCCGGGCCAAAATGACTGATCGGACGCCCATTGATCTTTTCAGATTCCGTTACCGCCTTTTTCATGGCTTCCCGATCATAGCGGTGGAAGCTATCACCTTCTACGATGGTTGCTTTAAGCTTTTGACGGCGAAAAATCTGTTCAAAACTGTTTTTAACTGTTGAAGTACCTGCACCTGATGATCCCGTTACTGCAATAACCGGGTGTTTTTGCGACATGCTAATTCCCCCTAAAATATCAAAAAACGAAAAAGATTAAGATTTCGTATCATTATCATACTTACAGTATTGTTTTGTGAGGCTATTATCATTATTTTGCTCACAGCAGATGACAGAAGATAAGGTAACGATTCTAGAAATTAAATGGTTGTAAGTTAAAATATGATCACTTGAAATTTAAATAACTCAAAAGCTATTATACCAAGTTCATGAAGGAATTATCTTTCGTGTTATTCTAACGCTGTCATAACTTCAAAAAGTTACCATAATTCATCCGCTTCTATGCAGTTTGTGCAATTTTATTGGACAATTTCTTGGTTATCTCTTGAAAAACATGTCATGCATCAAAAAGCATGGTTAAAAATGCTTTCATAACCGAATACTTTTCAGTTTGGCCGTATAAAATTATCAATCGGTTTAATTGAACGTACTTAATTCAAGTATTTTCTGACTGTCATTGATGAAACAATTATCTGTATTTATGTGGAGAAAAAATGAATCTTGATCGTGTAGGCTCCGGAAATGATATTCCTAATGATTTTAATGTCATCATTGAAATTCCAATGAACTCAGATCCTATCAAATACGAAGTCGATAAAGCCACCGGAGCAATGTTTGTCGATCGATTTATGTCAACGTGTATGCACTACCCTTGCAACTATGGCTATATTCCACATACGCTATCAGATGATGGTGATCCTGTGGATGTTTTAGTGATTTCACCCGTACCGTTAATCACAGGCGTCGTTGTCCGATGCCGACCGTTGGGTGTATTACGGATGTGCGACGAAGCGGGTGAAGACGCCAAGCTACTGGCTGTACCCATTACTAAACTATGCAATCTCTATGAAAAAATTGCATCTTGCGAAGATTTACCTGAGCTCGTACGTTCTCAGATTTCCCACTTTTTCTCTCATTACAAAGACCTGGAAGCAGGAAAATGGGTTAAAATCAAAGGCTGGGACGGTGTGGAATCTGCAAAACTAGAGATTACTTCGGGTATTGAACGTTTCAATTCTACCAAAGATAAACCCATGTTCTGATTTCATCCCATTATTGCAGAGGACCTGTACCTGATTGACGCATGGACATTAAAAAGTAAATATTCAATGCAACCATGATTCCACCCAAGATCATCCAAATTTTCCCTGCCTTTTTAGCATCTGGATGGTCTTTTCGGTAATAGGAAAAGCCCATTAACAATCCTACCAATGGAAAAATAATCGTTCCAATGATGACACCAATATTCAGTGTCGTCGAAACAACCGGTTTGTCTTTATTTTCAAAATGATTAGGAGGTCGTACGGTCATATTTAATGATTCCTTTCAATTTTTCATGAGTTGTTTTTGATTGACGCAACGTTTAGTTTATCTAAAAAGCAGTACAAAGCATTCCGTGCATTATTTTAACGCAATCACATCTACAATCACTGTCGCAGGCTTTTTGTAGCGCTTCGTGCTCGGTGAATCATAACCCACCAGCAAGCTTTGTTTATCGAGCAGCATGATCGCTTCAGCGTGATCCGTGCCTGGTTCAAATTGTATCCATCGCCCACTATCTTGCTCTAACATCAGTGAGTCTTTTGCTCGCCAGATGAATTTTTCTTCCTGCGAAGAATCTTCACCCAATGCTTTGATCGCTTTCTTCCAGCGAAAAATCAATGGTGGTGAATCTAATCCCGTGGTCGGACCGGCCAGAATCAGCAAATCATCGCCATGCCAGCATAAATCACGAATGCCGTGTCCGGCTAAATCCAAAAAATGACGACGGTATTTCAGGCCATTCGGGCCAATTTTTGCTAACTGCAAGCGATCGGCCTGTGTTTTCGGTGAATCAATTCGTTCTGGTGCTAATTCCAAAATAATAGCGGTTCCACGCAGCACTGGGCCTCGCATGCCAACCAGAACACGGCCTTTAGGTGCACATGCCAAGCCTTCGATATCCACACCGTTATCTTTTCCAGGAACGCCATCACCTCGTAAACAAAAGCGTGCAAATAATGGATCACGGCCGATTTCATCCAACAACTCGCTGCTCGTTGAAGTACATTCAAGCTGCGCGGCATGTTTTTTATATTTTGTGCCTTTGTTCTTTTTATCGTTGTTCTTTTTATTCTCGGGAAAACGGAATTTTTTATTGTGTTCCTGCTTCAGCTTAATGTACCCTAAAAAAAAGCGATTGGCATCCGAATTCACTTCCGTCAAGCGTTCCTTATTTTGATCCGTTTCTAATTCCGCTAAAGCTCGACCACGCTTCAAACTATGTGATCCAACCATCCACAACAAGTGGTTTTTACGGTCAAAATCCATGCCTTCCAGATCGATCTCGATGATGCGAGCTTTTTTACCGTCCGAATCGTTATTGGACGGTGGGATAGGTAAATCAAACCAATCATTGAGTGGAATCAATTGCTCAAACTTGAAACGCTTCCCCTCTTTACATTCTTGCAAGCGGATCAAATTAATGCCTTCATCTCCTGCGGCGTATATCGAATCGCCGATGTGCACGAGCGCCGATAACGACTGAGAAATGTCTTTACCTGTTTCACCAAATTCGAGTCTAACTTTTTTCATAACACTTACCCTTTATCCCTTTATCCCTTTATCCCTTTATGCAAAGATACCGTGGTTAATACTTGCAAACGCTGGAATCGTTTGTCAAAAAACCGCTCGGCTGTGGACAATGGAGATCAAAACCAAATAATGTTTTAAAAGCAAACGTCGGACGCTGCAACCAATCTAGCGATTCTCTATTAATACTATTAGCTTTCAACGATTGCGATTCAAGTACTTCAAAAAAGCGTACCACATCTTCGTAAAACGCTTGCCGCTTCCAATAATCCACATGGATACCATCCGGCCCAAACCAACGCGGATCTTGCTCATACAACGTAATGTCCTTGCGCGCCGCCAGCGCAACCAAGCCCGCATGCAATTCACGCGCGCGCTGCACCGTAATATCCCTCGGCAACTGACAAAAAGGGTAAAAAATATTCCGAAAAAACAGATACCGCCTCTCAGTAAGACTTTCAATCGATGCAAGCGGCAGATTGGTCATGACGACTTGCGCAGATTGTTGCTGCAATTGATCGATACACCGCTCAATGCTGCTTAAAATTTGTCCGGGTAATAATTCATACAATATGTCATTACCAATATCTGTCAGCAATGCATAACTGGGTAATGGCTGACTTGCGGCAAGCTGCGTCCATAATCCACTTTCAAGAATTCCAGGCAGTTTACGCCGCATGACACTGCTGCAAATGCCATACGCACGACCATGACCCACTGCCACTAATACCTCGCTGGGACTATCTAACTGTCGCTGCATGGCCTGGATTGCCAAACGCAACGAAAGCGTCAAATTACTTGCACCCAATAAAATGATACGGTTTGTTAATGCGGGAGATACTTTTGTTTTCACTGATCACTTACCATTTGTAAAAAAACATTTCATCTAAATCTGAAATGGTACCGCAAAACTGAATCGATCTATAAGAATCAAAAGGATGTAGCCTTTAGGTGAAAATCAAGAATCGTGATTTTGCTTCATGTTTTTGACTCATGCATTAATACTTCGGCTTCACGCAGTAAAAAATCCCGAAATGTATTGGCAACATTCGAGAGTCGTTTATTTTTCCGGTTAACAACATGCCAATAGCGCATGATCGGAAAACTTTGGATATCGAGAATTTTCAGCCGCTCAGTTTCAAGCTCCAACTCAACGGTATGCCTCGACATGATACCCAATCCCATACCTGCTTGAACGGCTTGTTTAATCGCTTCAGTGGTATCCGTTTCCATCCCTTTGTTGATTTTGATTTCATGGGCGGCAAAAAACCGTTCCATCGCACTGCGTGTTCCTGAACCTGATTCGCGCACTAAAAATATTTCACTCGCCAATCGTTTCACCGCAATATTTTTTTCTTTACACAAAGGGTGATTTGGCGGAGCAACAACGACCAATGGGTTTTCCATGAAAGACTGGCTATCGATATCTAAGTGGTCGGGCGGTTGGCCCATGATTGCCAAATCGATCAAATTATCACTCAGTTGTTTCAGAACCGTTTCACGATTTGAAACATTCAAGCTCACCGTCACACCTGTATAGCGCTGACAAAACTTCGCCAACAAATGGGGAGCAAAATAATTTGCAGTAGTCACCACAGAAATATTCAGCTTACCGCGCTCCATTCCTTTGAGCTCGTCCAAAGCCACTTCCAAATCAGCTAACTGCTGCGAGATCGCGCGGCTATACTGGTAAAGCTCTTGTCCGGCCTCAGTTAAAAAGATACGTTTACCAAGCTGTTCAAACAACGGTAAATTTATGTTATCTTCAAGCTGTTTAATCTGCATTGAAACAGCGGGTTGAGTTAAGTGAAGTTCATCGGCAGCACGCGAATAACTCAGGTACCGTGCAACCGATTCAAACACTTTTAATTGACGTAAAGTAAGGTGCAGCATCTGTCAGCTCACTAAAATTTCCATAAGTATTAACTTATCATAAATATCAGAATAATTGATTTGTTCTTATAGTTAATTAACGCTATAGTTCACTCCATAGATTCAAGTAGTCATGTTTGTAACGCAACATCCTCTCTTTTCTGTCTAAGCTGTTGACTGGAGCCGAGTGGAACTTAACTGGAGAAGAAACTATGGCAGCAAAAATATATAACGCTGGTGTGAAAGAATATCGACACACTTACTGGACCCCTGATTATACCCCGCTGGATACCGATCTTCTGGCATGTTTCAAAATTACGCCACAAGCTGGTGTACCTCGTGAAGAAGTTGCTGCTGCAGTGGCTGCAGAATCTTCTACGGGTACCTGGACCACAGTGTGGACCGATCTTTTAACCGATTTGGACTACTACAAAGGACGTGCTTACAAGATTGAAGACGTGCCTGGTGATGACACTTGCTTCTATGCATTCGTAGCTTACCCTATCGATCTTTTTGAAGAAGGCTCCGTGGTTAACGTGTTGACCTCGTTGGTCGGTAACGTATTTGGTTTTAAAGCACTTCGCGCACTGCGCTTGGAAGATGTCCGTTTCCCGATTGCCTACGTCAAAACCTGCGGCGGACCTCCAGCAGGTATTCAAGTGGAACGCGATCGTCTGAACAAATATGGCCGCGCGCTGTTAGGTTGTACCATTAAGCCTAAACTAGGTCTGTCTGCCAAAAACTATGGCCGTGCTGTATACGAATGTCTGCGCGGCGGTCTGGATCTGACCAAGGACGATGAGAACGTTAATAGTCAACCTTTCATGCGTTGGCGCGATCGCTTCGAATTCGTGGTGGAAGCTTGCCAAAAAGCTGAGCGTGAAACCGGAGAACGTAAAGGTCACTACTTGAACGTTACCGCGCCAACCCCAGAAGAAATGTATAAACGTGCGGAGTTTGCTAAAGAATTAGGCGCACCGATCATTATGCATGACTATTTGACAGGCGGTTTAACAGCCAATACGGGACTGGCTAACTGGTGCCGCAACAATGGAATGCTGCTGCATATCCATCGTGCTATGCACGCCGTGCTCGATCGCAACCCGCACCATGGTATTCATTTCCGTGTTTTAACCAAGGTACTCCGTTTATCAGGTGGCGATCACCTGCATTCCGGTACCGTGGTTGGTAAACTGGAAGGCGACCGTGCAGCAACTCTCGGCTGGATCGATACCATGCGCGATAAATTCATCAAAGAAGACCGCAGCCGCGGCCTGTTCTTTGATCAAGATTGGGGTTCTATGCCAGGTGTATTCCCAGTTGCTTCGGGCGGTATTCACGTTTGGCATATGCCAGCACTGGTCGCAATCTTCGGTGATGATGCCTGCTTACAGTTTGGTGGTGGCACTCTGGGTCACCCATGGGGTAACGCTGCTGGCGCCGCTGCTAACCGTGTCGCATTAGAAGCCTGCGTAGAAGCACGTAACCAAGGTGTTGAAATCGAGAAAGAAGGCAAAGCGATTCTGACCAAGGCAGCGAAAAGCAGTCCCGAACTAAAAATCGCCATGGAAACATGGAAAGAGATCAAGTTCGAGTTTGATACGGTTGATAAGCTCGACGTAGCCCACAAGTAAGCAATACATGACTAAAGAAGAAGAGCCAATAGTTAATATTACTTTTCTTCTTCATCTCTCTAAAAATGAGGAATAAATAATGAGCGAAGTAATCGATTACAAATCACGTGTCAGTGATCCAGCAAGCCGTAAGTTTGAGACATTTTCCTACCTGCCTGCGATGGCTGACAAAGATATCAAGAAGCAAGTACAGTATTTAATTAGTAAAGGCTGGAATCCAGCGATTGAACATACGGAACCAGAATATGTCATGGATTCCTACTGGTATATGTGGAAGTTACCCATGTTTGGTGAAACTGATGTAGACCGCGTGCTGTCGGAAGCAGCCGCATGTCATAAAGCCAACCCGAATAATCATGTTCGATTAATTGGCTACAACAATTTCAACCAATCACAAGGTACAGCCATGGTGATATACCGCGGCAAGACTGTTTAAGAAAAACGGGTTTCGTACCCTGGAACCCCTTACCTGTTAAAGGCTCGGGGGTTTTTTTTTGACTAAAATAAAGTACATTTCAGATAGCTATAACAGGAGTTCATCATGAGCGAAATCATTGATCAATACCGTGTAACCACTGAGCCCTATTACCATCCCGTAGCTGATGAGGTGGAATTATATGAAGCCGCCTATTCGGTGCGCATGCCGATGATGCTGAAAGGCCCCACCGGCTGTGGTAAAACTCGTTTTGTTGAATACATGGCGTGGAAATTGAAGAAACCATTGATTACGGTTGCTTGTAACGAAGATATGACCGCATCCGATCTGGTGGGGCGTTTTTTGTTGGATGCGAACGGCACACGCTGGCAAGATGGTCCATTAGCTGTTGCGGCACGCTATGGCGCTATCTGCTATCTGGACGAAGTCGTTGAAGCGCGCCAGGATACTACTGTGGTGATCCATCCATTAACCGACAATCGCCGTGTCTTGCCATTAGAAAAAAAAGGCGAACTCATTCATGCTCATGCTGACTTCCAGATTGTCATTTCCTACAACCCAGGCTATCAAAGCTTAATGAAAGACCTCAAGCAATCCACCAAACAGCGTTTTGGCGCACTGGATTTTAATTATCCTAACCATGACGTTGAAAGTGAAATTGTGTCGCATGAAACGGGTGTATCCACTGAAATTGCTGAAAAACTGGTATCGATTGCGGAACGTGCACGCAACCTTAAAGGCCATGGATTGGATGAAGGCATCTCAACGCGTATGCTGATTTACGCCGGTAGTCTCATCGCTAAAAAAGTAGACGCGCATGCCGCTTGCCGTGTTGCTTTGGTTCGTCCGATCACCGATGACCCGGATATGCGCGATGCGCTCGATGCTGCGGTCAGCACTTTCTTTAATTAAGTGTTGTGATAATTCAGAAATCTATCGATTGTTTTGTAAAAATAAACAGGTGCTCCCATGAGTATTAATCTGGATGACTACAAAGAATTACTGGAAGATTTAGAACCAGAATCGGTTGAATTACTCAAACATGCATGGCCAGAAGCCGTCAAAACTTTTTCGTCGCGCGGGTTGGATAACTACCTGAAAGGTGCTTCGGCAATCCGTGGATTAGGACGCGGACGCAGTCTGGTGGATTGTTGGATCGATGAAGTCCCATTGGTAGCCAAAGAAATTGGTGAAGATATTATCAGCGATCTGGCGACTTCTGCGCTTTCACTCGCTTCAAGAACTTCCGGCGCAGTGATTGAGCTGGTATTAGCCACCTCCCCCACTGCAGCCAAACGCCTCGGGGATGCGCAGCTATTTCAGAATTATCTGCAATTCCTGAATACTTTGATTGCACAAGCACCGCGCGGCATGCGCCCAATGCTCAACAAACTGGATATTCTGTTTGGTCAACTGACTTTGGGCGGCTTGCGCCGCTGGGCAATGTGGGGAGCGCATGCCCACCGCACGAATTATGAAGAGCAAATCAAATATTTTGGATTGGAATCCAAGGAATCGCTCGCGGTACTGCAAAAAGAACGCAAGGGCACCCTGTTTGTGGATGTACAGCGCCGCATCAATATGTATCTGCGCGCATTGTGGGCACGTGATTTTTTCATGAAACCCACCTCCGGTGACTTTGAAACGCGCGAAGGTTACAAACCCTATATCGAAAATTACTTCATTTACTTGCCTGATGCCTATGACAGCCATGCGGGTGTAACCGCCACCGAGGTATATCGTGCCGCTGCCGCACACGCTGCCGCACACCTGGTGGAAACCAAACAACCGATTTCTGCGGAAGGATTGAACCCGATGCAAATGGCGGTCATTTCCGTGATCGAAGATGCGCGCGTCGAAGCACTTGCTATTCGTCGCTTTCCGGGATTACGCAAAACCTGGGCCGCTTTGCATACTGCCACGCCGGATATGGCTGTCACCATGGGCGATTATCTCAATCGCCTGGCACGCGCTTTACTCGACTCGGATTATCAAGACAACGATCCCTGGATTATCGAAGGCCGTCAGCTTTTTGCAGCCGCACAAGACAAACTGGATACCTATCAAATTTCATGGGACATCGGCGTTCAGCTGACGCATAGTTTTAGAGAAAAAAACATTCCCTTCGCCATGCTCACGGATCAGCTCACCGCACCGTATCGCGACGACAATCGTTATTTCTGGGAATTTGAGGAATTTGATTTAAACAAATCCCTATCGGCTGGCTATGAAGCGCCGAAACAAGTACGCAAATACGTCAATGTGATGGAATTCGCCAACGAAGTCGAGGTGGAAACCGCCGGAGACGATGCCCAGGAAATCTGGGTCATGGGTACCGAATTTTTCCCTTATGAAGATACCGGCGTTTCGTACAACGACCTGGAAGGCAAAGAACCGGTTTCCGCACCCTACCACTATTCTGAATGGGATTACCAGATTCAACTGGAGCGCCCTGATTGGGCAACCGTACAAGAAAAACGCGCCAAAATCGGCGACATGCAATGCATTGATGACATCGCGCAACAATACAAACGTGAAATCGCGCGCATGAAATTCTTGCTGGATGCCATGCAACCGCAAGGCACGCGCCGCATCCGCAAGCTGGAAGACGGCGACGAAATCGATATCAATGCCGCGATTCGTTCAATGATCGACATCCGCATGGGCATGCAACCCGATCCGCGCATCATGATGCGCTCGGTACGCAAAGTGCGTGATATTTCAGTGCTCGTGCTGCTGGATTTATCCGAATCCACCAACGAAAAAGTTTCCGGTCACGACTACTCCGTGCTGGATCTGACGCGCCAGGCCACGGTGCTGCTCGCCAACGCCATCAACAAAATCGGCGATCCTTTCGCGATTCATGGCTTCTGTTCGGATGGGCGGCACGATGTGGAATACTACCGCTACAAGGATTTCGACCAACCCTATAACGAAATCCCTAAAGCCCGGCTCGCCGGCATGACCGGACAACTCTCGACCCGCATGGGCGCGGCGATGCGCCATGCTACGCATTACCTAAGACTGCAGAAATCCTCGAAAAAACTGCTGCTCGTCATCACCGACGGCGAACCCGCCGACGTCGACGTCCGCGATCCGCAATACCTGCGCCACGATACCAAAAAAGCCGTGGAAGAAGCCGGGCGCTCAGGCATCCTCACCTACTGCATGAGCCTCGATCCGCGCGCGGATCAGTATGTGTCACGTATTTTTGGTGAACGCAATTACTTAGTAGTGGATCATGTGGAACGACTACCCGAGAAATTACCGATTCTATATGCCGGATTGACAAGATAAAATTAGATATCTATTCTTGAAACATTAATAACCCATAAAATACCAATCTTTTGAAACTGCATTTAGCAAATTTTGCGCAACAAAACATTTTTACCGGGTATGGGGATGACTATGTATCAATTAACCAAACCCGTTATGAAAAAAGCTTGATCGTACTACCCGATCATTTGATTGATCAATGGTCCGTGACATCTGTATCTGATATTACAATTGAACATTTCGATCATTTACTATCTTATCGTCCGGAAATCATCTTGCTAGGCACAGGCACCACCCACCAATTTCCAAAGCATTCATTAATAATCGATGTACTGAAAATGAATATTGGAATGGAAGTCATGAGTACGCAAGCATGTTGCCGCACTTATAATATTCTAGTTGAAGAAGATCGGCGCGTTGCGGCAGCCATTATTGTTTGATTAAACTCCAAAAATCGACTAGACATATGTAGTATTTTCAGGTTAGATTTTTTGCGACCTTTGTGGAATTATCCGCTTTCGCTGCAGATTCTATAAAAAACCGCGAGAAATCATCTAGAACAGTCTATAGTAGCGATAAGCTATCGTAGACAGTCCAGCTTATAGAACTGCAAAAAAATAATCATTATGTATTCGGGTTGATGTGTCACTTTATATGAATTCCGAAATATCGGCATAACGTTTTATGGAGCATAAAGAAGCGAATTGAAAGGCATCTATATTGATAAGATTGTGGAATTAGAAATTCTAATGGATCATATCCATAGGTATCTGAAGATTTCACCAGCATATAGATAGGTTATGAACACAAAGCTATTTTGTTGAAATATAGACAATGTTAATGAGGAGGTTATTCATCAGCATATACAAAATCAACTCAAAGTGATGGATGAAATAGAAGAGAGGTTTTTGGGCAACTACCGCTCTTCTAAAACTTGATCACTTACGGTCGAGTTCTTTATAAATAATACAATCGATGAGTTTCGTTTTCTTCTCGTCGAAAACTAAAAGGGAGAAAAATATGAGTATGGAAAGTGAGATGAGAGCGAATTTTGGGGGATTCTGGAATTCGCTCATTTTGCTTTTTGTGGTGATTGTCTGTATGCGTTTTGCTAGTCTTGAGCAAGTAGGGGAAAGTTTGGCAGAAAGAATTTTATGTGGCATCCATTTGTTTTTAGGGTGTATTGCTGCTGGTTTTTTGTTGGGGATTTTAAGGATTTTCCTAGGCTTTTCTAACGACACTTATACACGTGCACCTGCATCAGCCAATTTTACCCAAGGTCTTAAATATGGAATAGTAATGGGTGGTATATTGATTTTTATCATTGGTATATTACAACTCGATAATTTTCTAGGTGTATTCCAACCCATTGCAAGTGGGTTGATAACGAAATTGATTGGAATTTTTGCGTAATCTTCGTATCACATCAGGATCAGTTAATCGCTGATCCTGATTCATTTGTTGGCCATTGAGAAATATCTGACACAGCTACAGTCGTACTTTGTTCTTAATCGCTCATCTCGATGAATTCATTTACCTTACAATTTCAAAGCGTCCATGTGAGCCAGGATAAAGAAACATAGCAATTTATTGATTACCACCTTCCATGTGAAATCTGTGAAGTATACGGTGCACGATTGGGGCAAGAATTACACCAGTAACGAAAATGACAGTCAAGCCACAATATAGCGCATATAGACCGGCAAAAAGCTTTCCTCCATAAGTGATTGGTGTGTTTACTGGCCCCATTCCTCCCAAAAGCATTGATGCATTTAAGAACGCATCAATCCAATTGAGATTCTCCAATACATGATAACCAACCATACCAATGAGTAATGAAAATGCTATGAGTATGAGTGAGATAAAACCACTATGTACCAGCCGAATAATGAATTGCTGTAAAGAAATTACCGGCTGGGTTCGGCGCTCAAATTTGAGAAGAAGCCTTTTCATTTAATCTGCTACTAAATCTCTTATCCTTTAAGAAAAACTAACGTTTCCGGTTGATGGCTGAGCCAAAGTTGATAGCGTTCATTGCTAAGTTTTTTAGTTCTAACAAAGGATGAAAAATCACTCAACCTAACTTCTCGGGTATCCACTGTCATATCATTAGCATTCCGCAAATATTCTCTAAAGTTAGAAATTGCTCCATTTTGTGCGATATGCGTTGAAAGGCGGCGAAACAACTTTGGCATCATTACCAAGGTTTCGAGTTCCTTCAAATCAGGTTTTCTATCAAATTGAAATTCAACTTGATGGTGTTTCCACAATCCTAATGATTGTGATCTCGCCTCAACGGCAATATCACTCAGCGTCTTGCGTAAGTCTGGATAGAGCGCGTTGTAAAATGTCGGATACACATGGCCTTCTCTGAGAAGCTGTGCATTGATCGATTGAGATATATGCTCAGGAGTCAGCAAAACAGTTGGCTTTTTGTCCGAAACCTCAAATCCCATATCTTTTGTAAATACAAAACCAATGATTCGACCAAATGGATCGATACCGTTATAAGCAAGTGTCACTGGTAATTTTTGTTGTTTTGGATCGGTAATTCTAAAATTGTTACTCTCAACCAACACCGTACGATCAAAGCCACACAAATCAAGCAATCGATCACGCGCTTGCTTTGCCAAATCAATCGGTTGCTTAACTGTTTTTCCAGGATATACACTCTGAATCGAATAATGGAGCTCCAGTGCATCAATTGCTTCAAATCGAATATTGGCTTGATATTTGGAATTAAACTGAGGAAATCGCCCATCTTCTGTTTCCGGCCACATCCATTCATGATGTGTATCTATCGTAAACGCAATGGTATCTCCATCCGGGGATTTTCCATCAACTGAAACGGTTCCTTTGACAATTCTGTAGGACATATTCAATACTCCTTTTTTCAGTTAACCATCCTGTGTAATAGACACTTCAATTTTGCAACCCAGCACTGAGGCAAATTTCTCTAACGTCGATAGCTTGATATCTTCTGCATGATTTTCTATTCTAGAGATGGCTGATTTCTTGGTATTAAGTTTCTCAGCAATCTGTTCTTGCGTTAGTCCGGAAGCTTCTCTGGCTTGCCGAAGCAGCACGCCTATTTTAAAAGCCTGATAGCCTTCTTCATAATTCTTATTAAATGCAGCATCAACCGCCTTCCGCTTGCTAACATATTTTTTTATATCACTCATATAGCTCCATTCTCCTTCTGAGATAATCTCTCTTTCTCGCTTCTGTAATCCGAATTTCTTTTTGAGGTGTTTTTTGCGTTTTCTTTTGAAAAGCATGATTCAGGATCACTACCCGATTACCTTCCAAGAAACCCAATAACCGAAATGCATTACTCCCAACCTGAACACGAATTTCCCATAAATCATCCGTATTCACCAGCTTCTTAAAATACTGTACAGGGATAACTTCCAGATCTTCAATCAACTGCAATACCCAGGTTACTTTCTACGCTTGCTCTCCGGTCAAGGAATCCAAAAAATCTTCTACTGGACAAGCACCTGACTCCAATCGATAAAAATGAATCGTTTTCATCGCCTGATGTTAACATGTGAGTTAACTAGCAGCAATTCTTGATGATACAAAAACCACAGTTTTTTAGTAGCTAATATTAAGGTATTTTTTGAATTTCTGTTTTGATGGCTCGAATTGTTGCGTTAGCCAATTAAGCTCAGCATGTATTCCATCACAAACTTTTTGGTGATCATACCCAACTGGCTTAGTCTGTGTGAAATCGCGGTATTCTCCACACCAGTACTGAAGCTTCACACCATGCTGGTATATTTCGTCGGTATATTCGGAAATTTCTGGACCAAATAAAAAATCTGCTTCAGAAACAGCTCTTCGAAATTTTAGGAGATCGTCATAACTCGCTTTTGCATCTCGAAGTATGATACTAAGAATTTGTCGAACTTCCTCATATACTTTTAGGCGCCGATCATAAAGATCAAGAAATAGCTTCTGCTGGTTTGTCTTCCATTGTTGATACGCAATGTATGCTGTAACGACAGCAATTATTGGTGTAAGTAACGCTTTTGAGATTTCGATAAACTGATCAATGCACATATAAAACTGATTAGAGTTAGATAAATGATATGAAGCTAATCATCCACAACTTCCTGCCCCGGAAACAGCACGTCCGTAAATCCAAACGAGCGAAAATCCTTGATACGCATCGGATAGAGAATCCCCTGCAGATGATCGCATTCGTGCTGCACGACCCGCGCATGGAATCCACTGACACTACGATCAATAGTTCTACCAAGTTGATCTGTTCCTTGATAGCGTAATTGCGTAAAACGCGGCACTACACCGCGCATTCCCGGTACGCTGAGACAACCTTCCCAACCATCTTCTTTTTCTTCCGATAACGGCGTCAACTGTGGATTAAGCAAGACCGTAAAAGGAACTTCGTCAGCATCGGGATAGCGTTGATTCTTTTCAAAGCCAAAAATCACCACTTGTAAATTTACACCAATCTGTGGTGCGGCAAGGCCTGCGCCGTTCAATGCTGCCATTGTGTCTTGCATGTCTTGCAACAAAGCATGTAATTCAGCAGTATCGAAATGCATCACTTTTTCGGCCACTTGTAGTAACCGAGGATCACCCATTCTCAATACCGCTTTAATCGCCATAACAACTCACCACATATTCCAAAATTTTTCTAACCTTGGCCATTGCCTGCTCCACTATCTCATAAATTTCACGACACTCAGTCGCATCGATATACGTATCACGCCCGGCCGCACAACTAGCCACTACAGCAATGGTAGCGTAGTTTAATTCCAATTCACGCGCCAATATCGCCTCGGGCATTCCGGTCATGCCCACCATATCCGCACCATCTCGCTCGAGTCGATTAATCTCTGCTGCTGTTTCCAATCTGGGACCTTGCGTGGCAGCATACACACCTCCATCTAGCATTTCCAGATTCGCGTCACGCGCACCTTGCAATAATAAAGCGCGAGTTTGCTGGCTGTATGGAACAGTAAAATCCGCTTGCTTAAAGCGTTGCTCGGTGTCTTCAAAAAAAGTAAATTTACGACTATGGGTATAATCGATGATCTGATTGGGTATCACCAGTCGCCCTGGAGCCAAATCGGAACGAATTCCCCGTACCGATGTAATCGCAACCACATGTGAAGGTTGTAACGAATGAAGTGCGCAAATATTGGCGCGATAATTGATGGCGTGAGGTGGAATGGTAAAGTTATGCCCATGCCGTCCCAGAAAAGCAACGTCACGGTTCCTGATTTTGCCAAAGGTAAACGGGCCTGAAGGCTCACCATAGGGGGTTCGGATAATCTGCCGATGGGATATTTCTAGTCCCGGTAACTGCGCCATTCCATTACCACCAATAATTGCAAGCATGCTTTTCCTTAATCACTGATTATCGTTTTTTATCGCATAGATCGCTGGCAAATTCCGCCAAGCACCGTGTATATCCATGCCAAACCCAAATACATAGCGATCAGGCACAGTAAGCCCCACAAAATCCGCTTGAATGGGTTTGGGAAGACCGGTCTGTTTTTCTAACAAGACAGCACTGTAAAATGCGTGCGCACCTTGTTGCAAAACCTTTTCGCGGATAGCTGTCAAGGTTAGCCCCGCGTCCAGGATGTCATCAATTACCAGAATGGTTCTACCATGCAGAACTTCGCTCGGCGCTACTTGCCAATGAACTTTACCCGCTTGTAGTTGTTGGTCATATCGCTTCACCTGAAGATAATCAAAATCTAAGGGAAATAATAATTTTGGTAACAACTGCCCGGCAAATACCACTGCTCCGTTCATGACGCATAATACCAGTGGATGTCGCTGTGATAAAACTTGGGTTATTTCATCAGCCATGAGTTGTAATGCTTGCATTACAACATTCGCAGAGTGAATCAATTCTGCATCCATTAGTATTTGTTCGGCTTGTCGATACGACAACAACGGTGATTCGTTCATTAAAAGCTATTCATCGCGATAGTATATGTTATTACGATTATGCTTTTGCATTGCGTAACAAACAAGCTTTTATCTAATAGACAGTACGTTGTATATCTGATTGAATCAGCAAAAGGCAAACACACTTACTATGCTCATTGACTGACGTTGTTATTAAAGAAGACTTACAAAAACACCAACAAAATTATCACCACTACTTTGGTCGAAGTTTCGTGGCGGTAACCAGGCAATTAAAACCCTATGCTAGGGTTATGGAATCGTTCGAATCAACTGTTTTTTTTGCTTGTTCGTACACTTCAAAATCTTGGCGGGCGTATTCACGTAACGCTACCATCAGCGGCGTTGGTATCTCCCTGGACATATCCTTCTCCGCCACACGATGTTCAACTTTCAATTTATTCATTAATTTCCGTGCAATGGATGAAACTAGCTCAATATAATCATTTTGATGTATCGATTTAGGTGAGACATTTTCACTACCTAGGATTAATTTCTTACCAACTTTGGCGCTCATGTACGTAACGAACCTATTCATTTGATCATAACAAAAGATTTTTTCTACACCAATACCGCCCGTTGCATTTCGTAATATATCAAATTGACAGCCGACCTCTGCAAAAGCGGGCTTGTCTTTGGCAATATAAGCTTCAACGAATTCTACGAAACTGACACCATGCGTAGAGTTATGATATGCCGGATGATTTGGATTCCTTAATTCTGAACGAGCCCTAAATCGATACCAGCTATACAACCAGGAAACCGGTTCACGAATTAGGCAAATAGTTTCCAAGCTATTAACACCGGTTTTTTCAATGATAAAGGGTCGAATGGATTGTTCATATTCTAGAAAAGTAGTATGGCGCAATGCAGGCGTTCCAACGATGACGATGTCGCTATACGGTAACAACATCGTCTCGCTGGATGTTGATGCACATTTTGGCATGCACAGAAAGACAAAATTATTTTTCAAACTGATCAGCATACGCGTTTCCTATAACGAGAAATCAATCAATGGGTCAATAACTGGATATCACAAGCGACAATGAATGCGTATTCTAAACGTTTCGTGTGCGGTATTTAACATGAAAAAGCGCATAAATGATCCTTACTTCACGCTACTGTTGATGATCCTGCAACAACGCCATGAATTCGTCTTCATTGAGTAATGTGACCGCTAAGCTCACTGCCTTGTCATATTTACTGCCGGGATCAATTCCCACTACCACATAATCGGTTTTCTTTGAAACTTGGCCGCTCACTTTGCCACCCAGCATTGCTATTTTCTCCTTGGCTTGTTCACGGCTCATGCCAGATAATGTGCCAGTTAATACAAAAGTTTTACCGCTTAATGGTTTAATTGCATCCGACTGCGGCGATTGTCCTTCATGTTCTTCCCAATGGATACCACTCGCACGTAACTGTTCGATCACTTCTTGATTGTGCTGCTCAGCAAAAAAATTAACAATACTTTGCGCCACGACAGGTCCAACATCTGGTATTTGCTGTAATTGAACGTCACTGATTGTCATCAAGCGATCTAGGCTACCTAAATACTTGGCTAAATCTTTTGCGGTAGTTTCTCCAACATTGCGAATACCTAACGCATAAATGAAGCGCGACAATGTCGTGTGCTTACTTTCTTCAATGGCTTGCAAAATATTATTCGCCGATTTTTGTGCCATACGTTGTAAATTGGCCAGTGCGGTCAAGCCCAATTTGTATAAATCGGCTGGCGTACGCACGATGGCATGATCGACCATTTGTTCGACCAGCTTTTCCCCTAACCCTTCGATATCCATAGCACGCCGCGAAGCAAAATGAAGAATCGCCTGTTTACGTTGTGCAGGACAAAACAAGCCACCCGTGCAGCGAAACACAGCTTCATCAGCATAGCGCACGACATGAGAATGACAAACTGGGCAGTGTGATGGCATGTGAAATATTTGCGCTTGTTGCAAACGCTTTTCGATGATAACCGAAGCCACTTCCGGTATGACATCGCCCGCACGTCTTACCACAACCGTATCCCCAATACGTACATCTTTGCGTGTAATTTCATCGATATTATGCAAAGTTGCATTGGTTACGGTTACACCACCGACAAACACTGGCTGCAAACGTGCTACGGGTGTCAGTGCACCTGTTCTTCCAACCTGCACGGTAATATCGAGAACTTGCGTCAGCGCTTCCTGAGCAGGAAATTTATGCGCGATTGCAAAACGTGGCGCACGCGAGACATAGCCTAGTTTTTCTTGATCAAGCACAGCATTAACTTTATACACCACGCCATCGATATCATACGATAAATTTTCACGTTGACTACCAATGGATTGATAGTAAGAAAGCAATCCTTCCACACCCGACACAATTTTTGCTTCTTTAGCTACGGGAAAACGTAATGAAGCTAAATAATCCATCATATGGCTCTGCTTGTCTCTCGGTAGATCAGGATCATCAAACTCCCCTACTCCGTAAGCAAAAAAAGCCAGCCTACGAGTTGCCGTAATCGTTGAATCCAATTGCCGCAGCGACCCTGCTGCTGCATTACGAGGATTCGCAAAGATTTTTTCGCCCATGCGAACTTGACGCTCATTGAGCGCCAGAAAATCCGCCTTTAGCATCAGTACCTCACCTCTAACTTCCAACAATAGCGGAGAATGATCGGGTGGTAAAACAAGTGGAATTGAGTGAATAGTTCTTAGATTTAACGTGATATCTTCTCCAACATAGCCATCGCCACGGGTAGCGCCCGCTTTAAAAATACCTTTTTCGTAACGCAAGCTGACAGCAATGCCATCGAATTTCGGTTCCGCCATATATTCCACCGAATTACTAAGCAACACTTCTCGTACACGACGATCGAAAGCTTCGACATCTTCATCCACAAAAGCATTATTTAAAGAAAGCATGGCAACTACATGCGCGATTTGAGAAAATTCTTTCAAGGGGGATGCGCCAACGCGTTGTGTCGGAGAATCTACCGTGATTAATTGTGGATGTGCCTGCTCAAGTTGCTGTAATCGGGCAAATAATTTGTCATACTCCGTATCTGGAATAACCGGATCATCGAGCGCATAGTATTGATGATTATGCTGCTCGATTTCGGTACGCAAGCTTTGCATTTGCTGTTTTATTTTTTCAATCTCTGCACACATTGTTAATTTTTTACCTATATCTATCCATTACTCAGGTTAGTGAAACCAGATTCATTTTTGTAAAAACCTTGATACATGCAGACGATCAGTGCCAATATTGGGTATGATATAACATCGTATATAGAGAAACTTCGTTTTGTATGGCTGATAACAAACTCAAAATTCGCATTCAACTGCAACAATCTTCAACAGAAGCAGACGAGCCCAATGAGGAAGCACCTCCATCAGAGAGTGATTCTAAACAACAGCCGTTTGATTGGAAAAAGATTTCTATTGCTGCTGTGTTGGCAGTTATTTTACTGGGATTTATGATGTACTTGCTTCTGAGTAGTGATGAGAGTGCTTTTAACTCAGAACAAGATATTGTTCCAATGACTGAGCAAATACCTACTCCGCAAGAGAGTCAATTTGCAACAAACAATCTGCCCGATCATCCAGTCAATACCCTAATGGCCGTCCCTGAATCCAATTCTTCTACCAAAGATAACAATAATGATCGTGACACCTCAACGGCATTACCAAAAATTGATCCTGCCGCCATTCCTATTCGAACTAAACCAAAATCAGCTGCAACTACAAAAAAAGCGGTGATTCTACCTGCAAGAAAACCCGAACCACCCAACAAAACATCCACCACAATAGTAGAACCATCGAATGTAGAAGCATCTAACAACGCTCAAGTTCTTAGAGCACAACTCACACATGCGATTAAACACAGGGAACCGGTAGATTCTATTGAATCCATCACACTTAATAACGGCGAATCCAAATCTGTTTATTTCTATCTGCATTTAATCAATTTGCAGGGTAAAGCAATTCATATTGTTTGGTACCATAATGATGAAATCGACTCAAAGCTAATCATGCAAATTCACAGCAAGAATTGGCGAACTTATGCGAGTAAATATATGAATCAACGCCGCCTAGGCGCATGGCGCGTTGAATTGATGGACGATTCTGGAAACACCCTAACGGTAAAAAATTTTACTGTGCTTCAATCTTGAAATTACTTTGATGGATTCAAGGATAATTGTATGAAATTTTGCAGCAACTGCAGTGCTACAGTGGAATTGCGTATACCTGAAGGCGATTCGCTTCCGCGATATGTATGCACCGTTTGCCATATCATCCACTATCAAAACCCCAAAGTCGTCGTGGGCTGCATTCCTGAATGGGAAGACAAGGTACTTTTGTGCCGTCGCGCAATAGAACCCCGCCTTGGTTGGTGGACCTTACCCGCTGGCTTCATGGAAAACAATGAAACATTGGAACAAGCAGCAGCGCGTGAAACGCTTGAGGAAGCTAACGCTCGCGTAGAGATCGGTGATTTATATGCAGTTTATAGCTTGCCTTATATCAACCAGGTTTATTTTCTGTTCCGTGGTAAATTATTGGACCTGGATTTCAAGCCAGGTATTGAAAGCTTGGAGGTAGAACTGCTTTCAGAACACGAAATTCCGTGGCAGGATATGGCGTTTCGCGTAATACATGATCCGCTTAAACAGTATTTCAATGAGCGTGGTCGTAATGCATTGAGATTTCATATCGGCATCATAGATAAACCCCGCACTATCAAGGAATAGCAGTGTTTTCTGTACTCGTATGTTTAAGCAAGTGAAATTTTTAAATTTTAGATTCTCTGTCAGCCAAGTTATAATATATTATTTACACGAACATCTATGAAGCATCTATTCCTATCACTGCTGCTGTGTTTTTTTGTTTCTTCAGTATCGGCTCAATCGCAGAACATATCGATTGCAGCAAAAGCATACATGCTTTCGGATTTCCAAAGTGGGCAGGTTTTAGCGGAAGAAAATGCGAACGAACGTATTGAACCGGCCTCACTTACCAAATTGATGACTGCTTATGTTGTCTTTTCAGCTCTGAAACAGAACCGTTTAAGCTTAGAGCAAGTTGTACCCGTTTCAGATACCGCTTGGCGCATGATTGGTTCACGCATGTTCATCGAACCCAAGAAACAGGTCACAGTCGGTGAATTAATTCAAGGAATGATCGTACAATCGGGCAATGATGCCTGTATCGCTTTAGCAGAAGTTGTCGCAGGCTCAGAAGCCAGTTTTTCTGAAATCATGAATAAAGAAGCAAAACGGCTAGGCATGCAAAATACGCGTTTTATCAATTCCACTGGATTACCTGATCCGAATCACTATACCACCGCACACGACTTGACATTACTGGCAACCGCAATCATTCGTGAATTTCCAGAATTTTATCCACTTTATTCACAAAAAGAATACACCTATAACGGTATCACACAACCTAATCGGAATCGTCTACTTTGGCTTGATCCGCATGTCGATGGCATGAAAACAGGATGGACCAAAAACGCTGGATATTGTTTAATCACTTCTGCCACACGCGACAAAAGACGGTTGGTATCAGTCGTTATCGGCGCCAAATCAGATCATGCACGTAGTGCTGAAAGCCAAAGATTACTTAACTTTGGTTTTCAATCCTACGAAACACTCCATTTATATAAGAAGAATGATACGTTAACCAAAATTCCTTTATGGAAAGGTACCAAGAACGAATTGAAAGCTGGTGTTAACCGTGATGTTTATTTTACTATCCTCAAAGGCCAATCCGATAAACTCAAGGCTTCTCTGGAATTTAAGCAACCGCTCATCGCTCCTATCCAGCTTGGGCAAGAAATCGGCGCAGTAAAATTCACATTAGACGACAAGGTTGTGGAAACTTATCCATTAGTTGCTTTAGAGCAAATAGAAACCGCCAGTATCTTTGGTCGCGCATGGGATAGTGTTAAACTACTTTTCAATTAATCCGGTTCGCAAATTACCCTTAGGTTCTTGATATGATCTACTTAAATGGCAAATTCATGCCAATTCATGAAGCTTTCGTTCCCGTTCTGGACCGTGGGTTTATTTTTGGTGACGGCGTGTATGAAGTGATTCCAGCCTATTCACGAAAGCTATTCCGTCTTAATGAGCATCTCAATCGTTTGCAACATAGCCTCGATGGTATACGACTCAAAAACCCGCATTCCAATGAGGAATGGCGGCATCTACTGGAGCAAGTGATTGATTGCAATGACAGTGATGATCAATATATTTATCTTCACATCACTCGAGGCGTTGCTAAGCGCGATCATGCATTTCCTGTCAATGTAACACCGACTGTTTTTATAATGAGCAATCCATTATTGCCTCCCCCAGCAACCCTGCTTGGCAGCGGTGTTTCTGCCATAACTGCCATCGATAACCGTTGGATTCGTTGTGATGTTAAAGCAATCTCATTATTACCCAATGTACTTCTTCGACAATTGGCAATTGATGCGCATGCTGTTGAAACTATTTTAATTCGTGATGGTTTTTTGACCGAAGGTGCTGCAAGTAATATTTTTGTTGTAAAAAATAATGTCCTACTAGCGCCACCTAAGAGTAATCTGATGTTGCCCGGCATTACTTACGATGTGATACTGGAATTGGCGGCCACACATCAAATCCCACATGAAGTTCGTCAAATTTCGGAAACCGAAACTCGAAATGCCGATGAAGTTTTACTTACCTCTTCTACTAAAGAAATATTGCCAATCACAACGTTGGATGGAAAACTGGTGGGCAATGGCAAACCAGGCGCAACGTTCAGTCGATTGTATGCACTTTATCAAAATTTCAAAAACACGCGCATGCGTAGCTCAAGCTAATCTTATCAATATACTTGCTCGATAGTGAATTGATCGTCATTCTCGAACTCTGTACGTAAATAAATATAGTTACATTAATTATTGTTTATGGAAGAAACTTCTCTAATTCAATATCCGTGTGATTTCCCAATTAAAATTATGGGTAAATCACACAGCCATTTTGTGCAAATAACGATCGATATCGTCAAATACCACGCGCCTGATTTTGATGAAACCACCATGTTGACGATGAGATCTAGTAAGAATGGTACCTATTTGAGCATAACTTGCACTATACGCGCCACTTCGCGCCCACAACTGGATGCCTTATATCAAGCGTTATCCGATCATCCCATGATCTCTGTGGTGTTATAAATAGAATCGCATATGCTGCACGACGCTACGCCTGCTATTATTGAACAACCCTATTTCTTAGTCAAAAAGCTCGGATTAGTTGACTATTGCACAACTTGGCAAGCCATGAAAGATTTTACTTCAACGAGAACCGAGCAAACCTGCGATGAAATTTGGCTGTTACAACACATGCCCGTATTCACTCAAGGTATTGCAGGAAAACCAGAACATATCCTGAATACCCACAATATTTCAGTAATAAAAACGGATCGGGGCGGTCAAATCACCTACCATGGCCCTGGACAAATTATCGCTTACTTATTATTGGATATTCGTCGCTTGAAGATGGGTGTACGAGAATTAGTGCGAAGCATGGAGAATGCGGTGATCGGCCTGCTGGCAGAATATGACGTTAATGCCACTGGACGCATTGAAGCGCCCGGCGTTTATATTGGCGAGGCGAAAATTGCTTCGGTGGGATTAAAAATTAAGAAGAATTTTTGTTATCACGGTGTTGCATTGAACGTTGATATGGATTTAGAACCGTTCACGTATATTAACCCTTGCGGTTATCCAGGCTTACGTGTTACACAAACCAGAGACCTCGGAGTTACTGATAATTTAGACATAATCGCCTTAAAGCTCGCTCAGCAAATACAAAAAAAACTTCTTCATAGGAATATTAAATCGTTATGACTGCAGATACTCGGCAAAAAGGGATAGATAAGACAGCACGCAATCCCATTAAAATTGCACTACAAAATCGCGATACGTTACTGCGTAAACCTTCATGGATTCGGGTGCGAGCATCTCATGGCGAGAACTTTTATAAAATCAAAAAGCTTTTGCGTGAACACCAATTACATACGGTATGTGAAGAAGCCTCATGTCCAAACATTGGTGAGTGTTTTGGTAAAGGTACCGCGACTTTCATGATTTTGGGCGATTTATGCACGCGTCGCTGCCCATTCTGCGATGTAGCGCATGGCCGACCGAAACCGCCTGATGCCAATGAACCTTTGCACCTGGCGCAATCCATTGCCGCAATGCGATTAAAATATGTGGTCATTACCAGTGTCGATCGCGATGATTTAAGGGATGGTGGTGCACAGCATTTCGCTGACTGCATTCGCGAAATTCGTAGATACTCCCCATCCACAACAATAGAAATCTTAGTTCCGGATTTCAGGGGGAGATTGGAAATTGCACTAGAAAAACTTATTGCTACTCCACCTGACGTACTCAACCACAATTTGGAAACAGTTCCTAGGCTTTATAAACAATGTCGTCCAGGTGCCAATTACGTACACTCACTGAAGTTGCTCAAAGATTTCAAATCGTATCTACCACATCTACCTACCAAATCTGGGTTAATGCTTGGATTGGGTGAGACAGATGAAGAAATTATGGCAGTATTAGATGATCTACGTGAACATCAAGTAGAAATGCTTACGATAGGTCAATACTTGCAACCAAGCATCGGTCATCACCCTGTCATGCGTTATGTTTCGCCAGAAGGTTTTAAAGTTTTTGAACGTGCAGCACTTGATATGGGATTCAGTCACGCAGCCTGTGGACCCATGGTGCGTTCGAGTTATCATGCGGATCAGCAAGCGCATGAATCGGGTTTACTGGCTGAAATAAGAAATTTAGGTATTATTGATGATGTATCCGGTCATTAATCATCGATGATTTCAAAATCATGAGTAATATCAACGGTCTGCTTTAGCATCATTGAAGCTGAGCAATACTTCTCTGCGGAAAGATGGATTGCGCGCTCAACCTGTTGAGTCCTGACGTTGTGGCCTGTGATGATAAAATGCAAGTGAATATGGGTAAATATCTTTGGATCAATGGTAGCGCGCTGTGCCACAATCTCAACGACACAATCCGTGATATCCTGTCGCGCTTTTTTTAAAATCATGACTACGTCAAAAGCTGTACAGCCGCCTAGTCCCATGAGAAGCATTTCCATAGGACGCGGCCCGAGGTTTTGTCCTCCCGCTTCCGGTGCGCCATCCATTAAGACAGAATGTCCGCTTCCTGATTCAGCTAAGAAACTGACATTTCCTTTCCATGTAATGCATGTTTTCATTATTTATCATTCACTGGATAAATATAAATACTATTCTTTTATATAAAGAAGAAAAGCCGACACTATAATTTAGTGTCGGCTTTTTTATAACAGTACAATTCAGACAAATTTATTTCAGTGTCAGGATAAAATCAGCCAGCACTTTAGCATTGTCATCGCTTACTGCAGCATTAGCCGGCATAGGAACTGGACCCCAAACATCCTTGCTACCATTTTTAATTTTTCCTGCCAAGTAAGCAGAAGCATCAGCTTGGTCAGCATATTTAGCCGCAATGTCTTTTAAACTTGGGCCAACCAGTTTGGTATCAACATTGTGGCAATTCAAACAACCGCTATTTTTTGCTAAGTCAGCATCAGCGAAAACAACTCCATTCAGTAACAAAGCTGAAGCAGCAACTGCTCCGATTAAAACTTTTTTCATGTTTCTTCTCTTCCTTATTAAAATTATAAAAGGGCTTTTATTTTACCCTGAACTTTACCGACTTGCAGCAAATCCTGCAGTTTGATGTTACCTGATAAGTAATAAACTACCATACCTACATCCGTATCACCAGATACATCCACTCAACGATACTTTGCTAAGACTAAATGGAAAATTCGTTAGTTCCGTTGAGTTTAGAAAAATAAATTAAGAAACCGCACTGCAATATTTTTTCCCACTTTACTTTTAATTTGATTCAGATTCAACTTGCGATTCCCTATGGTCTTAAGGAGCGTTATAGTTTTTATGTTTTTTGAAGTCAGTATAGCCCCCGCCGTTTTTTGGTTTTTCACACCGTTATACCCCGCGGGGATAAATGCAAAGTGCGCGAAGCAAATTTACTTACATTTAATAAATAGATTACGTGACGTCATTGAGCCGGATTGCGAAATATATGCAGACGATGGTGAATAAGGATTCTTCTTAAGGTCATGTACCGCAACCGAGAATGGAATAACTATACCATTTTGATTAAGTATATTGTATCCGCGCGTATTGCAGATTTCTCCTGCTTTTTCTAAGCAGTGACTAAAATTCATTTCACTACCACTACAATTGACGCTATACCCTTTTGTTCCATCAGCAAAATAGATTTCGCGATGAGTGGCGCAGCCTTGAAATGACATTATTATGCTCGCTAGAGCAACAATGAAAAATTGACTTCGGTATGTCATATGCAATATTGAATAGAGTTATTGGTATATTGCCGAATTCTACAGGATTCTTAAAAAGGATCATTAATATTATTATCGAAAAATAAAACCCATTCGGCTAAGAAGCAATTGGCTTCGTATAATACTGCCACGCAATTCAATTCGTTCAATCAATTAATCTCAATATAACTTTAAGTCATTGATGTTAACAAACTCGATAAAGGTAGAACCAGGATGGCGATTCCTGTTCGCATCATTGATAAGGCTATGTTTTTCTCGGCTAGAATAAGCCGAACTTCATCCATGATCACACTTAAATCAACTTTATCAAAATCTTCAATCATTGACTGACCTTATTGAGAAGCATTATTAAAGATTAATGTCTAGCTGACATAAAAGTTACGCATCATGCCCATATCTTCATGTTCCAGTATATGACAATGATAGGGAAATAGACCCGTATAATCATTAAATGGCTTGATAATATCTACCTCCTCACCCGGCATCACTAAAATCGTATCTTTCCAACCACTATCGATAAAACCATCCTTAATACTTTCATATCCTTTTTCTGGATTACTTTGACGACGGGATAAAACTTGGAACTGCTGGCCGTGCACATGAATCGGATGTGGTATAGACATCATCATACCCATCATTCCACCGCGACCGCCATGCATACCACCGCCCATCATGTGGCTATCGTGAGAAATTTTCATTCGCTGGATAGTATTGAGTGGAATTTTTTCACTTTCTCCATAATCTTGCATAACAAACGTTCTATCGTTTAATTGGAAGGACATGTGCTGCATACCAATCGCAATCGGAATTGTTCGATCCGGCTGTGAAACATCTCGTTCCGTCAATCGGCGCATCGGAATCAGTTCTACTGGCAATTTAGGTGAATCACCGACTTGCTCATGAATTTGAAATTTAGCGATATCAATGACCTCATCTTGTCCAAATCCACTTCCCATTGCATCCATCATTCTACCCATCCCATGCCTCATACTTCCATTACCCATCATACCCCTCCCCATAGTAGAATGAGTGCCTTGGTATGTTAAGCTTTGTAATATCAATTCTGATCCCGGTTTACGTCCACTAAAATCAACCCATAGCTCAACTCGTTCAGCCGGAGCCAGCATGACATATGGCAAATTCTGGGGTTTCTCCAATAACCCACCATCGGTACCAATTGCAGTTATTGCCGTACCATCATTCCAACCCAGTTTATAGATTCGAGCATTCGAGCCATTCAAAATACGTAAACGATAGGCTCTGGTTTTTACAGGAATTAAGCTATTAACCTGGCCATTCACCAATATCGAATTGCCAAGAAAGCCACGCATCCGATCATGTCTACGAAGATTAAAGCTTAATTGATTGTCATGAGTAAAATTGCGATCTTGAATAATAATTGGTAAATCGTATTCACCGCTAGGCAACTCTAATTTCTGCTCAACATCATCGGAGATAATGATCATTCCTGCTAAACCTTGATAAACCTGTGCACCGGTTAATTCATGCGTATGCGAATGATACCAATTAGTGCCAGCCGGATTCTTGATCTCAAATTCATATACATAGCGCTCTCCGTGCGATATCGCATACATTGGATGTCCATCCATAATTTGCGGTACATGCAAACCATGCCAATGAGTAATGCAGAGCTCCGATAATTGATTATAAAAGTTGATACGAATTTTTTGACCTTTCTGAAAACTAAAAATCGGACCCAAATATCCAGGTACTGTTTTTAATGCAGCTTGCGGTCCTTTGATGAGCTTTCCATGGTATTGAAATACTCGAGTATGCTTCCCTGACAGAATTGCAACTTCCGTAGGCCGTGCAATTAAATCAATCTCTACATCTGCTTTAAACGCACTATTCGGTTTGTTGTTCAGCACTCGATTCTCGCTCAATACCAAGCCAGGTAAAGCAGCTGTTAGTGCACCGAATGCTGTATATTGGAGAAATTGTCGCCTACGGTAATTAATGTTTGTAATATTTGACATGGTTATCTCTACACTAAGGGGTTTAAAAAATATCATTTATATTTTCATATAATCAGAAAACAATATATAAAGATATAATATACAGAGCCTCACATAGTAGTTCAAATATATTTACTATCGTTTAATAAGAAAATCGCGATCTACCTTTCATTGTCTAATTCATTCATAGCAATAAGTGGCAACTCCAATCCAGGTATCTCGGGCAAAACACTCCCCGCAATGCCTTGCAAATCTCCATACATGCCAACTGTCGATTCAATAACTCCTAGAATTTGCATTTCACGCTTTGCCCAAAGACGCGTCATGACTTTACGTTCTTTATCTAAATCCGCCTGCATATCAGAAAACTTCTCTACAATCGCTTCAATCCGGTGTCTAAACTTTGCTCCGGTCAAATAACTATAAATCAACTCCATTTTAGTTTCTTGACCTTGCTGCGCTTGGCGCACACTTGCAATTTCAATAAGTGATTGGCGTAATGCAGTTGCCAATGGAATGGCCAAACGCCACTCCACTACCCATATGCCATCTAATTGGCAAAAAGTTTCCGCATTTTTAGGCAGTATATTGGATACTAGAATCGCCATTTCTACTTTGGCTGTACGCTGATCTCCTTTAAGTTTGGTTAACCAAGCATCACTCCAGTTTTTTGTTCTTTTGGTTTCCCATAAAATGGCACCACACGTTTGTCCATTCGAACTCACTATTTTTTGCAGTACATCGCCGCCAAACTCACCTTTAGCGATAGGTTCGATGCTATCGAGTGGAAATGCGGAACGCAAAGCGGCTTCTAATTCAAGCTCTAACACTTCACCCTGCAATTGTTGTGATCCTTGCTCAGCTCTACGTTTTAATTCATCAATTTGGCGTTGCATTGAAGTAATCTGCGCCTCTTTTTCGGTGACTTTGAGTTTTAGATCATCTTCAACTTCTTGCTTGGCCTTTTGCCGCACTTGCGCAATCGATGCTTGCACACGCTTTTCTATGGTCAAATCCATTTCGCGCTTCGCATCATTTAATTCACGTTCCTTACGCAACCAATTCGCTTGTGCTTTCTGTGCTTCTTCCAATTTTAGATCTCTCTGATGCAAAACTTGCTGTAATTCTGTAAGTTGTTTCGATTTTTCTTCCAAGTCGGCGGCTAATACTAATTTCGCTTTTTTCGCCTCATCCGCTGCTATCGTTATGCGTTCGACCTTCAATCTTGCGGAAATTTGCTCGTCTAGTTGCTTCTGACTATCTTCCAATGCTTTTTGCTGATGTCTTAATGCTGCCTCACGCTGCGATACATCAACCTCTTTTTGTAGAATTTTCGCTTCGTATTCCAGTCTCGTTGCCCGAATCAACGGAGCAGCCAACGATTCTGTTAACTTAATTTCATTGGCGCAATGTGGACAAGTAATAGTCGGTTCATTCATGCTTATTTCCTGCGATCAAAAGAGTAAATGGTAGAACTAGAATATATAGCAGAACTGCAAGGAATGAATGTTATTTTAGCTGGCTGATATGCTCAGTGGCTTGTTGCAGAATCCGATTTCTTTCTTGTTTAGGTAACGCACTTATTTGTTTAATAGTTTCATAAAATTTATCCATATCACCATCAAGTTGCGTAAGAATTGCTTGAAACGATGGCACCGCTTGCGTATAAATAGAAACTGTTGCTAGCAAGGCATTATTTAAGGGTTGTGCAAACCATGGGTCATAGCTCCTAAATTCAGAATTTTCCACTCTGATACGCAGAAACTCCTCTCTTAAATCTCGATAGATCCTTGATTTCTCAGTGCGCTTATCGACATCACTCGCATCGGAATGAAATAATTCGAGCAATCGCTGGCGATGTTTTAACACCAAATTAATAAATATCATTTCATTATCATAGCGTGCCATTAAAGCCGTTTGCTCTTGATCTGTTCCTTTATGTTTAAACCAGCGCCTGACACCTTCATGCTCCACAGCAGTAGCAAAAGACTCATTAAACACCGTATCGCCGGGCACAAAAAGAATCTGATGTGCCAATTCATGAAAAATAAGGCGCGCCAAATTCATTTCAGAATAGCCGATGAAAGTATTGAGTACCGGATCACTGAACCAACCTAACGTAGAATACGCACGAATACCGCCTACATGAACATCGTATCCCTCTTTTCTAAGTTCCTCCGCAAACTGCTCAGCACTCGCTTGTGAAAAGAATCCACGATAATTGACACAACCAACTTGTACAAAACACCATTGCTTAAGTGACATAGAAAGTTCAGATGCAGCAAAAACATTCCATACCACAAAGGGGCGTTTTAAATCGGCATAACTCGTATAACTGAGGTTTTCTGGCAGTTTTAAATGGTCGGTGGCAAATTGACGTAATTCAACCACTTTAGTTAAGGCGTTCTTGAGCCTAATATCGACATCCGGGCTGGAAATAATGCGACTGATCGGCTGGGAACGATTGATAACTTCAACGTGACCACTGATCGCTTGAAAATAATAAGGCAAATTCACACAAGAGCCGAGCCAGATAATTTGGCCGCCTACTAATGCAGTTTTCCATGCGCGAATAAGCTTTGAACTCACGTTAACCTCCTAGAAACAGAAGCGATCCATTATCATTAATCTAATGTCTGGAATGTTTATTTCTTCCTCTAACATTACAAAAATTCAATAACACCCTATCTCGCATTTCTCCTTTAACACATTAATTTATTTGACAATTCACTGATTTGAATCAGTATCCAAATAAGCCACTTCTTTACTAAAGAGCTTTATTTCTCCATAAATAAGCCGTTCTAACCCCGGTATTTTGGAAAATAGCGCTAATTTACGTAAAAATTATCTTTTTAACCACCACCATATGATAAACACATTTGAAGAGCTACTAATTTTAGGTATAACGCCAGAAAATCGTCCATTTCGTCCCAGTGACTGGACTGAAAGAATTTGTGGTGTAATTGCTAGCCATGATAAAAATGGAAGATGGGTTTATTCAGAATATGCACACCCCATCATTCATGAAGGCCGGGCTGGTGTTAGAATAAAAACCACACTTGAGAAGATTGATCCGAATACCTACCAATTTATTATCAATTTTGCTCGTGATAATCGGCTTCGTATCATTCCTGCTGGAAAAATGACCTCTATGCCCGATATTATTCCATCTGCTGCAAATGCTGAAAATTTTGAAGACTCTGATGCTAGCGAAGAAATTGCCTCCTCATTGAAAAAAGTAATGACTACCGTAGTAGCACTGCATTGGAAAACAAAGCTTCCATTCAGAAACTCCGGCTTTTTTTAGCTCGCGGTACAATTGTAAATAATACCTTCACAAAAGAAACGCTCTCATATTAATATCCTAGTATCTGTAAACTTTTTCACCTCTCACTCGTTCACCCGAAGTACCTGCTTAAATTAGAATAAAGCTTACAATTATCAAGGATATTGTTATTATTGATTTACAAAATTCAGTTATGATGTTGCCTGTTTTTTGTGAATAAGATGTGAAGAAATTACTCCGATACACTCTCAGAAAGTTTTTATGCAGATTTCATCTCGATATTTATTATTGAATTTCTTTGTCTTTGGACTTCTCTCATCGACTACATTCGCACAACCGTCCACACCCCTTCCCATTGGGATTGATTCATTATCGCCACCGGTACTTTCACCGCCAACTATCGGCTCCGAAGCAATGCCTGCTACAAGACCTTTAATGCGAGATGAATCACATCAACCAACAGTGCAGAGCTATCCACCACCTTTGTTGGAAGAGCCAAAAGGACCTGTAGTGTTGTTAAGTATCGAAGAGATACAACAAATGGGATTGCGTGCCAATGGGATGGTTCAAGCAGCTCGTTCACAAGTGAATATGTCTCAGGCAGGCGTTATTGCAGCCGCGCAATATCAGAACCCGGAAGTGATGTTCACAATAGGCCCTGGCCATCCGCGAATCGACCCAAATGTCTCAGGGCCGTTTTCCAATCATCGTACGATCACGGTTGTTCAACCGATCGAAAATCCTTTCATGCGGAGCGCCCGTATAAAGGCATCCGAAGCCGTGGTGGATGCAAGTCGCGCCAGCTTCAATCAAGTCAGTACGGATATGGCCGCATTGTTACGGGTTCGCGCTTATGAATTATTGCTCCGGGAAGAACAAGCCAACATGGAGCAAAGTATTTATGATCTATTGAAAGATGTTCGGCGGCGCATTGCTGCCAATGTCGAAAGGGGTGAAGTTGCGCGTTTTGAGCTAATTCGTGCCGATACGGAAGTACAAAATGCAGCCAACCGTAAAGATGCGGCCCAATTGACTGTATTGCGTGCACGTGTACTGTTAATGCAACTTGCTGCAGGATCACTACCACCTAACTTCAAAATAAAAGGTTCACTCAAAGATCCTGTGAAGTTACCGCCTTTGGCTGAACTACGTGAGCAAGTACCACAAATTAATCCGGATGTCGTACGTTTGGAAGCAGAACGCGAACGTGCCAATAAACGGATCAGTCAGGAAAAAGCAACTATTTTGCCTGCTGTCAATTTGATTTACTCTAATTATGAAGAACAACAATATTATTCTAATACCGCTGGCATCAGTGTCAGGATTCCCTTGTTCTATCAACGCCGCGGCGAAATTGACACGGCTGTTCATGATTCAGCCCGCATACGTGAGACATTAGAATATCGACGATATGAAATCGGTCAATTATTTGAAGCGGCTTGGCAAGCACTGCAAATTGCACAACGCCGTGTCGCTTCATTTGAAGGTGGCTTAATCAAAGAAGCAGAGAACGCTGTGAAAGTCGCCGAAGCTGCTTATAAATTTGGTGAACGAGGTTTGATCGAATTTCTGGATACACAAAGGATCCTGCGGGGAATTTTGGCGGATTCACTACTCGCACGTTTTGATCTACAATCAGCCGCGGCTGAAATTGACCGCTTACGCGCGCACTACCCCAAGGAGTTACTAGTCGAATGAAAGTTACATGGATACTGGTTAGTTTTGCTGTAATCGCCTCTTTAGGGATGACAGGGTGTGGCAGTAATGAATCCGAGGACGCCTCCAGCACGGAGAATTCAGCGTCGGAAGAACGCGATTTCAATAGTATTACTGTTCGCCCAGAATTAGCAGCACGTCTAAAAATAGGCTCGCCTGCTTTAGTTGATCTTGCTGATAGAATACAAGTCCCCAGCCGTGTTCAAGTCGATGAAGAGCGAACCGCACACATGGGCTCTTACATAACCGGTCGGATTATTAATTTATTCGTTATCCTGGGCGACTATGTAAAACCGGGGCAAGCCTTGGCACGTATTACCAGCCCGGATCTAACCAACTCGCAATTGGCTTATCTACGAGCCATGTCACGTGTTATTGTGACGCAAAAAGCTTCTGATCGTGCACGTCACTTATTGGCTGCTGATGCTATCCCCGTTGCTGAAGTGGAGCGTCGACAATCCGAGTTAGAAATTGCCAAAGCTGAAATGGCTGCATCAAAAGATCAATTGATCCTTTTTGGCATGGACGAAAGTGACATAAAAAAACTGAATAAAACAGGAAAAATCCTACCTTGGATCGATATCAAAACCAATCGTGAAGGTTATGTGATTGCGCGTAACGTAATTGTGGGTCAAGTGGTACAGCCTTCTGACTTATTGTTCCAAATCGCCGATTTGTCGCATGTCTGGGTAGTCGGTGATGTCCCTGAGCAGGTTGCACGGGAAGTTGAATTGGGTCAGCATGTCGAAATTAACGTTCCTGCTTTGGAAAATCATGTACTAGATGGCGTGATTATATTTGTGTCAGATACTATTAATCGATTGACACGTACTGTGATGACTCGCGTTCTCGTCGAAAATCCAGAACGTAAACTGAAGCCCGATATGCTCGCGAATATGCATATTACTGATCCACAACATAAATCGATGGTTGTACCCGAAACAGCAGTAGTGCGCGAATTAAATTTGGATTATGTTTTCGTTGCCACAGGTGAAAATCAATTTCAGAGAGTTCCGGTAGAACTGGGAACCGAAGTGGCTGGTTTGCGACCTGTCTATAAAGGAATTTCAATTTATCAACAAATCGTCACTGAAGGCGCGTTTCATTTAGACAGTGAACGTAAGCTTGCTGAACTGGAGTAACGAAATATGGCCGCCATAGTTCGTGCAATGCTCAATCAGCGTCTGCTGGTACTGGTTCTCGCACTCGGTTTATGCGTAGCAGGTGGATTTGCTGCCAAGAATCTGACGGTAGATGCATTTCCAGATGTTACCAACATTCAAGTCCAAGTAGCTACGGTTGCGATTGGACGCAGCCCCGAAGAAATGGAACGGTTAGTCACGGTACCGGTCGAGATTGCCATGACTGGCTTACCAGGGCTGGTTGAAATGCGTTCGATGAATAAAAGCGGGTTATCACTCATCACGTTGGTATTTACTGATGAAACCGATGTGTTTTTTGCGCGGCAACTGGTGATGGAACGGATTATCGATGTTACACCGCGCTTGATTCCTGGTATTACGCCCGTTCTTGGGCCAGTTTCTACTGGTCTAGGTGAAGTGTATCAATACACCATCGAGCATCCTAGTGATGGTAAACGCCCGTTAACCGAACAAGAGCTAATGGACCGTCGCACCGTACAAGATTGGGTAGTTAGGCCGATGCTGCGATCCATACGCGGTGTTGCGGAAATCAACTCGATTGGTGGTCATGTTAAAGAATATCAGGTCTATGTCGACCCGAACAAATTACGGCATTACGATCTCACACTCGCGCAAGTTGATCTTGCCCTAGCCAGTAATAATGCCAATGCAAGCGGTAATATCCTTGCGTTGCATTACGAGCAATATTTGATACGTGGGGTTGGGCTGATTGCTTCATTAGAAGATATTCGCAATATTGTATTAAAGGAAACGAACGGCGTTCCCATTTATGTCAGGGACGTCGCAAATGTTGTATTTGGTGGTGAAGTACGGCAAGGAGCCAGTATCAAAAACGGCGATACGGAATCGGTTGCCGGCATTGTCATGATGCTGCGCGGCGGCAACGCGAAAGAAATCGTTGGGCGCATTAAAGCAAAAGTCGCTGAAATCAATGAACGGGGAATTCTACCGGATGGACTACAAATTGTTCCTTTTTATGATCGAACCGACTTAGTGGATGGCGCATTAGGGACCGTTCAAAGCACCTTGATGGAATCACTCATTCTCGTCATTGTCGTGCTCTCGATCTTCCTTGGTACCGTACGTACGAGCTTCGTCGTGTGCTTTACCTTGATTATTACTCCCTTAGTTACATTTATGGTGATGAATCACTATGGTATGCCTGCCAATTTAATGTCACTCGGTGGACTTACCATTGCACTGGGGATGATGGTCGATCCTACTGTTGTAGTAGTGGAAAATATTTACCAACGCCTGGGTGAAGCCAAAGATACTGGAAAGTCAAAATATAACGTAATCGTCGATGCGGTTGCAGAAGTAGGGACGCCGGTTATTTTTGGTTTGATCGTCACCGTATTGGTTTTTTTGCCTTTGATGACGCTGGAAGGCATGGAAGGAAAAACCTTCAGTCCACTCGCAGTCACCATCTCAATTTCGTTGTTTGTTGCATTGCTTGTATCGCTCATGCTATCGCCTGTACTGTGTGATTATTTGCTGAAAGGCGGTAGTGAAGAAGACACTCGGATCATTGCCGTGATGAAAAATGGCTATCTAAAGGTTTTTGATTTAGCGTCACGCAACCAGAAAAAAACCCTGATTATTGCTATCAGTGCTCTAATGGTAGCATTTGCATTGTTTCCGCTCTTGGGTAAATCCTTTATCCCTATCATGAAAGAAGGCGCGGCAACTCCAGTAATTATTCGTGCGCCATCTATTTCTTTGGATGAAGCGATCAAAATCGAAACTGAGGGAATGAAGGCTATTGCAGCAATCCCTGGAGTTAAATCAGTAGTCTCTAAATTGGGTCGTGGGGATACCCCAGCCGATCCAGCTTCTCAAAATGAATCTGATCCGATTGTCGATCTCGATTTGGTAGGCTCGGGCCGCACGCAACATGAAATCGAAGAAGATATTCGCAAAGCATTAACCAATCTACCTGGTGTAAACATTGTCATTTCACAACCCATTGCGCAAAGGGTAGATGAAATGGTCACTGGTGTTCGCTCGCAAGTAGCTGTCAAGATTTTTGGTGATGATCTAGAAGAACTGCGCAAATTATCTGAGCAAGTCGCACGTATCGTTAAATCAACACGAGGTGCCCGCGATATTCGTATCGAACGTTTATCCGGTCAACAAGAATTGACCGTTAACATCGATCGCCGTGCGATTGCACGACACGGTCTGAATGTATCCGATGTCAATGAAATGATTGCCACTGCGGTCGGAGGTAAAGCTGTTACACAAGTTTTCGAAGGCGAAAGACGTTTTACCTTACTGCTCAGATTCCCAGAAGAATTTCGCCATGATATAGAAGCCATTAAAGAGTTGTTACTACGTCCTGCAATTACAATAACAGGAAATGAAGGCGGTGGTGCAGGCGGTAGATTGGTTCCGTTGAAAGCGGTTGCGGACATCAGTGTAGTCGACGGGCCGGCTATTATTTCACGCGAATTTGCACGGCGCCGGGTTGTTGTTGGCGCCAATGTGCACGACCGTGACATGGGAGGTTTTGTAGCGGAGCTACAGGAACGCGCAGCCAAAGAAATTAAACTTCCACCCGGGTATTATTTTGTTTGGGGTGGGCAGTTTGAAAACATGGAACGCGCGATGGCCAAACTTGGCATCATTGTCCCGGTTACTTTGGCGGTCATTTTCTTTCTGCTATTCATGCTATTTAACTCCGTCAAAATGGCTATCTTGATTTATTTGGTACTTCCATTTGCATCGGTGGGAGGTGTCGTTGGCTTATTTCTTACTGGTCAATATCTATCAGTGCCAGCATCGGTAGGATTTATTGCCGTCTGGGGTACGTCGATCTTAAACGGTGTGGTATTGATTTCTTTTGTACGAGAATTGCGCCAAAAAGGCCTGAGTATCGCAGAAGCCACCCGAAAAGCTTGTTCTCAACGCTTTCGGCCGGTCATGATGACCGCTGCAACAACAATACTAGGGTTAGCGCCCTTCTTGACGGCAACAGGACTCGGCTCAGAAGTTCAGAAACCATTAGCCATTGTAGTGATTTTTGGCTTGACTACCGCCACTGTAATGACGATGGTCGTTATGCCAATGATTTATCGTTGGTTTGATGACATAACGCCGACAAAAGAAGATGGAATTGAAGGTGAATCAATCGATGCAAATATAACCACATCATCGGTTACCAAGTAATTGATCCGACTAATTAATTACTACTCAAAGAAGACTTTGATTGAGCGGCTTCCCGAATGGCAATCAGCAGCGTATGGTCCAAATAACCATCAGCAATACGCTGTGTACTCTGTTGAAAATGACTGATAGCCTGACGGGTGGCAGATCCAAGTACCCCATCAATCTCACCGGCATCGATACCCAGCGTGAGCAAATCCTTTTGCAGTTGACGTATTTGTTCGCGTGTTATTTTTATAGCATCGGACAGTGGTAAGCGGTGTAATGCATTACCCCCTGCAATTCGATCGGCCAGATGCCCCACTGAAATGGCATAGTATTCCGAGCGATTCCAGCGCATAATGACCTGGAAATTCCTGGTTACTAGAAATGCCGGTCCTTGATGGCCTGAGGGAATCAATAGCGCTGTTTTTTGCTCGCTCAATGGCAACGGAGCTCCTGACGCAGTCAGCACGCCCAATTTTGCCCATTCTGATTGGCTTAGCATTTGCCCTCTTCCAGCCAAAGTATAATCAAATGTTTCTGGCAATCTAACTTCCTGCCCCCATTCCAATCCAGGAATCCATCCCACTTGACGTAAAAAATTTGCCGCCGAACCAAAAGCATCCGATACGCTGCCCCATAAATCACGACGGCCATCACCATCCATATCCTTGGCATAATGTAAAAAAGTAGAAGGCATGAATTGCATATGCCCCATAGCGCCAGCCCATGAACCAATCATGCGTTCTGGCATGATATCGCCCGCATCAATGATACGCATTGCATTGATCAATTCTTGGGTAAAAAAAGTGCTGCGTCGTGAATCGCAAGCTAGTGTCGCCAAAGAGTCGGTGATTCTCCAGTCGCCAAAATGACTACCATAACTTGTTTCCAGTCCCCAAAATGAAACCAGATAGTGTCCCGGAATACCTGTTTCTTTTTGTATTTGATTCAATAGCTCACGGTGTCGATTTAATAGTTCTCGTCCGCGCTGCACACGTTCTTCATTGATACGTACATTGAAATAATTTGCGAAAGTCTGCGAAAATTCGGGTTGACGCCGATCTAACTCAATGATTCTGGGTATTTGCTTGACTCTGCTTAACGTTTGTGAAATAGCTTGGTCCGAAACACCTTCTGTTTTGGCGCGCTCAGCTATACGAGCCACACATGTATCAAAATCTTTGGTCGGATTGCTCTCTAACACTGTGTTTTGCGCCATTACTCCAAAAGATAATAGCAATGTAACACTGAGCGCATTTTTCCCGATACGTTTAGTCAGCAACCGAATTTTATTATTCATTTTTAATTCAAGACATCGCAGTAAGCTCACAATAGATAGTTACACGGCAACTATTTTCGGCGATCAGTGCAATCGGTTTTTATGCAATCCGCATAGAGAGATAAAGAATGCTCTTGCAATTTAAATCCGCGTTCCTTGGCAACGGCCATTTGACGTTTTTCGATCTCGGCATCATAAAACTCTTCCACTTTGCCACATTGTAAGCATACCAAATGATCGTGATGGCCATCACTTTTAAGCTCAAATACCGCCTTACCACTTTCAAAATGATGGCGCTCCAGTAATCCGGCTTGCTCAAACTGAGTTAAAACACGATACACTGTGGCCAAACCGATATCTTCACCCTCATTGAGTAATTCTTTATAAACATCTTCAGCTGACAAATGACGCACACTACTCTGCTCAAACAGATTTAATATTTTGAGCCGCGGTAAGGTGGTTTTAAGACCGGTATTTTTAAGACCAATAGATTTCAGATCAGCAGAATTGCCCATACGTATTACCTCTGTTGATAAATTTATTTGTTGTATCATATAGTGCTATGCTCACTTTGGAAACATCAATATTTACAATATGACCGCAAAGGCATGTATTCTGTTTGTTTTGCTATTTACCGGATGTTCTTACTTACCGCCAATTCCTTATCGAATTGATGTGCAGCAAGGTAATGTAGTTACAGACGAAATGATCGAAATGCTCAAGCCAGGCATGACGAAATCTCAAGTTCTGTTTGTGATGGGATCACCATTGATCGTCGATGCATTCCGTGAGAATCGCTGGGATTATGTCTATATTTTTCGCGATAAAGGTAAACTTTCTGAACAAAAAAGATTAACCATTTTCTTTGAAAATGAGCTCTTAACGAGCATTGAAAGCCACCAAGTTTATCCCAAAGATAAAACAAAAAAGGACCCTATCAAAATTGAACATGTGGAAAAAAACAGCAAAGATCCTAATAGCCCCAGTTTCAGCAATATAGAAACGAAATAACTTCGAAGTTTCAATTAATTTGTATTGTTACATTGATCGTTTAAATCATTATCAATCTCTCATCATCATACTTACAACATGCATAAAATAGCGATTGCAGGCAGCTCCGGACGCATGGGCCGCACTTTATTGGAAGCTACAATGCAGGAAGCCGATATGGAACTCTTTGCAGCTTTGGAGAAACCCGACAGTCCTTTCTTAAATAAAGATGCTGGTGAATTAATTGGATTACCTTGTGGCGTTCCGATTTCCAGTGATTTCAGTTCGGCCTTAAAAGGCTGCGACCTATTAATTGATTTCACACGACCAGCAGGCACACTCGCACATTTAAAAATATGCTTAGAAAACCGTGTAAAAATGGTTATTGGCACCACGGGTTTTTCCGTTGAAGAAAAAACTTTACTCAAAGAAGCTGCCAAAAATACCGCCATTGTATTTGCCCCGAATATGAGCATCGGTGTCAATGTCACTTTCAAATTGCTGGAAGTTGCTGCAAAAATCCTCAATCAAGACTATGACATTGAAATTATCGAAGCTCATCATCGACACAAAGTCGATGCTCCTTCTGGCACAGCGTTACGAATGGGAGAGGTCATCGCGCAAACTTTAGGAAGAGATTTGAATAAAGTAGCTGTTTATGGCCGCGAAGGCGTCACGGGCGAAAGAAATCCCGAAACAATAGGATTTTGCACAATCCGTGGTGGTGATATTGTCGGTGATCACACCGCCCTATTCTCTGGAATCGGTGAGCGTATCGAAATCTCACATAAAGCCAGCAGTCGCATGACATTTGCATTGGGTGCGTTGCGAGCAGTTCGTTTTCTTGCCGACAAACCCAACGGATTGTTCGATATGCAAGATGTTTTAGGTTTGCGTTAATCCTAAATCTTTACAGATACTAACGGTGAAATGGCCACGTATGCGATCGGCGATCTTCAAGGTTGCTTTAAACCCTTTTTGGAACTGTTAGACCGGATTCACTTTGATCCCAAGCTAGATAGATTATGGCTGGTTGGCGACATCGTCAATCGCGGTCCAAATTCATTAGAGTTGTTGCAATTTATCAAACAAATGGATGAGACAAATCACTGCGTAATCACCGTCTTGGGGAACCATGATCTGCATCTACTGATGGTGGCTGCAAAAATATCGCAACAACGGTCTGGCGATACCCTTCAGCCGCTATTGGATGCTCCGGATTGTGAAGACTTGCTCTATTGGTTACGCCATCAGCGCTTGTTTTATCATGAAGGTAATTTTGCCATGGTACATGCCGGCCTGTTACCTTCATGGACAATTCCACAGGCTGCGCAACTTGCACAAGAAGTCGAGCACATATTACAGCAAGACGATTATTCTCAGCAGTGTATACAACTATACGGCAACGAACCCAGAGTCTGGCAAGAAAAATGGACGGGCTCCGAACGTTTGCGCGTAATCGTCAATGCTATGACGCGCATGCGCGTGTGTACTTCGGATGGTGCCATGAATTTTTCCTTTAAAGGCGATTTGCAATCCATTCCGCTTGATTATTTACCTTGGTTTGACTTACCCAATCGCGCAAGTAGTCAACACACGATTGTTTGTGGTCACTGGTCAGCACTCGGATTGTATCAACGGGAAAATCTCATTGCGTTAGATAGTGGATGCGTTTGGGGAAAACAACTATCTGCGGTCAGATTGGAAGATCGGAAATTGTTTCAGGTTGCTTGTGACGAACAGGCAATAGCAGTATTTCTGCAATAGCATTTTCTGACATTCGAGCCAGTTCGCGGCGATTCTTCATGCCACCCGGAATTGGCTCACAAAAGAACAACTCCGTGTCAATATGTGGTTGCGCTAAAATTTGTTGCAAGGACAAAATCAATGACGGATCGATATAAGCTGCTTCGGAACAAATATCGCCATCAGCATTCCGGTAACGCATAGCCACGGGGCAAACCAATGCATCGGCAGTCACCGCAGATTGCAACAACGAAGCATGAAAATGATTCAAATAAGTACCATCTGCTGTAGTTCCCTCAGGAAATAAAACCACACGCTCACCGGCCTCCAATACTTCACAAACATGTTGATTGATCCGCATCGTGTCATTACGTTGCGTCCGTTTTATGAACAATGTACCTGTATTTTTGCACAATGTCCCCAGTATCGGCCACGTTGCAATCTCCGATTTAGCGACGAAACGAGTCGGGCACACAGCCATCAACACGCAGACATCTAACCAAGAAACATGATTGGCCACTAACAGTGCCCGTGGTATGTCTACTCCTGGCGGCTTTCCATGGCAATGCAGCTTAATATTAAGTAATGTCAGTAATTCGACGGCCCATCTTTGCATCATTCGCTGTTGATAATGTAAAAGCACATGCGGATAGATCAATGATTGAATGACTCCAGAAAACACGTGCAAAATTAAGCGAATTATTCTAATAACGCGCAACAGCATAGGCGTTTGTTTATGCATGACGTTGTATCTTAATTGGAAAGATTGTTAAAAATGATGATTGCGATGAGGCACTTACATTAAAATCTCTTGAATATCTTTTATTCAAAACATCAATGTGTTATTATTGTATTGTTAATGTTTTTTCTTATAGGAAAATTATAACTTGTTATAATATAAATGGTTTTTCTAAAAAATAGAATGCTATATTTTAAACAATAAATAATTCAAATGATCTTGTCACGCTTGCAAATCTTCAGTCTTTTGCATCATGCAATTTCACTGTAGATTAGTGATAACGTATCAATCAATTGAATGTAGTTATTATTGCTACGTTCAGTGCTTATTTTCTCAGTTTCATTCAAACCAGTGTTGCAAAAATTTTATAAACTCTTTCTTGGGAGATCAGCAATGATGAATCCAAAGGTTCTCTTATCCTTGGTGCTATTATTTTTTGCTCATACAGTCTTTGCATTACCCAACAAACTGGAAATTAAATCGCAAGCAGCGCTGATTTATGATACGCAGAATAAACGCATTTTATACAATAAGAATGCTGATAAAGTGATGCCGATCGCATCTATCACTAAATTGATGGCCGCGATGGTTAGCCTTGATGCACGCTTACCTTTGAACGAGCGAATCACCATTACTGCAGCGGATGTAGACAGGCTTAGGCACAGCTCGTCGCGTTTGTCGGTCGGAAGTACCTACGCGCGCCATGAACTATTACGATTATCACTGATGTCCTCAGAAAATCGTGCGGCGGCGGCGTTAGCGCGCACTTACCCCGGTGGTACTCAAGCATTTGTCCGTGCCATGAATCACAAAGCTCAAAAAATTGGCATGACCAACAGCCGATTTGCCGATGCGACCGGCTTGAACCAGGGCAATGTTTCTACCGCGCGGGATTTGGCAAAACTGGTCATCGCTTCGAATCATTATGTTGTCATTCGTGATTTTTCAACCACCGCGCAACATCGCGTCGCACGAAACAATAACCGAGGTCAAATACAATTCGTTAACTCAAACAGTCTGGTCCGCAATCAAGATTGGCAAATCGACGTTTCTAAAACTGGTTATATAAATGCTGCCGGCCGCTGCCTAGTCATGAAAGCCGATATTTCTGGTGACCCTATGGTCATTGTATTACTCAACTCATGGGGTAAAAATACACGTATTGGAGATGCCAACCGTATGAAAAAATGGATAGAAGCCAATCACTCAACTCGTAACAAACACCACAGAGTCAAGCATCAACCTACACCGAATCAATTCGCCAAACTATAAATTGCACTATATTTGTTTACTAGATATTCCATAAAATAATCAGGATTTAATGGTTCTCCAGTAACTTTTAACACAAGCTCTTGTGGCGTAAGTAATCTACCTTGGCTATGAATCTTCTGATTCAGCCATTGACGGATTGGCCCAAAATTACCTGTAGCAATATATTGCTCCGTATCCGGTTGTTCGCTTAATAGCGTATGATAAAATTGGCATGCGTACATAGCACCTAACGTATACGAAGGAAAATATCCAAACGCACCGCCACTCCAATGCGAATCCTGCAATACTCCGAGAGTATCAGTAGGCGGCTTAATCGCTAAGTACTTTTCCATCAATTCGTTCCAGATTTGCGGTAAATCATCGACCTGCATTGAATCATCAAATAAACCCTTCTCGATTTCATAGCGCAAAATGACATGCAACGGATAGGTAATTTCATCGGCCTCAACGCGAATAAAATCTGGCTTACAAACATTCAATGCACGATAAAATCCATCAACTGTAACGGATGTGAAATTATTGGGAAAAGTTGTTTTAAACAATTCAAAATAATGTGAACAAAAAGGCCTACTTTGCCCAATCATACGTTCCCAGAACAACGATTGCGATTCATGAATACCCATTGTTAACGATTCAGAGACAGGTAAATCACCTAATTCATAGGGTCGTCCTTGTTCGTACAGTGCGTGACCAGTTTCATGAATAATAGAATACAACGACTCGATAAAATTGTTGGTTTTATACCGCGTGGTAATGCGCACATCAGTCGGATGGCTGCCACCGCAAAATGGATGCACAGAAACATCCATCCGCCCCCGATCAAAACTAAAACCAATATCTTGGCTGATTTTACGTGCTAACGCTTCCTGCTTATCCAAAGCAAATTGCCCTTGCATAAAGGAAGTATCTGGCTGCGCCGCGCTATCTTGTATTTCTTGAATCAATGGAATCAAATGCTGCTTCAAACGTTCAAAGATTGGCGTAATCATCGCCATCGTTGTGCCACGTTCAAACAAATCGATATTGGCATCATAGGGTTGCAACTCGGGTGACACGCACTGCGCCCACTCCTTTTTTAATAGCAGGAAGTGTTTCAGAACCGGTGCAAAATCTGTAAAACGATTTTCTTTACGCGTTTGTACCCAGATACCATGCCCTCTTGATCCTAATTCAGCCAATTCTTGCACCAGCCGCTTAGGGACTTTCGTTTCCAGATCATAGCTACGCTGCGCCTCACGAATATTGCATTGCTCAACTGAACTTAAAGCCACAACAGGATTATTCATCAAGTGATCCAGACATTCACCCAGCATCGGATCGGTCATCCGTTCATGAATCACGCCAGCCAAAGTCGAAAGCTGCTTGGCGCGTGCTTCACCAGCACCCGCTGGCATCACTACCTCTTGATCCCATCCTAACGTACTCATCACGCCATTCAGATGCGTGATTTCTTCCAGTTTTTGTACCAATTGCTGATAATGCTGTTTCATCGCTGTCCTATTTCCATCTCAAAAATACAAACACATGGCACTTGATCACCAAGCTGAGTATCATAGCAACTTTATTTGATCATTAACTGCCGACATTACTATGCTTTGGATTAAATCGCTCCACATCATTTTTATGGTGACCTGGTTCGCCGGATTATTCTATCTGCCGCGTCTATTTGTCTATCACGCCCTTTGCGAAGACCAACCTGGCAAAGAGCGTTTCAAAATTATGGAGCGCAAGCTGTATTATGGCATCATGACACCCGGTGCTGTTCTCACCATCGTATTCGGCGTATGGCTTTGGCTGGGGTATGGATTTAGCGGTGCTTGGCTACATGCCAAACTAGCATTGGTTGCAGTATTAATTCTCTACCATTATTACTGTGGAAAATATGTCACCGCATTTAAAAACAATGCCAATCAGCATGGTCATGTATTTTACCGTTGGTTTAATGAATTTCCAGTGTTGGTTCTATTTGCGGTAGTTATTTTAGTGGTAGTTAAGCCCGATTTAGTACAGTTGATATACCCCCAAGGGTAAAGATTGGTTGCATCGAGTTGATATAAGTCGATTATTGAACTAGAAATTGATGAATCTATGCTACAAGGAATTGGGTAAAAGATGTTAGTTATTCGACTGTCATTTTTCCGAAACAATTTTATAGGCAAATATTCAAACCAACGGTTCATTATCCATTCCGATGACCAATAATCAAGCTTCAATGTCTCTTATTTGTCCCGTTTTCTCCTCGTAAATAGCAGTCATCCTTTGTGTTTGTCGCCAGATTGCAAGATTTTGATCGGTAAGAATCGAGGGCTGAATAATATCAGGTGACTTAAACCGATTTTTCTGCCTATGTGCTCATCCCTAGTTTCTATAGTACAGCCCATACAACAAATATACAAATTAATACGCACACTGTCGAGAAATGGCTGATTAACGTTGTCGTTAGTCGCTGCCAATGCGACACTACAGATTGAGTCAGCGGCACGCCCTAAAAAGACCATCACATTGGAGGTAGATGCCGAAGGTAAAACTATTCAATTTAAAAATAACAGTCAGCCTGGAATCAGCTGTACCGAAGAACAAAGTGCGGATCCGGATGCGACTTGGCTAAAGAAAAGCAAGAAGTCGCAGTTTGGCTACCGCAGTTACCTGGTGGTAGACGCACAAGACGGCTATGTGCGCGGGGTTCACATTACTCCTGCCTGAAATGATGCATTTCGAAGCAGCTATCGATGGTGCGCATATCGAGGCGAATCGAGTGTATACCGACAAGGGATCCGCCAGCAACGCCAATCGGCAGTTTCTAAGAAAGCAAAAGATCAAGAGCATCGCGCGTACAAGAACAAACCACTCTCGGCACGCCAGAAGCTGGCGAATCAATTGATCAGCAAAAACACTATATTATCGAACAGTATTTCGGCGCAATCAAACGCCTATTCAGAATGGGACGTGCAAGCTACTTCGGTACGGTAAAAGTCAACGCCCAAGTCATACTGAAAAGTATCTGCATGAATCTGAAAAAAGCAGCCAACAAAATCTTCGTAGATCAACCATTAAGGGAAGCAATCCGTCCAAATGTTGCATAAGGGGAAAAACTCCCCTAAAAAAAGGAAAAAAACTTCACTTTCTACCAAAATGATACCTGTCGCACGTCATTTGGAAATTTTTCTCTGTCATCTCGCGGTTGTGCAGAGGTCTTTATTAGGCCATCAACACACCAAAAATATGGTCATCGCCTGAAATCCCAGGCGCAACTGCGATATTAATGTTGCCAGATCATCTCCGCAGTATGTATGGGTCAGACTTCACGTCCGAATAGTCCTCCAAGGATCCGTCTGTCGATATGCTTGTCAAGATAGGCCGCACCAAACCCACCGTAGAGTTCCTTCTTCGTAACATCCAGTTCCAATTCTTTAGCCACCAGTATTTTTTGGGTAGAAGGACGCTCGCACATCGCATCGTAAAACGTCTGTAATGCTGGGTCATCTCGAAACAGATGCATCTCGGGTATTTCGAACAGTTCAGAAAACATTTGGCTAAGCTCGAGCGTGTAGAACAACTGAAAATCTGGTAGAAAAGGTTCTTTGCCAAGTAGGAACGGCTCCATTCTTGAGCCATTAACTAGTCGGGATAACCACAATTTGCTCAGCAAGACAGAAAATAGATTATAAATATGTGCTTCTTTTTCAATCTTGAGTTTCCAAGCTTTTGGAAAATATCCGCTGACAACAAACCAGTTGAAGAATGGACCTGCTATGGAGAAAGTGATGAAGTCATTCTTGGCATCGACCTCTGCACAGAGCATTGGATCATCAATAGGATAAAACTTTCGTACTTCTGGGTAGATTCTCGCGAGATAACGACAGATTGCGTGACTTTCCGAAATATCAACACCATTGACATCCCTGAGAGTAGGAATTTTCCCAAGAGGATTTCGTTCTATGTGCTCTGGCGTGAGCGTGCTCCCTTGAAACGGAGACACTCGTTCATAGCGATAAGCTAGACCGATTTCCGAGAGGACATGCGCAACTTGGCACATATAAGGCGAGAGCCAGAATCCGTACAACGTGCGCTCGACATTTAATTGATCTGACATTTAAAAAACTCCTTCTGCATTGCGGTTTAATGTTGAGAGATGCCAATTAGAGGTATGGTGCTGATATGCCGACAGAGTAGTGCCATGGGCGTTCGCTTCATTCTCCATAAATATCAAATGAGGATAAGTCCCGTCACACCATTCGCTCTTGCAAATACCTCACCTGTCAGGCAACGGTTTGAAACCCGTTCCAGAATAGTGCTAATCTAAGCAGATCCAGCAGGCCAAACTTATACATCGCTGATTCGTGCGATGACGGCATGCTGGAAGTACGAATACCTGCTTCTGAATAATTGCTGCAACCTTCGTACTTTGTTGCCATTTCAGCACTTCTTTCTGTAGGGAATCGCTTGCTAGCACAATTGGCAAATATTGCCTGCGATTAGCAAGTGGTTAAAGTATAGACCTGAGAACGGATGACGTGTAGTCTGCTAAATTAGTTATCAGAGTTCTATTTTTGAAACAATAAATAGGTAACTCCTATGCAAGACCTGAATGATCTCTACTACTACGTCCAAGCCGTGGATCATGGCGGCTTTGCTCCGGCAGGCCGGTCCTTGGGCATGCCGAAATCGAAGCTTAGCCGCCGCATCGCCAAGCTGGAAGAACGCTTGGGTGTGCGCCTGATCCAACGCTCGACACGTCACTTTGCAGTTACCGATGCCGGCGAGGCTTATTACATGCATTGCAAGGCGATGCTGGTAGAAGCTGAAAGAGCTCAGGAAACAATAGATACGCTAACAGCCGAACCCCGGGGTGTAATCCGGATGACATGCCCCATACCGCTGGTAAATGCTTATGTGGGAGCAATGATGGCCGATTTCATGGTGCGCTATCCGCAAGTCACGGTGCAGATGGAGGCGACCAACCGACGTGTCGATTTGGTCAGTGAGTCGGTGGATGTTGCCCTTCGTGTACGACCTCCACCCCTGCAAGACAGTAACCTGGTTATGCGTGTTCTGGCTGATCGAGGCCAATGTTTGGTAGCCAGTCCTGTCCTTGTTCATCGGTTTGGCCTCCCTGCTGCACCAGGTGCTTTGAGCAACTGGCCGAGCCTTGGCCTGGGGATCCTGCAACAAATCCACGCCTGGGCGCTGCTTGGGCCAGATGGTGCAAACGTTACGCTTCATCACACGCCACGCTTCGTGACGACGGACATGATTGCGCTGAGAGATGCCGCGGTGGCCGGTGTGGGTGTAGTGCAGCTGCCGATGGTCATGGCACGGGATCAGCTGGCGGCTGGCACACTCGTCACGCTTGTGCCGGACTGGGCACCGTGCCAGGAAATCATTCATGCGGTGTTTCCGTCCCGGCGCGGTCTTCTGCCATCCGTGCGGGCATTGATCGATTTTCTCGCACAGCGTTTCGAGATGCTGCATGAGGACTAAGAAAGCTACCGGAACCTGCGCAACGGATCCATTTCTGCTATTACACCTCTCATCGTTTCAAAAACAGAACTCTGATAACCGAATCAGCAGACTACACGCTGTCCGCTTCCAAGCCTATACTTTGACTACTTGTTTAATGCAAGCAATATCGGAGAGAATAAATGTCAAAACAATTATCTTGCAGCGAGCGTACAACAACTATCGACGAATCTCTTCGGCCGTTATTAATTCATGGCTTGAAAGGCATCGAGAAAGAAAGCCTCCGAATTAACCGAGAGGGATCAATATCATTGTCACCTCATCCGGTTCGGCTTGGAGCCGCGTTGACTCATCCGAGTATTACAACTGATTATTCTGAAGCCTTACTTGAGTTGATCACGCCAGCATTATCAGATGAAACAGAAGTGCTGGATTCCTTGACGGACTTGCATAAATATGTCTGCGCCAATATCAATGACGAATTATTGCTGGCGGCCAGTATGCCTATCGGCGATTTGCGGGACCCGGCCATTCCCATCGCCGAATATGGTTCATCCAATGTCGGGAGGATGAAGCACATCTACAGACAGGGCTTAAGCTATCGCTATGGCCGCTGTATGCAGGCCATCGCCGGGATCCATTTCAACTACTCGCTTCCTGAAGCATTCTGGCCGCAATACCAGCATTTCATGAAAAATGTCGGCGATCTGCAATCCTTCACGACGCAGGCTTATATGAGAATGATCAGAAACCTGCAGCGTTATGGCTGGCTTATCCTATATTTATTCGGCTCGTCCCCGGCAGTGAGCAAGAATTTCCTGGATAGCCGCAATTCTGTTTATTCCCGTACGTTACAGGAATTTGACGAGACTTCCTGCTACAAACCCTTTGCCACCTCGTTGAGGATGAGCGAGATAGGCTATTTGAATCCCGTTCAATCAATGTTTCATATTTCCTTCAACAGCCTCGAGGAATACATACGGGATTTGAGCAAGGCAACGATGATACCTTATCTTGGGTATGAAAAAATCGGGATTAAGGCAGGCAACGGGTACCGGCAATTGAATACCAATTTCTTGCAAATCGAGAATGAGTATTACACTTCGGTGCGGCCGAAACAGCCGACGCGATCCGGAGAGAGGCCGCTGCAGGCGCTGGGAAGCCGGGGGATTCAATATGTTGAAATACGCTCCGTGGATGTTGATGTGTTTGAACCTGCGGGCATTGCGCTCGAAACCACGCGTTTTCTTGAGGCGCTAAGTCTTTTCTGTTTGTTCCAGTCCAATTCAGGGCATGACTTGAAGCAGCATACCGAGATCAGCAATAACGCATTGTTGGTGGCTAATCGCGGCAGGGACCCAAAGCTTAAGCTGCTGGACAACAGGCGTGAAGTCCCGCTGCGGCAGTGGGCCCTGATGCTGTGTGAGCAGATGCAGGAGATCTGCGAGATCTTGGATAGCGGCAATGCCGATATTCCCTACACCTGCGCATTGCACCAGCAGATCGAAAAAATTCGCTCTCCCGAGTTGACAGCTTCAGCAAGGATGCTGACGGTCATGCACGCGCAAAAGATGTCAATTACCGAGCTGGTATTGCAGAAATCCCAGGATTACACCCGTTATTTCAGGAATGCCGCGCTGGATGCAGCAATAAAGAGGAATTTTGATCTCCAGGTCGAGGCATCGCTGGCGCAACAGAAACAACTCGAGGCCACGGATGAAATCTCTTTCGATCAATACCTGAGCAACTATTTCTCGCAAGGCGTCTCATCCAGCATCGTTCATTCCCGGGAGTTGCACTTGCTTCAGAACTTGCCGGACACCAGGGTCAAAACTGCTGCTCGACGAATTTCGCAAACTCATGCAAACAGCGCAAGCACCGGCAATGAATGGCTATGCTGAGGCCCATTCCCGGCAACAGGATGATCACTCTCTACAATGAAACTCACCTTTGTTCTTGGCCAGCGGGATTCCATCAGAACTTATAAGGATCCGAGCGTTGCCATGATGCGCGGAGCGGCAGCTTGCGTGGCAGATGCGTCCAAAAGCCGTATATCCGGGCGATACGCAATTGTCATTTCTCCACCTAAAAAGGAGCTTTCTCCATGATGCCGGCAATCGAAATCAAGCAGGTGCACAAGCGTTTCGGCACATTGCATGCCTTATGCGGCGTTGATCTCGAAATCAACGCCGGCGAATTCTTTGCTTTGCTTGGTCCCAATGGAGCGGGAAAGACGACGCTGATCAATATCATCGCAGGTCTTGCCCTTGCCAGCAGCGGCAGTGTCAGGGTAATGGGGCACGATGTCGTCACCGGGTATCGTGAAGCACGTCGCATGCTGGGTGTGGTGCCGCAGGAGTTGGTATTTGATCCGTTCTTTACCGTTCGGGAAACACTTGTGTTTCAATCCGGCTATTTCGGCATGAAAAAAAATAACGGCTGGATAGACGAGATAATCCACCATCTCGACCTTACCGATAAGGCGGATACCAACATGCGTTTGCTGTCCGGCGGTATGAAGCGGCGCGTACTGGTAGCACAGGCATTGGTCCACAAGCCTCCGGTAATCGTTTTGGATGAACCCACCGCAGGCGTAGATGTGGAATTGCGCCAGGCCCTTTGGCGTTTCATCAAGCAATTAAACCGCAACGGTCATACCATTGTACTCACTACGCATTATCTCGAAGAAGCAGAGGCTTTATGCAACCGCGTAGCAATGCTCAAAAATGGCAGTATCGTTGTGCTTGATAGCATCAGAAATCTCATCAGCAACATTTCAGGACACCGGATACGCCTGCGGCTATCTCCCGATACGCTGCCGGCAGCGTTACAGCTACTGACAATCAGCCACGACCAAGGCTACTACGTTCTGGCAATCGAGGAATACTCTCAGCTTGGAAATGTGATGACAGCATTACACGTGGCCCAGACCCGAATTCTGGATCTGCAGATATTGCAACCTGATCTGGAAGAAGTGTTCGTAAAGCTCATGCACGGTACAGAGAATCTGGAATCTACATCGATATGAATGGATTTCTTACGCTACTCTACAAGGAACTGCTGCGATTCTGGAAAGTCGGGTTCCAGACCATATTTGCACCCATGCTGTCTGCCTTGCTTTATCTGTTGATTTTTTCTCACGCGCTGGAAGAACGGGTGCAGGCATATCCCGGTGTAACCTACACGGTTTTTCTGATTCCGGGATTGGTGATAATGGCTATGTTGCAAAACGCTTTCGCTAACTCTTCATCAAGCCTGATTCAATCGACGGTCTCGGGCAATCACATTTTCATGCTGTTATCACCGCTTTCTTACCAGGAAATATTCACTGCTTATGTACTGGCATCGGTCGTTCGTGGCCTGGTGGTAGGACTGGGTATCTGCGTCATGACACTGGTGTTTTTTGAACTTCCCCTGTACTCGTTCGCGTGGGTATTCGCATTTGCCTTGATGGGCACTGCGTTACTGGGCGCCTTAGGCATCATTGCAGGAATCTGGGCGGAAAAATTTGAGCAGCTTGCTGCGTTGCAAAACTTTATTGTCCTGCCACTGACGTTTTTATCGGGGGTTTTCTATACGATCCCCTCGTTGCCTCCATTCTGGCGAGAATTATCGTATATGAATCCGTTTTTCTACATAGTAGACGGGTTTCGCTACAGCTTCTTTCACACCTCGGATGTTTCACCTTACCTCAGTCTTGGGATTCTGGTGGCATGGTTCCTGGCGGTATCGTGGTGCACATTGCGAATACTGAAAACAGGGTACAAAATCCGAAAATGATCCGTAGTGGTTTATCAATTTTCCGAGAGAACGTCAGTCTCATCCAACCACACGAACTGGACAGACCAAACAAACAAGACAAGCTGACAGCAAAGGGATCTGCCAGCAATGCCAATCGGCAGTTTCTAAGAAAGCAAAAGATCAAGAGCGCAATCATGCATCGTGCGTACAAGAACAAACCACTCTCGGCACGCCAGAAGCTGGCGAATCAATTGATCAGCAAAAAACGTTATATTGTCGAACAGTGTTTTGGCACAATCAAACGCTTATTCAGAATGGGGCGCGCCAGCTACTTCGGTACGGTAAAAGTCAACGCCCAAGTCATACTGAAAAGTATCTGCATGAACCTGAAAAAAGCAGCCAACAAAATCTTCGTAGACCAACCATTAAGGAGAGCAATCCGTCCAAATGTTGCATAAGGGGGAAAATTCCCCTAAAAAAGGAAAAAAACTTCACTTTCTACCAAAATGACGTGCAATAACTGTCAGTTGGATATTTTTCTCTGTCACTACAGCTAAATTCTCGCGGTTGTGCAGAGGTCTTCAGCATGTTTCAATCCTGCTACAGTAAATCAGTGAGGCAAGCCACTTTCTTTAAAAAACTTGACCGATTGCTCCATAAATTCCTGACTATATTGTGTGCGTGGTAATTCCATCTCCATCCTCCATTTTATGAAACTTCGGACTCTATGAAAATCACCATACCCACAGCACATATCACCCGGAAAAATGGATAGTTTTCTGAGTTAAAACATCAAAATTAATCCCCGATAGTTATTATTTATTGAATATATCTGTTTTATCCACGTAATTGCATGGGCGATAACTTTTGTCCATCTCCATCCGAATTTTCGCTTCAGGGCTAATTGCTTTCGTATCCCGAATTGGCCGCAAATAATCGCCATTCCATCCAATATGATCAACCAAAGGCCTATCTTCATCGTTCACATAGTAAATACTTAGGAACTTGACACTACAAAGTGTTGCAATTCGGTAAAACCACTTCGAAAAACCCCTTTCGGGTATAGGTTCAAGAAAATCTGGAGAGAAAATGGGATCAGAGATGAGCTGTGTATCTATTTTTAAACCATGCTCCTTGGCCTTACGTATCATCCATTCGAGTGCAATGTCAGATAACCCAGTGCTTTTACCACTCCCACCGACACAAATATGGTCTCCTGGAAACCAAAGCTCCTCGATACGCGAACTGGTTTTTTCATATTGATGATCCCATAATACGGGCCGATAAGGCCAGCGCTTCTCATCGATCGCTACTGCTTGGTAAGCATTCAGAACGCTGGGACTCAGTTTAGTGTCATGAAAATGCCGATTAAACAAATAATCAACCAGCTTCGAAAAAAGCAACCCATACGGTGAGCCTAGCGCGGCAACAGTGTCCCAAACACCAATGAAGCGGATTTTCTTGTAATCATCTCCCCAAGTAAATTGTTTGCGGAAATTAATCGAATTTTCAGCATCGGGATGCCATGCCTTATCACGTGATTTATAGTGATCATAGGCGTCATCAAGCAGATAAAGAAAGCGTCTTTGCAATATTCCTACATTATGAATCATGCCTGCCAAGCTTCTAGCACTGTAGGCACCACGGCTGAATCCTAATAAATAAATCTCATCACCTGGTTCATAATTCGTCGCGATAAATAAATAAGCCTCTTTGATAGCGTTACTAATGCCATAACCAAAAGCACCGCCGAGTATTCGTTCAAATTTACGTGTGCCGATACCTGGCACATAGTGCGCCAACTGCACATTCTTATGGTTATCCATTGGCTTGAGTGCCTCCAAGAATCGAACAACATTGGTAACGGGTTGATTACCACCGTCAAGAGGATTAAGGGTTTTCGAATTAGTGCTTTTCCAAGTACCATCAAAAAGCACAATTAGTTTCTTACTCATAAGGTTTCCTTTGAAGCATGAATCGCTTAATTAGGTTGTTCTAAAATGGCTCTCTATTCAATATAGATCATATGAGAGCATTCGTTTGTCGGCTTATCGCCCTTTGTTTTTAGCATTGTATAACTATTCACCAGATTGCAATGTAATTGGCACTTCGACCTCCTCACTTCGGTCGCCATAACGACGCACGGTTAGCTTGATGGTATCACCGACTTTATAGTTATCAATGCGGGAAAACAGCTTGTCGACTGAATCAATCGATTTGCCATCAATTGCTACAATGACGTCATTCGCCACAATGTTACCTTCGGGGGTAACGGTAGCGCCTTCCAATCCAGCTTCTTCGGCAGCCGATCCGGGGCTGATACTTAAAATAATGACACCACTAATTTTCAGGTGCTCCGCTAAGCGCTTGTTAAGTTTGCTATCAACGGTAATGCCCATGGCGGGACGAATATATTTACCCCGGCTTATAATTTGCGGTACGACACGATTGACCGTATCGACCGGTACGGCAAAGCCAATTCCTGCACTAGCGCCGCTTGGGCTATAAATTGCCGTATTGATGCCAATTAGACGGCCGGCAGAATCAAGTAACGGGCCGCCGGAATTACCGGGGTTAATAGCAGCATCGGTTTGAATCAAATTATCGATGCTCCGACCGTCACCGCTGGGTAGCGAACGATCCAGCGCTGAAACGATACCTGTAGTCAGCGTCCAATCCAATCCAAATGGATTACCGATGGCAAATACTTTTTGTCCCACTTTAAGATCATTGCTCGTACCGATAGGAACTGGCACATACCGTTGAAAACGCACATTGATTCGCAGCACTGCAATATCATGCGTAGGGCTTGCACCAACTAATGAGGCTTTATAATCGCGCCCATCGGTAACTCGCACAATCGCTTCACTCGCCCCTTTGATCACATGAAAATTGGTAATTACATGCCCTTCATCATCCCAAATAAACCCTGAGCCAGTGCCACTAGGTACAGAAAAAATATTCCTCGTCCAAGCATCCATGACACGCTGGCGTGTGGTAATAAAAACTACTGAATCCCGTGAGTTCTCAAATAATTCGATGGTGCTTTTTTCATCTTCTGCTAAAGTACCTCGTGCTTGCACGACGCGTGGCTCAGCGTTGACCGTATGATTATTGTTATTACTTAACAAATCATGTTGTAACAGATTTGGAAAATAGTGATACAAAAAACTGTGTAACAACAACGCCAATACGACAACAGTCAACACGGTCCAAATTAGGCGTAAAAAAGTTCCATCCTGACCCATCGAGTTTCTCCAATTCTTATTTATGTTTTATACGAGTATGCGCAACGTACAAGATCAGATGTCATTAAATGGCAGTAGCTGTAGTACCGAAGATCTACATAAAATTGCATTCAACTGATTGGACGACATGCGATTAATCGCATGATATTGTAGAGAAGTAATAAGGAAGTTTGTGTGATGTTTTTCCATGTTACTCAAAGCTTTTTTTATAAGTACTGAATCACACTACCGATCCCCGAATTCTGTTGCATTGATCTTCGTGCGCAGCACTTCAACCTCTTCGATCAGATCGGCAACCAATCCAGCCAACTCAGGATGGCATTCAAAATCTCTCTCAACGCGTATGATTCGTTTAATTCGAACTAAACTCCGACTGTCGAATATCCAGGTTGCAGGATCTGCTTGCGTACAATTGTCATTAAGTAATACTCCGCACTGAACATGTTCGATGATCCACTCGCGGCTAACGTGGCAACACTGTGCCAGCCTATCCAGATCAAGCATGGCATCTTCAAGCAACATTGCATCAATTTCGTCAGGCATGACTTTAAACTCCCAAATTCTGGCGCGGATTAAAAGCAAATTCTCGTGCCATGGTTTGATAAATTCCACGTTCTTTGTCGCTCATAACAGGCGGCAAAACGATTTCCAATAGCAAGTATAAATCTCCTGGTATCGCAGCGGGAATACCCCTTCCTTTCAAACGCAATTTGCGCCCTGGCTGTGAATTTTCCGGTACACGGACCTCAACGAATCCGTCTGGCACAGGAATTTTAATCGTTGCACCCAATGCTGCTTCCCAAGGAGCAACCGGCAAAGAAGCATAAACATCTTTATTATCAGCCCGATAACGCGAATGCGGATTGAATTGAATCTGCAAAAAAAGATCACCAGCCTTCTCACCAGCCATGCCAGGACCACCCTGCCCTGCCAAACGAATAACCTGTTCGGCATGAACACCTTTGGGAATCCGTATATTTAAAGTATGATCAGCAAAAATGACGCGACCCTGGTTATCCAATTTTGGCGCGCGCAAAGTCAAACTACGTGTTGCACCGTGGTAGGCATCTTCCAAATCCAGCATGATCTTGGCGTGATGATCGTTACCCTGCATTTTATGTTCGCCGTATGGTGATCTTCCACGCATTTGCTTACCAAACAACTCCGCAAAAAAGTCGCTAAAATCGGCAGCTTGTGAACCATCGCTGTGTGTGTGACTAAACTCAAAACCGGCATCCCAACCTGGAGGTGGTTGAAAACCACTGCCCGATTGAAAGTTTCCGCCTTGTCCTAAATTGTCATAAGCTGCACGCTTCTCCGGATCCGATAGCACCGTATATGCCTCATTGACTTCTTTCATTTTTTCTTCGGCATTGGCCTCTTTGGATACATCAGGATGATATTTACGCGCCAAGCCACGAAATGCTTTTTTGATCTCGTCCGCAGTGGCTTCTCGTGCAATACCTAGTATTTTGTAATAATCTTTAAATTCCAAATCCGCTTCCCCTTTTATTGATGCTGTGTTGCAGTCCAGATTATTGCTGCTTTACAGCAAATAGTGAAGGTTGATATTGCATACAACCCGCATCCCCGTGATAAAGAAAGATAAGATGATTTATAAGTTTATCAAGTGCAAGTAAGAGAATCATTTTGTACAGGAATCGAATCAGAATGGTCCGGTGACTTCGTAGGTAATACCACCATCGTTATATCCACTGCTCCCACGTTGTGAACTAAAATACAAGCGCTTACCGTCTGGACTGAGCGCGGGGCCTGCTATTTCTGAACGTTCATGTCCTACCAATTGCAGCAAGGGAAACACTTTATTAGCGACCAACACTACGATTTGCATATCGCCACCATCTTCGGCGATCAGCAATTCCCCAGCTTGATTGGCTATAATGTTATCTACCCCGGTCAGCACTGGTGATCGATACTGTGAGCTGCTATAGATAATGCTGAGTTCTTGTTGCGGTATGTCATACATCCAAACACGATTGTCACCTTTAGTGACAAAATAAATTATCCCGCGATGATACCAAATCCCTTCTCCGCCATTAAAATGCGTTGCATTATCGACCTGATGGCGTGTCCAAGTAGACTGCGCTAAAGAATCCGGCAGTACATGCCAACGAACCTTACCCACAGAACCTTCAAATACTTCCGCAACTTCCAAGAATCCATCATCCAGATTCGGATGGCTTTGCGTAGTATTAAAGGATCGTGCGGTATAGCGATATAAACATCCATCGGTTTCGTCTTCAGTTAAATAAATCTGTTTATTGATTGTATCCACCGCGACGGCTTCATGTCGAAATAAACCTAAAGCAGCTCTTACCTGACCTTCTTTTTTGCCAAAAGGATCACACTCCCATACTCGCCCTTTTGCAATTTCTTCGCAAGAAAGCCACGTTTGCCACGGGGTATGTCCGCCTGCGCAATTACGGTTGGTATTATTTAAAATCGAGTAAGCATCAATAAGTTTTCCTGAATGATCAAAACGCAACGCACCTACGCCGCCTGCGTTATGATCTAACTCGCTGTTCGAAACATAAATCCAGCCTGCATCTTCGGTAGCAAAAATTGCTCCACCATCCGGAGCAGCATGCCATTGATAATTAAAAAGTATTTGTCCTGATCGAACAACGATACGCGAGTGAAAACCTGCCGGTAAACGCACACCATTTTCATCGGGAGCTAATAATTCTTCTGTTGAGGCTAGTCGCAGTAATGCAGCCTGCATTGATGTGGGCAATAAAATATTACCCATAAACGCACTCATTGCCAGCAAGCTATGTTTCAATATGCTTCGTCTTGATAAATCTATACTTTTCATTATGTCGCTTGCTTCAATCTAGAACTCCCAGTTGATCTCCTTTCTGCCAATTGGGTAAGTTTACTATGTGGTGAAACGTAAGGTTTCTGGATTCAAATACAACAAGGATATATTACAATGCTTCGTTGTTAAAACTTCATCTTATAAAAAATATTGCAATGCTTTCATTTATTAAAATACTGGCTTCATTCTTTTCGTTTTTACTCGTACTGTTCTTTATCAGCACGATACTCACGATTACCAGCAATTTGCCTGTTTGGTTGAATGCTATGATTTCACTGGCACTCGCACTGTTATCAGGCTGGTTTAGTTGGCAACTTACTTCTGGACAGCGTGCAGGAAAAAGCATTGCGATTGTTGGCGGTGCATCAATCGTCGGTGGAATTTTTTTCACATTGGTATTTCTAGGGTCCATGGCTATTATTAAAGATACCAGTCAGGGACCTCTGGTTGGAATTTTCATTGCAACCCCATTAGGTGTCATCTTGGGCGCAATCGTTGGCTATCAATATGCAACATCAAAGATTTGAAGCATACTGAGTCGCTTAAAACGATCCGATTTAACCACTTTTTATTCTGCTAACAAAACTAATTGTATTGACATATAAGGGAATGAGGGGTTTGATGCTTAAGGATTTAAGTGTGATAATTCGTATTTTTGAATTCCTTAGGGGCATCAAATGATAAAAATTAGCAGAACTTCAGGTACTTGGGTATGTGGGATTTTTCTAACTTGCAATTTCAATTTCGTGTTTGCTGACGTAGTCAGTGATACGGAAAGAGTGCTTAATTGGCTGGAAATTACAAATCCTCAAATTTTTTCTAGTCATCCCACTACGCAAACAAGCATCGAACCCTGGTTATTTAGACACTATCCGGAAGCAGGCGTTTATGCAGGGATCAACAAAAATGATAATGGTGCCTATGTCATAGGAGGCCCGTGGGGAAGCGCTCCTGTATTGGTCGATTCCTTATCCGACTTAGTCAGTCAGATTCCAGCAGGAAGGTGGCTAGGCGCTAAACCGGTATTTCAGCAAACAGCACAATTCTTTGATAATCTGGAAGTTGCTATCAGCGCCAATGGGGATGCCGTAGCGGTCTGGCTTGAAACTGATTCTGACATCAGCGTCAATAGTGTTTGGGCTGTACATTACAATGCCACCACAAATGTTTGGAGCGCCCCATCCTTGCTTGACAGTGGCGCTCAGAATGCTTATGAACCTAAAGTAGCCATGGATACTTATGGCAATGCTATGGTGGTCTGGATGCAGAAGCAAATCGAAGGAATCAATACCGAGCAGCAAAAAACAGTAGTCAGTGCCTGGGCTGCACGGTTCCAAGCAAATTCTGGTTGGGAAGCTGCGGTATTGCTAAAAAACGAAAACCCTTCTGACGGAGGAGGATTTCCACAATCAGATGTCGCTATGGATAATATGGGTAATGCGGTTGTAATCTGGTCACAGCGTATCGGTGTTCAGTCTTTCATCTATGCCAATCGTTATATCATTGGCCGGGGATGGGGAACCGCAAAGTTTATCGATCTGGATATTCCCGATCAAGTTGATGCCAGCTTTAATCCGAAGGTAGCAATCAACAATAACGGTGACGCCATTGCGGTATGGTCAAATATCAACACTTCCAACATCAGAGTAAGTCATTACCAGCCGGGTAGCGATACCTGGGACTCCTCCCCAAGGGAGCTTGGCCCTGGCGTCCAACCTGAAATCGCCATCAGCGATAGCGGAAGTGCAGTTGTTGTTGCCCCTGCCCGGATCAGCTTGGCTGATTCATTCCAAGTGGCTGCTTGGCACTATAACCCAAACAACGGATGGGATCCTACGGTAAAAATTCTTGATCAGGGCCGCGTGGAAGAAACCAGATCTTTCGTTCGAGTTGCCATGAATGGAAGAGGTAGTGCAGTAGCTTCATGGAGTCAATTGAATTCTTCAGGATCGGTCAGCGCCTTTACCAATCATTTTGAGAATGGTCAGTGGGGAACACCAACCGCCATCGAAGCAAATAACACCGTAGAGGTTATCAATCAAGGTGTTGAAGTCGGTTTAGATTCGAGCGGTAGGGTGTTTGCAGTATGGCGGCAAGAGGCTCAGAATGGCTCCTCCCAGGATAACTGGGCAAGCATCAAGCAAGCAGGTACTAGTCATTGGAACGCCAACTCACTCGCGACAGTGCCCGGGTCCATGACTGAACCGCGCCTAGCAGTCAGTTCAACCGGTAGAGCCATAGCTGTCTGGCTGCACAGCGATGAAAGAAGTGACACGGGTCGCTATTTGGTCGCAAACCAATTTAAGTAAAGTAGTGTTTTATGAGCGAACTATGAGAAGAAGATTGTCCTAAATGGTATATAAGCGGTGACCAAGGAAGCTCTGATTCAATCCAATCAGTTGTAAGATAGTCATTAAATTGAAACTACTGCATATAAACCCAATGATGAAACGACTTAGATTATGTGATTCAACAGTACTACTGTTGATCGGAGTACTCGGTTTAATGGTTGTATCCAGCTCTCTTCAAGCAAATGATGCTATTTGGATTGATGTCGATACTCAAGAACATACCCTATCGGTCATGCAAGGAAAAAAGATCCAGATGGTATTCCAGAACGTTTCCATTGGCCGTTACGGTACAACTCGGACTAAAATTACCAAAGATGACAAGACACCGCTCGGTACATTTAAGATCAGTTGGATTAACGAGAAGAGTCGCTTTCACCGATTCTTTGGCTTGGATTATCCAAACCTAGAAAATGCCAAGCAAGCCTACCTCGAAAACAAGATCAGTCACGAAAATTGGTTGGCTATCTTGGATGCAAAAATGATGGGGAAAACACCTCCTCAGAATACCCCACTCGGTGGACATATCGGTATTCATGGTATTGGCAAGGGAAATCCCGAAATCCATCATAGTTATAACTGGACGAATGGTTGTATTGCTTTAACTAATCAACAGATTGACCAATTGAGTCAGTGGATCACAACGGGCACAGTGGTAAATATTCGTTAAAATCGCTTTATCTCAATTGTTCATGCAACAATTTAAGAATTCGACTAGATGTTGCTGAATCAACACCAGTACCATCATCATTGAGTAGGCTGAGCTCACTACTGTTAAAGCTTGTATCATTCAATTGTATGCGATACTTGACTGCTTTGTTGTCTGATGAGTCTCCGCTGCGCCAAAACATCAGATTCGACAAAATACCTTTACCATCCCCCTCTTTCTTGCTGTCCTTATCGGGATTAACATAACGCACATAATAGATCCCCTCTGCGCGGTTTCGGTCTTCGACGGTAAAACCGATACGATCGAGTGCTAAACCAACTCTACGCCATGAGCGGTCAAAAGCTTCATTGATTACTAGCTTATTATCCGTTGATTGGTCAATATAAGCACGTTGATCGGAAGTACCTCGGTTTGAAGCCAATTCCAATTTGGCTTTTTCTTCCTTAACACCAAAACGCAACATTAAACGCGATAACATTTCTGCTTCCAAATCAGGATCAGCAGGGCGCGGCTGCCAAATAGTGCGCTGCAGATTACCCCCTTCTACGACTTCCGTCATGCCTCGATGACTAATATAAATTTCCGTCAAGCCTGCCTCATTTCTTTCTAAACGCGTACGATACTTGTCTCTCTCTCCTGCAGAATAAATACTATCCAAAAAGGTGGAAAATAAATTACGTATAAAATCTTGAGGAATCTTGGCACGGTTTTCAGCCCAATCAGTTTCCATGATACCTGTTTCCGGTGTCTCCACCTTGATAAGGAAACCAAGTTCTTGCCAAAACTCTTTAATAACCGGCCATACTGCTTCAGGCGATTGAGGGACTACAAGCCAACGTTGCGTTCCGGCACGTTCAATGTGCACATTTTCTACTGAAGTGGGTGACAAGGCTGTTCTGCCATTGCCGTGCAGAGGATTACCTCGTTCATTTTGATAACTAGAAAAAGTAGCACTGGTAGGTGCATCGAGTTCCGGAATAGCATAGCGATCATCAATTGCTGGTTTAATCAAATCGGGCGGTATATCGAGCGGTGGCACTTTTCCAGCAGACTTATAGTCAACCGTTTTAGTTTCTGGAAATAATTGAAATGAATTACAACCTGTAATTGAAAAAATAAACGCTATCCCGAACAGTAGCCTCGACATTTTTCGCCATTTCATTTTTGACACTATTCTCCCCTTAAACTTGGATGTTAGCTAACTGCATGGCTTCCCGTAGCAGTGAATGGTATTGCGTAGATAAAGGAGTTAATGGAAGCCGGATACCGGAACGGATCAATCCCATTTGCTCGACAACCCATTTGACAGGAATCGGGTTCGCTTCAACAAACAAATCAGTATGTAATCGAAGTAGTTGATTATTCAATACTCGCGCAGTTACTAGATCGCCACTTGCTGCGGCAACACACATCTCGTGCATTTTTTTAGGCGCCACATTGGCGGTAACCGAAATCACACCGTGCCCTCCGAGCAATAACAGCGCTAATCCACTGGCATCATCGCCGCTGTATATGAGAAAATCTTTCGGTGCTCTACGTAACAAATCAGAGCCACGTCCAATATCACCGGTGGCATCTTTAATACCGATAATATTGGGAATTTCAGCTAGCCGCAGTGCGGTATCATTGCAAATATCCGCCACTGTCCTTCCTGGAACATTGTATAAAATATGTGGTATATCAACAGCCTCTGCGATTGCTTTAAAATGTTGATACAACCCATCCTGAGTAGGTTTGTTATAGTATGGCGCTACCGACAAACAGGCATCCACACCAATTTCCTTAGCGTACAACGATAAATCAATCGCTTCACGAGTAGAATTAGCACCGGTACCGGCAATGACAGGTATGCGTTTTGCAACATGCTCCATTGCGGTCTGCAACAACAAATAGTGTTCTTTGAAATCGACTGTTGGTGATTCTCCGGTTGTACCCACCACGACAACACCATCAGTGCCTTGTGCAATATGAAAATCAAGTAGCGAACGGAAATTTTCCAGATCAAGTTCACCATCTTCATGCATGGGGGTTACGATAGCAACCAGACTACCTTTAAACATAACATCAAATCCAGTAAAAAGCCTTATTTTACCCGAATCTTGAAGTACTGCAGAAGCTGTTACGGAATATTCAGCAGTCAATAATGAATATTATTGACTGCCTTAACTGTAAATATCACCAAACAAATTCTCAGATATGTGCACCAATCATGCATTAAATGCTGGCTTTAGAGAAAATCATTTGATCATTGGCGTATTCAACTTTCATTGTATCTTTTGCAACGAAATGTCCTAATAGGATCTCTTTTGCCAACGGATTCTCAATCTGAGCCTGAATCGCACGTTTCAAAGGACGTGCACCAAATGCCGGATCAAAGCCAACTTGTGCAATGATTGCTAATGCCGCATCACTGACATCAAGCTTCATTTCCATTTTTGCTAAACGGGCTTCAAGATACTGTAGTTGTATTTTCGCGATTGATTGAATATGTTTCTGATCCAACGCATGAAATACCACTACTTCATCAATACGGTTGATGAACTCCGGACGAAAATAAGTTTTAACATCTGCCATTACAGCCTGTTTGATCGTTTGATAGTCTTTGCCAGACATTTCTTGAATCATTTGTGAGCCAAGATTTGAAGTCATCACGATCACGGTATTCTTGAAGTCCACGGTTCTACCTTGTCCATCGGTCATACGGCCATCGTCCAAAACTTGCAGCAAAACATTGAAAACATCCGGATGCGCCTTCTCAACCTCGTCCAGAAGAATCACTGAATAGGGTTTCCGGCGGACAATTTCAGTCAAGTAACCGCCCTCCTCATAACCGACATAACCAGGTGGCGCACCAATCAAACGGGCGACTGAATGCTTCTCCATAAATTCGGACATATCAATACGCACCAAATGATCTTCCGAATCAAATAAAAAACCCGCAAGCGCTTTGCAAAGCTCGGTTTTACCCACCCCAGTTGGTCCCAAAAATAAGAAAGAACCATACGGCCGGTTAGGATCCGACAAACCTGCGCGTGACCGTCGAATCGCATCGGAAACAAGGCATACGGCTTCATCCTGACCTACTACCCGATCATGTAGCTTTTGCTCCATTAATAGCAACTTCTCGCGCTCACCCTGCATCATTTTAGAAACAGGAATACCTGTTGCTCGTGACACCACTTCCGCAATTTCCTCAGCACCCACTTGCGTGCGTAATAACCTATGTTTCCCTGATTTTTCCACACCGAGATCTGCTGATTGCTGTAGTTGCGCCTCGAGCTGTGGAAGGCGGCCATATTGCAACTCGGAAACTTTTTGCCAATCACCTTTACGTGTAGCGGCATCGATTTCCAATTTGATTTTTTCCATTTCCTCTTTGATTTGCTGAGAACCGTGTACCTGAAACTTCTCGGTTTTCCATACCTCATCGAGGTCAGCATATTCACGCTCTTTTTTTGCTATTTCATCTTCCAAGAGCTGTAGTCGTTTTTGCGAAGCTTCATCTTTTTCTTTTTTAACGGCTTCACGCTCAATTTTTAGTTGTATTAAACGCCGATCAAGTTTATCCAATGTTTCAGGTTTTGAATCGATTTCCATACGGATACGTGCGGCCGCTTCATCGATTAAATCAATCGCTTTATCCGGCAAAAAACGGTCAGTGATATAACGATTGGACAATTCAGCCGCAGCTACAATAGCCGGATCAGTAATATCGACACCGTGGTGGACTTCGTATTTTTCCTGCAAACCACGCAAAATTGCAATGGTCGCTTCTACACTGGGTTCTTCGACCAATACTTTCTGGAAGCGACGTTCTAACGCTGCATCTTTTTCGATATATTTGCGGTACTCATCTAAAGTCGTGGCGCCAACGCAATGCAACTCTCCACGTGCTAATGCAGGTTTCAACATATTTCCTGCATCCATCGCACCTTCAGCTTTGCCTGCACCTACCATGGTATGCAGTTCATCGATGAAAACAATCGTCTTACCTTCATCCTGCGTTAATTCCTTCAATACCGATTTGAGCCGCTCTTCAAACTCCCCACGATATTTCGCCCCGGCTAATAATGCAGCCATGTCTAAACTCAGTACTCGCTTGTCTTTTAGGCTTTCCGGTACTTCGCCATTGACAATACGTTGCGCCAATCCTTCCACAATGGCAGTCTTACCGACACCGGGTTCACCAATTAGCACTGGATTATTTTTGGTGCGGCGTTGCAGCACTTGAATGGCACGCCGGATTTCATCATCGCGGCCAATAACCGGGTCCAATTTGCCTTGTCGTGCACGCTCGGTGAGATCCAGTGTGTATTTTTTTAATGCTTCACGATTGCTTTCACCCTCAGCACTATTGACTTGCTCACCACCACGAACCGCATGAATCGCTTGCGAAAGTGCAGCATAGCTCGCGCCATGCTGCTTGAGTAATATACTAACCTCACCTTTATCCTGGAGAGCCGCCAACAAAAACATTTCTGAAGCAATAAACTGATCGTTGTGTTTTTGTGCTTCCTTATCAGACAAATTCAGCAAGTTATTCAAACTACGTGAAATAGTGACTTCACCCGCTGAATTTTCTACTTTGGGTAAACGTTGCACTTGCTGCCGTAGGTTCTCTAGTAAAGCAGCAGTATTAACGCCCGAACGCTGCAGCAATGACAACGTACTACCATCTTCTTGCTGCAATAACGCCAATAATAAATGTTGTGGCTCTATCGTTGGGTTATCTTGCCCCACAGCAATGCTTTGTGCATCAGAAAACGCCTGCTGGAATTTGGTCGTTAATTTATCAAAACGCATGGAAATCTCCCTCGAAAAGTCATTTATGCTTATGTGGGGAAGAATACAATAAATTTCAAGTATTACTTAAGTTTACAACGTATGGTGTATGAATTTTTGGCCGGATTAAACGGTACGCTTATCGGTATAAGCACCAATGCACCGAATGTAGCCGATTTAACGATCCTAGCTGTTTAGTCCCACGGTGTACTGGAATGGGTTAACGATAAAATCGTGCCGGTTCTTTTGTCCATACTCTGCAGACGTATTCGTAAGGCGTGAGGCCTTTGCGGGCTTTAAGCTTTTGAGAAAACAGAAACGACTGGGCTATTTATCACCAAGCACAATTTACACAGCAGTACTATGCCAATCTAGCCGCTGCTTAAAACACATGGACTCGATTTTTGACAGAACACCTCAAGCCATGGCATGTGGGTATCTGTGGCTGCCTATGTGAAATCTAGTACATTTATCCTAAACTTTCGAATTTTGCTGTCGATAGAAAAGCCATAAAAGAAACTAGACATGAGAAAATTAATTAATTTAGTCAAGACTAATTATCATTGGTAGTTTATAAAATTAGCACTTATATTTACGGAGAAAGAAATGCCCAATAAAAATTTGAAATTCTTAGTTGTGGATGATTTCTCTACGATGCGTAGAATTGTTCGCAATCTTTTAAAAGAGCTAGGATTTGTCAATGTTGATGAAGCTGAAGATGGTGCAGTAGCACTGCGTAAGCTGCAAGATGGAAACTTTGATTTTATCGTGTCTGACTGGAATATGCCAAATATGGATGGCCTTACTATGCTCCAAAATGTACGTGCTAATGAAGCGCTCAAAAATATTCCTGTACTCATGGTTACTGCTGAAGCCAAAAAAGAAAATATTGTTGCTGCAGCCCAAGCTGGTGCAAGTGGTTACATCGTAAAACCTTTCACAGCAGCCGTTCTTGAAGAAAAATTGAATAAAATCTTCCAGAACATGCAGGCTAAAATTGCAGTAAAAGCATAAGCATTAACTGAATTATCGATATAAAGTGAGCTCAGTATGAATACCAAAAATCTTGCTAAAATAAAATCAGACGATACTGATCTGATTAAATCCAGAAAGCCCAAGAAATCTATCAAATTGTCAAAAATAACATCAATATCAGAAATTAATACCATTGAAGATAACGAAATCAATTCTGATAAAGATGTCATTGATCAAGTTGGTCAATTAACTCGTAATTTGCACAATAGTTTACGAGAATTGGGATACGATAAACGCTTGGAGAAAATTGCAGGTGAAGTCCCTGAAGCACAAGACAAATTAACTTATGTAGCCAGCAAAACACAGCAAGCTGCTGATCGTACTTTAACCGCGACTGAAACCGCAATGCCCATTCAAGATAAGTTATCTGCAGATGCAATAAAATTATCTGAGCGGTGGAAAAAAACCTTGGAATCACAACAAGCAAATCCAAACACTGAAGTTTTCAAGGTGCTGCTAATTGATACTTTAAGCTACTTAGACAAGATTCCTGAGCAAACCAGCGCTACTAATGAACAATTGTTAGAAATTATGATGGCGCAAGATTTTCAAGATCTTACCGGTCAAGTGATTAAAAAAATTACCCGTATGGTGCAAAGCTTAGAAAAAGACTTGATAGAATTATTACTTGCATACGTCCCAACCCAAAAACCTAATACAGACGAAGGGCTTATGAATGGACCTGTAACTGATACTAAAAATGAAAACAATGTGGTACACAATCAAGATCAAGTCGATGATTTATTAGCCAGTTTAGGGTTCTAATTACTATTATCTTTATAGCGCTTTGACTTTTGAAACTGTTATACCAGAGTAAAATGAACGCTCCTGCCCCAAGGGGCGAGGTATCAGAGCTGTGAGATGTGGAAAGTTAGAAGAGTGCAAGCTGCCTATCTTCGTGTAGTTTTTGATACTCCTTCCCTTGCCCCTTAACATAGTTCCTTATCGTGTGTTCGTCGCCATGACAACCGACAGTACTCGCAGAATAGCCATGGCTCCAAAAGTTCACCGCCCAGAGTTGTTTGACATGAAGAAGACCACCAGCAAATGTGTTCACTTGCTGTGATACTCTTAATCAGTGTTACCAGTTTTGTTACACTATATGAAGGAACACTTTGCACTAAAAAATGAACATGATCTTCATATATTTCCAATCTCCAGAAATTTCAACTGGTAACCTTCCAGCTCAACACACATCTCGCCATGTACTTTATGTACGGCCTCATGGAACACAGCACGACGATATTTTCGCTGGAAATACAGGTGATAAAGCCAAATATTGTACATTGACGCTTATGTAAATATTCGCTCACGCGAATATTTTACGCCCCAAGGGGCGAGGAATTAAACCCGCTAGAGATTAAACGAAGAAAGATACGATTATTTAGTTGCCGAGCCAGAAATAAGGGTGAGCTTTAAAGAAATTTGTGAAACCGGCTATGTACCGTCTGTTGTGTCTGTTGTCAGCGAGCTGGAAGAAACCACCGGTTCAATCTTCTTTTCCAAAGAAGCAGTTGAAAAAATGAGGCAAATGGGCTGAGATTTGAGGAGTTACCGTCATTACCATACATTATTCCACTTGGAAGCGCATAACAATGTATTCAAGTTCGCTCACTACGTTCGCTTGGACCTCGCTTTCGCTCGGTCACTTAACACAACGTTAGCATTTATTGGCAAACCCACTCAAAGGAGACCACGATGCTTTTTATCACAAGTAGGCTGCCGACAGTAAATACCGAACCAGAACTTAATAAGGATTTTGTATTTGATCTTGGTAATAACTCATCGAGTAGAGGTTTTTTTGTTGCGAAAGAACAAAAGCAAATAAACACGAAGAGACCGGCAGCAAAACTCTACTTTCAAGAATTAAAGACTCGAAATACAAGCAGATTCTTATTTACATTCACGGCTTTTCGAATTTATCCGAAGATGTCTTTAAGAATGCGGAGGAATTCCAATCTCTTTGCGGTAAACAAAAAAGACAAGAGTTACTGGTTCTTCCAATCATCTGGCCTTGCGATAATGATCTCGGAATCGTTAAGGACTATTGGGACGATCAAAAGTCAGCAGATCAAAGCGCTTTTGCCTTTGCACGAATGATGCAGTCTTTTATGAAATGGAGAAGCTCTAACGAACTTAACCCTGATGACGACCCATGTCTTAAAAGAATCAATTTACTAGCCCATTCAATGGGCAACAACAGGGTATTTACGTCAAACACTACAGAATTGGCAGAGGTATGATCAACCAGGCGGCCTTCCTCTTCTGTTTAGAAACACCTTTTTGGTAGCCGCAGACATATTGAATGAGTCATTACACAAGGGACAACCCGGAGAGCTAATCAGTCATTCATCTCGAAATGTTGTGGTCTATTATGCATCTGATGATTTAGCACTTCGCGCCAGCAAGATTTCAAACCTGAAAAATGGTGAGGCATCTCGCCGCCTTGGTCATACTGGCACAGAGGATATGGACAAGACTCCAAAAAATGTTTATGCCATTGACTGCGATGAAGTTAATACCATTTACGACCCACCCAAAGGCCACTCCTATTTTCGATCAGGAAAGAAAAAAGGGGAGCCTGGTGTGGTCTTTTCACACATATTTGACTACGTTCTTACGGCGCTGGTCTTCCCGAATGACGAATTCAGAAAGTCCAGCATATTGAATATTTCTGGTAATTAATGCTAACAAGTCCATCAACTCGGGCAGTCAAAAGCGCCGCTTTGCTCTGCTTTTGACTGCCGGTTATGTCCAAACGTTAGGGCTTATTGACAACGTCCCATCGTACATACGATGTACCTATGATTAAATTCGAATGGGATGCGACCAAAACAGCTTCAAACAAGAAGAAACACGACGTTTCTTTTGAGGAAGCCCGATCTGTTTTCTACAGTGAATTTGCTGTGCCACATCGAAAGATAGGTTCTTGATGCTTGGCGTTAGTCATGAAGTACGCCCCTTGATTGTCTGCCATTGCGGGCATGACCGAAAGCAATACCATTCGAATCATTTCAGCACGGAAAGCCACAAAGAACGAAAGTACATTTTATCGAGGTGTTAAGTCATGAAAACCGAATGCGACCAAACTTAAAAAGTCTGTCACGATGCGTTTAAGCGAAGATGTGATTGGTTATTTCAAAGAAATGGCCGAAGAAAAAGGCGTTCCATACCAAAGCCTGATTAACCTCTATCTGCGCGACTGTATTTCGAGCCATAGAAAAATTGATATGGCTCTAGACTATCAGAGTTAATAATATCTGATGATTTGCCATAGTTCATTAGCAAGTTCATCAGGTTGTTTT
>JAMXAG010000028.1 GCA_024281675.1 Nitrosomonas sp.
AACACCTGCAGAAGCACTAAACGATTATATGAAATCTATTCAACAACCCACTGTTGCAACGATCGGTTGAATCCACCGATTCCAATTTATACCCGTCGACGCATCATCAATGCCATTAACCTGACTTTCTCATTTCTGGCCATGCTGTTTGGCTTATTTTGGCTGTTCTGGATTTTATGGACTCTATTGGATAAAGGTTTGAGTGGCATCAGCTTGGATATATTGACTCAAATGACGCCCTCACCGGGTAGCACTGGTGGTTTGCTGAATGCTATCGCTGGTAGTTTGGTGATGGTTACGCTCGCCACTTTGATCGGTACTCCGGTGGGTATCATGGCGGGTACCTATTTGGCTGAATTTGGCCAGCGAGGGTGGCTTGCGCCCACTACACGTTTCATCAACGATATTCTGTTGTCCGCCCCATCGATTGTCATCGGTCTTTTTATTTATACCGTTTATGTTGCAAAAGTGGGGCATTTTTCCGGCTGGGCAGGGGCGTTGGCATTGTCGCTTATTGTCATTCCAGTGGTCGTGCGAACTACTGAGGATATGCTGAGACTCATTCCTGACAGCCTGCGTGAGGCTGCTGCTGCTTTGGGAGCGCCACAGTGGAAAGTGGTCACACTGGTCACATGGCGTGCATCCAAAGTCGGCATTATGACCGGCTTATTATTAGCGGTTGCGCGCATCAGTGGAGAAACGGCGCCCTTGCTATTTACTGCACTGAATAATCAATTTTGGAGCACGGACATGGATCGCCCCATGGCTAATCTGCCCGTGGTCATTTTTCAGTTTGCCATGAGTCCCTATGAGCATTGGCAAGCGTTAGCCTGGACAGGAGCGCTACTCATTACGCTGAGTGTTTTGGGACTCAATATTGCAGCGCGCTTATTCATGCGTAAACACACGTTATCCCATTAAACACCGAGAATAATCTTATGCGAGCCAATGTATCCAAAGTCACCATTAATGATTTGAACTTTTACTACAACAAATTTCATGCATTGAAATCCATCAACATGCAGATTCTGCAGAACAAAGTGACCGCTTTCATTGGTCCCTCCGGATGTGGAAAATCCACGCTACTGCGTGCATTCAATCGCATGTATCAGCTTTATCCCAGTCAGACGGCCAAGGGAGAAATCATGATGGATGGTTCAAATATTCTTGATAACAAGCAGGATCTCAACATGCTACGAGCCAGAATGGGCATGGTATTTCAGAAACCAACACCATTTCCGATGTCCATTTTCGATAATGTAGCTTTTGGCGTAAAGCTGTATGAAACTTTAAATCGTCATGAACTAGAGGAACGAGTGGAATGGGCGCTGCATAAAGCGGCCTTATGGGAAGAAGTCAAGGACAAACTAAACCAGAGTGGCACCAGCCTTTCCGGCGGCCAACAGCAGCGTCTGTGCATTGCGCGCACGATTGCAGTGAAGCCGGAAGTGGTTTTACTTGATGAGCCGACTTCAGCGCTCGATCCAATTTCTACGGCACATATTGAAGACCTGATCTTCAAATTGAAAGAGGATTACACGATCGTCATTGTCACTCACAATATGCAGCAGGCCGCGCGGGTTTCCGACTATACGGCCTATATGTATCTGGGAGAATTGATCGAATTTGGTGACACCGATCTTATCTTTACCACGCCCAAGCAGAAAGCTACTGAGGATTACATCACTGGCAAATTTGGTTAGCAAGTTGAATTGATCGATCACTATAGATGGGCTAGTACAGCTAATCATCGGAAGCTTCTGCTTTAATGATTTCTACCTGCGCTATGGCACTTAATAAAGCTGTACTATTGAGCTTGGATAAACGTAACAATCCTGCCCGTATCAGGTTGCGCTTTTTTACATGAACGCCTGCATCAAGACATTTCTTTTTGAGCTTGTTTAGAATGACATAATCGCTTTCTGATAAAGTAAGTTTATTGCGAACCCCTTTAACTTTTTGTGGTTTGTTCTTTCCTTTCTTTGGTTGTTTTTCTTCATTTTCTATAGTAGTAAGAGGGGCTGTATTTTTTATTTCTTTATTGACAGTATCACTGGAAGCGATTGCTTTTTTCACAGTAGTAGCAGGTTTTTTTGGGGTTACTGGTGGAGATTCTTCTTTTTCAGTTAATGTAATCTTTTTTATCATAATTTATCTATCTGGCCAATGAATTAAATTGAAAGCGCTTTAGGTTGTATATATGCAATCGTGCAATCTAAATAGTTTATATTAGGTGAGCCAATTTTATGTGAAAGAACGGCATATCTCATGAGAATTAGCGAGTACAGACTTGGCATCAGAGTGTTAGTGCTAATGTAGGGTGCATCCTGCTAAGGTGGTTATATTCCCACAAATTTTTCAATCAAAGATTGTTGTTTCAAGCTTTTAGTAAGTTAGATTCCAGAAATGCTGGAATCAATACCCGAATGGGTTTCGGGCTAATGCTGAACTCGATGGTGCTTTCAGCTTCGATGTCACGATTACGGAAGTAATCTCCATCTACTTGCAGTGGATAAGATTTTTCATGCAAAGTACAGGCAATATTTTTTCCTGAGAAATATTGCATAGGAAGGTTTGCGGGTTTGCGTTGGAGTATTTTCATCGCTTTGAATAATTCATGTTGATGCCGTGCGCCCATTAAGAATCCCAACACGAGCTCATTTTTGGAGGGATTGGCCGCAGGAACAAGTTGTAAGTTTTTGGCATAGGCTGAATTATTGGCGATGATGATATACCCCGAGCCACGATCAATCACTCGTTCTCCATCAACGCTTACGGATACGGTTGGATGATGTAATGCACACAAGGCTTTGAGTCCGTGCCAAACGTAGATTGAGTCATTTAGAGGGCCTTTTCTTTTGCCAATATTTTTCACCGTGAGTGAATCTAAACCCATTGATGCCATATTGAAAAAAGGTTTTTCTCCTTGGATACCTTTCCCGCTGATTAAACCATAAAATTGTTGTAAGCAAGTGCCTGCGGTGATTGCTTGTAGTAAATCATCTGCATTAGCATTCATTTCATAAAAGCGTGCAAACAGCGATTCATTTCCACCCGGAATCGCATAAATAGGGGTATTTGTTTTATTGATAATATCCAGAAGCTTGCGAATAGTGCCATCACCACCGACTACCACAACAAGATCGCTGGCAGCGATGTCGTCAGCGATACGTGTGTAACCTTTCATTTTTTTCTCAGATGCACGTACTTCAACGGATTTTCCATGAAAATTTAATTCTATTTTCAGATGGTTGGCTATGGCTTCGGTATTTCCTGCACTGGATATTGGATTGTAAATGATCAGGATTTTTTGCGGTGGTGGTATTTTGATTGTCACCGGATTGGGTTGAAATAAAATATTATTTTCCATGTTTGCGTTTAAGAAATTCATTTGTAAAATAAATTGCAGACGAATGATCAGTGCAGTGTTACCCATTGGGTTCTTATGCGCTAGTATCAATCAACCGGTATAACTTTGACGTCTGACCATATTTGCCGACTCCAGGATGAATCAATGGGCGGCATACCATTCTTGATCCATTGCACTAGGTATCTGGCTGTGTTGGGATAAATCACTTGCATGGCTTTCGATTCATACAGCCATTGCTCGATAATTTTGATATCGATGCTGTGCATCATTTTTCCATACCCTAAAAGCTGCAAGGCCGCAGCATTGGACGTTTGCTCCATCTGCGCATGTAGGGGCTTTACCAGGATTTTTTTACCAAGTTGTAATGATTCGCTGGCTAACTCAAAACCAGCATTGCAAATGATGCCCGCACAGTCCGACAAATCCTTTTGGAATCCATGTAGAGACAGTGGTTTACAATGAATATGCGCATAAGAAGAGGCCGTCTTCTCTGGAGCGTAGATAAAAAATTCAAATTCCTTAAACAAGGATAGTAGTTTCATCACATGTTGCTGATCTTCAAAAGGCAGATAGACAATCACTTTATTTTTTTGTGTGTGCTTCGGTATGACTGCGGTATCAATCACAGGGGGCAAAATAGGTTGATCGAAATGATGCCAGTGCAAACCGATATTGATATCTACCGGGGCAAAATTTCTCATCACGGCTTCAGAAACTGGATCGGTGCCTGCACGAGGAATGTGATATCGAAACGCATATTGGTGACTGATACCGATGGTTTTTTTATTCTGCTGACGTGCTGCCCAAGCAGTTACCGGCTCATAGTCACAGATGACCGCATCGTAACTGCTCAAATCCAATTGCTTGATATCTTGTAGAAAGCGGAGTGGCTTGGATTGCAATACGGTTTGTAGGTGATTGATTTTTCCATTCTTAGTATTGAAAGTCAGACCATTACGCCATTGATAACCATTAAACACTTCCATATCAAAAAATTTATCGTGTGGCCTGCCAGTAAACTGATAAGTGACTTCAAGATTGGCAGCCTGTAATTCTCTTGCCATGACTCGGCCACGTGTAATATGGCCATTGCCAGTTCCTTGGATGCCATAAAATATTCTCATTTCAGTACCATTCCTAAATTGATTAATACACACCAAGCTGGGAAATTCTAATAAATGACTATGACAGCCCAATGACGTTTTTTTGATCTTTACGTGACAGTTTTATTGATTGCGAATGCGTTTATGTAAATCACGGGTTTTGCGCCAGAGCTGGTTGCTATAGCGATTCTTTTTAATGAGATTGATAACTAGGCGTTTAGCCTTATTTGAACCTTTCAGTATAATTGACAAGCCAATAATCATGATGGGTATGCCAAGGGGCACTGGCATTGGAAAAAGAATCAGCCCAATGATAAATATTATGCCTCCGGTACTTGTTAATGCAACGCGCTTAAGCATTTGCGCTACCTGGTTATTATTTTAAGAGGTTTTTTTGATAACGCACTGATGTCATTGGAATCAGCAGGTTAAGGTTGGTTGATTATTCATGGCTATCATAATCAATGGATGGATTTTGTATCCATTGTTGAATCTGCTTTCGATGCTGCGTATACCAGTGTTGGCCAATAACCAGAGCTTTTTGCTGAAATACGGGATCGTTTGCTGAATCCATATGGTCGGGCATATCGTAGGTTTTCAGATACTGATTGATATACAGTACGCGATTACCCAGCATTTCCTCGGTCACCCTGGCATTCGCTTGCATTTTCTCACGTAGCATAATGGAAGCAATTCCTTTGGCTGACCATTGCAGGCCGCCATATCCACAAGCTTGGGTACCGTTGATGGCAAAACTACGCCAACCTGATCCAACTGATAACACTTTGATGTCACAATTATTCCAATATTGTTTGGCATGCAGGTAAGCGCTTAAGCCGGGATTGTTCATCCCGATGCCGCCATCAATGTACCAATTTCCATCTTCCAGTTGTACGGGTGGATAATACGAAGGGGCTGCCGTACAGGCGTCGGCGATCTCGCTGAGTAGAAAATTTGGCTGATAATCATTGGTAAAAATTTCCAAACAATCTTGATTTAAGTTGAAGCAAGGGATAAGTAGGCGTTTGCTCAGTGACGATAATCTCAGATTGCCCAATACATTACGTAATGTCAGGCTTTTCGTGTTGCCTTTATATTTGGGACGGATTTGCAGCTTATTGAGCAAGGGACTTGCCCAAGATTTTGTCATCATTTTTCCCAACAGTTTTTCCTGCAGAATCATTTGAATGATTTGTTGAGCACTCATGCTATGCCCTAGGATCAGGCAAGTAATCAATCCTCCAGACGAGGAGCCAGCGATCATGTCAAACAAATCATAAGTGGATATGCCAGTGTCCTCTTCCAGGCATGCCAAGACGCTGAGTTGAATTAACATATGGCTGCCACCGCCATCCAAGCTTAAGATGATTTTAGAGGACAATGGTTTTCTTTAGCTTTTTGATTGCTGACTCAGGCTGCTTTCTTGCTGGCAAGTAACTCTTCCTGAATATGGTTTTTATATTGCTCAAAGCGTTCAGACCAGAAAACCAATTCTAGTGATCCGTCGGTATGTTCCAGCAGAGTCGAGCAGCTTTCTACCCAATCGCCGTCATTGCAGTACAGAACCGAATTAATTTCTCTTAATTCGGCATGATGAATATGACCACAAACGACGCCATCGACATTGCGTTCGTGCGCCAAGTGCGCTATTGCATCTTCAAAACTACTGATGTAACTGACAGCATTTTTTACTTTCAATTTCAAGTATGCAGCCAGTGACCAATAAGAAAAACCGAAGAATTTGCGCAGGCTGTTAATGTAGTGGTTTAGATCCAATAAAGTGTCGTATGCAACATTGCCTAGTTTGGCGAGCCAACGGCTGTTTTTGACGATCACATCAAACTCATCGCCATGCATCACCAGTAATTTCTTGCCTTCGGCTGAGGTGTGTATATAGTCTTGATGTATCTCTATGTTGCCGAATACATGACTGACGCAATCTCGTAAGCCTTCATCATGATTGCCAGGTATATAAATGACTTTTGTCCCGTGTTTGGCTTTGCCTAAAATAGACCGGATTACATCAGTATGTTTCTGAGGCCAGTAAGGGCTCTTTTTAATGCTCCAGAAATCGACAATGTCGCCGACCAAGAAAAGGTAATCCGTTTCAACAGAATGCAGAAAATGCAACAATGCATCGGCTTGGCAACCGCGAAATCCGAGGTGAACATCTGAGATCCAAACGCTTCTGACTTTGATAGGAGCAATATTCTTCACCATAAATGCCTTTTTAATTGGATTATTCATGGCATCAAAGCTTAAAGCGATTTTATGAAGCTACGTTGAAGTATTTGTTAAATATTCATGAAATCTTTATTAAAAAAAGCAAAAAGGATATTGTTGCCATGATTTTTTGATACGGATGGTTAGATTCAAGTAATATCCGCATTTTATGTGGATCATCCAGCGGTAGCGCAGCAATATTTAACGCACAATGTACAGAGTACGTCGACCTTGAAACAACTATTACCTGAGCTACAGCAGATTGAGGCCATCATTCAGCAGGACAAGCAAACACATTTGCGCAGTAAAGTGCTGTGTCATGTTTCCCGCGAGGATGATGAATTGCCCATCTATGCGCTGACGTTGGGTAATAGCGCGCAGGACATTCCTTGCGTGACCTATGTGGCTGGGATTCATGGTCTAGAACGCATCGGCACGCAAGTCGTCATTGCCTTTTTGGAAGGATTGCTGGAACGACTCAAATGGGACCGGGTGCTGGCGGAAATTTTGCAGCGTGTGCGAATCAATATGTTACCGCTGGTGAATCCGGTGGGCATGTTGAACTACACTCGCGCAAATGGACGGGGTGTCGATTTGATGCGTAATGCGCCAGTCGATAGTCATGAGAAAACCATCTGGTTAGCTGGCGGGCATCGAATTTCATCTCGCTTGCCATGGTATCGGGGAAAAGCAGGTGAAGTCATGCAGCCAGAAGCAAAAGCGCTATGTGACTTTATTACACAAGATGTTTTACCCGCTCCGTTCAGTCTGGTACTGGATTGTCATTCCGGTTTTGGTTTTCGCAATCAAATCTGGTTTCCATATGCCAGAAGTCGTCTTGAACCGATTAAACATCTGAAGGAAGTTTATTATCTGCGCAAGCTGTTTATGCAGACTTATCCGCATCAGGATTATCTGTTCGAACCGCAATCACAATATTATCTGACCCATGGGGATTTGTGGGATTTCCTTTATTCGCAATCGCTGGAAAGCAGTAATGTGTTCTTGCCCTTAACCCTTGAAATGGGTTCCTGGCGGTGGATTCGCAAGAATCCGCTGCAGATGCGGCAACTGCTGGGACTATATCATCCGATCAAACTCCATCGGCTTAATCGCGTGCTGAGAAGCCATTTAATACTGATGGAATTTTTATTGCACGCTACTTTATCGTATGAAAACTGGCTGAATAAAAGCGATGCACAGGAATTGGAGCAACAAGCGCTGGCGATGTGGTATTCATGACGGGTAACGAACACTTTGTGCTGATTCGAGGATTGCTGCGTGAAGCACGACACTGGGGTGAATTTACCGGAAGTCTGCAGCAGCAATTTCCCCACGCCACTATTAATACGCCGGATATTCCAGGTAATGGCCGTTTGCATCAGATTGCCAGTCCAACGACCATCGCAGAGATGACCGAGGCATTGCGCGAGCAAATCAATACAAACCAACCGCTCAGATTAATCGCGCTCTCCATGGGTGGAATGATTGCGAGTGATTGGATGATTCGCTATCCGCATGAAGTGGAAGCTGCCGTGCTGATCAATACCAGTGCACGGCCATTCTCTCCGTTTTACCATCGTATGCGTTGGACGATCTATCCGCAAATTATAAAAATGATTGTGCACTCTGCGCAGCAGAGAGAATCAGATATTCTGAGTCTGACATCCAATCGCCATAGTCATGACAGCAAACTATTGGAATGCTGGAAACAGTGGCAACAGCAAAATCCGGTATCTAGCACGAGTGCCAGAAATCAATTCCTGGCAGCCGCAAAATTTTCTATCACGGCTAAACCGCAACAGCCCGTATTGATTATTACCAGCCGGGCAGATCGCCTAGTGGATTATCGTTGCAGCCTAAAACTGGCGCAAACCTGGGGGGGTGATTATAGGCAGCATGAAACGGCAGGTCATGATTTGCCGCTGGATGAACCGGAATGGCTGGCACAAGTGATTGGGCAGTGGTTTGATTCGGCGTGTATGTTTAAAACGCCATCGTAGCGTGAATCCTATTTTGGTTTAGCAGAGATAAGTATGCGTTCTGTTTACTTTTTTCTTACGCATTCGAAAATCGAAATACTTCCCCTAGTGATTTTATAACTTCGCTTATTTCATCCAAGCCCAGAATAGGTTAGCTATGGTGAATCCCAATTATCAGTATGGATAGAAGCTAAGGAAGCGCTGATTAATTCAACGAACGTGATGAAGGGCGAGGGGAGTGAGTACCGCCAACGAAGCAATTCGTGCAGTCAATTAATCAGTGCTTCCCTAATTTCCGAGCACTTCCGAAGCTCTACGCAATATTCAACGTCATTCTTTTGTCACATTGATTCTCTATCTTATCCAGTATTAATTTCTATGCTGGGAGCGGAATTATGCTGGATGTGGATACCATGCTCAAAGAGTATTTTCAGAATACGGATGAAGCGAATGACAAACCTCTGATGAGGGCCGCATCTTCGGTGTTAAAGAAGCTGTTTCATCAAAAGGAAATCAATGCTTTTATTGAAACTCACCAATATCTGGAAGGATTGGAATTCAATGATGCCGTTCTGGAGCATTTTAATTTTACTTTCCAGGTTTCTAGCAAAGACCGGGCCCGTATTCCCGATCAGCGCCGTGTGCTGATTGTAGCCAATCATCCGCTGGGTTCTTTGGATGGGTTGGCGCTTCTCAAGCTCGTATCGGAAATCAGAACCGACGTTAAGATTGTTGCCACAACGCTACTAAACTGTATAGATCCTCTGAAAGGCTTGTTTCTTTCTGTGGATAATTTGGCCCAATCCGCTCATCATCGCGACAGTATGAATCAGATTGTTCAGGCACTGGAGTCAGAACAGGCTGTCATCCTGTTTCCAACCGGTGAAGTGTCACGGATATCGCCGCTGGGCGTGCGTGACGGCAAATGGAAAACTGGTTTTTTATCGTTAGCCAAGAAAACAAAAGCGCCAATTGTTCCGGTTTATATTGGCGGCAAGAACTCAAGCCTTTTTTATGGCCTGTCGAGTATCTATAAGCCGCTGGGCACGATGATGCTAGTCAATGAGATGTTCAATCAGAAGGGCAGTGAAATTTCTTTTCGTATTGGCAAACCCATCCCCTGGGAATCCATCGCAGCGATGGACCTGTCTAAAAAAGCGGTTGCCAAATTAATGCGCAAGCAAGTGTACTTATTAAGTCAGAAAAAGAAAAAAGAACTGTTCAAACCGATTGAAAATATTATCCATCCTGTCAGAACCAAGTTAATTCGCAAGGAACTGAAAGCTTCTCAGCTCATCGGGAAAACTCAAGATGGCAAGCATATTTATTTGTTCGACTATATGCCCAATTCCAGCGTGATGCGTGAAATAGGGCGTTTGCGCGAACTATCTTTCAGACAGGTGCAGGAAGGTACGGGTAATGCATTGGATATCGATAGTTATGATCGTTATTACCGACACCTGATTCTGTGGGATGAGGATGAGCTGGAGATTATCGGTTCCTATCGTATCGGCGAGGCTGCCAAGATTCTTAAGAAACATGGAGAAGCGGGGTTATATACGCATAGTTTGTTTAAGTTCAATCCATCCTTTATTCCTTATCTTGAACATTCGATAGAACTGGGTCGTAGTTTCATTCAGCCCAGATATCAGGGAAAACGCAGTTTGGATTATCTTTGGTATGGGATTGGCGCCTATCTGTATCAACATCCGGAGATCCGTTACCTGATTGGACCTATATCGCTCAGTACTTCATGGCCGGAACCTGCGCAAAAGGTGATTGCAAGCTTTTACACTACGCTGTTTGGCAATCATAAAACATTGGTTGATCCCAGGCTTCCTTTTGACTTTGAATTGATTCAGGAGTTTGCGCCTTTTAAACAGGTTGCCGATGAAGAAAACTATAAGCAGGCTTATGCGATTCTGAAGGCGTTAATGGATGACTTTGGCGTGAAAGTACCCATACTCTATAAGCAATATGTCGAACTATGCCAGCCGGGAGGATGTGAGTTTCTTGGGTTTAACATTGATCCAAGTTTCTCAAATTGCGTGGATGCTTTAATCCTGGTTCATATCAATACCATTAAAGAGAAAAAACATCAGCGTTATATTGAAAGCCATGCTACGGTTTTTCAAAAGCGGGATTCTGCATAATTTAAATCTTTCCATTGGTTGAAAATTAGCAAATTGAAGGGCGCAGTTAATACCCCGCTGCTTGGAGCGGGGTATTTATTTTTCAGCTATTCGTTTTGGTGCACAAAGTTTGTTAAAAAGTGTTATTGCTGGGAACATTTTCTCTCGTGCT
>JAMXAG010000011.1 GCA_024281675.1 Nitrosomonas sp.
CCAGGAGCCATGGTCCTTAGCAAATTCATTTCCGGCCCGACGCTAAGCGGAAACAAACTCACAACAATAACGAAAAAAAATAATGTGATCAGTACATCTGATCGGCGGCGAACTGCCAGTAAAAGATCTCTTTTTATAATCCACAAAAACATGGCATCAAGATAATTGCAATTGAGTGATCGATGATGCATTAATATCAATCTCTTGGTGTGTCGTCATCACTACCATGCCATCTTGTTGCAAATGCCGCTCTAGTATTTCTCTAAGCAGTTGAACTGCAGCCACATCCAAAGCTACAAATGGCTCATCCAAAATCCACAACGTTGTGTTGCATACAAGTAAACGCGCCAAAGCAACACGTCTTCGTTGACCTTGCGACAGTACTTTAACCGGCAAATGTTCTCGACCGCCTAAGCCGATGGTATTAAGTACTTTACTTGCATCATCAGAACTGATTTCAGATCCGGCCATTGCACTCGAGATACATAAGTTCTCGGTTACTGTTAAATCATCTTTTACACCACCTAAATGACCGATATACGTAGTGCGAGCAAAATACTCTTCATTTAGAGTTCCAATAGAGACGCCATCCCAGCAAATTTCACCTGACGCAGGAAGCGACAATCCACACATCATACGCAACAAACTCGTCTTTCCACTACCATTAGGGCCACGCACTTGTAATAAACCACCCGTTTCAAGGGAAAAATTAATATCCTTAAAGAGTTCTCGATCACCGCGCACGCATGCGACTTTGATTCCTTGCAACACGATTTAGATAGGCGAATAAGATAAAAGCTTGTGATTATAGCGTATTGATGATGCGAACGACATCTAAGTATTAAAAAACATAAACCAAAAGCTTATCCCCACACTCAGAAGTTCGCAAACTTATGTATAAGATAACCTACTAGAGTAGCAGCCGGAACCGCCATATCCGGCATGCTTACAATCAATTTCAACTTGCAATCAAGGTCGACTCAATTTCCGCAAAGCTTTTGGCGACTTTGACGGGAATTGTAATTTTTCTGCCCAATTGTTTTTCTATTTGAGTCCAAGAAAAGATACCACAAATTTTCGATAAACCAATATGCGTAGTATTGTCTACTGCTAACGAATGCAAGCGACCACTTTCATGCAAACTCGCTATGATATTACCTACACGTGCATGCTCAACATCTTCAAGAGAAATAGCTTCTAGTTTACTCAGTGGCGTCATAATATCCATCACCAAAATTTCATTATGTTTGATACCACGTTGCTGAACAAAACGCATAGGTTTTTCACCAAGAATATCGGTTGCGGTAATAATACCAACCAAAGACTCATTGTCATGCATTACGAGTAACGTACGAACACCACGCTGAATCATATAGATATTGGCCGTTTCCATTGGGGTCTCGGGTGAAATCACGGCTGCTTGTATTTTGCGTAAATCCGTCATTACTTCAAGTGCTGGGGATTCAAAAGTCACAGAAACAGGTAGTGAAGGTCTAGAAATTTGTACGGTATCTAAGAAATACTGCATAGCAAGCGGTTTATAATCTTTTTCTAACAGCATAATACGCACCCCTTTTTCTATAAATAAAAGTAAATCACTTATTTCAAAACAGAGGATCCATTGCGAGTAAGTGAATTAGCACTTTACGCTGAAATTGAATTACATTCAATAACCTCATCAAAGACAGGGCTTCTATTAATCATAAATTTCTACGTCACTAGCTGTTTAATCCCACGGTGTACTAGAATGGAGTGGATTAACAATATAAATTGTTAATTGGCGCCCTGAACACGAATCGAACGTGCGACCTACCCCTTAGGAGGGGGTTGCTCTATCCACTGAGCTACCAGGGCAGTCCGGTTATTTTACGCTATTCTTGGCTAGAAGAAATCTAGCAGAAGCTTATACTTAGATATTTATAAAGTTTAATAACACTTAACGATGTAACCCCTTGCGTAACCCCAACAAAAATATAAAAACAAGTTACGACATACATCCCATTGTTTTAATTGGCGTCCTGAACACGAATCGAACGTTTGACTCTACCCCTTAGGAGTCGGATATTATCCTTCAGATTAGAGAATACCTGTATCTATAAATATCTATTAAATCAACAGATCAAAAGAAATTCTACTCTAGTATAAAATAAAACAGATTACTTTTGAGAATCCCTCCCAACGGTTGCCAACTAATTATTGACTGGGAGGGGAAAAGTAGGCGAATAATGAAAAAACGAAACCCAATTCAAGCGCGCCCCCTGTAGATACTTTTAAGAAAGCAGCAAGGATCATGAAAGACATTGCAAATGTAGAAATATCTTTATCAATTGTGCCATTCTAAAAATTCAGAATAAATTCATGCTGATTGGGCTATGAATGCTCATATATCTTATTAATATAAGTTTTTTGTTTTTCTCTTGATGGCATACCGTTTCGAAAATACTCCATTGAATTCTTTGATTCAGCATAAAGAATACACACAAAGAGATACGCAAAAAACAAATAGACACCGAGCATAATGCCGAAAATACTGTCCCAATCGACAGTCTCATACAATGCGATCTTGTAGGCACCAATCAACAAAACAAAGCATGTAATGGTGACGAAGAAAAAGATGCGACTAATATTTTTCATAGCATGTACTCCTTTGAAAGTATTAGGGACTATCAATCTCTAGATTTGTGATGGGATTTTGGTGTAATGGCGATTGTTTTATCGTTACCTGTTTCAGAGTGCTGAATGTTTACAAACAGCGTATGTGGATCTTTACCAAAATAGATGCCCGTACCTTCGGCCGATTTGTCTTTTAACGATGCAAATAAATGCACGCCATCACTATACCCGTCTCCATCTTCATCAGGCACTGCAACCCAAATATCACTGTTGTCATTATCTTCGACAATCCATAATTTGCCATCTGGGCCATTGGCCAGGTTATCTGGACGCATGAACCCAGTCACGCCACGAGTTGTATTCGTTGGTTTGATTTCAAAAGGAACGTTTACACCGGGTTGTACAAAGTAACTTACTTTAGGCACGGCTCCCAATTTCACGGCAAGTATGGCTCCTGGGCCATCGATGTTATTGGGATCTGTGGCATCTTCGCAGGTCAATGCAGCATACAGTGTATTTCGAATGCGCTCTAAATCTTCTGGACGACAGAAAGGTGTCGCGTTGACTGCTTGAGCAGCCACTCTGGCATTAATCTGAGCCTGATTCATGTCTAAAGCTACCCACTCAGCCTGACCGATTTTCATCCCATTTTTAACCCGTAGCACATACAATTGACCGCTACTCAGGTCACCATAGCTGTTCGGAACGAATTTATAGATTGATCCTTTTCGGTCTTCGTCAATGACATACACATTACCTTCTTCATCAATTTCAATTCCTTCATGTGCCAACGATCCCAGCATTGGCCGCACTTTGATTTCCTTGACCTCTGTTGGGGCATCCTTCTCAAACTTCATTTCATATAGCATGCCACTTTGTGCCCGAGGTGCATCAGGATCAGGGAATTGCGCAGTAATGGTTTCTTCAGCAAATAGGATGGACCTCCAAGGTGTCCACACAAGGCCATCGAGCGCTTCCCAATCGGCACGCTGAGCAAGAATCTTTGCCTTTCCGGTTTTCAAATCCACAACCGAAACTGCGCCTCCTAAGTAAGAACCAGCCCCGGGACGCACTTCGTGAGTACGGTAAAGATATCTGCCAGCGTGTTTTCCGGTTTCATTGACGGTATTCATGTCAGTCCAATCGCCAGAATTCGGATAAATATCCAAATCTGATTCATCAGAAATAATGTGTTGCGTGAATCCTTTCGGAATCACCCAAGGCTTACTATTGAGAATTGCTGGGTCCGATGTTGTTTGCTCGTAAGCGGAAGCAGCTATTGGCCGGAATTTCATAGGACCATTTACAAATACTGCATCTGCATAAACCAATGTTGTAAGTACCACGCAAGCGGGCAAGGCTAAAATTGATTTCTTCATGAATTTTCTCCGATAAGATTCGCAATTACATTAAAAAAACGAGGATGATAAGTAAGCGCTATGGCTTTTTCCTCATAGCAACTCTATCGTTACCACATGAACTTCTGATGTCAGTAAAATGAATCTTTTATGATTTTTTTGAGTCGGTGACTTCGAGCAAGAAGAGTATTTAAAAAAATCGCTGAAACCAGGGGAAGTTTCAGCGATTGAAAGACTACAACGAGAAAGCTATATTTTTTTATAGAGTGATACTCTGAGATTCGCTAAAGCTTTTAATTGAATGGGAAAGTCCATTCTTTAGTCCAGTCACTGTTCGCATCTTTGAATGCGCCCGAATAATCAACGGGTGTAAAGAAAGCATCACTAACTGCAGCTCCACCCAATGTCAGCGGCGATCCGGCTGCTGGTAAATAACCACTTAACAAGGAATCTCCTGCTACGTTTCCAGACTGCGATAAGAACCAATCAGACGTGGTAAATGTAGCATCATCACCATCAGCAAAGTTGGCCGCGCAATTGACAAAAGAATTCTGAATCGTCAATGAGCCGGTCAAGCTACCTGGCGCACCTGCATTTGCAAAAGTCGCTGCACCATCGATCGTTAAGCACGTTGGTGAACCAGTAATGACCGAGTTCCAGATATTGGCCCCTGTGCCGCGGCGCAATAACACACCTTGAGTAGCCGAATCACCCGCACGGCCTATAATTGTCAAGTTTGATAGAATTGGTTGCGCACGCGGCGTACTGTCATTGTTAGCCTCGTTATTGTCCGCTTCAATGCCGCGATCACCAATAGTTGCCGCTTGTTTAATTAGAACAAACTGCGCACGGCCTTTCCAGCCATTGGTCCAATCCAGAGAATCATCCTGGATGTTCGTTAATACCAAATGTTTCATTTGTACCGTACCGCCAAAAACTTCGACGCCGTCATCCAAACCTTCGTGAACTTGTACGTAGTCAATCAATGTTCCCGAGCCAACACCGTTGAGTGTTAGGCCATTGAGTTCTTCATCCTGGCGTACAGGACTTCCGGCAAACCGAATTTGGGTATATTTAATCACTCCGCTATTATCGGTTGGATTGTTACCACCGTACACTTCACTGACATAGGCTTCAAAAGGAACTTCACATAAGGGTACACCTTCATTACAACCATTCACCGGCGCATTGCCGGAAATCAGCAAGCCCCCCCATTCTCCGGCTGCTGCCTCATTGGCACCAGTCATCACAATCGGATTGTCTGGCGTGCCTTCCGCCATGATTTTTGAACCACGTCTGATCCACAAAAAGGCTGCTTGATCCCCAGAGCCACCCACACCTACGATTCTGGTTCCAGGATTAATAGTAAGCGTAGCACTTTGTGTATTATTGCCTCCCACAAAAACATTCTGTTGCAGTATCCATTCAGTGTTCTTCGTCAAGGTAACATTAGAAGTAATCGTGCCACTTAAGATACAAGAATTTGCTGTTGGCCCTTGTTGAGCAAAGGCTGGGCAACCTGTAAATGCATTATTGACCAATTGATCAATGTTAAAACTCATGGGATTGGACCCCGGAACATACTTTAACTTGACGTAAAATTTATCTGCGCCAACTTCCACTTCTTGGACGTGTACAGAATGGGTGTCACCGTCGTATACATTGCGTTGTCCAGTAACTGCAGCAATAGGCTGCGCACTCACCAACTGCAATTGACCGTCAACTAATTGTAGTTGCGCATGATAAAAAGCCGATGCTCCGTCGCCGAGCACTTCAACTACTGGCATATCCACCAGACCCGTTGCCGGATCATAGGTGGCCGTTGCTGCGTGTGTATTGAACGTAATTGCACTCAATAAAACTGCGGATGACGTTATTATTTTTGACTTTATTCGTTTTAATTCAAACATGACTGACCTACCTCCAATTATTATTTAGGGTGAGTCAATCTAACAGGCTAACGTGACAGGAATATTACATTTACATGTAATATAAAAATACGGAGAGAGAAAAACTTTTGTTTCTGGAGGAATCAGGAATTTCTTATAGAGAAAGTGCTCATAGGTACTAACTCCGCTCAAATAACTTTGTGAGTTGAAAAACAGTCGCTGGTTAAGATTTTATGGATCTCAGCAAGCCGAGATCCAATTCAAATTTCAATTACAGAATAATATCCAGATTGAGATCCAACACAGGTGCGCCCGTTAGCTCAATTTGCAGATCGGCACCTCCGATAACATCACCGGTTAAGATTCCATTTACATACGATCCGACAGTAAATGCCTGATTTCCTGCAAGAGTCAAATTTGCATCAATCACCGAAAGGTCTATTTTGTCACCTTCTAATCGATTAAAATCCTTAATAACATCCCTGCCAGCTCCTACTGGACTTTCAGTAACAGAATCATAAAAAAAGAAATCTGCTCCCGTTCTACCCCATGACCAATCAGCACCTAGACCGCCATAAATTTGATCAATGCCAGCCTCACCATCAATGAAATCAACTTCTCCATAGCCTTTAAGAATATCGTTTCCACCCCGCCCAGAAATGCTATTAAATTTGTTATTACCGTGAATAGCATTAGCAAGATCATTTCCTACCCCATCCTGATTAGCATTAAAACTTTGCAAATATAGATTCTCAAAATTAGCTGGCAATGCATAACCACCTTCTCTTTGTAAATAGATTGTATCCGCACCTTCATAGGTAGTTCAGTTAGAATATTGTATGCAGGCCCTCCTGCATATATAAAATATTTATCGTTTCCTAAACCTCCTATCATTTCATTAGTCCCATCTAGTACTGAACCATCAGGCTCATTATAACGTTGGAGAGGTATCAAGTAATCATCGCCTGCTCCGCCGTACAGTTTGTCAGTTCCGTCATTCTTCCCGCGCAATGTATCATTACCGTCACCGCCTTCTAATACATCAATAATGCTCCAATTAACATTAATCGTTAATGGGTTGTATGCATTGAGCGTATCATATCCTCCAAAACCACGAATTGTGTCCCCTACATCCCCCCCTGCATCGAATACCCCATTAAGTGTATTACTATTATTATCTCCATTGATGACTGCCATAATTTAAAATCCTATGAAAATTAATTGAATGAACAACCTGTGATAAACCAATTTTATAAATTAAATCTAACTTACTCTGTAATTTCTATCTCAGGTGAATTAGGCTATCAGATGCGCATGTAAGAAATATTACATTTACATTACATCTAAACATAGACTTATGTCGGCATGAAATTGCAATTATCAAACGAGTTTTCCGTGCACAATCAATAGTCGTTATAAGCCCAGACACCATTCCGAGCATAGAGAGAAGCCTAAAGATAGGCATTGATTTAGCAAAAGAAGCATTTCAGATTCACGGTGTGGATGCACAAGGCAACATCGTGCTGTGCAAGCAACTGGGTCGCAGTGAGATGGCGAAGTATTTCGTCATTCTGAAACCCTGTCTGATTGGCATGGAAGCTTGTGGTAGTTCGCACTACCGGGTGAAAAAGTAGGTGAATTTGGTAATACAATCAAGCTTACGTTGAATCGCCCCTGGGCGATTCAGGTGGACATTTAGGCTACCATTCTAATTCTTTCGTATCAATAAGCTAAGCGTACACTTAGGTTAAAGAATCGTCCGCGACGGAATTGGCGGCTAATTTCATCACCCTGCAGGATAAGTACATCATCATCCAGTAAATTCTGTGCGCTGAGTTGTGTCGACAATCCTTTGTATAAATTCTGGCTAAAGACAAAATCCAGTTGGTGAAATGGTTGTTCGTATTTATCAGGTATTTGTTGCCGACCAGCCGCTACGATACGTTCACTGGATATGTTATATAACAGGGTCGCTTGTGTTTTCCATTTTGGATTGTCATATCCAAGCTGGAAATTAACAATATGCTCAGAGTGTCCTTGCAATGGCCTGTTATTCGTCGTTTGAGCAATAAGATTCTGAGCTGTTAATTTAACATTGGACTGAGACCACGTATAGTTACCACCCACATAAAAGTTTTCCAATAGTGGGTGCACAAAATCCAGTTTCTTTAATATCTCCCACTCAAATCCATAAACCGTTGCTTTATCTACATTCTGGTAAGTATTTAGAGCACCGGAACCCGGCTGAGCAACCAATTCGATGGGGTTAGTTAAATCTTTCCAGAAAAAGCCGGCGAAAATATTTTCTGTCGGCGATAAATAATATTCCCAACGCAAATCCCAATTGGTAATGGCTGTCTGCTTTAGTTTTGGATTGCCGATTGTTTCTTGATTGGTATTCATATCAAAAAATGGCGCCGCTGCTAATTCTCTAAAATCAGGCCTTGACAATGTTTGACTAAAACCCGCACGCAATTGCTGCTTATCCGTAAGGAAAACGGTGACTACTGCAGACGGCAGCATATCAATTCGATTTAATCGTGCAGTGGTAGGTTGGCCATTTAAAAATGTATTCACTCTTTGATCATTATCTTCCCAACGTAACCCACCCGTAATATTCACCCGATCATATGACAATAAATCCAATTTTCCATAATACGCCAGCAAATTCTGTGAAGCGGTATATTGATCGCTTAATCGCGTCACATCGCGAAGTTGATATCCATTCCTTCCGATAAACTGAGGCTGTAAAATACTTTCTACAGATGGTTGTGAATAGACTCCTGAATTAGATGCATCAGGCCCAAATCGAAAATAGCTAAATCGCTGTGAACTTGCGTCTCTACTTTTGGTTTGAGTAATAAAGCCACTACTCAACGTTAGTTTATGGCTAGGCGTCAATTGTAAAGGCAATTTTCCATCCACCCGCCAACTTCGATCTTTATCAACGAGATCTGAATATGAAATCAAATTGCTATCTACTCGCTGCGAAAAAATATAATTGTTATTTCTTGCATCCAAATCATAGCGGTAATCCCTTGTTTTAGGCTCGTCCCGATTCGCTGTAGCATCCGTATATAACCAGTTAATCGTAAAGTCCTTCAATCGATCAAACCGATGCTCACCACCAAATTGATTCATCAATAACTGATTTGAAAAGAATCTCAACCGCGTTCTGCGAACATCGGTCGTCTCAGCATCAGTTGTGCCTTGAGTAATCCTGGCCTCGTCGAATGACTGACGTAGAAACATTGTTTTGGCAAATAACCGGTGAGTATTCTTGTATTCCAATTCCGTAGCCGCATAACCGGTGACCGCGACTTCACGCAATGATCGTTGCACACCAAAATCTTGAATTTCATCAAGGCCGGCTCTGGTTGCACTGAATTCACGATTAATTTCATTTTGTTTCCTAAATTCTTGCTTCCAGCCCGCTGCGGTTATATAGCCTAATCTAAAATCGCCAAAAGAAAAGCTATCTCCCATGGATGCCTGGAAACCGGTATCCGGTCCGCGTTTGTTTTTGTTCACATCCCATACACCGGATAAGTTCTCACCCAGCTTTTCAAGCTGTGCCGAAGTAACACCGTTGGGGTTAAATGCAGAGGCGGGCTGCAAGTTGCCATTTTTGATCGCATCCGAAAGTGAATCCGGCATGGCTCGTGCACCATCGTCATAGCTAGTAAAATCTACCCCCCCCCCTTTATAAGTCAAGCCATCCTGGAAGGTAGTATTATCATTGACACCTGTTTGCAAGTTCAAATTGAAAAAGAACGCATCGGGAATGCCGCGCGTTCTTAGTTCCACCGTACCTCCAGCAAACTCCGCTGGGCGATCGGGAGAATAGGTTTTCTGCACTAATACACTCTCAAGGATATTGGTCGGAAACAAATCCATCGGCACGACACGTCGGGTTGGATCCGGACTCGGAACTGCTGCGCCATTGACCAGTGTGGTTGAGAATCGCTCTCCCAATCCACGGATAAAAATGAACTGACCGCCCACCAGAGTGAGTCCTGAAGCTCTTCGTAACGCGCTGGCCGCATCGCTATCTCCCGCCCGACTGAATTGCTCGGCACCTATAACCGTTGCAACGGATGTTGCCGATTTTTGTTCTTCGATGACCGATGCAACAGTACCTGCAAGATGGGGTTCCAGCACTACATATTCCGCAAGTTCGACACCGGCAGGAGTCAGTTTGAAATTCAGATTCGTTTTGTGGTCTTTTTCAATTTTCACTTCGTCTTGCGTTTGACTGCTATAAGCACTATGCAGTAAAGACACGCTATAACTTCCAACGGGTACCTTAGCTGATAACATACCCTGTTCGTCAGTGCGGAATTTTTCTTTCAGACCACTCAAAAACACCTGCGCATCTTTAACCGGCTTTCCGGTTTCGACCGAAACCACTTGCACTCGCAAAAGCCCATCGCCCAAATCACGCTTGATTACGACACTGCCATCCGTGCCAGCGATTGTACCGGCGACAGAACTTTCAATATTCAGCAACGGTTTTTTGTTGCCTGAAAAAAAAGTGACTAATATTTGCGCATTCTCGGCTGCACGCAGCGGCAAATCAAAAGAAAAACTTTGCTCTTTGGTTTTGATATGAATCTGATAGGCACCAGGTGGTAATTTTGCTGCCAAGCTACCATTGGGATCTGTTTTTAGCGGTGCATCGCCCGCCGTTTTCCAGCTATAGGTCGAAGGAGTTGCTTCAAAAATGAGCTTTGCGGTAGATTCCTCAACCGACTCGCTACTGATAATCAATTCCGCATCTTTGATCGGCAAACCATCTTGGAATAGATAGATAGCAAATTCCGCTTTTTCTTGATGAGTTTGTGCATAAATGGACGAACTCATTGTCAATCCAGTAGACACTATCATCGCAATCCAGGAGAAATAAAATACGATTTTCTTACAATCATACCATCCAAAAAAATTCTTCATTTCAGCATTCATTTGGCAAATTAAGTCCCTTCTTCACGGTAAACACCACGTGTTCGTGAAGGTATTTTTGTGATTAATGGATGAGGGTTTTCTAGGTAAGCACTAGCACGGCAAAGAGAATAGAAATCCTATCGATGATAGTTTCTGGCCAAGAATTATCATCCATAGCGGTCTTCGGATTAAGTACATTGCCAAGGTTCATCTTTACAAACCTCCATCAAGCGACGTAATTCGGTACCTTTCCGGAATAATTCTGCGTTGGTCAAATGATCCAGATGCTTAGCAGCTTGTGGGAAACGTCGACTAGAAAAATAGGCATAAGCTAAGGCATAACGCACATCTTGGTCTTCTAGCAACCCAGTGCGATAGAGGCTAGCTTCCATATTGGCAGCATTTTCAAATCGCTTGAGCGCCAATAAAATGGATAACCGTTGTTTAAGCTTTACTTTCTGATCGCCAATGCTTTCATTCAGCGTCAGTGCCATATGAAAACGTCCTGCACGTCGGTAAAGCTCTGCGGCTTCCGCTTGTAAATTGGGATTAAGCAAAGCTGCTTGCTCAAGAATAAAAGCCGCTGAGTTAAGCTTGCCTTGATCCAGATAGGTATGCGCTAGAAGTTTTGCGACCATTTCATCGTTCGGGAATTGCAATCTGGCCACTTCCAATATATTGAGCGCTTCCGTATATTCCTTGCTAAGCCTGAGCGCATTTCCAAGCGCAATATAATCTGCGACCGATGCTTTGGAGCGCTTCAAAAAATCTCGCCCTAATCGTACAGCCTCCTGATAAAGACCTAATTCCACGAAATAAAACACTTGCCGTTTCTGGAAACGAAAGTCTGCCGGAAACAATCGCTGTCCCTCATTCAAAGCGTTAATGGCAGCATTGACATCTTGCAAATGCCAGTAGGATTCCGCTTTCATACTCAGTAACGAAGGATTTTTGTTCACTTGATTGCCTGCTTTTTGGATAGCATCAATGGTTTTCTGATAATCTTTCAATCCAAAATAGCTTTGAGCCAAATAGATATAAATCGCTGGGTCTTTCTGTCCATTTTTGATTGCAAGCTGCAAGCTGTCTTTAGCCGCTTCCAGATCATTCAGCCCCATATACGCTAAACCCTGCAACGTATAAAAACGCGTCAAATCGGTCTTCTTATCGCCCAGATCAACGCTTTGCAAAGCCAATAATGCTCTGTCATGATGCCCATCTTTGAGCATCACCGCAGCCAGCTCAATATGATTGACTCCATCTTTTGTTTCTGCTGCCCAGCTAAAATTACTGAAACAACTCAGAAATAGGACAATGATGAAAAAAATCTGGTATTTCATGATCATTCAAATCATTACGTTCATCAAACGAATCTGTCCATCAGGATAGATCGAAACGGATTTTTTGTTTGGCCCAGACCCTAACGGTATCACCTTTATATTTGGCCGGTTCAAAATGCCATGAACGAATACCTTGCAATGCAGCTGTATCAAAAATACCGGATGGACTCGATTCCAATACTTGCACCTGGTTGACTGACCCATCAGTCTCTACCAACACTGACAACACAACGTAACCTTTGATACCGTTCTTTTTAGCGGTTGGTGGATATTTAAACGAACCGCGTGTAATCGGTTTCGGTGGAATATCTACTAAATCGGCCGTCATGACTGCATTGCCGGTTTTACCTAGCAAGCGATCGTCCAAATCCCCCCCTTGCCCACTATCAAGTCCTAGTAACCCCAGGTCAATGCCAGAGAGAGCAGTATCCAAACCTTTAAAGGGTGTTGGCGCCTGCGGACGAGTCACTTGTTTCTTGGGTTCTATTTTTTTGATTTCTTTTTTAGGTTCTTGTTTAATTTCTTTAGTGATGCTGATTTCAGTCACTTCCTGGGGAGGCGATTTTTCAATTTTCCCCATAAAATGGTTCATTAACACCACCAATCCAAATACCAACACTAAACCAAACAGCATTGCTACACCTCCTGCAATGTGTTGGTTCATTTTCATCGTTCCTGTCATCATTTTTATTTACCCCGCTTCTTTTTTCGTTGCAACACCTACACTCTCAGCACCAGACAATCGCGCCTGATCGACCACTTCTACCAGTTTTCCTGCAGGCACACCTTCGTCTGTCACCACCAAAACTACTTTGCTGGTCGACGCACTCAATAAATCGCGTAATTTGCTTTGTATTAACCACAAACGAACTGGCTCGCCATCCATATAGGTATCGCCATTACGATCGATGAACAGGCGTATCGCCTTGCTGGAGGCGGCAACCGAGCTGCTGGCTTTGGGACGCTCCAATTCCAATTTCATGTCTTTGACAAAAGTCGTTGTCACCATAAAGAAAATCAACAAGATGAAAACAATGTCGATCAATGGCGCCATATCGATAGTGGCCTCGGCTTCAACGGGTTCTTGATTTCTCATAGTGGATTATGTTCCGTGTGATTGTGATGGCTGCGTTTGATGGCACAACAGATCTTTCACTTGCGCGAGATCTTGTTCAATCTGCTGTTGTTTGCGGTTCAGTATGCTATGCACCAATAAGCCCGGGATAGCCACGGTCAACCCCATTTGTGTGGTAAACAGCGCTTGCGAAATACCGCCGGCAATACCACCCGATTGGGAGTACAGCGTCATGGTAGCCAATGAATCGAATGTCTCAATCATGCCGATCACAGTACCCAGTAATCCCAACAACGGTGCAATGAGAATCACCACCCGCACCAACACCGAAAACTTTCCAAGCTCCTTTTCATAACCATAGAAAGCCGCATCCAAATGGCGTCGTAAGTTTCTAACGCCTTGCTGCTTGAGCTGCAGACCCCGTTGTATAGCTTGTGCAACGATATTGTTCGACAGAGGCACATCATGTTGCTGTTGATAATATTGCAACAGATCTCGGGTACCCATGCGCTTGGGTTTAGGTTGTTTCATCATCCAAAAACGATATCCCAATCCATACCACAACAGCAAAATGCAAATCATCAGTGGTGGCATCACGACGCCACCCGCTGCAAACAGTTCTTTGATCAGTACGATGAACTCGGCGATCGTCATATCAAGCTGAGTAAGGAATTAAAGTACCAGAATTTTCAGGCTCTTTCTGCACTGCCTGTTCAGCACTACTTCCACCCAGAAATACGTTGATTATTCGCAATGCCGAATGTTCCATGTCGCGTTTGATACTACGTGACCACGAAGTCAACAACGAGCCTAACAATAAGGTCGGAATGGCGACAATTAAACCCAGTTCTGTAGTAACGAGAGCAATCGCAATGCCTTCAGACAACAGCTTGGGATCACCAGTACCAAATTCGGTAATCATGTCGAATGTTTCGATCATGCCGGTTACGGTCCCCAGCAAGCCCAGTAATGGTGCTATCGAAGCGATGACGAGGATGGCTGATCCAAAACGATCTAGCGGACCAGATTCCTGCAGAATCGCCTCATATACGATGCTTTCCATGTGATCACGATCATCTTTTAGGTGCCTCAGGGTATAGTGCAATACTCGACCAATTGCTGACGAATCATCTTCGCAATGCTGTTTTGCAGCCACCAAATTATCAGCATCCAATTGCTGGAGAATCTGCTGCGTCATATGCTCCGTATCTGCGCTATTGCTGCGCAGCAAATAGCTCCTAACCAAGATCAGCAGTAAAGCAATGAGCCCTAATATCACAATGACCCAACCGATCGGCCCACCCGAATCGATGATACTTTTAATGGTTTTTTCCGGTGTTTCTTGCACGGCACTGGTTCGTGATTCGAACAGATACAATTGCAGCACATCCGGTTGTTGGTTGTTACCCAAGGCGGCCGCGGTCTCAGCACCCGAAGTTTTCCATACTTTGAAATCTCCACCACCCGCTGGCACTAGGCTCCCATTACCTTCCGGGCTGACACCAAAAGCCGCGATATTACCCAAGTGAATAATATTGCCCTGTGTTTTCTTGCCGTTTTCCAAATAAAAATGACCAGATTTAGCTTGGATTGCGCCCAATTCACTCAAGAGTGTTAGCGCTTGTGTAAAAAAGTAACCTACTTTGTCTACATCTTTATTTTTGCTATCTTTAAGCTCGATTGGCATTTCGATCGCATGATTTTTCAATGTGGATTCGGCTTGTAGAAACATTGTTTCCAATGCATCGTTGCGTTCAGTAACTGCCGCTTCTTTACGTTCACCCTCGGTCAGTTGACTAGTCAATTGATCGATCTTGGTAGAACGCTCCACGGACACACGTTCCAGCGCACCAATTTTGCCTCCCAACGCTTGTTCCTCACGACTCACACTGGCTTGATAATTTTTCAATCGATCAATTAATTCGCGTCTCTGTGCTTCTAGGAAAGCATATTCACGCTTATACGCGGTTTCCAGATCAACGCTGCGTTGTTTGGGCGCATCATTCCTTTTTTTCGGTGCAGTGGTTTCGCTAGCTTCTTCATTGACAGCCGCGGAAGTTTGCTCAGTTAACTGCGGATTATTTTGTTCTTTAGCATGCACTGAAACAAGAACATTACAGAGTAATAATCCAATAATGATGATTGTTTTCATTTTCTTAATGGATTAGGAATTTCAAAATAGCCCTGACGAATTTGCTTCTTCAGGGAATCAAACAATCTTTTGATGCGCTCTACATCACTGGTGCTATCAGTCACTTCAAATTTCCAACCACCCTCTACTGAACGTTTGGCCATACCGCTACGGTTATCTCGTGTTTGAAAGAAAAGAAATACCGTACCCAGCTTGGCAATATCTACCAGCAAATTCTCTCCATTCAGTTCGACAGTTTGCTGGTAAATACCATTTTCCTTACTCAAACGAATCTCGTCCTCAATCAAGGCCCATGCCTGGTTGATTGCTTTATTGGGATCGATTAACTGATTATTGATGCTATTTTCAAGGCTGGTTACCGCCTTAAGTCGATCGTCTTTTTTGAATGGAAATCCGACTTGAATGTAATGTTTGTAATCACTCAGAATAGTTAGCAACACAGGTTTCAGTTTATCGCCCGATTGCTCTGCTTTTTGGGTGCTTTCTGTTAATTTCTCGAGGGAATTTTGCAGTTTTTCGATGCTCAGCTTTTGCCTTCTTTCTTCCACACTCAAATCCGCCAGTTGCGAATTCAATGCAGTCATCCGACTGCTATGCTTCTCTTTTTCCATATCCAGCTGTGTCTGCAGTGTTTCGACTTCCCCACGAATCTTGGCCAATGATTTTGCAAGATTTTCCAAGTTATTGGCCATTGATGATGAACACAGAAACAGCAATATAATCAATAAAGTACTACTTGATACATTTCTAACAATAGGTATATCCATATACTATTTGATGAAATTAAAATTACAGGATGCCGGATCAAAAATCTCGAATATCCGCGATAGTTGACACTGCGAATACTATCGATTGAATATGTCACTTTAATGACAAATTTATGTCAGTAAATTAACTACCTTTGTATATGCTTGCTTAATTAATATCGCTACTAGAATCAATCAGCCTACGAAGAAGAATTAGAATAAATCGATACAAAATGACTGACACAGTAATGTCATAAAACTGCAATGACTTATTTATAAGATAGTAATAATTTGAATGAATTATTATTTCTTGGTATTTATGGAGTAAGTCATGGTTGTAACAATTCTACTTGTTGAAGATGAAGTCGCAATTCAAGAACTTATCGCACTAAATTTGAAACGCGCTGGATATTCGGTACTCTGCGCCGAAAGAGCTGATCAAGCCAAGTTATTGATCAATAATGTTTTACCTGATTTGGTGCTATTAGACTGGATGTTACCCGATGTCAGCGGCTTGGAATTTGCACGCAAGCTCAGACAAGAAGAGCGTACCCAATCGATTCCCATTATTATGCTGACCGCTCGCACTCAGGAAAATGACAAAATTTCCGGATTGGAAGCAGGTGCTGATGATTACATCACCAAACCTTTTTCACCCCGCGAATTACAGGCCCGCATTAAGGCGGTGCTACGCAGGCGCTTACCGGAAATGTCCGAGGAAATCATTGAACTCGGCGGATTAAGGCTTGATCCGGCCACACATCGAGTACATGTTAGAAATAATAACGGCTCATCGCAACTGACTGAAATTAATTTAGGTCCCACTGAATTCCGCTTACTGCATTTTTTGATGGCTTACAAGGATCGCGTTCATTCACGTGCGCAGCTATTGGATCGAGTATGGGGGGATCATGTATTCATAGAAGATCGTACTGTCGACGTACATATCCGCCGGTTACGTAAAGTTTTAGAAGCCGTCTGTAAAGAAAGTTTAGTGCAAACGGTACGAGGTGCAGGTTATCGGTTTTCGGTCGAATACCAAGAACCAACCATCGGGTAGTGTTCTATATTTGATCCATTCCAGCACATCGTGGGACTAAACAGCCTTACATCAATCAGTATTAAATGGTGAATATAAACATGCTATAGTAGCTAGGTACACAATGTACATTAAATTGTTATTTTTTTATAATTATTAGGGAAAAACGTTAATGAAATATTCAATATATTTTGTCGCATTATTTTTTGCACTTTCGCTAGTTGCTTGTGGCAAACCTACCGCGCCTGAAAGCGCATCGTCTGAAGGTTACGGAACAACACATGAAGGTAAACCAGCTGAAGGTCGTAATGAGCTTCCAGGTGATAAATAAGTAATCAATAGACTACTTTTACGCAACTTCCTTAACTTCTAGGTAAGTATGTGTTTTAATATTATTGAGTCAATATTAGAAGTTTTCTTCAAATGACGGTTGAAATCATCAATCGGAGTTATCATTGAGAAACTTCCAGGCAATAACCTGTAGGGATGCTAATTCCTACAGGCGCCAAGATCCTAAGATGCTTGTTATAAATAAGCCCTCAAGAAAATATTTCCGCTTTTTTTCGTCCACGTTCTTCGTTGACTGTAGCCATTAGCACAAAACCACTTATAAAAAAACCTAAAGTACTAAGCAACGCTATGCGGTGGTCACCTTCAAACCAATAGACCATTCCACCATATGTGATTGGGCCAATAATTGCGGATAGTTTCGTTGCCAATCCCCACAACCCAAAAAACTCTCCTTGGCGTCCTAAGGGAGTCAATTTCCCGACCAATGCACGCCCTGCAGATTGCGCGCCACCCAATGCAATGCCGATTAAATTCGCGGCAATCCAAAACAGCATGCTGTCCGTGGCATAATAAGCACACACAATGGCTGCCGACCAGATCAACAAAGTAATCATGATGCAACGAACTGAGCCAAATTTATCTTGCAAGTAACCGAAAAAGAAAGCACCGATTGCAGCCGTTATATTCACCACCATAATCAGGACAATCGTGTCCTGTGTCTTGAATCCCATGACTTCTTGCGCATACACGGCAGCCAGTACAATTACGATATGAATCCCGGCATAATACGTCGTTAACGCTAGCAAGAACCGGAACAAATCAGTGTGCGCGCTGGTATCCCGCAACGTTGTCCTGATGCGCATAAAACCCGCAATAATGATCTGCGTAGTGATGGGTGTTTTTTGAGTAGAACTCCTCTCTCGCAACCACAGAAGTGTCGGTAATGCAGCTAAGCCAAATAAGGCAGCAACAATCAAGGTAGAAACCTGAACGTAATGCGTAGCATCGTATCCCTGCTGTTCTGCATAAGTCACATAACCGAGACATAGCGCCAATGTGAACAAACCACCTAAATAACCTAACGCCCAACCATAGCCAGACAATCTCCCCATCGTTTCTGCATCACTTATTTCGGGCAAAAAAGCAGCAATTAGATTTTCCCCGCTGGCAAACATAAAAGTAGCTAAAACGACCAGCACGATAGCCCAATAAGTATCGCCAGGTCCGATTGTGCTAAGCAGCGCTGTAAACAATACGCAACCCGCGGTTGAAATAAACAGAAAACGCTTTTTAGTACCCGAATAATCCGCAATGGCACCAATCACGGGCGCGCTGATCAATACCAACGCATTGGCGGCAGCCATTGCGAGCGTCCATAGCAATGTCGCTTGATCATTACCTTCTTCTGCAGCGACTACCCCGACAAAATAAGCATTGAAAACGGCGGTTAAAATGACGGTGGTATAACCTGAATTGGCAAAGTCATACATACACCAGGCAAAACGCTCGCGTTTCGTAACCGGGCTGCGATCATGATAAGACGGCATGTTATACCCGATTAATCATCAGACACATGGTGATTTTTATTTTCCAACCATTTTTGCTGGCACAACCCAAGCATCAAATTGTGCGGCAGTCATATATCCCGTTGCAATCGCTGCATCTCTCAACGATGTACCTTCACGATACGCTTTTTTGGCAATTTCAGCGGCCTTATCATAACCAATATAGGGATTGAGCGCAGTAACGAGCATTAAGGAATGATGCAATAAAGCATCAATACGCTCCACATTGGCGGCTATGCCGACTGCACAGTTACCATTAAAACTGACAATAGCATCCGATAGCAAACGTACGCTTTGCAGAAAATTATGAATGATCATAGGTTTCATGACATTCAATTCAAAGTTGCCCATAGCTCCACCCATATTGATCGCAACATCATTCCCCATGACTTGACAACATACCATTGTCATCGCCTCTGACTGCGTTGGGTTCACTTTTCCCGGCATGATCGAACTACCCGGTTCATTTTCAGGAATTTGCAATTCACCGATACCACAGCGTGGACCTGAAGCAAGCCAACGAATATCGTTGGCAATTTTCATTAATGATGCGGCTAACGTTTTTAACGCGCCATGTGCATGCACTAATGCATCGTTACTGGCTAAAGCCTCAAATTTATTAGATGCACTGATGAATGGTAGCTCAGTTAAACGTGAGATTTCTTTCGCTACTTGCTGCGCAAACTCCGGATGTGCATTTAATCCAGTGCCAACAGCGGTACCTCCCAAGGCCAATTCAAAAAGGTGGGCCATCGAAGCTTGAATGTGTTTCAACCCATGATCCAGTTGCGCCACATAACCGGAAAATTCCTGCCCCAATGTCAGCGGTGTTGCGTCTTGCAGATGCGTGCGCCCGATTTTGACGATCTCGGAAAATGCTGCCATTTTTGCCGCCAGCGTTTCGCGCAACAATCGTATAGCCGGCAGCAGTCGATGATGCAGCTCTTCAACGGCAGCCACATGCATTGCCGTGGGAAATACATCATTGGATGATTGCCCTTTGTTAACATCATCATTAGGATGGATTTTACGATCGGCACCACGCCCTCCTCCCAGCAACTCTGAAGCCCGATTCGCCAACACTTCATTGATATTCATATTAGTCTGCGTACCGGAACCGGTTTGCCACACCACCAACGGAAATTGGTCGTCAAAATGACCGGCGATCACCTCATCGGCGGCTTCGATGATCGCCGCAGTGCTGGCGGCATTGAGCAATCCCAAATCGTGATTAACCTTGGCGGCCGCACGTTTGACTTTGGCCAACGCATGAATCAGCGCGATCGGCATCTTCTCAGTGGAAATCTTGAAATTCTGCAATGAACGTTGCGTTTGCGCGCCCCATAATGCTTCTGCGGGCACTTGCATCGGCCCCATCGTATCGCGTTCTTCACGGGTTTGCATGGGTAGCTACCTCATTAAATGGAATGAATTGGGGGAATTAGTTGACCGGGATTGCGGTTTTGTTTAGCACCAAACACGCTCTTCAATACGCGAGCTGATCCAAGGTAATACCCATAGCCGCTGCGGCTTTCTCAAGCGTTGCTTTACGAGGGCGTTTGGCAGCTTCTATCTGCGCGTAACCGGCTTGCGTAATCCCCATGCGTTTAGCCATTTCCTCTTGCGTCAGCATCAGGTATTCGCGCCAGGCGGCTAGCATACTGACTTCATCCATGATGCGCTTACCGACAACCTCGTTGGGGATCATGCCCGGGCGTACTACGCCGGGAAGTTTGACAAACTCGGCATAAGGCACGACGACAAAAGCCGGTTTTCCGTTGCTATCCAGGATGGTTTGGTAATTAATAAGTGCGCTCATCGCGTTTTTTCACCTCTTCAATATCAATAACATGCACGCTACCGTCAAACTCGAAAAATACCCGGTAATCACCAACCCGCAGCCGGTAGCTATACGTATGATTAGCGAGTTTCTTGACACCTTGGCAATCCGGAAAATCAGCCAACGACTGAACTTCTGTAAAAATTCTTTTGCGCACGGCGGCAGCCTTGATTTTCTCAACCTGCTTAAGCGCTTTGGGTTTCCAGTCAATATCATTCACATTTATTATTATAAGCTTAAAATAAGTGTTTTAACAAAAAATATAAGAATTCAGGTCTCTGTGAAGCTTTATTTCTTGAAATTCTGCAACGAGCGCTGCGTTTGCGCGCCCGCCCCACAATGCTTCGGCGGGCACCTCGACCACGACGCCCATGGTGTCGCGTTCTTCACGGGTTTGCATGGGTAGCTACCTCACTATGTGGATAAATTAAGTACTGGTTTACTAAGATTCCGGTTTGACATTTCATTCATTGCATATATACCGTTCAAGGTAACCGGCCTTGCGCGGCTTTATGCGCAATGCCGGTTGACCGTAGGGTTGGACGTCGCGGACTGCATGCTAGAACGGGTCTTGAGCTACAGACACCGGAAAGCGACAAACAAGTTTCTCCTCGATTCCATTGGAGAACTGTTGGATTGCGTTGCTTACGCGAGACAAATCGTCGGCCGAAAGATCGACGAGGGCGCCATCGGCTCCGCGCCCAGCCCGATGAACGATGTCGTGCCGGACTTTAACCTCTTTCATCAGGTCGCCGATCTCGGGAACTTGAATCTCTAGGCCACTGGCTAGGATAGGCTTGACCTTGTCCAGCCTGTGCCAGATAAAATCTGCAAGATATGTCTTGACCTCACCGGTGAGATTTTCAAGTCGTTCGAAGAGCTCAGCTACGGTAAGTGACCGTGCCTGAAAATCCTTATTGGTACTCACGAAACGCCGCATGGCCCGTTCGTCCTTTTCGACCCAATATGCCACGGTATCGGCCAAATACGCCTCAAGGGCTGCGATCAAAGAACTATGCGCCATCCGATGAAGGAGCCGGTTGTTGGCGCCGTCCAGTTCGGAAGCCGTCAGCACTGCAAATATCTCAGCAATGCGCTCTTCCAGAAAGCGTTTAGGGTCGCCTCGGTCAATGACGACCAGATGGCTTACGTAGTCGTCGTAGTCTGCTCCTTCGTGTTCGATAGGAGCCCACTCGTCACCAACCTCGCGCCAAAGCTCTTCAATAAGTTCCCGCATCGTGTCAAGCTCAACGATGCCATCAAAGCGGCTCTGTATCACGTCATTTGGATCGTACGGCCCGCCCCAGACAAATACGTAAGCCTTGTCCTCGCCGTCCCAGGGCGTTTTGTTCGCGGGGTCTTCGTAGCGATCAAGAAACCACTGCCGCATGGCGGCGATTTGCAGTTTCTTTGGGGCAGCCGCGACCCAATCTTCATTCGGCTCAAAAGGGCCGCTATCGAAGTCGCCTGCTTCAGATGGTAGTTGTCTCATGGTTCATGCGTTCTGCGAAAGCGTGTCGCGGACTGGATTCGCGACGCCCAACGTAATATATACGAACGACAAAAAATGTTGCAAAAACTGATTGTCGGCTACAGCAACAATCATTCCCAACTCAGCGCACCCCCCGTTTGATATTCGGTCACGCGCGTCTCGAAGAAATTCTTCTCTTTCTTCAGATCGATCATTTCCGACATCCACGGGAATGGATTATTGGCGTTCGGGTAAAGGGTATCCAAGCCGATTTGCTGGCAGCGGCGATTGGCGATATAACGCAAATATTCCTTGAACATCGGCGCATTCATGCCCAACACACCACGCGGCATAGTGTCTTCGGCATAGCGATATTCCAACGCTACTGCTTTTTGCATTAGTTCATTGGCCTCATCGCGGAATGCTTTTGTCCATAAGTGCGGATTTTCCATCTTGATCTGATTGATCACATCGATACCGAAGTTACAATGCATCGATTCATCACGCAAAATATATTGATATTGCTCGGCCGCACCGGTCATCTTATTTTGCCGTCCCAGTGCAAGAATCTGTGTAAAGCCCACATAGAAGAATAGCCCTTCCATAATGCAGGCAAAAACAATCAAGCTTTTGAGCAATTGCTGATCGGTTTCTTGCGTGCCGGTTTTGAAATGCGGATCCGTCAGCGTATCAATAAATGGAATTAGGAACTCGTCCTTATCGCGGATAGAAGCCACTTCATGATAGGCATTGAAGATTTCACCTTCATCCAAACCCAGCGATTCGACAATATATTGATACGCGTGCGTATGAATGGCTTCTTCAAACGCCTGACGCAACAAATACTGGCGGCATTCCGGATTGGTAATATGCCGGTAAGTGCCCAGCACGATATTATTCGCTGCCAATGAATCCGCCGTTACAAAGAACCCCAGATTGCGTTTGATCAGGCGGCGCTCATCCTCGGTCAAGCCGTTGGGATCTTTCCACAAAGAAATATCGCGGCTCATGCTAATTTCCTGCGGCATCCAATGATTGGCGCAAGCACCCAGATATTTATCCCACGCCCATTTGTATTTAAAAGGTACTAACTGATTCACATCTGATTTGCAGTTGATAATCTGTTTATCTTCCACTGAAATGCGCCGATTGGCATTTCCGTCAATCGTTTCAGCAGCACCCGCCCCCGCTGCGGCATCACGATCTTCACGATCATCTTCTGCTCGCTGTAACAACAAATGCGATTGCATAGCCATGTCACGGTCAGTCATAGCGGAGTGCATCGTATTCAATAACGAAATTTCGGGTTGGATGGATTCGTCTTCAAATGTCAGCATGCTTTATTGCTCCTTAAATTTTATCTGGGTTGGGTTTGATTACTGGCAGGACTCACAACTTTCATCATCAATCGCGCAATACTTAATTTCGACCGCCGTTACTTCCATCGAAGCATTTGCTGTAGCACCATTCATCCCACCCTTGATGCCGCCATCAGCGGGTACTGCATTTAATGAACCCGCCCGCACTGTTGATTTTTCGGCAGCAGTGGCCCCCATAGAACGCAGGTAATACGTTGTTTTCAAACCACGAATCCATGCCAGTTTATAGGTTTCATCCAGTTTTTTACCCGATACACCGCCCATGTAAATATTCAGCGATTGCGATTGATCAATCCATTTCTGCCTTCTTGCACCCGCTTCGATCAACCAACGCGGATCGATTTCAAAAGCAGTCGCATACAGCGCACGAACCTCTTGCGGAATACGATCAATTTTACTGACAGCACCATCGAAATATTTCAGGTCAGCAATCATCACTTCATCCCAGAGATTAAGCTTTTTCAGATCGTTGACAAAATATTTGTTGGTGATAGTAAATTCACCGGACAAATTAGACTTGACATAAAGATTTTGATAACTCGGTTCTATACTAGCCGAAACCCCCACGATATTAGAAATGGTCGCCGTCGGCGCGATGGCTAAACAGTTTGAGTTACGCATACCGTATTGTTTAATGCGTTGGCGCAAAGCATCCCAATCAAGCGTTGTCGATAAATCCGTTTCAACAAAGCCACCGCGTTCAGTACGCAAAATCTCTAAGGTATCATGCGGTAGAATGCCACGATCCCAAAGGCTTCCTTTATAACTACTGTAGCTTCCACGTGCTTGCGCCAGTTCGGTAGAAGCCCAATAAGCTTGATACGCTACCGCTTCCATCGAACGATCCGCAAACGCTACAGCAGCTTCTGAACCATAGGGAATACCCAGTTGATGCAAGCAATCCTGAAACCCCATAATACCCAGCCCAACGGGCCGGTGCTTTAAATTTGCATTGCGTGCTTTGGCAACCGCATAAAAATTGATATCGATCACGTTATCCAGCATACGCATTGCAATACTGACGGTGCGCTTCAGCTTATCCATATCCAACGCGCCCTCTTTCAAATGCGCCGCCAGATTAACTGAACCCAGATTACATACAGCAATTTCTTTATCATTGGTATTTAAGGTAATTTCTGTACATAGGTTGGAACTATGTACAACACCCATATGGTTTTGTGGAGAACGAATATTGCACGGATCTTTAAAAGTAATCCACGGATGACCCGTTTCAAATAACATACTGAGCATCTTGCGCCACAACTGTACCGCAGGAATTTTTTTGTACAACATCAATTCGCCACGTTCCGCTTTGGCTTCATACGCCAAATAAGCTTGTTCAAACTGTTGACCAAATTTTTCATGTAAATCGGGTACGTCTGAAGGAGAAAACAGCATCCAGTCACTACCGTCCATCACGCGCTTCATAAATAAATCCGGGATCCACGTGGCCGTATTCATATCATGCGTGCGGCGGCGATCATCACCCGTATTCTTACGTAACTCAAGAAATTCCTCAATGTCCAGGTGCCAACATTCCAGATAAGCGCATACCGCCCCTTTACGTTTACCACCTTGATTGACAGCCACGGCGGTGTCGGAAACTACTTTGAGGAATGGTACTACCCCTTGCGATTTACCATTAGTACCTTTGATCCGCGCACCCAAAGCGCGTACCGCTGTCCAATCATTACCCAGTCCACCTGCATATTTGGCTAGCAACGCATTTTCCTTAATGGCTTCATAAATACCATCAAGGTCGTCTGGAACCGTGGTGAGATAACAAGAAGACAATTGCGAACGACACGTACCAGAATTAAACAATGTGGGCGTTGAGCTCATAAAATCAAAGCTGGATAAAACTTGATAAAACTCAATCGCGCTGGCTTCCCGATCGATTTCATTCAAGGCAAGACCCATGGCAACCCGCATAAAAAAGGCTTGTGGCAATTCAATGCGTTGCTCTTTGATATGCAAGAAATAACGATCATAAAGCGTTTGCAAGCCTAAATAATCGAATTGCAAATCACGGTTCGCATCCAAAGCTGCAGCCAAGCGTTTCAAATCAAACTGGCTCAAACGCTCATCCAAAAGATCTGCTTCGATACCTCGCTTGATAAAGAGCGGAAAATAATCTTGATAACGTGAAACCATCATTTCTTGAGAAACTTCTTCACCCAATACTTCATGGCGAACATTATTCAACAAAAGTCGCGCGGTCACGTAACTATATGCAGGATCTTTTTCAATTAAGATACGTGCTGACAGAATAGTCGATTTTCTAACTTCGTCTAGCGACACACCATCATATAAATCTTTTAAAGTCGCTTGTAGTATCAATGAAGCATCGACGCCTTCCAATTCATTACATGAAGACTCGATGAGCGCGGATAGTTTTGCTATATCCAACGGAATGCGCTGGGCATTATCCATGACATAGCGCGTTTCTGCTTGGGTTGCTCCATTCTGCTTTAGCAATGCTCTTTCCCGTGTACGCGCCTCACGATATAACACATAGGCACGTGCCACATCATGTTCACCCGAGCGCATCAACGCCAGCTCGACCTGATCTTGGATATCTTCAATATGAAACGTACCACTATCCGGTTGACGCCTCAGCAACGCATTCACTACATCGTTAGTCAAATAAGTGACTACTTCACGTACTCTAGCCGATGCCGCGCCTTGACCACCGTCCACAGCAATAAATGCTTTGGTCATGGCAATGGATATTTTGCTCGGCTCAAACGATACGACCGCGCCGTTACGACGAATCACTTTATGTTGTAAAAAATACGCTTTTTGAGTACCGTTGCCGCGATATGCTTGACTTGTAGAAGCAGGTTTGAGACTAGTATCTTCCGTTACGCATTGCATAAGCGATCTCCCCTGATGAATCGTGATTTATCCGAATAATACTTGAAGAAGAAAATAAATCTCAGGAATTCACTGGAACGAATCGATGAAATTTCATTTTCCCAATATATACACAAACATACAATATATAGTAGCTCAACATAATTAAGACCACATAAATTGTGTTGATCAGTATACGAATTTTTTCCAAAAACGGAAAGATTTTTTTTAAAAAATGAAACAAAAAAGTAAAATATGACAAAAGATAAAATCTCAGGAAACCATAGCGCGTTAGAATAAGATTCCACTAAACAATGCTATATTGCTATTACGCAATCGATCGTTTTGCAATTGATCTTATGAGCTATTTCGTATGACAATAATAAGGGGATGATTATGTATAAATGGACGCTAGGCTTAGTACTTATCAGCTCAATTATTTTGAGTGGTTGTGGTTACAACACATTGCAATCAACCGATGAGCAGATCAAGGCAAGCTGGGGAGAAGTATTGAACCAATACAAGCGGCGCGCCGATTTGATTCCCAATGTAGTCAACACGGTAAAAGGATTTGCTGAACACGAGAAAGACGTTTTAATCGGTGTTACGGAAGCGCGCTCCAAAGTAAGCACCATTCAAGCAACCCCAGAATTGATCAACAATCCCGATGCATTCTCCAAGTTTCAGCATGCACAAGGAGAATTATCCAGCGCTCTGTCACGCCTGATGGTAATTGTAGAAAAATACCCCGAACTCAAGTCGGATACAAATTTCCGTGATTTACAAGCGCAACTTGAAGGCACCGAGAATCGCATTACTGTTGCTCGCAACCGCTATATTCAGGCAGTAAAAGATTATAATGTTACCGTACGTTCTTTTCCCAGCAATCTGACGGCTATGATGTTTGGATATGCGGTAAAACCAACCTTTGCGGTTGAAAATGAACAAGAAATCGTCACGCCACCGAAAGTCGATTTCAGTTCAAAAGATGCACCTGCGAAATAATGCATTGTCTAATAGTGTATTAATAGCCCTTTAAGGGGTTTTATATGCGAAACAGATTGGTTCTGATCATACGACCGTGGTACAGGTATCTGCTAGTAATCAGCTTAATCATGATGAGCATGAGTACGTGGGCACAAATAGCTATCCCTGAGCTCAAATCTCGTGTTACCGATTTGACCGCAACTCTACCTCCTCATGAGGTAGTCCTTTTAGAACAAAAACTCAGCAATTTTGAAGAAAAAAAAGGTAGTCAAATAGCTGTACTCATCGTGCCGACCACACGCCCAGAAAGTATTGAGCAATACGCATTCCGCGTCGCAGAAAGCTGGAAACTGGGGCGAAAAAACACCGACGATGGCGCGTTGCTCGTCATCGCGAAAAATGACCGCACACTTCGAATTGAAGTAGGCTATGGTTTGGAAGGTGTGCTTCCCGATGCGAAGGTTAAACAGATCATTGAACAGATCATTATTCCTCAATTCAAAAGCGGCAATCTCTCACAGGGAATTGGGGCAGGTGTTGACGCCATGCTGCGATTGATACAAGGGGAATCGCTTCCCTCTCCCGTTGCTAAAAAAAGTATGGGGCTTTTCACGGATTCAACAGGTGCTCTGGACGTCATCGTTCCCATATTGATCGGATTTTTTATCCTAGGAAAAATATTGGAACCGCTATTAGGGCGCCTGGGAGGTGCGGTCGTTACAAGTATTGGCGTAGGATTGATCAGTTGGTTATTGATGGCCTCTATTGCTATTGCGATTACTGTAGCCATTTTCGCGCTAATAATGAATCTTTTTCACAGCCCTGGCACAGGTATTTACCGTGGTGGGCGTAGTCATTGGCCAAACGATTCGTATAGAGGGGGCGGGGGCGGTTTTGGTGGTGGGGGATTTAGCGGAGGGGGTGGCGGATTCGGTGGTGGTGGCGCATCTGGGAGATGGTAAATGAATTTTTTGCGTATTCTACGTCATTTTAAAACAGGCCAACTCTCATTGCGGCGAATTTTCACGGATACCGCTCTAGCAGCAATTGAGCAATCTATACAGCGCGCAGAATCGAACCATGAAGGAGAAATTTGTTTCACTGTCGAAGCATCACTGAGTACAACCGCGTTACTCAATAATCAAACCGCGCGTGAACGAGCGATCGAAGTGTTTTCTTTACTACGTATCTGGGATACCGAGTGCAACAATGGTGTGCTAATCTATTTGTTATTAGCTGATCGCGATGTGGAAATTGTTGCAGACCGTGGCTTCAATACCAGAATAACCGACACCCAATGGCAAGCGATTTGCCAAAAAATGGAATGGGCGTTTGCACAGCGGCAATTTGAAGCCGGTGTGATTGAAGGAATTCATTGCATTAGCATGCACTTAAACGAACATTTTCCCTGTCATGGTATCAGTAAAAAAAATGAGCTCTCAAATAAACCCATTATTCTTGGGCGTACCCACAGAATCATCAAATAATATCAAACGGCAATTCTGCCTGTAATGGCATTACGGAAGCATTATTTTCGTAATAAAAAGGAGATAACGAGCTTACTCTGACACCTAGCAAACGAATTTTCTTTTTAAAAACAATACGCCGCAAGCATTCTCTTGTCACCGCAAGGATTTTTATCCCGTCATCAGTATAAGTCGAAAGCGTAATATTCCGCGTCAGTGTCTGAAAATCTGCAAAACGCAGTTTGATACCGATCGTTCTACCAATATAGTTCTTATGTTTCAAATCCTGCGCCACTTTCTCGCATAAACTACGGAGTGACTCCGTCAACACAGTACGATCATGATATAAATCGAGATTACGCTCAAACGTTGTTTCTCGGCTTATCGATTTAGCTTCTGGGTTGGTAATAATCGGACGATTATCAATTCCTTGTGCCGCTTCCACTAACCATATTGCATAGTTATGCCCGAAATAGGGCTTAAGAAAACTTAATTTTGCCTGCGCTAACTCACCAATAGTATTAATGCCTAAAACTGCGAGTTTCTCAGTGGCCTTAGGGCCAATTCCATTGATTTTTTTGACTGATAATGGCCAGATACGATCAGAAATATCTGACACATCCATAATGGTCAAACCATCTGGCTTTTCCAGATCCGAGCAGATTTTTGCCAGCAGCTTATTCGGCGCAATACCAATAGAACAACCAAGTCCTGTGGCCTCTTTTACCACCTGCTTAAGCAAATTAGCCAGTGTCTCTGAATCATGAGGAAGCTGCGTTAAATCAATATAGATTTCATCAATACCGGAGTCTTCGATCTGGGTTGTTAATTTTGCCACGGCAGCTTTAAACAGCTTAGAATAGTATTGGTAACTGGCAAAGTTCGTGGGCAATAAAATTGCATGTGGCATCAACTGCGCTGCTTTCATGATACTCATCCCAGAAAACACCCCGGCCGCTCGCGCTTCATAAGTAGCCGTCGTAATGACACCGCGTCCGACATACTCATGCAACCGATGAACATGTAACGTACCATCAGGTTTAGCAGTAGCAGGTTGATGCTCTGTTCGTCCGCCTACCACAACGGGCAAGCCGCGCAATTGAGGATGACGAATAAGTTCGACCGATGCATAGAAAGCATCCATGTCTAGATGAGCAATTCTGCGAGAAGTAGCGATTTTCATTACCATCGATGCCAATACCAAAAAAAGTAAGCGCGTTACGCATACTCTATCCATTAGCGCAATTTTTTTGTTAATTGAAAAATACAGTATAAATCTTCGTTATTCAAACTAACGTAAAATTTAATAAGCGATATCATTAGTAAATTATGGCGGGAGCATTAAGCGTAAACGAATATTTTCTTAACAAAAGCATCTTCCATTATCAAATAACAGCCGCTTCATCATTACAGAATAACCTTATGATTTATAGAGAAATAAAAAATAGAATTGCGATGATCGTCGTACTGAGCATCATCGCCATTGTCGGTTCTATCAAAAGCTTTACCGTGCTTGGCGGAGATCAATCCCTATTTGTTGTCATTGCGCAAATGTTTGATGCTGGAAAAATTTTGTATAAAGATTTATTCGATTTCAAGCAGCCGGGCATTTTTATTTTTTATTTTCTGGCAGGAAAAACACTGGGATGGAGTGATATTGGCATCCATTATTTTGAATTAGGCTATTGGTTAATATTTTCACTAGTACTCTACTTTTCTATCAAACAATATTCACTATTCTACAAAAATGAATTAAGTAGCAGCTTGTTTCCGCTATTTGTTATTGGTGTTTATTACTGCAATGCTACCGCGTTCCAACTCACACAACTCGAAGCACTGATTAATGTTCCTTTATATTTAATTGTTTGGTTATTGGATAGAGCATACAAAGACGAAAATAATTTATTAATAACTTATTTCTTAATAGGATTATTGATGGGTATTGTGGTTCTTTGTAAATTAATTTACAGCCCGATTATTTTCGCCTTTATGCTCATTCATTTTATATTCTGTCTAAAAGACAAGGGATTGAAGCATATCCTGATTAAACAATTGCCTCCGATAATCATCGGTTTTGCGATTCCAATCACAATTTTCTTAAATTATGTTTTTACGCATCACATCGAAAATTTAGTCACCGATATCTTCTTTAAAATACCCACGCAAGTCATTGGCTTAGGGGACCAAGTACATCCAGAAAGACTGTGGAGCTCGATCAAATGGTTCGGCAAGTTGATGATTATTTATCTAATACTAGCTGCCATCGGTATTTTTTTGATTTCCAAAAAAGAATCACATTTTTTCAGCATGATCATCGCTTGGACAATCATAGGATTTTCGGTCATTGTCATACAAAAAACTTCCTGGTGGTCTTACCATTTTCAACTGCTATACGTACCCATCGCATTATTTTCTGTATTGGCTTTAGATTATTTGATTTATCACTTACTGGTTTATGTGGGACTTAACAATTCATTCAAAAGGATCCCTATTATTTTAATTATATTGATTCTTGTTACCCACAATCAATTCAGATCCCTGCAAATTAGCTTACATTCCGAAAATTATTCAAGATTATTAGGGTACGATTATGCAAAAAACCACGCACTATCGGTTCTTAATGTCCTGAAAGAAGAAGATACTATTTATGTATGTGGTAACCCTAGGAAATATTTGATCACATCGCGATTGCCTGAGTTAAGCACCAATGGCTGGATCTTAGAATATCAGTTAGATTATCAATGGGAAAATTTCTACCAGGAATTCCGAAACAAACCGCCCACTTATTTATTTATCAGTAAAGAATACGAAAATCTCATTCCAACGAAACAACCTAAATTGTGGGATTTTATCACCACAAAATATAACCAATTGAGCCTCGAAGAAACCGGCATATGGTATAAAAACTCAAAGAATTAGTGGTGTTATGAAACTTGATGCGTTTAAATCAATTCATCAGGTAAATTTGATCTCGCCACATACATCATTCTCATCTGTGGAGAAAAGCAAAGCTGTATTTTACAAATAGTCTTTGATCATCACTTTACTGTCGACGTCTATGCAGCCATGACCTTTGCGTAATTCCCTTCCGATCTTTTCAGTTCCTTGTATTTATTGATTAATAACTTTTAGTAAGCTGCATTTTTCAAAAATCTAAACCAATCAAAATTAGCAGTAATTACTCATCGTTAGCTTCTGTTTCCATAATGTTATTATGGTTTCCAAGCAAAAATTCTGATACTTGGCCATTCGTGCAAAATCACCATTCGTAAATTCTTCATCATATATAAAAAACAAAGAGAAGATTGTATTTCCTAACCTCTATTTTTTTGGTAAGATCCAACTGGAATAAATAATCATAAGTAAATAATCGATGATGGGCTTTGAGCCCATTTTTTATTTGTAGTCGACAACTATGGAACTGGAAGTGTTAATAGCATCAACTCTCGAAGGAATGGGTTATGAGTTGGTAGAAATAGAACAATCCGCGCATAATAAATTATTGAGAATATTTGTGGATAAAAATGAAGGGATCGGTATTGATGATTGTGTATCAATAAGCAATCATCTTACTCGTCTATTAGCAGTAGAAAATATCGATTATGGTCGCTTGGAAGTATCATCGCCAGGGCTAGATAGACCTTTACGAAAGGAATCTGATTTTACTCGTTTTAAAGAAGAAACGATCAAGTTAAAACTACGCATCCCGCTTGAGGGGCAAAGAAATTTTATAGGAATTCTGCGGGAAGTTAACAATGGTGCGATTAAGCTTGAAGTGGAAGGAAAATTATTGAATCTTGAATTGAGCAACCTCATGAAAGCTCGCTTGGTTCCAAAACTTTAACCGCATTAGATTTGAATGGAGAACTATGAGCCGAGAAATTTTACTGCTGGTAGATGCACTAGCACACGAGAAAACTGTCGAAAAAGAAATAATCTTTATGGCACTTGAGCTCGCATTAGCATCTGCTACCAAAAAACGCTTTCAAGAAGACATAGACATTCGCGTTTCCATTAATAGACAAACAGGTGATTATGAGTCTTTTCGTCGATGGTTAGTAGTGGATAATGGAGCAATCGAAAATTCGATACGTCAGATTACACTTGATGATGCACAAAAAATACATAACACTATTCAATTAAACGATTATCTTGAAGAGCCTCTTGAGGGAGTTGAATTTGGTCGCATTGGTGCACAAGCAGCGAAACAAGTCATTTTTCAAAAAATTCGCGAAGCTGAACGTGAACAAACGCTCAATCAATTTCTTGAAAGAGGCGATTATTTGATTTCTGGCACCATAAAGCGAATTGAACGTGGTAATGCGATCATTGAATCTGGAAAAATTGAAGCTGAGCTGTCACGTGATCAAATGATTCCGAAAGAGAATCTGCGTGTAGGCGATCGTGTTCGCGCTTATTTACACAGAATCGATCGAGCTGCACGAGGTCCGCAACTCAAACTTTCGCGTATTTCACCGGAATTTTTGACAAAATTATTTGAATTGGAAGTTCCTGAAATAGAAGAAAGGATGATTGAGATTAAAGTAGCTGCGCGCGATCCAGGTTCACGTGCAAAAATTGCCGTCAAATCAAACGATCCACGCATCGACCCGATTGGTACTTGCGTTGGAATGCGCGGTTCACGTGTACAAGCCGTCATCAGTGAACTTGCCGGTGAACGCATCGATATTATTCTATGGTCAGAAGATCCTGCTACTTTTATCATCAATGCCCTAGCACCTGCGGAAATTAGCAGCATCATGGTTGACGAAGAAAAACACAGCATGGATATTGTCGTCGATGATGACAATTTGGCACAAGCGATTGGACGAGGCGGGCAAAACGTTCGGCTTGCTTCCGAATTGACAGGCTGGGAACTGAATATTATGACTGTTGATGAATCTAAGGCCAAGCACGAACAAGAGACATCGCAAATTTGTCAGCTTTTTATGGAGAAACTAGATGTCGACCAAGAAATTGCGGAAATATTGGTGCAAGAAGGTTTTTCTACGCTAGAAGAGGTTGCCTACATTCCTATAAACGAGATGTTAGAAATCGAATCCTTAGATGAAGATACTATCCATGAAATACGTAATCGAGCTCGCAATGTATTGTTGACTGATGCCATTGCTAAAGAAGAAAAAGCTGAACATATTTCCGGGGATTTATTGGCACTTGAAGGCATCGATGATGATATTGCTCGTCAATTAACGTCGAAAGGTATCAGCACACAAGCTGATTTGGCTGATCTAGCTGCAGATGATTTGGTTGAAATGACAGGTATTGAGGTTGAACGTGCTAATCAGCTTATTATGAAAGCACGCGAACCGTGGTTTACTTAATATTGAAATATCATCAATGAATAATACGTACCGAATATTATGGAATTTGCTGATAGTTTTGATTACAGAGAGGTTATAGATTACAAATGGCTCAAATCAGTGTAGAACAGTTTGCTAATGAACTAGGCCTGCAACCAACCGTTTTATTGGAACAACTTAAAGCCGCTGGTGTAAAAAAAATTATGGCTGAGGATGCTTTGACAGAGCAGGATAAAACACAACTTCTTGAATATCTGAGAAAAACACACGGCGCCTCAGATTCAAAAAGCAAGATCACTTTGACACATCGTCAAACCTCAGAAATCCGAAAATCGGATAGTACTGGCCGACCCAGAACGATTCAAATCGAAGTCAGAAAAAAACGCGTGTTACAAAAAGCAACCGTGCAAACTTTGGAAGAAGCACCTAAACCAATACCTGAAATAGCTGTCAGTGTTTCAACATCATCTACTCAAGAAAAAACCAAAGAGTTCGTGATCGATGCGGAAGAGCTTGCTCTGCGTAAAGAAGAAGCTAGAAAACAAGCAGAATTAATCGCTCGCCAAACAGAGGAAATCCAGTTAAAGAAAACACGCAAGAAAACTGAGAAACCGGATGACATCAAGAAAGAACCACAACCAGTTACCTCTGTTGCAGAGAATCCTCCCACTACAAATGAATCCACTGCTCAATCACCTAAATCTGCAGAACCTGCAGCGACCGTGTCATCAGAAAAGACACCCGGATCAAAAACTCCAACAGCTTCACCCGGTAATCTTTCTTCCGAAGGTACATTGCACAAACCAGTAGTTGCAGCAACCGAGAAAAAGAAAAAACCAGTCAAAGAACAAAGTGCTTGGAAAGACGACAGCATCAAGAAACGCGGCTTCAAAACGCGCGGAGAAGTTTCAAATAATCAAGGCTGGCGCGCATCGCCACGTAAAGACAGGCACAGTAAACAAGTTACGACAGATGAATCCAATCTACATGCATTTTCAGCACCAACCGAACCAATCATTCGGGATATCATGGTACCTGAAACCATCTCTGTCGGCGCCCTCGCCCAAAAAATGTCCATTAAAGCCGCCGATGTCATCAAAGTGCTGATGAAAATGGGCAGCATGGTCACCATCAATCAAATGCTTGATCAAGAAACCGCGATGATTGTTGTGTCAGAAATGGGACATATCGCAAAGTATGCGGAGATTGATAATCCAGAAGCTTTTCTGACTGATAATGAAGTTTCAAGTACAGAAGTGGTATTGGAACCTCGTGCGCCAGTTGTTACCGTTATGGGGCATGTAGATCACGGTAAAACCTCACTATTGGACTACATTCGACGCACTCGAGTAGCAAGCGGGGAAGCAGGCGGAATCACTCAGCATATTGGTGCTTATCATGTAGAAACGGATCACGGCATGATTACGTTTTTGGATACACCGGGGCATGAGGCATTTACTGCCATGCGTGCGCGCGGTACTAAAATAACCGATATCGTCATTCTAGTTGTTGCTGCAGATGATGGTGTTATGCCGCAGACCATTGAAGCGGTACATCACGCAAAAGCAGCAAAAATTCCAATCATTGTTGCAGTCAATAAAATTGATAAACCAGAAGCAAATCCCGAGCGTATTCGCCATGAATTGGTGAATCATGAAGTTGTTCCAGAAGAATGGGGTGGCGACACGATGTTCGTCGAAGTATCTGCAAAAGCGGGTACTGGAATCGATTCGTTATTGGAATCCATATTGCTGCAAGCTGAAGTACTAGAATTGAAAGCCCCTGCCACTACTCCAGCAAAAGGTGTTGTAATCGAATCACGATTGGATAAAGGACGTGGACCAGTGGCAACTATTTTGGTGCAATCCGGAGTTCTTAATCGAGGAGATGTATTGTTGGCGGGTGCAGTATATGGAAAAGTACGCGCCATGAGTGATGAAAATGGCAAAGCCATCAAATCGGCGGGTACATCTATTCCCGTTGAGATTCAGGGTCTTGCTGAAGTACCTGAAGCAGGAGAAACAGTCATCGTACTCAATGATGAACGTAAAGCACGTGAAATTGCGCTATTCCGACAAGGCAAATATCGCGATGTAAAACTTGCCAAGCAACAAGCTGCAAAACTCGAAAATATTTTTGATCAACAAGATGATGTAAAAATTCTCGCGCTGATTATCAAATCGGATGTTCAGGGTTCATGTGAGGCGTTAGCTTATGCACTACAAAAACTTTCCACGAATGAAGTCAAAGTCAATATTGTTCACAGTGGTGTAGGCGCTATTATTGAATCAGACATTAATCTTTCCCTTGCTTCAAAAGCTGTCGTTATTGGCTTTAATGTTCGAGCTGATGCTAGCGCCCGTAAATTGATTACTTCGAGCGGTGTCGATGTACGCTACTACAATATTATTTACGAAGCAGTTGATGAGATAAAGGCAGCACTTTCTGGCATGATGTCGCCTGATCGCAAAGAAAGCATACTGGGTATGGTCGACATTCGAGAAATCTACCGTATTCCTAAAGTTGGTACTGTGGCAGGGTGCTATGTATTGGATGGCATTGTGAAAAGGAACTCTCAGGTCAGAGTTATACGCGATGGCTTAATTTTACATAGTGGCGAGCTGGATTCATTGAAACGCTTTAAAGACGACACTAAAGAAGTACGAGAAGGATTTGAGTGTGGTATCTCCTTGAAAAACTTTAATGAAATACAGGTAGGCGACCAACTGGAAGTATACGAAATCATCGAAACAGCGCGTACTTTATAATACTTTTGACTCATAAATAAAGATGCTTACAAGACAAGAAAATTCTCGTACATTACGCGTTGCCGATCAAATACAACGCGAATTGGCAGATTTGCTGCAGCATGAAACCAAGGATCCGCGCGTTAAGAACATCACAATTACCGCGGTTGAGGTCACTCGAGATTACAGTCAAGCAAAAGTTTTCTATTCCATACTGGGTAATCAAGGAGAAATTTTTCTAACACAGAACGGTTTGGAAAATGCCAAAGGCTTTCTACGTTCACAGCTATCGCATCGTATGCAGCTACGAATCACACCACAATTAAATTTTGTCTATGATGAGTCGGTGGAACGAGGTACACGCTTATCCAAATTGATTGATGATGCTGTTGCACAAGACAAAGTTTTGCAACAAAAGAACCCTGAACAATAGTAACTTTTCACTTAAACCCACTGCTTCTTCTGAATAAAAACGTTAAAGCAATCAATCCACGGAACATTAGTGGTGTTTTATTATTGGATAAAGCATTAGGTGCCTCTTCCAACAAAGCCGTTCAATCGATCAAACGGCTCTTCTCTGCCACTAAATGTGGGCATACTGGAACTTTGGACCCTATGGCCACAGGTCTACTGCCTCTCTGCCTTGGAGAAGCAACAAAATTTTCCGCGATGCTGCTGGGTGCTGATAAAACTTATCAAGCTACTTTAATACTGGGTTACCTTAGTACAACCGGTGATACCGAAGGTGAAATCAGCAAGGCGATCGATGGTGATTGTTGTGCCCCAACACGACAATACTGCGATCGTATACTGACAACACAGTTTATCGGTACGATCACCCAGATTCCTCCCATGTATAGCGCACTTAAATACCAAGGAAAGCCCCTATATGCCTATGCCCGAGACGGAAAAACGATAGAGCGGAAAGCGCGTCAAGTGCAAATTTATCAATTGCATATTGAATCATTGCAGGAAAATAAATTGTGCCTAACGATCCACTGCAGCACAGGAACTTATATCAGAACGCTGGCTGAAGATATTGGTAAAGCTTTGGGATATGGCGGTGCCTATTTGACTCAATTACGCCGTATTAAAATTGACAGCTTTGATATCACTCAAGCACAAACGTTTGCAGCGTTAGAAAATTTGGATACCGTATCGCGTGACCGATATTTATTGCCCATTGACTGTTTGTTGCAAAAATTCCAGGCCATCGTATTAGATGATGCAGCGGTACTCCATATTACGCAAGGACGCGTTGTTTCAGGCCAACTGAAAAACACGCTACCGAAAGATACTTCTGTCAGGCTTTATAATTCCCAGCAGCAATTCTTGGGATTAGGGATGGTTACTCATGATCAGAAAATCATAGCAAAACGTCTGCTTGCAACTCATAACGTTAAACTATCTAGCTCGGAACATAAAGTACACTGCGCCAACCATACATAAGCCCGCCCATAAGTAATCGAGTTTCAGCGGCTCCTTCAAATAAAATAGCGCAAACGGTACAAATACCGTCAAAGTGACCACTTCCTGAAGAATTTTGAGTTGCGCAATAGATAGCACCGTAAATCCAATCCGATTGGCTGGCACCTGTATCATGTATTCAAAAAACGCAATGCCCCAACTCACTAGCGCGGCGATGATCCAAGGCTTATGATTGAGCTCTTTCAAATGCGCGTACCAAGCAAATGTCATAAACACATTGCTCATTGTCAGCAACACAACAGTTTGCCAAATCTCTTTCATTCAGATGATACGCATTTTTTTAAAAACCGAGCTCATTCCACATACCATCCACTCGTCTTTTGACTGCTTCATCCATAGTGATGGGTTTTCCCCATTCCCGATTCGTTTCACCAGGGAATTTATGCGTTGCATCCAACCCCATCTTACCGCCCAATCCAGAAACTGGGCTTGCGAAATCGAGATAATCAATCGGCGTATTTTCCACCAATAATGTATCGCGCACAGGATCAACACGTGTGGTAATCGCCCAAATCACCTCTTTCCAATCACGTACATTGATATCATCATCTGTCACAATAATAAATTTGGTATACATGAATTGGCGCAGGAAACTCCAGATACCAAACATCACACGCTTGCTATGTCCGGCATATTGTTTTTTCATACTCACCACTGCCATACGGTAAGAACATCCTTCCGGCGGTAGATAAAAATCGACGATCTCGGGAAATTGTTTTTGCAATAATGGTACAAACACTTCGTTCAGCGCCAAACCGAGGATTGCAGGTTCATCGGGGGGCTTACCCGTATAGGTCGAATGATAAATCGGATTGCGTCGCATGGTCATACGATCAATCGTCAATACCGGAAACGTTTCTCGTTCATTATAGTAACCGGTATGGTCACCATAAGGGCCCTCCAGTGCCGTCTCTCCCGGATGAATCATGCCTTCAAGCACAATTTCAGCGCTAGCTGGCACTTGCAAATCATTACCAATACATTTAACCACTTCGGTTTTAGCGCCACGTAACAGCCCAGCAAACTGATACTCGCTCAGCGTATCCGGCACAGGTGTTACAGCACCCAATATCGTTGCTGGATCCGCTCCCAGTGCAACCGCAACAGGATACGGCTTACCTGGATTCATCAAGCAAAACTCACGAAAATCTAGCGCCCCGCCACGATGCGCCAACCAACGCATGATGACCTTATTAGGCGCGATTACTTGTTGACGATAAATGCCCAAATTTTGCCGAGTTTTGTTCGGCCCTCGCGTTACGGTCAATCCCCAAGTAATCAATGGCGCAACGTCACCCGGCCAACAAGTCTGGATCGGAAGCTTACCTAAATCCACCTCACCACCTTGCAAAATCACTTCCTGACAGGGTGCATTGCTCAATTCTTTGGGCGCCATGTTCAACACCTGCCTTAACATCGGTAACTTATCCCAGGCGTCTTTCAATCCTTTGGGCGGATCAGGTTCTTTTAGATAAGCCAATAATTGCCCAACTTCACGCAGCGCTTCTACCGATCCTTGCCCCATTCCCAAAGCCACCCGCTTAGGTGTGCCGAATAAATTACCGAGTACCGGTATGTCGTGACCTTTTGGATGTTCAAATAATACGGCAGGCCCCTGCGCTTTGAGCAAACGATCACAGATCTCGGTCATTTCCAATACCGGATCCACTTCGGTTTGGATACGTTTAAGTTCTCCAGTAGATTCCAGTTGCGCAATAAAATCACGCAAATCTTTATATTGCATAGTGGATGCCTTGTTTGATTAAGTGTGCGGAAAAATCAGGAAATCGATCACAATACCTAAGAACACAACCATTCCTACCCAATTGTTATGTAAAAATGCTTTGAAACATGACATACGATCACGGTGGCGAATGAGCGTATATTGATAAGCAATCAAACCGATTACTGCCGTGAGTCCCACGTAATAAGCCAGATTCATTTGCTGCAACTGTCCAACCACAATCATCAAAGCAATGAAACACGCATGGCATAACATGACACCCAGCACATCATAACGCCCGAAAGTAATGGCTGATGTGTGAATGCCAATTTTCAAATCATCCGGCTTATCGACCATTGCATACGCGGTATCGTAGGCAATCACCCAAAACAAGTTGGCAAGCAATAAAATCCACACGATCATTGGCAAGCTATTCGTCTGAGCCGCAAACGCCATAGGAATACCAAAACTAAATGCAATGCCCAGATATGCCTGCGGTATTGCAAGAAAACGCTTGGTAAACGGATAGGTTCCCGCCAAGAACAATGCTGGAACGGATAACAGGATAGTCAATTGATTCAAAGGCAGAATTAATATGAAAGCACATAGGCTCAAGCCAGTAGCCAGTACAATGGCTTCGCGAGAACTCACCTTCCCCACCGCCATCGGACGATGCTTGGTACGGTCAACGTGTGGATCAATATGACGATCTGCAAAATCGTTGATGACACAACCGGCCGAACGCATCAAAACCGTCCCTAAGATAAAAATAAATAAGATATGCCAATCGGGTATACCTTGTGCGGCGAACCACAATCCCCATAGCATGGGCCATAATAGCAATAGAATGCCAATTGGCTTATCAAGCCGCATCAATTGCAGGTAGGTTTTAATTCGATCGGAAAAATTCATGTTGGTAAATTTAGAATACTCGGCAAGAACACTTCCGTCACTAAGATTGACTGCCCGTTTAGGGTAAATAGCGAACGCCGCGCCCACAAACTCGGGGGCTTGATGGGCAGTGGCACGCAAGCTCGGTCATACAAAAAATGTCCTCGCTTAACTTTCTTGAATTCCAGAGGAGTACGTTGAACTCGGGGGTTACTGAATAGCATGGTACCCAGTGATTTATTACCTAGCCCATTCAAGCCACGCCATACACCCCGTAAGTTTTGACGTGTTACGGTCGAATGCGCAAAAATCACTGGTGTTGCACCACAATACAAAAACACTTCACGCACCATCACCAGCTCGTCAGAACGAACCCCCATGACACGCAATTCATCACCATAAATTCTGCTAAATGACTGAAATATCGGTTTAACAAAAAAATGCGTGCAACAATCTTGAATGCGCCGCGTCAACGAACCACGATCTTGCAACCAATACCGCTGACGGTAACAAACCGATACTAAAGCCGTATGCCATGTCTGTGAATGTGTGCTATTCATAGCTATGAAAATGGTTCAACGAAATCGCACCCATAACACGTACAGAAGTTCCTACCGAGTAGTTATTAAAATAATGCACAGGATTATACAATAGTTAACAACATGGCAAGTCAGGCGGTACATATATCTTATTTATGAAAATCTAGACTTCTGCTGACGGCCATTTTTCCACTGCGCCAGAACGTTCAGGCTCTCTGACTATGTTGTATCGCTCGACACGCCACAGCGATATGGCTTCCTTTTCAAATTGCTCTGAATGGGTTAGTCAATTTATCGATTAAAAACGCACAGTCACTTTACCAAACACACCGCGTTGAATATGCACAGGCATTGTATGGATCAGTTCAGGTGCAAATTCCTGATGATGTGATTGCAACAAATTCTGTCCAACCACCGATAGTTCGACGTTTCGCGCCGGCTTCCATGCCAGTCGCAAATCCAGCGTTTTATAACTGGCCACCTCCAATCCAGGCAATTTACTAATGTAGCGAAAGAACGCATCCAATTCGACATTTCTGACGAGATCGATTTGTGTCCGGAATGTGAATTGATGCTTAGGATCTTCACCGGATTCAGCCTCCTGATCCTGTGGCACTCTATTTCTCACCTGTAAATGACTGTAACTTGGCATGAAACGCAGTCTTTCCAAAATATTCCACTGTCCATAAACCTCAAAGCCAAAAATCTGCGTATGGCGCTGATCGGTTATTTGGATAGTCGCTGGAGCTATTTCCCGTTCGCTCGTTGAATTGTTGTAATCATTGAAAAAACCCGCAATATCAATGGATAAATCTGAAGTTACCTGGCGTCGATATCCGGTTTCAAATCCCCATAATGTTTCAGAGGTCAGATGCGGATTGCTGATGAGTCTGATAAATTCTGCGCCATCTCTAATCAACTGATTGCCATCACGTTCAAAACGCGATGGCAATCGAATTGAGCGAGTTGCCGAAGCCCAAATAGATTGTTTAGCATCTGGAGTCCATAAAAGTCTCGCATTGGGTAAGAAATTTGCATGCGCGTAAGTGTTATCGAGAAATTTAATCCCGACAGCCAGTTTTAACCGATCTTCTATCAATGGTATATCTGTCTGCGCGAAAACATTGCCAGTTTGTAAGTTACGCCTTGCAGGATCAAAAAAAATCGGCAAGCCTCCACCCAGATGATCCATGGTCCAACGATACCCACCTCCCCACACGATATCTTGTGAGAAAGGCACAAAAGGAATTTGCAGTGGAAAGCGCTGTTGGAAATCTATATCGACTGTGTGTCGAGATTCCCGGAAAGACAATTCATCGCGCCTGGTATGGTCATAATATGCTTGCAAGACAGTATTCGAACGATCACCGGTAGTACGTTGCCAGCGCGCCAACGCATGCCCGCCACTGAGATTGGCATCCTCAACGCGCGTGATCGCAAGTTCCGGTTCTACAGGATTGACAAAGGTCGTATTTTGACCCGCCTTACCACCGTAATATTGACCTTGAAAAGTTACGGCATTATTGGTATTGACATCCCAATCAACACGAAAACCAACAGTTCCCATGCGTGAATTATCGTTTGTTCCCATTGGGCTAAAACTATGATCCCGCGCGAATCCTTTGGTATACAAGCGATAATACAGATTTTCTCCCATTTGACCGCCATAACGCAGTGTCGCAAATCCCCTTTCTTCACTACCTCCCCCGGAAGTCATTAAAGTTCCCTGGGTAGCACGTGCATGCTTGGTAAGGATATGGATAGCACCATTTGCCGCATTGGCTCCCCAAATAGTACCACTGGGTCCGCGAATCACTTCAATTCGTTCGATGTCTTCCAAAGGCAAATCCAGTGTTTCCCAGAATGTACCGGCAAACAAAGGTGAGTAAACCGTTCGCCCATCGATCATGACTAATAGGTCGTCAGCAAATCGGCCACTGTATCCACGTGACGTAACTGACCATTTATTGCCGTCAATACGAGCAACGGAAAGACCAGGTGCCATGCGCAGTAACTCGGGAATACTATTGGCGCTGGAACGACGGATATCTTCCTGAGAAATTACAAATACGGCAGCAGCCGTCTCACTTAGCGTTTGCGGCTTACGTGAAACGGTCGATATTTTGACTTTCAACAATTCTTCTAAAGGAACATCAAAAAAATCCTGTTTGAGTGGTGTACTCTGAGAAGCCAATACTGCATTTATCGTAAATATACATAGCAGAAGAAACTGTAGACATACTTGAGAAAGAAACATGCGCTGCATCATCATCCATTCATCCGTAGAAATTCAGTTCAACCAATAATAAGTAAGATGTTATTTAGCGTTGGATTGTAGCGGTACAGTACCCTCTTAGTAGATTGGAATAAGCCTTAAAATATCACTTTGTCTGATGCTAAGGAAGATTGTCAACTAATTGTTGTAAAATTATTTTTTTCATTCTCGAGCAATCCTAAGAATCCACCGGATTGGTGGCTCCATAGTTGCGCATACAGTTGATTATTAGCAATGAGCTTGGCGTGACTACCCTGCTCTACAATTTGACCTTTATCGAACACGATCAATCGATCCATCGCGGCGATAGTAGACAAACGATGTGCGATAGCGATAACCGTTTTGCCTTCCATCAATTGGTATAAGCCTTGCTGGATACCCGCCTCGACCTCGGAATCCAGCGCGGATGTTGCTTCATCCAGCACCAAAATGAGCGCATTTTTTAACAATACGCGAGCAATGGCAATCCGTTGCCGCTGACCTCCTGAAAGCGTGACGCCACGCTCGCCAACATGCGCATCATAACCCGTGCGGCCTTTAATATCCCTCAGTGTCAGAATAAATTCATGTGCTTGCGCTTGTTTTGCAGCGGCAATCATTTGCGCATCGGTGGCATCGGGTCGGCCAAACAAAATATTATCGCGAACGGACCGATGCAGCAGAGAGGTATCTTGCGTCACCATGGCAATATTGGCGCGCAAGCTATCTTGCGTCACAGTGCGAATATCTTGCCCATCGATGGTAATATCGCCATGCTGCACGTCGTAAAATCGCAGTAGCAAATTGACGAATGTTGATTTGCCCGCTCCTGATCGACCAACAATGCCAACTTTCTCACCTGCGACAATATGCAGGTTGAGATCATCAAAAATTTGCGCTGAATGCTGCGCATTGGGATGATAAGCAAAACCCACATGATTAAAACTAATCGCACCTTGTTGAATACACAATTCTTTGGCATCAGGGGTATCAACGACTTGCTGTGGCTTGGATAGCGTATTGATGCCATCTTGAACGGTACCGATGTTTTCAAATAATGCGTTGACTTCCCACATCACCCAATGAGATAAACCCGTCAAGCGAATGGCTAGACTCATGACAATGGCAATCGCGCCGGGCCCGATGTCTCCTTCCAACCACAAATGAATACCCATCGCACCTGTAACAAATACCAAAAGCATGTTGATAATCCAGACGCAAACGTTAAGCCCAGTCGATAAACGCATCTGTGGATGAACCGTTGCCATAAATTCTTCCATACCGGCCTTAACGTATGCAGATTCGCGTTGGCTCTGGGAAAAAAGTTTCAGCGTCAAAATATTGGTATAGCTATCGACGATACGCCCGGTCATAGTCGAGCGTGCATCTGCCTGCAATGTAGAAACATGCTTAAGCCGCGGCACAAAATAGCTCAAAATAACGATGTATAAGATCAGCCAAGCCAGCAAAGGCAAACACAATATTAAATTGGCATTGATAATTAAGGTAAATGTGGTAATCAGATAAACCGAGACAAACAGCATGACGTCCAGTAACTTTAATACTGTCTCGCGGACTGCTAGCGCAGTTTGCATGATTTTCGTTGCAATACGTCCGCTGAATTCGTGCTGAAAAAAGGTGTAACTTTGCCCTAACAAATAACGATGTGATAACCAACGAACCCGCATCGGAAAATTACCCATCAATGTCTGATGAATCACCAATGAATGCAACAACACCAATATCGGAATGACAAATAGCACAAAGACCGACATGGTCAGCAAGGTTGCCCATTCTCTGGCAAAAAAATCAACGGTATTTTTTTCTGCCAACCAATCAACAAGCTGGCCGAGCACACTGTATAACATCGCTTCGCTGATGGCCAAAAGCGTGGTTAATACCGCGAGTATGGCCAAATGAATTTCAATACCGCGAACGTAATGGCGACAGAACTGATAAACCCCTTGAGGTGGTTCTACTGGATGCTGCGGCGGATAGGAATCGATTAGCCGTTCAAAAAATCCGAGCATGGATCAACTGCTAGTGAGTTGCTCAAATATTCTGAAACCAGCGACATAAGTGCCTATGGCAGATCCTAAAGTCGATAAAATAAAAACTAATAGGGTACGGGTCACACGGTTATGCCACCAGCCTTTTGGCGTCGTAGCATCGGTTCTGAGTCGATTGAAATCTTCGACTTTCGGTTTGCGCAGATAAATTTCAACGGCTGCAACCACCATACCTGCGCCAATGGTTGGATTCAACGAAGTGATGGGTGCCGCGAGGAAAGCAGTCAAAATAGAGAGCGGATGAGCAAATGCAATCGCTGCACCGAGTGCAGAAAGTCCTCCATTGATGACAATCCAGTCGATCAGCATGGCCGTGCCGATATCCGGACTGCGGGAAAAACCAATTGCAAAACCAGTGACGATCAGCGCCACAATGACCCATGGAATGATTTTTAACCATTTAGAAGACTCAGGAATCGTATCCAGCATTGCAATAGTAGCATCCGGGTCGCTGGCACCCTGCTCTACCAATTGTTTCGTCATTCCAGGCAAATGTCCGGCACCCACAACCGCCAGGATATGCTGATAATTATTTTCTTGGCATTCTTTAACCAATCGCGCCGACATATATTCGTCCCGCTCACCGATCAGGGGACGAAACAAATCTTGCTCATTTTCAGCGAATTGTGAAAATGAACTTTCCAGCACATCGCCTTGTTTTAATTTTTCGATTTCCGCAGCACTCACTTTTTCGTTACTGATCACGCTGGCAAGCAGGCCTGCGAATAAATTAAATCGTTTCCACCAAGGCACACTGTGATAAATCCGCTTCATGGTGGTGCCAATCTCGCGGTCGATCAGAATCACAGGCAAATGCGCCGCTTGAGCATTTTTAATCGCGACGCGCATTTCAGCGCCCGGTTCTATGCCAAATTGTTCCGCCATCCGTTGCTGAAAAGCACTCAACGCTAAATTGGCTGCAACCATGCTGGCTTGACCTTTTTTAATGACCTCAAATAAATCCATTTTGGCAATCGCATCTGGATTAACAATCACTTTGTGTCGACTCGGGCATAACTCAACCGCCACCGCATCATACTTGCCAGTGGCAATCAGTTCTTCAACTTTATCAGCACTGGCTTTGGAAACGTGCGCTGTTCCCAGTAACGTTACTGTACTGTTATTAATTTTAAGCGTTCTAATGGGCTCATCAGCAAGCAATCCATCGGTATTTGACACGGAAGAATTATTCATCGGTAGTTTGGATGTTTATAAGGCTTAGGAAGTGAAACTATATAAGACCGTATTCAATCTGAGTGAGAGGTATCACAAAAATAGAAACCGGAAGCTATAAAAAATCGTACCACAATTCACTTCTCCGATGACATGACAATTTTGCATCCATCAATTTTTACCTATCAGAAATTTCAAGTAAGCACCCTGTCCGTCAAAAACAGCAGATTCGTCAACAAGCCCTTCGCGTTGGTAGATCGCATGAACTCTTGGCAAATTTGAAAAAGACACACCAGGGTGTTCGTGATGATAAATATGCATCGCAAAATTTAAATCTGGCATCAGTATTTTTTGCCACCATTTCAAAATGATTAAGGGTGTGACATTACGTGAGTCTGCGTTCTCAATATTGTATTGATGCTCAGTAACAGCAATCCAGCGCATACAAAGCTGTGTTGCTGTTAATAAAGGCAGTACCAGTATATAAAGAAAAACGTCCAGCCCTGAACTACTGTTAAAATACTCGCGACCATTATATAAAAAAACCATCTAAGCCATTTTGGACTCGGATTTCTACGTTGAAATTCATCAACACCTTTAGGTGCCGTTTTTCCACGAATCACTTTAATCGTGTTTAAACCGGATAGATCCAATAAAATGATTTTGAGCATTGCGCTAATAGACATGGGAAAAGTCCAATCCTTTCCTGATTTTCGGATAAAATCTGGATCTTGCTTTGTGAAGAAATACTTATGGTGCATCAGGTGATGCTTTTGCATAATCTTCAACGGTGGTGAAAATAATCGGGTAAGCCACTAGAATATTCACGACCCAATCACCATATTGATTGCGCAAACCCACGCGGTGTACTTGTTCATGCAACAACAAACCTAAAACCATTTAGCGCGTGCCAATCAAGATAATACAGCCAATTGTGACAACAATATAGGAAAAATAAACGCCAATAGTCACGAGTAAAATAATCACAACCCAATTGAACAGCAGCTCAAGCACAAAACGCCCTGGACGAGCACCTGATAGTTCCAGAATTTCTCGCCTGGCTGTGGCTGGAAAGATCTTCAGTTCTTCCCAGAACGGCGGGTTTTAGCGCCAATTCTGAAGAGATTGACGTATTTTTAGAATCAATGAACGACCTTGCCCCAAGGGGCGAAGTCGTTCATTGAAGTTTTTACCCAAAATATATGCCGATACTGTATACGGTCCAGACTCAAGCCCTCGTTCAATAGAATAGCGATTCATTAAGAACGGAATGCGGAAAGTGCGCTGTTCAACATGTGTACGAGGTGAAACTAAGAAACGAAATTTGGAATCTGAAGTGATAATGCCTCGTAGAACTGGATCTTTGCGCTGCTGTACTAATTGCTCTTTATGTCTTTCAGATAGATCTATTCCGGCTGCAATACTAAGCCAAGATCCAAGCATTGCAAATTGGGAAGTGTCTTGCAAGAGACTCATATCAAAGGAGTTTATGCCTTCATTAGCAGGTTGAACTAAAACAACTGTAGCATTTTCATGATCTGGACACTCTCCATCTTCATTTTTCTCCTTTGAACAATCTTTAAGTGTGAAACTGATTTGTGCATGATAATCTTTTGTATAATTACGAAAACCATGTTCAGAGAAAATTTCAGGTATCCATCGCCAGATATAGCTGACGTAATTTTGGCGGACAGGTTCGATCCATAGATCAAATTTGATCACTTGCTTCTAAGCCCATCATATTGGGATCAAACTTTTCTGAAGTGTTAACTTTATGCGCTGAATATGACTCCAAATTTGTAAATCCATCCACTACTAAACCTGAAAACTTTTCTGCGGGAGCAATAACGATAATTGGTGAAGGATCTGCAATTGTGGCGACTCCAGGTACTTTATCTGTAGGTATTGAGGATTTTTGAGCATCTGGTGCTGTTGGTGGTATAACAACTATGCGACCTTTTTTTCCAAGCTTGATGTCAGAAAATATCCTTGATTTATTGTAAAAGGATCAATTAATTTTAGGCGTTCAGTATCTATGACTTCTTTTTGTTGATTACTAAGGCTTAGTCTAGTTTTTTCATTGCTTAACACCGTAGGATTACCTACCCCAAAATATCCTCTATTTGTTGTACAGGATGCTGTCATAGTCGCAATCAGCAATAAGAGGAAGCAATTTGAACTTAACGGTCTCAATATATATTAGCTTCAACATGATAGCTCCTTAATTTTATTAGCCTTCATCTATTTAAGAAAAACACAATACTTTTGCAATGCAATCTTAGCAAAAAAAACCAATCGAGGAGTAAAAATATACGTTACGATCGTTTATGTCTCTGTCAAATCCGACAAAATTGAAGATTTCAAAGCGGCTTGCCAATTAAATCACGAAAATTCGATCCTTGAACCAGGCAATTTGCGCTTTGATATTCTTCAATCTGCTGAAGATCCAACGAAATTTTTTTTATGAAGCCTATAAAACAAAACAAGATGCCGTAGCACATAAAGAAACTAAGCATTATTTGACCTGGCGCGATACGGTCGCAGATTGGATGACAGAACCACGCCATGGCGTTATATGCCAAGGCCTCTATCCAGTTGTCAACATTTGAAATGCTCAATTTTTCTATCGCTCGTTTACCTCGCATTGAATTCGGTTCAGGCGTCATAAAAAAAACTACCTGGTATTATTCAATCTTACGGTTCCCGTGTTTTACTGATAACCGGTGCACGTTCATTCGTCGAAACTGATAACTGGGCTGTTTTAATCGAACAGTTAAAACAACATAAAATCCATTGGCAGCATTGCACCATAGCTCAAGAACCTTCACCGGATTGGGTTGATGCTACCATCCAGGCATTTTCAAATCATACTTTTGATGTGGTTGTTGGTATTGGTGGCGGTAGTGCTTTAGATGCTGCCAAAGCTGTTGCCGGATTGTTACGAGTGCAACGCTCCGTGATGGATTATCTGGAAGGTGTTGGTCCTGAACTGCCCTATGAAGGCCCGGCCATTCCTTTCATTGCAGTACCCACTACTGCAGGCACAGGCAGCGAAGCCACCAAGAACGCAGTCCTCAGCGTACAGGGGGAAAGTGGCTTTAAAAAGTCATTTCGTCACGATAAATTGGTTGCTGAGTATGCCATTATCGATCCGGATTTATTATCGAATTGCCCACCCGATATCATCGCTGCAAATGGCATGGATGCATTAACGCAATTATTGGAATCCTATGTTTCCATAAAATCCAATAGCTTTACCGATGCTTTAGCAATCAGCGGATTGCAAGCAGTTTGTAACGCACTGATTCCACTGTATCATCAAGACCAGGAGCAGCATCGAAATCGAGAAAAAATGGCATACTTGCGGTACCTTAATTGCAGCTGCCAGTGAAATCAACATTACCAGCATGCAAACCCGAGAACCCAATAATCCGGCCTTAACAAAGTATGCACAAGTTGCTGAAATACTATGCCAGCAGCATTTCACTACTCACCAAACTGCTTATGAAGCTTTACTCAATACGCTAACCAGTTGGACACAAGAACTATCATTGCCGCGCTTATCACATTATGGATTACGACACGATCAACTCGATAAAGTGATTGCGAATTGTCGCGGTAGTAGTATGAAAACCAACCCTATTGTGCTAATTGATGAAGAAATTAGACAGATCATGTTGATGCGATTGTAATCAATCGATTCTAAGAATTCTTTTGCTGCAGTAAAGCACAACTTGACTGACACAATAAATTTCTTATGCTGTTTTTTCGATACTGCGTTTATTAATAAGCTTTCATTTAACTTAACAAAGCTGTACATAACAACTTTGATTGCGATTTTAAAAAACAAAGGCCATTAGCATTCTTTTTTTTAAAATCAAAAACCTCTTATTGATTGCATAATTTTGCACTTTCGGGAGGAAATAGCCATGCGAGTCAATTTGCCAGTTTCGAATACAGAGTATCCCATCGGAGATGACACACTCATCTTATCAACCACCGACACAAAAGGAAGGATTACATTTATAAATCAAACATTTATTGAGGTTAGTGGGTTCTCTGAGGATGAATTGATCGGTAAAGCGCATAACATAGTACGTCATCCTGATATGCCACCAGAAGCATTTGAAGATTTATGGAGGACACTCAAAGCAGGCAAACCATGGACCGGTTTGGTTAAAAATCGCCGCAAAAATGGGGACTTTTATTGGGTCCTTGGTAATGCTACGCCATTAGTAAAAAATGGAACTATTATCGGGTATTTATCTGTTCGCACCAAGCCATCACGCGAGGTGGTCGACACAGTAGCGCCAATATATCGCCAATTTATCAATGGAACAGCTAAAAATCTCACCATAAAAAATGGCGCCGTTGTTCGTACTGATTTGATTGGAAAAATTATTTCATTTTTTAAGATAACTTTAGGGAAACGGATCGCACTCTATTTGTCTATACCGACACTGCTATTATTGAGCGCTGCAGGTGCCGGGTGGTGGAGTTTAACGCAAACGACAGTAATTCCATCATGGTTGAGTAGCTTTATTCCAATCGCCGCTATGAGTGGTGTCTCATTAATGTGTGTGGCTGGGCTTCTCCTCAAAAAAAATACGCTAGAACCTTTAAATAAGGCGATCGAAATAGCCAATACACTCGCGGCCGGAGATCTACAAACTACGATCACTAATGCCTTTTCAGATGAATTTGGTGCCTTGATTAATTCACTCAAACAAACGGGAATCAATCTCCGGGCAACAGTTTCAGATATTCGCAACAGCGCCGAATCGGTACGACAAGGATCCAGTGAAATAGCGAGTGGCAATCTGGACTTATCACAACGCACGGAAGAACAAGCTTCTTCGCTCGAAGAAACAGCATCCAGTATGGAAGAACTGACTTCTACCGTAAAGCAAAACGCCGATAATGCTAGGCAAGCTAATCAACTTTCAACAAATGCCAGTAATATTGCGCTTAAGGGTGGACAGATGATGAGTAAAGTGGTGGAGACCATGTCTTCGATCAGCGACAGTTCAAGTAAGATTGCAAATATCATCAACACCATTAATGAAATTGCTTTTCAAACTAACATCCTAGCATTAAATGCTGCTGTAGAAGCAGCTCGCGCTGGTGAGCAAGGTCGGGGGTTTGCTGTCGTTGCCACAGAAGTTAGAAATCTTGCTCAACGAAGCGCAACTGCAGCCAAAGAAATCAAAAACCTTATCCATGATTCCGTAGAAAAAGTTGAAAATGGAAACAATTTGGTAAGTGAAGCTGGAAAAACGATGGAAGATATTGTTTCTGCGGTTCAACAAGTTACTGTAATTATGTCAGAAATTACAGCAGCCTCACTCGAACAAAGCTTAGGTATCGAACAAATCAACCAGGCAGTTACGCAAATGGATGAAGTTACGCAACAAAATGCAGCACTCGTAGAAGAAGCTGCGGCATCTGCGGAATCTCTGGAGCATCAAGCTAAAGACCTCATTGGTTCAATTTCTATTTTTAAAGTAAACCAGCCCGCTGAGAATACCGCAACAATTCAACAACTCATCACTCATAAATCAAATTTAAGAAAAAATCAGTTATTTTCCAATGATGAGTATACGAAAAAGGCTGTTAACAGTGATACATAATCGCCCCCCTGCAAAATTCACGCAATCATGCCACTATAAGGTATTTTTGCGTAAAAGCTACTGATTGATAGCTGAAGCAATGCAAGCTGCAAATTACTATTGAGATTACATTAACCTGGATAGCGTTTATATACCAAAGCTTCTCTTTTTTGATTTTCTTACTGATGGGTATTTCAGATTTTTTCCCTGTGAATATATAATTAACCGAATAACTTTCAGATTGTCGCATTAATCCGACAGTCTAACGCATCGACTTTTAGAGGCAATAAATGTCTACTACACCTCTCGCAATTAATGCTTCGGTTGTTTCATTGTTACAATGCCCTATTTGTCATCACCATTTGAACTCGCATGAAGCAACTTTTGCATGCGAATCATGCCAAGCTATTTTTCCGATCGTAGATGGCATTCCTGTACTGATTAATGAATCAAACAGTTTGTTTTCACTCAATGATTTTATTCATCACCGTACTACCACATTCCAAGATACAAAATTTTCCTCGATTAAGAATCGTATTAAAAGTCTTTTACCGACACTGGGTCGTAACATCAAGGGCCCTGAAAATTACCAAAAATTAATCGATCACTTGCTAGAACAAGCGCCATCCCCTGTTATTTTGATTATCGGAGGAGGGATAATAGGTGAAGGAATGGAAATACTGACCAAGGATAGTAGAATCCAGCTTGTAGAAACGGACGTTTCTTTTGCTCCTAGAACTCAGATGATCTGTGACGGACATGATTTACCTTTCGGCGATCAATCATTTGATTGTGTCATTATCCAAGCAGTCTTGGAGCATGTTGTCGATCCTTACCGTTGTGTCGCTGAAATACACCGTGTGCTCAAATTGGATGGATTAGTCTATGCAGAGACACCCTTTATGCAACAAGTTCATATGGGCTGTTACGATTTCACGCGCTTTACGCACTTAGGCCATCGCCGATTATTTCGCTACTTCAGGGAAATTGAAAGCGGCGCGGTTTGTGGGCCAGGAATGGCGTTAGCATGGGCTTATCGATATTTCCTACTCAGTTTTTGCGAACACCCGAGAATCCGTCAATTCGTTTATTATTTTTCAAGTTTTACCAGTTTCTTTTTAAAGTATTTTGATTCACACATTATTAACTCACCCGGCACACTAGATGCCGCATCGGGTTACTATTTTATGGGGCGACGAAGCGAAAAACCAATCTGTGATCGAGAAATTATTCAACTTTATCGCGGATTACAGAAAACGTAATTAATTTTTTCTCACCCTTTTCGTACACCTCGTACGAACAAAAAAACTCCGTCAGATCGTTCCACCATTCTCGAGCCATTTGCGGCAATCTGCGGTCAACACACGCCCACAAGCGGTGTCATAGAACGTCAGCTCATCATCAGAGAGTACATCGCGCCAACGATTATTGATGCCTTTGTGCATAAAAGTCTCCGCTCCCCCCTTCCAGAATTGACCGCCCCCGGGCGCATACAGTTCGCCTTGTCGTTTCATTTCTGCAAAGGAAATCGCTTTGATGATTCCATCCCAAGCGTTCCCTGGCACCTCAATTTCCAAAAATGTGGCAATGCGGCGAACTTCACGCTCAGTATCTGCGAGCATGTCGGTATAGTGGAACAACTGAATGTTAGGCAAGTGGCGAAAATTCCACCAGGATTGAACATTCGCAAGATGCGACCAATATGGCCAACCGTCGGCTTCCCACGCAAACGAGCCACGGGTTATCCAATTCCGCCAGAAGGTATGGACATCATCCGGCGGTTGCGGAAGCTCATCTCCCATGCGCCCAGGCAGCATATTTAGAAGCATCAGCATCTCTTCCTTCATACCGGTGTAGTGATTCCACAACGACATGAAAACATCGCGAGCATCGCGAGCGATATAGAGATATTTGACCTTTTCATTATAGGGCAAGCCATCGAGCGGCAGATGCGTCTTGATAAAACGGCGATGCTGCTGCGACCGCAAATTATTCAGAACCACTTCGAGCGGAACAATCCGCATGTCCAGCCAAGGAGACATTTGCGCTGGCGGAGCTGGGAAATTCCCATCTGGAAATAGCAAATGCGCAACAATCGCTTGCGTCCAGGTTGTACCTGCCTTGTACGACGTTGCAATGACGATATCATCTCCGCGCGATTCGAGATAATCCCAACGCGTACTGTCGAAGTGATGGTTCTGATAGATATGTGTGCGTTGCGGTAAATTTTGCATCTAAACGACCTTTAATTAAATATTGCCAAAATATAGAGATGCACTCGATTTGACAAGCAATTGCGGTATACAGCTAAAATAGTAGGTGCAAGTCTGTAACGGTTTCAGTCACTTTGATACAGAATTCTTCATCATTTGTTAATGATTGACATAGCGTTGACTCAGTCTCCCCCCTAAAAAACTATATGCGTCTCCAAGTAGTACCTTGTGCGCTATCCTCAAGAACAATCCCCTTGTCGAGCAACCGCTTACGAACATTATCCGCATTGGAATAGCGTTTCTCTGCACGTGCGGAAACACGCTCGCGAATTAATTGTTCTATTTCATCTTCGGTTAATACATTTGAATCATTACCAGCTGGTCTATTTTGTAGGTAATCCTGTGGGTTCTGCTGTAACAGCCCTAACAAACCACCTAGCGATTTTAATAAGGTTGCAAGTTCCTTCGAGCCACTTTTATTGATTTCACTCGTCAATTCAAATAACACCGCTATCGCTTCCGGTGTATTGAAATCGTCCTCCATAGCGATCCTGAACCTTTCTGCATAAACACTATTCCAGTCAATCGCTGATGAGTTGATATTAATAGAGCCAACTTCTTTGAGTGCTATATATAAACGATCCAAAGCCAGCTTGGTATCTTTCAAATGCTGATCGGAATAATTCAATGGGCTGCGATAGTGCGCGCGCAATATAAAAAAACGCACGACTTCTGGTTGATAGTAATTAAGAATTTCCCGGACAGTAAAGAAATTTCCCAATGACTTTGACATTTTTTCATTATCAACACGTACAAAGCCGTTATGCATCCAATAATTTACAAAGGGATGATCATTCGCCCCTTCACTCTGTGCGATTTCATTCTCATGATGCGGAAATTGCAAATCTTGGCCGCCTCCATGGATATCGAATTGAACACCCAACAGTTGACCGCTCATCGCTGAGCATTCAATATGCCAACCCGGCCTTCCCCTTCCCCACGGCGAATTCCAAAAAGGCTCACCAGGTTTGGCTGATTTCCATAAAACAAAATCCAACGGATCTTTTTTACTGGAGTCGATTTCAACTCGCTCTCCTGCACGTAAATCCTCAAGTGATTTTCCAGACAATTTACCGTAATTGGGGAAATGATGGACTGAATAATATACGTCGCCATTGACTGCATGGTAAGCCAAATTTTTTTCAACCAACATACTGATCATCTGAATCATAGATTCAATATAAGCAGTCGCACGTGGCTCATGCGTAGGTTGCAACACGCCTAAAGCGGCTGCATCCTGATTCATGGCTTGAATATAACGATCGGTTAAGGCTTCAATTGATTCTTGATTGTCTTGTGCACGCTTAATAATCTTATCGTCTACATCAGTAATATTGCGAACATAATTCACCTCAAATCCGTTGATTTTTAACCAACGAATCACCATATCGAATACGACTAGAACCCTCGCATGCCCCAGATGACAATAATCATAAACTGTCATACCGCAGACATAAATTTTTACTTCCCCTGGTACCAATGGAACAAATTCTTGTTTTTCTCGAGCAATTGAGTTGAAAATTTTGAGCATAAAAAATAAGCGGATTAATTGTAGAATTGCGTTACTTCTTGGTAAAATTCTAGACATTCTGGGCTAAATCAGCGAAACTCGCGCAGTATAAGTATAGCATACCGCCGGAATTGAAGCTTTCACCACCTTTATAACCTTATAACCGATAACCTTAGGCAACTCTTCTCTTAACAGGAAAAAATATGTATAACCGCCTTAGTCTGTTTGTGCTGCTTTTCTCTTTCCTATTCTTATCATCGAATGGCCATGCAGAAAATGTCACTGTAGAAATAAAAACCAGTTTGGGAAATGTCATCATCGAGCTCCATTCCGATAAAGCGCCAAAAACAGTAGCAAATTTCCTACAATATGTTGACGATGGCTTTTACAAAAATACAGTTTTTCATCGTGTCATTCCAAACTTCATGGTGCAAGGTGGTGGTTTTGATACCGACTTGAACCAAAAACCTACACGCTCTCCGATACCAATCGAATCTGATACTGGTTTAAAAAATGACATCGGAACGATAGCCATGGCGCGTACTTCTGACCCCAATTCGGCCACTGCACAATTTTTCATCAATGTTGCCAAAAATGATTTTTTGAATTTCAACGCACCTAATGCCAGTGGCTATGGCTACGCTGTTTTTGGTAAAGTGATCAAGGGTATGGAGGTTGTGAATAAAATCGCTTCGACACCGACAGGCTCTTCTGGTCCATTTTCAAGAGATGTCCCTAAAACCAATATTATCATTCAAGATATTACTCGTATCTCGAGTTCTGAAAAGACTCATCAATAATTCAATACCGAACTGTATCAATTAAGGAAGCATTATGGTCAAGCTACATACTAACTTTGGCATCATCACTCTGGAACTAGATCAAGAAAAAGCCCCTGTAACAGTGGAAAATTTCTTACACTATGTCAATAGTGGGTTCTACGATAATACGATATTCCATCGTGTCATCGACGATTTCATGATTCAAGGTGGTGGATTAGAGTCCGACATGAAACAAAAAAACACACAGGCACCGATTCAAAATGAAGCAGCGAATGGGCTTAAAAATGATGCTTACACCATTGCCATGGCACGAACTGCTGATGTTCATTCAGCTACCTCGCAATTTTTTATCAATGTAGCCAATAACGGTTTTTTGAACTATCAATCTGCAACACCACAAGGCTTTGGTTATTGCGTTTTTGGCAAAGTTATTGAAGGTCAGGATGTTGTCGATAAAATCAAGAAAGTAAAGACAGGAAACGCTGCCGGACACCAAAATGTACCGGTTGAAGATGTCATTATCGAAAAAGCAGAAGTCGCATAACGAGAATAAGCCTTTCAGGTGATTGACACTATAGAGAAAAATCTGCAGCAATGCATGAACAATTGATGCAATAAAAAGGATGAGGCAGTCTACAAACTCCAAGCACTGATTAATTGTCCCTAAAAAATCCTATTTATTGCCATCTTCTTTTGCTAAAAGGAGAATCGACATGGATAAACTAGGGCTTCCGATTGTTTTACTGGCAGCTTTATGGGGCGCTGTAAACACTACGCTGAGTTTCTTTCAGATCATCAACGCTCGTCGCGACATGATGTTTGAGATGATTGATAAATGTGGGTATTGCACTGAACAAACACTGGGTCCGATCGAAATCTACCTAACCAATCTTCTCCCACTTTCCATCGGAAACATTATCTTTCTTAGTTTAATTAGTTACGTGATTTTATCAATTCCACGTCACATGAAAATTGAAGATGACGTGGAAGCCAAACGGCTGAAATCAGCCTGCTTAGCGATTGCAATACTTCCTATCTTTGGAGCGCTGTCTTTTGCTGTTGGCGGGATATTTGATATGGTCATGCTGATTCGATCTTTGAAATGATCAATAATCTCCTCACAAGAACGATTATTTTTACAGCACTATCTGGATTTCTAAGCTTGAGTGGCTGTGCAGTCATGGATAAAAGCACTCCGGGTTGGTCGCAGTATCGTAATCTAGATAGAGTAAATGAATTGCAATTAGCCTCCAGTAGTGTCGGCAAAGGAGACCCTGTTTTGCTCATCCACGGCTTTGGTGCCAGCAGCTATAGTTGGCGATATGTTATTGAGCCACTTGCACAAAAGTACCGTGTCATTACCATTGATCTAAAAGGCTTTGGCGAATCGCCGAAACCACGTGATGATCAATATTCCGTTTATGAACAAGCCAGGCTGGTACGGAATTTTATTCTTGAAAACAAACTGAAAAATCTTCACATCATTGGGCATTCCTATGGCGGCGGAGTAGCGCTAGCGACATCTATCTATCTATCCACATCGCACCCGGATCTGCAAAAAAGCCTGATATTAATGGACAGCATTGCCTATCCGCAAGATCTTCCAGGTTTCGTCAAAATATTGGCTACGCCGATACTGGGATCACTTATTATCTACACTATCCCTAACACCTTTCAGGTAAGAAACTTACTGAAGAAAGTGTATTTCAATGACGATCTGATTTCACAAAATGCCGTTGACCACTACGCCGATAATTTGAGCAAACCCAATGCCAAATACGCGACACTCACCAGCGTGCGGCAGATGCTACCAGCGGATTTGCAACAATTCTCAGAAAATTATGCCAACTTAACTATCCCTACCCTAATTATTTGGAGCAAAGAGGACGAAATTGTGCCCTTAGCCGTTGGCGAGCGCCTCCATAAAAATTTACCCAACTCAAAATTGATCATCCTCAATAACGTTGGCCACGCCGTCCAAGAGGAAGAACCATCACTGCTATTACCCTACTTACAGCAATTTCTGGATATGGAAAAACATCACACCACACTCAGGCAATAAACATATCCGTGTAACAAAAGATACGAAAAAATCAAAAGCCCTACTAAAGCATAACTATCTTAAATATACACTTAAGCACGTGCGGCAATATTTGCCGAGCTGACTTTTCATCTACTAAAAAGAATCACGCAAAAAAAGCTCCAACGCTATCAATATGGATCTTTGCTATAGATGGCATGATCATTGCTATCAACATTTACAGCAATCTATTAATAAATCTGCAGTGCTCTAACATTCAGGAGTCTATATGCAAAATAAATTTGAGAGCTTGGAGCTCGGTCAATTCATTCCCTTGCATTACCATCACAATATGTTGAATGACAATAATCGAATGAAAGGCTTTAAAGAAGCGATTAATTTGGTGGTAAAACCCGGTGCTAAGGTTCTCGAGCTAGGCGGCGGTACTGGCGTACAATCTTTTTTCGCCGCACAAAAAGCACAAAAGGTTTATTGTGTCGAACGTAACCCAGAGCTGGTAAGTGCTGCACGCAGTTTTCTCGCGAGAAATATCAATGGAGATAAAATCGAAGTTATTCAGGCTGATGCACTGTATTATTTGCCGCCGGAGCCTGTCGATGTGGTGATCTGTGAAATGCTTCACACGGGTTTGTTACGCGAAAAGCAGATGTCTGTTATTGATTCATTTAAAAAACGTTACTTAGAGAAATTTGACGGCCCATTGCCTGTCTTTGTACCAGAGGCGAGTATTCAAGCCATTCAACCGATAGAACAAAACTTCCACTTTGAGGATTTCTACGCACCCACCATATTATTTCAAGATCCTTATGCAACCCACGAAAGAAGTAAAAGCCTTGGGGATCCTGAAGTATTCCAATTGCTATCGTATGCTGATCCATTTAATCAAATCTGCCATTGGGATGGGGAAATCATCATGGCTGAGAACGGTCAACTCAATGCACTAAGACTCATTACTAGGAATATACTCGCTGTTAATATGCTGACCTATAGCACCATAGATTGGCATACCCAGTACATTATTTTTCCACTATCCGTACCGCTTACGGTAACCAAAGGTGATCATATTTCAATACGTTTTAGTTATCAAGGCGGAGCTCCTCTGAATGCACTATCAGATTCACTACAAGTTTGTTTCGTAAACAAACTTGCTTCAGTATTGCAGTCAGCGTCAGAGACTCTGCATTGTTCGTCGAATTTGCAGTCAGAAATTGCTGAAACAGCCAATATATTGTAATAACTGAACCCGCAGAAAGTATCACTTTCTCCATGAACTGCCTAGAGTGGCTCATGGAGATTCTCTTCCCATCAACACTTCACCAAAATTCTCATCCTTTGCGGCGTTAAATACAGTAATTTGTTAGAGAATGATTTTTATTTTTTCCTGACTACTTGTATGAATTGATCAGAAACCTCATTGGGACAATGCTTACCTTGCTCAAGATCCGTAAGATTTGATAATGTTGTCATTGCAATATTTTCTAAAGCAGTGATGGTAAAAAAAGCTTGGTGTCCAGTGATCAGAACATTTGGGAATGTTAATAACCGCGCAAAAATATCATCCTCTAGAATTTTGTCTGAAACATCTTCAAAAAATAAGTCACCCTCTTCTTCATATACATCAAGCCCCAAATATCCAATTTTTCCGGATTTCAAATTCTTTATTACCGCCACAGTATCAATAAGCGCGCCTCTGCTCGTATTAATCAGCATAACGTTTGGTTTCATATACGTTAGCGCCTTGTCATCAATTAAATGGTAGGTTTCGGGTGTCAGTGGGCAGTGCAAGCTAATAATATCTGATTGTCGCAGGAGGTTCTCTAAATCGGTATATTTAACTCCATATGTCGCACAACACTCATTTGGGCAAGGATCATAAGCGAGTACCGTGCAACCAAAACCAGACATGATCTTGCAAAAAACCGATCCAATTTTTCCTGTGCCAATGACTCCAATTATTTTGGTATTCAAATTAAAACCCAGCAAACCTTCTAATAGGAAATTATTCTCTCTTACCCGATTGTATGCTCGATAAATTTTTCTGTTTAAAGCCAGTATTAATGCAACGGCATGTTCTGCGACTCCATGCGGCGAATATTCCGGAACGCGAACCACTGTAATATTCAATGAAGCAGCAACACTCAGGTCTACATTATTAAAGCCAGCACAACGAAGTGCAATGATGGTTATTCCCAAATCAGATAATTTTCTGAGGCAATTCTCGTCGATCTCATCATTCACAAAAACACAAACCGCTTCGAATCCTTTTGCCAATGGTGCTATTGTCACATTCAGATGTACATCAAAATAAGTCAAATCATGATTAAATTCGTTGTTGGCTTGATCCAAGTATTTCCTGTCATATGACTTAGCTCCAAATATTGCAACTTTCATCGATGTATATCCCCTATCACCGTGTCTTATCGCTCGAGTAGCGATTAAAACCGCGCAAGATCCTATTAAAGAATAATCTCAACTGTCGTTGCGTAATTCATAATACTCTCCGATTTCTCCTAGACTGTGTACGACACTTTAACGGATTACAATGACAGTGTTGTCTCAGTCTTGATATTGCGCCGCGATACTATGTTAATCTAACTGCGGTTTAACCGCACGAACTCCTTATTTTAATAACACCCACCATGGCAAGAAAAAACATCAAACGAAAACCGAAATGATGGAAAAAATGCAATGACTGAACAAAACTTGAAACTATTTGGCGTAGTGGCAGAAAAAGGTAGGTGGCTACTAGTCATCATTGGACTATTGATCAATGTTTGCCTTGGGTCTATTTACGCATTCAGTATTTTCAGAAAACCTTTGGAATCACTGTGGGAAATCACTTCGATCCAAAGCGGCTATCCATTCATGGTTTTTCTGGCGATATTCGCGATTACGATGCCGCTGGCAGGAAACCTGATGGCAAGATGGGGACCCAGAAAAACCACGATGCTAGGTGGCTTGCTGGTTGGAACAGGGTGGATTGCTGCAAGCTTTTCTCCGAATATCACCATCCTAACTCTTTTATATGGAGTCATCGGTGGTGCTGGAGTCGGCATCGTCTACGGTTGTCCCATTGCAGTCATTGCAAAATGGTTCCCACAAAAAAGCGGTTTAGCAATTGGTCTAACGGTCATGGGCTTTGGTGTATCTGCATTGGTAATGGCTCCGCTCATGAAAATAATGATCGATCATCCGGGTATTGGAATACTTCAAACGTTTCTTTACTTAGGGATCGCACTGGGGATTGTAATCTTGCTCTTAGCACAGTTATTGAGTTTTCCACCAACAGGATGGATATCCGCAAGAACAAAATTGACTGTAGGAATTGCAACGACTGTCGCCTCAACCTCAGATCTTAACAGACAAGAAATGCTAAAGACCCGTCATTTCTATGCGCTATGGGCTACTTACACGATCGGTTGTCTATCTGGATTAATGGCTGTTGGAATAGCGTTCCCTGTTGGAACAGAAATAGCTAAGCTGAATACAACCATGGCAGCACTCGCTGTTTCCTTATTTGCGGTATTTAATGGCCTGGGGCGACCACTATTTGGGGCCATGACCGATAAACTGAGCCCACAATATACCGTCATTATCTCATTTGCCATGATATTGAGTGTATCTCTACTGATGTCTTTTTTTGATCAGGGAAACACAATACTATACCTATTTACATTCTGCATATTATGGATGTGTTTGGGAGGATGGCTTGCAATAGCACCCACATCGACCGGAATATTCTTTGGAAAGAAGCATTATGCACAGAATTACGGGTTGGTATTCACTGCATTCGGTGCTGGAGCCATCCTAGGAACACTGATATCCAGCAATATTAAAGATATCACTGGAAGCTATCTGGGTATGTTTCCGATTCTAGCGGGACTAGCAATCCTTGGGATGATTATTGCTGCTTTTGGACTAAACCCCGTCAAGAGTAAAATCAACTGAAGAATAGCCATGATATCAATATTTATGATATTTCTAGACGGGGCCTTCAGGTGCGACTATATAAGTTTGGATATTTTTCCAGAACAAAATTTACTTATGAGGCAAATAACTCATGAAATGATAATCTAATATCAGTAGCTTGCAAGTAGTTTTGTTCGGTATTTAAGTCCAATAAGGTGAGCGGATGCTGTTCCAGCCAGTTGACAGGAAATATTAAATCAATGCTATCTTTATTAGCATTAACTGTGATCTTTGAGAGATCAAGAGCCGTTCTTCCACGATGTAACACAACTGCAAGTCGCAATAACACGCAAAGTTTCATCAATGATGCTTTGGTTGATGCGACAATCGATTGAAATTCTTCGGTTGGAAATTTACGTCGATGACCTCGAACAAGCATGGCGAGTTTTTTCTGATCTTGCTGAGAAAATCCGGCTAAATCCGAGTTAGCAGTTAAATAGGCACCATGTTTATGATACTGATAATGCGCTACAGATAGGCCGATCTCGTGAATCATCGCTCCCCACATTAGAATTTTCGAATCAATCTTTTCATCCAATTGCCAGCTTACTCGTACCTGGTCAAACAATGCCTTAGCAGTATCTTTAACCCGATTAGCTTGTTGTATATCAATATTGTAACGATTAGCAACAGCAGCGATGGTTTTATCACGAATATCTTCGTTATGCGTTCGGCCAATCAAATCGTACAATAGCCCTTCACGTAATGCTCCATCTGATACATTCATCTTCCCCAACCCGAGTGCTTCAAAAATTGCTAGCAGAATGGCCGTACCACTGGCAAAAACAGGTTTTCTACGCTCGGATAGTCCCTCAAGGTTTAGCGCCTCGCTATCACCAATTGCAATTAAAAGCTCTGTCAAGCGTACTAACGCTGAAGCAGTAATGCCAGAATCGCACCAACCCTGAGACTGAACGATGTCACGAATCGCCAAAATTGTTCCGGAAGATCCCAATGCATAGTCCCAACCAACACTCTTGTATAGATTACTAATTGACTCCAATTCCTGCATTGCAAACAAAGTAGCTTTGCGCATTCTTTTTGATTTGATCTTCCCATCTTCGAAAAACTGCTGCCCCATATTGACACATCCCATATGTAGACTCTCAGTTTGAAAAGTATCATAGCCTCGACCAATAATAAGCTCAGTGCTTCCTCCTCCGATATCGATCACTAATCGTTTATTTGTTTCGTCATATGTACTGTGCGCGACACCTGAGTAAATGAGCCTTGCTTCTTCGCGTCCAGCTATAATTTCGATTGGATGCCCTAAAGCTTCATATGCTTGCGATAAAAATACTTCTTTATTGCGTGCCAGCCTTAAGGTGTTGGTTCCAACCGCACGTACGTTAGTTGTTGGGATTTCTTTAATGCGCTGACCGAATCGCTGCAAGCATTCGAGTCCTTGTCGTATGGATTCCTCTGATAGATCTTTTTCGCTGTTCAATCCAGAGGCCAATCGAACCATTTCCTTCATACGGTCAATTACCTGCAAATGGCCATCAACGAAATTGGCGACAACCATATGAAAACTATTTGAACCTAGGTCTATAGCCGCATAAGATTCTTCTAAAGCTGACATCGTAAAATATCTGAGATCCAGGAAGTAATGATGTTACTTCTATAGATGAGGGGGATAAGTTAAATTTATGCTGTATGTCAATACTGGCATCGTTAGGATGGGTTCGGTAAATATATTAGTGGGTCAACAGGTTTACCATTTTTGCGAATTTCAAAATGTAATTGTACTGTATCTGAATCCGTATTCCCCATTTCGGCAATTTTCTGCCCTTTGGTTACCGAATCGCCCTCTTTCACCAGTATTCTACTGTTATGCGCATAAGCACTAAGATAGGTATCATTATGTTTAATAATGATTAAGTTTCCATAACCCCGCAAACCATTACCACTATAAACCACAGCACCTGATGCCGAAGCTAGAACAGCCTCTCCAGATTGTCCAGAAATTTTTACACCTTTAGAATTTTTTGAGAAAGTCGAAAGGATTTTTCCATTGGCCGGCCAAATCCAGTCGGTGGACAAATTATGAGTGTTTCTTTCATTCTTTTGAGCATCTAAGCGAGGCGCCGCCACAATTCGGGTATTTTTCTCAACCGGAGGTGGTGTAGTTAACCCTGGTGCATTGGATGACATTGTGACACCAGATGTAGCAGCAATAGGCATCATTGCTGCGATTTGTGCATCCGGTCGTTTTAACTGCGCCATATTTTGCTCTGAATAAGGCAATTTTATCGCCTTGGGCGCTCTTTTTATATTCCCGTGATGGACAGTGACGCTTGTATTACTAGCAGCGTTTTCTGGCAACATAGCTATGCTGGGTGGTGACACTGATTCCGGCGTACTCTGAATAGGTTGATCAGCCAAAGCGTATAACGTAGGTTGGGAATCAGCTTTTGGAATATACAAACTAAGTCTTTGGCCAATTCTAAGCGAACGAGGATCGGAAATACTGTTCCATTCTGCTAATTTTTGCACATCGATACCATGTGTCATACCGATACTATGCAAAGTATCCCCTCTTTGCACGATGTAGTATTGATTTGTTAAATCCCCAGTTTTACTAGTTCCAGCTTGAATTACACTCACTCTTTCTCGTTCTACAACAGGTGCAGGCTTTTGTGTAGTGCTACATCCAATCAGATAAAAAACAACTACAAGCAACAAGAGCAGATTATAGTTTTTGATGGAAATCAACCATCGAAAAATTTTTAAAGTAACGCCTCGATATTTTTGATTGGTTGTTAATGACCCTAAACTATTTGTCATGTTAGATATCCTTAGTATCATTACTTTTTAACTACACCTGATAGTAAAGGTACAAAATTCACTTCTTCTAGTATTGTTTCAGAGTAACCCGCGCTAGTACGTTCAATCATGCATAAATTCTGTTTTTGTGTTCCTTTTGGGAAAACCATGCGTCCTCCCACACTCAGCTGTTCCAATAACGAAGAAGGGATATGCGTAGCAACCGCTGTCATGATAATACCATCAAATGGAGCAGCTTCTACGAAACCATGCAAACCATCGGCATGCCTCAAATGAATATTTCTAATCTGTAGTTCTTGCAATCGTATACGTGTTCTAGTCAGCAAGGGACCTATGCGTTCAATCGAGTAGACTTTCTCAGCTACGTGTGCCAGTACTGCTGTTTGATAACCACAACCAGTACCGACTTCAAGTACTTTCCCTAATTGTTCATTGGCACGGAGTAACTCACTCATGCGCGCCACGGTCCAAGGACTCGATATTGTTTGTCCATAGTTGATCGGAAGTGAAACATCCTCGTAGGCCCTACTTGCCAAAGCCTCTTCCACAAATATATGCCGAGGTATGGAACCTATAACTGATAAAATGACTTCATCAGCAATGCCTTGTGTACGTAGCCGCTCGACCATTCGCAACCGCGTACGTTGCGACGTCATACCAACTCCAGAATGACGAACACTCACCAATGAGTACCTATAAGAATTTTTAAGTTACTGAAATCTATTAACTATTATATCTCGTTATTTAACCAAGTATTGACCCGATCTAATTGATCATAACGGGTAAGATCAATTTGTAATGGCGTTACAGAAACCATTTTATTTTCGATAGCATAAAAATCTGTCCCTTTCCCAGCATCTTGAACAGGCCCCGCCGCACCGACCCAATAAACAGATTCCCCACGTGGGCTTTTCGTTTTAATGACAGGTTCCGCTTTGTGACGACGACCTAAACGTGTCACTTCAATACCTTTAATTTGATCATAATCAACATTGGGGACATTGATGTTTAATAATACCGAACCAGCAATATTATTTCTGCTAAAACGCGTAACCATATCCACTGCAACGCGAGCGGCTGTTGTAAAATTGCCATCGGATGCATCTACTAATGAGATTGCCAATGAAGGGATTCCAAGTAAAAATCCTTCCGTAGCAGCGGCGACGGTTCCGGAATAGATGGTATCGTCACCCATGTTAGCGCCATCATTGATCCCTGATACGATCATATCTGGCATGATATCAAGCATTCCTGTTACTGCTAAATGTACACAATCAGTTGGTGTTCCATTCACAAAATAAAAGCCTGTGTGCGATTTATGGAGATTCAATGGGCGATCTAACGTCAAAGAGTTACTTGAGCCGCTACGATCTCGTTCAGGTGCTACTACAATAACTTCTGCAATTTTGGCAAGATGTTCCGCAAGACAAACGAGACCGGGCGCAAAATATCCATCATCATTACTCAGCAATATGCGCATTTTATTGATTTAAAAGAGATTAAAAGAATTTTCTATTTCGTTATTTATTAAATTTCTATCATCAATGAGATATCTGCCCATTCAAAAGTTGGTCGGGGCGAGAGGATTTGAACCTCCGACCACTTGCACCCCATGCAAGTACGCTACCAGGCTGCGCTACGCCCCGAACAGAAAATTATAGCAAACTAAAAAACTTACTTTAAAGAATTGATCGTAAGTGTGAAAATTCTATGAGGAGAGAATAGACATGACACTTCTAATCTCATGTTGAATATAATTTAAGTCCATTGTAGACACAGAAAGATTATTGACTGTAGATACTGGTATCGAAGATGAATTCTTTGATTTTGTATCGGTATTGATCAATCGACTGCGTGCTCCATTGATAGTAAACCCTTGTTCGTAGAGAAGCTCTCGAATTCGACGTATTAACAGCACCTCTTGGTGTTGATAGTAACGTCGATTGCCTCGACGCTTAACCAATTTCAATTGTGCAAATTCTTGCTCCCAATACCGCAATACATGAGGTTTAACATCACACAATGTGCCAACCTCTCCAATCGTGAAATACCGCTTGGCTGGAATAGGAAGTAAAATATTATTTGGTTTTTTGTTTTCCATGGTAATTTTTTTCAACCAAAGTCTTTAGTTTTTGACTGGCATGAAATGTTACGACACGACGCGCTGTGATGGGAATCTCTTCTCCCGTTTTAGGGTTTCTACCCGGCCGTTGAGGTTTTTCTCGTAATTGGAAATTACCGAACCCTGACAGTTTAACACTCTCATTATTCTGCAATGCAATTCGCACTTCTTCATAAAAGAACTCCACCATATCTTTTGCTTCGCGCTTGTTCAATCCTACATTTTCAAATAATAAATCTGCCAATTCAGCTTTGGTTAATGCCATATTTTTTGCTCCATTTCGCTATTAATTGTTATAAGCTTTGTGTTAATAGCCCGATTCACATGAAATACTACCATAATCGAAACAACACTTATTTATCCATTACGTAACGTTGCACAGAATTGATCTTCTAGTATTTTTATCAATTTTAATACTTCAGAATCTACTTCTATATCAGTCAATGTTTTCTCAGTATCTTGTAACAATATCCGGAATGCAAGACTTTTTTTGTTATTTTCCATACCTTTACCGCGATAAATATCAAATAAAGCAATATCGATTACTGTAGGAGATTTTTCCGCATTCATGCAGGACAGCAATGTCTGTACGTTGATATTGTTATCCACAATGATGGCAATATCGCGTTGTACGGGAGGAAATTTAGATATTTCCTTGGTTACATGAATTACTTGAGGAAGCAAATACCCCAAATTAATTTCGAACAACACGGTATTTTTCTGCAAATCTAATTTTTTTTGCCATTTGGGATGCAATTCGCCCAACCAGCCGATAGGATTACCTGTAATAATTATTTGTGCTGATTTACCGGGATGTAAAGCAGGATGTGAAAATTTTTCGAAAAGTATCGTTGAATTGCCACACAAACTTTCAATATCGCCCTTAATATCATAGAAATCAGCACTCCGAGCAGGCATACCCCATTGTTCTGGAGCAATATCACCGTAAACCAGTCCTGCTAATTTCTCTGTTTGTGCACAGTCAACTCCAGGAGATCTGATAAAACAGCGCCCAATTTCAAATATCCTTACTCGCGATTGTTTACGGTTCAAATTAAATTGCAAATTAGCGATAAGTCCACCGACCAATGTACTTCGCATTACACTCATCTGGCTTGCAATTGGGTTTACTAGCTTGATTGGTGTGTGATTGTCTGCAAAATCCAATTCCCAATTCGCATCAACAAAAGCATAATTAATAACTTCCTGATAATTACGATTTACTAGTGATTGCTTAATCTGTTCGACAGAACGAGCATTCTCCGTCGCCGACAACATTGCCATACGAGCACGTGGGTAATGCGCTGGAATCCGATCATAACCATAGATACGCGCCAATTCTTCGACTAAATCCTCTTCGATTGCTAAATCAAAACGATAACTGGGCGGCGTCACAGTGAAATTACCGTCTACCTCCAAAAATTCGAATCCCAATCGCTGAAAATAAGCCTTGATTTGCTGTATATCGAATTCGATTCCTAATATGCGCTGGACACGAGTTCTTCGTACTTTGATGGAAGATCTGGCAGGAAGTTGATAGCACCTTTCAACAATAGGTCCTGCTTTTCCTCCGCAAATAGTTTGAATGCGATGTGATGCATGATCAATAAAATGGCGCGTTGCAGCAAAATCGACACCGCGTTCAAAGCGATAAGCAGAATCCGAAACAAAACCTAATTGAAACGATTTACCACTAATAGCCGATGGTGTAAAAAATGCACTTTCCAAAAAAATATCAATTGTTCCATCTGTTACGCCACTATCTAACCCTCCCATAATGCCCGCCAGAGCAAGCGGCTTATCGTCATCTGCAATGATGAGCATATCGGACGTGAGATCAACGATATTATCGTTGAGTAATGTTATTTTTTCATTCGGCTTCGCATAGCGCACTTGTATCACACCTTCTATTTTATTCAAGTCAAATGCGTGCAGTGGTTGACCTGTTTCTAATAAAATATAATTGGTAATATCGACTATTGGATTAATTGACCGAATGCCACTTCGTTCCAAACGTTGTGTCATCCACAAAGGAATCTTCGCACTAATATCTATTCCCTTGATTACTCGACCACAATACAGTGGACATGCCTCTGGAGCCATGACATGCACATCTAAAACATCTTGGATATTAACCAATACCTCGGATGACGCTAATGGTATTAATTCACTTGCAGTAATCGCAGCTACTTCACGCGCTATTCCCAGCACACTTAGGCAATCCGCACGATTCGGCGTTAAGCTCAGGGTAAAAACACGATCATCAAGTGAAAAATAGCTACGAAAATCTTTGCCTACCGGAGCATCTTCGGGTAATACCAGTAAACCATTGGCTACTTCAGCTAGACCCAGTTCTTTCGCAGAACACAACATACCTGCTGAATCAATACCACGTAACTTCGCTGATTTGATTTGTATTCCGGGTAAATTAGCGCCTATCAATGCACAAGGAACTTTCATCCCTACGCCAACATTTGGTGCCCCACAAACAATCTGCAATAGATCGGTCTGCTGTTGGTCGATTTTAACTTGGCAAACCTTTAAACGATCTGCACTAGGATGGCTTGCCGTTGAACATACCTCTGCCACTACCACTTTATCAAATGTAGCTGCAACAGGCTCTATGCTTTCTACCTCTATACCCGCCATGGTTAATGCATGTGCAAGTTGTTCGCTAGACAATGATGGATTAACAAATGTGCGTAGCCAATTTTCCGAGAATTTCATACTGCCCTATTTGTACTGCAATACCATGACAAAAATAATTTTAATTAAATTGTTTTAGAAAACGTAAATCATTTTCAAAAAACAACCTTAAATCACTGACACCATAACGCAGCATGGTTAAACGTTCAACGCCCATACCAAAAGCAAATCCTATATATCGTTCGCTATCAATTGAAACATGTTTGAGCACGTTTGGATGTACCATACCACACCCTAGGACCTCCAACCAACCGGTATAACTACAAATGCGACAACCCTTTCCATTGCACATCACGCAAGCAATGTCCATTTCAGCTGAAGGTTCTGTAAAAGGAAAAAAAGAAGGTCTAAATCTTACAGATAAATTATCGCGCTCAAAGAAATGCGTCATAAAATCGGCTAAAACACTTTTCAATGCAGCAAAATTAACATCTTCGTCAACCCACAATCCTTCGACTTGATGAAACATTGGCGTATGGGTTACATCCGAATCACAACGATACACCCGACCAGGGGCAATGACTTTCATTGGGGGCTGATGATTCTGCATATAATGAATTTGTACGGGTGAAGTATGTGTTCGTAATAGGCTGCCATTATCGATATAGAATGTGTCATGCATTGCGCGTGCAGGATGATTTTCAGGAATGTTCAATGCAGTAAAATTATAGAAATCCGTTTCAATCTCTGGCCCAAAAGCAACATCAAACCCGATTGAATGAAATAATTTTTCTATTCTTTGCAGAGTTTGGGTCACAGGGTGCAAGCCACCGCTACGCATTCCTCTGCCCGGCAAAGTTACATCCAAAGCTTCTTCATTAAGCTTAGTTGTTAATTGTTTGGCGTAAATAACCTCACGACGACATTTGAGCGCTTCTTCTAATTGATTTTTTGCTTGATTTATTTTACTACCCACGAGTGGGCGTTGTTCAACTGGAATTTTGCCAAGCTGTTTAAGAAGTCCTGTCAACACACCATTCTTACCAAGATAATGTACTTTGATATTTTCTAATTCAACAGAATCTTCAGTGCTATCCAATAACAGCGTAGCCTCACTAACGATTGTTTCTAGATTTTCCATATCCGTAGATTACTAATATCAACAAGCAATTTAAGCGAAAATTAATTCAACAATAAAAAAGGAGGTCAAGGTATTTATCCCGACCTCCTGATATGACCCAATATTTAATTAGGCTGCAAGACTGGTTTTTGCTTGCGCTACAATTTTCTCAAAAGCACTTTTATCGAATACTGCGAGATCTGCTAATACCTTACGATCAATGTCGATACTTGCTTTTTTCAACCCATTCATAAATACACTATACGACAAACCAAATTCCCGTGCAGCTGCATTGATCCTTGCAATCCATAATGTACGGAACTGTCTTTTACGTTGACGACGATCTCTATATGCATATTGCCCTGCCTTCATGACAGCTTCTTTAGCTATCCGGTAGACATTTTTACGACGTCCACGATATCCCTTAGCAAGTTTTAATATCTTCTTATGGCGCGCATGTGCTGTAACACCACGTTTAACTCTTGGCATAATGAACCCCCCCTGATTATGCGTATGGCATCATGGCGCGAATAGAATCAGCATTGGTAGCGTGTACGCCAACAATGCCACGCAACTGCCGTTTGTTTTTAGTTGTTTTTTTAGTCAAAATATGGCGTTTAAAAGCCTGTGGTCGTTTAATACTTCCACCCGGGCGAAATTTGAAGCGCTTGGCAGCGCCACTTTTGGTTTTCATTTTCGGCATATAAGCTCCTTTTATGTGAAACTAGGTATTTCTAGATTAGAAAATTTTTAAAACCCAGTAGTCACTATTTTTTTAAAACCTAATTTAATATCAACCATTAGGTTGTCAAACTAGAACCACTCAAAGTTGCTTTAGGTGGTGATGTTCGTTCGGGCTTCCCATCCTTCCGTTTAGGTGACAATACCATCACCATTTGACGCCCTTCCATTTTGGGAAATTGTTCTACTACCGCAAAGGGTTCTAGATCGGTCCTTACTCTCTCTAATAAGCGCATACCAAATTCCTGATGCGCCATCTCTCGACCTCGAAAACGCAATGTCACCTTAACCTTGTCACCTTCATTAAGGAAACTGGTTACGTTCCTCAGTTTAATATTATAATCTCCTTCATCAGTATTCGGTCTGAATTTGATTTCTTTAATTTGTACTTGTTTTTGTTTCTGTTTCGCATCATGTTTTTTCTTGCTTTCTTGATATCGAAACTTACCATAGTCCATCAAGCGACACACAGGGGGCTGAGCTGTCGGTGCAATTTCTACCAGATCAACACCAGCTTCATCAGCCAGGTTAATTGCTTCAGTTAGTTTAACAATTCCAATTTGTTCCCCATCCGCACCAATTAAACGTACTTCCGGCACATCTATCTCATGATTAATGCGCGCTGCTTTTTCCTGAACTATGGCATTTCTCCTATCAAATTAAAAAAAATTATCATTTCTTTGTAGCTATCTCATCCTTTAATGTGTTCACAAAATCGTGCACGGTCATTTGACCTAAATCTACACCGACTCTATTACGGACGGATATTTTATCAGTATTCATCTCTTCATCACCGACAATTACTTGATAAGGAAGCTTTTGCAAACTGTGCTCGCGGATTTTATAGGTTATTTTTTCATTTCTCAAGTCCAAACTGGCTCTGATCCCATTCTGCTTTAATTGATTATGCACTGACCGTGCATAATCATTCTGTCCTCGAGATATATTCATTACCACGACTTGCTCAGGCGCTAACCACACAGGGAAAGCACCGGTATAGTTTTCTATCAGAATACCAATAAATCTTTCCAATGATCCTAGAATAGCTCTATGCAACATTACAGGAATTTTACGTGTGTTATCCTCCGCCACATATTCGGCACCCAAACGATTTGGCGTCGAAAAATCTAACTGTAAAGTACCGCATTGCCATACCCGGCCAATAGAATCTTTTAATGAAAATTCAATTTTAGGGCCATAAAATGCCCCTTCTCCAGGTTGCAACTCCCACTCTAGCTTTACCTGATCCAAAGCAGCTTTAAGTGCCTCTTCCGATTTGTCCCATTGCTCATCTGAGCCCACTCGCTTCAAGGGACGGGTTGATAGTTTTACCAATAATTCATTAAAACCAAAGTCGGTATAAACAATTTTAAGTAAATCAATAAATTTAACAACTTCACCTTGTATCTGTTCTTCGGTACAAAAAATATGCGCATCATCCTGAGTGAAAGCCCGAACACGCATAATACCATGCAATGCACCTGATGCTTCATTACGATGACAGGAGCCAAATTCTGCTAACCGAATGGGTAATTCACGATAACTTCGCAAGCCCTGATTAAAAATTTGTACATGACCTGGACAATTCATTGGCTTAATTGCAAATTCTCGTTCATCCGAATGAGTTGTAAACATATTTTCCCTGAAGTTTTCCCAATGCCCAGAACGAACCCAAAGATTTTTATCCAGTACTTGCGGAGTACGTACTTCTTGGTAATTGTTTTTATCTAATAAATCTCGCATGTACTGCTCGACTTGTTGCCATAACAGCCAGCCTTTTGGATGCCAAAACACCATACCTGGAGCTTCTTCTTGGGTATGAAATAAACCTAGTTGCTTACCGATTTTTCTGTGATCGCGCTTATCCGCTTCTTCTAATCGATGCAAGTAATTTTTTTGATCTTCCTTATTAGTCCAGGCTGTACCATAAATGCGCTGCAACATTTCATTTTTTGAGTCGCCGCGCCAATATGCTCCAGCTACTTTCATCAATTTGAAAACTTTCAACTTTGCAGTACTGGGTACGTGAGGTCCTCGACAAAGATCCGTAAAATCACCTTGAGAGTAAAGCGATAAAGCCTCAGCACTCGGTATGGCTTCAATGATTTGTGCCTTATAGTGCTCACCCTGTTTTTTAAAAAAATTAATCGCTTCTGTACGCTCTAGTATTTTTCTTTGTATTTTAAGATCACGTTTACTGATCTCAAGCATACGTTTTTCAATTGCATCAAGATCTTCAGGCGTAAAAGGACGTTGATAAGAAAAATCATAATAAAATCCATCTTCAATAACAGGACCAATCGTCACTTGAGCCTCAGGAAACAATTCTTTTACTGCCTGGGCCAACAAATGTGCACACGAGTGACGAACAACTTCTAATCCTTCCGGGTCTTTTTCAGTTATAATGGACAATTCGGAATCTTCTACAATTAGGCTGTCTACATCAACCAATTTTCCATTTACCTTCCCGGCAATCGCTGCTCGTGCCAAACCCGGCCCAATTGCCATTGCAACCTCCATAACGCTGACAGACTGCTCAAATGAGCGTATAGATCCATCTGGCAAACGAATTTCTGTCACAAAAACTCCTTTTCTCTTTCCATAATCATCAATTAAACGTACCCAAAAGCATAAGGGGGAATATATATTTTGTCTAAAATAAAATATTCTTTCAATGCAGTATTGTTTTATACCAGTTATTCATTTTTTGTAAACCATTGAAGATTTTAGGTGCAAAACCAATTGCAACCGCATCAACCAAGCAATACCAGGCGGCCACACCACTGGGTGGATTTCCTTGTGTCCAATTAAAAACAGGTTCAATTGGCGCCCATCGCCAGGTTCCAGAAGCTGTTCCAACAATTTCCAGCCACGTACAAATAAAAAAAGCCCCCAAATACACCAATGGTGATCGTCCTTTGAAAATACAAAAAATAAAAATACAAAATAAAAAGGCACCAACCTGATCACCTTGTTCAGGTATACCGCTGATCCCCCATAAAGACCATAATCCACCTGTTATAAAAACAAAGCCTGCTATTTTTTTTGCGTGCATTAAAAAGAATCTGGAGCGTGCAAGCGCAACAGCTGTTAAGTAAACCATACCATGGCCTGGTGGTACATATAAAGGAACATTACCAAAGCGGTAGGTATAACCTTCCATATAAATGGATGCAAAATGCTCTCCAGCGGTTGCAAATGCAACGGCTATGATTACTTGCATTCTTACTTCACGATTCTCACCAATTAATAATCCAATCAAAAAAATCCAAGCGATGATCCCTAATAAATTTTGAATTCCAAAACTAGCACTACCATCGATCACCAAGCTTACACCTACACAAAAAAATGTAAAACCTGCAATAAAATAGTCTCGATTTCGATGTGGATAATTTATATCTGGTTGGGGAAAATGATTTAACATACTTGCTTTGTTTAGATATCAAATCAATAAAAAACCCGCAATAGCGGGTTTTTTATTGAGGATAACTTAATCAATTGATTCAAAAGATGCTTATTAATTAATCAAGTAACTTTATCGTAAAAATAAAATTCTACACTGACCAATTTTAGCTATTTATTTTTTAATGGGTTCACTGAAGCCGTTGTCGCCTTCACGTTGACCTTCATCGCTACCATCCTCATCTTCCTCTTCGTCGCTGTCATCATCAGATGATTCGGCTTTATCAGTGCTTGAATCAGATGTTCCTTCAGA
>JAMXAG010000029.1 GCA_024281675.1 Nitrosomonas sp.
CAGGTTTACCATTCAATTTAACGAAAGAATGCCTCGGCATTATTAATCACCGTTTACACAAAATCTAGGACACCCCCGTTTTAAGGCTATATCCCGTCGTTAATCTGGAATTATTTATTGATAGATAGATCGGTTTTGGCCGAATCCAGTCAATCAATGTCAGATTGAAAAAGACTCTAATTATTGATCCGTCAATCGCACCAATCTCGGCCAGCGGTCATGTATCCAGGCATATTCAGGTGGCGTGTTGATAGTCACCACATAAACCGCATTTCATCATCTCTTTCTGCCAATAGTCCTCGAATCGCCATTCTTGTATCCAAGGGTATCCAGTGGGATTGGTTGTCGTGATCTTTTTCCATAAACTGATCAGCAGCGATTAAAACCGGTCTTGGATGCCAGGGCTTCCATTTTCCGCTTTTGATGGAATTCAGTCGTGCCCAGCCGCCGATCGGAAATTACCAGTGGCTTCATCCTTGCGTCTGCCCCAGGCTATCCAAGTTACACTGCCATCTCGCAAACGCACCGGCAACCGCGCCCCAGTTGCGGGAAATATATCTTTTCACTCTGATATTCAATTCCGCCGCACATAGGTGCCCCTGCTGCGTAAGTACATAGATTATTAGTCAGTTTCTAGCTAATACCAATACTCAAAATTTATACTGCTAAAGGCGTCAACGTATAAACTCTACCAAATTTTCCTGCGGTACGAATATCTCCGCGTTGCAAGGCAGCACGAACATCATCTAATTTATATGCGTCTTCAATCGACAAATAGGGCGACCAGCCTTCTCCTGCGTCTATCAACTCGATCTCAACTTCCGCAATGTATTGGCCTTCTCGTACCAATTTTGTTAGATGTTTATTATTCATCGTAATCTCCTCAAAAAATCATTACTCCACTTATTACAGTCAGGGCGATAAGCCGTAACGACAACAGCTGGCATGTTTGCATTTCTAGGAATACCCCACACTACATGAATTGGCTTGTTCTTTTTATCTTTTTGTAACACCAGTACACATGGGCCTTTCGGATAGTCTGGATAATCTTCCACGACTATCGCCTCACCAATACCTGAGAGAATATCTCTTGCAAAGATATTGTCGTGTGACAACTCATCATAACCATGTTCAGATATACGGACATCCCCGTTACTAACTAATGCTATAACCCGTTGTAAAGTCACACTCATGACAAAATATCATCAGATAAAATTATCAACACGAAATATGCCATCTATTTTTCCTGGAAATCATCACTCCAGCTTATCCCTTTATTTTTCATTGTATTTTATTTAGCTTCCTTAAGTTCCATCTCCGACAACGAACCTTGGCAATAGGATCGGAGCTGTATATGCGATCAAATAAAACTACCAAGGTTTCATTGTATCAATAATAGCAAGCCAACTCTTGCAGTTAAATTTTGATACAATTTTAAATGTTACAGATTGCAAAATTGATTGTGCCAGATTTGTGCCAAACTGCGCCTGAAATACCATCATATGTAGTTGTGTGACACTGATTTTATGCTTGGCAAGCATTGCAAGTGATTGATTTATATAACCACAAAATTTATAACTAGGCTTCGTAATCAGTAGGTCGGAGGTTCGACTCCTCTCAACAGCACCATTAATACAATAACTTATATTTATTAAGATGTTTTAATAATTTGATGTAGACGCAATGTAGACGCCAGATTGAATATAAGAGACAGATAAGTAATCTCTGCTTGAGAAACTAACAGTAAGGTCAGTCAAATTTGTAATCAGAAGGTCCCGAGTTCGATTCTTGGTGTCGGCACCATAAAATCAATGAGTTAGATTGATTTTATCATCTTCTAATTTTCCACTTGTGTCAAAATTGTGTCATTCAGAATTTCATCTACAACCATTGCATGTTTTCTGAATTGTTCGGGCGCCAAATGAGCATAGCGTTTCACCATCTCAGTTGACTCCCAAGCTCCCATTTCTTGAATTACATTTAACGGTACACCCTTCTGAGTTAACCAACTCGCCCAAGTATGGCGCAAATCATGCCAACGGAAGTCTTCTATTCCTGCTCTTCTTAATGCTTTTCGCCATGCCCTGGTATTGACCTGAATAATTGGTTTTCCTTGGTAAGTAAACACTCTTAACGAATGTTTGCCAACCTGCTTTCTCAGAACTTCCATAGCCGTTGCATTCAGTGAAATATGAATGCTTTTTCTAGCTTTGGCTTGATCTGCATGAATCCATGCAACATTTCTCTGCAAATCAACCTGAGACCATTCCAAATCAGTAACATTGCGTTTGCGCAATCCTGTTGAAAGTGAAAACTTTACCAAGTCAACCAAATGCTCGGGTAACTCATTTAGTAATATTTGTACTTGCTCAGGTGCTATCCAACGAATCCGCCGTTTGGGTTCCTTATATAGCCGGATAAAGGGTGCTTTCTCAATCCATTCCCAATCTAAAGCCGCTCTTCGTAGAATGGCCCTGATAGTTGCCAAATAACGATTAGCCGTCGAAGGTGAAGTTTCTTTACATTTTATTTCACCTACTTCAGCAATCACTTCCCGAGTTAATTCAGAAAGTAATCGGCCTCTAAAAAACTGTTGAAACCACGCAACTTGCTTCATGTCCTGCTTATGTGAAGCCTTATGTTGTGTCTCCATCAGCCATTTATAAGCCGCTTCATCCCAGGTTCGCTTTGGCTTATCCCCCAGTCTTGCAACACGCCAGGATTCCGCTTTCAGCTTATCGTGGAATTCTTGCGCCTGGGTTTTATCTTCAGTTGCAGCAGAGCATCTAACTCGCTCGCCGCTTGGTGTGGTGAAACTAATCCACCACGTCTTACCACGTTTACAGAGTGACATAATTGTTTCTCCTCATGTCTCACTTGCAACGCTTGCCGAGTGCAAGCATATAACGAGCGAATGTGGTCAGCAAGATCATCTTCAATAAATGCCCACCGTTTACCTAATTTTGCACCCGGAATAATTCCTGCTTTAGCGCGACGACGCACTTCTTCAGGGTGCAACTTCAAGAATTGGGCAGCTTCACTTAAATTTAATGTTTTCATGTACTATCCAACTTATTTTTAGAAATCTTGCTATAACAAGATCAAAAAGATAGTTACAACCGAAGCCAAGAGTAGGGTTGATGCTAGTAAATTGATGATGGCCGCCTGTCTGGAAATTCTGGCTAGATCATAAGTTTCCTGATCCACTCCACTTTTTATCTTGTCATCGATCAGCTGAATACAGCTTTCCAGGAATTGGTCTCGTGTTAATTGCGCGTTACTCATGGATGCGCTGATAATGGCATTGGATTTTTTGGTAGAGTACTCACACCATCGATTAAAGTTTTCTTCCAATATCGCCTGGTAATTGCTTAGCAGCTCAGCATGGGCTTTTTCATTTTGTTCCAGCAATACTTCGTTGAGCGTATGCATCATCAACACCGGATCATCCTGCGACAGTACAATGCCGTGTTCCGATGCTATTCTTTCAATTAATGCATCTAATTTGTCGCTACTCATGTTAAAACCGCAGCCACATTTTCAATGTTGGTGAAGAGCTGCCTGCGGATAATCGTTAACCTTTGGCGTACCATCACCGGCAAAGAGCTATTTTTAAGCGCTTCATCGAAGGTAAATTTCGACTGTAGAATCTCACTCAAATCCTTGCCGAATGTTTCAGGCTTGTAGTGCGGAATTCGGATAATGGCGGATACTCGCGCTTTGTTATCCACATACGCTTTCATTTCTTCAAACTGTTTGCCATTCATGCTGATTTCTCCCCAATAGGGATTTAACCAAACAACAAACAATGCTTCTTTGGGGAATTGTTTAATCAGATGCACAAAACCATTCAATGTATCCAGCAAAGCCTGACTTCCCGTGATGACGGTATGCACAACCAGTTCATGCCCCATATCCAGGAGCAAGGCGGGTATCTGGTTGCTAATAAGATAATGTGACATCGGCACGAAGGTGCTGGCACCATTGTCAATAATGACATCATTTTCAGCTTTGGCGATGAGTTCAATCAAATCATCAAACTTTCTCGGATCAATTTCATCATTGTTCATGACATTAATCTGCTTAACATTGAGTTTTTTAAATCCATAAAAAGTAGCATTGACCGGATCTGTATCAATGCATAAAGGATTGCCACCTTTGGCAAACTTATGTTGTGCTAGCGTGGATGATATGAACGACTTCCCTACCCCGCCCTTTCCTTGCAGAATCATATGTATTTTAGCCATCAGATTAACTCCTCTTTTTCAGTTGCAGAATTAAAACGAAATCCTTCATGATCACCCCTCACCGATTTTCCTTGATCAATGCGCGAATGTTGCTTTCTGTCCTCACCAATATGTCGATTGACCAAAGTCCTGAACCATTGATAAGAACATTTGATTTTTTCTTCCTGGTGCAAAATGTTCCAGATCTGCCGAATCGTCCATCCGTCCTTTAATGCTTGTTCAATATCAGGCTTCAACGCGATAAACTCCGGTAAAAATTGTTTACCGGTACTTTTGTTTTTATCCGCATAAAGTGCGATTCGGTCTGATAAGGATTTAGTCATCACACAATTTCCACAAAAATATTTATCTTGGCGTCCAAACTGCTTTTTGTTTTTTATTTCCTATCTATTTCTTTTTGTTGCTTTCAGTATCAATTAATTGCTTATGCTTTCTTTTCGTTTCCAAGTGACTGTTATTTAGTTGGATAAAGCTTCTTTCAAGTATTTTTATACTGTTTGAAATTATGATATAACGAAAATAATCTATTTGCAAACATCGATTATAGTGTTAGTATATTTCTTGAAACTCACAGAACCGGGCAAGATATGTGGAGATGGCCATCTCCACCCCAACTTATTCGCACACTGTGCTCAACGTTGATCTTGCTCTTCGAGGAAAACTGAAATGATTGACAAAAATAATCAAAGGACCACCGAGAAAGAGAGAAGAGATAAGAAGCTCAGGGTGCCTGTTTTGCCAATCGAGGAAGCTGAGATAAAGAGCAAAGCAACGGATGCCGGATTAACCGTTGCCGAGTACCTGCGCAATCTGGGCCTAGGTTATCAAGTCCCCAGTGTTATAGATAACCGGAAAGTGGATGCTTTGTTAAGAATCAACGCGGACCTTGGCAGATTGGGTGGGTTGATCAAACTTTGGCTGACCAACGACAAGCGCACAAAATTGATTGGCAAGTCGCAGTTGCATTTAACCTTGGACAGCATCCGGAATACGCAAAGCGCGATGCTGGATGCCATTATGAAGCTTAAAAAATAACTTTCGGAATAGTCCTTTTTGACTTAAGCAGCTTAAATACAATGATCGCTAAAATCATACTCATCAAATCAGTGCGAAAAAGTAATTTCTCTGCGTTGATACAGTATCTGACCAATCCTCAAGACAAGAGTGAGCGTGTCAGCCAGATCAAGGTATCAAACTGTTATTCAGATGATCAGACAGCGGCACTCATTGAGATACAAAACACACAGGAAATGAATAAGCGCGCCAGATCAGATAAAACCTGTCATTTGGTGCTGAGTTTCGCGGAAGGCGAGCGGGTGCCACACGCTGATCTGAATGCAATTGAAGAACGTTTCTGCAATGTTCTGGGTTTTATCGGTCATCAACGGATCAGCGTAGTTCACGATGATACCAATAACCTGCACATGCATATTGCGATCAACAAGATACATCCTAGAAGCTTAACAATCCATAACCCCTATTATGATTACAAAAAAGTAGCTAAGCTTTGTGAGCAGATTGAACAAGAATATGGCTTAACAAAAGTTAATCATGAAACCGTGAGTGATAAAGCCTCCAGAGTGGCGCAGGAAATTGAAGCCAGGACAGGCGTGGAGAGCTTATTGGGCTGGATCAAGCGAGAGTGCTTGGATGAATTGAAGCAGTCGGAGAACTGGCAGGATTTACATCAGGCTCTAGCTAGACATGGCCTTGAAATCAAGGAACGTGGCAATGGGTTTGTATTGGTCGCCAACAATGGCGTAGCTGTCAAAGCCAGCTCTATTGATCGCTCATTATCCAAGGGGAATTTAACTCAAAGACTGGGTGCTTTTGTACAGAATGAACATTCTACACAATCGTCACAACAGAACACTAAACAATACCAGCCAAGACCGCTACAAAGCCAAATGGATACTTCAAGGCTCTATGCAAGATACCAGCAAGAGCAAGCGAATAGCGCCAGACAGCGTTCAAGCCAGTGGGCAATATTGCGACAAAACAGAGATCAACTCATTGAACGCGCCAAACGAGAAGCCAAACTCAAGCGCAACATCATTAAAAACATCGAAGCTGGGAGATTGGCCAAAAAAGCACTGTATGCAACCGCGCATCAGCAGTTCAAAACAACGATAGCAGTCATTAAAAATGATTACCAGAAAGCCTACCAGCAGTTTAAGGTCAATCATCCCAGAATGGGGTGGCTGGATTGGCTAGCATTTGAGGCCAAGCTTGGTAATGCTGAAGCATTGACTGTTCTGCGATCCAGAAGATCCTGTCAATTTAAGGGTAACCAGGTATCGGCCAAGCAAAGCCATGATAGCTCCGGCGCTAATAGTTACTTTAAGGATGGTTTGGTGGAATCTATCACCAAAATCGGCACAGCCACTTATAAAGAAGGATCAACCACCATTCGTGATGATGGTGAAAGGCTCATCGTCCTGCCGGATACAACACAAGATGCATTGGTGGATATTTTACAAGTGGCCATGAAGAAGTATGGCAGTCACCTGGCGATCAATGGGACAGAATCGTTTCGCCTTCAGATAGCTCAGGTTGCAGCACAAAACCAAATGTGCGTGACTTTTGATGACAAGCAGCTTGAACAATACCGGCAGCAGTTAACGAAACAGCATGCTTTTAATAGAACGCAATCGGCAGGTCAAAAACGATCCGCACCCTCAACTCCCCGAAGGAGCCTTTAATGAATAAAGTCAATTTTGGTTCTAAAGACAGCAGAAATATTACAAAAGACACACTCATCATTAGGCTATTGTCCGTTGTGTGTCTTGTTGGCGGATTCCAAGTCGCGACCCAGTATTTTGCCCACCAATTCAACTATCAGCCGCAATTAGGCACGCACTTCTTTAACATCTATGAACCCTGGGCTATTCTGCTATGGGCAAATAAATGGTATGGCGAGTATTCGGAGATGTTCGATCTGGCGGCAGGTTTTGGCATTTTATTTTCCAGTATCGGTTTGATATTGGTGCTGGTCATTAAAATGGTGCTGGCCAATTCATCCCGGACCAATCAGGGATTGCATGGTTCAGCCAGATGGGCGGATAAGCAGGATATTTTAGCCGCAGGACTGCTTGAAACAGCCAAGAATAACAAGAGTAACTATAGCGATGCGGTTTATGTCGGCGGATGGCGGGATAATTCCGGCAAAACCCACTATCTGAAACACAGTGGCCCGGAACATGTGCTGTGTTATGCCCCAACCCGCTCCGGTAAGGGTGTGAGTCTCGTCATACCGACCCTGCTTTCCTGGACTCAGAGCGCAATCATTACTGATCTCAAAGGTGAGTTATGGGCATTGACCGCCGGTTGGAGAAAGCAGCATGCCAAAAACAAGGTGTTGCGCTTTGACCCGGCATCAACCAGTAGCGCGCACTGGAATCCCCTGGATGAAATTCAGATTGGCAGCGGCATGGAAGTCGCCGATGTTCAAAACCTGACTACCTTAATCGTTGATCCGGATGGTAAGGGATTACAAACCCACTGGCAGAAAACCAGCCAGGCATTGCTGGTAGGTGTCATTTTGCATGTTTTGTACAAGTCTGAACGAGAAGGATCTCCGGCCACCTTATCGACTGTCGACGCAATGCTCTCTGATCCTGATCGCGATATCAGGGAGCTGTGGATGGAAATGGCCATGCAGGATTATCTGGATGGCAAAAGTCATCCCGTAATTGCAGCGAGTGCGCGCGATATGCTGGATCGCCCTGAAGAAGAAGCGGGTTCCGTGCTATCAACCGCCAAATCATATTTGTCCCTGTATCGCGATCCGATCGTGGCCAACAATATCAGTGCATCGGATTTTACAATTCGTGATTTGATGCACCACGAGAGTCCCGTCAGCTTATATATCGTGTCACACCCCAATGATAAATCCCGGTTGCGTCCTTTAATCCGAATTCTGATCAATATGATCATCAGAAAGCTGGCCGATAGAATCACGTTTAAAGACGGTCAACCAGCTGCGCATTACAAACACAAACTGCTATTAATGCTCGATGAATTCCCAAGCTTAGGAAAACTGGAAATCTTTCAGGAATCTCTCGCGTTTATCGCAGGCTATGGCATGAAAGCCTATCTGATCTGCCAGGATTTGAATCAACTCAAAAGCCGTGAAACTGGCTACGGGCATGATGAAGCGATTACTTCCAATTGTCATATCCAGACCGCTTTTGCACCCAACCGGATTGAAACAGCGGAACACTTATCCAAACTGACCGGGCAAACCACGGTCATCAAAGAGCAGATTACCACCAGTGGCCGCAGGTCATCGATGATGCATGGACATGTAACCCGTACCCTACAGGAGACGCAGCGCGCATTATTAACCCCGGATGAATGTATGCGATTGCCCGGCTCCCTGAAAGATGCTGAAGGCAAAATCACCAAGCCAGGCGACATGATTATTTATGTGGCCGGTTTCCCCGCGATCTATGGCACGCAGCCTTTGTATTTCCAGGATGAAACCTTTACGGCACGGGCACAAGTGAACCCCCCGAGATTTAGCGACAAATTAACCGGACTGTGAAATACCTCGAACGCATGAAAACCAACTTCATGAAAAAACCCATCAAAATCCTGGGTGTTTTGATTCTGACCCTAAGCGTTAGCGTATTTGTGCTAAGTATTGGTTTTCAAATCAGCGGGATTTATATCAATACCACACCCAGCTTGCCAGTGGGTTTTTACAAAGCGGTTGATGAACCGATTTTAAGCGGTGCTTATGTTGCTTTCTGCCCACCGAAAAATGAGGTTTTTGATATGGCTATGGATAGATTCTACATCAATCAAGGCAATTGCCCTGGCGGTTATGGCTTGCTGCTGAAACGGGTGTTTGCACAATCCGGAGATACAGTTTCCATCGATCAGGCTGGCATCTTTGTGAATGGCGAACATTTACCCAACAGCGCTCAATTAACAGCCGATGCTGAAGGTCATGCATTGCCGCAATACCGGCTTCAAGCGGTACTAGATGATTCTGAATACCTACTGCTATCCGATTTAAACCCCCAATCCTTCGATGCGCGCTATTTCGGACTGATTGCGCGCTCGCAGATTAAGCAAGTTGTCTGTCCAGTTTTTACCTGGAGTCATTAATTAATAGGAGTCAACGCCATGCATAGACCACCGATAGATGCTGAAACCGATAATCCTGACATAACAGAAATCATTCAGGAAAAGCTACTCGATGCAGAAATACCGGGCTTCCAGGCTGAATTTGATCCCTTGGAGGCGGAAAGGCTGGGCGCATTCAAAGAAGATGCCTTGAGTGAACAAGATGCGCTGGATAGCACGATCGATCATGTAGCGGAGGTTGACGATGAAAGAGGCTAAGAAGGCTTTTCATGAACAAGTCGCCGAGAATTTGATTGAGCAACTTAAAAAAGGTGTTGCACCCTGGCAAAAACCTTGGAAACCCGGTGATCTGCTGGCTGCATTACCGGTCAATCCAACAACCGGAAAACGTTATCGGGGAATTAACAGTTTGAACCTGATGAGCCGTGCGCATACGGATCCGCGTTGGTTAACATACAAGCAAGCGGTAAGCTTGGGCGCACAGGTGCGTAAAGGCGAAAAAAGCACACTCGTGCAATACTGGAAATTCACCGATGAGCACATCAAAAAAGATGATATTGGGAATCCTGTACTCAATACTGAGGGTCAGCCCATTAAAGAACAGGTGAGACTAGAGCGCCCCAGGGTGTTTTATGCCGCCGTATTTAATGCTGAACAAGTGGATAATCTGCCAAAACTTGACATTAAAGCCCCTGACTGGGATCCATTGGAGCGGGCCGAGCACATCTTACAAGCATCCAATGCCGTGATTCGCCATGGTGAGGCTGATCGCGCATTTTACCGGCCATCAACCGACAGTATCCATTTACC
>JAMXAG010000012.1 GCA_024281675.1 Nitrosomonas sp.
AGTATCAAAAACTACACGAAGATAGGCAGCTTGCACTCTTCTAACTTTCCACATCTCACAGCTCTGATACCTCGCCCTTTGGGGCAGGGGCGTTCATTTATAAGGGCATTTTCAGGTATATGCTTTTTCTCCACGACCAAATAGACGTCTTTGCTGTCATGCACCAAAACATAGAATGACTCAATCAGTGCTATCTCTGCATATACCCCTTCAATTTGCTCATTTGGTTTCATAAGGCTCTAGACTATCAGAGGTTAATAATATCTGATGAGCTGCCATAGTTCGCTAGCAAGTTCATCAGGTTGTTTTTTCCATCGCCATTCTGATTCTTTTAAATGTAGCTCAAAATTAACTGACACGCCGTTAAACTTTGCAAGCCGCCGCTTGGTAAAGCTCCAAAACGATTCGATACCGTTAATAGGGCAATACCCATCTCGAGCAAATTCGTTATCACTATGGGATACACGAAAATGTTTGGAGTATCTTACATCTACCAAACCATTATAACCACGCCAGCCATCACTATATATGAGACTTTTATGGGATACTTTACCCAGTATTACCGCTTGTAAAGTAAAGCGTTTACAGTCTGGCGCTATCTCGGTGTATACCCTGCCATCTCGCTCAAACACGCCAAATACAGGTTGCTTTAATGTGCCCCGACCGCGTTTGAGCTTGCCGTGATAACCACGATGACGTTTCGCACCAAAATAGCTTTCCAGCTTCCACTCTACCTAACAACTTGTCTTTAAGGGCAGTCTGATGGCGATAGATCACTTGCGCGAGTGGTACCGCAGAATCTCATAGTCCTTGCGTTCGGCAGAACCGCAGGCAGAAGTGCGTTGTGTTCTTGAGGATAGGCGCACCCGCCCATCTCGACTAATGGTTATGGCAGCAAGTTCGGCTCGACATGCGTCGCCAGTCGCAACGGTAGACTCCACTAGTAATACGTACTCGCCTTGAATGAATTCAATCCGCGGAATAGTGGTCTCACTATTCGGCAGAATTCGACACTTCTCAGTCGAAGAGAACGCTGCCTTCAGGGTCTCGGACTGTTTTTCCTTGCGATCCACAACTATGTCGCAGTTGTCTCGGACGTCGATACTCACTCCAAACACTTGAACACCTTGGCCGATTGCATCGACAGTTGCCGCCAAGAATGCAAGCGCCAATATAACTGACTTCACAGCAGACTCCACATCCATATCGTCGCCGCATTCCAGTAGGCCGAGCCAACTGCATCTGAACCATCCCAAAGATCAATATGCCCTTGGCCGCTGAATCCAGGAATGTTCATGTAGCACACCAACCCCTTCTTGCCCAAAGCTGCCGCCGGTGGATCACCAGAAACGTTCCCGTTCCAACCGAAATTTCGCATGCCGAATCCTGCGCTGCTCTGCAAAACACTTCCCAAGTCCTGCGCACCCCGGATGTAGCCGTGTGGACATATGTTTTTGCCAGAATCCTTGAAGAGCTTGGTAAATGACGAGTTTGTCCTGACCAATGCCTCACTCATGCGGATGGCGCACGTATTGGGAAAGCTCATCGTGCAGGCGTGAATCTGAGTGGACTGAGTGCGATAGTTGGACTTAAGACTCGCGAAGGTTGGTTTTGCTATCATGTTGCTTCTCCATGTGCGGGGTGGTTGCAGGTACTGAAATCTGAAGCCAGACGAACCTGTTCGTGAATCATCAGTTTGAGTGAGCAGCTGGCACCTAAGCGTGATTCTGATGCCTAACGTAATGTATAAGACATTTTGTCCAATAATCTTATAGGCAATGTCGTATAACTCTGACAATGATTAATTATCATGATGTATTTTAGTACCTAATATCAATTAGCAAATTGAATAAGACAAATGTTATAAGTTAATACGACGGTGCCGCCAGCTAAAAAAATGTTCAATCAAGTCCATGAGAAAATAAGATACCAGTACTATAGCTTAAGCACGGAGAAAACTTATATTGCATAAACTAGATTGAACACTATATTGTGCTTAATGGCAAGCGTCATCTAGCTGATAGAGGTGCGGTTGAAGTAGAAAGATTTTGGAATCAGGCACTATCGGCTATCCTGTTTTTGCAACAGAGCCGAAAAAGACTTGTTTAGGGAAACATTGATTAATTCGCCGAGCAAGGTGAGATATAGGCGGATGAAGCGCAAGAAATGAGACATATCATAAAGATAGGCAAATTTCTGAGCACCACCCAACGCAGCAAATCGCTTGTGCAAGCAATTAATCAATGTTTCCCTAGCAAATTAACACATTAAGCGATGACTAACTCTAAAAAAGGACTGCCATCGAGAACGCCTATCGATGTAGGGTTCGGATTCCAATGGTTATCGATCAAGTTAGCAGCATAGTTCACCGTGTTTTCCTGTAGAAAACTATCGGAGTAGGGTACTGCAGGGCTGTCTTTCATTGCTTCCAATAAGATTGCAATATAGTCGTCCACATTGCCAAGCGGTGGATCTGGGAGGTCGAGCAGTTCATTGAATTCCTCACCATCCAGCACATTCAAGATATTAATCAAAGTTCCATAGAATATCGATTCTAAGTTCTCGGGGGTAGATTGAATATTGCCCAGGTGTGGTACGCCTGTTTCATCGGGAGTATATAAACCATCCGCTTCTTGATAAAGATATTCTGATCGAAAGAAACTTTCATAATCTCCCGGATCCTCTAAAGATGCTTTAACGAGGTCTCTCAGCGTAGAGGTTGACAGAGCTCCTGTGTGATTGTTGAAATCCACCAGCTTATCGACATTACCTAGTTTGAGGTTCGATAGTACTTTGACTTCATCAAGCCATGTGCTATCCAAATTAGAAGCTGCGAAGTAGTTTCTGATGGTGTTGGATGAGTAACCTGAAATATCACTAAGATGTTGAACAGTAATACCATTGTCGAGGGCAACTTTAAAAATTGTCCCAGGATTGTTAACATTTGCCATCAAAAAGTCTACCGCAGTTTTCTGATCCACATTATAAGATTTTAAAACGTCTTGCCATGTTGCCATTACTTTTTTCCTTTTACTTATTTTGTTGATTATTGAATACAATTTCTAGAAAAATTCCGAAAATATCGATTCACGATAAATTACTGGGGTTTGTTGCAAAGGAAATTGTCTGCGACAACTCCAATTTTGCATTTTTCGATCACTGAAACAGTTAGCAGGCCCTTGAAAAACATTTTTGAGAAAAGCGATGCAAGGCAAAAATAGGCGAAAAGCGTAGTTTATGCACGATAAAAGAGCGTTATGAGCCTGTTTTTAACGCTGCAACGGCAATGCAGATGGTTTTTCAACGGCCTGTTAAGACACGATTGCATGATTGAACCCACAAAAATGATAACACCAAGTTTGCAATAAAATGTACTTTTAATACGTGGACTTAGGAATCTAAAGAGTTCATGTTTCCTAAGTTAAACCGATATATTTTGCGATTAAGAAGCTTACATGCACGAGTAGGCAACTCAGATGCAGTCATGCCTACTGGGCCGTGATTTTCTTGCAATAAATCATCGGCGGCGGCGCCATGCAAATAAACTCCCAACAATAGTGCATGTCCAAGTTCCAGGCCTTGCGCAAAAAAGGCCGCAATCATGCCAGTCAATACGTCGCCCGTGCCTGCGGTGCTAAGCCCAGCATTACCCGTGGTATTGATATAACGTTGATCATCGGATAAACAACAAATGCTGCCAGCGCCTTTTAATACAATTTGGCAATTGAATTGTTGCGTAAGCTGTAAAGCTGCTTGCATGCGGTTGTTTTGTATCTCGGCTGGGGTGCAATTGAGCAGACGGGCTGCTTCGGCTGGATGAGGCGTTAGCAGGGTCGGTGCTTTACGTTGACTGATTTTTCGTGCGATCACGAGCTGTTGGGCCATGAGATTGAGCGCATCTGCATCCAATATCAACGGTATTGGCATGTCGATTGCGCGTTCTAGTAACCTAAGTGCAAGCTCCGAAGTACCCATGCCCGGGCCGGCAACAATACAGCTAAGGGATTCAATCGTGAATAAATCAGCAGGTGCGCGCAACATCAGTTCTGGTTGTGAAAAATCTACAACAGGTGCTGCTTGTGCAATCATGCCAACATACACTCGACCCGCTCCTAAATGTAAAGCGGCACGTCCGGCCAGTAATGGCGCACCTATCATGCCATCAGATCCACCAATGATGGCAACGCTACCGTAAGATCCTTTATGGCTGTTGGCTGCGCGAGGTGGCGGTAATAAAGATTGTATTAAGAATTCGGTTAATAACCAACTACGCGGCGCGGGGAAATGATCAGCGTGGATATGCAATGTTTCTAGGATCACTTGGCCGCAACAGTCACGACCAAAATTTGTGAACAGCCCCGGTTTTAGGCCAATAAAAGTAACCGTAATCGTGGCTTGTATCGCTATTCCGTAAATGCTACCGTCATCGCTGCCTAATCCAGATGGAATGTCCAACGATAAAATAGGGCATCTCATCTGGTTGACTGCTGCAATCCATTGCCGGTAAGTGCCTTCGATCGGGCGTGATTGGGACTGGTCCAATCCAATGCCGAATAATCCGTCAATAATCACGTCATACACCGTTTCATTGGGAATTGACGTAATCATTTCACCCCCGATGGCTTGCCATGCTTGCAAGGCATTTTTTGCGTCATGCGGTATGCGCTCAGCATCTGCAGCAAACACAACCGTCATCGTATGTCCCCAGTCTTTTAAATGACGCGCTGCGACAAAAGCATCTCCGCCATTATTACCGGGCCCTACTAATACCAATATTTGAGCATTCGTTACGTTTTTTAGGAAATGCTCGCGGGTGATTCGCGCTGCTGCGTATCCCGCACGCGCCATCAAGTCCGGTGGATTGGATAATGCGAAAACTGCGCGCTCAATGCCACGTATTTGTTCGGTAAGATAAACGGCATTGCTTTGCATAGGAACGAATTTCATGGTTTATGGATGAATACTTTATAGGATAACCGGTTGGGGTGTCTTCTCGTGTAAAATTACTTTTTTATTATTAATCGACATTCTACTAATGCTTCAATTTCGTGGCGAGTCCGCACATTCTGATTTTCGCTTGCAGAAATTACTGCAGCAAGTTACTTCATGCAATCCATTGGTAACGGCGATACACTCCGAGTATTGGTATTTTTGTGCTTCCCGAAGCGAATTAGCAACGGATGAAATGACTGCTTTGGGTGAGTTATTGAGTGTTAATCTCGAACAGCAACATTGTCAGCCTCCCGGGGAATTTTTTCTCGTACTGCCTCGCCTCGGTACTATCTCACCCTGGTCAAGTAAAGCCACGGATATTGCGCATCACTGCGGGCTTAGTAAGATTGAGCGCATCGAACGTGGTATTGCATTTCACTTGCAAATTACCCAAGTACTTTCTGCGCAAGATAGGCATCGATTGATGCGCGTGCTGCATGATCGTATGACTGAGTCGGTATTTTATACATTGGCGGATGCCGAATTATTGTTTCAACAATTTACACCGAAACCGTTGCAGCTTGTTGATATTCTTTCTGGCGGTGTCAATGCGATGCACGAAGCGAATCAAATGTTGGGACTCGCTTTATCGGAAGACGAAATTGATTATTTGCTCGATTACTATCAGCAAATACATCGTAACCCCACCGATGTTGAGTTGATGATGTTTGCCCAAGCGAATTCCGAGCATTGTCGTCACAAGATTTTCAATGCGAATTGGGTCATCGATGGCAAACCGCAGGACAAATCGCTTTTTGCCATGATTCGTAATACGCATCAAGCGCATCCGCAGGGCACTTTGGTTGCTTACGCGGATAATGCGAGCGTCATTGAGGGAGGCACGATTGCACGCTTCTACCCGGGAAATGAACAAACATACCGGTACTCGCACGAGAAAACACACTGGTTGATGAAAGTAGAAACGCATAACCATCCAACTGCGATTTCACCTTTTCCGGGTGCGGCAACTGGCGTGGGAGGTGAAATACGCGACGAAGGTGCAACCGGACGGGGCGCTAAGCCGAAAGCTGGGTTGAGCGGATTTTCCGTATCCAATCTGAATATTCCAGATGGTTTGCGGCCGTGGGAATACGATTCCTTGTCGGAAAACAATCGTGCAACCTATGGTAAGCCGAGCCGCATTACTTCGGCATTGCAAATCATGTTGGAAGGTCCGATTGGTGGTGCGGCGTTTAATAATGAGTTTGGTCGGCCGAATCTAGCAGGTTATTTTCGTACTTTTGAAGAGCGTGTTGCTGGAAAAATGCGGGGTTATCATAAACCCATCATGTTGGCTGGCGGGATTGGGCAAATTTCCGACCATCATGTGTATAAAGAAAAATTTGCAGCGGGAACGTTATTGGTGCAATTGGGCGGCCCTGGCATGTTGATAGGATTGGGTGGGGGAGCAGCTTCTAGTATGGATACGGGTAGCAATACCGAAGCACTGGATTTTGATTCAGTGCAGCGTGGTAATCCGGAAATGCAAAGACGTGCTCAAGAGGTTATCGATCGTTGCTGGCAGTTGGAGGGTGCTGATCAGAAAAATCCTATTTTATTTATTCACGATGTGGGAGCAGGGGGGCTTTCCAATGCTTTTCCTGAATTGGTGCATGATTCTGGTCGGGGTGGGCGTTTTGATTTACGAAAAGTGCCATCCGAAGAAACGAGCATGTCGCCGATGCAGATCTGGAGCAATGAAGCCCAGGAACGATATGTGCTGGCGATAAAACCTGAGTCATTGGCTTTATTCCAAGATATTTGCGAACGGGAACGTTGTCCATATGCAATCATAGGTGAAGCGACCTTGGAAGAGCAGTTGGTGGTTCTTGATTCTGAGTCTACGATGGTTCCGGTTAACATGCCTTTATCAGTGTTGCTGGGTAAGCCTCCTAAAATGCTGCGCGATGTGGTACATCAAAACGAGTATTTACCTGCGATAGATTTGTCAGATATGGATTTGAGTGAAGCGGCTTATCGTCTATTACGACTACCGACTGTGGGCGATAAAACCTTTCTCATCACGATTGGGGATCGTAGTGTTGGTGGCTTGACGGCGCGTGACCAAATGGTTGGGCCCTGGCAAGTACCGGTAGCCGATGTGGCCGTTACCAGCCGAGGATTCCGGACGAATTTAGGAGAGGCATTTGCGATTGGGGAACGTACGCCATTGGCTTTGATCAATACAAAAGCAGCGGCACGTATGGCGGTCGGTGAGGCAATTACGAATATTACCGCAGCTTCGATTGCAGATATTGCACAGATCAAATTATCGGCTAATTGGATGGCGGCAGCGGGGCATCCAGGTGAAGATGCCGGATTATATGATGCGGTTTATAGTATCGGCATGGAGTTGTGCCCGCAACTGGGAATCAGCATTCCGGTCGGTAAAGATTCCATGTCGATGAAAACCACCTGGCAAGACATTGATCAGGAACGCGGTGAAGTGACACATAAAGAAGTTACTGCGCCCTTATCGTTGATTGTGTCGGCTTTTGCTGGTGTTACCGATGTGCGTAATACACTGACGCCGCAATTACGCAACGACTGCGACGCGACCGAATTGATATTGATTGATTTGGGTGCAGGGCAAAATCGTTTGGGTGGTTCAGCATTAGCGCAAGTATTTAAACAGATCGGAAATAATGCCCCGAACATTGACGGTGAAATCGGCGCGCAACGACTCAAGGCATTTTTTGTAGCAATCCAGCGCCTAAATCTTGAAAACAAAGTACTGGCATACCATGATCGCTCGGATGGCGGATTGTTCGTAACGCTTTGTGAGATGGCTTTTGCCGGACGCGTTGGCGTCACAATTAATCTCGATCAATTATGCTTTGACGCACGCCGCAGCGATTTGGATGGATCTGAATTGCATCCTGAGCAATTGGGGAGGCATTTTCAGGAAAAATTGCTGGAGGTTTTATTCAATGAGGAATTGGGTGCAGTATTACAAATCCGTGCTGAACAACGGTCTGAAGTGATGAATGTCTTGAACGATGCGGGGTTACGTGAAGTCAGTTTTGTTATTGGGCATGTGAACGCGGTTGATGAGATTCGATTGATGCGTAATAATCAGCCGGTGTTATCCGAAAAATGCTGTGATCTACATCGCGTTTGGTCGGAAACAACATATCACATGCAAAAACTACGTGATAATCCAGTATGTGCGCAACAAGAATACGATCGTATTTTGGATACGACTGATCCGGGGCTTCACGTTAAATTATCATTCAATGCTGCGGATGATATTGCTGCACCGTATATTCAAACCAATGTTTGTCCACGTATGGCCATTTTGCGCGAACAAGGCGTAAACGGCCATGTCGAAATGGCAGCTGCATTTGATCGTGCAGGGTTCGCGGCGATTGATGTGCATATGAGTGATATTTTGTCAGGGCGGGTATCACTTAAAAATTACCAAGGCATGGTGGCTTGCGGTGGATTTTCTTACGGCGATGTATTGGGTGCGGGTGAAGGTTGGGCCAAATCCATTTTATTTAATCCGCGCGTGCGCGATGAATTTGAAGCATTCTTTCAGCGGCAAGATAGTTTTGCATTGGGTGTATGCAATGGTTGCCAAATGATGAGTCATTTGCAGGAAATTATTCCTGGAGCTGAATATTGGCCACGCTTTAAACGCAATCTATCGGAGCAATTTGAAGCGCGTTTTGTGATGGTAGAGGTTCAATCAACAGCTTCCATTTTTTTCGACGGAATGGCAGGTAGTCGCATGCCGATTACTGTTGCGCATGGCGAAGGGAAGGTTGAATTTATGGCAAATGCGGCTGACAATGCGGCCAATCTTGTAACACTGCGCTTTATCGATAATCAAGGAACAATGACTGAGAATTATCCCTACAATCCTAACGGATCAATGTTGGGAATTACCGGCTTGACTACGCCTGACGGGCGCTTCAATGTGTTGATGCCGCATCCGGAACGAGTGTTTCGCATTTCACAGCATTCTTGGTACCCGGACCAATCGGTTCAACAGGAAGATGGACCTTGGATGCGATTATTCCGCAATGCACGAAAATGGATTGGCTAGCCCCAAAAATACTCACCTGCAACAGGATATTGATCATGAAACTATTTAAAATAACGCCTTATTATAAAATTCTTATTTTAACCATTTGGTTTCTGAGTGGTTATAGCAGCTATGCCTGGAGTGAAACCGTTCCAGGCAAGACATCACAACAACTGGATCAATGTGTTGCACTGGGAGATTGGATTGTTCCGGGTTCGGGAAGCGGTATTGGTAAGGCTTCGCAACAAAATGTCGTTACTCGTGCCGCTAAGGCGGCTGTCGTATTGTTAGGAGAAACACATATCAATGCTGATCATCATCGCTGGCAATTACAGGCATTAGCGGCGTTGCATGCGCAACGCCCAGATATGGTGATTGGTTTCGAAATGTTTCCACGCCGTATACAGCCCGTGTTGGATCGCTGGGTTGCGGGTGAATTGACTGAGAAAGAATTTTTGCGCGTTGCCGAATGGGATCGTGTGTGGAATACCGATGCGAATTTGTATTTGCCATTGTTTCATTTCGCTCGTATGAACCGTATTCCGATGTTGGCTCTGAATATTGAACATAGCCTACGGCACAAGGTTGCAGCAAAAGGTTTTTATGGTGTTCCAGTCGAAGAACGTGAAGGGTTGACGCGTCCGGCAGAACCCAGTGACGCTTATGTGGATTATTTACTGCCTATCTATAAACAGCATGATCGAAAAAATAACAAGCAAAGCGAAGTTGTTCGGGATGATCCAGATTTTAGGCGTTTTATCGGCGGGCAACAATTGTGGGATCGCGCGATGGCGCAGGTGCTACAGCAGCCTTTGGCAAAATCAGGGAAACATAAACCACCGCTTGCGGTGGGTATTATGGGTTCAGGTCATATCGTACATGGCTATGGTGTTGCGCATCAATTACGAGATTTGGGTGTGAAAAATATTGTCGCATTATTACCGTGGGACATCGATCGTTCTTGCAAGCAACTCGTAAAAGGGTTTGCCGATGCCGTATTTGGTGTTTTGCCGTATGCCTCTGATTCGATTCAACCGCAATTTCAACGTTTAGGCATTCGGTATGAAATCGGCCGTGGCGGTGCCGTTGTATTGCAAGTTGAGCAAAATAGTATTGCCGAAGCTGCGAATTTGCAGGATTCGGATGTCATCCTACAAATGGCGGGTATGCCTATCACGAAAATTGAAGATGTAATTAACATTGTGAAACGTCAGGCGCCTGGCACTTGGTTGCCGATGACGATCAACCGTAATAATGAAGAGATACAAGTTATCGCTAAATTTCCGTCAATTAAGCGTTAATATAGAAGATAAGATTGGTAACGAATGTTACGTAATATCATTATGTTGGGTCGTTTTTGCTGCCGTAGTGTGCTGTTGGTATTTTTGATTGGATTTGTTTCACAATGGACTGTGGCTGCGCCTATTACTAAGGCGTTCGCTGTTAAAAATAATGATGTCCATTATCATATTACCGTGCAGGTTGATCCAATTAAAGGTACGCTGGAAGGCAAAAGTATCATTACTGTACAAAGACCCAAAGAATTAAAGCTAATGCTTGGATCAGCATTTGAAGTAACCAAAGCGCATTTTAACGATGGAGAGTTAGGCATCGGCCGACAGCAGGCCGATCAACCGCATGTCTGGCACATCCCATTTATTTTTAGCCCGCACCATCAATTTGAGATTCATTGGCAAGGCTCATTGACTCAATTGGGTGGTTCAAATCCAGAACAATTAACCAAGTTTGGCGGTAAGCAAACCACGTTTTTACAGGATGCATCTCTGTGGTATCCTCGCGTCGTGGGTGAATTTGCCAGTTATAAACTAGAGCTGGTATTGCCACCTGGCCAACGAGGATTAGTGCCGGGTCGAATCGTTCATGAACAGGATTCGCTGCTAGGATATCAAGCGACTTTTGAGTTTTTATATTCAGCAGAAGGTATCAGCCTTGTTGCGGGACCCTATGAAATTAACACACAAACGTACCAAGGGAGTAAGGGACATCCGATCCAACTACGTACTTATTTTCACCAACAGATTACTCATTTCTCTCAAGATTATCTAGCCTTAGTTAAGCGGTATTTGTCACTGTACGAATCTCGGATAGGTGCGTACCCTTATACTGAATTCAGTGTGGTTTCTAATCTGGAGGCGATTAATTTCAGCTTGCCAACACTTGCTTGCCTCGGTATCGACGTACTGAAATTACCGTTGAACCGTGGCGATATTTCAATTGCCCGTGAAGTATTGCGTAACTGGTGGGGTAATGGCGTATATTCTGAGCATCGTCAGGGTAATTGGGTCGAGGGTTTGATTACGTTGATGGCTGATCATGCTATTAAAGAACAGCTTAGTGCTGAACAAGCACGTAATACGCGTTTAACATGGATACATGATTTAGCGTTGTTATCTACCAAGCAAGATGCTTCACTGAACACATTTGTGCCCGGCACACATGATATTGAAGAATCGGCAGAAAAATACAAAGCAGCGATGTTTTTCCTAATGTTGCAAGATTATTTGGGTGAAGCTATTTTTCAAAAAGCGATACAAGCACTTTGGACAACGCGTCGCTTCCAAGTCACTTCCTGGCAACAATTGCAGCAATTGTTTGAAATTATTTCCGGTCAAAAATTGGAAAATTTTTTTAATCAATGGATTCACCGCAATGGTAGGCCGGATATTTCGATCCAGGAAGTGAAAGGTGTGTCTAAGTCTTCTGATGCTTATGGTTTAACGCTAACATTGCAACAAACAAATCCAATTTATCAACTCCGTGTTCCTATCAGTATTCAAAGTCAATTCGATACCGAACTGCAGTGGATCGATTTAACGCAAGAGCAACAAACAGTTACTTTAACCTCATTGAGTAAGCCACTGTTTGTCATGCTTGATCCTGATTTCCGATTGCTGAGGAAATTAGCCGGTGGTGAGGTGCCTCTTAATCTGTATGCAGTGATGTCCAATCCACTTACTCGAACTATTTTATTGTCGCGGCAAACTGATGTTCGCGAATTGGCTACAGTCCTTGCTATCCGTTTACAGAAATATGCACCGAGGATTGTTACTGCAACACAGGAATTGTCGGTTGGGCCTATGCTCGTTGTCGGTTTGCAGTCTGAAATTGAGAATTTCATTGCCGCACACAAAATATCACCGTTATCCGATGAAATTAAAACTGGTAGCACAACACAAGCCTGGATAACTAGGTTATCCAATGATACGCCTATCGTTTTGATAGCTGCCCAAGATCAAGAATCGCTCAGTACTCTCATTTCCCAGTTGCCACATTATGAGAAAAACAGTTACGTAACGTTTGCGAGACAACAAGCCATTAATAATGGGCTATGGCCGACGGAAATCCCTAAAATAAAAATCCAATGGTAATTATTATAAATAAGAATGAATAGCATAATTCAGTTCTCATTCAGTTTCGAAACCTATAATTTCCATATTGTTTCATTGAGTAACCAAAAGTAATTCATTATTGTCTAATTAGGTAGAAAGAAAAGATTTTTGTCACATCCGAAAATACGAGGCAAAAATATGAAAAATCTCAGATCGCATTTTGCCCACTTGATGAGTTGGTTCGTCATTTTGTTGATAGTAATGATGATTAGTACTGCTTGGGCGGGAGGCTCTCATCGACACCGACATCATCATGTTAATTGGGGAATCAGCTTTGGTAGTGGTGGATATTATCCTGGTTATTATGGTGCAGGAATATACAGTCCTGGCGTTTGGTCTCCGGGATTCTATAATTATCGTTCCTATAATTATTGGGACCCATTTTTTATGCGCCCTCCCATTTATGCATCACCGATTATGACGGTTCCGGTAAGGCCGCCTGTTTATATTCAAAAAGAGGAGCTTAAAGTATCTCGACCGCAAGCAGGTTATTGGCATTATTGCCAGAATCCGGCTGGCTATTATCCAACCGTTAAAAATTGTTCACGGGATTGGATACTTGTTCCTCCACGACCACCCGAACAATAACACCATGAGAGGTAAAATTATGTTGAAACATAAAGTTAGCAGTATGTACATACTACCGGTCATTTCTTTATTGTCAGCATGTGTCAGCATGCCTTCCGGGCCGAGTGTCATGACTTTACCTGGTTCAGGAAAAAGTTTTGAGCAATTTCGTGCTGATGAATTTTCTTGCCGGCAATATGCTACTGAACAATTAGGAGGGAGGTCTGCGCAGTATGCTTACAACACCAGCGGTGTTCAGAGCGCAGCCGTTGCGAGCGGTCTTGGTGCTGCGGCAGGCGCTGCCATGGGGGGTGGCGAGGGCGCTGCAATTGGTGCCGGTGCCGGGTTGTTAATGGGCGGGTTGATGGGGTCGGGAAGTGCTACAACTTCTGGTTATGAGGCGCAGCGTCGTTATGATATTAGCTATATCCAATGCATGTATGCAAAAGGGCATCGCGTTCCAGTAGATGGCAGAATCAGCAATGATGCTTCAAGTAATAATTATCAAAGATCATCAGCACCAACGCCTGGATTTACACCACCGCTACCGCCATCCGGCAACCCACCGCCTCCTCCACCGCGATGATAAACGGGGAATAGATCAACGTTCAACATTATTATTCACAAATTTATATGCTTAGGGCTTATGCTTAGTAATAAGCATAAGCCTTATTTATTCTAAGTGAATTAAGGTTAGAAATTTAGTGGATATGATGCCAATAGCGTTTGCGTAACGCCCGCCAATAATCCACTGTATAGTGATTGTCAGTAAAACGTATTAAAATAGCACCCTGTATATCACTACGAAACAATGGTATGTCTTCATTGAGATAACGCATTAAAACATCAGGATGTGGATGGCCATAGCGGTTCTGATATCCAGCTGGAAATATCGTTAGCTTTGGATTCACTGTCTGTATAAAAGCTGTTGACGATGATGAATTACTACCGTGATGCGGTGCGATCAATACAGTTGCAGGTAATTTTTCAGGAAAATGATTTAACAACGCATATTCCTCTTTAAAACCAATATCGGAGGGTAGTAGTACACTTCCATGAGGGCTGGTTATTTTTAGTACACAACTTCGATCATTGGTTTTACTTGTTACTTTGTCGTAAGCTGCAATGGATGGATGTAACCATTCAAACTGAACGTTATCCCACTCCCAAATAGTTCCACTACTACATCGCGTATGATTGGGGAATTGTAGTTGCAGTTGATGCGCAGCTTCCAACGATGATGCCACTGTTTTAACGTCGATTGCTTTGATTACTGACAAAACACCGCCACTATGATCGGAATCAGCATGCGATATCACCAGTGCATCAAGCTGATGAATGCCTTCTCCGCGCAGGTAAGGAACGATAATTCGATTACCGCTATCAGCTTCACCGAAATTTGGACCAGTATCAAACAATAAATTATGGTTTGCGGTGCGCACCACTACCGATAGTCCCTGCCCGACATCCAGTACAGTTAACCATAATTCCCCATTGCGAGGCTTGGATGGAGCCGTTATAAAGAGTGGTAATAATGCAATTAGCCCTAGCCATCGCGCAGGAAATCCACTGAACCAATAGAATCCTATACTTCCCGGTAGTAGCATCCAGATTATCCCAGCAATTGCAACGAATATTGCCCAAAGCGGGGGCATATGCTGTTGCCACACTGCATTAGGAGTGTCGCTTAACCACTGTATCAGCATCATACCGAAAGACAACACAGTATGTGCTAGCGGCAATAGAATTTGATCAAGCAAAGGGATCGTTGAAAGTAGTGTTAGTGGAATGACTACTAAGCTCATGAAAGGAATGGCAATCAAATTCGCAAGCGGGGAAACCAATGAGAATTGTTGAAACAATCCTAACAACAATGGCATCAAAGCTAACGTTATAGCCCATTGAATACGAAACCATTGTTTCCATCCTTGAACAGTGCTTAACCGATTCACTGTAATCCACAAAATTACGGCGATTGCCCCGAATGACAACCAGAAGCTTGCTGATTGGGTCGCCCAAGGATCCCATAATACGACCAAAAACAGTGCCCATAATAATACTGTCACCGGTGAAATCGTACGTCCACGCCAGACTGCAACGGCTACTGCAAAAAGCATCCAAAAAGCACGTTGTGCCGGGATTGCGAAACCCGATAACGACACATAGCCTAAAGCTATCAGTAAACCACCAGCAATGGCTGCTTTACGTGCAGGCAGATGCAATAATAAATAAGTATTTCTGCGCCATAAAGTCAGTATCAGTGTAAATACTAAGCCTGAGACCAAAGTGACATGCAGTCCTGAAATCGCCATCAAATGAACGGTGCCTGTACGAGTCAATGCTTCCCACTGATCTCGTGCGATTACAGATTGATCGCCGGTTGCCAGTGTCTGCAAAATACCGACATAAGGACTATTAGGTAGTTGTTCTTCAAATCGCTGTTGTATTGTTTCGCGCAAATGCTCAATCCAATACTTTGGATGGTGAACGATTGATTGCAATAATTGATTAAATGTTGAAGAACGAACATAGCCCATTGCACGGATATTATGCTCCAATGCCCAAGCCTCATAGTCAGACCCATGTGGATTTGCATTGCCATGTGGTTGTTTAACGCGAACAGTTAATTGCCAGCGTTGCCCTGCTTTTAGATCCGGTAATGAGGATGTAACGATTGATGACTGCTGGTATGCATACCAAGATAACGAGATATGTTTTGGAATGTATGCACCTTCAGTAAGAATATGCTCTATATCAAATTTGAAGCGCACTGCATGAGTGTGTCGTTGCGGTAAACTTGCGATGACACCAATGACTTGTATGTCTTTACGCTCCCATTCAGTGGGTAACGAATCTGCTAAACGCCAATGAGCACACCATGTTGCCCAAAAAAAACCTAAAGCGAGAAAAATAAACCATAGTGTTACTTGTTTGAGGCGCATTAAAGTGGCCGATTCATTAGAATGTCGCCATAAGCCAATGTATAGCGCGACTGGCAATAGAATCCACAACCACTGTAATGATAGTAATTCTGCTTGTAGCTGAAGTAACCCAGTTCCTAAAACAAAAGCTAAAAGTTTATTGCGCGTTAACACCAATCACTACCTAAAGATATGGAGAATTAAAACATCATAAGCGTAATAATGGCTTATTGGAATTGAACAAAAGGTCTATTGCTTTAAGAGAAGCATTATATTCGAGCGATGATAATCACCTAGGCTATTTAGAATGTACAGTACATTTGAATATCTGACGCGTGACTACTCGTTTGATTAATAGTCTCGCAATAAAGCCATCAAATCACATTTTTCCAATAAATTAAGCTGTAGTAGCCGCAAGATCTGCTATATAAGACTCCTGCACAACCTCGCCTGCCCTTGCAATAACCCACTAAAATAGAGGTAGTTAAAAGAGAGTTGGAGCAAAAGATGCAGATGAGTTTTGGAGCACTGGAATTGGCAGAGCGATTGAAGCGAGATAATGTTCTGATGAAGATTGATGCGCTGATTGAGTGGGAGGAGTTACGTCCGAAGCTTACGGGTTTATACAAGCGCGAGTTATCGCATGGTGGAGGACAGGAACCGTTTGATGTGTTGTTGATGTTCAAAGCGATCCTGCTGGGTCAGTGGCATAGTTTATCGGATGCTGCGTTGGAGCAAGCGCTGTGTGTACGGATTGATTTTCTACAATTTTGTGGATTGTCCTTGTCGGATGCGATACCGGACGAAACCACTTTGTGCCGGTTCCGTAACCGTCTGGTAATCAACGACCGACTAGATGGTTTGCTAGGTTCTATTAATGAGCAGCTTCAATCACACGGATTGATGATCAAGGTGCGACAGGAGCGGTCATTGATGCCACGCTGATTGAGTCAGCGGCACGCCCTAGAAAGACCATCCTACTTGAGGTAGATACCGAAGGTAAGGCTGTTCAGTTTGAAGATGGCAGTCAGCCTGGAATCAGCTGTACCGAAGAACAAAGTGCGGATCCGGATGCGACTTGGCTAAAGAAAGGCAAGAAGTGGCAGTTTGGCTACTGCAGTTACCTGGTGGTGGACGCACAAGACGGCTATGTGCGCGGGGTTCACACTACTCCTGCCAACCAGAGTGAAATGATGCATTTCGAAGCAGCTATCGATGGTGCGCATATCGAGGCGAATCGGGTATATGCTGACAAGGGATCTGCCAGCAATGCCAATCGGCAGTTCTAAGAAAGCAAAGATCAAGAGCGCAATCATGCATCGTGCGTACAAGAACAAACCACTCTCGGCACGCCAGAAGCTGGCGAATCAATTGATTGCGAAAAACGTTATATTGTCGAACAGTGTTTTGGCACAATCAAACGCTTATTCAGAATGGGCGCGCCAGCTACTTCGGTACGGTAAAAGTCAACGCCCAAGTCATACTGAAAAGTATCTGCATGAACCTGAAAAAAGCAGCCAACAAAATCTTCGTAGACCAACCATTAAGGAATAGCAATCCGTCCAAATGTTGCATAAGGGGGGAAAATTCCCTAAAAAGGAAAAAAACTTCACTTTCTACCAAAATGACGTGCAATAACTGTCAGTTGGATATTTTTCTCTGTCACTACAGCTAAATTCTCGCGGTTGTGCAGAGGTCTTTATATGGTTTTGTTCATTTTTGACTGGATTTGGAGTTATCTGGTAATGGATGCATATGACGCTATGTGTGGGGAGTTCAAACTGTCACTGCCAACCAGAGTGAAATAATGCATTTCGAAGCAGCTATCGATAGTGCGCACATCGACGTGAGCCGGGTATATGTGGATTAAGGATCAGTCAGCAACGCCAATCTTAGTTTCTAAGAAAGCACAATCATGCATCGCGCGTACAAAGCACTGTAAAAGTCAATGCTCACAATCATTTCTATGAATCTGAAAAAAGATGCCAACAAAATTTTTGTGGGCCAGCTGCCAAGTTATGCATCTCGTAAGTATTATTGTATAAAAACAGTGTGGATCAGAAACCAGTGAAAATCCTCTTTTCTTATGAAGCACTATAAGCCAGTATGCAATCCTGGAATCCCAATGCGTTGAATATGAATGGCATTATTGCCTTCTTCGTATGCAAGTAATTTGCCTTCTTTACCCCAAATGCGAAATGCCAAAGAATAAGCCAGGACTCGGATGGGGTAATCACGTGGCAGCGTTTGCAAATAGGGTTGTATCGTGGTGAAGTCGGTAGCGCCGTATTGTTGCATGATAAACCGTAATCCTCCGTTTGCAGGGCCGATGTTATAGGCCAGCAGTCCCAGGAACAGGTCGTTATTCATTTCTGTTAGGTAATGTTTGAATGTGGCAGCGGCGACAAAGGTATTGTGGCGATGATTTTCCAAATTAATTTTTTCCAAGCCGAGCCATTTTTGGGCTTCTACAATGACTGCAGTTGGAACTCTGGTAATTTGAAACAATCCTCTGCCGCCATCATTGCTGTTACGTGGGATAAAAGATGATTCTGTCGCGGCAATGCCATGTAATAGATTGACATCGATATTAAAAGAATGGGCTGCTTCTTCAATCGCTTGCCGGAATTCTTGTGAACGATCAACCATTTTTTGTAATTGCGCTGAATCATGGCGGCGGTAAGCTGCATACACTTGATGCGAAATCGTCCTGCGTCCTGCTTCTGCCTTGCCACCAACCAAAGTGCGAAAATGACCATAAGTTAATGTAACTTGATCGTGCGTTACCAGCCAGGAAATTAGCAACATCAATACCAATGATAGAGTCGGACTGAGAAATTCCGAATGTAGGCTAAGCCATTTTTTTAATTTCCACCAACCGATCAGAAAAATACTCGCCGTCACGATTAAGCCTAATATACCAATTGCAAACGGTAGTAGGTTGTTCCAAAAGCTAGTGCCTGAGAAGCGGCTGGCGGAGTGGCCGAGCAGCATGATGATGGCAAAAATAGCGGTAACGCTCAGACAAATAATTTCGATTATGGTTAGCCATATTTTCTTCTGTAATCCACCGGGTTGTATTCTTTGGTTTCTTTTTTTCGGGCGATTACTTTTGTAATCGTTATGATTGTTTCGTACGATTGCGACACGCCTACGCTTTGGTTTTGGTTTGGTGTTTTGGGGATTATGCGGCAGCGTTGTTTTATCCATTGGAATAAGTATCTAGGATACTGTTGAATCAATCAATGTAGTCTGTGGATAGAGTTATTACAATTCAACGGGATCCACATCCAATACCCAACGAATCTTTTGAGTGGGTACCGTGCTGAGCTGCTTTTGCCATTGAAGTAAAAAAATCTGCAGTTGCTTGCGTGAAGCGGATTGTACCAGGAGATGACCGCGTTCCATGCCTTTCAAACGTAACATCTGTGCAGGAACCGGATCGAATAGTTCGATCGATTCATAGTCTTTGGCAAGTTTTGCAGCAGTGCTTAAGAAATCTATAACCGTTTCAATGCGATGCGCTTCGGCTCGTAATACCGCTTGATGCACATACGGAGGAAAGCCGGCGATTTTTCGTTCTATGAGTAAATTTTTAGCCAAGGCATCAAAATTCTGTTTTTGCAGTGCTTGATATAACGGGTGATCGGGGAATTCCGTTTGAATCAAGACTTGTCCTTTGTTATTAGAGCGTCCGGCCCGACCGGAAATTTGCATGAGTTGTGCAAATAGTCGCTCACTGGCACGGAAATCAGTGCTGTAGAGAGAGTTATCTGAATTTAATATACCTATCAGTGATAGATTCGGAAAATCATGGCCTTTAGCCAAAATTTGAGTGCCAACCAGGATATCGATTTCCTGGTTGTGGATTTTTTGTAGGATGGAACGCCATGCATCTTTACGGCGGGTACTGTCACGGTCAATGCGTAAAATACGTGCATTTGGAAAGTAGGTATTCAATGTTTCGGTCACGCGCTGTGTGCCCTGCCCAAACGGTGTGAGGTCTTGATTGCCGCATTCAGGGCAATGGATTGGCAGACGTTCTTGATGGCCACAATAATGGCAACGTAAATCTTTGTCACGTAGATGGACAACCAAACGGCTGGAGCAACGCACACAGGCTGCTGTCCAGGCGCAGGATTTACACAGCAGGGTTGGTGCATAGCCACGACGGTTGATAAAAATAATGCTTTGCTGTTGCTCGGATAAATTAGTCCGTAGTGCCTGTAGCAAAGGCTGTGATAATCCATTGAATGTTTTGTGGATACGCGTATCGATGGTTTGGATGGTTGGCAGTGCAGCGTTTTTGATTGCACGGGAAGTCAATTGAATGACGCGATAACGTCCGGTAATTGCACTGTGATAACTTTCCAGTGAAGGCGTAGCAGAACCCAAAATTACCGGAATATTCACCTGTTTGCTGCGGAATATCGCTAAATCTCGTGCAGAATAACGCAATCCATCTTGTTGCTTGAATGAATGATCATGCTCCTCATCGACAATAATAAGCCCCAAATTTGGTAGTGGCGTAAATATAGCTAGCCTTGTTCCCAATACAATGTTTGCTTCACCGGTTTGTGCTTGCAGCCAACCTTGCAGGCGTTCTGTATCATTAAGTCCACTGTGTAAGCTGATTAGATTTGTACATGGAAATCGATTGTGAAATATGGCTTCGAGTTGCGGCGTTAAATTAATTTCCGGTACAAGCACCAAAACTTGTTTATCTTGCATCAACATGGCAGCGATCAAGCGTAGATAGACCTCAGTCTTTCCGCTCCCGGTAATGCCATGCAAAAGACTGACATGGAAGTGACTCTGAGCAGATAGTATCGTGTTGACTGCATGATCTTGTTCTACCGTAAGCGTTGGGATATTGCTATCGGTCACTGCATTATCTTGGGCCGAATGGGGAGAAGAGTCCGTGCTGATCCATCCTGATACTAGCCATTGTTGAATGAGTTGTTTGATGCGCGAAGAATCTTCTTTAAACGCTTCCCCGGGTATCGATTCAACTTGTTGGAAACGGACAAGAAGGTTGCGTGCAATCCGTTGGCGCTTTGGAATGCTGGATAAAGCGATTCGTTTCCCGGCATCGGTTAAACGTAATTGCGTATTGTTCCATGTTGCTGAATGATCTTTCTTCGGCTTAATGGGTTTAGTCGTACGCAAAGCGGCGGGAAGCCCATTCATGATAACCATTCCGATCGGATGATGGTAATACTGACTGCAGAAAGCGAACAAATTCAGTAGTTCTTTCGGTAATGGCGGATTGTCAGTGAAAATGCTCTGAATTGTTTTGAGTTTCTCTGGAGGAACCTCAGTATTAGCAACCACTTCCATAATAATGCCTGCAAGTCGTCTTTTTCCGAAAGGTACGCTAACGCGCAATCCTATGTTTTCTTGATCTGCATGTTCCGCATAATAATCAAACAGTGTGCCGACAGGAACATTAAGTGCGACACGGACAATGGGCATAGGATCAGTGGATGTTTGGTTTCAATCGGATTGGCGTTTTTAAAGGAATTGATTGCTATCTTGGAACTGATTATTACAGCTTATTCATTGGGTACCCCAGAATCAAATGTTAAATGATTTTGTATTTGGGTAATCTTGCCCTAATTGTCTCCAAAAACAATTTAGTGGACGAACTCCCAAACAACGATATCAGTATGATGGCGGGATTTGGCAATTGGTCAGATAATTGTAGTATCGTTGGTATTCGAAAACATTTACCCACCAAAATTGATCAACTTTTGGTGGGTGATCTGTGAAATTGTATAACTGCTTGGAGTATTTTTAATGAGAGACTCTATAAAGCGTTACAGCATCTTCTCCAGGTTTATTCAGTTTTGCAGTGCTTCCATCGGATTGAATAACCAGCTCGATGGCCGTATCTACATCTGAAAAACCAGCACATCCATTCGTGTTATACGTAAAACTTGTCAGATTGAGTTTATTCGCTCCTTTATTGTAAGCATATGAAGAAAATTCAATACCAGGTTTTGCGCATTTTTGTTGCTCGGTTTTTTGCGTTTCGCCTGTTGGATCAATCATCATGAATTTTCCATTCGAGAAAAATATCAATGTCGGTGTTTTGATGGCTTCCTTGTCATAAGCCCAAGCGCCTACGATTCCAGAAGTATCATTATCCATTTTGGCAAAACGTGTTTCTTTAATTTCTTTTTCTGCTACTTCCTCTTCATTGCTGAGCTGAATCGGTTTTGCAATGTGGAAGAGTTCACCAAAAACACTGGTTTTTTCGCGTTCCCTTTGTACGGTCACAATATCGGAGTGGATTAACTCAAAACCGTCAGTACGCATCCGGCGCGTTGGGCCAGGATTAGAAAGTCCACCTTTTAAGTTGGTGTCTACTGAGGGTTTGCCTATTAATTTAAATCCTCGATTATCAAAATCGGTTGCTTCGGCAATACCGTACTCAACACCGGATTGAAAAATGGTTCTTCCGCCACACACGCGATTTTCATCGCAGGAATCATCTACTCTTGCGTCGCCATGCAAATATTCTCCGCTACCGTCACCCGCCACGCGTAATACATTTGCGCTTTGGTTATCAAAGCTGACCCAGATTTGCGCATTCAATAAGGCCACACCTTGTGACAAGAAATGCTTGCGTGCTTCATCAGGAGATGTTGCCTCTCCATTGATGCCACTTGCTTCCATGATGCTTTTCAATTGTGCAGTTTCAGCAAAGGTTGCTGGATCACTGTCTAAATTGATCTTGTTGCTGACGGCGCTGGCCGTTTCTTGTGATATCGAAATGCCGTTGGTAAGATCGCTATCAGCATCCAAAGATTGCAATAAAACGAGTAAATTTTGCAATTTATGATCGTTGCCTCCGGCGAGTTCGATCGGAGTGACGATCAATGAACCTGGGATATTACCCAGAGTCAAACTGCCGAGTTTGAATTCAATTTTATCGCCATGATTAAAATGGAACTGGCCTTTGTCGTCAGTTACACCTGATTTCCCAGATGACGCACTATAGGAAATGCCCGAAACAGGAGAATCAATTAAAATACCGGTTGCTGGGCCTGTTTGCGTGGTTCTTTTAACTGAAGCACTGGCAGTGGAGTTGGATGATGAGGTAGTATCCTGGTTTTTTTCGCTCCCTCCATCACAAGCGGTTAAACTAGCGATCAATGCAGCAGGTAGAACAGTTAGCCAGGAAAGTTTTGTTAATGGGTGAATAGATTTCATTCAGATGCTCTCTTTAGGGTTAAATTAAATAATTCAGTTTGTACAATTGTTTTTTTGAATTGTTTTGGGTATTTGTGAACACTGATATTTTACTATCAAGATTGTTATTATAACCAAGCAATCTATTTTCTTTTGCATTAGCCCCATTATGGGCTGTTTTTATTCAATTTTGGAGGTGGTTAAAGGTTTTATATGTCTAATATGGCTGAGATCTCACGGTTGTCAGAAATGACAACGCAGCTTCCCATCGAATGGTATTTGAATCCCGAAATTCTCGAAATAGAAAAACGTATTTTGTTTGATCAGGGGCCTGGTTATGTGGGTCATGAAGTAATGGTACCCAATATTGGGGATTATTATGTACCTGAATGGATGAATGACGCTAAAGTATTGGTGCGAAACAATCATGGTGTCGAATTACTTTCTAACGTTTGTCGTCATCGACAAGCGCTTTTGCTTAAGGGAAGAAGTAACACAAAAAGCATCGTATGTCCCATTCACCGCTGGACATATGCTTTGGATGGAAAATTGCTTGGTGCACCGCATTTCGAACGTAACCCTTGTCTGAATTTGGATAAAACACCTTTAAAGAATTGGAATGGGTTGTTGTTCAATGGCAAACGCGATATATCCAGAGACATGGAAAAACTGAATGCGCTAAAAGCTTTTGATTTTTCCGGCTATGTTTTAGATCGTGTGCAAACAAATCACTATGCGTGTAATTGGAAAACTTTTATTGAAGTGTATTTGGAGGATTATCACGTAGAACCGTTTCATCCTGGCTTGAATGGATTTGTTGATACACATCGACTGGAATGGAAGTTTGGCGAGTGGTATAGCGTACAAACGGTGGCCATTGATCATGCACGCTTCCAAAAACCTGGCAGTGCGGTTTATGCTAAATGGCATGAACAAGTATTGCAGTACACGGCAGGCGAATTACCTTCGCATGGGGCAGTATGGTTGCTTTACTATCCGAATATTATGGTGGAATGGTATCCGCATACCCTAGTAATTAGTTCGATATGGCCTACCGGTATGGAAAGCTGCAGAAACACTGTGGAATTTTATTACCCGGAAGAAATTGCATTATTCGAGCGTGATTTTGTTGAGGCGGAACAGGCGGCTTACCAAGAAACAGCTTTAGAAGATGATGAGATTTGCAAGATGATGACTGCAGGACGTCGCGCTTTATTTGAACAAGGCATTAATGAGACTGGGCCCTATCAAATACCAATGGAAGCGGGGCTGGAACAATTTCATCAATTCTTGCGGCAGAAGATGCAGCGCTACGTGTGATTCTTTGTTAATTCTTGTGATCGAGGAAATGATTAATTGAGCTCGTTATGGATGTTATTAGCTGCATTCTTGTTTGCCTGCATGAGTGTATTGGTTAAGTTGGGTGCAATGCATTTTTCCAGTATTGAGCTCGTGTTTTACCGCTCGCTGTTTGGTGTATGGGTCACGTATGCCATTATTCGTTCGTACGGTTTTTCTGTCATGACGCCGCATTGGCGTATTCACTGTTGGCGTGGCGTAACGGGTTTAATCAGTTTGCTCATGTTTTTTTATTGTTTAACACAACTCCCGTTAGGAACAGCAGTTTCGTTGAATTATACTTGGCCGTTATTTGTGGCTTTGTTTTCTACGTTGATCTTAAAAGAACATCTTCAATGGTCACTGGTTTTTGCTATTTTGCTCGGTTTTATGGGAGTGATCATTTTGTTGCGGCCTGCATTGCCTGAGGATCAATGGTTTGCAGGTTTGATTGGAATCGCTTCGGGTTTTTTTGCTGCGTTAGCCTATGTGAATGTGAAGCAACTCGGGAATCTGGGTGAATCCGAATGGCACGTGGTATTTTATTTTACCCTTATATCTACCTTGGGTACCGGTGCATGGTTGTTGTTAACCGCATTTAGCGTGATAACTTGGCATGGGTTACTGGTAATATTAGGCATCGGCATCACCGCAACGCTTGCGCAAATAGCAATGACCCGTGCTTTTCACAAAGGTGTTACGCTGGTTGTGACTTCACTCGGTTATAGTACGGTGCTATTTGCAAGTTTATGGGATCTCTTTCTTTGGGATGAGGCGGTGACGCCCATTGCTTGGCTAGGAATTGGCTTGATTGTACTCGGCGGATCGATGGGGGGTATCTTGGGTTCTCGGAATGTTTCAGTATCGCTATCTAAATAATATTTTTCGCTATGGATGAATTGGTTTTTGCCAGAGTATTGCATGTTCTAGGTGTAGTCGTCTGGATAGGGGGTGTCGCCATGGTGACGCTTGTTTTGCTGCCCTCTTTATCGCAAATGCAATCTCCAATAGAAGCAATGGAGATCTTTAAACGCATCAGACGACGTTTTGCTGCTCATGCACGTTACGCAACGTTATTGGTTGGTTTAAGTGGCTTCTACATGACTGATGCACTCAATGCATGGGAGCGATTTACGCAATGGCAGTATTGGTGGATGCATCTGATGGTATTGATTTGGCTATTTTTTAGTGTGATGTTATTCATCATGGAGCCACGTAGTCGTCGAAATCAATCAATTAATTCCAATGAAAAAAATATTACTCCGGAAGCATTGAATAGTATTCAGCGCAGACATCTTTTCTTGTTGCTATTGGGTTTTTTGACGATTGCCGGTGCAGTGGCTGGTAGTCATGGTTGGTCGATTTCCGGACGCTAGCCAATTATGAGTTATCTATTGTTAAAAATGATCCATGTCAGCAGTGTCGTGATCAGTTATTCGCTATTTTTTCTACGTGGCATTTGGTTGATGCAGGATTCAAATAACTTGCGGCAGCGCTGGGTTAAAGTTTTACCGCATGTTATTGATACTATTTTGCTTACCAGTGCCATTGCATTGGCGGTACTCATTCAGCAGGATCCATTGAATAATGCTTGGTTGACTGCAAAAGTGATTGGTTTACTGATCTATATTCTTCTAGGGATGATTGCAATACGATTTGGTAAAACAAAAAAAACACGTATTGCAGCGTGGATCGGAGCCCAATGTGTTTTTATTTATATCGTATTGGTTGCACTGAGCAAGAATCCGCTGTTGGGCTTAGTTTAAGTTGTAAACACTACCGTGTCTGTTTTCGCATTATGAGTTTAATCGATGCTTGCAATTTGCTTTTTGAAAAGGCAAATGCTAATCAAGCGCAGGCAATTTGTGATTTGGTTAACTTGGCTTATCGCGGTGAACAAGGATGGACCAATGAATCGTCTATTATTCAAGGAAATAGGACAACACCTCAGGAAATAGAATTGGCCTTGGTGGAGCCAAATGCTCATTTTTTTGTTATTAATCAGTTGCAACAATTAATCGCATGTGTTTATATAAAAAAGCACATAAATGCTGTTGCTTATCTGGGTTTTTTCTCTGTTCATCCTAGCTTTCAAGGACAGGGATTAGGAAAGTATATACTGGAGCGGGCCGAAGCTTTCGCTGTAGGTCAAATGCAAGCACACAAATTTGTGATGTTTGTCGTATCGCAAAGAACAGAACTGATCGCATTTTATCGTCGGAGAGGTTATTGCCCAACAGGTAAAATTGACTTGTGCCCAGTGAGTTTGGGTATTCCTAAAATTTCCGGATTAACAATTACGTATCTTGAGAAAAAATTAACTCACTAAAGTTTGTTGAATCGATTTGATTTATTTTTATCAATAGAGGAGGGTAATAAATGGTTATGAAAATTATATTGATTGGATTATTGAGTTTTAGTATTACCTGTTTTGCACAAAATAAAGCAATCCCTACGGACTTGAAACAATCATCACAGACTTCACTATCCACTTCGGCGGAGCGTAAAGATACCACCCAATCTGATCAGCAAAAACCTAGTCAAAATAAAAAATCTCCCATGGTTGATTATTGCAGAAAAAATCTTTGTTAATTTTTTGAGTAACTATCGAAAGAGAATACATTTATGATAAATCAGATATTTAAAGTTATTTTTCTGGCTTTCTGTATAGGGTATGCCGCAAGTTTATTTTCAAGTTCTACTCATTGGAGTCATGATGAACAGAAACATTGGGGCGCCATTCGAGATAATACTCAAACAGAAGATCCTTTGATGTTTCCTTATGCGGTTTGTAGTATTGGCAAGCACCAATCTCCCGTCAATTTATCGGAAGAAAATCATCGAGAAATTCTCAACAAATTGATTTTTAATTACCCTGTTGATGAACCAACTTATTTTAATAGCGGCCACGGAATACAAGTCAATTTTTCGGATGATTACAAAGGTCATCTGAAAATCGGTAATGAAGTTTACCCATTAATACAATTTCATTTTCATGAACCAAGCGAGCATGTCGTAGGAGAGAAGCAATATCCCGCAGAATTGCATTTTGTTCATATTCGTGATGATGGGAAAATTGCGGTTGTTGGGGTACTTCTAGATGAAGGGGAAGAAAATGCCAGTTTTCAGAAAGTGTTAGATAACACACCAAGAGAAGAAGGTGGTCAAAATGATCAGTCTAGTGCGGTGATTAATCCTAAATTATTAATGCCAAAAACTAATTGGAAACACTATACGCTTGCTGGTTCGCTTACGACGCCACCTTGTAGTGAAGGAGTAGAGTGGTTGGTTCTTTCCGAACCCATTACTATTTCGCGCGAACAATTAACACAATTGAGAAATTTTTATGCTGGTAATGCACGGCATGTTCAGGCCCTCAACGGTCGTTCAGTTTCACGTAAAATAGGGCAGTAACACCTTTGACTTTTATTTTAATATTTCAAATATAGCAAATATAGTTTAGGAAGCGGTATACTTCACGGTTTTTCCAGTTTTTGCGAGTATACCGCTACTTATTTCTATGAATAATTATCTTTTTACTTCTGAATCGGTTTCAGAAGGGCATCCTGACAAGGTTGCAGATCAAATCTCTGATGCTGTTTTAGATGCAATTCTTACGCAGGATAAGAATGCACGGGTAGCATGTGAAACGTTGTGTAGCACGGGCTTAATCGTATTGTCGGGCGAAATCACTACACACGCATCGGTTGATTACAATATTATCGCGCGTGAAACAGTCAAGAATATTGGCTATACCAGTTCAAATGTTGGCTTTGATTCGACGACATGCGCGGTTTTAACAGCTTTTAATAAACAATCTCCAGATATTGCGCAAGGCGTCAATCGCTCTAAAGAAGAGGAAATGGACCAAGGAGCAGGTGACCAAGGCTTAATGTTTGGTTTCGCTTGTGATGAAACGCCACAGCTCATGCCAATGCCGATTTTTTATGCGCATCGCCTTGTTGAACGGCAAGCAGAATTGAGGAAAAATGGCCATCTGTCTTGGTTGCGGCCAGATGCAAAATCACAGGTTTCTGTTCGTTACCAAGATGGCAAACCGAAAAGCATTGAGACGATTGTAATTTCAACGCAGCATGACCCTGAAATTGCTTATCGAGATTTAAAGTCCGCAGTGATTGAGGAAATCATCAAACCAGTACTGCCAAAAGAAATGATCGACTCTAACACTCAATATCTGATCAATCCAACCGGTCGTTTTGTAGTGGGTGGTCCAATGGGAGATTGCGGTTTAACGGGGCGTAAGATTATTGTTGATAGTTATGGTGGCACTGCACATCATGGCGGAGGAGCATTTTCCGGAAAAGATCCTTCAAAAGTGGATCGCTCAGCTACTTACGCCGGACGGTATGTTGCAAAAAATATCGTTGCTGCAGGTATTGCCAGTAAATGCGAGGTACAAGTTGCGTATGCAATAGGCGTGGCAAAACCAGTTTCATTAATGGTAAATACTTTTGGAACGGGTAAGATCGATGATGAAAAAATAGTACAACTGATCGAAAAACATTTTGATCTGCGCCCACGCGGGATTATTTATGCGCTCGATTTGTTGCGCCCTATCTACACTAAAACAGCAGCTTACGGACATTTTGGCCGTGATGATGCTGACTTTACATGGGAACGTATCGATAAAGCGGAACAACTTCGCGCGGATGCGGGACTGTAAGTTTTGATTATTTTTATCACAACCTATCGAGATTATATTTAGTGCAATAATTCCTGAAATTTTTCTGACATGCCAAGGAGCGCTGCAACGGTTTTTCCCGTGAGGCTTGGTATCGATGATATCGTTACAACGGCGCTCGTTCATATTGTTAAGGAGATTAATTATGAACGCTGTGCTCAATCCTGGCGTTGGTTCATTTACTGACTATAAAGTTGCTGATATATCCCTTGCTGAATGGGGACGTAAGGAAATAGCCATCGCAGAAACTGAGATGCCCGGTTTGATGGCATTACGTGCTGAATACGCTAACCAGAAACCACTGGCTGGTGCGCGTATTGCTGGTTCTTTACATATGACCATTCAAACAGCTGTATTAATTGAAACACTTGTGGCACTTGGCGCGCAAGTACGTTGGGCCTCCTGTAATATCTTCTCTACTCAAGATCATGCTGCTGCTGCGATTGCAGCAAAGGGTATTCCTGTTTTTGCTTATAAAGGTGAATCACTGAAAGATTATTGGGATTATGCACATCGTATTTTTGAATGGGTGGTTGATGGACAGGCCGACGGTGCCAATATGATTTTAGATGATGGAGGTGATGCTACTTTATTGCTGATTCTTGGAACCAAAGCTGAAAAAAATCCTGCTGTAATTGAGCATCCTACCAATGAAGAAGAAACGGCATTATTTGCATCGATAAAAAGTAAGCTGGTTTCTGATCCCCATTGGTACTCGCGAAATCTGACCAGAATTCGTGGCGTGACTGAAGAAACAACAACCGGTGTGCATCGTTTATATGAAATGCAAAAAAATGGCGAACTTCCTTTTCCCGCGTTCAATGTCAATGATTCGGTCACCAAATCTAAATTCGATAACCTTTATGGTTGCAGGGAATCATTGGTCGATGGTATCAAACGCGCTACCGATGTGATGATTGCGGGAAAAATTGCTGTGGTATGCGGATATGGAGATGTCGGTAAGGGATGTGCGCAATCATTACGTGGTTTAGGTGCGACAGTTTGGATTACCGAAATTGATCCGATTTGTGCTTTGCAGGCTGCTATGGAAGGCTATCGCGTTGTTACGATGGATAGCGCTTGTGAGCAAGCCGATATTTTTGTTACGGCAACCGGTAATTTGCGTGTGATTACCCATGATCACATGCTAAAAATGAAAGATCAGGCGATCGTTTGTAATATAGGTCATTTTGACTCGGAGATAGATATCGCCTCGATTCAAAAATATTCTTGGGAAAATATCAAACCGCAAGTTGATCATGTGTTATTTCCTACCGGACGTCGTATTATTGTTTTAGCGCAAGGTCGCTTGGTTAATTTGGGTTGTGCAACGGGACATCCGTCTTTTGTGATGTCAAGTTCATTCACTAATCAAGTATTGGCGCAAATGGAGTTATGGCAAAACGGCGTGAAATATGAAAAAAGTGTCTATGTATTACCTAAATCCTTAGATGAGAAGGTTGCGCGCTTGCATCTTGGGAAGCTAGGTGTAAAGCTGACCGAACTCACGGATGAACAATCCAAGTATCTCGGATTGGATAAAAACGGGCCTTATAAACCAGCAATGTATCGTTATTGATTGTTTCAATCAATATCACACTTGTCATTTTGTTACATTGGTCATGTGAGCCAATTTAAGGCTCACATGAAAAGGTTTATGGAAAATGGAATCACAAAAAAAATTTCCTGTTACATACAGTTTTGAGCTTTTCCCACCTCAAACGCCTGAGGGAATCGAAAAGCTCCGGTTAACTTGCAACCGCCTTGCTCAGTATCATCCTAAGTTTTTTTCAGTAACTTTCGGTGCTGGAGGATCGACTCGGGAGCGTACTCTGGAGACTGTACTGGAAATGAAAGCAAAGGGTTATGTGGTTGCACCTCATCTATCTTGTATTGGATCAACTCGAAACAATATTCTAGAAATACTAGAGAAATATCATCAAACGGGCATTCAGCATATTGTGGCGCTACGAGGAGATTTGCCATCTGGAATGGCACAAGCGGGTGAGTTTCGTTACGCGAGCGAATTGGTTGCTTTTATTCGGCAAGAATTTGGAGATTGGTTTCATATTGATGTGGCGGCTTATCCTGAATATCATCCCCAAGCCCGTTCGGCTCAAGCTGATTTTGAAAATTTTAGACGGAAAATTGAAGCGGGAGCTAATTCGGCTATCACTCAGTATTTCTATAATGCGGATGCCTATTATCACTTCATAGAGCTGTGTGAAGCTGCGCAGTTAAATATTCCGGTGGTTCCGGGAATCATGCCGATTAATAAGTTTTCCCAATTGGTCAGGTTCTCAGATACTTGTGGTGCGGAGATCCCGCGATGGATACGCAGAAAATTAGAAAATTATTCCGATGATATTGATTCGATTCATGCTTTTGGATTGGATGTGGTCACAGATTTATGTCAACGATTATTGACGGCGGGTGCGCCAGGATTGCATTTCTATACATTGAATTCGGCTGATTTGACTTCTGCTATTTGGCAGCGACTCAATCTTAAAAACGATCATGATTAATTCATAGCATTATCTGAATATAATTTTATGAATTAATCTCGACCAAGGCCTAGAGATCATTTTCGATTTCTTCTCGTGTTAATTTTGACCTAATCCATAAAGTATTTTTTCTAAGTATCATGATACTTAGCCGGTATATAATGCAAATCGTCTCTGAAGACAGTAATGCATAGGAATTTAAATGAAAAAAGTAATGAATGATTCTGATAAATCGAATGAAAAACAATTGAATTCTGAGGTTTTGGTGACGGATGTGTCAACGATCAGCCAATGTATCGAACATGCACAAACGGTTATCGCAAAGCAGCTTGAGCGTATTAAAGATAAAGGATACGATTTCGCTCCTGAGTTTCAAGGATTGACGATACAACTGTACTTGCTAGGTGTGATGTGGCGTCATGCTGAAACTTTAGGAAACAACTCAAATGATGCGCGTGAGTTGGCATTTTCAGCTTTGAAGGCTAATTTGATTCAAGATGGCTTAGGTAAACGTAAGGCAGATAAACGGATCGAATTTCTTCGAAAAATGTCAAAGGTAGAAGATGATCGCAATGCCTTGGCAGTTGCAGTTGGTTATGAATCTGAGCCAGATGATAACAGCTTAGCGGAAATATTCGATCATTATGTGGATGACATGCAGGTTTCAGGCGATTTCTGGCGGATTTATGATCGCTTCCGGAAAATTATGCTCTATGGCGGTTTGTCGATTGCATTCGTAATGATTTGGTTTGTTACTTTGTTTATGCCCGGAAATAGTGCGATTGCAATACTTGCCGCAGGATTGATAGCCGCAGCATTATTTGTAATCCCAGTATTTCTAATTGGTATTTTAATGTATCGCTCAAAAATCAAGAAAGCGCAACAGTTGAAACAAAACGTTTAATGTTTTGTATTGTGCTAATTTATTTGTGCGGTGTTGAATGATGTCATTATCAATTAATTGTGCATCCTAAGAGATGAATGTGCAGATTATCGACGGTAAGAAATTAGCTGGATTGGTTCGCCAAGAGTGGAAGTCTCGTGCTGAACAGTTAATTCAACGGGGTATAAAGCCGGGTTTGGCTGTTATTATTGTCGGTGAAGACCCTGCATCGAGCATCTATGTTAAGAACAAAGTAAAAGCGTGCAGCGAAGCTGGAATTTATTCGGAAGTACATCGTTTTCAAAATGATGCATCGCAAGCTGAGGTTTTGCAATGCATCCATTCACTGAATGAGAATATCAATATTCATGGCATTTTAGTCCAATTACCGTTGCCTATGCATTTCGAAAATAATCGAGTGATTAGTGCGATTGCGGTTGAAAAAGATGTCGATGGATTTCATTTATACAATGTGGGTGCTTTAGTGACCGGCAATAGCCTTTTTTCACCTTGCACGCCCGCTGGTATCATGGAAATGTTACATCGCAATCGTATTCCTATCGAGGGTCGCCACGCGGTGGTTATCGGCCGCAGTAATATTGTTGGTAAGCCGATGGCATTCATGTTGTTGGAGCAAGGCGCTACTGTGACAATATGCAATTCCAAAACGCGTAACCTACCAGATTTTACTCGTAGTGCTGATATTCTTGTCGTCGCAATCGGGAAGCCTCGCATGATTAACGCTGCAATGGTAAAACCAGGCGCTACAGTGATTGATGTGGGTATTAATCGATTACAGGATGGGAAACTATGCGGCGATGTGGATTTTGAGTCGGTGAAAGAAGTGGCCGGTTATATTACTCCGGTTCCAAACGGTGTTGGGCCTATGACTATTACTATGTTGCTGGGCAATACGATTTTAGCAGCAGAACGCGCGGCTCATCACAAGAAAATAACTTAAATTTTAAACATCGTCAAACATGGAACAACAACCGGATATTGATCCACAAGAAACTCAGGAATGGCTGGATGCGTTGGATTCCGTTATTGCTAATGCGGGTGGAGAGCGTGCTCATTTTTTATTGGAAATATTAATCGAGAAAGCCCGTCGTTCCGGCGCTTATTTACCGTATACCGCGACTACTGCTTATATCAATAGTATTCCAGTTGGTAAAGAAGTGCGTTCACCAGGAAACAATGCGATTGAAAATCGGATTCGATCTTATGTGCGTTGGAATGCTATGGCAATGGTCTTGCGTGCGAATAAAAACACCAATGTCGGTGGTCATATTGCCAGTTTTGCTTCAGCCGCTACGCTTTATGACATTGGTTATAACCATTTCTGGCATGCGCCATCTGAAGAGCATGACGGTGATTTAGTCTATGTACAAGGCCACTCTTCTCCGGGGATTTACTCTTATGCATTTTTATTAGGAGAGCTTAGTCAGGAACAATTGGATAATTTTCGCCAGGAAACGGGTGGCAACGGCCTATCTTCTTATCCTCATCCCTGGTTAATGCCGAATTTCTGGCAATTTCCAACGGTTTCGATGGGATTGGGTCCTTTAATGGCGATTTATCAAGCCCGTTTTATGAAATACCTGAACAGTCGTGGATTGATTAAGGCTGAAAATAGAAAAATATGGGCCTTTATGGGTGATGGTGAAATGGATGAACCCGAATCTATGGGCGCGATTTCACTGGCATCACGCGAGAAATTAGACAATCTCATTTTTGTTGTCAATTGCAACCTGCAGCGATTAGATGGTCCTGTGCGTGGCAATGGTAAAATTATTCAAGAGTTGGAAGGTGCTTTTCGTGGCGCCGGTTGGAATGTGATCAAGGTAATCTGGGGATCATATTGGGATCCGTTATTGGCCAAAGATACTCGAGGGTTGTTGCAGAAGCGCATGATGGAATGCGTGGATGGAGAATACCAAACTTTTAAATCCAGAGATGGTGCTTATGTACGTGAGCACTTCTTTGGTAAATACCCAGAGCTATTGGAAATGGTGGCTAATATGTCAGACGATGACATTTGGCGTCTCAATCGTGGTGGCCACGATCCCTATAAAGTTTACGCAGCCTATGCTGAGGCTGTGAAGCATAGCGGTCAACCGACAGTCATTCTTGCCAAAACCATCAAAGGGTATGGAATGGGGGAAGCTGGTGAGGCGCAAAACATCACGCACCAACAGAAAAAAATGGGTACTACGTCGTTGAAAGCTTTCCGTGACCGGTTTGGCCTGGATATTCCTGACGACAAAATCGATGAAATTCCTTATTTGACGTTGGCGAATGATTCGCCTGAATATATCTATATGCAAGAACGTCGGAAAGCACTAGGAGGAGCATTGCATTGCCGTAAAACCCAAGCGCAACCATTAAAGGTACCACCATTATCAGATTTTGATGCGCTATTAAAAGGCAGTGGAGAGGGGCATGAATTTTCTACTACGATGGCTTTTGTGCGAATCCTTAATATCTTGGTTAAGAATAAACAAATTGGCAAACACATTGTGCCTATCGTTGCTGATGAATCACGTACATTTGGCATGGAGGGCATGTTCAGGCAATTAGGGATCTGGTCGTCCGTTGGGCAGCTGTATACGCCGCAAGATGCGGATCAGTTGATGTACTATAAAGAAGATAAGAACGGACAAATCCTGCAGGAGGGCATTAATGAAGCAGGCGCGATGTCTTCTTGGATTGCTGCTGCGACAGCCTATAGCACACATGGCATACAGATGATTCCTTTTTTCATTTTTTATTCTATGTTTGGTTTTCAACGTATCGGTGATTTGGCATGGGCGGCGGGTGATTTGCGTTGCCGAGGTTTTTTGCTTGGCGGTACGGCTGGGCGTACCACCTTGAACGGTGAAGGACTGCAACATGAGGATGGGCACAGTCACCTGATTGCATCTACTATTCCGAATTGTGTATCGTATGATCCTGCTTTTGGTTACGAGCTCGCCGTCATTATTCGAGATGGTCTACGCCGCATGTATCAAGAACAGGAAGATATTTATTACTATATTACAGTAATGAATGAGAATTACGGGCATCCTGCGATGCCTCAGAATGCTGAAAACGATATTTTGAAAGGGATGTATTTGTTACGCGAAGGCGGCAACGGCAACAGTGATAATAGATTGCATGTGCAGCTTCTGGGAGCTGGTACTATTTTACGTGAAGTCATTGCAGCTTCTGAATTACTTGAAGCAGATTACAATATCTGCGCAGATATATGGAGCGTAACCAGTTTCAATGAATTAAGGCGTGAAGCGTTAGATGTGTTGCGCTGGAATATGTTGCATCCCGATCAGTCGGCAAGATTTTCTCATGTTGAGAACTGTTTGAAGAATCGACAAGGCCCAGTGATCGCTGCGAGCGATTATATGAAAATTTACGCAGATCAAATTCGCGAATTTGTTCCAGGAAAATATCGGGTGTTAGGTACAGATGGTTTCGGGCGTTCTGATACGCGTGAGAAATTGCGTCATTTCTTTGAAGTTGATCGATATTATATTGTTGTTGCAACGCTCAAGGTGCTTTCGGAAGAAGGAAAAATCGCTCATGAGGAGGTCATTGAAGCGATTCAAAAATTTGACATTGATCCCGATAAACCAAATCCAACCACAGTATAGACGGCAAAATAAAGCAAGGATAGGATGGCTGAATTAAAGAAAGTATTGATACCAGATATCGGGGATTTTAAAGATGTCCCGGTGATTGAGATATTGGTCAAAGTCAGTGATAGGGTGAATCAGGAAGATTCTCTGGTGACACTCGAATCAGAAAAAGCCACGATAGAAATTCCATCGCCATATTCCGGCATAATCAAAGAAATTTACATTAAGACAGGTGATAAAGTATCGGAAGGTAGTGCGATCCTGACCATTGAAGCTGAACAAAACGTTACGAATGAAGTTGTACGTCAGAGCGAAAAACTAGAAAGTGTGCCGGAAAAACCCTTGGTAATGCAATCACAGCCTGTAATACCTAAGAATCGGCCCGTACCATCGACTAAGCTAGCAGGAATGGCGCGAGCAACGGAGCCTTCTTCTATGCAATTGAATTTGCCGAAAGCACATGCCAGTCCTTCGATTCGTCGATTGGCACGTGAATTCGGCGTCAATTTGGAGTTAATTATTGGCAGTGGGGCCAAACAAAGAATTCTGAAAGAAGACGTGCAAGCTTTCGTAAAAGCGGAATTATCCAAATCGAGAAATACCAACAGTACCACAGGCGCAGCACTGAACTTATTACCTTGGCCACAAGTTAATTTTGCTAAATTTGGTCCAATCGAACTGCAGCCTTTGTCGCGTATTAAACAAATCTCTGGATCAAATCTACACCGAAACTGGGTCATGATTCCACATGTGACACAGTTTGATGAGGCGGATATCACCAATTTGGAAGAAATGCGTAAAGAATTCAATGAAAGCAATCGGAAAAACATGGTTAAACTTACGTTCCTTGCGTTTCTGATGAAAGCATTGATTGCGCCGCTAAAAAAATTTCCGGAGTTTAATGCATCGTTGGATCATTCTGTAGAAGGCAATGTTGGGCTCGTCATTAAGCATTACTATCATATTGGGTTTGCGGTCGATACTCCCAATGGATTAGTGGTTCCTGTCATCAAGCAAGTTGATCAAAAAGGTATTATTGCGATTGCAGATGAATTATCTCAATTGGCTACCTTAGCGCGAGAAGGAAAATTAAAACCAACCGATATGCAAGGCGCGAGTTTCACAATTTCCAGTTTAGGTGGCATTGGTGGAACTGCGTTTACTCCGATTATTAATGCGCCAGAGGTTGCCATTTTGGGAGTCTCGAAAGCGCGTATCCAACCGGTTTATCATGATCAACAATTTGTTCCTAGACTCATGCTGCCATTATCACTTTCCTATGATCATCGTGTGATTGATGGTGCGTCAGCGGCAAGGTTTACGACACATTTGGCTGAGGTTTTAACCGATATGCGCTTGGCTTTACTGTAATGGTTTGTCGAGGGAACAATTTTTGCAAAAGCGAGCATTTTAGTTAGTGGATGCTGACAAGTCTTCTTTGGTAGGAATTTATGGTGGAACGTTTGACCCGATTCATTTTGGTCATCTTCGTGTTGCCGAAGAATTAATTGATTCTATAAATCTGCAACATATTATTTTTGTCCCATCAGGTGAACCTCGTTTGAGAAACACACCGATTGGAACAAGACATCAACGCACAGAAATGATCCGCCTGGCAATTCAAGATAATCATCAATTTTCGATTGATGAGCGTGAAATCAATCGACCTGGAATAAGTACAACGGTTGAATCACTCCGTGAATTTCAACAGGAATCGAACGATAACCGCATCCTATGTTTTATATTAGGGATCGATGCATTTATCAAAATCAATCAGTGGTTCCAGTGGCGTGAAATTTTCAATTTATGTCACCTACTCGTGGTCGCGCGTCCGGGTTATGGTGCCATCGATGATAATCAGACTGTACCGCAAGAAGTTGCACAGGAATTAAGGATGCGACATGTTTTATCAGTCAATTGTTTATCGCAACAAGCGGTAGGTCTGATTTATATTGCACATACATCTCTACTAGAAATATCGGCTTCGCGGATTCGTCATCTCGTTAATACGGGTAAAAGCGTGCGTTACCTGCTGCCAGACAAAGTTTCTGATTACATTACAACGAATCATATCTATACAGAGAAAGCATGAATTCCAAAGAACTTGTGAAAATTGTGGTTGATGCACTTGAGGATATCAAGGGTTACGACATTGATGTCATCAACGTATCAAAAATAACATCTATGTTTGAATACGTAGTGATTGCTAGTGCGGATTCGACGCGACAAGCTAAGTCCCTTGCTCGCAACGTGGCGGAGAAGACCAAAGCAACTGGTGGGGTAGTTTATAGCGTAGAAGGCGAGCAAACGGGTGAATGGTTGTTGGTAGATCTAGGGGATGTAATTGTACATGTGATGCTTCCGGCAGTACGAGAATATTACGATTTGAAATCGCTATGGTTACGTTAATGGGATAGTTGCTGCATTAAATCGAAAATCATTTTAATGATTGTTTCAATCGAATATGAAAGTTTTCATTATCGCAGTCGGTAACAAAATGCCGAATTGGATTCAGCAGGGCTTTAATGAATACATTAAGCGGTTACCACATGAAATATCTATACAGTTAATTGAAATTAAGCCTGAAAAGCGCAGTAGTGGAAAAACTGTAGAACAATTGCTATATTCTGAATCGGAACGAATTCTTGCAGCACTTCCTTCTGGTTGTAGAATGATTGTATTAGATGAGCGTGGGCACCAATGGACAACTTTGGAGTTTTCTCAAGTCATCAAACAATGGTTATTAGATAGTAATGCTATCGCATTTGTTATTGGTGGCGCGGATGGGCTGCATCCAAACCTCAAACGTACTGCGCATAAAACATTCGCTTTATCCCATTTAACATTGCCGCATGCAATGGTGCGTGTTGTACTGGCCGAGCAGCTTTATCGTGCTGTCTCAGTGCTACAAGGCCATCCTTATCATAGAAATTAATTGAGCATAAATTAAGATAGGCTATTGCATCTTTCGATCGTGCGGTAATATGATCGCACTCAATTCATTTACTGTTTTTTATCGATTTAACGATGTTTCCTGATAGACAAATTTACTTGGCTTCTCGAAGCCCAAGACGACGAGAATTGCTTAAACAAATTGGGATTAAATTTAATCTTTTATTAATGCGAGAAACCTTAGGTCGACCCATAGATGTTGATGAAAAGCCAGTTATCGGTGAATCACCGACTGACTATATCTATCGGATTGTGCGAGCAAAAGCGAGTGAAGGATATAAGCGGATATTACAACGTAAATTTCCGGTTTTGCCAGTATTGGTGGCTGATACGATTGTTATCCTAGATGGCACTATTCTAGGTAAGCCAAAGGATATTCATGAAGCTGAAGAAATGTTGAAAGCTTTATCCGGCAGATCCCATCAAGTTTTAACTGCAATTGGTTTGGGAATTAAAGATCAAATACAAATCCTTTTAACGGCAACAACCGTTCGTTTTCGACAAATTACTGAGCATGAAATCCACAGATACTTGGCGTCGAACAATTTTCTAGATAAAGCGGGTGCTTATGCCATTCAAGGATTAGCGGCGGTTTTTATCGTTGAAATATCTGGCAGCTATAGTGGTGTAATGGGCTTGCCTTTATATGAAACGGCGCAGCTATTAGAGGAAGTTGGTATTGAAATTTTTGCTTAATTTGTTGCGATGAATAACGAAATTCTTGTCAATATCACGCCTCAAGAAACCCGAGTAGCTATTTTAGAACAAGGTATAACGCAAGAACTTCATATCGAACGCACGAGCGGTCGCGGTATTGTTGGAAATATTTATAATGGTTGCGTCAGCCGTGTATTGCCGGGCATGCAATCAGCTTTTGTTGATATTGGCTTAGATCGGGCAGCTTTTTTACATGTTGCGGATATCTGGAGTTTATATCAAAACGAAGCAACCAATATCAAGCCGATTGAAAAATTGCTGCATGAGGGTAGCAACATATTGGTTCAAGTAGTCAAAGATGCTATTGGAACTAAAGGTGCACGATTATCGACACAAGTTAGCTTGGCAGGGCGCTTGTTGGTTTATTTGCCGCAAGAGTCACATATTGGAATTTCTCAACGTATTGAAAATGATGGTGAACGTGAATTGCTACGGGAAAAGCTACAACAGCTACTTCCAGCAGAAGAGAAGGGGGGGTATATCATCCGTACTATGGCTGAGACGGCTGATGATAAGGATCTATGCTCCGATCTAGAGTATTTGCATAAGCTATGGCACGATATCCAACAAAAAAGCACGACCATATCTGCACCCTCGCTACTCTATCAAGACCTGGACTTGAGTCATCGGGTGCTGCGTGATCTTGTGGATGAAGATACGGCTCGAATATTAGTAGATTCACGTGAGAATTATCAAAAATTGGTTAAATTTTCGCAATATTTCATGCCGTACATTACTGATCGAATTGGTGTTTATACGGGGGATCGACCATTATTCGATTTGCATAGCGTAGAAGAGGAAATTGAAAGATCCCTGGCTCGGCGAGTCGACTTAAAATCAGGTGGCTATTTGATTATTGATCAAACCGAGGCACTGACTACCATGGATGTGAATACCGGAGGATTTATTGGTATCCGCAATTTTGAAGATACAATTCTAAAAACGAACCTAGAAGCGGCGCAAGTAATCGCCCGCCAGCTACGATTAAGAAACCTTGGTGGTATTATCATTTGTGATTTTATTGATATGGATTCTGAGGAGCATCGCAACGCTGTTTTGACAGAATTCAATAGAGCCTTATCAAAGGATCGTGTGCGAGTGAATGTTAATGGTTTTAGTATGCTCGGACTCGTCGAAATGACTCGCAAACGGACTCGCGAAAGCTTGGCGCAAGTACTTTGTGAAACGTGTCCCTCTTGTCACGGGCGTGGTGAGATCAGAACTGCTCAGACCATTTGCTATGAAATTTTGCGTGAATTATTACGTGAATCCAGGCAGTTTGAGGCCAATGAATTTCGTATTTTAGCGTCGCAACCAGTGATTGATTTATTTTTGGATGAAGAATCACAAAGTTTGGCCCAGTTAGGAGATTTTATTGCTAAACCCATAAGACTCCAGGTTGAGGAGTCTTACATGCAAGAACAATACGACGTGATCTTGATGTGATTTTTAATTTTGTACAAATCTATTGAGAATCAAAGTTAACGTAGATTTTACATGGTTGCGCCGGCTAAGACATTAAAGGATAATACTGCATTTTAATGGTTTGCTTTTTTATAAGCGATAGGTCAATATCTCATGAAAGAAAATATTCATCCCGATTATCACGAAATAACAGTAACTTGCAGTTGTGGGAGCGTGTTTAATACGCGTTCTACTTTGAATAAGCCTTTGCATATTGAAGTATGCTCGCAATGTCATCCATTTTATACCGGTAAGCAAAAGATTGTGGATACTGCGGGAAGGGTTGAGAAATTTCGTCAGAAATACGGCAAACAAATATCGCATTAAGGTTTTTCTAGCAAAGTTGCAGGTTGTTTACGCAAATGCGAGTCGTATTCTTAATAGTGAATAGCAAGCCATATGGTCTTATCGTTTGGGTCTACCCAACTCACTTTGTGTCTCACATGAGCGGGGATATTAATGTAATCCCCCTCATTGAGATGAATCGTTGGTTGATTTTCGAAAGATAGCGCTGCTCTTCCTTTCAACACTATTACCCATTCATCTTTCTCTTGATCATACCAATCGGATGGTTGGAATATTTGTCCTGTTGAAATAATCCTTTCTATTCTGATGGCGTCATTTCTTATCAAGACCTCAAAGAGCTCTTCTTGTTGAGCGAATGGGATATTCGAAAAAATATTGCTCACATTCATATTTCACCCTTATGTCTTATTCAAATATTTCAAGTAATGACCTTTTGTTAGATCAAAAATGAAACTTGATATTGAAATAAAAAAAATCATCAAACGTACATTGGTATTAAGCGATCAATATGATGCCATGACCACGGATACCTATTTATTAGGTAACATTTCGGAACTCGATTCGGTTTCGATAGTATCGGTTATTTTAGCGTTAGAGGAAGAGTTTTCAATTTCAATTCATGACGATGAAATCAGTGCTGCGACATTCAAAACGCTGGGAACTCTAGTTCAATTTATCCAAAAAAAGATCACTGAAAAAACAACTGCTACTGTTGTTCAAGGCTGCAGATAAGCCTTGTTTCATTTATCTTCAAAGGCGGATAGCGCTTGCTTAGCTTTGTCAATCGTGGCTGCGCTCTAGATCAAGCGTAAATCGGCAGCCACTTGCTTGTGTTTATTCCATGTGACGTAGTTGAGACTGTTACGCACCTTATGCACGATACAGAGTCACACAATGGCATGTGGATAAACGGTTTCAATCGCTTCGGGAAAATCCCTTAAGCCATCGCTAATAAAGATATTCTCTTTGCCGTGCAAAGGTTTCTGAGAATTTGCAGATGATTGGAATGACTGAATTGCCATGCTGGCGGGGCATGCAGTGTTTGATCTATTGATGTCACCTTCCGGTAATTTTCGTCATACTAATCAAATAGGTTAGCAGAACCCGGTATAAAAATTTTCAAATTTTTATACCGAATAACGAGTAATTTTTAAGGGAATTATGTTTTGTGAAAAAATGAAAGGTTATAATGTCTAAATAAATGAAACATTAATTAACAATAATAATATGTCAAGATCAGTATTCCTCAGAACACCTTTTTTGAATGGTAACAACCCCGAGTTAAAACGCAAAGAGATTCAGAAATACTTTCACACTACGCTCGATTGTTATGAACGGCTTTTTGAGACGTTGCGCTCCGATGAAGCGTATTACATAAAACCGATTTCATTGCGCCATCCGCTTATTTTTTATTTTGGGCATACTGCAACCTTTTATATTAATAAACTCATTCTTGCGGGTTTGATATCCGAGCGTATTAACCCTAAATTCGAATCGATGTTTGCGGTTGGTGTGGATGAAATGAGTTGGGATGATCTCGATAGTACGCATTACAATTGGCCTACGGTACAAGCAGTGCGTGAATATCGTAATGCTATGCGTACTCGGATTGATCAGCTAATTATGCAGATGCCATTGGTGCTGCCGATTACTTGGGAAAGCTCTTGGTGGCCGATCTTAATGGGTATTGAACATGAGCGTATTCATTTGGAAACTTCATCAGTGCTAATTCGTCAGCATGCACTTGAATTTGTGCAGCCGCATGCTGACTGGAAAGCTTGCCAAAAATCTACTCAAGCACCTCAAAATCAAATGATTCCGGTTGCAGCTGGGACGGTTACGCTCAATAAAAACAAGAACGATTGCGAGTATTATGGTTGGGACAATGAATTTGGTTTGCATCAAATCAATATTCCAGCGTTTCAGGCGAGTAAATACTTAGTGACTAATCAAGAGTTTCTCGCTTTTATTGAAGCAAGGGGCTATCAAACTGAAAAATATTGGCAGGAAGAAGGCCGTTCTTGGCAAAAATTTACGCAAGCAATGCACCCAGTTTTCTGGATTAGAAAAGGTGAGGATTGGTATTTGCGCATTATGACCGAAGAAATTCCTATGCCCTGGGATTGGCCAGTGGAAGTGAATTACCACGAAGCCAAAGCATTTTGTAACTGGAAAGCAGCAATTACAGCACAATCTATTCGCTTGCCGACTGAAGATGAGTGGTATCGATTGTACGATGTTGGGCAATTATCCGAAGTATCGTCCGATGTGCCTGCAAACAGTAATTTGCATTTGGATCACTATGCATCTAGTTGTCCAGTAACCGAATTTAAGCATGGTGAATTTTTTGATGTGGTTGGTAATGTATGGCAATGGACCGAGACACCGATTTATCCTTTTCCGGGTTTTGACGTGCACCCGTTATATGATGATTTTACTACGCCAACTTTTGATGGCCAGCATAACCTAATCAAAGGTGGCTCATGGATTTCTTGTGGTGATGAATCGTTACGAAGCGCACGTTATGCTTTCCGTCGACATTTCTTTCAACACGCGGGTTTTCGTTATGTGATTTCTGAAGCACTCGCAACACAAACAAGCTCAAGTTATGAAACGGATAAGTTGTTATCCGAATACGCTGAGTTTCACTATGGTGATATTTATTTTAATGTGCCGAATTTTTCTAAAGCTTTAGCAGAAATTGCGATTGCAGCATTGGGTGATCGACCTAAGCGAAGGGCGTTAGATTTAGGATGTGCGTCTGGTCGAGCAACATTTGAATTGGCGCATGCATTTGAGTCTGTCACTGGTGTTGATTTTTCCGCGCGTTTTATCGGCCAAGGTGTTCAGCTTGCGCAACACGGTGTTTTGCGCTACGTGCTCACTGATGAAGGCGATCTGGTCAGTTACAAAGAGAGTACGTTGGTAGGTTTGGGTTTGGAGCGTGTCAAAGATAAAGTCGAGTTTTATCAAGGTGATGCCTGCAATCTGAGACCCATTCTAACTGGCTATGATTTAATTCTGGCTGCAAACCTGATTGATCGTTTGTACGATCCTGCAAAGTTGCTCAATAATATTCATACACGCATCAATCCATCCGGCTTACTGTTGATTGCTTCACCGTATACTTGGTTGGTAGAGCATACCAAAAAAGAATCTTGGGTCGGTGGATTCAAGCGAGACGGAGAGAGTTTTACTACGTTGGATGGCTTAAAGGAAATTTTAGGTAAGTATTTTAGATTGATTCAAGGTCCACAAGCAGTGCCATTTGTCATTCGTGAAACCAAACGGAAGTTCCAACATACGCTCTCTGAAGTGACTATCTGGGAGAAAATCTCTTGAGTAACGGTTTTGACTTCGATCAGGAAATCAACCGTGATGGTACCAGTAGTACAAAGTATGATGGGCGTTACAGCATGTTTGGGAGAGGAGATGTTATTCCGGCCTGGGTAGCCGATATGGATTTTGCCGCACCACCGGCGGTGACACAGGCGTTGATGCAACGAGCAGCGCATCCGGTTTATGGCTATACGATGTTTTCTGATGGTTTGTACGAAGCACTGATCGTATGGATAAAACACCGGCACCAGTGGGACATTCAGCGTGATTGGATAGTTATGTGTCCTGGTGTTGTGCCATCGATCAATGCTGCGATTGTTGCACTGACACAGCCGGGTGATGGTGTTATTGTGCAGCCGCCGGTCTATTTCCCTTTTTTTTCTACGGTTACTCAAGCTAGTAGATGTTTGATATATAATCCGCTGCGTATAGAGAATCAACAGAATAATCGCTATACCATTGATTTTGATCATCTCGAGCAATGTGCCAAAAATGCGCGTTTTTTGTTGCTATGTTCCCCGCATAACCCAGTAGGGCGTGTTTGGTTTCCCGAGGAATTGGGACGATTGCTGGAAATTGCTGAAAAGTATAATTTGATTATTTTTTCAGATGAAATTCATGCTGATTTGATTTATGCGAGTAATCGGCATTATCCTCTGGCAGCATTATCGAATAATACTACTAAAATCATTACTGCTGTTGCACCGAGCAAAACCTTTAATATTCCGGGTCTCAATTTGTCTGCACTGATTATTCCTGATAAATCTACACGCAATGCTGTCAAGGATATATTTAGTAACTTACACATCAATCCAGCTAATCCTTTCAGTATTGTTGCATTCGAAGCGGCCTATCGCGAAGGTGAAGAATGGCTAGAAGCACTGTTAGTTTATTTACGAGATACCCGCGATGCTGTACAAAAAATTCTATACGACCATTTGCCAGAGATTAGAGTCACGCCGATTGAAGGAACCTATTTGATGTGGCTTGATTTTCGTGCTTGGAACATGACTGATGCACAATTGAAGCATTTTTTTGTACACCAAGCGGGTATTGGTATGAGCCCTGGAATTTTGTTCGGTGCGGAAGGCAGTGGTTTTATGCGTTTAAATATCGCTGCGCCAAGAAGAGTGATCGATGGATTATTGAAACGATTGTTGTGTTTCAATAAAAGTGAATTTCGGGTTAAGCGTTAGACTATTAATTTTTGCTCCTGAAAATTACCTAGCGATTATTTTTAGAAGCAAAAATTCGAGAAAATGATTGCAGATAAGGTTATGCGCTTGATAGTTCTAATTTCTATTGAAGGATTCATTTATTGAAATAGAGCGGATATCATGTTTTTTTCCGTATTTTTCTTAAAATTAGAGGGCTTATAATTGGTACAGTTATTTACGATAATTTGGTTGCGATGTGTGTAAGCACGGGTAAACATCAACACGATTGACAACACATCTGAACTAATTTGCTTTCTTAAAAAAATGAAGGATTTTGTGATGCTAGCATTAAACTGCACAAATCGATTGAAGTTGATTGTATTGATAATTGTGTTTTTGCTGTCGGCTTGTGGTGATGCTAAGGAAAGTGTAGAAAAAAAACCAGGTCAAGCGTTAGCAAGCGTCAATGGAAATGAAATAACCATACTGCAACTTAACGATGAGCTTGTGCGGGCGGGTATTCGTGCAGAACAATTTGAGACAGCAAGTAAGCAAATACTAGAATCATTAATTGCCCGCCAATTGATTGTAGATGAGGCTGTACGTACCAAGCTTGATCGAACACCCGAAGTAATGCAAGCACGTGAGCGAGCTAATGCACAAGTTATTGCACAGGCTTACTTGCAAAGAATTACCAATAAACTCGGTAAGCCGAGCCAAGTGGAAATAGATGAGTTTTATCAACGCAATCCAGAGTATTTTGAGAAACGTAAACAATTTGACCTGACAATTGTTCGAATTGCCTTAAATGATTTAAGTAAAGAACTAAAAACAGTGCTGGATGCCGCAAAATCAATCGATGAAGTTACTACTTGGTTAGATAAGCAGGGCATACAGTATGCTCGTAATGTGGCATTACGTAGCACCGCCGATTTGCCATCTCATATAGTGAATATGATACTTGAGAAAGGTAAAAATCATATTTTTGTTATGCAAGAACGTGCTCACAACCTTCTAATAGCTGTTAATGCGATTAAGGAAAATCCATTATCACTTGCTTTAGCTACACCTCAGATTGAGAAGTTTCTAGCTAATCAAAAATATAAGCATGCATCGGAAGAAGAAATTAACCGATTGCGTTCCTCAGCAAAGATCGAATATTTTGGAAAAAATGCACCCAATTTAAACCTGAAAGATTCCAATATGAATACACAGCCAGTGGAATCTTTTTTGGATAAAAAAGACTTTGAAAATAACAGTAATAATTTAAATCAATCAAATTCAATGCCAGTCGAACGATCAATTGAACGTGGTATGATGGGTTTAAAATAGATCATATTTTCAATATAAGATATTTCATACTGAGCAAACAAAATTAAACACATTTAACAGGAGCGTAAAATAATGTTGCTTGTTACAAATAAACTAAGATTGTATTTGTTAATGTTTTTTTTACTTTCATGGTTTTGCAGTAATGCTATATTGGCTGCAGACAAGAAAGAAAGTGTATTGGGGTCTGGTGATTCCATCAAGATTTTTGTATATGGGCATCCGGATTTAACTACCGAAACAAAAGTAAACGATGCAGGAAATATCACTTTTCCATTGATTGGAGAAATATTAGTTGATGGCCTGACACCTTCTGCAGTAGAAAGAAAGATCGTAAAGCTACTTGTGAGTCGGGATCTTCTTCGCAATCCGCAGGTTAATGTTTTGACATCTTCATTGCAAAGTCAAATGGTTTCCGTGCTGGGTAACGTGCGTAACCAAGGCCGCTATCCGATTGAAGGTAGGCGTAACCTAACGGATATTCTCACTATGGCAGGAGGAATTCTTCCCGAAGGAGGGGAGGTGGTTACTCTAATACGCTCAGATGGAAATAAATGGACCAAGCAAACCATTGATGTTTTGGATATGGTTAGGTCAAATGATCTAGCAGGTAACCTGGTCGTAAAAAGTGATGATCTCATCTATGTCGAAAGGGCGCCACGTTTTTACATCTATGGCGAGGTACAGCGTGCTGGTTCTTATCGATTGGAGCGTAACATGACAGTGATTCAAGGTTTATCAGTTGGTGGCGGCTTAAATCCGAAAGGAACTGAGCGTGGTCTAAAAATTCAGCGTCGTGATGCGAATGGTAAGCTTGAGACGTTGGATGCCAAGCCAAACGATTTAATACAACCAGATGACGTTATCTATATCAGAGAAAGCATATTTTAACGTTGGAAAAAAGATTAGGAAGGAATGTAACTTGTTCTGTTATTGGGGAAATTATAATTTTTCAATGGAAATGAGATCTTAAGATGAATTATCACCGATTTTTTTTGATTCTAATAGCTCGTTGGAAGATTATACTTTTTACGCTATTGGCTACAGTGATGACTACCTTGGTGGTTAGTCTATTATTACCTAATAATTACAGGTCGACCGCGACAGTATTGGTGACTACCAAAGGTCCTGATCCAGTATCAGGGGTGACAATGTCTGCACCTATGATGGCAAGTCATTTGGCTACACAGCTGGATGTGATCAGAAGTACTCAAACAAGATTGATGGTAGTAGATCAACTGAAGCTTGATCAAAGCGATATTGCAAAGTCTTATTATCAGAAAAGTGAGAGTAATTTAGATATCCGCAATTGGTTGGCCAATTCCCTGATAAAAAATCTGTATCTCGATGTTGCACGTGATAGTACGGTCATTCATATTAACTATACCAGTACGGATGCTGAATTTGCTTCAGCAGTAGCAAATGCCTTTGCATATGCTTATCAAGAAATAAATATTCGATTAACGGCGGAGCCTTCCCAGAAGGCTGCTAGCTACTTTACGGAGCAGTTGAATGATCTACGAAGTAAAGTAGAGATTGCTCAGAAAAAATTGACACAATATCGTGATGAGAAGGGAATTATTGATGCGGATCTTCGTTTGGATGTAGAAACAAAACGGCTAAATGACCTCTCATTCCAACTGGTAAATGCAGAAACTGGTTTGATAGGAGGGAGTAATCAAAATGATGAAGCGACATCTATAGCTAGAGATCCTATCATTACTAGTTTGAAAGTAGAGTTATCGCATGCAGAATCTAAGTTTTCTGAGATAGCTCAAAAATATGGTCGCAATCATCCTAGTTACAAAGGCGCAAGCGCTGAAGTAGGTAAATTAAGATCAGAGCTTAACAATCATCTTAGGTCTACCAATAAGAATTCAGCAAGCTTAATTTCGGAATTGCGCGCGGCTTTAGAAGTACAAAGAAATAAAGTGCTAACATTAAATCGCTCTAGGGATGAGTTACAGCTGTTAACAAGAGAAGTTGAAAGCGCTCAACAAGCTTATAACAGTGCTATGCAGCGGTTGAACCAAACAGATCTTGAAGGAAAATCCAATTTATCAAGTGTTTCAATACTGGATACCGCAAAAGTTCCAGATAAGCCTGATAGCCCCAAGATATTGCTAAACGTTCTAGTATCGATATTTTTAGGTACTTTACTGGGCTTGAGTGTTGCTTTAATCATTGAAATGGTTGATCAACGTGTGCGATCTGCAGAAGACTTGGTCGATGTATTTCAAGCTCCGGTACTTGGCGTAGTACAGTGGGGAAAACCAAAGCAAAAGGGATTGAAGTTGAATTCTTGGCTAAGTTTGTTTCAAACCCGTAACCTAACTTCTAAGTAAGGAATTACGAATGAATACATCAGGTTCTTCAGAAACAGAACAATTAGATAATTCCGGGTTTGCTAATATGCATTCATCTTCTATTCACAAATATAGTATCGGTCGCATTCTTTTGGATATGGGTAAAATTACGCCCATTGAAGCAGAACATATACTCCTTTTTCAGAAAGAAAGTGGGCTGCGCTTCGGTGAGGCTGCACTCAAATTAGGATTGGTTACCGAAGGCGATATTCAACAAGTATTAGCGCAACAATTTGATTATCCCTATTTATTACCTGGCGAAGGAAATCATTCCCCAGAATTAGTAGTGGCCTATCAACCCTTTGGAAATCAGATAGAGGTTTTTCGAGCTATTCGAAGCCAGTTGGTATTACGGTGGTTTGCTACAGGCCATAAAGCTTTAACGGTGGTTGGCTGTAATCCTAATGATGGTATTAGCCTTTTTACTGCAAATCTTGCTGTGGTATTTTCTCAATTAGGAGAAAGGACGCTTTTGGTTGATGCAAATCTTCGCAGTCCGCAGCAACATGAGATTTTTAATCTAAAAAACAAAAGAGGGCTATCTGACGTTCTTGCTGATCGTGCCAATATTTTTGAAGTCATTTCTAGGATTGATTCTTTTGTAGACTTGTCGGTTTTACCTGCGGGAACCCTTCCTCCCAACCCTTTGGAGCTTCTGAATCGCGCTTCGTTTGATGAATTGAATAATCAATTGGCTAAACAATTCGATGTCATTCTTTATGATACGTTGGCTTTCTCAAGTGGAGTCGATGCGTTGACGATTACTTCTAGGATAGGGGGCGCGCTAGCGATTGTACATGAGAATAACACACGCTTAACAGATGTGAATATCATGAATGAACAAATTAATCGTAGCGGTGCAGAAGTGGTGGGATCTGTATTAATTGATTTTTAAACATTAGAAGAATGTCGGTTTATCAATTTATTGATTCAAAATCAATTGCTTCTGATTGGTTGCCCATTGCAGTAGGGTTGTTATTTTTGTATGTACCTACTTTCTATAGCCTAGCGACGGGGTTATGGACAAATGAAGATCAAGCGCATGGCCCTATTATTTTATTGCTATCGCTCTGGCTAATGATTCGTCAGTGGCCGGACATGTTAAAAGTAAGTGATGGGAAGTCAATTACAAATACCGGCTGGGTAGTTTTTTTGGCTGGCCTCTTGTGTTATGTCATCGGACGTTCGCAACAAATATTGGTATTCGAGATAAGTTCATTTATTTTGATACTGTCTGCCATATTACTGATAAAGAAAGGATTTGTGGCTTTAAAGGTGATGTGGTTCCCATTATTTTTTTTGTTGTTCATGATTCCGCTGCCCGGATCCTTGGTAAGTTTCCTGACTATGCCAATGAAAATGGCAGTTTCATATGTTGCTGAGCAAATTTTGTTTTTATTTGACTATCCGATAGCTAGAAATGGGGTTATTTTGCAAATAGGGCAATATCAACTTCTGGTGGCGGATGCTTGTGCTGGCTTGCAGACATTATTAACGCTAGAAGCACTTGGATTATTTTATTTGAATCTTGTGAACCATAGCTCAGTTTATCGTAATGTCATATTGGCGATCCTGGTCGTGCCCATTTCTTTTTCTGCCAACGTTATTCGAGTAATAGTTCTTACTTTAATTACATATCATTTTGGTGATGCAGCAGGGCAAGGTTTTCTTCATGATTTTGCCGGAATGGTTTTATTTGTCAGCGCACTGGTACTCATTCTTAGTGTCGATGGAATTCTGCAGTATTTTTCTAATAAACAGTATGTTAATAAAGGATTACGTCCTTGCGCGTGATAATTTGCATTGCCATAATTATCGCTTTTGATGTGAGTTTTAGAAGGAGAAAGTGGTGAAGAAGTCGATGATTACGAGTTTTTTTCTAGGCGTATTGATGATATTTTCAGCCGCATTGACATTAGCTTTGACTCCAACAGAAAAGATGGCGGACTTGCAGGAAAAGATTAATCTTGATGTGATGATTCCTTCGCAATTTGCTGACTGGAAAATTGATCAATCGATAACGCCCCTTCAAGTGGATGCAGATACCCAAGTTAAGCTTGATAAATTGTATAACCAAATACTAGCTAGGACATATATCAATTCACATGGTAATCGTATTATGCTTTCCATCGCTTACGGGGGAGATCGAGGGGATAATTTGTCGCTGCATAAACCTGAAGTATGCTATTACGTGCAGGGATTTGAAATTTCAAATAATTCTTTTAAGCAACTAAATACCGATTATGGATTCTTGCCGACAAAACGACTGTTAGCTGTGAAAGGAAATCGTAATGAGCCTATTACCTATTGGGTGACGGTTGGAGATAAAGCCGTATTACCTGGGGTAGAACAAAAAATGCAACAACTAAAATACGGTTTAACAGGGAAGATTCCAGACGGTATGTTAGTAAGAGTCTCTTCGGTAGATCAAGATACTGATAACGCATACAAAGTACAAGATTTTTTTATTCGGGATTTACTTCTGGCCGTACAAAATAAAGATAGACTGCGATTGATCGGTGTATTTAAAACTGCATAATGCTATTAAAAATTAACATATTAGTATAAGAATATGAAGCTTCCAGTTTTTGTTTTGACACAAAATAACAAATTAGAGTCACATACGTTATCAATAGTGTTCATATTGATTGCTGCTTTATTTTTGTCAATCACGAGTGGAATCCTTGCAGCTTATGGGGATTTGTATCTATTGGTTATGTTACTCGGGATATACGGTGCATTGTTTGTTTTGATTGTGCCATCTGTATGGATTGTGTGGTTGATATTTTGGTCGGCATTCCTGATTATCGGGCCAAGTGCCTATTTCATTAGATTTACCCAAATACAGTGGTTGACTGTGTTGATCAGTGCTGCATTATTTTTACCTGTTATATTTAATTTATTAAGTAGCAGAAAAAATATTTTATCAGCGCAATTCTCTGTAAATTTGTTTTTACCCGCAGCTTTTATTTTTCTGGCGATTCTTTCCAGTATCATTAATCAGTCACAGCTAGGTGATTTCGTAAATGCTTCTCGCCATTATTTTTTTATGTGGTCACTGCTGTTGGTTTTTGCTTTTGGTTTGGTTCAAGCAGATACTTTTACCAAATTGTGGAAAGCACTTTTAATCGTTGCTATCCTACAATTGCCTATGGCGCTTTATCAATATTTTTATGTGGCCAGGCAAGATGCGCGAATGTCACCTTGGGATGCGGTGATTGGGACTTTCCAGGGAAATATTGATGGTGGTGGAGATGGTGCGTCTATGTCTATGATGTTGTTGATAACCATAATTACATCCATTGCGCTTTGGCGTGAACGTCAGTTAAAGCTGAATTGGATGATTTTGGTTCTCATAAGTGGAATCGGGACTATGGTTTTAGCTGAAACTAAAACTATGGTTATGCTATTGCCTGTACTGATGGGTATCTATTACCGCAAAGAGTTTACCAAAAAACCCTTAGAAACGATTACCGTCATGATTGGTGCGTTTCTATTAATGAGTACAATTTTGACAGCTTACGAAAGTGTTCATTATGAAACTAGCGCTACATTTAAAAGTAATAGCCAAATCAACTCAGTTTACGATTCCATCATTAATGCCATCACTCCAAATCCGGGAGAAGATAGTGCTCACGTGTCGCGAGTGACACTTTTGGTCAATTGGTGGAATAGTAATGTCGTTCATGGAGAAGTACATAGCACTGTATTTGGTCACGGTATAGGTGCAGTTCACTCAAGTAAGATACAGCGGGGAAAAATAGCTAGGTTGTATGAATATAAGATTGCCAAAACAACGTCAGTGATTTTACTCTGGGAAACGGGTATTTTAGGTCATCTGGTATTTTTCTTGATACTCTTATTTGGTGCAAAAACGTCTGCTGATACTGCTAAATCGGAGCATGTTCCTGCAACTCACCGAGTACTTCTAAGAGTAGGATCAGTTAATCTAGTGATGTTTTTGATTACACTTCCCTATGCCAGTTTTCATTTGTTTTCCATCCCTATCCAATTTCTAATAATGTTAATGCTTGGACAAGCCCTTTATTGGTCTAATTTTATTAAATCAGCCAAATACCTTTCAGTTCACAAATAAATAAAAAAACGATCTGTTTGTGTATCAATTTGAATTGCAAGTCGTGATACAAAGAATTGTATGTGTCATTATAGTTAACTATCGGTAAATGGATGAAATATTTATATGGTAAACATCGATGTAAATAAAGTTGCAAATTCTTCGAACAATGATTTGTGTGTTCTATATGTTTGTTCCGCAGCGCGAAGCGGCTCCACTCTAACGGATATGTTCATGGGAGGGCATAGTCAAACTGCTTCTTTAGGGGAACTTAACTTTTTAAATAAAGTGATTAACCTAAATCATAAATGTAGTTGTGGAGTTGATTTACGTATATGTAACCAATGGCGCGAAGTTTTTGATGCAATTAAGCATTCAACTAATATTGATTTTCTTATAAACCCGTATACCTATAATTTATGGGATGCTATTTCGTCTGATACTATCGATTATAAGTGGCAGACAAGATCGAAAGTGCTAGCTGTAAATTTTCGGAAAGCATGGTTATCAGGTCGAAATCTATTGCCAAATCTACTATGTGATTTTATGCCGATACCACCTTCGCTTAGCAAGGCACTAGATAACAAGATGAATTTATATCGTGAAATTGCACGTTGTTGGGAAAAATCTATAATTGTAGATTCTTCTAAAAATGACCGTGAGGCTATTGAATTATTTAAAAAATGGCCGGATAGCATTAAGATCGTGCTATTAACTCGTGATGGTCGGGGTGTTTATTTTTCCAGACGTTCAAGTGGATATACTCAGTCAGAAAGTATCAAAGGCTGGCTAAATTATTATCAACGTGCGCTTCCGGCACTCGACAAGTTTATTCCATCAGAGAGTCTTTTAAAAATACGCTATGAAGATTTAGCCACTAAATCAGAGGAAGTCGGGCGTATCTTATGTAACTTTGCACATATTCCCTTTGAGCCAGAAATGCTTGACTTTACCCGATTTACAAGACATTTGGTGGGAGGAAATAATATGCGATTCTCTTCTAATAAGAGGATTGAGTTGGATACCCGTTGGCAAACTGAGCTATGTGGAGATGAATTAGATTTTTTCATGCGCACTGGTGGTGATATGAATCGTCAGCTCGGTTATCAGTAATTATTCCAATTCTTTTTTAAAACAGCATTAATAATCAATCCCATCCGACAATGCTGCGCATAGTTTCCTGGTTTAATTCAAAGCTTTTTAGCGCGCTTTCCAGATGTATCTCAAGTGCATCCAGACGGGGTATGTTAACTTCTCCCAAAACGCCGTACACTTTTTGTTCGGGTACTAAAACGTGCCAAAAATTAAACCAATTGTTGCCAATTGGGCTATTGCAGGCCGATTGTAATATAGCTACTGTTTAAACATTGAATGACTGTTGAATAGCAGGCTTCAATGGTTTGCCACTCAATTGTTTAAGAAAACTCACATAGGCATTAATTTCTTCTCGAATCACTGTAAAGACTCCTGCACAACCTCCCCTACCATTGCAATAACCCACTAAAATAGGGGCAGACAGTTGGAGCAAAAGATGCAGATGAGTTTTGGAGCACTGGAATTGGCATAGCGATTGAAGCGAGATAATGTTCTGATGAAGATTGATGCGCTGATTGAGTGGGAGGAGTTACGTCCGAAGCTTACGGGTTTATACAAGCGCGAGTTATCGCATGGTGGAGGACAGGAACCGTTTGATGTGTTGTTGATGTTCAAAGCGATCCTGCTGGGTCAGTGGCATAGTTTATCGGATGCCGCGTTGGAGCAAGCGCTGTGTGTACGGATTGATTTTCTACAATTTTGTGGATTGTCCTTGTCGGACGCGATACCGGACGAAACCACTTTGTGCCGGTTCCGTAACCGTCTGGTAATCAACGACCGACTAGATGGTTTGCTAGGTTCTATTAATGAGCAGCTTCAATCACACGGATTGATGATCAAGGGTGCGACGGGAGCGGTAATTGATGCCACGCTGATTGAGTCAGCGGCACGCCCTAGAAAGACCATCACACTGGAGGAGAACTTTGCACGGCTAGAGTCATTTTCAGGTGTGGATGATGATATAATAACGTTTCCAATCATACTGTTGAGTTAATTGATATGAGTTTTTCAGAGTTTGATGTCACCCGCCGCACTCGCAAAGGAAACTTTCTCAATCAAATGGATTACCTGATTGATTGGACACCGATAGAAAAAGCAATCGCTGAACATTACGCCCCCACATTTGATGCCGCAGGCCGTCCTGCCTATTCCGGTCTGCTGCTGTTCAAAATGTTGCTGACAGGAATCTGGCACGGTGGACTCAGTGATGAATCAGTTGAAGACATGGCTAACGCGAATCTGCACGTGATGCGGTTTTTGGGCCTGAGTCTGGAAGACGATGTTCCGGATCATTCGGTACTGTCTCGTTTCAGGACACGATTAACACAAGCACATGCATGGGATGGTTTGCTGGAGAAGATCAATCAACAGATCCAGGAGCACGACATCATGGTGACTCAGGGCTGTCATGTCGACGCCAGTATCACGCACAGCCCGCGTAAGCCAAAAACCAGGCCATCGTATGAAGTGGTTGCTGACCGAGAGGATCGTGACGATGAAGAAGATGCGAAATCAGCCATGCGCGTTATTAAAGTGATTCAGCCCGGTGTAGATACAGAAGCACGCTGGGTTAAGAAAGGTGGTAAATCTGTTTTTGGCTATAAACAGCATACACTGGTTGATAACAATGGGTTGGTGTTAGCTGTTGAAACTACTGCTGCCAATCAACATGACAGCAAACCACTGCTGACTTTGCTAGATAAAGTTGGAATCGAGCCGGGTACTCGCATTCATGCGGACAAAGCTTACTGTAGTCAGAAACACCGCGAAGCCTTGAAAGAACTTGGCATTAAAAATGGCATCCAGGATAAGGCAGTGAAGAACAGGCCGCTGACACAGCGGCAATCGCAACGCAATAGCTTAATTTCCAAAGCCCGGTATGTTGTGGAGCGAACCTTTGGTAGCCAAGCACGCTGGTTTGGAGTCAAGGAGAAGTGGCCTCACTTGATTGGACAATTTTTTCCATATCTTAAGTGGAAACCTTGCGTTAATGCCTACCCTGCTTTTTGCATTGTAGGCAGGTTATCGAAGTAGAACTCATTTGGCGTTTTGTCGTCAAGCGCGGTGTGAGGTCTATTTTGGTTGTAGAACATGAAATATTTTTCTAAGCCTTGTTTTGCATCACATACGCTGTCGTAGGCGTGCAGATATACCTCTTCGTATTTGACGCTCTTCCAAAGCCGTTCGACAAACACATTGTCACGCCAACTGCCCTTGCCATCCATACTGATCTGGATACCGTTATACTTCAACAACCCGGTGAATTCCAAGCTGGTAAATTGGGTGGATTCAACCGATCGTTGCAACAGTGGGTTGTTGAATAGATTTCATATAATCGTTTAGTGCTTCTGCAGGTGTTTTCCAACCAAGTGTTTTCCGGGGCCTGCTATTCAGCGTATGGGCTACTGCCTGGATCTCTTGAGTACTCCAACGAGATAGATCGGTGCCTTTTGGGAAGTATTGCCGCAGAAGCCCGTTGGTATTCTCATTCGTGCCGCGTTGCCATGGGCTATTAGGGTCGGCAAAAAACACCTTAACTCCAGATTCGATGGTAAATCGGGCGTGATCCGATAGCTCCTTTCCACGATCCCAAGTTAATGATTGCCACAGCTGGGCGGGCAAGCTCGTCACTGTTTTTTTCAGTGCATTAGTCATTGTAACAGCTCCGTAGCCCGCAAGCGCGGGACCATTCTTCGTTCTGGGAGTCAGCCCATAGCCTTCCTCGCGAGGCAGATGGATAAGCATGGTAAATCGGCTTGAGCGCTCGACCAATGTCCCAATTGCAGATCGATTCAGACCGATGATCAAGTCACCTTCCCAATGCCCAGGTAAGGCGCGATCTTCCGCCTCAGCAGGGCGGCTGGAGATCATGACATTCTCGTTGACATGAGCCCATGCTTTAGCCTGCGCCCTGGCTCTCGGTACGCGCAACGCTCGCCCCGTGCGCAGACAACTCACCAACTCGCGCTTGAGAGCACCGCGACCTTGAATGTAGAGAGCCTGATAAATGGCTTCGTGAGAAATGCGCATGGATTTGTCCTCTGGAAAGTCAATCTGTAGCCGATTGGCAATCTGTTCAGGCGACCAGCCTTTGACCCAATTACGGTCACCACGATGTGGCTTATTTCGTCCTTTGAACGGTGCCTGTCGAGGTCCCTCAATTTTACGCCCATCAGCGTCATAAACCTTTCCTTCCAAGCAGTCTTGTACATATTGGCGCAGTCGAGGGTTGGTCACCAGTTTCGCCGCTTTCGGTCTCCTGGCAACCAATTCCGCTTTCCACTGCGCGACTGAAGCGCGATATTCGAGCCGACCGCTACGAGTGGCAGCATTGCGAGTCAGCTCCCGTGAAATTGTCGACGGACTTCGTCCAAGACGGCGAGCAATCTCACGCACGCCAATACTTTGTGCCCGGAGCAGTCCAATCTCTTCTCGTTCAGCGAATGACAAATATCTTCCGGATATGTGATTAGACATGAATAATGGCATCCCGCCTCGATAACGGAACCAGCGGGTACCTACCGCTGACGACACGCCAACAGCCTCTGCCGCTTTCTCGCTTGTTATCCCGGTTGCAATCTGCTCCCAAAATAGCCGCTCAATCTCACCGCGAAGTGACGGCGCACCTGGCGAGCGCATCGTCCATCTCCCCGTCAACTTTTGCATCCATCCTGCTGGTCGCCCCATAAACACCTCCATGATCAAAAGTGTTGCGACAACCGGTTGAATCCACCTTGACAACCTTGGTCAGTATTGAAGATATCCGGCTTGCCATGCTTGTTTATGGCTTCTTGTACAGCTTCAATGCAGAAGTCGGTAGTCAAGGTGTTAGACAATCGCCATGACAGCACTCGACGGCTTGCCCAGTCGATCACGGCGAACAGATAAACGAAACCGCGCTTCATTGGGATGTAAGTGATATCTGCTGCCCAGACATGGTTTGAGCGGGTGATGGACAAATTCCGCAACAGATACGGGTAGACTGGATGCGCCTGATACCGCTTGCTGGTGCTGGGCTTGCGGTAGATTGCGTGTATTCCCATTCGCTTCATCAGCGTAGATACACGACGCCGACCGAATAAACTTCCTTCGCGTTTGAGCATTTTGGAAAGCATTCTGGCGCCTGCAAAGGGATGGTTCAGATGTAATTCGTCTATTCGGCGCATCAGTACAAGCTCCTCCGCTGATAGCGGAACCGGTCGGTAGTATGCTGTTGAGCGTGCCACATCCAGTAGCCGACATTGCTTCACCAGCGACAGTGCGTGAGTTCGGTTTATCATCGCTTTGCGCTCAACAATCCCGACTTGATGAGCGCGCCTTCTAAAAAATCATTCTCCAACGTGAGCTGTCCAATCTTGGCGTGAAGTATCTTGAGATCAGGCGCGGCGGCCTTTGCTTTTGAATTACTCCCGAATACATCGATTGCAGATTCCTGTAATTGCTGCTTCCATTCCGAAATCTGGTTCGGATGCACATCAAATTGTTCAGCTAACTCAGCTAGTGTCTTATCACCCTTGATCGCAGCTATTGCCACCTTGGCTTTGAATCCCGCTGCGTGATTCCTTCTCGTCCTTCTCATACTCTCGCTCCTTTTTTGCCGCGAACTTCACGGATTTAGATTGAGCAAGATTACCACTTATCCGACTGTCCGAATTTGCGAGGCCACTTCTAGGTGCTGCGTTACCGGGGCAAAGCCAAAGCACATGCCTGGCATATTTTACAAGCCATGGCATACAACCTGAAAAGGTTGCCCAGATTGTATGTTAATAGGCAGATACAATTGCAATCATAGGACAAATGCGCATTCTGAGCCGATAATGATCAATGAAAGTGATTGTTCGCGTGATTTCAGCAAGGAAATGACTAAAAAATATCGCGATACTCACAAAAAAATCAGAAATTGTAACGAATTTGATAATTCGTTGAATTTTGCAAAGGTCTCTGGAGGTAGATACCGAAGGTAAGGCTGTTCAGTTTGAAGATGGCAGTCAGCCTGGAATCAGCTGTACCGAAGAACAAAGTGCGGGTCCGGATGCGACTTGGCTGAAGAAAGGCAAGAAGTCGCAGTTTGGCTACCGCAGTTACCTGGTGGTGGACGCACAAGACGGCTATGTGCGCGGGGTTCACACTACTCCTGCCAACCAGAGTGAAATGATGCATTTCGAAGCAGCTATCGATGGTGTGCATATCGAGGCGAATCGGGTGTATGCCGACAAAGGATCCGCCAGCAATGCCAATCGGCAGTTTCTAAGAAAGCAAAAGATCAAGAGCGCAATCATGCATCGCGCGTACAAGAACAAACCACTCTCGTCACGCCAGAAGCTGGCGAATCAATTGATCAACAAAAAACGCTATATTGTCGAACAGTGTTGAATCGCCCCGGATTTTCCGGAGACTGCTTGTCTTGAGTCAAGTTGCATCAGCTGACTTTTCCCGATTGCGATAATACGCCTTTTCAAATTCTGCCGGTGGAACATATCCGATTGCATCCAGCAGTCTTCGATTGTTAAACCAATCCACCCATTCCAATGTAGCAAATTCTACTTCTTCGATACTACGCCAAGGACCGCGATGCCGTATGACTTCGGTCTTGTACAAACCATTGATGGTCTCGGCCATGGCATTGTCATAAGAATCTCCGATGCTGCCGACGGAGGCGTCAATACTTGTCTGCGCCAAACGTTCCGTATAGCGAATCGACAAATATTGGCCACCTCGATCTGAGTGAGCAATTAGCCCCTTGTCCGGATGTTTACTTGCAGTTGCACGAAATAATGCCTGTATAACCAGTCTCTTTGTCATTCTCTCATTCATGGCATAGCCTACCAGTTCGCCATTAAATAGTGGTAGGGGAGGTTGTGCAGGAGTCTTTAGCATGATATTTCTGGTCAAATTGGTGATTAAAAATACTAAGACGTAGCAGTACAATTCATCAATCGAATTTGTTTGGAACAGGTATTTTACGCTGCACCACAGGCGCTCGACAAACACATTACCCCTCTGGCTCCTTTGCCATCCATGCTGATATTAATACTGTGATCCTTCAATACATTGGTAAAGGCCTCGCTGGTATACTGTCGGTTATTGAATATATCCGGTGTCCCGTAACGGTAAATCGCATCCTCAAGTGTATCAACACAAAAACTGGCATCCAGGCTCGATTGCATTCATGCCAAAGTCCGTGATGCTGGTAACGTTCGTGCCAAAGTTGATTTACCTGGTAATCGGCCGAAACATCGCTCTACCAAGTGCATGTTTGATGGGAAGAATTTCAATTCCACTTGCAGCAACAGCTGCAACAACTGCGTACAAAAGTTCCGGTGTACAACCGTAAGGCGACGGAAAATCAATCACATCGTGCGTATTAAATATAATCCAGCCATTGCGTACTTTTGTTTCTTTTATCAGAGCATCGATAGAATTTTTGTCAAAATTAGCATCTAAATTGAAGCATTTGAGCTGAGACAACTCTAACAGTTTAGTATTGATCCCCGCTTGTGTACCTCGGCAAACAGAGAATTTTCTACTCAAGAACCGTTTGGCACCAATGCTGACATTTCCCTGTGGATATGCAAACGACGTCATAATCACATCACCTAGCAAATGTTTAACAAACTCAGCATTTCGATCGATGCTATCTAATAATTCACAATTATTTTGCTGTGAAACCCTTTTATGATTAAATGTATGACAACCAATCTCGTGCCCCTTTGTATGCGCGGCAACAATGTCATTAAGTTCATAGTAACTTACCCCAGTCATCACTTCAGTATCTGGAAATTTGTTTAAGCTCTCTGGAGAAAACGCATGTGCCACAAAATAGGTTCCGCGCACACCAAAACTTTCTAAAATGGGTGCTCCATTGATCCATGCCGTATGAGGGAAATCGTCAAAAGTAAATGATGCAACCGGTGCGGAAAGCCTTGAAAATACAGGCTTGGCTGGCCAAGCATTCGAAATACGACGAATTGCGGATGTAATGTATCGGTTCAACTGATCTCCTCCTAGTTCTGATTTTCTTCAATAAGATTCTTAACTTTAACAATGTCATCTTTAGCGAAAGGTTCTTGAGTAGACCGAATGAATATGCCTTCTACTTGAGATTCCGAGGATTGAAAATCAAAACCAAGCTCTTCCAACATACGAACTGAAGCGTCATTACGGCTGGTTTTTTTATATTGAACTGACATACTATCAAAACCATCAGTAGCTAATTTTGATGCAAGCCAAGAAAAAATCGCATCCTCTACATGTTTTCTTTGTACACGGCAACTCATCATAAAAGATTCAATCTGCGCGTTATCTTTATTCACCATACACATGGCAATTATTCCATAATCACCGAAGCGATCTCTGCAGCTAAACACATAACCGGCACGACCCGCATTGTTTGCTTGAACTTCCATCAACTCTTCGCGTGTATAGCGCCTACCTGAAACGTTCAGTTGATTGGTTCGTTGCGATAATTCGTGTGCCCGCTCCATTACAGCCTGTGATAACGGTGAAACTTGGATTGTGAGATCACATCTACGCAAAAACTCAACATAATCTGTTGTAGATGCATCAAAAGTGGATTTCCGCTTCTGTTCTGCCTGATACATTGAGCGTCTGTTAACACTTTCAGATGTAACCGGTAGATCAAACCATGGATTTCTCAGCAAGTTTGGTATCTCAGTCTCCGCCAAGACACGTACGCTCGATAATCTTTCATTGACCTCTGCACGTTCGAAAGCTTGATCATCAACCAATACGAACGTATCCAATCCTATATCTAAAAGTTCAGCAATCCTTTGTATTGCAGTGCTTTTAGGATTCCAGCTAATCTGTGGGTAAAGAAAAAAATCCTTCAGACCGAATCCTTCAAGCGCAGCAAGTGCCGGTTGCATATCGTTTTTTGATGCAATGGATTGCAAAATACCACGGCGATCCAACTCGCGAATAATTGGTGGAATCCTTTCATCAAGTACTATTCCATCGATACCATCCTCAGCTAACGTTCCTTGCCATACGGTATTATCAAGATCCCAAACAACACATTTACCTTTAACGTCGCTACTACTTTGATTAGTATGAATAGCACTGGATAGATTTGTAGGAACACGCATCTTATCGATGCCTTTTTTAAATTCGACGAAATCGATCAACCCAAAAGTAATTTCATGTCCAATAGCATTTTCTAAAGGTTCAATTTTGATGAAATAAGGCTGAGATAAATCTACCCAACGAGAAATTTCGATTATTGGAACCACTTTACGATTATAACCTTTGGAAAGCTCAATATTTTCTTGAAACAATCCTCCAGCAGCCTCATTAATCGCTAATATTGTTAGCGTAAAATTTAAAGTGGGCTGATCATTATTTAGCCAAGCTTCAATGACAAAAGCTTCTGCAGAAATGGAGGCGATGGCACTTTGACGAATTTTACGCTGATCCCATTTACGTTTTAATTGTCGAATCGCAATCGATGGAGCCCATTGTGTAATTGCATTAGAAAGCATTTCATCAAAATTCTCACGATGGTTGGCATCCGTTAGTGATGTCAATCCCACCGGTCCTGTTCCTTCAAGTTTTCCCCATTTCCGAAAGGTAATGGTAGCCAATCGTGTTCCAGACGATAGTTTACCTTTCTGTATTCCTTTCACAAATCGACCGCAATTTAAATCTTCGTGCCGTGGCGTATAAAAAGAACACGATGCATAGCAAGCCGGCGCAGCACACTCAGAACAATGCTCGCCCCATACAATCAAGCTCCGAGCAGCAATTATTTTGAGTAATTCATCAAATTGACTGGCAGCAGCTTGGTCAAGTTTGGGTGTATATTTTTCTGGATAATCGGTTGCTTCAAACATGTTAAGAATAGTTTTTGTTTAAATACAAATCAGTAATTTACTAACATAACTTCATAAATTGATTTTACAGAAAATCGAGAATAATCCTGAATGTAACAATATATTAATTGGTTGATAATCTGAAAAATAATTTTTGTATAATCTCCATTTTATGATTACCGGTAACAAATGACCTGTCTTTCTTATTTCTTTTTAATGTATCATTTCTTCGATTTGATTATAGTCGACTAGAAATGGATTGATAGTTTTGGGTAAATGGCTACTTTTAGGGTTATTTTCAATTTATCCCTAATTCAATTTAATTTCAGCTATTTTGTTTATAGTAATGAGCTGTGAGTGGTGTAATTGTCAACTAAAATCGGATACTTTTTAAGTAATTTTTCTTTGAGATGTACGCTCAAATCAATTTGCTTTAAAAAATTCCCTTTTCGGGTGCGGCGGACTCGGACTACATCATAGTTTACAAAATTCATATCTAGATCATCAATAATATTGATTTAAAATGAAATTATATCACTATCTCGCCAGCTTGGCTCTCAGCCGTGCGAAGATCTCAATTTATATCGCTAATCCATTCCATTCTAGTACACCATAGGATAAACAGCTAATGATGTGATAATTTATGATTAACAGAAGCCTTATCTTTAATAAGGTTATTGAATGTAATTCAATTTCAGCGTAAAGTGCTAATTCACTTACTCGCAATGGATCCTCTGTTTTGAAATAAGTGATTTACTTTTATTTATAGAAAAAGGGGTGCGTATTATGCTGTTAGAAAAAGATTATAAACCGCTTGCTATGCAGTATTTCTTAGATACCGTACAAATTTCTAGACCTTCGCTACCTGTTTCTGTGACTTTTGAATCGCCAGCACTTGAAGTAATGACGGATTTACGCAAGATACAAGCAGCTGTGATTTCACCCGAGACCCCAATGGAAACGGCCAATATCTATATGATTCAGCGTGGTGTTCGTACGTTACTCGTAATGCATGACAATGAATCTTTGGTTGGTATTATTACTGCAACCGATATTCTTGGTGAAAAACCTATGCGTTTTGTTCAGCAGCGTGGCGTCAAACATAATGAAATTTTGGTGATGGATATTATGACGCCACTGAATAAACTAGAAGCTATTTCTCTTGAAGATGTTGAGCATGCACGTGTAGGTAATATCATAGCGAGTTTGCATGAAAGTGGTCGCTTGCATTCGTTAGCAGTAGACAATACTACGCATATTGGCTTATCGAAAATTTGTGGTATCTTTTCTTGGACTCAAATAGAAAAACAATTGGGCAGAAAAATTACAATTCCCGTCAAAGTTGCCAAAAGCTTTGCGGAAATTGAGTCAAGTCTGATTGCGAGTTAGATAGATTATGGCATCCGATCGGCTGAGTAGAATTTCATATATTCGATGCGACGTAGAAAAGCAATCGGTATTTTAACATATATAAAGAACCGACCAAGTGCCGGTTCTTTATATTTTTAGTGCGTTAAGAGTTTAGATAATGATTTGAAACTACAAACTACTGATGCCTTCTCTCTCAAAATATACAATCTTTTTTATTTTAATATGAGGGTGCACTATGAACCATTACAGTATCATTAATAGTTCCCTTTTTGTATAAAGTAACAACATCAGGGTAATTAATACCTACAGTTCCGGTAGATACTTCTTTGATCGTTTTTGCTCCAATAATGCCAGAGATATTATCTGCTTGCGGTAAAATTAAAGCAGCCAGACAATTACTAGAATAATGCATTTCAATAGCGCCTTTATTGGTCAAACCGTTACGTAAGCTACCATGACCAAATATTGCCACATTCTGTGAGCCATTTCTTACTTTCATTACACTGCTTTGGATGGTATAAGAGTTACTGCCACCAGTTGCTCCAGTATATTCACTTTTAATTCCATAGATTCTCACATTATCAGCATTATTAAATTCCATATACGTATCGATTCCACGAGGATGTTCTGGATTTAAAGAGTAGAACCATAAAGGTTGAGTGGTGTTTTCTACTTTAAGGATGCGAAAAAAACCACCTGGATCTTCGGAAGTCAGAGTTTTAATGGCACCGGTAGCGTACCATCTCCCACCCCCATTACCAGTAATTTTTATTAAACTGTGAGCATTCGTAGTCCATCGACCACCCGGAATAGTATCTGACGATCGATAAACTTGACCAATGTGGACCATGGAGCTAGCACCTGCTTTCCACAGCAAAGCTGTATACCAATCATTATCTTCATTAAGTGTATCAACACCAATACTTAAATCGCCTAGATACGTAGTTGCTGTTGCAGTGTTAACTGTTTGAATAATTGGTGTTTCAGTTGTAACGCTCAGACTCCAATCCGGGTCAACCTCAATTCGCGTCAGACCTCTTCCAGCACCATACAAAACAGTGTTAGAATTTAGCGTTATAGGGCCGGTAAGTTGATAAATTCCTTTTGGCAAGAATACCTTCGGATGAGTATTAATGATATTTTGTAATGTAGTGTGGTTTACAATGATGGGGTCAAAATCAGTTCCTGGATTAATACCAGCACTACGAATATCGTAAGCATCTGAATCATTTACAGAAGGCAATTTGATCCAGGCATGGCGTGTAACCAAATCAGTGGGTGGAAATCCTGCATTGCTGGTAATAACTGGGTATTCTGTCGAGTTGATAACGCCTTCGATTAAATTTCGGGACAATCTGCCCAGTGTATCTGCATTTGGGATAGTATAGTTGTATTCGTTGATGAGTTTTATATTACCATTACCTGTTATGGTAGCATTGGAAGCGCTTTTTATCAGCTTGCCATTAGTGGAATTACCTGAGAAGCTACCACTAGGGGTAATATAAACATTTCGAGCGTAAAAGTTTTTACCGTTGGAGTTGTTAATGGCGGAAATACTGGGTTCACCACCTAATCTTATAATCCCATCAATTAGTGCAATTCCCGCATGAAATGCTTTAGCATAACCACTTTGAATTGTAAGTGCTGCTCGAGTTGAATTATCAGGAGTTACTATCTCAAATCCTGCTATGGTCAATGGGGCATAACCATTGTGTATTACCGAATGATCAACTTGTTTGATGAGCTTCAATCCGGTAATAACCGTTCCCGCCATAATATTGCCATCTTGGAAACCGGTGGTGTCAATTCCTATTTTTCCGCCAGTTACTTGAATATTAACCATCACTCCTGGACCAGCTGTTCCTTTGATACCTGTATGGCTTCCAGTTGCGGTAATGTTAATATTTTCCACGGAACTGTTTTGAGCATTATTAAAATAAAGAGCAATACAACCGCTATTGCCGTTACAGTTTAAATCTACACCTCGGAGCATTTGATTGTAACCTTCATCACCTTGTTCATCACCTACAACAATTGATCCATTTGTATCATGTGTTTTCCAGTTTAAAAACTCCAAGAGATGCTTAGGTAAATTTACATTGCCAAAACCGCTGGCATTTGCAACCAACTTAATTACTGGGCGACTAGCCCCGGAGGTGGAGCCGACTATATTGAGATGATTTTTAGGTTTGTCAAAGTTACTCACGCCATTAGGGTTTCCTGTGGCAGTATGTGCTTTAAGCGTATTGTTTACCCAATAAGTACCTGGAGGAAAATATAAAGCTAGACTACCATTAAGAGTCCCTCCCCCCGCAAACGCAGTGTTATTCTCGCGGTTATAGGCGTCTTGAATTGCTTGATTAATAGCGGTTGTATTGGACGCAGCATTTCCACTAGAATTAGCTACTACACCATAGTGAATTACATTTAGATAGCCTTTTGCAAAGAGTGAATCAGATACTGCAGATGCTGGAATAATTGCATTAGCAGTATTATTCATTGCTGATAGCATAAATATTATTAAAAATAGAGAATAAGGCAGTTTGTAAAGCACCAGATGATTGGTAAGGTTTTTGGTCATTTTTATCTCCTTTTTGGTTTAGGAGTAATAATGGTACACTATGAAGATGAGGCATGGTGATTTTCAAGGAGTCCGAAGTTTCATAAAATGAAAACTTGAAATGGAGGATGAGGATGGAATTACCCTGTACACAATATAGTCAGGAATTTAGGAAGGAATCCGTTAAGTTTTTCAAGGAAAGTGGATTGACTCTGGTTGAAGCTGCAAAACGTCTGTCGTTAACCAAGGAGCCACGGTGAGATACGGTCTTGATTGAGTTCGATGCGACGAGGCCATCCGTTTGCGCTCATGTGTCGAGTACTGAATGTTTTCGAGAGTGGCTTTCATGCCCAAAGAACTCGCCCGCTTTGTAAACGTAAACGGGAGAATACAAGGCTGGAAATAGAAATACTGGCCGCACACCAACGTACACGAGAGACTTACGGTGCGAAGCGCTTGCATCATGATTTGGCGGATCACGGAGTACAAGTCACGCCATACCGCGTTCGAACATTGCGCAAGAAATTGGGTTTGCGTTGTAAGCAAAAGCTAAAATTCAAGGTGACGACCGATTCTAAACATAATTTACCGGTTGCGCCCAATATTCTGAACCGGGAATTTTCTGTTAATGCACCTGGTAAAGTATGGGTCAGTGACATCACTTATATTCCTACGGATGAGGGCTGGTTGTACTTGGCTGGAATAAAAGATCTATTTAATGGCGAACTGGTAGGCTATGCCATGAATGAGAGAATGACAAAGAGACTGGTTATACAGGCATTATTTCGTGCAACTGCAAGTAAACATCCGAACAAGGGGCTAATTGCTCACTCAGATCGAGGTGGCCAATACTGTGCGCATGATTATCAGAATCTATTACAACAATTTGGCATGATCGCTTCCATGAGCCGTAAAGGTGATTGCTATGATAATGCTCCGATGGAAAGCTTCTGGGGGATACTTAAAACCGAACTGGTGCATCATCGGAGATTCAAAACACGGCAACAAGCCATTCAGGAGATTACTGAATATATCGAAATCTTCTATAACAGGCAGCGTAAGCAGGAAAGATTAGGTTATCTGTCACCAGCACAATTTACGCAGCGATACTATGCAAATCTAGCTGCCGCTTAAACACATGGACTCCATTTTTGACAGCACATATCAAAAAGTTACAATGCTTGTATATATATTGAGTTATTTCATAACAATTATTCTATGAATTATAGACGAGAAGTTGATGGGTTAAGAGCACTAGCAGTTCTCCCAGTCATTTTTTTTCATGCGGGCTTTCAAACATTTAGCGGTGGATTTGTTGGTGTAGATATTTTTTTTGTAATAAGCGGATACTTGATTACGTCAATTATTCTTACCGAAAAGCAAGCTGATACGTTCACGTTTATGAATTTTTATGAACGCAGAGCGCGCCGTATATTACCAGCGTTATTTACTGTAATGTTTGTTTGCCTGCCATTTGCGTGGTTCTGGTTATTCCCATCTGATTTGAAAAGCTTTTCACAAAGCTTAGTTGCGGTGTCAGGTTTTGCCTCAAATATACTATTCTGGAAAACAAGTAGTTATTTTGCAACGAGCGCCGAATTGAAGCCATTATTACATACGTGGAGCTTAGCGGTCGAAGAGCAGTACTATTTGTTTTTTCCAATTTTTCTTATATCGATTTGGCGATTCGGGAAATATTGGATTCTAGCAATATTTGCGTTAGCTACCGTTATAAGCTTGGCGGGAGCACAATGGGGTTCGGTTGCTATGCAAAGTGCTACATTTTATTTATTACCAACACGAGGCTGGGAGCTCCTTATTGGTGCTTTTCTAGCTTTTTATTTTTCAAGTAAAGTCAAATCGCAATTCAACAAAGTAAGCAATGAAGTTGGCAGCATCATTGGTTTGATATTGATCGCATATGCGATTTTTGTGTTTGATAAATATACTCCGTTTCCCGGTTTGTATGCGTTAATACCGACAATTGGTACTGCGTTAATTATTTTATGCGCAACACAGCAAACATATGTTGGACGGTTACTAGGTAATAACTTGCTAGTTGGTATTGGATTGATAAGCTATAGTGCATATTTGTGGCACCAACCACTATTTGCGTTTACTAAACATATCAGCATTGATGAACCGAGCAAATTCTTAATGGGTGTATTGGCTATAGTTGCTATGGTATTAGCTTATTTAAGCTGGAAATATGTAGAAAAGCCATTTAGAGATAAAAAGCGTATTAATCGAAAAGAAATATTCGTATTCGCAGTGATCGGTAGTGTTTTCTTTATTTCAATAGGTTTGATTGGACACTTCAATAAAGGGTTCGAGAATCGCTTTTCGAAAGAACAGTTAGCTATTATTGCGTTAGAAAAATATAACTATAAAAATGTTTATAAATTTCGTTCTTGCTTTTTGGATGCAAATCAAGATTACTCTGCATTTGCAAAAGATTGTATACCAAAGAATGGCAGCGAAATATTGATATGGGGTGATTCCCATGCCGCAGCATTAGCGTACGGATTACAACAACAACTTGGTAATATCATTCAATATACCGCGAGTGGTTGTCCGCCGATAAAAGACGGTATTTTTAGTCGACAAGCAAAGTGTAAAGCGATCAATGATTTCGTATTGAAAGAGATAAATCGCCTAAAGCCTAAACAGATTTTTCTACATGCTAACTGGAGTTCTGATGAATATAAGAACCAAGATCCTCTTGGAAATATTCACAAAACTATTCAATATATAAAAAGTTTCTCTCCATCTTCTTTGATTTATATTATAGGTCCTGTCCCGCATTGGTATCCTTCCTTGCCTAAGTTTGCGATAAATAAGCTGGATAAACTAGATGGCGAGCATTTTTTGCAAAACTCAACAATCAATGATTTAGCAAAAATTGATTATTTATTGAGCAATGTCGCGAAACAAGAAGAAGTAAGCTTTTTATCAGCATTGAATGTATTGTGTAGAAACAAAGATTGCTTAGCCAGTACTATATACAAAAATAAACCAGCTTTAACAGCTTGGGATTATGGTCATTTAACCGAGGCTGGTTCAGTTTCGCTAGCACAAAAAATATTTAATTAGAAAGGTAAGTGCTTCGATATTGTTTGTGCTATCTATAGGTTATAATCGCAAGCTTTTATCTTATCCTTTTATCCCAATCGTGTTACAAGGAATCAAAGTCGCATGCGTGCGCGGTGATCGAGAACTCTTTAAGGATATTAATTTTTCCCTTGGAACGGGTGGTTTATTACAAGTGCGTGGCCCTAATGGTAGCGGAAAGACGAGTTTGTTGCGTATGATGTGTGGATTGTCACTTCCTGCATCAGGTGAAATTTGCTGGGATGGCGTCTCTATTGGAACTCTAAATGAAGAGTATTTTGCTCGCACTACATATATCGGTCATTTAGGTGGTGTAAAAGATGATTTAACAGTAACCGAGAATTTATGTATCTCGAGTGCAATGGCCGGATCTGAAATCAGTTCTGATGATGCCAGTAAAGTACTTAATACCATCGGCTTAGGTGGTCGAGAACATTTGCCGGTTAAAGTATTGTCGCAAGGTCAACGGAGACGTGTTGCTTTGGCGCGTTTACTGGTATGCAATACAACGTTGTGGATTTTGGATGAACCGTTTGTAGCTTTGGATGTGGCTGCAGTTCAACTGCTTAGAGAAATATTAGAGCGGCATCTGCAACAAAATGGCATGGTAGTGATGACGACACACCAAGAGATTGATATTAATGCATCATCGATTACTCAATTGCAATTATTTTGATGCCATGTTTTTGTGGATTATAAAAAGAGATCTTTTATTGGCAGTTCGTCGACGGTCAGATGTACTGATTACGTTATTCTTTTTCGTTATTGTTGTGAGTTTGTTTCCGCTTAGCGTCGGGCCGGAAATGAATTTGCTAAGGACCATGGCTCCTGGGGTGGTTTGGGTAGCAGCATTATTGGCTTCAATGTTGTCATTGAATCGAATGTTCTCTAGTGATTATCAGGATGGTACGTTGGAGCAAATGTTGATATCTCCGCAATCGCTGCCACTCCTGGTGCTAGGAAAAACTTTGGCACATTGGTTAGTAACAGGATTGCCATTGGTATTGATGGCACCTGTACTCGGTATACAATACGATTTGCCGAGCGATGCATTGTTTGTTCTAGTAATTTCGTTGTTAATTGGAACCCCAGTATTAAGTTTGATTGGTGCGATTGGTGCTGCATTGACATTAGGGCTTAGAGGAGGGGGGGTATTGGTCTCATTATTAGTATTGCCTTTATATATTCCAATACTAATTTTCGGTTCTGGCGCGGTTGAAGCTAATATGGCTGGTGTCGATTTTGCTGCGCACTTATCATTAATTGGCGCATTTTTTTTCGTATCGCTGGTTTTTGCACCATGGGTGACAGCGTGGTCTTTGCGAGTGTCGTTAGAATAATTTTTATGATTAAGTGTTTTTGTAAAACGTCTATCAAATATTGGTTGCAAATAACATGCACTGTCGTATCAATTCCCTTTGCAAATAGAAAGCAATTCTTCATTGCTTGTTTTTAGTATAAAATCACAAGTTAAGAAAAATAATCTGTAATGAGCAAAGCTCCTCCTCTGTTGTGCTCATTTTATAAAAGAATTATAAAATTCAAACTAGTGTGATTTACTAATTTATATTATTTTATGGCAATTAATTGGTTTAAGTATTCCTCTCCAGCAAGTTTTTATTCTTTGGCAGGAAAAATGATTCCTTTGTTTGCAGCTGCTGCGGTTATCCTGCTGATAATGGGATTGTATATTGGTTTTTTTATTGCCCCGACAGATTTTCAACAGGGCGAAGCTTATCGGATTATCTTTATCCATGTACCTGCTGCGTGGATGTCTATGTTTCTTTATGTCGTAATGGCTTGCTGGGCAGGATTTGGTTTGGCTTTTAATACACGGCTTTCTTCTATGATGGCTACAGCAATTGCTCCAACGGGTGCGATGTTTACTTTTCTTGCGCTTTGGACCGGATCATTGTGGGGTAAGCCAATGTGGGGAACTTGGTGGGTGTGGGATGCACGCCTGACTTCTGAGTTGATCTTATTATTTTTATATATCGGTTTTATGTCACTGCAGGCTGCAATCGATGATCCACGTCGTGCTGATAAGGCAGGTGCGATTATCGCATTGGTGGGTGTGGTGAACATTCCGATTATTTATTTTTCGGTACAGTGGTGGAATACCTTACATCAGGGTGCCTCAGTTAGCGTTAACCAAGCACCAGCGATGGCATCAACGATGTTGATGGGAATGCTTATTATGGTGTTTGCAAGTTGGATGTATTCTATTGCAGTGATATTGAAGCGCGTACGTATTATCATTCTCGAACGAGAAAGTCATACGACCTGGGTAGCTGAGCTGCAAAAAGATGGAGTGGCATGATGAATTGGTCTAGCTTGTCAGAATTTCTTTCTATGGGGGGATATGGATTTTATGTCTGGGGTTCTTATGCGATGACATTGATTTGTATCGTTGGTGAAATTCTGTTGATTTCAAATCGCCGCCGAACTTTAGAAAAACAATACGGTCACACGAATGACCTAGATAAAAAAAGAGATACGAATGAAACCACGTCATAAAAAATTGGCAATGATTGTTGCAGGTGTAGCTGCGTTAGGTGTTGCTTCCGTTTTGGTACTCGATGCATTTCAAAGTAATTTGGTTTTTTTCTTCACTCCTACTCAGGTGGCCGCAAAAGAAGTGCCCATTGGTAAGAGCTTCAGAATTGGTGGATTGGTAACAGAAGGAAGTGTGCAGCGTGAAGATACAAGCACCACAGTGTATTTTTCGGTTACCGATACCAGTCATACTATTCCCGTTGTATACACAGGCATACTTCCTGATCTGTTTAAGGAAGGAAAAGGTGTTGTCGCACAAGGGAAGATGTCTGATAGAGGGATTTTTAAGGCTGATGAAGTGTTAGCCAAACACGATGAAAACTATATGCCGCCCGAAGCTGCAGAAGCTCTCGAAAGAGCTGCGAAGGCACAGAAAGCATCGTTATCTGAGTAGAATATAGGTAGAAGGCATATAATACCTAGAGTTCATTTAAATCGTTTCACAGATTAATCAATTAAAGTATAACCTCAGTTGCATTCAGAATCGTCATTAACAACTACTATAGACATACTACCTTATTATGATTCCAGAAATCGGTAATTTTTGTTTAATTCTTGCGCTTCTTTTAGCGCTTACCCAAGGAACATTGCCTATTATTGGTGCAGCGCGCGGTATTCCATCCTGGATGGCGATTGCTCGACCTGTTGTGCAAGGACAGTTCGTTTTTATTTTTTTGGCTTTTTCATGTTTGGCCTATTCTTTCGTTACCAGTGATTTTTCAGTCATGAATGTAGCGAGAAATTCAAATTCTGAATTACCCTTTCATTTCCGTCTTGCCGCTACTTGGGGTTCTCATGAAGGTTCGTTGCTGTTATGGGTACTAATGTTAGCTACTTGGTCGGTTGCAGTGAGTGTGTTTAGTAAACAATTACCCGATGATATTGTGGCTCGTGTTATTGGTGTTTTAGGTTTGATCAGCGTGGGTTTTTTGGCATTTCTGTTATTTACTTCTAATCCATTTGATCGTCTATTGCCAGCGGCAATGGAAGGCAACGATTTGAATCCATTATTACAAGATATCGGTATGGTTGTGCATCCGCCAATGCTATACATGGGTTATGTCGGTTTTTCAATTGCATTCGCATTTGCCATTGCGGCATTACTGAGTGGAAAGCTCGATGCAACTTGGGCGCGGTGGTCACGTCCTTGGACGATCGTGGCTTGGGTTTTCTTAACAACCGGTATTATGATGGGTAGCTGGTGGGCCTATTATGAATTAGGCTGGGGTGGTTGGTGGTTCTGGGATCCAGTAGAAAATGCATCGTTTATGCCATGGCTTGTAGGTACTGCACTGTTGCATTCATTGGCCGTGACCGAAAAAAGGGGAAGCTTTAAAAGTTGGACGGTATTATTAGCGATCTGTGCCTTTGGACTAAGTTTGCTGGGTACATTTCTGGTTCGTTCAGGTGTTTTGACTTCAGTCCATGCTTTTGCAACAGATCCTGCACGTGGTATTTTTATTCTTGTATTTTTAGTGGTTGTTATTAGTGCATCATTGATATTGTTTGCTTGGCGTGCGCCAAAAGTTGGTATGGGTGGAAAGTTTGACTTACTTTCTCGTGAATCGTTATTGCTGGCCAATAATTTGTTACTTTTAGTGGCGGCAGGTAGTGTTCTGTTGGGTACACTGTATCCGTTAATTATTGATGCATTGGGTTTGGGAAAATTATCGGTTGGACCCCCTTATTTTGAAGCGGTGTTTGTACCCGTTATGACGCCAGCGATTTTTTTGATTGGTGTCGGTCCAATCGCTCGCTGGAAACAAATGAGTTTACCGACTTTAGTGGTTCGGTTACGTTGGGCCTTTGTTGTAAGCGTCATTTCCGCTTTGATTACGCCTTATCTCATGGGTGAATGGAAGCCAATAGTCAGTTTTGGTATGCTGCTGGCGTTTTGGATAATCGCGTGTGTAGTTGTTAATTTGAAGCACCGCATAAGCAATAGCGGTCAAGGTAATATTTTTTCTAAGTTGGCTCGTCAATCTGGAAGTTATTATGGAATGCACTCTGCGCATTTGGGTGTGGCCGTTTTCATTATCGGTGTGACGTTGGTGAGTGGTTATGAGACCGAAAAAGATGTTCGAATGGAAATTGGAAGCAAAGTTACGGTCGGTGGTTATACTTTTCAGTTCA
>JAMXAG010000013.1 GCA_024281675.1 Nitrosomonas sp.
CTTTTTATATACAATTGATAAAAATCATATCAAACCTTCACAATAAAATTATAATTACAAATCTATTGACAAAATCTTAATAAAAAGGCCCCCTCTGCAAAAATTTAACTGCGCAAGCAATTGATCGGTCAAGCTAATCATAACAAAAACCAATAAAGCCGCTGCTAGCAGCATGGTATTAAAAACGTCCTTTAAGTTACCGACTTCCAACCAGCCTTCGCCCCAAAACCAAAAATTAATCCCCAAAATGATTCGTTAGCTTTATTGATACTTAGGAAATTAATGGAAAATATAGATTGAAAACCCCAACACATTCCCATGAAATACGAGAGCATACGAAAAACGTATTCGAAGCAACCAAAGCAAAAATGAGCAAAATAATACAGTTTGCTCTTAATATGAGAATTTAAAAGCTACTCTTAAGATCTTATTTTTTCTTCAAAAGAAAGGTAAAGGTGCTGTCAGTTTCTGAAATTGACAACAGCTCGTTGCCGGTATTATCAGAAAATACTTGAAAATCGATTATCGAAGCAGGATCAGTCGTTATGACTTTCAGTAATTGTCCACTCGACATAGCAGATAGCGACTGTTTAGTTCGCAAAATAGGCAAAGTAATTGTTTACCATTTGGAGCAAGAATCTCACGCAATCTTTGATGGCCTGGTGGCAAGGCCTACACGAAGGTTGTTGGGGGCACCAGGACAGAAACGTTGATGTCGCTTATTACTAGGAAAATAGCACCTGACAACGTAGTTTATACAGACTGTTACCGCAGTTACAATCTACTAGATGTGAATCATTTTTACCATGAACGGATCAATCATTCCACACTATTTGTTCAAAGTAAGAATCACATCAATGGAATTGAAAACTTCTGGAATCAGGCTAAGCGCGTCTTAAGAAAATACAATGGCATCCTTAAAGAATCATTTCCATTATTTCTCAAAGAATGTGAATTCAGGTTTAATTATGGAACACCTAAAATTATGGAACACCTAAACAACAACTAAAAACACTCAAACTTTGGACTAAGATTTAATCTGATCTACTACAGCCCCTTGATTTTTCTAACAAAGTAGTTCAAATAGTTATATTTGAATTACTCCAAAGCTTCTGAATTCCAAATTATTTTGCAAGCTTTAACTACCAGATCCGTAACACCAACAATTTTAAATGCAAAAATATCTAATTTATACTCGCAAAAACGCCATTCTGTCTCCCAACCAACGATCAATATGTTTTTCTGCAAGATCAGGATAGTGATTCAGCAACTCGTCAACTACCGATTGAGCTGCTGTCAACAGATCGTAATCTTGCTCTAAATCGGCAAATCGCAACATTGGCATGCCGCTTTGGCGTGCGCCGAGGTATTCCCCCGGTCCTCTAAGATGCAAATCTTGTCGCGCAATTTCAAAACCATCCGTAGTTTCAAAAATGATTTTGAGTCGCTCCCGAGCGATTTTCGATAGTGGTTGACGATACATTAGAATGCAGATACTCGTTTCCGATCCACGCCCTACTCTGCCACGCAGTTGATGTAATTGCGATAACCCCATACGTTCAGCATTTTCAATCACCATCAAAGAAGCGTTGGGAATATCCACACCAACCTCAATCACTGTGGTTGCTACCAATAATTGAATACAACCTTGCTTAAAAGCGTTTACTACTTCGTTCTTTTCTTGAGACGATAAACGCCCATGCACCAAGCCTATTGTAAATTCAGGCAATAATTTGCTTAGATTGTTATATGTTTCCAACGCTGTTTGCAGCTGCAATACTTCGGATTCTTCGATCAAAGGACATACCCAATAAGCTTGCTTACCTTGCTGGCACACATATTGTATCCGCTCAATAATCTCATCGCGGCGATTGTCTGCAATTAATTTAGTAACTAACGGTGCACGACCAGGTGGTAATTGATCGATGATTGACACATCGAGATCCGCGTAATAGCTCATTGAGAGCGTGCGTGGAATGGGGGTCGCCGTCATCATCAATTGGTGAGGCACTGCATTGGATTGCGTACCTTTAAGTTGTAGCGCCAAGCGCTGCTGTACGCCAAAACGATGCTGCTCATCGATGATAACTAAGCCAAGTTGACAGAACACTATGCGATCTTGAAATAATGCATGTGTACCAACTACAAGCAACCCGGTTTTTTGTGCAATTTCATCTAGCACCTTCTGTTTTTGCTTCTTGCTCTGACTACCAGACAGCCGAACTACATGGATTCCAAATGGAACTAGCCAAGCTGATAATTTTTCAAAATGCTGCTCAGCAAGAATCTCAGTTGGCGCCATAATTGCTACTTGATAATCATTTTCAATGGTTTGCAATGCCGCTACTGCTGCAACAATGGTCTTACCACTACCAACATCACCTTGCAACATCCGATGCATAGGATATGCTACCGATAAATCTTGACTGATTTCTGCAATGACTTTACGCTGTGCCGACGTTAGTGCAAATGGCAACCCCTCAATAAATTGTGGGAGTAGGTGGTTTTTCTCTGATAATACAGGAGCAGAGTTGGATCGCCGCTTGCGATAGTGTTGGCGCATCGACAATTGATGCGCCAACAATTCATCAAATTTGATGCGACGCCAAGCAGGATGTGAATGCGAATGCAACGCTTCAAGTGAAACATCAGGCGGCGGATAGTGCAGAGTTGAAATGCTTTCCCATAAACCTGTTAGATCATGTTTCTTAATGACAAACTCAGGCAAAGTTTCGATCAAAATCCGCGATTGCTCGGCATCGCGCAAGGCCTGCGCAATTAATTTACCTAATATTTTTTGACTTAAACCCACTGTAGTGGCATATATAGGCGTCAATGCGTTTGCAAGTACCTCTCCCTGCTGTTGAACTATCCGGCACTTGGGGTGCACCATTTCAACACCCAAAAATCCATTGCGCACTTCACCCAACAACCTGACTCGCTTACCCACCGCATAGGTCTTGATTTGACCAGCATAGAAATGCAAAAAACGCATTACTAAAGAACCACTACTATCTTCAACTTGGCACAACAATTGCCTTCTAGGACGCATAATCACTTCATTATGAGTAATGGTTCCCTCAATCTGAGCAGTTTGTCCGAGCAACAAATCCCCTATTGGGAGCAAGCGCGTTTCATCTTCATAACGAATGGGTAAGTGCAAAATCAAATCTAGTGTGTCTCTAATGCCTAATCGAGATAGCTTCTCTCGAATACCACTATTAATAGTCATTATGATTCTGGATAGTTGATACATTCCAGATGGATGATATGGAACGGAATACCAGTAACTGTCGTTTAGCCTTGAACGATCATAATTGCATCCATTTCTATTAATGCACCACGCGGAAGCGCTTTAACCCCTACTGCTGCGCGCGCTGGATAAGGTTGCACAAAATAACTTGCCATAATTTCATTCACCAGTGCAAAATCATCCAAATCGGTTAAGAAAATATTTAACTTGACTATATCACCAAGATCACCACCACTGGCTGTTGCTACCGCCTGCAAGTTATTAAAAACCTGACGAATTTGTGCATCGATACCATCGATCATTTGCATCGTGTCTGGATCTAGCCCAATTTGTCCCGATAAATAAACGGTATCGCCGCCAGTCCGAACTCGTATAGCTTGTGAATAAGTACCGATGGCTTGAGGTGCCTTTGTGGTTTTAATAATTTGTTTAATCATGTTATCTCCTTATTGTTATGAGTATTTCTAAGAAATTATCGTGACTGAATGACATCTTTAATTATAAGTGCGACTTTAACGCGATCCGTAACCCGCATTTTTTTGAAGATTTCTGTTAAATGTGCTTTCACGGTACGCTCAGTAATCGCTAGCTGGTGTGCGATATTTTTATTACTTTCTCCTTGGGCTACTAACAGTGCTATCTCGTTTTCGCGATGAGTCAGACTTGCTATCGCGTCTTGAATAGACTGCTTTATACGTTTTTTTTCGTGCGTTGTTTTAATTAACTCATCCAAGATACGGTGTGTTAATGTGCGGCGTATCCACAACTCTCCTTGCAAAATAGCATTAATAACTTTATTAATTTGCTCAGCAGAGGCTTTGTCTGGGCAATACCCTTTGATGCCTGCTTTAAAAAAATCCCATTCCGTTTCATCTGATAAATTGGGTCCGAAAAGCACAATTTTGATTTGCTTACTAATAGCCAATAATTCTTGAATGGATTGATAACCTATAAATCCAGGCAATTCGTAATCAATCAAAATCAATTGAGGATTTAGTTGCTGTAGATTTTTCTTAAGCGCAGAGAAAGTATCACACGAGCTCAAAAAGGCTGTTTTCGACAACACAGATTTCCAACACAGTAAAGTTTCCTTATTGATGCTAGCGAGGACGATCAAAACCGATCCCTAAGAAGTCAAATTGTTAAGAAAAAAGTACTTGATCCATCGCTTTCGTAAGAATTTTACGTGACACCCAAATTTCACCCTGATCAATCGCATTGACAACTTTTATAAAATCAAGCGCGCTTAATTTATTCGTTATAAAACCTTGAGCTCCGCAGGATAAAGCTTTAAGAATATAATCTTCTGAGATTGAATCATTAATAACCAAAATGGCCTGAATATGCGGTTGCTGATAGTGCATAGCAACCAGTAAATCACAGTACTCTTGAATAGTTTGATTAGAACCGTTTTAGGATTTAGGCGATCTATCTTGTCTAATGTGCTCTCGATAAAATCAACAGTACCTTCTTGTTCTTGTAATAATGACCCAACTGTGTCTGTGTTATAGTCATTCAATTTACTTTCATCCAAGAGTCTAATGTTACTGTTTCTTTCAAGATCTTGTATCGATATAGCTTGACTCTGACCAGTTTCAACAACCATTACAGTAATTGGTTGCACTTATTTCCCCTTCAAGCATTTATGTTTATCAACAATGATTCGGCATAGCTTGGTAATTTATCTCATTTTATCGCCATAGAAAATCCATCTTCAAAAATGATCTGTTTTTTTGTTTTGTGTGTCATTTTAATTCATTGATGACTACAACAGTATAGCGCTGCATGAGTTATTCGATACAAAGAATTTACCAGAGTACATAATTCTAATTCGATTTTAAGCATCTTCACAGAAACCTTTCGCTATGCAAATTTACCCTATAGTTGACTGAATCAATCAGGTATTGTATAGTCGACTAAAATGATAGGTTATTAAAATCAGGCTAGCGAAAATTTCAATTAAGCACTACTTTTAATTCATTTAAACAGGAGCATTTATTCTATGAGACTCACAACGAAAGGCAGGTTCGCAGTAACAGCATTACTTGATCTTGCTCTGCAGCAAAGTAGCAATCCAGTAACTTTAGCCGATATTAGTCAACGTCAAAAAATTTCACTCTCTTACTTAGAGCAGTTATTTGCAAAACTTCGTCAATCTGAATTAGTCGATAGTGTAAGAGGACCTGGGGGGGGTTATTGTTTAGCCAAAGATCTCGGTGAAGTTTCTATCGCGGATATCATTCTTGCAGTTGACGAACCGATCGATGCTACGCAATGCGGTGGCAAAGAAAATTGCCATAATGACAGTAAATGCATGACCCATGATCTATGGGCAAAACTCAATGAAATTATTTTTGATTATCTTGGCGCTGTCACCCTAAAGGAACTTGTTGACAATCAGAAAAATCAAAAATCTGGAAATATCGCTCCTTTGATCGATATGCGTGAAACAACCGTAGCCTGAAAACAAATAATTCACTCGATTGCATACATGTCTATTACATTAACGGAAAATGCTGGAAAACACATCCAACAGCAGCTCGCAAAAATGAAGCAAGGTACTGTGCTGCGTATAGGAATCAAAAAATCTGGATGCTCTGGAAATTCTTATGTTATTGATTATACTGAAGATACTCAGATAAACGATCAAATATTTGAATCTCAGAATATTAAAGTTGCGATTGCTTCAGATGTTTTATCTTTTCTGGTTGGATCTGAAGTAGATCTCGTAAAAGATGGACTCAATAACACACTTAAAATTAGTAATCCGAATGCTGATAACACGTGCGGTTGCGGTGATAGCTTTAGTGTCAAAGAAAAAGTGATTGAACATAATTAGATTTAGATCTTATGTTCAGTTTTATCGAAATGTTTATTATTAAATAATTCAAAAAAGCAAGACAATAAAACATAAAAATAAATTTTCTTGCTTTGTATCGTACATTAAGAAAAAGGAAGAAACCAAATGAGCGCGGTACTGCAAAGCTTGGTTAATCAGCCATACAAGCATGGCTTCGTAACAGATATTGAATCGGATGTCGCTCCCAAAGGGCTCAATGAAGACACTATCCGATTAATCTCGGCAAAAAAGAATGAACCCGAATGGCTTCTGTCATTCCGTTTGGACGCATATCGGAAATGGGTAACCATGTCCGAACCCGACTGGCAGAATGTTCACTATTCTAAAATAGATTATCAGGACATCAGCTATTATTCAGCACCCAAGCCAAAGAATAAGTTAGCCAGTATGGATGAAGTTGATCCTGAATTATTGCGCACTTTTGAGAAACTCGGTGTACCGATGCATGAACGCGCCGCGCTAGCTGGTGTAGCAGTTGATGTTATTTTTGATAGCGTGTCTGTAGCCACAACTTACAAACAAAAGCTAGCCGAGGTCGGTATTATTTTCTGCTCCATTTCTGAAGCAGTGCATAATCACCCTGAATTAGTTAAAAAATATCTTGGATCAGTGGTTCCCGTTGGTGATAACTTTTTTGCCGCCTTAAATTCAGCAGTATTTACCGATGGTTCTTTTTGCTTTATTCCTAAAGGCGTGAAATGCCCCATGGATTTATCCACTTACTTCCGCATCAATACCGAAGGATCGGGTCAATTTGAACGCACACTGGTGATCGCTGAAGAAGGAGCATCAGTTTCTTATCTGGAAGGATGCACAGCCCCCCAATTTGACACCAACCAATTACATGCTGCCGTGGTTGAATTAATTGCATTGGATAACGCAAACATCAAATATTCAACCGTGCAAAACTGGTATGCCGGAGATGAAAATGGTATTGGTGGCATTTACAATTTCGTAACCAAACGTGGTTTAGCAAAAGGTGTTAACTCTCGCATCTCCTGGACTCAAATAGAAACTGGCGCCGCAATCACCTGGAAATATCCTTCCTGTATTTTACGGGGTGATAACTCTGTAGGTGAATTCTATTCCGTTGCTGTAACGAACAATTTTCAGCAAGCAGACACTGGTACCAAAATGATTCATATTGGTAAAAATACTCGAAGCACCATCATTAGCAAAGGCATATCAGCAGGTCACTCAAATAGTAGCTACCGTGGCTTGGTACGTATTACACCGACAGCCGATGGCGCCCGAAATTATTCACAGTGTGATTCGATGCTCATTGGCGATCAATGTGGCGCACATACTTTCCCCTATATTCAAGTACAGAATAACACTGCAAAAGTGGAACACGAAGCCTCTACATCAAAGATTGGTGAAGATCAACTGTTCTACTTATCACAACGTGGTATTGGCGCAGAAGAAGCAGTTTCGATGATCATCAACGGTTTTTGCAAGGAAGTGTTTCAACAATTGCCGATGGAATTTGCGGTAGAAGCCACCAAGTTATTGAGTTTTAAATTAGAAGGGAGTGTCGGATGATCGACAAAAATAGCACAACATTACTTTCGATCAAAAATTTGCATGCCAGCATTAACACTACCGAGATTCTCAACGGTATCAATTTAACCGTTAAAAGCGGTGAAATCCATGCCATCATGGGCTTAAATGGATCTGGAAAAAGCACTCTAGCAAAAGTACTCGCAGGTCATTCAGCCTATGAAGTTACAGCAGGAACCATAGAATTTGAGGGCAAAGATCTTTTGGCATTGCCCCCGGAAGAACGTGCTCGAGCAGGTTTGTTTTTAGGGTTTCAGTATCCCATAGAAATACCAGGTGTCGCGAATACACAATTTCTCCGACTGGCTTACAATACGATACAAGCACAACGCGGAAAAGATGAACTCGATCCACTTGAATTTGATGATTTTGTACGTGAAAAAATGAAGTTACTCGATATGAAACCAGATTTCCTTGACCGTAGCGTTAACGAAGGTTTCTCAGGTGGCGAAAAAAAACGTAATGAAATTCTACAGATGGCATTACTTGAACCTAAGCTTAGCATTCTGGATGAAACCGATTCGGGTCTTGATATTGATGCATTGAAAATCGTTGCCAATGGTGTAAATCAAATCGCTCACAAGGATAATGCCATCATATTGGTGACACATTATCAGCGTTTATTAGATCATATCGTTCCTGATTTTGTGCATGTTATGCAAGCCGGCCGCATTGTAATGACTGGCGATAAAAAATTAGCGATGGAATTAGAAACTCGTGGCTACGATTGGATCAATGCCGATCAACGTTTGGCCACAGGAGTCAATGCATGAGTAACAGCGTAACAAATAGTAACGATTATCTTCAATACTTGCTTAAATCTTGGTCGGCAAAATCAGCTAGTGAACTAACTGGATTAAATCAATTACGCGCAAGTGCGATTGATTCTGTTGGCACACAAAAATTACCCAACAAGCACGATGAAGAATGGCGTTTTACCGATATCTCACCATTGACACGCCTAACTTACCCACCTTCACAACAGCAATCGAGATTACAGTTTAGCGATATTGATAAATTTTGTTTACAAAATACGACCAACCGGTTGGTCTTTGTAGATAATCATTATTCGCCAGATTTATCGAACGTTGCCGATTCTCAAATACAAATCCTTGGCAATTTACATTCGCTGATGTCATCCCATGCATCGACGATTGAGTCTCATCTCGGCCATTACGCGAAATTTGATCATGATATCTTTACTGCTCTGAATACAGCTTTTCTTCATGACAGCGCATTGATTATCGTACCTGCAAAAACATGCATTACAGAACCGATACATTTGTTATTCATTGCGTCACAACAAGAAGTCAGTAGCTATCCACGTTCCCTAGTGGTCAGTGGCCCCGATAGTAAAGTGACACTTATCGAAGACTATGTATCGATCAATCAATCATCCTATATTACCAATACGGTGACAGAGATTCGCTTAGCTGCCCATGCACAAGTCGAACACATTCGTGTTCAACGTGATAGCAAACAAGCACATCATTTGGCAAACTGTGCGGTTTCACTAGCAGATTCCAGTCAATATCAATCGATCTGTGTTTCGCTAGGAGCGCGAATCTCACGTTATAACTTGGAAGTGCAATTAACCGGTGAAAATAGTAATTGCACAATCGATGGATTAACTTTGATTTCCGGTCAGCAATTATCTGATACGCATACCAGCATCGATCATGTAAAACCCAATTGCACTAGCCGTCAACAACACAAGTGTATTGTTGATGGTACAGCGCATGCGGTGTTTAATGGCAAGATTAAAGTACGACCACAAGCCCAGCAAACGAATTCATCCCAATCTAGCCGCAATTTATTACTGAGTAATACCGCTAAAGTAGATACCAAGCCACAGTTAGAAATTTTTGCGGATGATGTTAAATGCGCACATGGCGCAACAGTGGGACAATTGGATTCTGAAGAAATTTTTTACTTGGAAAGCCGCGGCTTGTCAAAAACCACCGCACGCAATTTACTGACCTATGCATTTGCTGCTGATGTTATTAATCGCATTCCGGTTGCTTCACTTAAACAACAATTGGAACAAATCGTTCTCAATCAAACGCAAGGTATTTAATGATGCGTTCAGCCACTGTTTCATTACAACCCCAAATTTCATCTGCTCTTGATGTCGATAAGATTCGCGCTGATTTTCCTATCTTGAATATCAAAGTAGGTGACAAACCTCTGATCTATCTGGATAACGCCGCATCCAGTCAAATGCCTCAAACTGTCATTAACCGCCTAGTGAAATACCAAACTGAACAGCACGCAAATATTCACCGCGCCGTTCATTATTTATCTGAAGTGGCTACCCGAGAATATCATCAAGCCCGCTGCATGCTTCAGCAATTCATTCATGCGCGGGAAGAACGAGAAGTGATATTTACCAGCGGTACGACGGATGCCATCAACCTAGTCATGCACGGATATGGCCGAAAATTCTTGCAAGCAGGCGATGAAATCATCTTAACTACGTTGGAGCACCACTCTAATATCGTACCTTGGCAAATGCTCGCCGCAGAAAAAGGCATAAAAATCCGTGTGGTACCAATCAATGACCGAGGTGAATTGGAACTTGATATTTACAAAAAATTGTTTAACAGCCACACTAAATTTGTCGGTCTCATACATGTCTCCAATGCACTTGGTACAATCAATCCCATTAAAGAAATGATTGATTTTGCCCATCAACATAATGTTCCTGTCTTGATTGACGGTGCGCAAGCTGCACTCCATATGGTTATTAATGTTCAAGAACTGGATTGTGATTTTTATACCTTCTCGGGCCATAAAATGTGCGGGCCTACTGGAATCGGTATTTTGTATGGCAAAGCCAATTTACTGGAAGCTATGCAACCATTCAAGGGCGGTGGCGATATGATCACATCCGTCACTTTTGAAGAAACAATTTACAACGAAATTCCGCACAAATTTGAAGCCGGAACGCCACCTATTGCTGCCGCTATCGGCTTTGGTGCCGCTATTGACTATTTGACATCAATTGGGATTGATCGTATTGGCAATTATGAATCTGAGTTACTCGACTATGCTACCGAATTGGTCAGCGCAATTCCCGGCGTAAAAATCATTGGTACGGCAAAACATAAAACAGCAGTATTGTCTTTTACTGTTGACGGAATCCATCCACATGATATCGGTACAATTTTGAATCAAGAAGGTATCGCAGTTCGGACCGGTCATCACTGTGCTCAACCGGTAATGCAGTATTTTAGTGTGCCGGCCACATCCCGTGCATCGTTTGCATTTTATAATAAAAAAACTGAAATTGACGCTTTAGCTGCTGGTATCAGAACCGTGCAAAAGGTTTTTCAATGACACATACAAATTCTCTATACCAGGAAGTCATACTGGATCACAACAAAAAACCTCGTAACTATGGCAAACTGGAACAACCCAGCCATCAAGCAACGGGACATAATCCATTATGTGGAGACCGCTTAGATATCACTTTGCATATCCATGATGACCAAATCAACGCCATTGCATTCCAAGGTGAATCTTGCGCAATTTGCAAAGCCTCTGCTTCACTGATGACGACGGCCGTTAAAGGCAAATCCCCTTCACAGGCCGAGATACTTATCCATGAATTTCGCGAGCTGGCTACCGGCAAGTTAGATATCAACAATCCACATCAACTGGGCCGGTTGACTGTTTTCTCTGGCATTCGCGATTTACCCACCCGTGTGAAGTGTGCCATTTTGCCCTGGCACACCTTGCATGCTGCATTAAACTCTATTGCAGCTGTATCTACTGAAACGAACAAAAACTCTACTACCTCTGCGAATAGCAACCCCGCATAAATTCCTGGTACTGATTTTTTCATTAAATTGAGTAACACAGCAAAACAAATTATTCAAATGCCTAAAATTGCCGACATTGAAGGAACACCCAATAAGAATGCACTGAAATTCATTCTTAAAGAACCACTCACATGGGGTATTGCACGATCCTACGACAATGCTGAATCAGCAAAAGATGATCCACTCGCCTCTGCCCTATTTGATATCGATCATGTCACCAACGTATTTTATATTGATCATTGGATTACTGTAACTCAGGACGGTAACGCCAATTGGCAGGATTTGGCTAGAGAAATTGCTGATCCTATCCGCGCAGCGCCTGCTGCTTCGGCGCAATCCGCAGAAACTGTTGCTGCAGCCAACGGTGCATTGGCTAATTTAAGTCCGGAAGATCAATTACGCTTGGAAAAAATAAATGTTTTATTGAATGAAGAGGTACGCCCTTATTTGCAACACGATGGCGGAGATCTTCATATTCTAGCACTTGAGGGAAATATCCTTCGCATCCACTACCAAGGCGCCTGTGGAACTTGCCCAAGCTCAATATCAGGCACGCTCAGGGGTATTGAAAATATGCTAAAGACTCTCGAGCCCGATATACAAGTAGTTGCCGTTTGAGCTCGATAATCCTGTAACGCTAAATACGTTTTCTAAATTCATTGTTTTCTGGATCAATCTCAATCTTATCGCCGATTTCCACAAATGCTGGCACTTGAATTTCAAAATTTGTGCCAAGAAGTCGTGCCGGCTTCATGATTTTTCCCGTTGTATCTCCTCTTACCGCAGGCTCAGTATATTCAACCTCACGAACAATGGTATTCGGTAGTTCAACAGAAATGGCTTTGTCACCATAAAAAGTAACTTGGCAAATATCTTCCATGCCATCAATAAGATAGTTAATCACATCTGCCATGTTTTCCGCTTCAACTTCAATCGGGTTGTAATCAGAGTCCATAAAAACGTAAAGTGGATCGGCAAAATAACTATAAGTACATTCTTTTTTATCCAAGACAACCAAATCGAATTTTTCATCAGCTTTATAAACCGTTTCAACAGTAGAACTAGAAAACAAATTTTTCAATTTCATTTTGACTACTGATGCATTACGGCCAGATTTGGTAAATTCTGCCCTTAATACCACCATAGGATCATTACCAACCATTACCACATTACCTGAGCGTAGTTCCATTGCAGTCTTCATAGTTTCAATTCCAAAATAAAAGGATCTATTGATGCCACTTCTTCTATAACTTTGCAGTTTAAAGATTTAACATCATGCCAAAAAGCGCTAGATTATAGCCGATTCTCAACAAATTGCACCAGATTAGACGCCAAATCATTTTGCTTTGCCAATTGCTCAAACCATGCTCGATTGTATTGCTCTAAGGGTTCAGCAAGAGAGATAAATTTTAATAAAGCATTTCTATTCATTGAACCTCGACCGTTCCAACTATGCCATAACTCTTGTACAGTATCTTTCATTTGCAGTGGCATGCTAACTGTATAGAGATCAAGAAATGCATCTAGCTTTTGCCAATGCACCTGCTCCGCTTGCTGATAAATATTCCAGATAAAAGGTTTAGCTGCATACTGAGCACGTACAAAAGAATCTTCACCGCGGACAAAATTGATATCACAACTCCAAAGTAATCGGTCGTAGCCCCTTTGTTCGAGAAATGGGATAACCAACACCGTCAATTGCTGAAACTGCAAGTACATTTTGACTTCATATCGAAAATATCCGAACAAAGCAATAATGCGTTGTGCAACTTTACCTTGAGGAACAATGAGTAAAATAGGCGTTCCTAGCTCAGATAGCAATTCTATTAAACTTTCGATAGGTGCACTGTCATAACAAAACAATGAAATTCGGATTGCATCGTATCGATCAAACGGAATTTCTAATTGTTGTAAAATAGCTTGTTTATTACAATTGACTCGCTGCAATTCATAATCTTTCTCGCGAATCAAGCCACCCGTATCTGGCTCAAAACCGGGAAAAAAACATGTCTTGATCAATCCTGAACGGGGATGTGGGGAAGGCATCGCATGATAACTTTTTACCCAAGGTTCAGCGCTTAGATACTCTAAATTAATCCAAACGGTCTGAATATTTCGCTGAAGCATTTTGCGCAAATAGTTTCCAGGTAATTCGCAAGCAAAAGCTTCAATGACAACTTCTGCCGGCTCAATTTGCTCAAACACTTCAGAGTTCTTTTGCCAATGCCAAACCTCAATGCCCTGAATCACTTGACACTGCAGTTCATCATTGATAGCTGGTTCCAAACAAGAAAGTCTATGTAAATTATCTACCCACAACCGAACCAATTGCCCATATTCATGCGTAAGCTGCCGACTCAAGCGCCAACACACACCAATATCGCCAAAATTATCGATGACGGTGCAAAATATATCCCAATGACGACGCATGCATGAAATGAGTAAGAATGTTCACCGCACGCTTGAAAAGTTACTTTTCAACGAGCGTTGCAAAAAGATCGTGTGCGTCAGAATCCGTGATCTTAACAGTAATCAAATCTCCTAACTGACCAAAGTTTTTTTGCTGAACATATACCACGCCATCAATTTCTGGTGCATCTGCACTGCTTCTAGCAATGATTTGCCCATCTATCACGTTATCAATCATCACGGTCATCGTTGTACCTATTTTAGCAATCAATCGCTTACGACTGATTGCTTCTTGCACCTGCATAAACCGTCTACGACGCTCCTCTTTGACCTCATCTGGTACCGCATCTGACAGTGCATTCGCTGCCGCACCTTCCACTGGAGAATAGGCAAAACAACCGACGCGATCCAATTGCGCTTCTTGTAAGAATTCAAGTAATTCTTCGAAATCCGCTTCAGTTTCACTCGGAAATCCTACGATAAACGTACTACGTAATGTGATATCAGGGCATATCTCTCGCCAACGCTGAATTCGTAACAAATTATTTTCCGCATTCGCAGGGCGTTTCATGCTCTTCAATATGCGTGAATTGGCGTGCTGAAAAGGAACATCCAAATAAGGTAATAGTTTTCCTTGCGCCATTAAAGGAATAACATCATCAACGTGTGGATAGGGATAGACATAATGCAAACGTACCCATACACCCAATGAACCCAACGCTTGCGCCAATTCGGTCAAACGGGTTTTGATCGGCCTGCCTTGCCAGAAACCGGTGCGATACTTGATATCGACTCCATAGGCACTGGTATCTTGAGAAATGATCAACAATTCCTTCACACCGGCATTCACCAAGTGCTCAGCTTCTTGCATCACCTCATGAATGGGACGGCTGATTAAATCACCCCGCATCGAAGGAATAATGCAAAACGTACAACGATGATTGCATCCCTCAGATATCTTAATATAGGCATAATGTTGGGGCGTTAACCGAACTCCTTGGGGAGGAATTAAGCTAGTATAAGGGTCATGCGGTTGCGGCAAGTGCGTGTGAATGGCTGACATGACTTCCGGTAATGCCTGCGGTCCCGTTACAGCCAATACTTGGGGGTGCGCTTTCCTAACGACAGCACCATTTTCCTTAGCGCCTAAACATCCGGTAACAATCACTTTACCATTCTCAGCCAGAGCTTCACCGATCGCATCTAATGATTCTTCCACAGCACTATCAATAAAACCGCAGGTATTGACAACTACCAAATCGGCATCTTGATAAGATGGCGATATTGCATACCCTTCCGCACGTAATTGCGTTAAGATTTGCTCTGAATCAACCAATGCTTTAGGGCAACCCAGTGAAACGAAGCCAATTTTTTGTGACGTTGATTTTGTGGATGACATGTAAGAAAGTGGAATAAAAATAAAATATGAGTAAACATCGAATCAAATATGCATTGCGCATCATTTTACACCTACTCACACTCACCCCTCTATCGCTATTTGCTCAAATTGCTTGTGATGCATTGCCACATTCGATCTCGTTAGAGAATGGCCCAGTTATTAATCAACAACACATCTTTTGTGGTGAATGGCACCGTGATCGACCAAAGGGTTTCCATTCACGGCCGGATGGTAAGAATCCCGCTTCGATCGCGCAATTATCCATTCAAAGTAAGCCTAACAAAGCTGGAGTTTATACCATTCGATGGTCGCATATTAGAAATATAAAAAAAGAAAAGTTCTCCTCGATGTTTCCAGATCAGTGCACAACACAACAAGTTTTAAATTCGATTCACTATGCGATCAAACATACTATCCCATGCCCTTCCAATTCTCCCAATTGGCTCCAATGTGGTCAGAATAAGCCATCTATCACTTCTGAAAAAGAAAACCCACAATTTTGCAGTCACAACAACATCCTCTTTACAATTGGACTTGCATTCGATCACAATGGAAAAATCAACACGGCATTTCCTATTTTTGAATGAATAACGACAATACTTTTAGTTGGCAAGATTATCAGCCTGAGGAAACATCGCACCGCCTCATCGCTGCATATTTAGCCGTTGATATCCAAAGAAATATCGAGGAAACAAATCATCTTTTACAAAAAATTGATGCGGTCAGTAAGCGAGAGATACCAAACTGGGAACGTATCGGCAATGCTTATTACTTACGCCTGTTTCCGGAATACGCCGAAATTGAAGAAGCATTTTCAGATGAAACAGATCAACTAGAAAGAATACCCCTGTCTTTATTTAAAATCGCGGTTCAGTCATGGCAACAACACATTTCTCTATAATACTTTTCACTTCCGATACACTACTAAAGTGATTCAGTTTTCGAGAAAACACTCCTACTAGGAAATCTATTTTTAGTCGATAATCTGCGGATTTTGCTTACCACCGGATGCTGTGCTTCTTTTTTTTGATAGGCACTTCAATATAATTAATAGTGTCATAGAAAAACTGATACCCCAAGCCGCCGCCGCGATTGTCAGCCATAGCTCCCGATAAATACTGATGTCAGCCGTTATACGTAAGATAGCTGCAATCGTCATGAATGTAGTAATCGTTACAATTTGCCCCATGTGCGAAGGATATTGTTTCACGTGCAAAAGCGATACCCTTATCATTACATTAGCGGCAAGCGTACCAAGCGCACCTACAGTTAGGGCATGAATCGCTGTCACAAAATAATATTCATCGCCATTGAGCTTAACCCAACCAAGCAGTATCAATCCGAATGCCAGCCAGCCATATCCAACCCCAAGGCAAATCAGATCTGGGCGCGCCATGCAATGCCATAACTGCCAGCGAAACAAACGAATACCAGCCAGTAGGCCGCTCAGGATCAGTAAAATACCCGATACTGAGAGCGCGATGGGCGTACATAAAAATGCGCCTGCAATGGTGACAATCAAAGCCGCTTCTATATTAGGCTGCACTCTAGCTTCAAGAACCTTACCTTGACGATAGAATTCGCCCGCAACTGCCGGCGCCAGCATACGGCCACCCATGAAAAGCATGAGTAAAGCAAATAATTGCACACTTTCTCGCAACAAATAACGTTGCAACACATACAGATCAAACTGATCAACCACTGCAATCGCTATTGCCATTGCGCATATTAGTCCAAGCAACGGAACCAGCATTCTATTACGCCACTTTTTGGCAACCCATAACTTCGGCAATAGATTCTGCGCCAGAAGAAAAGCAAATACAGCATTGCCAATCAACGCTAACTCACTTGTTTCTGTAAAGAGACCCGCTATCCTCGCCAATAACCAAAAAAATATTAATAACACGACACGCCATCTGAACATCGGTCCCAACAAATAGCCTGCGATGAGTGCAAGGATAAAACCGAACAACATTTCAAATGCATGCCCAGACGGTACGGCAAGTGTCACCGGCCCATAGTCATATCGCGCCAGCATTGCCATCGGCACCATCAACGCTGCATATGCACAAGCTACGGTAAAAAACCATTGATGCGGATAAGTTTTGGTTTCTGCTAGAAACCACTGGAAAGATATGCGATTCACTGCTACGCGATAAGAATTTATATGTTTTTTTCGGAAGAAGGTACTGAAGGTTTATCTGAATTAGCTATTGCGATCGCCCTACAATCCATTGCACCAAGGCATCCATAACACCACGTGATTTTTCCGCATGATCATGATTAACAAAAAAAACTATCACATGACGACGCCCCATGTGATCCAGCACATAACCGGCCAATGCCCGCACATTATCCAAGGCACCTGTTTTCAGATGTGCACGACCCTTTGCCGCAGTATCAGCAAAACGATTTTTCAAGGTTCCATCGGTAGCAGCTATTGGAAGAGATGACATAAACTCTGACATAACCGGACTTTGGTACGCTGTCATCAAGATTTTCCCCATGTGCCGCACACTGATGCGTTCCTTACGTGACAACCCAGAGCCATTTTCTACCACCAATTCAGGAAAATTCAGTCGCTTGCTACGTAACCAGTTCTGTACGGCTAAATGAGATTTCTCTAAGGTTGCTGGTGAATTATTCAACATATCGCTACCCGTACCTAATGCCAAGTACAACTGTCGAGCCGCAATATTGTTACTATACTTATTGATACCCCGGACGATTTCTGCCAAGGGTAACGACGAATACGTATCCAACAACATAGCATCTTGCGGTACCTCCGCCTCAATCACATAACCGCTAAACTTACCGCCTTGCTCAGTCCATAATCGCTTGAACACATCCTGAATATACGTAGCGCTATCCTGTAAACTCAACATGATGGACTGTTTTCCGCATTGAATAGAAAACTTACCGCCAACAATGATCGTAAAATGATTTTTGCTAACTTCATCAAGCAGCACATCCGTCGTCAATGCATTACGCCAATCACCACAAGCATTCTGAGTCAATTGTAGATGATTTTGAATGCGCAAAGAATTTGAATCAGGATCGAGTACCACTCGTACATTATTATTTTCGGATTGCGGAAAAAAATGCAATGTTGTCGCCCGGTAATTCACCATGAGAGCTTCAGGAAGCGCATTGTAACTGCGATAAGGCTTGCCATCAAAATCCCCTGGATCATGATAAGGAATCTCATAATGCGTGCGATCCAGGATCAAATTTCCCTGTATATTTTGTAATCCGGTTTGCCGTAACTGGTAAATCAATGACCAAAAATGCCCGAGATCCAGCCGGGGATCGCCATAACCTTTGATCACCAAATCGCCCTGTAAAATACCTTGGCTCATTTTGCCATATGCAAAAATCCGCGTAGGCCAAGTATACGCAGGGCCCAGTAATTCCAATCCGGCATAAGTAGTAAGTAATTTCATCACCGAAGCCGGATTCATTGCTTGATCTGCATTGATGGCTAAAGTCGGCTTAACAGCTCCAATTTCTTGTACATACACACCAATGGCATGTTGCGGTATACCGGATTGCAGCAACTTCCGCTTGATACTTGACGGCAATTCATCAGTTGCCGCTAGAATTGGAAGGGAAATAGCAAAAGAAAACAGAATTAGAAGACTACACCACCAATCTCTCCAATACCAATGCCCCACCATCGTACAAAAGCTATTTTTTTCCTTTGCATAGCGCAAATCCATCGTCCCATCCCATACGATACTGGTCATCCCTGTCATAGCGGTTTAAATCTTTAAATGCCCAACTGCTATTTTTAGCTGTTTCACAGCCATCGATGTAACCCTGCTGCGTGTTGAGTGGATATCCACCCAAATTATATTTAGGTCTTGTGCTAGGAGGCAAAGGGCCCTCAGGCCGTTCAGTCTGTAAGGAAGATGGCGAATCTGATTGTAAAGGCACATTTTGCTTTGGTGGTGTACTACTACACGCTGATATTATAAACAGCAAAGACAAAGGGACTACAAACGATTGATTATTCATAATAAATACCTCTAATACAATAGATAGTGAGCAATCACAGCATTACAAAACAGATTTCAGCAGTTTACCCATCTCCGCAGGGTTACGTGTCACTTGAATACCGCATGATTCCAGCACTTCAAGCTTTTCTTGCGCTGTCCCTTTGCCACCGGAAATAATCGCCCCTGCATGCCCCATTCGCTTCCCTGGCGGCGCTGTTACTCCCGCAATAAAACCGACTACCGGTTTGCGCATATGGTCTTTTACCCAAAGTGCGCAGTCTTCTTCGTCGCTACCACCTATTTCCCCTACCATCAGTACGGCATCGGTTTCATCATCATCATTGAATAATTTCAATACATCCAAATGTTTCAATCCATTGACCGGATCACCGCCAATACCAATGCATGTGGATTGTCCCAAGCCGAGCGCCATCAGTTGCGCAACCGCTTCATATGTCAATGTACCCGAGCGTGAAACCACGCCAATGCGGCCTTTCTTGTGAATATAGCCCGGCATGATGCCGATTTTGATTTCATCCGGCGTAATAATGCCAGGACAATTAGGACCAACTAAACGAGTTTTCTTACTCTGCATTTTGTACCGCGTACGAATCATATCTCGAACAGGAATTCCTTCAGTGATACAAATGACCAGATCAAGTTCAGCTTCCACAGCTTCATCAATCGCTGCGGCTGCAAAAGGGGGTGGCACATAGATAACTGATACCGTCGCACCAGTTTGCTGTTTGGCTTCTTTGACGGTAGCAAAAACAGGGATACCTTCAACATCTTCGCCAGGCTTTCGTGGATTGACACCCGCGACAAAACAAAGCTTGCCATTGGCGTATTCACGGCAGGTACGCGTATGGAATTGTCCGGTTTTCCCGGTTATACCTTGTGTCATCACGCGCGTACTTTGATTGATTAGGATAGACATTGTAAGCAGCTCCTTTCAAAACTGGTTTGTGTTTCATTTGCCTAGGTGTTAGCAGCCGCTACCACTTTCTCTGCAGCATCCGCCATGCCGTCCGCGGAAATAATCGTTAAATGAGATTCTTTCAGAATTTTTTTGCCTAATTCCACATTGGTACCTTCCAATCGCACGACTAAAGGTACTGACAGTTTCACATCCCGAGCGGCATCCACCACACCTTGAGCAATGACATCACACTTCATGATGCCCCCAAAGATATTAACCAGAATCGCCTGTAACTTAGGGTTCCTTAACATCAACTTAAATGCTTCGGTTACCTTCTCTGCCGTAGCCCCCCCACCAACATCCAAAAAATTAGCTGGGTTTCCCCCATACAATTTGATGATATCCATGGTTGCCATCGCCAAACCTGCACCGTTCACTAAGCAACCAATATTTCCATCGAGTGGAATATACGATAACTCATGCTTAGAAGCCTCGATTTCAGCTGGATCTTCTTCATCCAGATCACGTAATCCAACAATCTCAAAATGGCGAAACAAAGCATTGTCGTCAAAATTCATTTTTGCATCCAGCGCAATCAACTGTTTATCCACAGTCAATACCAAGGGGTTGATTTCTACCAAAGATGCATCCTTTTCGTCAAAGATCTGATATAACACGCGCAATAACTCATAGGCTTGTTGCACGGCACAATTCGGAATACCAATCTTTTGCGCCACATCGTATGCTTCATGCTCACGTAACCCTGCCACTGGATCAATCAACACTTTATGAATTTTCTCTGGTGTTTCGGCAGCGACTTTCTCGATATCCATGCCACCTTCCGAGCTCGCCATTAGACATACACGTTGTTGACGTCGATCCACTACCAGACCCACATAATATTCTTTTTCAATTTGCAAGCCCTGCTCAATCAGTAACCGGCGCACGATTTGTCCTTCCGGCCCAGTTTGGTGCGTCACCAATCGCATATTCAGAATTGCACTGGCATACTGACGCACTTCTTCCAGTGAATAAGCTACTTTTACACCACCACCCTTGCCCCGTCCGCCGGCATAGATTTGCGCTTTTACCACCCATAGTTGGCCACCCAATTGACGAGCAACATTCATCGCTTCATCAACACTGAAACAGGCGATACCTTTTGGCGTTGCAATGCCGTATTCCCGCAAAATTTCTTTGGCTTGATACTCATGAATTTTCATCAATACCTCTCCATCTATAAAATTATGGATATGATCTGTATCATCTAGCATAGTATAACTGAAACCCCACCCACCGATTATTTCTCAGCATTTATCTTGATAAGATCGCAAAATATAACAACTTAATAAAATGGTTGTCTTTATCACATATCACGCTAAACTTTGGCGCACAAACTTGTCATATTGAAAATCATATTTTTTTATTCAGCATTTGTTCAGATTCTTTTAGATATGATGGCAATCATCATGAAACAAACAAAGAGAGCGGGGGGTATATGAATAATTTTAAAAAAACGTGCTTGGCTATCGCCCTGTGTGGAATCTTTTCAACTAATCCAGCAATTGCTGAAGGTGATGGCGGCGGCGATGGTGGCGGTGGAGACGGTGGTGGCTTTGACGGCGGTGGCTTTGATGGCAGTTATGGCTACGATGGTGGCTATGACGGAGGTTATTACGACAATGGTGGATACGATCAAAGCGGTGATTACTACCAAGGTGGCAGCCAAGATGGTTATGATCAAGGTGATGCGTTCTATTCCAACGATGCAGTAGGTCAACCCGGTGAATTTGACTCGACCAGTGACCCAGGGCAAATGGATAACATTGGTCAACCTGCTGACTTTAACTCTACCGATACCCCAACTATAGATAATATAGCCGATCCTGGCTCGGAATCAGCACAAAGTAAAGAAATTGCCGCTGAGCCAACTGATGCTAATTCAGTAACTCCGACTGGTGAAGCTGCTGCTGTAGATGCAACCAATCCTAAAGACACACAAAATGCTGCGACTGGAACTGAGAATAGCCAAGACAATACTACATCGCAGAATACGGATGGCACAACCACTGACGCAACTACGCAAGGCACAAATAACGTTACGCAAGATGGAACATCTGCGCAGAACGTCAACGTCGAGAACAATAACGTTATCAATAACACAACAGACACTAACCATCATGACCATGACCATCACCACCATCATGGTGGATTTGGCCTAGGATTTGGATTGGGTTTAGGCCTAGGTTGGGGTGGTTGGGGTTGGGGTCCCGGTTGGGGTTGGGGTCCCGGTTGGGGTTGGGGTCCCGGTTGGGGAGTTTATAGTGGCTGGGGTGGTGTCGGTTTCTACAATAATTATGCTTTTGGACCCTCACCACGCTTTAGCAGAAGCTATCCATTAGGAGGATATCCAGTTGGAGTGGTTTCGGCACCATTGCTATCTTCGCCACCAACTTATATTCAACAAAATTCTGCACAAGCTGCGACGCCACGACCAACTCCCGTACAAAGCAATAATTACTGGTATTTTTGTCGCAACCCGGAAGGCTATTACCCTACTGTTAAAGAATGCCCGATGGGTTGGATAAAAGTACCTCCGCAACCCTCTTAATATTTAGAAAAATTATTAAAGAAGCATGCTCACATACCTCCAACTGTCTAATCGTGAGTAAGGAGGTATGCACATTATATCTATGTCATTTCTTCCGATAATATACTCAAAAAATAGTATCTATAAATCCACAATAATCAGAGGCATTTGCCGACATGCCATATCAGGCAAGCAATTCACTTAATGTTTCATCATGATTGCATACAACGAAAACCAGTCCGATAAAAACTACACCAGAGTCAATGAACTTGATTTATTCAGATTTCTTGCCTCACTCGCTGTAGTTTTCCATCATTTTTCACTGGATGGATTTGCTGCTGATTCAATGACGATTATGCCTTATCCGCTACTCGCTTCCGTATCCAAATATGGTTATCTTGGCGTTGAGCTTTTCTTTATGATTAGCGGATTCGTGATACTGATGACGGCCTCCAGCGGAAGTTTGAAGAAATTTACAATTTCCAGATTAGTACGACTTTACCCAGCTTTTTGGGTATGTTGTACCATCACGTTTGCAATCACACTAGCAATTGGCGCGCCTGAATATTCTGCAACCCTTCAGCAATATCTCATTAACATGACGATGCTAAGTGAATTCTTCGACGTACCACCAGTGGATGGAGTTTATTGGTCCCTATTTGTCGAGCTTAGGTTTTATGCTTTGGTTGCTATCCTATTAATCTTCGGTAGAATTCAACAAGCAGAGTTTTTTATTGTTTTTTGGTTGATTACCGCAATTATGCTGGAAATATTTCCAAATTATTGGTTGCGATATTTTTTTATCGTTGATTACGCGGTATTTTTTATTGCCGGAACCACATGCTTCCTAATTTGGGCTAAAGGAATAACTCGGATAAGAGGTGTGGTAATCGCTGTAACATGGTGCTACGCAATCTATCTTATGACAGATGAAGTACATCAGGTTGAGATTCTCATCAGAAATGACTTAAACCCTTATGTCATTGCTGCAGTCGTCAGTACATTTTTCGCAATAATGCTGTTAGTTTCGTTCAAACGTACCAGTATACTTGGGCATTCAAACTGGATATGGGTCGGCGCGCTCACTTATCCACTTTATCTAATCCATCAGAATATAGGTTTTATGATTTATAACGCCACCTATACCATGTTCAGTCCCTATATTTTATTTTGGGGATTGGTTGTTGGAATATTAATGCTTTCACATGCAATTCACATCTTGGTTGAAAAATCGCTTGCAAGAACCATGAGAAGCAATTTATATAAACTTGCCAATAACCTAGAAAATTTAACACGACGTATCACAACCAATCAAAAGCATTAGTACTCAAAAAACACCAAGCCCCTAATCCTATTTTTTCGTTAATTTTTTCTTTAGGATTGTGTTGACTTGCATCGGATTAGCTTTTCCTTGTGCAGCTTTCATGATTTGACCGATGAGCGAATTAAAAGCTTTTTCTTTGCCATTACGATAGTCTGTAACTTGCTGCACATTCGCTGCCAATACGTCATCAACCAACTTTTCAATCGCACAATCATCGGAAATTTGCTTTAAGCCTTTGGCTTCAATAATAGCGTCGACATTTTTTCCGCACTCACCCAGCCATAAGCTTTCAAAAATAGTTTTGGCCGCTTTTCCTGAAGTAGTGCCATCGCTGATACGGATTAGCAATGCTGCGAGATCGTCAGGCTTAACCGGACAGGTAGAAATTTCCATATTTTCTTTGTTCAATCGTCCGCTGATTTCACCCATAATCCAGTTAGCGCATAACTTAGCCTGTGTTGGTAGCAATTTGACCGCGGCGTCAAAATAATCCGCCATCTCTCGCGAAGCAGTTAATACCGAAACATCATAAGTCGACAATCCAAACTCAACCATATAACGGTCTCGGCGTGCTTGGGGTAATTCCGGCAATGTTTGTTTAACTTGTTCGATCCATTCGACAGAAACTTCTAATGGCAATAAATCAGGATCTGGGAAATAGCGATAGTCATTGGCGTCTTCTTTAGTACGCATGGTGCGAGTTTCGTCTTTGTTGGCATCGTACAAACGAGTTTCCTGTCGGATTGTGCCACCCTCTTCCAATATTTCAATTTGTCGGTGCGCTTCAAAATCAATTGCTTTTTCTAAAAAACGAAATGAATTTAAATTTTTGATTTCACAACGTGTACCCAGTTTCACAGTACCTGCGGGTCGCACAGATACATTTGCATCACAACGAAACGAGCCTTCTTGCATGTTGCCATCACAAATACCGATCCAACGCACCAACGTATGCAATGTTTTAGCGTACGCAACGGCTTCAGCACTACTGCGCATATCGGGCTCGGAAACAATTTCCAACAATGGTGTTCCAGCGCGGTTCAAATCAATTCCGGTCATACCGTGGAAATCTTCATGCAACGATTTACCAGCATCTTCTTCCAAATGTGCGCGAGTCAAACGAATGTTTTTCTCCACACCATTGACTTGCATACAAATGCTGCCACCTTGGACGATTGGCAATTCAAACTGACTGATCTGATAGCCTTTCGGCAAATCTGGATAAAAATAATTCTTTCGCGCAAATACAGAGGGTGAATTAATCTTCGCATTAACAGACAAGCCAAATTTAATAGCTCGTTCAACAGCGCCTTTATTCAATACGGGTAAAACGCCCGGTAAAGCCAAATCGACCTCACAGGCTTGTGTATTCGGTGCAGCGCCATAAGCAGTCGATGCTCCCGAAAAGATTTTAGATTGTGTCGAAAGCTGCGTATGTACTTCCAGACCGATCACTATTTCCCACTGCATATAAATATTCCAAAAACCTTTTTGCTAAAAGAATTGATTAGACAGCCGATTTTAAATGCCAATCTGTAACTCGTTGATATTGATGCGCAACATTCAACAACTGTGCTTCCTTAAAATAATTACCGATGATATGCAATCCAACAGGGCGATTCTTTTCGCCGAAACCAATTGGAATAGACATTGCTGGCATGCCGGTTAGATTAGCAGCACTGGTATAAATATCCGACAAATACATCTGAATCGGATCGGCGCTCTTTTCACCCAAATTAAAAGCAACCGTCGGCGTCGTTGGTCCCATAATGACATCACATTGTTGATATGCTTCTGCGAAATCCTGGGCGATCAAGCGACGCAATTTCTGTGCTTTAATGTAATATGCATCATAGTAACCATGCGATAGCACATAGGTGCCAATCAGTATGCGGCGTTTTACTTCAGGGCCAAAACCTTCCGCACGCGACTTACGGTACATATCCGTCAAACCGCTATACGATTCAGCGCGATGTCCATATCGCACACCATCAAAACGAGATAAATTACTCGAAGCTTCGGCCGGTGCAAGCACATAATAAACAGGAATTGACAGTGGTGCATTGGGAAGCGCCACCTCCACTGTTTCTGCACCCAATTTACGATATTCTGCCAACGCTTTATCAATTGCATTTTCCACATCTTGGCTCATGCCTTTGGCAAAATACTCCTTCGGCAACCCGATTCGTAATCCTGACAAAGGCTTTTCCAAGCTCGACGTATAGTCTTCCTGTGCCCGTTGCAAGCTGGTCGAATCACGCGCATCAAAACCCACCATGACATTGAGCAATAACGCTAAGTCTTCTGCTGATTTAGCCATAGGACCGGCTTGATCGAGACTAGAAGCAAAAGCAATCATGCCATAACGCGACACCAATCCATAGGTCGGTTTGATACCGGAAATACCGCATAATGCTGCCGGTTGACGGATGGAACCTCCAGTATCCGTTCCAGTTGCCGCAGGTGCAAGCCGAGCCGCTACTGAGCATGCTGCCCCCCCCGAACTGCCGCCTGGTACCGCCTTGGTATCCCAAGGATTTCTCACAATGCCATAATAAGATGTTTCATTGCTAGAGCCCATTGCAAACTCATCCATATTGGTTTTACCGATATTCACCGCGCCTGCGAGATTAAATCGTTCAATTACGCCGGCATCATAAGGCGAAATAAAATTCGACAACATTTTTGACCCGCACGTCGTCAACCAACCTTTTGCACAAAAGATATCTTTTTGCGCAATCGGGATTCCGGTCAACGGACCACCCTCCCCTTTAGCCAACATTTTGTCGGCATCGACAGCTTGGGCTAAGCTCATTTCTTCATTAGTTGTAATAAACGCATTGTAATCTGGATTAAGCGTTTTAATTCGCTGCAAAAAAAATGAGGTCAATTCGACACTGGATAGTTTTTTCTCGGCGAGTTGTTTAGAAAGTTCTTTAAGGCTGGCGTTGAGCATGTTGTAAAAATAGTGCAATTAAATTGCAATAAAATAAATCTTCAAAAAAACAAGTGTAAAAAATAATAAATCAACTCGTGACACAACTCTTATTTTATTCGATAACCTGAGGAACCAAATACAACCCTTCTTGTACTTGCGGTGCTATTGATTGAAATAGTACACGCTGATCGCTCTCGGTAACAATGTCTTCACGTAAACGCTGTGAAACACTTTGAGAATGGAACATTGGCTCAATAGCGGATGTATCGACTGACTGCATCGTCTCTATCATATTGAATATACTGGACAACTGCGCTAACGTAGCTTCCGCCTGATTTTCATCGATCTCGATATAAGCTAAATCTGCGATGCGTTTAACATCATTTAACGATAGATTCATGAGAAAGGTAGCCTTATTTTGTTATCTTTAAGTGCGTATTAGGGTATCATGCCCGGCTTAGCCGTGATATTTTTTGATGATTTTAATTTATTATCTGCACTCCTCGTAAATCATAATGACTAATAACGGATTTTGCCACTATGTTTAATTTCTTAAACAACAATATTCTTGGAAACTATTTCTCAACCGATATGGCGATTGACTTGGGCACAGCCAACACGCTTATTTATGTTACTGGCCAAGGTATTGTACTTGATGAACCTTCTGTAGTAGCCATTCGCGAAGAAAGCGGCGCAAATGGAAAAAGGATGATCCAACAAGTGGGTCTTGCAGCAAAACAGATGCTCGGCCGCACCCCTGGTAATATCACTGCGATCCGCCCCATGAAAGATGGCGTAATTGCGGATTTTACCGTAACGGAACAAATGCTAAAGATGTTCATCCGTAAAGTAAATCCGCCGCGATTATTTTCTGCCAATCCCCGTATTGTCATTTGCGTCCCTTACGGTTCCACGCAAGTAGAACGCCGTGCCATACGTGAAGCTGCTTATGGAGCAGGTGCACGCAAAGTTGAATTGATTGAAGAACCGATGGCGGCCGCTTTAGGCGCTGATCTGCCGGTCGAATCACCCACTGGCTCTATGGTTGTGGATATTGGCGGAGGCACTACGGAAGTAGGCGTTATTTCACTGGGTGGTATTGTATATTCGAACTCGGTGCGAGTTGGAGGTGATAAATTCGATGAATCGATCATCAATTACATTCGACGCAATTATGGTATGTTAATCGGAGAAGTCACTGCTGAAATGATTAAAAAGGAAATAGGCTCAGCGTTTCCTGGCTCCGAAGTACGAGAAATCGAAGTCAAGGGCCGCAATCTCGCTGAGGGTATCCCACGCAGCTTTACCATTTCTAGTAACGAAATTCTGGAAGCACTGACTGAACCAATCAATAGTATTACCAGTGCAGTTAAAACCGCTCTGGAACACACACCTCCGGAATTAGGTGCCGATATCGCTGAAAAAGGGATGGTAATGACGGGAGGTGGTGCACTACTGCGCGACATTGATCGTTTGTTAATGGAAGAAACCGGCTTATCGGTTATTATTGCCGATGATCCTTTAAGATGCGTAGTGCGTGGTGCTGGTATCGCTTTGGCGAATATGGATCGTTCAATCGGTATTTTTGCGCGCGATTAGACAGTAACGAAAACTTCACAGGCCGTTGAAAAACGTATTCAAAACAGCCGATGCGAGGCAAAGAGGAACAAACAAGCACAATAGATGCTTAATCAATGTGTATTTTGAGCCTGATTTCAAACACCGCGGCAGCAACACAGATAGCTATTCAACAGCCTGTAAGTCTCAGAAAGCCCAAAACTGGAGATCATGAAGACAGCCCCCCCTTTTTTTAGGCATGGCCCGGGGCCTTTTGCTAAGTTGATCGTGTTCACATGCTTGTCCTGCTTGCTGATTGTCGAAGATCTGCGATTCAAGCGATTTCATGAAGTACGGCAAATCATCGGTACTGTTATTTTCCCTTTGCAAAGAATCGCTTACGCACCCACTTTCATTTATGATGAGGTAAAAAACTTTATCGTGCATTTTAACTTGCTGGAAGAAAATGCAAAATTAAGACGACAATTCTTAGAAAATCAAGAATATTTATTACGATTCCATGCACTAGAAGCTGAAAACGCTAAATTGCGTGAACTGCTTGGCGCTATTGAAAGAATTGAGAAAAGCACTGAAACAAAAACTATTTTAGCGGAAATTTTATATACCCCGCGCGATCCTTTCAGTCATAAAATAACGCTGAATAAAGGCATTTATCATAAAGTTCAACTGGGACAAGCAGTCATTGATGACAAAGGTGTCATCGGGCAGATAACGCGTATTTACCCTTTTTCCTCAGAAGTGACACTGCTCACTGATAAAAACCATTCTGTTCCTGTACAAGTATTGCGTAATTCATTACGATCAGTGATTTCAGGTACGGGGAAAAACAACGAATTGGAATTACGCTACCTATCAATTAATATTGACATTCAACCTGGAGATTTATTAGTCACTTCAGGAATTGGTGGAGTTTATCCACCGGGCATCCCCGTTGCAGTTGTAGAAAAAATTGAACACAGTCCATCTGATGATTTTTCAAGAATTGTCAGCAATCCCGTTGCAGGCGTTGACCGCAATCGTCAAGTGCTAATCTTGTCAATGATGCAACCTCCTGTAGAAATCCCTGCCGAGGCAAAAAATTGAGTCGCGATAAGAGGTTAAGCGCCGACGATTACTTGAAGCAAGATGTATATGACACAGCCAGTAACGGATACATCGCGCTAACGCTGGTACTTGCATTGATCTTGAATTTTTTACCACTACCCAACTATATCTTGTTATTTCGTCCTGATTTTGTCGTATTGACGATCCTTTATTGGTGTGTTCAGTATCCACATAAAATGGGCATGAGTGTGGCTTTTATCATGGGATTGATGATGGATGTCGCTAATGTCAACATACTCGGTCAACATGCACTGGCATATTGTATTGCAGTATACCTCACATTGATCCTGTGCAGACGCTTGCGCTTATTCAACACATGGCGGCAAGCACCGCAAATCGGTTTTATTTTGTTCGTAATGCAAACAACCATGATTCTAATTGCTGTTTTAGGAGGCTTCAGATTCCCGGGATGGGAATATTATTTTGCTACCGCTTCTGGTTCTTTAGCATGGATTCCTGTTTCGCTATTATTAAGTGTGCCCCTGAAGCAAAAACCCGATCCTAATGCACTCTAACGCACAAAAGTGGAATTACGCGATCAGCCCATAGAATTACAAAAATTTCGCATCCGTTTGGGGATTAGCGTCATCTTTATTTTGGCGCTATTTTCCATACTATACGTACGATTCTATTATTTACAAATCACGCAGCAAGATCATTATTCCACTTTAGCAGAAGTCAATCGTATATCCATCCTGCCTTTGGTGCCTAATCGTGGTTTAATTTTTGATCGCCACGGTAAAGTATTGGCACAAAATTATTCAGCGTATGCGCTGGAAATCACTCCTAGTAAAGTTCCAGATATTGAATCCACACTAGATGAGTTAGCTGCTTTTATTGAAATAACTCCTACCGATCGCCAGCGATTCATGAAGCTAATGAAGGAAAGCCGTCGCTTTAAAAGCTTACCTATACGAAACCGGCTCAATGAGATCGAAATAGCGACTTTTGCAACCAACCGCTACCGCTTTCCAGGGGTAGAAATCAAATCAAGAGTTTTTCGCCAATATCCGGAAAAAGAACTGGTTTCGCATGTAGTTGGATATATCAGCCGTATCAATGACAAAGATCTCGACTTTTTAGAGTTAAACAACGAACTGAATAATTATCGTGGTTCACAACATATCGGCAAAATTGGTATCGAACAAAGTTATGAGAAACAATTGCATGGAATTACCGGATTTGAAGAAGTCGAAACAGATGCAGCCGGTCGATCCATTCGTGTGCTATCGCGTACTTTGCCAATATCTGGTAATAATCTCATTCTTTCGCTGGATTTTGGTTTGCAGGAAGCAGTGGAAAAAGCTTTTGGTGATCGTCGTGGTGCGTTGGTTGCACTTGATCCCAATAATGGGGAAATTTTGGCATTTGTTAGCAAGCCTGGTTATGACAACAATCTTTTCATTGGGGGCATTGATCACGAAAACTGGAATATGCTCAACAACTCGATTGACCGCCCTCTCAACAATCGTGCACTACGCGGTGTCTATCCTCCCGGTTCAACTTTTAAACCATTTATGGCGCTTGCCGCACTGGAATTAGGGAAACGCACTCCAGAATACAGTATGGCTGACCCTGGGTTCTTCTCTTTACCAGGAGTAAAACACCGTTTCCGTGATTGGAAACCAGGTGGACATGGAAGAGTCAACTTGCATAAATCGCTCGTAGTTTCCTGTGATACCTTTTATTACAGTCTCGGCAATGATTTGGGAATCGACAATATGCACAATTTCATCGGTCAATTCGGACTGGGTAAAAAAACCGGCATTGATGTTGAAAATGAAGTATCTGGGCTACTCCCTTCGTCTGCCTGGAAGATGGCACAACATAAACAAAAATGGTATGCCGGTGACACCATATCTGCCGCGATTGGACAAGGCTACAACCTCACAACACCGCTACAATTGGCTTTTGCCACCATGATGATCGCAAATGGTGGTAAAGCTTATGCACCTCGTTTTGTTAAACAAATACAAAATAGTAAAACTGGTGAAATCACAAATATCCCAGAAAACTTACAATATACCGCCAACTTCAAACCCAAAAATTTGGAAGTCATTAGAAATGCATTGATTGATGTCACCCGACCTGGCGGAACTGCAGCAAAAGCCGGTGCCAATGCTTTATATACTTTTGCTGGAAAAACAGGAACATCACAGGTTGTAAGAATTAAGCAAGGCGAACGCTATAATGAAAAACTCATTGATGAACGACATCGCGACCATGCCATGTTTATTGCCTATGCGCCTGCCGAATCACCCAAAATCGCTTTGGCCGTATTGGTTGAAAATACCGGAACAGGAGGCTCAACGGCAGCACCGATCGCTAGACAAGTATTTGATTATTATTTACTAGGGAACCCCCCGAAAGCAGGAGATGATTCTTTAGATGATAACACTGAAGAACACGATCATTCACATTAACAATGCGCTTTCTTAATTTATACACTGTGTCATTTCACCATGAATAGTAAGAAGCTCACCCAGAATAAGATTGATATCAGAAAGATTTGGTATTATTTTACGCGACACATTGATGGTTTCCTATTAACCTTCATTTTGGTGTTAATGAGTGTAGGCTTGATGATTTTATATAGTGCAAGTGGCGGAAATATTGGCAAAGTCAATAATCAAGCGATCAATATTGTGGTTGCACTCATACTTATGTGGGTGATTGCAAATACTTCCATGCAACAAATAAAACGCATTGCTTTACCGATTTATTTGATCGGACTTGCGTTACTCATTGGCGTTGCATTATTCGGTGAAATCTATAACGGTGCGCGACGCTGGTTAAACATTGGCATTACCAGAATCCAACCTTCAGAATTGATGAAAATCGCGATTCCCCTGATGATGGCTTGGTATTTTGATAAGTATGAAATTACTTTACGCCTCAGGGATTATATCGGCGCAACGCTTCTACTGGTTATTCCTGTGCTGCTTATTTTAAAGCAACCTGACTTAGGAACGGCTTTGTTGATTGCTGCGAGTGGATTCTACGTGTTATTCTTCGCGGGACTATCTTGGCGCATTATTATTGGTTTAATTGCATTAGGAGCAGCCTCTTTGCCGATACTTTGGGGAATGATGCACGACTATCAACGTCAGCGTGTGATGACATTACTCGATCCAACACAAGACCCACTTGGAGCCGGCTATCATATCATTCAATCCTCTATCGCTATCGGCTCTGGTGGCATTGCAGGAAAAGGATGGCAGAATGGCACACAAACGCAATTAGATTTTCTGCCAGAACAAAGTACAGATTTTATTTTTGCCGTTTTTTCCGAGGAATTCGGATTAATAGGTAACACACTCCTGCTATTGTTGTATTTAATCATCATCGGGCGCTGTATTGTGATTACTGCCAACGCCTCCTCCCAATTTAGCCGTCTGATTGCCGGTTCCATCACTTTAACTTTTTTTACTTATATTTTTGTCAATATGGGTATGGTCAGTGGCATTCTTCCCGTTGTCGGCGTACCACTGCCATTAATCAGCTATGGAGGCACATCTATGGTAACTATGCTAATTGGATTTGGTATTTTAATGAGCATTCACACTCATCCTAAATTCATTCGAACATGATCAGCGATTTTTTGGGATTTGATAAAACATCAATGAATTTTCCACACTCCGTATATTACTGGATAGCCTTCATGGCAGCGTTGCTAACAGCATGCAGCAGCACTCCAACTAATCATTTAACTAATCAGAAGCTAGACAATTCAATAATAAATTCGACTACCACTATCACAAAAAAGGGAGGAGGATATTATTTAGACGATGGTCCAGACGACAATCCGCCTCCAAACCTGCATTTAGTTCCAAATGCGATTCCTAAAGCTGAGCCTTTGCGTACCGCAAATATGCGACCCTATTTTGCATTAGGCAAGCATTTCCGGCCCATGACCGAATTGCAACACTATAAGGAACGTGGGGTAGCATCGTGGTATGGACGCCGCTATCACGGCAATCGCACCGCATCGGGTGAAATTTACGATATGTACGCCATGACAGCCGCCCATCCAACTTTACCGATACCTAGTTACGCACGCATCACCAACGTTAAAAATGGCCGCTCAGTGATTGTACGTATCAACGACCGCGGACCTTTTTTGGGAAACCGCCTTGTCGATCTCTCTTATACGGCTGCTTACAAACTAGGAACACTCGGTAATGGTAGTGGCCAAGTTGAAGTTGAAACCATTTTGCCAGCACAATATTATTTATCCACTCGGGCAGCCACACCCAAATCTTCAGTCATCTCAAGTCAGCAAAAAGAGATAGATACCCCTGCTATTGCACAGAGTAATGTAATCACCTCATCAGCTTTAAACAAAGTATACGTGCAACTCGGTGCATTTGGCTCACAGGGAAATGCACACTATTTCATGGCACACGTAAAAGACAAACTCTCTTGGTTTCAAGACCCAATTCGCGTGATCGAACATGATGGTTTACATAAAATACACGCCGGACCTTATTCCGATTCAATCTATGCAGAACGTGTTGCATCTTCAATCCGACAAGAACTAGCGATAAAACCCATTTTAGTTTATGACTAATTGGTAAAAAAAATCCCTATTGCTCACAATAGGGATTAAAGGGCCTCGTCATAAAATCATTCATCGCTGCTCATCGAATCATGCGAATCACCTTCTTTGGTAAATATTCGCACACTTTCACATTTCGATTCCTGTTCTACAGTTTTCACTTCAGAACCGCTGCGACAACTGACTCTACTATAATACTTACCTAATATTTTGAAGATGAAAACAGAATCGAAATATACCCTTATATTCAACTAATCAATGTGAGTTTTCTCACAATCATCAATATGATCAACCTATTTGTATTTGTTTCAGCATAAAAAATTGACTTAAACTAACGACAGAGACTTGTGTTATTGCCTCGAACTAAAGTGTTATACTCGCCTGACAAAAAGAGCTATTAGTGACTAAACAGCTCAATTGATCAAAATCATGCGAAATTTTAGATACAATCCCATTATTCTTTAAGTCATCATAAATTCTACTTATTATTAGGAAACTTAAACGTAATGATCGATTTTAAGCGCATGGTATAAAACACTGACTACAAAATGCTAACGTCACTTGCAACAAACCCAATCAATCATGTTCTCGATCATAAAATTCGAATACGTGAACAATTAAAGTTTTATTCAGGTCAGACTGTTCATGTACAAATACTTCCCATCATTGAATTTACGCTGTGTATTACTGCTGAAGGTAAATTTCATCCCACAGACAATCACCACAAAATCGATACCACACTCTCTATCTCATCATGGAAGCTACCTCAGTTGTTGATACCAAATAATAATGCTCCAGGAGTTATAAAAGTTTCTGGAAATCAGACTCTTGGCAATGAAATCATTAATTTTATCCAGCAAGTTAACATTGAGTATTTTTTAGCACATGAACTCAGTAAAATAATTGGCGATATCCCTGCGCATCGCGTGATGCAATCCAATCATTTATTACATCAATGGCATCAAAAGAACTGCAAACGAATTACACAATCATTCTTTGAATTTTGCACTGAAGAGAAAAATTTATTCATAAAAAAATCAGCAGATTTCAATGGATTTACTCAAGAAATCAGTGCGCTTAAGAATAGCATTGATCAAGTGGAATTAAGTATCAACCAACTATTACAGAAAGATTCTTAGCGGCTCATTTATCTAATTTCATGCGCTTATTCCGACTTTTAAAAATACTCAATATTGCTTTCCAACATGGATTGGATGAATTTGTATTCGGTCACAACAAACTTAAACATTTGCAGCAGTTTATTAAAAAGATCACTCCTTGGAGAAAACTGCATCGACCACGTGGAGAACGATTACGGCTTTCTTTAGAAGCGTTGGGGCCTATTTTCGTTAAATTCGGTCAAATGCTTTCAACCAGGCGCGATTTGCTACCGCAAGATATCGCCGATGAATTGGCAAAGCTACAGGATCAAGTTCCGCCTTTTTCTTCAAACTTAGTACTCAAAATACTTGAACAGGAATATGGAAAAAAGGTTCATGAAGTTTTTTCCCAGTTTAACCTTACGCCGGTCGCCAGCGCATCTGTTGCTCAAGTGCATTTTGCAGAATTACACGACGGCACTGAAGTAGCGGTAAAGATATTACGTCCTAATTTAGCGCCTATCATTAATCATGATATTGCCCTTATGGATACGGGCGCCTGGTTAGCTGAAGCGCTTTGGGCTGATGGAAAAAGACTGAAACTGCGCCAGGTAGTCTCCGAATTTGCAAGACATTTGGATGTGGAATTGGATTTGATGCGTGAAGCGTCCAATTGCAGTCAATTACGACGCAACTTCATGAATTCCCCGCTATTGATGGTACCAGAAGTTTACTGGGATTACTGCCGCAATAGTGTGATGGTAATGGAGCGGATGAAAGGTATCCCAATCAGTCATGTTGATCAATTACAAGAACAAGGCGTTGACATTCCTCAACTCGCACGCATGGGAGTAGAAATCTTTTTCACACAAGTATTTCGAGATGGCTATTTCCATGCGGACATGCACCCTGGGAATATTTTTGTCGGTCCTGATGGGCGGTATATCGCGGTAGATTTTGGCATTATGGGCACATTGAGCGATCAGGACAAGAATTATCTAGCACAAAATTTCTTGGCTTTTTTCCGTCGTGATTACGGTCGAGTTGCACAAGCCCATATCGAAGCCGGTTGGGCACCGAAAAATACCCGTGTAGATGATTTTGAAGCGGCAATCCGTGCTGTATGCGAGCCTATCTTTGATAAGCCGCTAAAAGAAATTTCATTTGGCCGTGTATTATTCCAATTATTTCAGGCTTCGAGACAATTTAATGTTGAAATTCAACCACAATTGGTGTTATTACAAAAAACATTATTGAATATCGAAGGGCTTGGACGCGATCTCGATCCCAATCTTGATCTCTGGAAAACTGCCAAACCGTTCTTGGAACGTTGGATGGCGGAACAAATCGGATTTAGCGGATTGACCAGTCGCATACAAAAAGAAGCGCCCAATTGGGCAGTTATCTTGCCGGAATTTCCTCGCCTGATACACCAAATTCTAACTGAAAATCGCAATCATACTTTGGAAAAGAAAATGGATGATTTGATAACTGAAGAAAAACAAAAAAACCGCTTACTGATTATTATTGCGATCCTGCTTACCACATTGCTCGGGTGGTTCACACTCAACCAATGACATTTCATTGCCACCTTAAACAATTCCTCTCTCTGCTTACCTAGATTATCGAAGTGCCTGAACTTTTGGCAAACTTTTTTGATGCCTAAACAATTGAGAAAATTCGTAGGCCGGCAAAGGTCGACTAAAGAAATAACCTTGAATGAGCTCACAACGATGATCTCTTAAGAAATCTAATTGTGTCTGTGTTTCAACGCCCTCTGCTACAATTTTTTTCCCGAGTGCATGCGCCATTGCTGCAATCGTCCCAGCTATAACACCTCCCTTGGCATGTTTGTCAATTTTACTGACAAATGATTGATCGATCTTTAACGTATCAAAAGGTAAGCGTTCCAAATAAGACATTGAGGAATATCCAGTACCGAAATCGTCAATAGAAAGCTGAACTCCCAATGCTTTCAATTTCTCCAATACTTCAGGTACTGCCTGCGCATCATTCATTAGAACACTTTCGGTAATTTCCAACTCCAAACAATGCGCAGGAATTGCATTATTTCTCAACACAGCCTTTACTTGCTGCAAAAAATTTTCATGGCAAAATTGCTTGACTGACACATTTACCGCTACGTAATCCAAGAGAATTCCTTCGTTTCGCCAGATACGATACTGTGCGCACGCATCAGTCAATACGATCTGGCCTATTTCTGCAATTAATCCGGAATCTTCAGCAATTGCAATAAAATGTCCTGGAGAAAGAAGCCCTTTTTCAGGGTGTTGCCAGCGTACTAATGCCTCAGCCCCGTGAATGATATTGGTTTCAGGATCAACTTGTGGTTGATAATGTAAGACAAATTGGTGTTCTGAAATGGCACGTCTAAGCTCTCTTTCGATCGTAGCTCTGCTAACAACTTCAGCATTCATACTTTCCTCAAAGAAAACATATTGCTTTCCACTCTTTTCCTTGGCTCGATACATAGCGATATCCGAATTACGCATTAAATCAATGACACCTTCACCGTCGTGTGGATATATAGCGACGCCGATGCTTGCTGCAACGATATTTTCTTCGCCATGAATTACAAAGGGTGTTGACAGAGTATTGATGGCCTGGGTAGCGATACTGCTAGCTTGATGCGTAGAATTCAATTGAGGAATAATAATTGCGAATTCATCTCCACCCAACCTTGCAACCGTATCGGTTTCCCGGATGCTGTCTTGCAATCGTTTTGCAGCATCACATAATAATTGGTCTCCGGTAGAATGACCAAAGCTATCGTTCACTTTTTTAAAGTGATCAAGATCAATATAAAGTACCGCCAATTTTTGATGCGCAAGCTCAGCCTGTGCTATCTCTTTTTGTAATTGCTCAACAAAAAGCAATCGATTAGGCAATCCCGTCAAAGCATCAATGCGTGCCTGCCGTATCAGCATTTGTTCACGGTTTTTTGTAAACAAAGCAACAGCAATTCGGTCTGCGTAATCTTGCACAAATTCTTTATTATCGAGATCCTGCACACTTTCTAGTGGAATCAATAACATCAGGTAACCTAACGTTTGATCTTTCCAAATAAGTGGCAATATAAATTGTTTCGCCGCAGTTGCATTTATTTTTTCAACATCACCGAGTGACGGAATCACTTCTTTCATTAACCAATTTCCTTTAGGGTTCTGTATGAGCAAGTGCTTGATGTTATTTGACAAGCTCTGCTGTTGCAGTGTTAATAGTTCCCCCTTATTATCAATACCATAAACATCCATGCTATCTGTTGAACCGTCATTAAAAATTGAAATATTGACAGCGCATGCATGGGTTACTTTTTGCAAATGAATCAGTACAGCCTGAACAATTTTATCAATACTTAGGGATGATAAAATCTCACGATCAATTTCTGAAAGCGCTGAGAGTATCTGAAATTGATCCCCCAATTTTTCACTCATCGCATTGAAAGATCTTGATAATTCACCAAATTCATCGCTACTGGTTATAGGTATTTTTGTATTGAAATCCCGACTTTCCAGTCGATGTATACCATCAACCAATTTCTCGAGTGGAATCAGAACACGGCGAATTTGAACCATACTGATCAACAGAATCAAAAGTACCGTAAAAATTACACTCCCCCAAAAAATCGTATTGAATTTCTTTATCGAATCCAAAGCATCTACTTCAGGTTGTGTTGCAATCACCAGCCAGCGCGGCGTTAGAAATTTGGCTTGTAGAAAAACCTCATGATAATTAGCAAAATATTTTTCTCGATTTTCATTCCATAAAAAATCACCTTTGATAGAGCGCACTTCATCTTGGATTTTCTTTTTAGATGGATAAATTTGCGACTGCGTACAAAACATTTTGAGATAATCTTCGTTGTATACACACAAATTTACATCCATAGCAAAAACATCCGCTTGCCCCCAAAAATATTCTGCATTGAGCTGGGCAATCACAATTCCCTTATCAGGTGATAAGTAGTTTCGTGCATAAAGTATCAATATACGAACCTCATCACCGTCAAATTGCGTCAACAATAACGGCTGATTACTGTACAAATGCTTCTTGGCAATAGCACTCAATTGCGGCGATTTTGTCATATTTCCGAATATAGAAATCATGCTGCCATCTGGTTGCAATATTCCTAAACCACTAAATCTTTTACTCAGTTGTTGTTCTATATCGTCTGCCCATTCGTGTTCAAAAGAGCGTTGTATTACATCGTAAAGCAGTTGGTCTGCCAGCAAGAGTTTTTCATAAATGGATTTCTTATAAACATCACTGGCTGCATCTAACCGGACATTCGTTTGTTTAACCAAGAATTGAGTTGATTCCGAATAAGACAAATAGGCTAATAGTAAAATCGGAATAAAAGCAGCCAGTAGAAAAAAACCTAACATCCTTCGGGCAACTTTACTACGTAGGAAGCTCTTGTCGAATTTCATGGTGCAGGAAGGATTAGTACTGAGACGCCAATCCGATATAGCGCCCATTATTAGCACGTACAATATCATCTCGGCTTGCTTTAGCGGTTAACGGGGAAACGCTCTCACCATCTTTTCCCGTACTGTATAGATCAAAATCTGAATTGATTGGAACCAAACTGTGGTCTTTACGTGCTTTACCTTTTGAACTTTTGTCGCTTGGATCTGATAGATTGAGATATTGATACGGATTTTTCCAGGGATCCAAATAATTTTGCGCGCCAACCTCGGCTAAAGAGGCAGGAAATTTTCCTGTACTTATTTGATAAGTAATCAAGCTTGTTGCAATTGCGCCAATATCCGAGACTGCCTGCACGACTCTAACACGATCTATATAATCGCTATAAACAGGCACAGCAACGACGGCAAGAACACCTATGATTGCCATAACAACTAGTAATTCAATCAGCGTAAAAGCCCGCTGAAGATGAAAATTCGCCTTCAACTTATTCATAACCTCTTATAAAATATAGATACTCGGGGAGAAATTATTATAACGACCAAAATTTAAAACGCTTGAAAGCATTTTATTTTCTAAGGCTTTGGGGATGATCATAAATATGATATCTGGATATTTCCGCAGATATCGATGTACAGAATGACACAGAGTCTAATAGGCTATGTAAGGGGTTTATGTAGCAAGTTACTATAGATTACAGTTGTTTTTGAATGGTGAATCCGTTGAGGCATACCGATTCCATACTTCCCATCAGAATAATTGATCGACCACACTCAAAATAAAAAAGGGGCTAGCAATTAACTAACCCCTCTTCATTATTTGATAGGTCGTGCCAGATTCGAACTGGCGACCAACGGATTAAAAGGTGTTTTAACTAACTGTTTTTATTAATATTAGGCTCGTCAGTGCTCGTCAACACTCGCCGACAATCGTCATTTTTGTCACGTTTTATTATTAATAATTGTAACTCTACAAATGCAGCGTAGATAACATTCGATCATGCAGTACACGCACTACCACAATTCCGTAATTTGTTTGCCGGAAATATATAGTATGTCGCCCAACTTGACTACGGCGATACCCTATACGGATACGATCGCAGGGTGTTGCCATTTCCGGATTCTCCGCCAATTGACCAAACGCTTCTGTCAACTTGTCTGTGTAACGATTTGCCTGTTCCAATCTCCACTCTTTGAGTGTGTAAAGCCAAATGGTTTCCATATCGCGTGCAGCTTCGGGTGTTAACCGATATTCAGCTGACTTTGACATGTTTGGCGGTCATTCCTTCTTTAAACAAATCTCCGTCAAATGGCTGTGGTTCACCACTCTGTTCGCCTTTGATTAACTCGCTACGAATGGTATCGATTTCAGAATTGCGAGCTTGATCGCGCCGAATCAGATCTCGGATATATTCACTGTCATTGGTGAAGTCACCGCCCTCAATCTGAGCCTTAATCCACTTGTCTTGCTGGTCGGTGACAGTGATGGTTTTACGGGTTGTTCCCATTTTATCCTCCAAAGGTATGTGAAATGATCATACTATTGCAGTAAAATAGCATGTTCTTGCTTCCATGAAAAGATGAGAAACCTTGTCTATTTTTGGAACATAATATTGCTAACTTAAGTTAAACCTGGATCCTCTTAGTTAATTTTGCTGCAAATTGGTATAAACAGTCGATCAAACAACTGAAGTAAGAGTACCGGTGACCGTAGAATTCTTTCGTAAATGAGTATATCTCTATAACTTATGGAATAAATTTAAACCTTCTTTCTGTGCCAAACATACCGGCTTTCACTCCGCTATCTGTCATGGCTGGCTATACCATGTGGATCGGCCACCGCCATGCCGGACAAGTAGGCCTTTTTCCACCAGTGAACCAAAAGTTGCTTTCAATGTGTTCGGGCTTGCGCCTGTTTCGCGCACCATGTCGCGGGTTGTGACGCGGCCATGGCCCTGAACATAATCTAGGATTTTGACGGCCAATTCGGGCAGGACGGCCAGGGCATTCTTTTCGCGCTCCACTTTCGTGGCCAGGCGGCGCTTTTGCTGCTGCAAAGCACGCATGAAAAACATAAGCCAAGGTTGCCAATTCGGGGCTTCACTACGAATTGTGCCTTGGGTCTGACGCAAGGCGAGATAATACCCTTCCTTGCTGTTCTCAATCACGCTTTCGAGCGACGAATACGGCACATAAGCATATCCGGCCTGCAATAAGAGCAAGGTCGTGAGAACGCGGCTCAGGCGGCCATTTCCGTCCTGGAAGGGATGGATTTCCAGGAACACTACAACGAACACGGCAATCATCAGCAAGGGGTGAATGCGCTTTAGCTCGCGGGCATCGCGCAACCAGGTGACAAGTTCTGTCATCCGGCGCGGCGTATCGAACGGCGTAGCCGTCTCGAACACGATACCAATCATTTTTCCGTCTGCGTCAAAAGCGCCCACATCATTGCGCAGGGTTTTATATCCGCCCCTGTGCCGCTCATCCTTCTCACTGTAGCGCAGAAGATCGCGGTGAAGCTGTTTGATATGGTTCTCGGTGATGGGAATATCCTGCCAAGCTTGGAAAATCGTTTCCATGGCCTCTGCATAGCCAGCAACTTCCTGCTCGTCGCGTGTCTCGAATTTCTTGATTTCCAGCTTGCCAAGCAGGTGCTCAACCTCGCGGTCACTGAGCTTATTACCCTCAATGCGCGTTGAAGAGCCGATGCTTTCAATCGTGGCGATGCGGCGCAAGGCTTTCAACCGATCCGGTGCCAAAGTGCCAAGGGCACGCCAGGCACCCTTAAATTCGTCTATTTCAGATAGTAAGGCCAGCAATTCATGCGTGATTTGGATAGTCTCGGTTTTCATCATACCTGAATATATACCCGATTATGCTGGAATGTCCATCGGAATAGTTGCCGGATTATGCCGGATACGCCATCTAATATTTCGTACAAAATACTTTTTATTAGTCCCCCATTTTAACTATTGTTAAAATTTGTTATCAATTATTTCCAGCAGGTATGGTTATTGATATTGTTTGAATTTACCAATCAAATTTTCAACGTTCTTTTATTCTTAGGCGCATCTATTAGAGTTAACGTAGCTTTATCGCCATCATAGGTAATGGCTACATCTTTCCCAGCAACAGGTTTGCCATCAACAGCACTTAATTGGTGCACAATATAATCTTTGTTGACCTGCTGATAAAAAACAGCATTGTCTTTATCAACATGAATAATTTGTCCTTCATATTGTTTTTTATCAACAGGAGTTTTAGCTAAATAAATATTGTAGACACCGGGTTTGATGCCTTCTTCTACTTTTTTGATAGTGCCAACCGTCCCCCATTCATTATTATTCTGAGTTTGTAGAATCTTTTGTCCATTCATTACAATCATTCGTAGCTTTGCGGGTGTTGTCATTTCAAATTAGTTGTGTAACATTGATATAGCAAGTCTAAATTATCCTGCTTCCTGTTGTCCGGCAATTTCTTCCAGTATTCTCATGAGATCAAAAGACTCCGATCTTTCCATGCCGTGCAAAAAGGCGATCAATTGCAGTGCTCCGCTCCCCTTGGCTGAGAAGCTGCCATCTTGCAGTGCTTTGATGGTGAACTGAACGATATTAGGGCAATTTCTGCCTTGCTCAAAATAATCACTAATCTTAGTCTTTAGTAACTCTTTATTATCGTTAGACAGATCACGCATTAAATCCTGTGGCTTGCGTTTATCTTTTTTAATCAGATTGTAAATAGAGTCCAGCAATGAAGGCGAGGCACTTTGTTTTTGATCGTTGTTATTAGCTGAAGTGGTATTCGATTTGCCTTCAGCATTGGATGCTTGATCATCCGCAGAATTAGACGGGGGCGTTTTTTTAAGCTTTAAGAATTTACTGAATTGGTATACATCCAATCGTGATATTTCTTCTTGTGTACTGAGTGCCAGCCAAGTGATTACTTCATCCTTATTGGCTTTATACAGTCTCGTTAAATCATAGAGTGCTGTAACATCCGTGCAACGGCCTGTTCGATACACTTCTGCGAGTGGATCAGGTAGATCAAGTAATGCGGCGTGCATGGTGATATAAGGATTGGTTTTGCCAATGAGTCTGGCAATTTCAGACTTGGTTTTACCACCCGCCAGTTGTCGCCCAATAAAATCAGCAATCTCTCTGGAGGTTAAATCATCTCTTTGTAGATTCTCGATTACCTGATCGGCTTCACTGTAATCAGTATCAATGAATGCAGGAATCTTGGTTAACCCGGCATTGATGCTGGCACGATAGCGTCTTGCGCCATGATTAATGATATAGGTTCCCGGTTTATCCGGATTGGGGCGAACCGATATCGGTGATTTCACTCCGCGTAATTTAATCGTCTCCGTTAATTCTCGTAACGTTTCCTGATTAAACTCCTTCCTGGGTTGATGAATATCTTCGCTGATCAGCGTGATGTCAATTTCTGTCGCGCCGATAGGCGCAACAAGCCCTTTTTTATTATCCTTTTTTCTTCCTGTCATTTTAATCGTGGGCTTGGCTGATGTTCGTTATACTGGGCAAAAATATTTATTTGGATAAAATAATTCTACCATTTTATGATTAGAAAGATAGAAACTATGGATGCAGTCATCGACAAATAATACCGCATACGTTTTCAGATTCTCTCGATTTTCCATCAGTTATTTATCTTCCTCTATTCATGGCATTCTAAGGTAACTATTAATATTAAGTATACTTATACAAATCAAAGATGTAGTTAATTATTAGTTTGATTTCTATTTTAAGCCTATTATTAAAAATTAGCCATGGAATAAGTATATAACGAAACTATTATTTCGCCCTCCATTGAATTAATGAATTTGTGTTTTTATTTTGGATTAAAATAGCAGCAATACACCTGCAAAACAATGGTGCTGATTAGTTAAGCTGCTTAAACCCTAAAAATGGCAGGGCTATTATATGTACAATTTAATCTTAATCACAAATATTTTGCGTATCCTTGACGAGAAGGATATGACTAAATCAGAATTGGCAGAAAAGGCGGGGGTCTCCATCTCTTTCTTTACCGATCTGACCAATGACAAAGCCAATCCATCACTCAGAATTATAGAAGCGGTCGCAGAAGCATTGGAAACTCCACTGCCGATGCTATTGGATAGTTCGGATATGAGCACGGCTGATCTTGAAGCATTAACCAATCGAAAGCTAAAACATTTGCCTAAAGGTTTTGTCTGGAAAGGGGGTGTCTTGAGTGAATTTGAAGCGTATCAAGTCGAGCAATGGGATAAAAAGAACAGAGCGTTCTTATTAAAAAATAAAAGTAAGAAATAAATAAAGTAATAAAAAGCAGTAAAAAAAGTATTGCACAAAATGTAATTACGTTATATTGTAATGTCGTGTGTAAGTTGTTGGAGTATTCGCATGACATCGCAAGATCAATTACCTCACATCACAACCGTTAAAGACCGAGCAAAGAGCAAGCTGGAGCGCGATGCACGGGAAATACTATCCGCACTGCAAGATACTGAGACGGTTGAAATCATGGTCAACGCCGATGGCCGTATCTGGCAAGAGAAGCTGGGCCAGAAGATTCAACATATCGGAAATATCCAGGCTGCCCAAGTTGAAGCCGTTATCAAAACGGTTGCAGGTTTCCACGGTAAGGAAGTCAATCGATTCAATCCGATGATCGAAGGTGAATTCCCGCTCGATAATTCACGCTTTGCCGGTCAACTACCTCCCATTGTTTCATCCCCCACATTTGCCATCCGCAAAAAAGCCATCAAAATCTTTACGCTTGAGCAATATGTGGAAGCCGGGGTGTTGACGCCCAGACACTCTGATGTCATCAAAGAGGCTGTGCGCAATCACCGCAACATTCTAGTCATTGGTGGCACCGGATCAGGAAAAACCACTTTGATTAACGCCATCATCAATGAAATGGTTCGCAGTGTAAGTATTACGACGATTCAGTTGCAGTTAATTTGAGTAGGAAACACCTTTAATCGTAAGTACGATCCAAGTAACTGCAACCTATTGATCCGGCCATTAAAAAGATTTATTAGAATCTCCGTATTCCGGACTTATTTGCTATGAAAAATCGAACTGTTTAATGACCGACTCTATAATACTGCGAAGCTGTATGAGGTATTCACTGTCATCCAAACCTCCTAGATTGTTAGCGTGATCGCCAAATATCTCAAAAATGGAGGCTCATGATCGTTTTTCTGTAGTTTCCTCTACCTAACAAAATTCAAACTAGAAAATGTGATTCCGCAGATTATATTATTTTGGTTCTATCAATTCACACGCCATTTTTAATAAGTCTAATTGTCAATATCATATTGAAAGTAGGACAAATATCCTATTGAGTGGATTTTAAGCCTAGTTATAATGGCTGACCTTTCTCACTGAGTCAGAATGGAATTTCTACTACAAATGAACTGTTTTCCTTGTCGGAGTTAGGAGTCATCAGCTTCAATTTAAATGCCACTACTCAGAACGTCAATTTGGGTAATGGCAATGTGCAAACCGCTGCTGCGGCGCATTTGACGGTGGATGGCACCGGCCAAACCGGCAATTTGGATCTGGCTAACAATCCGTTCTATCGGGAATTCGTGGATACCATCCCGCTTACGGAACAAGCGCTTAATTTACCGGATAACAAAGGCTCAGGATGGGTGCGGGATTTGCGCGAAGCGGCTAGCTTGTCCCTTATTTTGGTAAGTCAAAGTTTTGTAAAAATTCAGCAAGGAATTTTGCAATGATAATGAAAACACCACTAGGATCAAAAATAGGTTTTTTTCTGTGCGTAACATTTTCTTTGAATGGGTGCGGAATAAATTCTGATAGGGAATCAATTATCGACATAAGTCATATCAGAAATATGAAACTTGAGAGCTTAGTGAAATTAAGTGATATTTCCAAACAAGATTGGAGTTTGGTTTGTGTTGTAACGGCTTACCCAGGGAGCTTAGCCACCATAGAACAAGATGGGGACAAACGTATAGAAAGAATCGAAAGTAAAGCTATAGATTTAGACTTAGCATATAAAGAAGGGTATTGGCATTTAATGTTTGAGCGAGAAGGGGAAGTAATTGTTAATTCTTTTAAGAGATCAAACGAAATAGATGTAAAAAATACGAAATTTACTACCGACCGAATGAAAATATTCAGTCACCAACATTTTAAGCCTAGTAAATGTGTTGAGAAGCCCCGAGCGTATTTCTATAAATTTAAAGAATCAGAAGCGAATAATCCCAACTTTATAGTATTAGGAGAATTGCAAAAATGAGCACACTCAATACAGTATTTAAGCAATATGAGCAAGAGGCTTATGCGTCTTATGAAAGAATCAGTTGAATAACGCTTGATAAAAATACGGATGGAACTTTTAAGCCTCAAGGCGTTAATGATGCTCTGGATGCTTATCGACATGCCTATGTCAGTGCGGTAATGACGCGTGATTATAATAAGATTGTTGCACATGTGGCAGGAACCGCGCACGAAGTCAGGGGAGAATTATTTGGAGGGCAACCTGCTGGTGAGCGAAACATGGATTTATGGAATAACTCCAAAGGACGGGATATTGGCAGTGCTGAGCCTTCAAGAACGGCGATCGCACAAAAAGTATATGACGCTCTCCAAAATGGCGAACTGATTACTGAGCCGATTACAGATACACGAAAATCCTCTGAGTTATACGCAGAATATCGTGGCGTCAATACACTATTAAGTGCAATCAACAATCTCTATCTGCAATTCAAAAGCTGGACCCCGCCGCGCACCGACCCCTTAGTACTCGATTTGGACAATGACGGTATCGAAACTATCGGTATTGGTGGTACGGTAGTCGTGTTCGATCACAATGCCGATGGCATTAGAACCGGAACCGGCTGGGTTAAAAGCGATGATGGTTTTCTGGTGCTGGATCGTAATGACAATGGCACGATCGACTCAGGCCGAGAGTTGTTTGGTGTTGATACCATCAAATCCAATGGCGCGCTCGCTACTAATGGTTTTGAAGCATTGTCTGAGCTGGATTCCAATGGCGACCATGTGTTTGATCAAAATGATGTGGAATTTGCCCATGTGCAAGTTTGGCGTGATTTTAACCAGAATGGCATCTCCACCGCCAATGAACTGTTTTCCTTATCGGAGCTGGGGATCGTCAGTTTTAATTTAAATGCCACCACTCAGAACGTCAATCTGGGCAATGGTAATGTACAAACCGCTGCTGCAGCGCATCTGACGGTGGATGGCACCGGCCAAACCGGTAATCTGGATCTGGCTAACAATCCGTTCTATCGGGAATTCGTGGATACCATCCCGCCTACGGAACAGGCGCTTAATTTGCCGGATAACAAAGGCTCAGGATGGGTGCGTGATTTGCGCGCGGGGGTTAGCCTATTCCCTATTTTGGCAAGTCAACGTTTTGTAAAAATTCAGCAAGGAATTTTGCAATGATAATGAAAGCACCATTAGGATCAAAAATAGTTTTTTTTCTGTGCGTAACATTTTTTTTGAATGGGTGCGAATTAAGTTCTGACAACGACTCAATTGTCGACATAAGTCATATTAAAAATATGAAAGAAGGTGACATAGTTAAATTGCGCGATATATCACAAGGCGATTGGGATGTCGTTTGTGTATTGACGCCTTATTCAGGTGGACTCAGCGACTCCAAAGATGAACGAATTAATAGGATTGATCAAAAAATTCCCGAGTTGAATCTATCAATTTCCGAAGGTGATTGGCATCTCTTATTTGAGAAAGAAGGAATAGTGGTTGCTAATTCATTTAAAACAAGAAATGAGCTTGATATCAAGCAAAAAGGGTTCGATGCCATCGTACAGAAACTGTTGAATATTTATTCTTTTACACCAAGATATTGCACTGAATTTTCACAAGCAATAATTTTTAAATTTAAAGAACATGATTGGAATTACATCATATTAGGGGAAATACAAGAATGATAAACACAATCCTAGCTCAGTATGAACAAGAAGCATACGCTTCTTATGAAAATGTTACTGGCACGATAATACGTAAACCCGATGGTTCTTTAAAGAATGAGTATGGTCATAATGATGCAGTGGATGCTTATAGACATGCATATGTCAGTGCGGTAATGACGTATGATTCTAATAAGTTTGTTGCATATATATTAGGAACTGCACACGAGATAAAGGGGGAATTATTTGGAAATCAACCTGCTGGCCAGAGAAACATGGATTTATGGAATAATTCTCAGGGAAGAGATATTGGCAGTGCTGCATCATCAAGAGAAGTGATCGCGCAAAATGTTTTTGATTCGCTGCAGAATGGTAATTTGATAACAGGAACACCTCAATATTCACCAACTCTCTCTGGATGGTTTGGTATTTCGGGTATATCAAATCTTATAAACACGCTCTACCTTCAATTCAAAAGCTGGACCCCGCCGCGCACCGATCCATTAGTACTTGACCTGGACAATGACGGTATCGAAACTATCGGTATTGGTGGTACGGTAGTCGTGTTCGATCACAATGCCGATGGCATTAGAACCGGAACCGGCTGGGTTAAAAGCGATGATGGTTTTCTGGTGCTGGATCGTAATGACAATGGCACGATCGACTCAGGCCGAGAGTTGTTTGGTGTTGATACCATCAAATCCAATGGCGCGCTCGCTACTAATGGTTTTGAAGCATTGTCTGAGCTGGATTCCAATGGCGACCATGTGTTTGATCAAAATGATGTGGAATTTGCCCATGTGCAAGTTTGGCGTGATTTTAACCAGAATGGCATCTCCACCGCCAATGAACTGTTTTCCTTATCGGAGCTGGGGATCGTCAGTTTTAATTTAAATGCCACCACTCAGAACGTCAATCTGGGCAATGGTAATGTACAAACCGCTGCTGCAGCGCATCTGACGGTGGATGGCACCGGCCAAACCGGTAATCTGGATCTGGCTAACAATCCGTTCTATCGGGAATTCGTGGATACCATCCCGCCTACGGAACAAGCGCTTAATTTACCGGATAACAAAGGCTCAGGATGGGTACGGGATTTGCGCGAAGTGGTTAGCTTATCCCCTGCGGTTGCCAATGTTTTAACGAGTTACGTCGGTCAATCGAATTATGTAGACCAAAAAGCGCTACTGGATGACTTGATAACGGCTTGGGCAAACACCTCGACGATGAAAAGCAGTGTCGAACAAGCGGCCGATCAAGGTTATTTCTTAATTTATTTAAAACCCAATCAGTCTTGGTCGGAACACGATACGCATATGGGGTATTGGAATACGACGAACACTGCTGTTTTAGATGCGCTCAACCCTACCACGCGTGCTGCCTACGAAACATTACAACAGAACCAGCAAGAACTGGTGGGTATGATCAGCGTGCTAGAGCGCTTTAACGGAACCCCGTTGGTAACAGTCGGCACGGATCGGGTAACGCTGGGGAATGAATCTCAGACAATAGTGAGCTCGATTCCAGATGTCGCAAATTCAGAAAGAGTTTTTGTATCGCTCTCCACTCAGCAAATTGAGTTTATGCAGCAAAGCTATGAGACGCTAAAAGAATCCGTTTATGGCAGCTTGGTGTTGCAGACGCGACTTGCGCCGTATTTAAACGAAGTTGTGTTGGATGCGAATGAATCCGGGCAAGTGTTTGTGAATTTCTCCGTGCTCAATACGTTACTCGACAATCAAAAGATCGCAAATCCTGCTGCTGCATTAGCCGATCTGATTGAATTGAACAAATACGCAGGAGCTACATTACAAGAAAATAGCTGGACTGGCCTGGATATGCTCCGCAGCTGGATTGATCAGAACGCTGCAGGTACACAAACGCAGAGCATCCTGCAAGATTTAGGCGTGAGCATTATTGAAAGAGAGGCATTGCCGGATGACATTGTCATTAGCAGTGCAAGCAATACCAATATCAATGGGTTGGCTAGTAACGATGTTCTTAATGGTAGCGCGGGTAATGATACGTTGTATGGCAATCTCGGAAATGACGCACTTTATGGCGGAAGCGGTCGTGACTTGCTGATGGGGGGCGATGGTGATGACGTTTTGCGGGGTGGCGGTGGGGAAAATGATTATTTGAGTGGAGATATCGGCAACGACACCTATAGGTATGCCATAGGGGACGGGAACATTTCAATCAATAATAGCGATACTGCTTCAACGAGTAATGATGTACTGAGATTTATGCCAGGAATTAATCCTGTCGATGTGGTTGTTCGGCGGGATTCCAATAATCTGCTGTTAACGATAAAAGATACTGGAAAAGTGATTAATGTTACCAATCATTTTTATGAAGATGGTGGCGGCATTTATGCATTGGATACGATCGAATTCAGCAACGGCACCCTTTGGGGTAGTGCGATGATCAAGCAGATGGCCATACAAAGTACTGCAGACAATGACAATATCGCTGGTTTTGCCTCCGATGACACTGTTGATGGCTTGGGCGGTGATGATATTTTATCCGGTGCTGGGGGGAATGATTATCTGAGCGGAAATACTGGCAATGACTCGCTTACCGGCGGTGAAGGTAACGATACATTGTTAGGTGGAGAGGGCCAGGATTCACTGTATGGAAATGCAGGTAACGATATCCTCAATGGAGGCCTGGGAGTCAGCGATTATATGGAAGGCGGTGAAGGCAGCGATGTTTATTTATTTGCAGCCGGAGATGGCAATACCACGATCAACAATTTTGATACCAGTGCAGCCCGATATGATGTTTTGCGTTTTGCATCGGGTATTAGTCCAAGCGATGTTATGGTAGGGCGCTCAGGTCCTTATGATTATGATTTGCAGCTAACGCTGCAAAGCACCGGTGAAGTGGTCACGGCGCAGAATCATTTTGTTACCAACGGAATTTTCTTGTTGAATGCGATTGAATTTGCAGATGGTACGATTTGGAGCAATGCGGACTTAGTAACAAAATTGCTGACTGGCACTTCTGGAGCAGACGATATTACTGGACTTGACACTGATGACATTATTAGTGGTTTGGGTGGGAATGACAGGCTCGATGGCAGTTTTGGTAACGACATTCTACTGGGCGGGGACGGTCAAGACTATCTTATTGGTGGACCAGGCAATGATATCCTCAATGGAGGTCTGGGGGCCGATGATTATATGTCGGGCAGCGATGGTAATGATGTTTATTTGTTTGCAGCCGGTGATGGCAATACCACGATCTTGAATGATAATTATTATGGAAATAGTGGATATCATGATGTTTTAAAGTTTGCATCGGGCATTAATCCAAGCGATGTCTTAGTGAGGCGCTCAGGCGATGATTTGCAGTTGACGGTGCAAAGTACCGGTGAAGTGATCAAAGTAAACTTACATTATTTCTGGTCAAATGCATACACATTGCATGCGATTGAATTTGCTGATGGCACGACCTGGGATACTGCGCTGATCCAACAAATGCTTCTTCAAGGCAGCACAGCTAATGACAATATCACCGGTTACGCATCTGATGACATCATTGATGGCTTTGGCGGCGATGATACTTTATCAGGTGCTGGTGGAAATGATCACCTGAATGGAAATATTGGCAATGACACGCTGCATGGCGGTGATGGTAACGACACTCTATTAGGTGGAGATGGTCAGGATTTACTGTATGGAAACGCAGGCAATGATACCCTCAATGGAGGCCTAGGAGCTTATGATGTCATGGTAGGCGGTGAAGGCAATGATATTTATTTATTTGCAGTCGGGGATGGTAATACCCAGATCCAAAATTATGATGCCAGTGTAGGCCGATATGACGTTTTGCGGTTTGCATCGGGCATTAGCCCAAACGGTGTTTTGGCGAAGCGCGCAGGTGATCATTTGATACTAACTTTACAAAGCACCGGTGAAGTGATCACAGTAGAGAGTCATTTTTACAACGAATTTGCCTCGTTAAATGCAATTGAGTTTGCAGATGGCACGATCTGGAACAATGCATTGATCAATCAATTGGCTATGCAGGGCACAACCGGTAACGACAGCATCACTGGTTTTGCATCTAATGACATTATTGATGGTTTAGGCGGTGATGATACTTTGTCTGGCGGTGAAGGTAACGACACATTATTAGGTGGGGATGGCCAGGATCAACTTTATGGGGATGCAGGCAACGATACATTGAATGGAGGTCTGGGGGCCAATGATTATATGTCAGGCGGTGAAGGTAATGATATTTATTTGTTTGCGGCTGGAGATGGCAATACCAAGATCAGTAACTATGATATCAGTGTCGGTCGTTATGATGTATTGCGGTTTGCTTCGGGTATTAGCCCAGGCAATGTTCTAGTGGGACGCTCAGGCAGTACTCTGCTATTGACGAATCAAAGCACCGGCGAAGTAATCGAAGTGGAGCTCTATTTTTACGGGAAGAATGAATACTCGTTGAATGCTATTGAATTTTCTGATGGCACAACCTGGAGCGGTACGTTGATAAAACAAATGATTCTTCAAGGCACTACGGGTAACGATAACATCAGCGGTTTTTCATCCGACGATACTATTGATGGCTTGGGAGGCGATGATATTTTATCGGGTGTGGGAGGAAATGATCATCTGAGTGGAAATGCTGGTAATGACAGGCTATATGGTGAGGATGGCAACGATACATTGTTAGGGGGAGATGGTCAGGATTATCTTCGTGGAGATGCAGGCAACGATACATTGAATGGAGGGCTGGGGGCTGACGATTTCATGTTAGGCGGTGAAGGTAATGATATTTATTTGTTTGCGGCTGGAGATGGCAATACCAAGATCAGTAACTATGATATCAGTGTCGGTCGTCATGATATCTTGCGGTTTGCTTCGGGCATTAGTCCAGGGGGTGTTTTGGCGACGCGTTTAGTCGATGATTTGAAATTGACGCTGCAGAGCACCGGTGAGGCCATCACGGTGCAGAGTCATTTTAACAGCAATAATCAATACTTGTTGAATGCAGTTGAATTTGCTGATGGCACGATTTGGAGCAATGCATTGATCAACCAGTTGGTTATGCAAGCCACCGCGGGTAACGACAACATCACCGGTTATACATCCAACGATACTATTGATGGATTGGGCGGTGATGATTTTTTATCGGGTTATTGGGGAAATGATCACTTGAATGGGAATATTGGCAATGACGTGCTATATGGCGGTCATGACAATGATACATTGTTAGGTGGGGATGGTCAGGATTCACTATATGGAGATTATGGTGATGATATTCTCAATGGAGGCCTGGGGATTAACGATTATATGGAAGGCGGTGAAGGCAGCGATGTTTATTTATTTGCAGCCGGAGATGGCAATACCACTATCAGCAATTATGATACCAGTTCAGCTCGCTATGATGTTTTGCGGTTTGCAACGGGTATAAGCTTCAGCGATGTTTTGGTGAGACGCTCAGGCAATGATTTGCTGTTGACGTTGCAAAGCAATGGTGAAGTACTCACAGTGCAGAATCATTTCTTAGGTGGAAATCAATACCAGTTAAATGCAGTTGAATTTGCTGATGGTACGATTTGGAACAGCACCACCTTAACTGAGAAGTTGCTTACGGGTACTTCAGGTGCTGATACAATTACCGGATTTGCTACAAATGACATCATTAATGGTCTGGGTGGTAATGATACGTTAAATGGTGGTAGTGGAAATGACACGTTATACGGCGGTGATGGCGACGATTCTCTCAATGGCGGTACTGGCACCGATTGGTTGCTTGGCGAATTAGGGAACGACACCTATACTGTAGACAATGCCGGTGATAATGTTACTGAATCTGTCAATGCGGGCACTGATAAAATTAACAGCAGCGTTACATACACGATTTCAGCTAATGTAGAAAACCTTACGTTGACAGGAACATTGGCTATTAATGGGATAGGCAATGATTTAAATAACACCATTACTGGAAACTCTTCTGCTAATCAGTTAAGCGGTGGTGTAGGAGACGATACATTGGAAGGTAAGTTGGGCAATGACATACTTACTGGCGGTGCTGGCAAAGACAGTTTCAATCTTACTACTTCAGGAAATATCGACACAATCGCAGATTTTGTTGTTGTTGATGACACGATTAGATTAGAAAATGCAGTATTTACCAAGCTAACGGCTACTGGAACATTGGCAGCTAGTCGATTCAAGATTGGTACCCAAGCAATGGATGCGGATGATTACATTATCTATAACAATGTTACGGGCGCATTATATTATGATTCCAATGGTAATGGCACAGGTGCAGCGGTACAGATTGCAACGATTGGTGTTGGATTAAGCTTGACCAATGCGGATTTTTTAGTGATCTAGAGAAAAGAAATGAGTTTCTTAGAGATTATGCCTCAAATGAATTTCAGGTGACATTATCAAAAGAGCACTCGTGCCAACAAATTCAAACGACTGATCTGTACTTTGTGCTAGCTAGAATCTAAACTGACAGACCCTAAAAAACGAGTAACTGTCAGTTCAGGCCTGAGCTAGAGCAATTAAAGACTCCTTCGGGTGGTGGAGGTGACGGATTGTTTTTGACCTGCCGATTGCGTTCTACTAAAAGCATGCTGTTTCATTAATTGCTGACGGTATTGTTCAAGCCGCTTGTCATCAAAAGTCACGCGCATTTTGTTTTGTGCTGCGACCTGTGCTATCTCAAGACGAAACGGTTCAGTTCCATTGATTGCCAAGTGACTGCCGTACTTCTTTATGGCGACTTGCAAAATATCTACCAAGACTTCCTGCGATGTATCCGGCAGAACGATGAGCCGTTTGCCGTCATCGCGGATAGTGGTTGATCCTGCTTTATAAGTAACTGTGCCGATTTTAGTGATCGATTCAACAAAACTGTCTTTAATGAAGCCATCCTTGAAGTGGCTATTAGCGATGGAATCATCATGGCTTTGCTCAACCGTTATCTGGTTACCCTTAAATTGACCCACTCTTCTGGATCGCAAGACAGCCAATGCTTGCGTCTTACCAAGCTTGGCCTCAAATGCTAGCCAGTCCAACCACCCCCTTCTGGAATGACTGGCTTTAGAGTGCTGGTAGGCTTTCTGATAATCACTTTTAATGACATCGATAGTCGTTTTGAATTGCTGATGTGCGGTTGCATACAGCGCTTTATTAGCCAATCTACCGGCTTTGATGCTTTTAATGATGTTGCGCTTGAGTTTGGCTTCCCGTTTGGCGCGCTCAATGAGTTGATCCCTTTTGTGTCGCAGCATGGCCCATTGAGTAGTTCGCTGTCTGACGCTATTCGCTTGCTCTTGTTGGTATCGCGCATAAAGCTTTGAAGTATCCATCCGGTTTTGTAATGGTTTTGGCTGATATTGTTTGGCGTTTTGTTGTGAGGATTGTTTAGAATTATCTACAGGTACAAATGCACCCAGTCTCCGAGTCAGATTCCCTTTAGATAAAGAGCGATCAACTGAACTGGCTTTAACGGCCACACTATTGTTGGCAACCAATACAAGCCCGTTGCCACGTTCCTTGATTTCAAGGCCATGTCTAGCTAGAACCTGATGCAAATCCTGCCAGTTGTCCGCGTCTTTGATTTCAGTGAGTGCCTCACGCTTAATCCAGCCCAGCAAGCTCTCAACACCGGTTCTGGCTTCAATTTCTTGCGCTACTCTGGCTGCTTTATCACTCACAGTTTCATGATTAACTGTTGTTAAGCCGTATTCCTGTTCGATTTGCTCACAAAGCTTGGCTACTTTCTTGTAGTCATAGTAAGGATTATGGATAGTGAGGTTTTTGGGGTGAATCTTGTTGATTGCGATATGGATGTGCAGGTTATTGGTATCATCGTGAACTACGCTGATGCGCTGATGACCATTAAAACCCAAAACATCGCAAAACCGTTCTTCGATGGCATTAAGACTCTCAAAGGACAAACGTTCTCCTTCCGGGAAGCTCAGCACCAAATGACAGGTTTTGTCTGATTTGGCGCGCTTATTCATTTCCTGTGTATTTTGTATCTCAATGAGTGCCGCTGTCTGATCATCTGAATAACAGTTTGATACCTTGATCTGACTGATACGCTCACTCTTGCCTTGAGGATCGGTCAGATACTGTATCAGCGCAGAGAAATTGCTTTTGCGCGCGGATTTGATGGGTATGATTTTAGCGATCATCGTATTTAAGCTGCTTAAGTAATAATGACTATTCCGAAAGTTATTTTTTAAGCTTCATAATGACATCCAACATCGTGCTTTGGGTATTTCGGATACTGTCCAAGGTCATCTGCAATTGTGACTTGCCAATTAATTTTGTACGCTTGTCGTTGGTGAGCCAAAGTTTGATCAAGCCACCCAATCTTCCCAGATCGCCGTTAATTTTTAACAAGCTATCCACCTGTCTACTATCAACAATACTGGGGACTTGATAACCCAGGCCCAGATTGCGCAGATACTCGGCAACGGGCAATCCGGCATCAGTTGCTTTATTCTTTATTTCAGCTTCCTCGATCGGCAAAACAGGAACCCTTAGCTTCTTATTTCTTCTTTCTTTTTTGATTGCCTTGGAGTTCTTTTTGTCAATCATTTCAGTTTTCCTCGAAGAGCAAGATCAACGTTGAGCACAAAGTGCGAATAAGTTGTGGTGGAGATGGCCATCTCCACATATCTTGCCCGGTTCTGTGAGTTTTAAGAAATATACTAACACTATAATCGATGTTTGCAAATAGTTTATTTTCGTTATATCATAATTTCAAACAGTATAAAAACACTTAAAAGAAGCTTTATTAAACTAAATAACAGTCACTTGGAAACAAAAAGAAAGCATAAGCAATTAATTGATACTGAAAGCAACAAAAAGAAACAGAAAGGAAAGCAAAAAAACAAAAAACTGTTTGGACGCCAAGATAACTATTTTTGTGGAAATTGTGTGATGACTAAATCCTTATCAGATCGAATCGCACTTTATGCGGATAAAAACAAAAGTACCGGTAAGCAATTTTTACCGGCATTCATCGCGTTGAAACCGGATATTGAGCAGGCACTCAAGGATGGCTGGACGATTCGGCAGATCTGGAACATTTTGCACCACGAAGAAAAAATCAAATGTTCTTATCAATGGTTCCGAACATTGGTCAATCGACATATTGGTGAGGACAAAAAGCAGCATTCGCGCATTGATCAAGGAAAATCAGCTGGGAATGGTCATGAAGGATTTCGTTTTAATTCTGCAACTGAAAAAGAGGAGTTGGTCTGATGGCTAAAATACATATGATTCTGCAAGGGAAGCGCGGCGTAGGCAAATCGTTCATATCATCCACGCTAGCACAACATAAGTTTGCCAAAGGCGGCAATCCATTATGCATTGATACCGATCCGGTTAATGCCACTTTTTATGGATTTAAAAAGCTCAATGTTAAGCAGATTAATGTAATGAACAATGATGAGATTGATCCGAGAAAGTTTGATGATTTAATTGAATTGATCGCTAAAGCAGAAAACGACGTCATTATTGATAATGGTGCCAGCACCTTTGTACCGATGTCACATTACCTCATCAGCAATCAGATACCCGCCTTACTTCTGGATATGGGGCATGAATTGGTTGTGCATACTGTCATCACCGGTAGTCAGGCTTTACTGGATACACTCAATGGCTTTGTGCATTTGATTAAACAGTTTCCGAAAGAAGCACTGTTTGTTGTCTGGTTAAATCCTTATTGGGGAGAAATCAGCATGAATGGCAAGCAGTTTGAGGAAATGAGGGCTTATGTGGACAACAAAGCACGAGTATCCGCCATTATCAGAATTCCACACTACAAGCCTGAGACTTTCGGCAAAGATTTAAGCGAGATTCTGCAATCGAAATTTACCTTTGATGAAGCGCTTAAAAATAGCGCATTACCGGTGATGGTACGCCAACGATTAACGATTATCCGCAGGCAACTCTTCACCAACATTGAAAATGTGGCTGCGGTTTTAACATGAGTAGCGACAAATTAGCTGCGCTCATTGAAAGAATAGCATCGGAACACGGCATTGTTCTGTCGCAGGATGATCCGGTATTGATGATGCATACGCTCAACGAAGTATTGTTGGAACAAAATGAAAAAGCCCATGCTGAGCTGCTAAGCAATTACCAGGCGATATTAGAAGAAAACTTTAATCGGTGGTGTGAGTATTCGACCAAGAAATCCAATGCACTGATTAATGCATCCATGAACCTATTTTCCTCAGTTGATTCCAGTAAAATTGCCACAAATGTATTCCTGGTAAGGGTTTTCGACAGAATAGGAGGCTCACCCAATGGGTGAAATTAAATTTGAAAAAAAGACATTGGTCGAGGCGATCAATACTACTTTGCAGGAGACGGAACAAACGGCGGCTGAACAAAGCGTAGCCACCCCTGGTGGCCGGTTTCACGTTCGCTGGGACGAAGGCGGAAGCACCACAGCACTGGGGCAATTACCGTTCTTTGCCGAGTTTTTGGAAGTTTCTGGGTTATTCACCCGCTGGGTGGATGGATGTCCAATGGATTACACCAGTCCCAACGCACCCAAGGTAGTTGATGTGCTTGGCAGCTGGCTATTATCGATCTTGGATGGACAGCGACGCTATGCACATGTTGCCGGGCTGCGCGGCGATGAAGTTGCTCCCCAGATACTCGGCATGAACAAGATCATCAGTGACGAGCGTTTGCGTCGCGCACTGGCACACTTAGCACCGGCCCCATGCAAGTATGGTAGCGAAGAAGAACGCGCTGCCCACGCAGTCCAACTGGCGAAGAGCACAGCATGGATGGATAAAGCCCTGGGCGAGAGCACCCAAGAATCTTTACGCACGCCCTGGATACTCGATGCCGACACCAGCGTCAAACTGTTGTATGGTCACCAGGCAGGTGCCGAGATTGGCTACAACCCAACCAAGCCGGGACGACCAAGCCATACTTTGCACACCTACTGGATCGGCAACATCCGTCTGGTGCTCGATGTCGAGGTACAAAGCGGTAAAGCCAGTGCGGCGAAACATAGCCTGCCGCGCCTGTGCCAGCTAATTGAGCGGCTCGTCCCCGAGGAACGCCCCGCCCTGATGCGCGGTGACAGTGCCTTTGGTAACCAGGGGGTAATGGCCGAGATGGAGCGAATTGAACAGCACTACCTCTTCAAGCTACGGCAAACTGCCGGAGTTAAGCGTCTGATCGAGCGGCAATGGCAGCAAGGCGACTGGCAGAATGCAGGGCAAGGCTTTGACGCGGTGGAAGGCAAGCTTCGGCTGACGGGCTGGAGTGGTGCGCGGCGTGTAGTGGTACTGCGGCGGCGAATCAAAGACAACATGGTGGTAGCCGAGACGAGCAATGAGAACCAGCAGTCGGCGCTCCACTTCATTGACCATTCAGACAAGGTTAAACTCTGGGAATACGCTATATTGGTGACCAATACAGACTACTCCCTCGACGCCATTGGCCAGTTATACCGGGATCGGGCCGACTGCGAGAATGGCTTCGATGAGCTGAAAAACCAATGGGGCTGGGGTGGCTATACCACGCATGATCTGGAACGTTGCAACCTCTCGGCGCGGGCAGTCGCGCTCATCTACAATTGGTGGAGTTGGTATGTCAGACTGGCACACCCGAAGACACGCCTGGAGGCAATCACTAGCCGTCCCATGCTGCTCAGCGGCATTGCCCGCCTGACCCAGCATGCCGGTCCATCCCGATTGCTGCTCACTCTGACTCACGCAGCCGGAGATCATATCAAGTCGATGATCGCCAATATACGAAAGGGTCTTGATTATGTTCTGGCAAATGCGCCTCAGTTGACCAAAGCGGATCGTTGGGGCGTACTTGCACGCTATATCATTAACAAAATTATTGCGACCAAACCGAAAAATTCACAGCTCCTCGGTTTCCCTCCACCTTCTTTGCCCATTGGAGTGACCTAACAGAGGAATTTAGGATGAATAACACGCAATTAACACGAGACCAGTTCCTGGAAAGCTGCATTCAGCTGATCGATGAAAGAATAAAAAGTGGAGAGGGTCAAGAGATTTATGAGCTGACCAGAATTTCCAGGCAAGCGGCCATTATCAATTTACTGGCATCAATCATTATTTTGTTCTCAGTGGCGATTATTTTTTTGCTGTTGCTATAAAAGTTTTAGTTAGCTATATAAATATCGCAATGTATCGGAAATTATTGAAGTGCAATGTGTATGAATTCAATCACAAAACATGTTTAGTCCTGTATGAATATACATAACCGTTTGATGGAGAAAGACAATGGAAAAGGTAAGTCTGCCATTGCCCGCAATTCGCTGTTTATCCAAGCAAGAAGCAGCCAGTTATCTTGGTATCGGCGTTACTCTGCTAAGTGAATTAGATATTCCTTTTGTCAAACTAGGGCGACGCTGTCTATATGACAGAGTTGATTTAGATATCTGGATAGAGGAATATAAGCAGTGCGAGCACGGGCGGGCTAAGAAGGAGGCAACATGGCCCAAACCCAAGAAGGTGTCTACCGGAGACAAGATTCTCGCTTCTGGTGGATTGCAACAAAGCTCCCAAACGGCAAAAGAATACGCCAAAGCTCTGGGACTGAAAACCGGCAAGATGCCGAAGCACTGCTAGCCAAAATCCGGCTAGAAGCATTTCGGGAACATCATTTCGGATTCAAACCCCAACGTTCATGGCAAGAGGCCGTGGTGCGGTATCTCGCAATAAAAGTGAATTTACGCAGCTTTAAAGATGTTCAGCGTATTTGTCGCAAGCTTGATCCTTTTTTAGGTCATCTAATACTAGACCAGATCACTGGTGATGTGATTTGGTCAGTTATTCAGGGTGTACTAGCAAAGGGGAACAAACCTGCTACAGTTAATCGTTATCTGGCACTAATTCGTAGCTTGTTACGCATGGCACGTGATGAATGGCAGTGGATAGATGCGATGCCAAAAATTCGCTTTTTAGCGGGTGAAACAGAGCGTGATAGATGGCTGACAAGAGAGGAGGCTGATCGATTAATAACGGTTAGTCCTCCACATTTGGCAGCTTTGATCCGTTTTGCTCTCGCAACTGGATGCCGTGCCAGGGAAATCACTGGGTTGGAATGGAATCGGGTTGATTTGGAACGTAGAACAGCCTGGCTTAACCAAACCAAGAATGGAACACCGAGAGGTGTGCCGTTAAATCTTGATGCAGTCATTGTTCTTGAAAAACAGCTCGGCAAGCATCCGCAGTTTTGCTTTACTTATTTTGGTGCGCCGATTCGTTGGGAAATCACAAACAGCGCATGGCATACCGCATTGGCTAAAGCAGGAATAAGTGATTTTCGGTTTCATGACCTTAGACATACTTGGGCTTCATGGCATCGTCAGGCTGGTACGAGCTGCGATGAACTGAAGGATTTAGGTGGCTGGAAATCCAGGATTATGGTGGATCGCTATGCCAAGTATGCAACCGAGCATTTGAGGGTTGCAGCGGCTAGAATCGAGGGCGGACGTGGGGGGAACGTGGTTAACTTGTCACGTTTTTGTCACGTTCAAAAAGAAAAAAGGAGTTAGTTTTTAACTAACCCCTTGATTTATTTGGTAGGCCGTGCGAGATTCGAACTCGCGACCAACGGATTAAAAGTCCTAAATTCCACATATTTATACTGATTAATCAACATTAATGTATACATATAAAACAGTGTGTTATACTTAATTTAACATTAATGCGGATATGCTGAAACTAACTAAAATTTACCTGTAACGTGGCACCAGTGTGGCACCAGATTCAAGAAAAATAAAAAAACACAATCAATGGATCGTCAGTAAAGTGATGATTATAGATAATAGAATCAATTTTACCAAAGCAATTATTGATGCATTACCTATACCAGAATCAGGTAAGCGCGATATTTACCACGATACAAAAATACCTGGCTTACAGTTGCGTGTAACTGGTGTTAAGACCTTTTTTGTTAATCGACGTATTAAAGGCGGCGATCCTGAGCGGATTACTTTGGGGCGCTATCCTGAAATTACCATCGAACAAGCAAGACGCAAAACAATGGAGGTACTCCACGATATTGCGGAAGGCAAGAATCCAGCGGAAATTAAGCGAGGGAAAAAAGCTGAATTAACTTTCGGCAATTTATTCAGCGAATATCTAGAACGGCATTCCAAGCTAAATAAAAGAACTTGGCGTGAAGACGAATCAAAATATAAAACCTACCTTGAGAGACCACTTGGCAAAAAGAAACTATCAGCTATTGATCGTAGGGATATCGCTTTAATCCATAGTGGCATAACCAAGGACGGACATGACATTACGGCTAATCGTGTATTGGCATTAACATCAAGTATTTTTGGCTGGGCGAAATCCGCTGGGCTATGGGAAGAAAATCCTGCTATTGGTATTAAGCGTAACAAAGAAAAAAGCCGGGACAGATTTATTCAAGGCGACGAGCTACCAAGATTCTTTCAGGCAGTGGCTAAAGAAGAAAACGAAACAATCCGGGATTACGTATTAATATCATTATTGACTGGTGCAAGACGTTCCAATGTCCTTGCTATGCGCTGGCATGATATCAATTTCGAACGGGCAGAATGGCGAATTGAAGAAACCAAGAATGGCACACCTCAGACAATAACACTTTCACCTGAAGCTATAGAAGTATTGCGTAACAGAAGGTCATCAGATAAAGCTGAGTATGTTTTTTCTGGTAGCGGCAAATCAGGGCACCTTGAAGAACCCAAGAAGGGCTGGAAGCGAATCTTAGAGAGTGCGGGAATTGAAGATTTACGTATTCATGACTTACGGCGCACGTTGGGAAGCTGGCAAGCTAAAACAGGCGCTTCATTAGCGATCATTGGAAAGTCACTCAATCATAAGAACCAGAACACAACGGCTATTTATGCACGACTTGATCTTGATCCAGTGCGTGATAGTGTGAATACAGCCACCAATGCAATGATGGTAGCGGCTGGTTTAAAAGATAGCGCAGAAATTGTGAAACTGACAAAACAAAAAAGTTTGAAATGACAATATTGGTTAAAGATGCGCTTAATCCGACAAAGCGAAGAACAGGCAACTTCCTAGCACCTGATTGACGCTGCTGTCGATTCAAGAAACGCTTAAATGAGGGTGAGATGAGTGACGATGCATTAGCTAAAATACCAGTTGAAATGAGGGCACCAATTACTGAGGTTGGCGCTATATTATGTGAGTTAGCAGAAATTTATCAAGAAATTACAAAAGCTGATGATTTTATAGAAAAATATTTTGGTGAAATGTGGAACGATGAAACAACGAATGGCGATAAAGGTTCAGCTGATTTCTATCAGATGTTGAATGAAACACCTGAAGAAATGGAAAAAGTTACAGGATTTTGTAGCATGCTGATTTCGTGCGCTTATTGCGTACAAGCCATGAAAGAATACTTAGCCAATAATAAGGAACCAACTAACCTTGCATGGGTATATGTATGTGAGGCTAATCATTGGCGTTATCTTATCAAACACATAATTATAAATAAAAGACTCCTGCACAACCTCGCCTGCCCTTGCAATAACCCACTAAAATAGAGGTAGTTAAAAGAGAATTGGAGCAAAAGATGCAGATGAGTTTTGGAACACTGGAATTGGCAGAGCGATTGAAGCGAGATAATGTTTTGATGAAGATTGATGCGCTGATTGAGTGGGAGGAGTTACGTCCGAAGCTTACGGGTTTATACAAGCGCGAGTTATCGCATGGTGGAGGACAGGAACCGTTTGATGTGTTGTTGATGTTCAAAGCGATCCTGCTGGGTCAGTGGCATAGTTTATCGGATGCTGCGTTGGAGCAAGCGCTGTGTGTACGGATTGATTTTCTACAATTTTGTGGATTGTCCTTGTCGGATGCGATACCGGACGAAACCACTTTGTGCCGGTTCCGTAACCGTCTGGTAATCAACGACCGACTAGATGGTTTGCTAGGTTCTATTAATGAGCAGCTTCAATCACACGGATTGATGATCAAGGGTGCGACAGGAGCGGTCATTGATGCCACGCTGATTGAGTCAGCGGCACGCCCTAGAAAGACCATCCTACTTGAGGTAGATACCGAAGGTAAGGCTGTTCAGTTTGAAGATGGCAGTCAGCCTGGAATCAGCTGTACCGAAGAACAAAGTGCGGATCCGGATGCGACTTGGCTAAAGAAAGGCAAGAAGTCGCAGTTTGGCTACTGCAGTTACCTGGTGGTGGACGCACAAGACGGCTATGTGCGCGGGGTTCACACTACTCCTGCCAACCAGAGTGAAATGATGCATTTCGAAGCAGCTATCGATGGTGCGCATATCGAGGCGAATCGGGTATATGCTGACAAGGGATCTGCCAGCAATGCCAATCGGCAGTTTCTAAGAAAGCAAAAGATCAAGAGCGCAATCATGCATCGTGCGTACAAGAACAAACCACTCTCGGCACGCCAGAAGCTGGCGAATCAATTGATCAGCAAAAAACGTTATATTGTCGAACAGTGTTTTGGCACAATCAAACGCTTATTCAGAATGGGGCGCGCCAGCTACTTCGGTACGGTAAAAGTCAACGCCCAAGTCATACTGAAAAGTATCTGCATGAACCTGAAAAAAGCAGCCAACAAAATCTTCGTAGACCAACCATTAAGGAGAGCAATCCGTCCAAATGTTGCATAAGGGGAAGATTCCCTAAAAAAAGGAAAAAACTTCACTTTCTACCAAAATGACGTGCAATAACTCTCAGTTGGATATTTTTCTCTGTCACTACAGCTAAATTCTCGCGGTTGTGCAGAGGTCTTTCAAAACTTCTGCTGCACGGCCTGCTGATCCCCAGAGATGCATATACAATTTGATTTGTTCATGAAGGCAATCTTTAACATCGTGCAACGATTCAATATAACCTTTTCTGTTGCGTGTTTGGACATTGGAACGAATGGCTGCGGCAGCGATATCGGAAAGCTCCGTATAACAGTTAATTTTAGCAACGCCATTTAAAATCAGCTTATGGTATTGCTCTTCAACTAAGCCACTTCCGCCATGTAGTACCAGTGGAATGCCGAGTTCATCGTTAATGCGTTTCAGACGTTTGAAGTCTAATTTAGTGCTGCGATTGGGCTGGCGGCCATGGATTGTGCCAACGGAAACAGCAAGAAAATCAATTTTGGTACGTTCAACATACACCTTAGCTTCTTCTGAAGAGGTATAGACGACTTCTCCCAAGTTATTGATGGCATTTTCTCCCTCCACACCGCCTACAAAACCGAGCATTCCTTCAACTGCTGTGCCGCAGGCATGAGCTACTTCTGTAACACGGCTGGTTTGAGCGATATTGACTGGGAATGTTTCTGAAGAAACATCCAGCATGACACTGTTGCAACCAAGATTAATCGCTTGAACGATGGATTCATGTTTCTTTGCATGATCAAAGTGGATAGCAACTGGCACTTTGGCGTGATGTGCAGCTCGTTCGACAGCCGGCATGATCAGGCTAAAATCATGTTGGTAGAAGAGTGGCTCAGAAAGATTGAGAATGACTGGTGAACGACAGATCTCGGCTGTCGTGACAATAGCTTCCAAGAAGTCCAGGCTTACCAGTCCAAAACCACCGATTGTGTAGTTATTTTGATAAGCATGATTCAACATATCGCGCATATCTACAAGTGGCATTTTTATCCTCAGAAATTAAGGGGGGTGAAAAAATTAGCTCAATGCATGATTTTTTCAAGTGCCTGATCCAAATCATCCAGAGCTGACCCCATGATAAGACCTGCACAGCTATGGTATAGCCACAATTCGCAAGAAACGGGTAGGTGTAAACTACGTCGCCCACGAATCTGAAATTTGCGCCATGCCAAAATGGGCTGATCGTCTGTATTACTATCTACGCATAGCCACATGGCCTTGTCTAAAATGACTTCTAATCCGCGATGCTGGTGTAATGTAATTCGCAGTGGATAGCCTAAGCGTAGCAGCGCAAGCCGTCCGCGGTTATAACAAACCGCTTCGATCATTTTAGGGAAAATTCGCCAAGGGAGAGTCAGCGTTTCCATCGCTATCGAGATATTGTAATTTTTATTTTTTGTTTTTTGTTTTGGATTCATTATCCAAGGTACTCTCAAGAAAAACACGACTCGCCAGAATATCTTCCGCTTCTAATGTGATGAGATCAGTTTTGGATAATGATTTCTTTGTTCCGGAAAATAATCGATTTGCCTGCCGCAGCCGAGCACGATCAAGCGCGTTACGAACCGAGCGCGCATTGGCAAAATGCTCTGACTTCATACGCAGATGGATATATTTCCCGAATGCCTCTTCCCCGGCTGCACTAAAGCAGTAATTCTGGCTTGCCAACATTAGCTTAGCGATCGCGACTAACTCATCTGCACCATAATCCGGAAAGTCGATGTGGTGCGCTATACGCGAGCGCATGCCGGGATTGCTATGGAAGAATTTATCCATGCGATCTTTATAACCTGCCAGAATAACAACCAAATCTTCGCGGTTATTTTCCATTGTTTGCAGCAGTATTTCTATTGATTCTGCGCCATAATCACGTTCGTTCTCTGGCTTATAAAGATAATAAGCCTCATCGATGAAAAGAACACCTCCCATCGCTTTTTTGATAACTTCTTTTGTTTTCGGTGCAGTATGTCCAATATATTGACCGACTAAGTCATCTCGGGTTACCGAAACCAGGTGTCCCTCACGCACATAGCCGAGGCGGTGTAAGATTTCTGCCATACGCAGGGCTACTGTCGTTTTTCCCGTGCCAGGATTTCCAGTAAAACACATATGTAAACTGGGTGCACCCGCGGACAATCCTAATTGTTTGCGAACACGATCTACCAGCAACAATGCTGCGGTTTCACGAATACGAGTTTTCACTGGAATTAAACCAATCAACTCCCGATCTAGTTTATCCAGCACTTCCTGGATATTAGATGCATGGAACTCTGCATCCAAATCAATCGATGTATCTTGAGTCGATGTTAAGTGTTTAGTTTGCTTAGACATGTTTGATCATCTCTATAGGATAGATACTGGCAGCATATATCTATTGTATTAATTTAATAATTAGGGTCCTTTGTTGAATGCAAAGAAACTTATTAAGCGACCGCATTTGCGTTGTTAGCAATCGCTCTCCTCTTCAGGAAGAGAGCGATATGGCTTGCTGCTAGTAGCGTTCAGCTTCCGGTTTGTCGGTTGCATAGGAGTGAATGGTATAACTAATACTCCGCCCCGCACCTTCTTGACGTACTAAACCAAAACCCGGTTCTTTTTCAGGCCGATTAACAATATATGACATTGTTGGGCTCTCAACGCCGCGTGTTGAGTTAAACGCAGTCACGCGGATATAGTGATTTGGGAAAGTTTTACGACAGCTATTAATTTCCATCAAAATTCCTGCCGGATCTTTCAAGTCAAACATGGGATTGCCAAACATTTCCCAGTACGTGTTACGTGGATGGGGATCATCCGTATATTCAATTCCGATTGCCCAGCCATTTTTCAACGCATATTTGAGTTGTGTTGAAATTTGCTTGTCGGTCAACGGCGGCAGGAAAGAAAATTGCCCCTGTGTGACGATGTTACCTGGATTAGTCATCATAATTATTTCTCCTAAAATGATTAAACGTTAACAGTTGTGGATGGCACAAAGTCAGCGGTATCCGTAGAATCATAGTTAAAGGTGATATCTTTCCATGTTTCCAACGCTTGTTTGAGCGGCGTACACCACTTAGCAGCATCTGCAAGAATTTGCGGACCTTCTTTAACATAATCCCGGCCTTCATTACGAGCCAGAACCATCGCTTCAAGTGCTACACGGTTTGCCGTTGCGCCGGCCTGAATGCCTTGAGGGTGTCCAATAGTGCCGCCACCGAACTGCAGTATTACATCTTCGCCGAGATAATCGAGCAACTGATGCATTTGACCCGCATGAATACCGCCTGAAGCAACGGGCATTACTTTATTAAGTGACGCCCAATCTTGGTCAAAGAATAATCCATGTTCCAGATTTTTTTCAGTCCGTGTATCGCGCAAGGTGTCGTAAAAGCCCTTGATCATCAGCGGATCACCTTCGAGCTTGCCCACAACGGTGCCTGCATGAATATGATCGACACCCGCCATACGCATCCACTTACAAATCACTCGGAAATTCATGCCGTGATTTTTCTGGCGTGAATAGGTCGAATTACCCGCGCGATGCAGATGCAATATCATGTCGTTCCTACGCGCCCACTTTGCCATCGACTGTATCGCGGTGTAGCCGATCACCAGATCGATCATGACAATGACTGAACCCAGAGATTTTGCAAACTCCGCTCTTTCATACATGTCTTCCATCGTGCCGGCCGTCACATTCAGATAATGCCCTTTGACTTCACCGGTTGCCGCGGATGCTTTATTCACTGCTTCCATGCAATACAGGAAACGATCACGCCAGTGCATAAAAGGTTGTGAGTTAATGTTCTCATCGTCTTTCATGAAATCCAGGCCGCCTTTTAGTCCTTCGTATACAACGCGACCGTAGTTGCGTCCGGAAAGACCCAGCTTTGGTTTGGTCGTAGCGCCAAGCAGTGGACGACCAAATTTGTCTAAACGTTCACGTTCTACCACGATACCGGTTGCAGGACCTTGGAAGGTCTTGAGGTAAGCAACAGGAATGCGCATGTCTTCCAGACGGAGTGCCTTGACTGCTTTGAAACCAAATACATTACCGATAATAGAAGCGGTTAAGTTTGCGATCGAACCTTCTTCAAATAGATCAATATCATAGGCGATATATGCAAAGTATTGCGCTTCGTTTTTAGTGCCCGGACCTGTGTTTGGAACCAGCTCAGACTTGTATGCTTTAGCACGATAGAGTTCGCATGCAGTTAGCCGATCAGTCCATACCACGGTCCATGTCGCCGTAGAAGATTCACCTGCGACTGCCGCCGCTGCTTCTTCATGATCTACCCCCGGTTGAGGCGTTATTCGAAACAGTGCGATGACGTCCGTGTCTTTGGGTACATAGCTAGGTTCCCAGTAACCCATTTTCTTGTATGGAATGACGCCGGATTTGTAACGTTCTTTACCTTCTTTCATGGTTTCTGAAGCCATAATTTTCTCCAAGTTATTGAAAAACCCACGCTATAAACTTTAGTTAGGAAGTAGACATCAGCGGGTAAAAGTATAGTAGAATTTTTAAACCATAAGTAACAATCAAATGTTTCTATTATTGCGATAGATTTTTATCTATGATAAATTTTTTATTGGCAGATAATAAAAGGAGAGATTCATGCGTCACAGCACGTTGCGGCAACTTGAGGTTTTTGAAGCGATTGCTCGCTTGAAAAGCTTTACTCGCGCAGCTGAAGAGTTATTCTTGACGCAGCCGACGGTATCGATGCAAATCAAGAAACTGACGGATGAGATTGGACTACCTTTGTTTGAACAAATCGGTAAAAAAATCTATCTGACCGATGCAGGAAAAGAGCTGTATCAAACCTGCCTGGGTATTTTTGAACATTTTTCCCGTTTTGAAATGATTGCATCAGATATGAAAGGCTTGAAATCAGGAAAACTACGGCTTGCAGTGGTCACTACCGCGAAATATTTTACGCCACGTTTATTGGGCATGTTTTGCCAGAAATACCCGGGCATAGAAGTTGCACTGATAGTGACGAATCGCGAGCGGGTTCTGGAAAGATTAAGCGTTAATCAAGACGATCTATATATCTTGGGGCAAGTTCCGGATGCTGTTGATGCCGTGGCGGAAGTATTTTTAGACAATCCGCTGGTTGTGCTAGCATCTGCCGATCATCCATTGTCTCGAGAAAAAAAGATCAGCATCGAGCGCATCTGCGATGAGCCCTTTATCATGCGTGAACCGGGCTCTGGAACGAGAATGGCGACAGAACGTTTTTTTTTAGAACATAGTCATAAATTGAAAGTCCGCATGGAATTGGGCAGCAACGAAGCGATTAAGCAGGCTATTGTCGGCAGATTGGGTATCGCCGTCTTGTCTCGACATACCCTGGCACTTGATGCGCCGATGGGACAGCTTGCGACACTTGATGTTGAAGGATTTCCTATTGAACGGCATTGGTATTTTGCGTATCCATCCGGCAAGCAATTGTCGATTGTAGCGCAGACGTTCTTGGAGTATTTGCGGCAGGCATCTGATTACCTAGATGATTTATCATGCCGCCATGCAATTTCCGGGCATTGCCCGTTATTAAAAGACGGCCAACATTAAGTTTGCTACGCAATCGCCCACAAAAAGTTACTTGTTAATTATTCGCCGATAGGAGATACCCAATGACGCAATATATCGCCTGGTTTGATCAGTTGACGATGAAAGATGTGGGCTTGGTTGGCGGTAAAAATGCTTCGTTGGGGGAAATGATCAGCCACCTTTCACAAGCAGGCGTTAATGTACCGACAGGTTTTGCCACCACGACCCAAGCTTACCGGGAATTTCTGGTTGCTAATGGATTGGTTGATCGTATCAATCATGTATTAGATGCCTTGGATGTTGACGATATCAATGCGCTGACAAGCACAGGTAAGACAATCCGTGCCTGGGTGCTCAATGCAAGCCTACCGGATGCCATTTTGCAGGCAATATCGCAAGCTTATGAACAGCTTGTTGTCAGTAACAACTATCATAATGATATTTCGTTTGCGGTGCGCTCATCGGCAACCGCTGAGGATTTGGCAGATGCGTCGTTTGCGGGTCAACAGGAAACGTTGTTGAATGTTCACGGAATTGATCAGATTACTGCTGCGATCAAAATTGTATTTGCTTCACTGTATAACGATCGGGCGATTGCCTATCGCGTCCATCAGAAATTTCCGCACGATAAAGTATCTCTATCGGCTGGCATTCAAAAAATGGTGCGCAGCGACCTGGGTGCCAGCGGCGTGATGTTTACGCTGGATACTGAATCCGGCTTTCGGGATGCTATTTTTATTACCGCTGCGTATGGTTTAGGTGAAACGATTGTACAGGGTACTGTCAATCCGGATGAGTTCTATGTTTATAAACTCGGCTTGACTTTAGGTTATCCTGCGATTCTCTCCCGGCGCTTAGGTACCAAAGCCATCGAGATGATTTATGGCGACAAAAAAAGCACCAATGATACATTCACGCTTACCCGCAATGTGGACGTTGAGCGACGCATGCGTTTTTCTCTGTCGGATGCCCAAGTTGAAGCACTGGCTCGTCAAGCCATGATCATCGAACAGCATTATGGTCACCCGATGGATATTGAATGGGCCTTGGATGGATTAGACAAGCAGTTGTATATCGTGCAGGCACGTCCTGAAACAGTTGAAAGCCGCACCAGTCAGATCATCGAACGATTCAAGCTGAATGACCTTGGAAACGTGTTGATTGAAGGACGGGCGATTGGACATAAAATTGGTCAAGGTACAGCCCGCTTGATTATGGACATTGACCAAATGCATGAGGTCCAGTCTAGCGATGTGCTAGTGACTGACATGACCGACCCAGACTGGGAGCCGATTATGAAGCGGGCCTCGGCGATAGTGACCAATCGCGGAGGACGTACTTGCCATGCGGCTATTGTGGCGCGTGAAATGGGGGTTCCTGCTGTGGTAGGTTGCGGTAACGCAACGGCGCTAATTCAGGATGGCTCCAGAGTCACGGTTTCTTGCGCTGAGGGTGATACGGGGTACGTGTATGATGGCTTGTTACGTTTTGAGCACACTATCACAGACACCGGCAAATTGCCTGAGTTACCAGTAAAAATTATGATGAATGTGGGCAATCCGTCGCATGCTTTTGCATTTTCCCGCACACCTAATCAAGGTATTGGACTTGCTCGATTGGAATTCATCATCAACAACATGATTGGCATTCATCCCAAAGCGCTCCTGGAATTTGATCAATTACCTGATGCGTTGAAAACTGAAATTAGCAACCGTATCGCGGGATATGCGAATCCAGTCAGCTTTTACGTGGATAAGCTGGTCGAAGGCATTGCCACGTTAGCAGCTGCTTTCTATCCGCATCCAGTGATTGTACGTACGTCTGACTTCAAGTCGAATGAGTATGCCAATCTGATTGCTGGCAGCCGCTATGAGCCGAGCGAAGAAAATCCGATGATCGGCTTTCGTGGCGCATCACGTTATCTTGCACCAGCTTTCCGCGATTGTTTTGAACTGGAATGCAGGGCTTTGCGTACAGTGCGCGATGACATGGGGCTAACCAATGTTGAAATCATGATTCCATTTTGCCGCACATTGACCGAAGCTGAACAAGTGACTGCATTACTGGCAACACAAGGATTGATACGCGGGAAGAACGGCTTACGCTTGATCATGATGTGCGAGATTCCTTCCAATGCGTTATTGGCCGAAGAATTCTTGCAGTATTTTGACGGTTTTTCCATCGGTTCAAATGACATGACTCAGCTCACGCTTGGGATCGACCGTGATTCCAGCCTGGTGTCACATTTGTTCGATGAACGTAATCCGGCCGTCAAGAAACTGCTGAAAATGGCAATTGATGCATGCCATAAACAAGGAAAGTATATCGGTATCTGCGGTCAGGGGCCTTCAGATTACCCGGATTTTGCTGTCTGGTTATTTGAGCAGGGGATCAGCAGCTTGTCGCTCAATCCCGATTCTGTGGTCGAAACATGGCTAGATTTGGCAAAATTGCATCGTGACTAAGCAAAAGCGCACGGTTTTTTATTTGTCGGACCGTACCGGTATCACGGCGGAAACACTTGGGCACAGTTTACTGACTCAGTTTGATGGCATTGAATGGGAAATCATCAATGTGCCCTTTCTGGATGATTTGGAAAAAGCTCAGGCCGTGTTAGTACAGATTAATCATGCGACCGAATATGATGGCCATCGCCCTTTGGTATTTAGTACTTTACTCAAACCTAAGATTCTTGAAGTCATCAAGCGAACTAACTGTCGTGTATTTGATTTTTTTGAAACCTTTATCAATCCCATCGAACAAGAATTAAACCAGCCCTTTGCTCGTATGGCCGGACGTTCGCATGGTTTGCAACATCATTTGTCGTATTTCAAGCGGATTGCTGCTATCAATTATGTATTGGCACATGATGATGGTGTCAATCCCAAGAATTTTGTTGACGCAGACATTGTTTTAATTGGGATCTCGCGTTCCGGTAAAACCCCTACTTGCCTGTATTTGGGATTGCAATACGGCATTGCGGCTGCAAATTATCCGCTGACCGAAGAGGATATGCCTACTTTACAATTACCCAAGGTATTGGAAAATTTTAAAAACAAAATATTTGGATTAACACTTAGCGCGGCACAATTGCATTTCATTCGCGAGGAACGCTGTCCAAACAGTCAATATGCGTCATTGACGCAATGTCAGCAAGAAGTTTTATGGCAAGAATCATTGTTCCAGCAATTCAATATTCCTTATCTAGATACAACACGTATTTCTATCGAGGAAATCAGTGCGACCATACTCAATCGTTGCGGGTTGAAGCGCCAGTTGTATGGTTAAAAGTATTTCCTCAAACACTGTTAACAACACCAGAAATTCCTACTTTAACCGCATAGCAAAAATCTCAAATGCTCGTCCCCGAGCTGCTGAGAAATGCGTCCTTATCGTAAAATGATTGCCCAATACGGCATCACACAAAGCATGTCGTGGAAAGGCGATTGCTTCGATAATGCTGCTATCGAAAGTTTCTTCGGTACACTGAAGGTGAAATTTTTCCGCCTCACCGAATTCGATAGTATTAAGCAGCTTGACGCAGGTCTGCATAAATACATTCGTTATTACAACTATGAGCGGATAAATCCCAAACTGAACGGATTGAGTCTGATAGACTATAGCTCACAGTTTGCAACACGGTCAGCTATTTTTTTAAACGCCCAACTTCTGGGGGTCATGAGGTATGCTGATTTTCAAGGAGTCCGAAGTTTCATAAAATGAAGACATGAAATGGAGGATGAAAATGGAATTA
>JAMXAG010000014.1 GCA_024281675.1 Nitrosomonas sp.
CCGAACGATCGGTTTAGTTTAAACACAAACGCCGGTACACCGCTGTCGAAAGACAGATAGGGTACCGGCGTTTTTATTTTGTATTAACTAGATTTCAAATGAAGATTGGATCAGGATTTCACGAATTGTTGCCGGCAACTGAAATTGAAACAGGTGAATTGCCAGAATATGTAATTATATGGCTGCATGGTTTGGGTGCAGATGGTAATGATTTCGTGCCAATAGTTGATCAATTGAATCTTCCATTGAATAAATCAATACGATTTGTATTTCCTCATGCGCCGGAACGGCCGATTACTATTAATAACGGCTATGTTATGCGAGCATGGTATGACATTAAAGACTCGAATTTTAATGCTAGCGAAGACGAATTAGGAATTCGCCATTCTCAGAAAGCAATTGAAGCTTTGATTGAACGAGAAATTGAGAGTGGAATAGCAACTAAGCGAATAATAGTGGCGGGATTTTCTCAAGGAGGCGTAATAGCTCTGCAAGTAGGCTTAAGATACGCAAAGCCGCTTGCGGGGATCTTAGCGTTATCGTGTTATTTATCGCTTTCTGAATCGCTTGTAGTAGAGGTAAATCGGAGAAACCTCGCAATACCGATTTTTATGGCACATGGAATTGGTGACGATGTAATACCACTATCTTATGCTGTAAGATCAAAAGAGATGATAAAGACAGTAGGATATATGCCTGAATGGCACGAATATCCCATGGCGCACAGTGTATGCAATCAGGAATTGTACGATATTAGTCGGTGGATACAAGCAGTATTTTCATAATCATAAGGTAGTCGCACTTGAACAATTCTATTTTTAGGCATAAGTGGCGATGAGAGGATGAGCGGTTCTGTCGTCATTCAGTGGTGATCATTGCTGGTACTCTACCAAGCAGACCACCACCGGCCTGTTCAATGGCTTCATTTCCCCGATTCTTAAAATTAGGAAGCGAAACGGGGGATCCTGATTGATTAACGCTCCCACTCCGTTTGATTTAAGGATTGAATATCTAATCAAACTCGGTAACGCTCTCGATTTATACCTTGGCAATTAATATTACAGCAGAATCGTACTTGATGAATTGTTTGGGGCGATTCCGTAGTGCTAGCATGTGAATTATTTTCTTTTCTCTTCTTTTGCTGCACCTTTTGAATTGATGGCGCTATTGAGTTTTTCTTCAATAGCAGCCGCAGGGATCATGCCACCAACGATCGTGCCATCTGCGAAAATCAATGTGGGTGTTCCTGATACTTTGTTATCTCGACCCGCTTTAACGAGTAGTTCCAGAGGTGTTTCACATTCCTTGTCAGAAGGTGTTACGCCTCTTAACATAAAATCATCCCATGCTTTGATTTGATCATCAGAGCACCAAATCTTTTTAGAGACTTCCATGGATCCATTCAAAACGGGATAGAGCAGTATATAAATCGTGGCGTTGGTAATGTTTAGTAATTCTTTCTCCAATTGTTTGCAGTAAGGACAATTGGGGTCGGTAAATATGGCTACGTGCCGTTTACCGTCACCTTTGACAACCTTGATCGCAGATTTTAAAGGTAAGGATTCTAATGGGATACGGCGTGCTGCTTTAATCTGCTCGATTCTTTCGTGCGTCATACTCGTTCGGGTTTTTGCATCCACTAAATGTCCGAAAAAGAAATAATTCGCCTTTTCATCAGTATAAAAAACTTCATCTCCTACCACGACTTCATAAATTCCATTGAGATAGGGTGTTTTTTTTAGGCTATCAATTTTATGTCCTCCAAAATGGGATTGAACGCTTTTTTTTATTGCTTCCTCATTTGCAAGAGCGATCGGGGAACATACAACTGAGAGGAAAATGAAAAAATAAATAAGTTGGATTGGACGTGCGATGATCAATTGTGTTCTCCAAAAAGATTTAGTTTAAGGCGTGTTGCATGAGGTGATTTTTGATGAGTGGTAAGCGATTGGTTATTTCAAGTCCCAGATTTCTCAGGCGTGCTATTGTCGGATTGGGATTGTTAAATAGTTTCTGCAATCCATCGGTTACCCACTCAAGCGCTACTATATCTTCTTTGCGAGTGATTTCATAACGTCGCAACATCATATAATCACCGCAATCTGATTGTGCAGCTTGAGAATTTAAAACACGAGCGAGTTCCCGGGTATCCCGTAACCCAAGATTGACTCCTTGGCCTGCGAGTGGGTGAATGCCATGTGCAGCATCACCGATTAATACAAGACGTGGTTTGACCAGTGGCTCTACGTGCAAAGAATTTAATGGAAACCCAACCGGTGGTGTGATGAGCTTCATTTTTCCTAACTGATTAAAGGATGCTTCTTGTACCTGGTGACACAACTCTTCTGGGGTTAGATGACATAGCTGATGCGCGTGTTGTTCGCTGGTAGACCAAACAATGGAAACTCTCTTTTCAGGAAGCGGTAGAAACGCAAGAATCCCATCGCGTCTGAACCATTGTCGTGCAATATGGCGGTGCGACAATTCGGTTTCAAAATTAGCCACCACGCCAATCTGCTGGTAAGATTTTTTTGATGCGCGAATATCAGTCTGATTACGTACCCAGGAGTTAATGCCATCCGCACCAACAATCAAGGCGGTTTCAAGTTGATTGCTGTTTTCTAATTGAAGGATAACATGCGAGTTTAAGAATTCTATCGAAGTGCATTTCTGAGAAAATATATGCATATTTTCATTTGCTGTTTTAAGTGTATTCCATGCGGAATTTTGTAATTGGCGATTTTCTACGATATACGCCAATTGCGGCAAACCGATTTCATACGCACTAAAGTCAATTTGTGCGCAATGATCATCCCCGAATACCGCCATGTCGTAAACAGGTGTAATTCGCTCGTTAGCTATTAATTGCCAGACTCCTAATTGAGTTAAGAAATCAGCGCTTCCTGGGCTAATTGCATAAACACGGCTATCCCAACTGAGATCTTGCGGGATTGACGTTGGCGCATGAGGTTCTATTAAAGCTATTTTAAAATCGCTTTCTTTCAGGGCAACCGCTAAGCATAAACCAACTAATCCGCCGCCGACAACAACGATATCGAATTTCATAGAGATAGAGATTATAAGGTACGGTTACTTAAAATTGAACGGGGGCGACTATGAGTTGGTATTGCAGTTATCTATAATATTAATAGTTATCCGAATATGAATATATCACGAAATAACCGCCCCTTTCTAAACATGATTTTAACAAATCGTCTTACTTATCTTGACAAGACAATCCATTGATAGGCAAAATCGCACACTTGCATTTGAGACACAGGCGAATTAGCTCAGTGGTTAGAGCAGCGGAATCATAATCCGTTGGTCCGGGGTTCAAATCCCTGATTCGCCACCAACTTAGCTTATCTTTATCTAATTGATTATAATTAGACTAAATAGTCATCCCAACAAATCCTAGTTTAATGATGTCCACCCAGTTCTTGGTCGGTGAATAAATAATCCTTTAATTCTTGATCAAATCTGGAATCCTGCCGGCGGATCCACTCTAAAACCATGGCCGCATGTTCTTTTTCCTCGTCGCGATTATGTGCGAGAATGGCCTTGAGTTCTGGATCCTTGCATGCATCAACACGCTGATTGTACCAATCAACCGCTTCCAATTCTTCCATTAACGATACGATCGCCCGGTGCATGTCACGGGTTTTCTCGGATAGCTCATCAATAGGCTCATGATAACCTTCATTAGACATCTTTTAATCTCCTCTTTTTATTTTATAGCAACATACGAAAGTATTAATAGTTAAATGATACGTTGTGTAATATTGATTGGAATCATTGCATCCTAAAATAGTTTGTTTTATCTAAATTTTAAAGAAACCAATTGTTGGTTTGTTAATTCTTTCAAGTAATTGTAATGTATTTTTAAGATAAAGTTTTTCGCATTATCTTGAATAAACCACTGTTCTTAAGGTATAGTTCGAGCTTTGCTATTTCCATCTAAACAGAAGAGCGTGCTGTATTTATTTTAGCACCGCCGAAGGCGTAACCCCCCGGAATCGCTCAGGCAGGTACGATGTTTCGTTCCGTAAAAACCGTTTAGAAGGGGCAATCTGGAGAGTGCCGAGAATATATTTCTGGCCACCGAAGGGGCACGCGGATAGTCATCTGTCAATCTCTCAGGTAAAAAGGACAGAGGGGCGTTACGTCATAGCGTAATGACTTTTTTATTTTTCGGGAGAATATCTGTGTTAAAAACGACACCCCTTAATCAAGCCCATCGTGACATGAACGCCAAAATGGTAGATTTTGGTGGTTGGGATATGCCGCTGCACTATGGTTCGCAACTTGATGAGCATCATAAAGTACGCCAGGATGCTGGTATGTTTGATGTGTCGCATATGTTACCGGTAGATATCAAAGGTAATAATGTTCGGGATTTTTTGCGTCGACTGGTTGCCAATAATGTTGATAAGCTGACTGTTCCGGGTAAAGCGCTTTATTCCTGTATGTTGACGCCACAAGGCGGTATCATTGACGACCTGATCATTTATTTTTTATCCGAAACATGGTTTCGGATCGTGGTCAATGCCGGTACTGCGGATAAAGATGTTGCTTGGATGCAAAAACAGCGTGATGATTATGCGGTTGATTTGGAAATTACGCCGCGCCGAGATTTGGCGATGATTGCGGTACAAGGCCCCAATGCCCGTGCAAAAGTCTGGCAAGTGATTGCTGGATCGCAAGCTGCTACTGAAGCGTTAAAACAATTCCAATCCGTTGAAGTGGGGTCGTACTTTATTGCCCGCACCGGTTATACCGGGGAAGATGGTTTTGAAATTATTTTGCCTGCTGCTGAAGCGCCAAAATTCTGGCATGCATTGCATGCTGTGGGTGTTGTACCTGCTGGATTGGGCGCGCGGGATACATTGCGTTTGGAGGCCGGTATGAATTTATACGGCCAGGACATGGATGAAACCAAGCATCCCATGGAATCAGGTTTGGCCTGGACGGTTGATTTGAAAGCAGATCGTGATTTTATTGGCAAACAGGTGTTATCGAATACCCCAGTCACTCATCATCTTGTCGGATTGGTGCTGCTCGATCGTGGTGTATTGCGCAGTCATCAACAGGTGGTGATGCAGCGAGACGGTGTGGAACATCAGGGGGAAATCACGAGCGGTGGTTTTTCACCCACAATGAATCAATCAATTGCCTTAGCGCGAGTGCCCACCGCCGTTTCAGTTGGCGACGAAGTGGATGTCGTAGTGCGTGATAAAAAGCTGCGTGCTAAAGTGGTAAAATATCCTTTCGTACGTAACGGAAAAGTGCTGGTTTAATCCGATAGCGGCAAACTATTACCTTTAACCTGGAGTCATAAATGCAAGTTCCTGCAGATTTAAAATATAGTAAATCCCACGAATGGGTCAAATCCGAAAATGATGGTACCGTGACAGTTGGAATCACCAGTCATGCTCAAGAATTGTTGGGCGATATGGTGTTTATTGAATTACCCGAAGTCGGCCGCACTTTGAAGCAAAAAGAAGAGTGCGCGGTAGCTGAGTCGGTTAAAGCCGCTGCAGATGTCTATGCGCCTATTTCTGGTGAAATCGTTGCAGTTAACTCACCTTTAGTGGATGCGCCCGAAAAAATTAACGAAGATGCCTTTTCAGCTTGGCTTTTTAAAATGAAACCGAGCAATCCTTCAGAACTTGATGGTCTATTGAGTGCTGCAGCTTATACTGAATTGGTAGAAAACGAAGAACACTAATCCTATTAAAGCCAACGTAGCACTATGTTTGCTTGAGTATCAATTTATCCTTATTAATACATTATGCCGTTTATTCCACATACTGAAGAAGATGTCGCCGAAATGCTCAACAGCATTGGCGCAAAGACCATTGAAGAGCTGTTTGATGAAATTCCCAAAGAGTTAGTCAGTGGCCAATTGACGGGTGTTCCTGCCGGTTTGAGCGAGATGGAAATTACCCGGTTGATGATGGAGCGTGCTAACAAAGACGGTTTTTATCAAAACTTTATTGGGGCCGGTGCTTACGAACACCATATTCCTGCGGCTGTATGGCAGATAACCACGCGTGGTGAATTCTATTCTTCATATACGCCGTACCAAGCCGAAGCCAGTCAGGGTACATTGCAATTACTCTATGAATATCAGTCGATGATGGCTTCATTGACGGGTATGGATGTATCCAATGCCAGTATGTACGATGGCGCAACTGCGCTGGCGGAAGCTGCTTTGATGGCGGTACGTTCACACAAAACATCGCGCCGTATCTTAATCCCCAAAACTGTCCATCCAGTTTATCGTCAAGTTGTGCAAGCGATTGTCAGCAACCAAAAGATTGAAGTTTTAGAAGTTCCTTTTGATATTCAATCTGGGCAGGTTTTACCAGAATCTTTATCGAAATTTGGTAAAGATGAATTCGCGGCGCTGGTTATTCCGCAACCCAATTTTTTTGGAGTATTGGAGCGAGTCGATGAACTCACCGATTGGGCGCATAAAAATAATGGGCTTGCGATTGGTGTGGTTAATCCGACTGCACTGGCCTTATTAAAACCACCGGGTGAATGGGGTAGTAAAGGCGCAGATATTGCGGTGGGCGAAGGCCAACCTTTAGGTATTCCACTTTCTAGTGGTGGTCCCTATTTCGGCTTCATGGCTTGTAAAAATGCGCTGGTGCGTCAAATGCCAGGCCGTATTATCGGTCGCACAACCGACTTGGATAACAAGGAAGGATTCGTGTTGACATTGCAAGCGCGTGAACAGCATATTCGCCGCTCTAAAGCCACTTCTAATATTTGCACCAACCAAGGATTGATGGTGACGGCTGCAACCATTTATATGTCGTTGATTGGGCCAGAAGGATTACGCAGGATAGCGGCGCAGTCGCACGCCAATACGTTGGATTTGGTTGAACAACTTGAATCCTTAAATGGTGTGAAAAGAACTTTCGATACGCCGACTTTTCACGAAACTGTGTTGACATTGCCTAAAACGACTGCTGATGTGTTATCCAAGTTGAAACAACAAGGTATTCTCGGTGGATTGGATTTACACGGATACTATCCTGAACTAGGTAATGCACTACTGGTATGTGCTACAGAAACTAAGACTTCAGCAGATTTGCAGAGTTATGCACGGGCATTGAAGCAAATTTTAAGCTAATACATTTGTTTGCTAACTGATTGATAGAGGTAAATTATGGTTACATTGAAAGGCAAGCCCATTAAAATTGAAGGTACTTTTCCTCAAGTGGGACAAAAGGCACCGGCTTTTTCCCTAGTAAATAGGGATTTGAGTGATGTCACGCTAGCAAATTTTGCTGGCAAGAAAAAAGTGTTGAATATTGTGCCAAGCTTGGATACACCGGTGTGTGCACTATCGACCCGGAAATTTAATCAACAAGCCAGCAACATGGAAAATACCGTGGTACTGATCATTGCTGCGGATTTGCCGTTTGCCATGAGTCGTTTTACCGATGCCGAAGGTTTGGATAAAGTGATTACGCTTTCGACCATGCGCGGCGCTAATTTTATGAAGGATTATGGTGTTCTGATTGGAGATAGCGCATTTGGTGGAATTACGGCGCGTGCTGTGATTGTTCTTGATGAATCTGACAAGATCATTCATGCTGAACTGGTACCGGAAATCGCCGATGAACCCAACTACGATGCAGCGATGGCTGCTTTGAAACAATAACAACGAATTTATTTGTTCATCCACCTTACTCAATCCAATCATGCTGATATTTGAACACTCGCGCAAAGGGCGTCGCAATTATTCACAATCGCCAGAAAAAGTTGCTAGCAAATCGAAGATTCCACAAGATTTGTTGCGCAAGTCGCCAGTATTGCTGCCCGAAGCTTCCGAAATGGATACCGTGCGCCACTATACTCGCTTGTCACAAAAGAATTTTTCAATCGATACGGAATTCTACCCGCTGGGCTCGTGCACAATGAAATACAATCCGCGTGCCTGCAATTCTTTGGCAATGCTGCCGCAGTTTTTGGGACGGCATCCGTTGGCACCGGAAGATACCGGGCAAGGTTTTATGGCGTGCCTATACGAATTACAGGAAATCCTCAAATCGGTAACCGGAATGGCGGGCGTCAGTTTGACTCCGATGGCGGGTGCACAAGGTGAGTTGATTGGCGTGATGATGATTCGTGCTTATCATGAAGCACGTGGTGATTTTGAGCGCACTGAAATTATTGTTCCAGATGCAGCGCATGGTACCAATCCAGCGACAGCAGTGATGTGTGGTTTCAAAGTCGTGGAAATTCCGACTGATAAAGAAGGTAATGTTGATTTAGCTGCACTTAAAGCGGCTGTTGGACCGAAAACTGCTGGGCTGATGTTGACCAATCCATCAACGCTGGGTGTATTTGAAAAAAATGTAGCGGAAATGAGCCGCGTAGTGCATCAGGCCGGTGGGTTGTTGTATTACGATGGTGCTAATTTGAATGCAGTATTGGGTAAAGTCAAACCAGGGGATATGGGGTTTGACGTGATTCATATTAATTTACACAAAACATTCTCGACCCCGCATGGCGGCGGTGGGCCTGGTTCTGCGCCTGTGGGTGTGGCGGAACGTTTGTTACCGTTTTTGCCGATACCGAATGTTGCTAAAGAGGGCGATCGCTATCGTTGGTTAACTGAAAAAGATCGTCCACAAACCATTGGTCGTTTATCGGCGCACATGGGAAATGCAGGGGTGTTGCTACGCGCTTATATTTATGTGCGTTTGCTGGGTATGCATGGCATGCATCGCATTGCGGAATTTGCTACCTTAAATGCTAATTACTTAATGGCAGAATTGCGCAAAGCTGGATTTGAAATCGCTTATCCGACACGGCGAGCCAGCCATGAATTCATTGTGACATTGAAAGATATCAAGGATAAAACCGGGGTGACTGCGATGAATCTGGCCAAGCGATTGTTGGATAAAGGGTATCATGCGCCGACAACGTATTTTCCGTTGCTGGTGCCGGAATGTTTGTTGATTGAACCGGCCGAAACGGAATCCAAGGAAACCTTGGATGCTTTTGTGCGATCGATGAAAGAGATCCTGCAGGAGATTGAAACGCAACCAGATATGATCAAAGGAGCACCTCATACCATGCCTGTGCGTAAGTTGGATGATGTCAAAGCTGCACGAGAATTGGATCTCGCTTGGAGTCCACCATCCTGATCTGTAGCTAAAAGCCCCATCATTATCATGCGCACACTAATCTGCGGTTCGATCGCTTATGACAATATCATGGTCTTTCAAGACCGCTTCAAGAACCATATTCTGGCAGAAAAGATACACGTATTAAATGTGTCTTTTCTGGTTCCGGAAATGCGTCGGAATTTTGGTGGTTGTGCAGGTAATATCGCGTATAACTTGAAAATGCTAGGTGGCGATCCGGTTATGATGGCAACCGTAGGAGATGACTACGCACCCTATGCCACGCGCTTTGAGCAGCTAAGCTTGACTCAAGAGCATATCTATCAAGTTCCCGATACTTATACTGCACAAGCGTTCATTACAACTGATCTGGATGACAACCAGATCACGGCATTTCATCCTGGTGCAATGAATTTTTCCCACCTTAATTCCGTCAAAGATAGCCGTGAAATTCATCTTGGTATCGTGGCTCCAGACGGACGGGACGGCATGATGCAACATGCCAGAGAATTTCATGAAATGGGCATCCCATTCATGTTTGATCCAGGGCAGGGGTTACCAATGTATAACGGGGATGAGCTGCTGAATTTTATGCAGCAAGCGAATTACATTGCGGTAAACGATTATGAGGCGCAACTGCTGCAAGATCGTACCGGTTACAAACTCGAATCATTGGCGAACAAAGATAAAGTACTCATTATTACCTTGGGTGCAAACGGCTCGGTGATTTATGCAGAGGGTAAAAAAATCGAGATTCCTTGCGTTGAGCCTCGTGAAATCGTCGATCCCACCGGTTGTGGCGATGCCTATCGCGCCGGTTTGTTATACGGTATTGTCAAAAGCTTGGATTGGCAAACTACTGGGCAGCTTGGTTCATTGTTGGGCTCCTTAAAGATTGCTCATCGTGGCGGACAAAATCATCAATTTACCCGCGAGGAAATCGATCAGGCTTATTTTGAGAATTTTGGCGCCCGCATCTTTTGATCTCCCCCCTTTAGGGAAACACTTAGAGGGGCTTCTTAAACCGCTTATTGTTTTTCTAGGAAGTTCTTTCTAACGTTCAGTTAGTGTAATTTCAATCGTTTTTAATTGGTTGTCGCGCTGGTATTGCAATTCTACGGTTTGTCCTGGAGCCAATGTTTTTAATACGGCAGAGTAACTGGCTAGATCGCTAATGGGTTGTCCTGCAAGTTTTGACACGATATCGCCTTTTTGTAATTGCGCGAGCTGTGCGGACGAGCCTGGCAATACGTCATCGATTTGAACGCCTGGACCCGAATATGAAAAATCAGGAACGGTACCCAGACTGGTTTTTCGCTTACCCTGTGATGGCGTAGGTTTCGTTTCACTGGCTTGGGATGGCAAAGTGATCGTCAGCGGTTCAATGCGATTGGCCAAATACTCAACGCCTTCTTTGAGAATTGCTGCTACTTTAACCAAGCCGGCAGAATCGATTTTATCGATGGTATCACCAGGTGTATGGTAATCTTCGTGTGCTGTGGCAAATAGTTGTATTGCCGGTACACCGGCTCGAATGAATGCTGCTTGATCACTGGAACCAAAATCATCGGGTACCATATTCACTGGAATGCCTGTAACAAAACTTGCGCCACGGAAAATATGCACGAGTTCTCGTGCAGAGCCAGTACCAAAAACCGTGACTGGACTGTTGTTCAGTCTTCCGACGGTGTCCAGATTTAACATCGCGGTGATTTTATCAACAGGATATTTTTTCGTCTGGGTAAGATAATGACGAGAACCCAGTAATCCGGCCTCTTCTCCAGTAAAAGCAACAAAAATGATGCTGCGTTCTGGTTGCCATTTTGGCGCAATATGACGCGCCAGTTCGAGCATCACTGCAACACCGCTGGCATTATCATCTGCGCCAGAGTGAATTTTTCCGTGGTTCGCGGCACGTGCGTCCGGCCAACCGGTGCCCAAGTGATCGTAATGTGCGCCAACAATTACGCTTTGTCCGGCCAGTTGTGGATTGGTGCCGGGTAGAATGCCAATGATATTGCGTAAGGTAATGGTTCCTTTGGGTTCGCCAACTGATTGTTGCCAGATTTGGAAATAACCGTTTTCATCATCGCCCGGTAATAAGCCGATTTGTTGAAATTGTTTAGCAACGTAGGAAGCTGCTGTATCCAGCTCTGGGCTTCCGAGTTCGCGTCCTTTTAATGATTCATCTGCCAAGTACTGGATGTCTTCTAGCATTCGGCTTTCAGAAAATACGGGTGGCAATTCGGCGAGTGCGCGACGCGGTTTTAAGGTGCCGATGTGTTGTGGTTGTGTAGCTTCTTGCGATCCTATCCATTGCGTTAATGGTGATTGTGTGACTGTCCATTGACCTTTATGAATATTGGTTAATTCGTCATCGCGTTTAAATACTAGATAACTGTATTTGCGGTAATGTGGTAATTTGCTCGCCAGCTGTGCAATCGATTGTGGGTGATCGGAAGCCACCCACAGCAAGGTTTTATCCGAATTACTGGGTTGTCGCGCTGTGATCACAACGGCATGTTCAGTTGCTGGATAGTTTTGCTGATCCAACTTCAAATTTGAGGATTCATAGGCGATACCATGTTGCGTTGCTGCTGACAGCATTTCTGGACGAAATTTGTTTTGCCAGCCCATTATCCAGATGGTTCGATCGGTCGGTAACTCGGTGATTGCTTCGTCAAGCACAATCTCGATTGCATTCGATTGGGTTTTCTGCCAGTTTTCTGCCAATGAGCGATAGGCTTGCAGTACCGGCTGGCTTGCTTGGGTAGGTAATATCAGCAGTGGTTTTTCTGCGCCAAAACCTTGTGATAAGGCAGCAGGAATTTCGCGGTTATCTAAGCGCCGAAATATATCAAACTGCGGATCAATATCGATGCGCACAGGGCGGACGTGAAAGTGCAACTTGATCGCTTGCACTTTTTGCTGCATATCAATGTGTGATTGAATTGCTTGATTTTCACCTTCCAGTGTAACCGCAATGGGAATGTGTAACTGGTATGGTTGACCGGGTTGCACTTGCTCCAATTGCGCTGTCAACGTATATCCATCGTTAGTTTGTTTTGCTTCTACGTGTGAAAGTTTCAAGTCGGGTGCGCCGGAACGTTCTACCCATTGTATAAACGATTGCGCGAGTTCTTTGTCGGCGACGGTGCTGAATGTCGTCTGTAAATCCTTAAAAGTGGCTTGCTTGAATTTAAATTGCTGGTAAAACTTTCGCAAAGCATTTACAAATGTTTCATCACCTAACTCCTGACGCAGCATGTGGAAAAATAGCATGGTTTTGCCATAGCCCACTGCTTCCGAGCTGGCACTATGCCTTGAAACAAATTGTGCAATAGGGAAATCTTTTTCCTTGCCGACAAAATCAGCATATTTTTGCAATACATCGCGCCGGTATTCTTCACCTTTGTTCTTTTGTTCATTGATTAAATGATCAGCAAGATAGGCGGTCAGGCCTTCCGACCAATTGCCTTGGGTATAATCCACGAATACACCGTTGCCCCAATAATTATGCAAAATTTCATGCGGATACGAGGAATGCAAAATAAAAGGCAGTCGGATTACTTTCGAACCCAGCAACGTGAAAGACGGCATCCCGTAACCGGTTTCCCAGAAATTTTCCACTAAAGCAAATTTACGATACGGATAAGGCCCCAACAGCTTGTTATACATGGCAATGTATTGTGCGGTGACATCCAGATATTTTTTTGCCAACGTGACATCAGGATTGCGCAGATAAACCATGGCGTCGACTTGACCGGATGATTGCGTGTAACGCTGATAGCGTCCTGCGACGATATAGATATCGTCTTGCGGATATTTTTCTTCCCAAACGGTGTGTTGCATCGAATCAGACTGATGTTCTTGCAGCAAAACACCTTGGCTGATGACATGCCAATCAACAGGGGCTTGTATGTCTAATTTAAATGATACCAAACCCCCATTAAACTGAGGATACCAGGCTGTAGAATTGGCTAGAAACACGCCTTCCGGTGAAATTGTGCCGGGTGTATAACTAAAGCTGCGCGCATATTCCTCTCCTGGTTGTTGTACCGGATGATGGATTTTTCCTTGAAACTGTAAAGTAAAATCCTTGGCTTGAGGTGACAACGTTACGGTATAGCGCTTAAATAGGCCCGGACGTAAACGCGCCGTAGTGTTGATTTGCTGTGATTCAATTTTAGCGCCTTGTACTTCTTTGATCACCAGATCTTGATGCAGAATGAAATCCAATTTCACGGAAGCTTTCTGATTCTGCATATTTTTCGGAACAGTAATGTGATCCTTAACGCGAATTTCAGAAGTGTCTGGAGATAAAACAATGTGCATCTGGTGATGAAAAGTTTCAGTGGAAGCCAATACACTCATGCTAAAGAGACAAAATAGGATGCTTAGTAAAGTAAAACAAATGCGAACCAATGGTTTCATAAAATTTTTAATGATGAAGTAATCAGATCTCGGAATTAAAAGCGTAGAATCAAGCCTATAGCCAGATATTCTAATGGATTATGCGTTAGCCTGGCGGAATGAATCGAATAATTTGTCAGAATCGGTAATCTGTGACAAAAAACACAGTAATGGCAAAACGAAAATAATACGATTAGAAGTGAAGTCGTAGTTTTATTTAACATTTTTTAAGGGGAAAAATAATGAAAAGGGTGGTTTTCCAAGGTTCTCAGTTCTCTTGTGGTGGCTGTGTCAGTATTAATAACAGGATGTGGAACAACAATATTTTCTCACCGAGATGCAACAAACGAAAATATTAATGATGTAAATTGGTATCCAGGGCATATGGGGACAAGAGTTTCAAATATCCTTGCTGTTACCGCGAGCCGGAGAATTGTGCTGGTAACAGTTGATGGCGAAAGAACAATAATGTGCGCTGAGCCATCTCCGGATGTTGGTGAAGCATATAATTCCTCAATGTCAAACGTACTAGAGCTTGCTCTTACGCAGGGAAAAAGCGATATTACTGGCAAATTGGCTAATGCCTATAGTCGCACCGTTCAGGCTGAACTTGCCTCACTTCTTACCAGAACACAAGGACTGCAGCTATACAGAAACGCTATTCATAGTCTTTGTATTGACAGGCTTAACGCAGGTTGGAATCCTGTGCAAACGGACACAACAGGCAAATCTGGTAATTCTGAGGCAAAGGGCGAAGCAGAAGGATCTAATAATCCTAAGGATGGTGGCAGCACTGATGTTTCATATAGTCAGACAGAGAAATACGAAGGCCATAGACGCTATATCTTTGATAAATCGTCTGAACTTATTAAGTCAGAATTGAAATTTAAAACAATTTATATCGCTATGGCAACAGTTAAGTCAACATTGGAAGCTTTAGAAAGTACCGCTGCGGCAAAAAAACAAGCTGATAGAACCGTTGAATTAAAACTTAAAGAAGTAAGTAAAGCAGATGAGGCTCTAGTATTAGCTAAAAGAATAGAAAGGAATTCAACAGCAGCTAAAAAAGCTAATGCACTAAAGGCAGTTGGGGATGCAACTGCAGCATTAGAGAAAGCCAAGAATGAGGCAAATGCTGCAACTGATAATGCCAAAGCTGCTGCTACGGCTTTGATCGTTGCTAATGAAAATGTGAAAAATGCGCAAGCAGTAATTACTAAATTAGCTTCAGAGTAATAAATATGGGGTTGTAGTAGATCAGATTAAGTTTGAGCTCAAGATTTCAAAATTTTTAGTTGTTTTTAGGTGTCGTCCCATAATTCTTTCTTCCGTAGGTGGCTGTATATTACGCCACCACACCGTGGGACTAAACATCTAAGGTATTGGTATTCGGATAGATATAAATGGGCATAGATTTTTGTCGAATAAAAATGGCACCGAGCAGTGCTACACGATAGAGCGATGGAATATACTGGAAAGAAATTGCGAAAGTATGGTTGCCATGCATAATTGTAGTTGTCAATGTGGAGTGTCATAAACCCGAGGTTACATTTGAATTTGAGGTCATAACATGTCGATTCAATTAAGCATTCCAGGTAAAAAAATACCTTCAGCGGCTGCGAAAGCAACAATCCGAGGCGGATCGCTTGCTCAGCAACAGGGTAACAATGTAGTCGATACGCACTTGCTAGATGCAGTTAAAGAACTGGGTACCTTTGATGTTTCACCGTTGGCTCGTGAAAGCCAACCTGAACCTTCTAAGCAGGAAGTACGAGCGGATGACATTATCGAGTTTGTTTTAGATTCCGGTATTTCGATCTGGACATCGGTAGCTGCTTATCAGCAGCAACAGCAGCGCATTACACGCACTCGTGCCCAGTCAACAGAATTAAAGATTAATCCCGATTTGGGTAGCCAGATTGCCAGTCGTGGTGTGGTGAGTGATGTGAAAGCCCAATCGATTCAATTGCTCCGCCTTGAACCGGATGAGATTTGGGAAGCAGCCAAAAATCCAGCCAATTGGCCTGACTGGATCAGTCAGTATGGCTTTAAAGCATTTGAACAAATAGGCGCGCAATTGGCTGCAAAGTTGATTGTGTGGTTAATTGAGCAAAAAGCTTTCGCAAAACATCCTTCCGGACTCTACCATTGGGTAAAAAAACAAAAAGAAGAAGATCACCCGATCGGATCGGAGAGTATTGCTGTCGACAAACCATTGTTGTTGTTTATTCATGGAACAGGTTCGTCGACACAAGGCAGTTTCGGAGCTTTGCATCTGGATGTGGCTCATTCAGAATGGGAAATGTTGACACAAATTTTTGCCGAGCGAATTTATGCATTTGAACATCCCACCTTAAGCGCCAGCCCCATCGATAATGCGCTGGTGCTGGCGAAGGCATTGCCTGAAGGCGCCGATTTATCTATCGTGTCACACTCGCGTGGTGGATTAGTAGCTGATTTATTGTGCCTTCAGAATATCTCTGCGGATGCACTGAATCGTTACAATCGACACAACGATGCGTTTAAAGAGATTGACGCGCACGACCGTGAACAGCTTGCAGAACTTGCCAGGGTACTGAAGAGCAAGGTTTTTCGTATCAAAAGACTGATTCGTGTTGCAAGTCCCTCGCAAGGAACACTGTTAGCTTCTGAAAATTCCGATCAATTTCTTTCTATCCTTACCAGCTTGATCGGCTTAATTCCTTTTCTCGGGCAGTCACCGATCTATCAAGTCACCAAACGTATTACCTTGGAAGCCATCAAGCAGCGCTGGGATCCGACGCAAATTCCTGGAATCGAAGCGATGATTCCTTCATCGCCATTGGTAGCGTTGTTGAATAATCCTGAGGCTCGAGCGGCTGGGGATCTGGGCGTTATTGCTGGAGACATCGAAGGATCGGGCTGGTTTAAACGTTTGGGAGTCTTCATCTCGGATACGTTTATTTACGAAAGTGGCGACAACGATTTGGTGGTCAACACGGATTCTATGCTTCAAGGGTTGCGGCGCTCTGAATCTTCCCGATATGTCTTTGACAAGGGTGCTGATGTTTCTCATTTTCGTTACTTCGAAAATATCCGTACGCGGCGCTTGATTGTTCAGGCATTGAGTCAATTAAATTCCGTGTGGCCACCTGAGTTTCGTTCGCTGGAGGAAGGCAGGGTTGAACTCGTGCCTACGCTCCGCGCTATGCAAAAGCGTGACGGATCGAATCAGCCGGTCGTGTTTGTATTGCCGGGCATCATGGGCTCGGAACTGAAAGTAGGCGACACTGACGTTTGGCTGAATTATCCACGGCTTTTCCTGGGAGACTTGGATAAGCTGGTTATCAGCGCGCCAGCAGTAACCGTAACAGGGCTCATTGGTTCGTATTATCGTAAGCTTTGTTCATCTCTCTCAGATTCGCATGAAGTGATTCCTTTTGGTTATGACTGGCGCCGCTCCATCAAACAGGCTGCCGCACTGCTTGCCAAGGAAGTCGAACGAACTGTAAACCGAACCGATCAGCCCATTCGATTTGTTGCACATAGCATGGGTGGGTTGGTTGTGCGTCGCTTCATTCAAGATTTTCCGGATCTTTGGGATACATTATGTCAACGCAAAGGTGCGCGTGTGCTGATGTTAGGTACGCCGAATCATGGTTCGTTTGATATCGTGGCATCACTGGCAGGTGTTGCTAAGACTATCAAACAGTTGGCTTTGTTGGATTTTGATCATTCGCTAGAGAAAGTGGTTAAAATCATAGCCGAATTCCAAGGTGCGCTTGAGTTGCTGCCCAAGGACAATGAATTGTCCTACTTTACGATGCAAGAATGGAACAAGCTGTCGCCTTGTGCACCATCAAAAGTGAAGCTGGAAGACAAAGCTTTGGGTGCTGCCAAGTCGGTAGTGGAAGATTTGCATGAAGAAATTCCCCATGTGGAATGTATCCGGTATGTTGCAGGTCAGGCATCACGCACGTTGAGTGGGGTAAGAATCGAATCGGATGAGCTGGTATTTCAAGCGACGACAGCCGGGGATGGCCGTGTAACCTATGAATCCGGGCGCTTGCCGAATGTGCCGATGTGGTACGCAGAAGCGGAGCATGGTGATCTGTCGTCCTACAGCGCAGCGTTTCCGGCTTATCGTGAATTATTGGAACAAGGAGAAACGACCTTATTACCCATGTCGCCACCCGCATTGCGCGGTCGTCTCGAAGAAACCTTCGACGTTACACCTGAACCGGTGTTATACCCGACCCCCGAAGCCTTCGAAGCAGGATTGTTGGGACGGCGTACCAAGCTAACTTTGCATCATCAATCTACTAATACGCTTCGGGTATCCGTTCGTCACGGAGATCTCAGAGATACGCAACATCCCATCATGGTCAGCCATTATGAAAGCGATACCATTGCAGGACCAGAAAAGGTAGCGGATAGCCTAGTGGGCGGCGCATTGTCGGAACGCTATCGCCTTGGACGTTATCCCGGCCGAATTGGAACGGTGGCGGTAGCGCTGGCACAACAAAACCAATTCCAGCGAAATCAAGCGATTCAACATGGTGCGATCGTAATTGGGCTGGGTCGATGGGGTGAACTCACGCCGACCCGTTTAACGCAAGTTGTCCAACAAGCAGGCCTGGAATACGCCTTACACGTCGCGCAATGTCGAGATAAAATCAATCATGCGGACAGTGGCGGGCTGACCATTTGCAGTCTGCTGATTGGCTCGAACACATCCGCCAACATTGCCGTGGAAGACTCCGTGAATGCAATTATGCGTGGCATCGTATTGGCTAATCGGGCGCTGCTAGAAAAAGATGAAAAAACGCCACATATTGCACATATCGAGTTTGTTGAGTTATATCTGGATGCTGCGGTTGATGCCGTGAAAGCAACGAACCGATTGAAAACGCGTATCGAGCGTGAACTGAATGCCCAGCTTACTGTAGATCCTTGGTTGACTAAAGGCCAGGGATCCAAAACACGGCTGGTTTCTCCAAGTGGCCGTGGATATTGGCGGCGATGGACTATTTCTGCGGTGCCGATAGAATCGGCTGGTGTGCCGCATCAGTTGCCAGCGGTGCTGAAAGATCGATTGCGCAAAGCTTTGGAGCGACCGGAAACGCAAGATCCGTTATTGACAGAAATGCTCATGACGATGGTTTATCAGCAATCCGTTCGAGAAAATCATGGTGCGCACCAATTAAAATTTCTGGCACTTTCCGATCGGGCGCGCGCAGAGGCTACGGTGCAAGCGACACAGCCTGAATTAGTGGGGCAGTTGTTGAAACAGATTACTCGGGAAACCGTCTATGCGCACGATTTATCCAAAACGCTGTTCGAGTTGCTAATACCGATCGATCTGAAAAATAGCCTCTTGAGTCAAGACCGTATCGTGCTGATTGTCGATGATGTCACGGCTAATTATCCTTGGGAGCTCATGGCAGAAGATGGGCAGCCGCTGTGTATCCGCATGGGTATGATTCGCCAACTGGAGTTGAACGATTACGATGCCCATGTCCGCGATACTACAACGAAAGTAGCTTATGTATTGGGCAACCCGGCTACGCCAGCCGAGTTTCCATCACTTGAAAATGCGCGGATTGAAGCGGATAAGATTGCGGCGTTATTAAAGACAAAATTTACGGTGACGCAAACCCCCAATCAAGCTGGCGCCATGCAAGTTTTCAACGATCTATTTGCAGCACCGTATCGAATCATCCATATCGCCGGACATGGCTATTATGATGAAAGCGCTTTGGGTTCCACGGGCGGGCGCGCCGGTGTTGTACTCAACGGCGGGGTCTTTATTACTGCAGCAGAAATTGCCAAGCTTGATCCCATTCCCGAGTTGGTTTTTCTGAATTGCTGTTATCTCGGCCAGATCGATCAAGCCACTGGGAATCAGCGTCTTAACCAACCCTATCACAAGCTTGCTGCGAGTATTTCGCGCGAATTGATCCGGCGCGGCGTGCGAGCTGTGATTGCGGCGGGATGGCCGGTAGATGATGAAGCCGCAGCGCTTTTCGCGGAAGCATTCTACGGTTATTTGCTCAAAGGGCAATCCTTTGGTGTTTCGGTTTGGCAGGCGCGTAAGGATACCTGGGAAAAACACCGGAATTCCAATACTTGGGGTGCATACCAGGCTTATGGAGATCCAGACTTCCGTTTGTATCCCGTATCGGAATGCCATGATGCGGATCAAGATGGGCCAGTCTGTGCTGATGAATTATTAATTGAATTGGATCATCTGGCTACGCAGGATGATGCTGAGAAGTTTGTACAGGCAGTGAAACAATTGCAGGAACAATCTTCCGCCGAGTGGTTTAAACAAGCTAATGTGCAGGAACGCCTCGGTAAATTTTATGGCAATTTCGGACAATTCTCAGAAGCCATACGGTATTACCGGGATGCTATACACAATGAAGGCGATGAAGAGAAGCCCACGTTGCGTGCCGTGGAACAATTCATTAATTTCAAAGTGCGTGCTGCAGAAAAAGAAGCAGACAAAAAACTGGGATTGAAGCTGTTGGTTGAGGCAATAAAATACGGCGAACACTTGCTAGAAATTGGTGAAACAAGCGAACGGCTTTGTATCATGGGAAGTGCCTACAAACGTTTGGCGGAACTGGAAGAGAGCAAAAAACAAATAACGAATTGGTTGAAAAAAGCCTCTGGCTATTATCACCGGGCCGAGCAACTTCAACAAGCATTGAATACGCCAGATCCCTATCCTATGGTGAATGCTTTGGTGCTAGATGTGATTCTTGGAGAATTAAAGAAAGGTGATGTTGATGTTCAATCAAAATTTACAAAAGGTCAATTGATGGCTCAGAGCCGATTTAGCTTGTACCACAGTGTGTGGGATGCAATCATGGTCGCTGATTTCGCGCTGATTCAAGCTTATTGGTCTGGTAGCTTTGAGCAGATGGATAGGCAAAAGGATGTGACATTGTTGATCACGCAATATCATCAAGCGTTTATGGAAGGTAATGCCAATGCAAAAGAACGCGACTCCGCCTGTAAGCAACTCAGCTTTTTGATCGATATGTTGGAAAAACTTAAATCCGAATCCAGTAGTAAAAAAACGATTCAAGCATTGAAAGAGATGCGCACGGCGCTTAGTTCCGCTGCTATTGATTGATTCAAACGTTACGCCAGCTTGGGTGGAGGGTGCTTTATAGTTCTAATGAGATCTGCCAGAGGCATCGCCTTGCCAACGAGATAACCTTGGATGACATCGCAGCCAAGTGCTTTCAATCGTTTATACGTCTCGGTATCTTCCACGCCTTCAGCAACTACTGTCAGATTAAGCCGGTGAGCAAGGTTAATCATGGAATCGACAATACGTTCGTGTTTGTGATGTGTTGTCATGTGACGAACGAAGATCTTGTCAATTTTTATTTCATCCAATGGCAGCTCGAGTATGCGAGCCATTGATGAATATCCGGTGCCAAAATCGTCCATTGATAACTTAAAACCCATGTCCTTAAGGCTATACAAGGTATCTAGAATATGGGCATGATTATTCATGACCGTCGTTTCTGTTACTTCTATAGTGATATTGCTTGGTGGTATGTTCCAGATCGATAATCCTTGCGCTATAAGTTCTGTGAGTTCTGGGTCGCGTAAATCGTCAGCCGAAAAATTGATGGAAACTCCTACATTTAATCCGGCGGATCGATACGAGGATAATTCTCTTAACACCGTATGGAAAACGCAGAGTGTAAGCTTGGACATCAATATGGTTCCTTCCGCAACCTCAATTAATTTGTCGGTTCTGATAGAACCATGTTGAGGATGGATCCAGCGCAGCAATGCTTCGGTCGATTCGATTTTCCCATTAGTGACATTAACTTGCGGCTGATAGCCTAAATGCAATTCACCGGTTTCTATCGCATTGCTTAAATCTGACCAGAGATCGATTTGTGAAAAAGTCGAATCTTCCGTTTTTTCGGTAAAAAGCTTTATCAATTCTTTTTCTTGTCGAGCTTCGTGCATAGCCAAGCTCGCATTACGCATTAATTGGTCCAGTGTGCTATTTCTTTCGCAATCTAGCGCGACGCCAATGCATGGAGCCAACATAATTTTTTGCTTGCCTAAAGTAAAAGGTAGAGTTAAGGTTCTCAGGATCTTATGTGCAGCCAGCATGGCATGTGCATTTGTAAGCAGATCAACCAGCAGGCAGCTGATTTGATAACGCCCCGCTATACTTACAAGATCTTCCAAATTAAGTGCATTTTTCAGTTGCTCTGAAAGTTGTTGCATGATTTTGTCGACAGTGGTAAATCCAAGGATACCATCCAGTGCTGGAAACCGCTCGAAACTCACAATCAGAACAGCATGGCGGCTATTTGAATGGTGCGAGTTTGATAGTTTGTGCGCGGCCACCTGCAAAAAATCCTGATAGGTAAGTACGGGCATGTCAGTAGATAGATCGCTTCATAGTATTACAAATAATACTTCTTGGCATCAATGCCAAATGTACCCTGAGGCAGGTCTTTTGCAATCGCATAGGCAATGCCTGTAGGGCTTAATACTGTTTTTCTCAGATCTACTATAATCGGGGCGTCATAGGGATTTTTCTTGATATCGCAGATGATCATGATACGTGGGAAAAATCTTTGCGTACGATTGTGTGTTAGCACAATTGCTACTTCCCCGGTATTGAGCTCAACTAAACTGCCAATTGGAAATACACCGATACATTGTGCAAATTGTTCTACTAGTGCGAAGTTGAGTCCGCTTTGTCCATTTCCTCGTAACTCCTTGAACGCTTCAAACGCTCTTAATCCAGGCATTCCGGGTTGTCCCCCCATTAATTCTTGATAGCAATCCACAATGACTGCCATGCGGCTATAGGGATGAATTTGGTTGGCATGCAAACCTTGCGGATATCCATTCCCATTTTCACGTTCATGGTGCTGAGTAACTATTTTGATGACTTCGTCAGAGGCATCGCTCAATTGTGTTACGATTTCTACACCATAAGCAATATGTTGCTTCATCTGTTTGCATTCATTCGGCTTAAGGGACAAGCTACTTTTAGTTTGAATTTCTTTAGGTAGCCGTTGTTTACCAATATCCATCAATAATCCACCTAAACCAAGTACTATCAATTCCCTGCGTGGAAGGCCGAGGTGGCGCCCAAAGGCCAGCATATGCACCGAGGCTTTAACTGCGTTATCGTAGAGTTCTTTTCCGGTTGTTTTGAGCTGAGCAAGGAGCAACGCCGCATCAGGATTGCGAATTACACTTTCGCATAATGTTTCTACGACTTCTAGTGCGGCACGAGTATCGAATTTTATATTTCTTTCGATATTTGAATTAACATCATCAAGTAAAGTTAGTATGAAATTGTAGGCTTTCTGGGCTGAGGGGATTTCTTGTTCGGCGGTGCGGATATCGTCATAAGTTTTTACCCGATGCAGAAGTGGATCGAGTGTCGAAAGCTCGTTGTCCTGCTTCTGTTTTATATACTCCGATGATATTTTTAATAAACTATGTGGTATGTGTTTCTGTATAACAAAGGGCTCGCTGCGATCTACATCCACATAGACATGAGTACAATGATGCTGAAGTTTTTCAACATCATTTCGAGATTGGATGAGAAGGCCTTGTATTAGATACGGCGTTTCAAGCCAGGAACAATCCAGATCGCTAACGTACATACCTATCTGCAAGTTTTGTACAGGAATTTCTACTGTCGAGTTACTTATCATCGGAGAATTATTTGCTGATATATGTAATGGCGGTTTTGATCAAATAATCGTATTTTTGCTAAAAATAACTTGATCTCTAAGAAACTTTTCGTTGTATAGGATTTAACGACTTATAGGTGAAAGTCCTTAGTATTGTTAATGAATGATCCCGCTCCTTGAGATGTAAGATACTCACGTGAGCAAATATTTCAAATAGTTACATAAGCGGCATAACATAACAGCGCTGCTTTATCGTCTGGTATTTTTGGTAAAGTATCGCAGTGCTATGATCGATGAAGCTGTAGATAAGAGATTGCGAGATGTGTGTTCTGAGTTAGAGAATCATTATCAGTTGAAATTTTTGGAGATTGGAACAGGCGTAGATCATGCTCATACGAAAATCGCTAATAGACCTGTGAAAATCCAATATTTAACCTGGTAACCTCGCTCAATTGAGGTTGCTAGTTTAACGCCCAGAATCTGCTCAAGAATTTTAGAAAAATGCGCTGTTGACATCTGCAATCATCCACACTAGAGTGGATGCAGCTTATGTGCTAAAAAACACAAGGCTTGTAGTTGTTTTATTAAAATTATAATTTTTTGAGAGGGAAGGAAATACGTATGAAAGTAACCAAAATCATGTTGTTAGGAGCGGCTCTTGGAATGCTAGTAACAGGCGTTACACACGCAGCCGAACAAAATTTTAAAGTTGTTATGAATGCTTATGACACTTCAATTCCTGAACTAAAAGTCGAAGGTGTAACCGTAAACAACATTCGTGCTTTTAACGTTCTCAATGAACCAGAAGCGTTAGTTGTCAGAAAAGGAGACTCAGTCAAGGTTACGGTAGAAAACAAATCTCCGATCAGTGAAGGGTTCACCATTGATGAATACGGAATCAAAGAAACCATTAAAGCAGGCGAAACAAAAGTGATTTCATTCGTGGCTGATAAAGTGGGTGCCTTTACCATTTGGTGTCAACTCCATCCTAAAAATATCCACTTACCTGGTTCTTTGAATGTTATCGAATAAAACGCTTTGTATCGATTAGCTGGCTAATCGTAAAAAGTGTTTGAAACCAAGAGCGTTACCGGGTTTGATCCTAGTCAAACTAAAAGCCGGTAATGCTCTTGTTGTATTTACTCATCCGTAGCCATTCCACGCATTAGAGCAATGCCGTGTGCGCCCAGTTCTTGCGCTATGGCTAAATCCTCCCTATGCAATCCACCTAAGGCATAGACAGGTATTGAAGCATTTTGAATGAGTCGCGCAAATCGATTCCAGCCAAGCGCTGATAAATTGGGGTGGGTCAAAGTCGGTTGCACCGGGCCTAGCACTACAAAATCCAAGGCTAATTTTTCGGCTGCATGGAGTTCTTCTTCGTTGTGGCACGAAGCGCCGCACAAGGTTGGTTCGGTAGTGATTGGGCGTTCCGAGATCGACATCAGTTGCGATGCGGTCAAATGCACGCCGTCGGCACCTACCTCGCGCGCCAATTCGGCATCGCCATTGATCAATATCTTTGCCTGAAAGGTTTTTGCCAGGGCAATCACCTGGATGGAAAAATTCCGCAGCAATACTTTTTCCATGGTTTTTTCGCGGATTTGTAGCAAGCGTAACCCTTGTTGAAAGGCTATCTGAATCTGTGCCAGGGAGTTTTCAACCCCGATCTCAGCAGCGTGCGTAATGGCGTAGATCGGTGGCAACTGCAGTGCGCGCAAAATGGGTGCATTGGCCGGCAAGATGGGGGATACGTTGACGTGTTGCGGCGATTGCCAGAATAATCCTTGTTTTTCCCTGGGTTCAAGCTTGCTGTTCCAAGCCAAGATACGGAAAAAATTAAGCCGCACGGTGGCGTGGGGATAGGTAAAAACACGGGTAATCCAGCGTTGGGCATGTGTCACTTGAATGCCGAGTTCTTCCCACAATTCACGCTCCAGGGATTGCAGGAGTGTTTCACCGGATTCAACTTTTCCGCCTGGAAATTCCCAGTAACCGGAATACAATTTGCCACCCGGTCTACGGGTCAATAAAAATTGCCCGTCTGGCCGCATAATCACAGCCGCAACGACTTCTACAATCGCCCCAGTTTCGGCAGTTGCGTTGTTCATGAATCGTTGCGGGAAGCTTTAAGCGATTGTTGCTGACCTGCCCAATCACGGGCAAATTGCCACGCTACGCGCCCACTGCGCGAACCCCGCAGCAAGGCCCATTGCAAGGCTGCGGCATAGATGGAAGGGGTCATTTTATAGATACCATAATGGCGCAACCAATAATAGGCGATCTCTAAGTAGTGATCCTGGTCGAAAGGATAAAAAGACAGCCATAAGCCAAAGCGTTCCGACAGGGAAATTTTTTCTTCCACGGTTTCACTCGGATGTACTTCCTCCCCGATATGTTGGGTATCCAAGTTGTCACGCATCAGCTCGGGCACCATGTGCCGCCGGTTGGAGGTTGCATAGATCAGCACGTTATCCGAAACTGTGGCGATCGAACCATCCAGCACGACTTTGAGCGCTTTGTATCCCGGTTCGTCACTTTCAAAGGACAAATCATCGCAAAATAAGATAAAGCGTTCCGGACGCTGATCAATTTTCTCGACGATATCGTGCAAATCGACCAGATGGTGTTTCTCCACTTCGATCAAGCGCAATCCGTCTTGCGCGTACTGATTCAACAGTGCTTTGATCAACGAAGATTTTCCAGTGCCTCGTGCGCCGGTCAGCAAGACATTATTGGCAGAAAATCCCTGTACAAATTGCCGGGTGTTTTGCTCAATCCGCTGCTTTTGTTCATCAATGCCGCATAAGGCGCTCAAGGTAATCGGATGCGGGTGGTGAATGGCTTGGATGTAGCCCCCGGCATGATAGGTATTGCTGTATTTGCACCAGCGAAAGGCATATGCGGCTTGCCAATCCGGTTCTGGTTGTTCGTATGGTAGGAATTTTTCCAGACGATCGAGCAGTCTATTCGCTCGTTGCGATAATTTTTTTAAATCCGACATAGATAATTGGGATAAGGATAAGCTAGCTGCGATAGCTGGCGTTGATTTTGACGTAATCGTAGGAGAAATCACAAGTCCAAACCGTGGTCGCGGCATTTCCCCGGTTTAATACCACGCGTATGGTGATTTCCGCTTGTTGCATCACACGTTGACCTTCTTCCTCCCGATAATGCACCGCGCGTCCCCCTTTTTCTGCGACTAACACATTATCCAAATACAATTGGATGTTGTTGACATCGAGATCCTGAATACCCGAGTAACCGATGGCGGCCAGTATTCGCCCGAGATTCGGATCGGATGCAAAGAAAGCGGTTTTGATGAGTGGTGAATGTGCGATTGCGTAAGCGACTTGGGTACATTCGGCTGGATTGCGGCCATCCTCGATTTGCACCGTGATAAATTTAGTCGCGCCTTCACCGTCGCGCACGATCATTTTAGCCAATTCGGCAGCGACATCCGTGATGGCTTGCTGCATTTGCGTGAATTCGGCGCTGTTAGTCGCAGTAATTGGGGTATTTCCAGCTTTACCAGTCGCGGCGATGATCAATGCATCGTTGGTTGAGGTATCGCCATCAACCGTGATGCGATTAAACGAATGATCGGCCACAAAACGTGCCATATTTTGCAGTGCATCCTTTGTAATGGCCGCATCTGTAGCAATATACCCTAGCATGGTTGCCATGTTCGGGCGGATCATGCCGGAGCCTTTTGCGATGCCTGTGATGGTCACGGTTTTTCCATTCAACTGCATTTGCCGTGAAACGGCTTTGGGCACGATATCCGTGGTCATGATCGCCTGTGCCGCAGCAAACCAGTTATCCGTCTTACCGTTTGATACTGCAGCTGGAAGCGCTGCAACGATTTTATCGACCGGTAACGGTTCCATGATGACGCCGGTGGAAAACGGCAGCACTTGCTGTGCTGTGCAATTCAACACTCGAGCCAGCTCGGTACAAGTCGTTTGTGCATGTTGCATACCTGCTTCTCCGGTACCTGCATTGGCATTGCCCGTATTGACCACCAATGCGCGGATCGACGACTGCGCCAGATGCTGCTTGGCAACGACTACAGGCGCAGCGCAAAATCGGTTCTGCGTGAATACGCCCGCAACCTGCGTGCCTTCATCCAATACCATCACCAACAGATCCTTGCGCCCCGGTTTTTTGATACCGGCTTCAGCAATACCGAGCGTCACACCTTGGATGGGCAACAGTTGTTCGGGAGATAATGGGGGAATATTGACGGGCATGGCGAGTTTTCCAAACGTTTTAACAATGGCGCTATGCTACCGTATAATCGCTTGAATTGGCCAGAGTAACTCGCCTCAGAAAAGGATAAATGGGGTAAATGAAATTAACGGATAACGAAAAGCGCGACATCATTAAGCTACTCCCGTTCCTGCAAGCAATAGAAATTACGAATGACTGGCAGTCGGTTGACGAATTGGTCCGATTCTTCCGGAGATTTATTGGGCGGAGGTTTACTGCCTATAAAGATTGCACTTAAGAAATAATAGCATTAATCTTCTCGTGCCAAATATGGCATTTTTCTTCGAAGGGCATGCGGGCATTGGCTGGACTTGTGGAAGGCAAACGAAACAAGTTTAGCCTGTTCGAATCCGTGTAAGATGGTACATTCTGTTTAAAGCATGTTTCCGCTTTGCCGCCGTTGAAAAGCACCTGAGTAATTTCTCGATGAATTGAAAAGAAAGTATGAAAGTCATTGATAATTTGTGTGTCGGCTTCAATATTGGAATCCAGGCTGCCTGAGCGCCGACAGGATTTCAACACATCCCAAAGTGCAATGGGTGAAGCTTGTAGTGCCATGATTTGTTCTTGATAAGATGCTTCCAGCGGGATTTGCAACCATCGCGCCATGATCGGCCAAAAAGCATTGCGCGGATGGGCATAGTATTGTTGTGCAGCTAAAGAGGCTTCTCCCGGAATGCTGCCGAGAATCAGGATTTTTGCCTGCTTCCCTGCAATGGGAGGAAAGCTTTGTGCCAGAGACATGAGTATATAAAGAATGATGAATGGAAACTAAGGATATGATCCCTTATCAGTTTACTCGCGTTATTTTCATTGCTGGGTGATGGCGTTTTTCAGTAATCCATCTGATTTCTGTTTTGCAATCAAACAAATAAAATCGCAAGCAATATGGGCTGCAGCCAGTGCTGTTATCTGGCTTTGATCGTAAGCGGGCGCTACTTCAACCACATCCATACCAATCAGATTCATCCCGGTTAGACCGCGGATGATGGCCAACGCTTGCGCTGTCGATAATCCCCCGCAGACAGGAGTGCCGGTACCTGGTGCGAAAGCTGGATCGAGGCAATCGATGTCAAATGTCAGATAAGCAGGATGCTGTCCGACGATGCGCTTAACCTCTGCAATCACAGCTTCAGGACCATGATGGTGCACCCAAGGTGCATCCAGGATAGGGACGCCCATGAAATCATCATTCCAAGTGCGAATGCCGATTTGTACTGAACGCTTTGGATCAATGATGCCTTCCTTGATGGCTTTATAAAACATGGTGCCGTGACTGAGGGATTCCAGGCTATCATCAGACCAGGTATCGCAGTGCGCGTCAAAATGAATCAGTGAAAGCGGTTTGCCAAAACGTTCTGCATGCGCTTTGAGTAGGGGATAACTGATGTAATGATCGCCGCCCAACGTTAGCATACGTGCACCCGAATTCAATATATGCCGGGCATGATCGACAATGGCTTGGTGCGTCGACATAGGGTGATGCGTGTCCAGATAACAATCACCGAAATCGATCACGGCTAATTTTTCGAATGGATCAAAACCCCAGGGATACGGTTTGAGTGAAGCGACTTCCGCGGATGCAAGGCGAATGGCCTGTGGCCCAGAACGTGCGCCGGGCCGATAGGTAACGCCCAAATCGAATGGTACGCCGCTGATGACTAGATCCACGTCGGTCAGGTCTTTAGAGTAGTTGCGCCGCAAAAACGATAAAACGCCCGCAAAGGTGGGTTCCCGCCGCATACCATAGGGGGATTCACAGGCTATTGCGCCGTCAATCTTGATTTCCTTGTCCTTCATTGCGCTTGAAATCTCCTAAAAACATAGTTTTGTGTAATGAAACGACAGTCTAACTTTGCTTACAAGAAACGCAACTCTATCTTGTAAGAATTTATGCCCGTAAGATTATAATGTGTGCCTAGTGTACGCTTTCAGTTTTTGTTATGTACTCATTGATTATGGCTTATTCCAGAAGTTGCATTGTAGTGATCTGTATTTTAATCAGCGGCTGCGCATCTTTGTTTTCCGATAAGCCTTTTCCGCCATCCAATATTGAATTGCGTACACCGAATTTGACGGCTGCGTACAATAAACCGTATACGATTTTTGGTGTCACTTACCATCCTTTGAAATCTGCAAGGGGGTACCGTGAAATTGGATACGCATCTTGGTATGGAACGGAATCAGGCAATCGTACTTCTATGGGCATGCGCTTTGTGCCCGACCAAATCACTGCGGCACATAAAACCTTGCCCCTACCTTCGCGCGTCAGGGTTACAAATTTGCAGAATGGACTTCATGTGGATGTCGTCGTCAATGATCGTGGCCCTTTCAAGAAGGGCAGAGTGATTGATTTGTCTCGCGGTGCAGCGAAAAAGATTGGACTTTCTGGCGTAACGAAAGTGAAAATAGAGCATCTCAGCGATAAATAACAATCCACTATGTTTACAGGGATTGCAGCAAAATGATAAACAAAAAGCTATTAAAAATACCTCGTTTGCAGTGCCTGACCCAAGTGATACTTGGGATGAGTTGTTTTTTTACGTTCTTATCAAATGCCACAGCAGAGAATCAAAAGATTGCAGCGTGGATCAATGAAGTCAAATTGGGAGTGTTGTATCACGATATCAGCATGTGGAGCGGTATACGACGCGAAGCTGGAATGGATTTTAATCTCGAGGCAATCTTTGCCCCGCATGTCAAGTTTCTTGGTGGTACTATCCGACCGAGTATCGGAGGATCTGTCAATACCATCGGTGATACTTCCAAGCTATACAGTGGATTTCGTTGGCAGTTTGAACATGCGAGCGGCGTTTTTTTGAGCCTCGGTTTAGGTGGTGCGGTCCATGATGGCAAGCTGCATTTGCACGAGATAGATCGTAAAGCCCTTGGATCAAGGGTTTTGTTCCATATACCTGTTGAGATCGGTTACCGAGTTGGCGCCAAAAGTTCTTTGTCAGCGTATTTCGATCATGTTTCTAATGCCTTTCTAGCGGATCACAATGAAGGGATGGATACGATCGGTGGTCGCTATGGGTATCGTTTTTGAGTCAGCACGGTAGATTGAAGGAAGTTTTCGTACTTCAACAAATATAACGTATGAGAACCTCAAACTTCACTTGGCCAGATCAATAACATCTTCAACAATCTGTTCAAAAACTTTTCGCAGATATTCACTTCCTGTGAGTGTTAGGTGGCCTGAATCGAAATAAAGCGGTTTACCTGAGGCATCTGACATTTTGCAGTCATTCGCGCATAGGTAGTTTGCAACTTGATAAATTTTCCATTTCTTGTTGGTTATAGCGGCTAGGCCTTGGATTAAGCCCTGATTAAGAGTTTGATAATCGATTAGATTGGCTGATGGTAATGGATCATTGAGCTTTAGATGTTTCCACAATGCCATCGGAATATGATCACGCCAAACTGGTACTGGCATGATAAAAGCACTTGAGATATTTTGTGCATCAGCAAGAGATACAGTTTCTCGAATAATCGACGGATCAACTGAACCCGGTGCATAATGGAATATGAGGGTATCAATTTGATGCAATTTTGCTTCTTTTATTAGGTTCTCAGGGGTTATTCCATTCACCATTAAGGGAGAATTACTGACGACAAAACGAACCGATAAATTTCTTGCTTGAGCAACAGACTTGAATGTATCTTTTATGGAATCAGCATGGCTATTACCCACCAGCATGATACGTCGGTGTGGTTTATCAAGTGGCTCGGTAATTTCACAACTAATTGCTGATGGGTCGAGGATACGTTTGATTTTTCCACAACGATATTCCGATCGGTCTGTCCATGCCTTATAGATTAACATTTCCTTTTCAGGAATCGTCATAATTTGGAATACAGTACCTAGGGGACCTGAGATTAGAATAACTATGCAACATAAAATTAAGCCATGTTGAAAGTTTGGTTTTAATCGTAACGGATTCTCGATAAATGTATACAGTGCCTTAGAAAGGATGATAATCGAGCCGACAAGCACTGCAGTTTGCCAATATGTTTCCGCATGCAAAACTGTCCCTGAAAAAGGTTTGTATAAAAAAAGTACAATGAGCGGGAAATGGATTAAATAGATCGAATAGGAATATTGGCCTAGTTTTTCTAACCAACCCGCAATGCGAAGGTTTTCCACGACGGGTGGTAAGCCGAAGCCAAGGATCAGAGCGGTTGCTAAGCATACGCTCAGTGCAGATAACCCCGGATGTCCTTGTATAAAGTTAACTGCATTCCCATCGACTTTAATCATGGGAATGGCTAACAATAATATCAGGCCGGCAACACCTAACCATCGCATTGCCTCGTTCTTACCTAAGGTACCGTGAAAGACCAGTTTAGCGATGCCATATCCTAAAAGAAACTCCCACAGCCTGAACGGCAGCATAAAGAATGCGGTTTTAGGGGAAACTTCAACCACATAAAAACAGGCTGCCAGAGATACTAATAGGACAACAAAATAACTACCTCGAATTTTAGAGAAAAGCCAATATAGAAAAGGTAATAAGAGATAGAACTGAATTTCAACACCCAACGACCATAAATGCAACAATGGATTAAAAGCAGATTTACTGAAATAGGAGTTTTCTGTCCAATATCCAATGTTGGATGTAAAAAATGTGGCGAATAGTGTTTGTTTGATGACAGAGTCGTAATCGTTAGGTGTGGTTATCAGCATGCATGCAAGCAATGTCACCACTATGATTGCAAAATAGGCTGGTAATAGGCGACGTGCTCGTTTTACAAAAAACTCCCATTTTCGCTCAGGGTTATAAAGAATGGCCATCAAGTAACCACTAATTACAAAAAAAACATCAACGCCTAAAAATCCACTCTTAAAGCCGCCAATTTCAAGGTGAAAAAGAACGACTAAAAGAACAGATATTCCTCTAAGTATTTGGATATCTTTTCTATATTCCATAAATTAAGCTTTGAATCAATTGCAATTAATTTAGTAATAAAAAATCTAGCGATGTCAGTTTTTATGAAAAAACTGAAGCTATATGGGTCTTTAATTGTGTTAACCATAGTTGGAATGGAAAACTGAACTCGATGTTTTATAAAAAACATTGTGCTATTTTAGAGTATTTTGAGTATCAAAATCCAGGTATTTCTCCTAAGGTAACTAAATCTATTTTTCCTATCAGGAGAGTACTGATTAATTCATCGAACAAGCAAAGTACAAGGTGGGTGGAGAGCAGGAAAAGGACTTCTCATAGAGATGGCGAGTTTTCGTGTACCAGTTAACACAGCAATTTGTGTTGCATAGACAATTAATCAGCACATCTAAGAAAATTTTTCTAATTTTTGATCATGTTTCTAATGTTTTTTAGCGGATCAAAATGAAGGAATGGATACGATCGGTGGTCGTTATGGGTATCGCTTCTGAGTTATGGCGATTGAAAAACTATCTGTGGGTTGCCGCTTCGGTGTTAAAAGCAGGCTCATAATGCTCTTTTATTATGAACAAACTACACTTTTTCGCCTGTTTTTGCCTTTTGTAACACCTTCCGCGAAAACATTTCTCAATGACCCGTTAGATCTTAAAAAACACTCGCTCGATTAAGCGCTTTGAAAACGTGTGTGCTTAATGATTAAAATCGTTATCAGCGGTATGACAAATCCGATGATCGTTGTGGTGATCAGCAGCTGGCCTAGTTCACTATAATCGGCTGGCATAGTGACTTGGCCTGTAAGGCCATCTTTAACTTCACGTTTTACATCAAAAACCTGATTCAGGTATTTTGTTCCTAACTGCGAGGCCGACAACGCTAAATTGGTGAATGAAGCCATGACGGCAAAAAAGGTCGCCTTTAGTTTATCCGGAGCGGAATTGGCAATCCAAGCCAGCATTGGAATCATGGCAATTTGTCCCAATGGAGATTCTAGCGCGGTATCGATCAATGCAATAAAGCGCGCATCCACAAAGCCACCTGTTAATGCGGCCGTCCATTGATGTAAACCAAAAAACATACCTACAATCGGCAACGCTAGAAAGGTACCGATAACGGTGAGAAATACAATAATATAAGCAATCGAACGTTCTGCCATGAAGCGACGAAAAATAAACATGCCGAACAAGGTCAATATCGCACCAACCAAAGATAGGACGGCCAGGAATTGCTGATCGAAACCCAACTCGTCGATCATCCACCAAGTGGAACCGGCGCCAGGCCCTGGAATGGCCCGAAATACAAATATCATAATGGCTGTGCCGACTAAGACGTTGCGGGCTTCCGGTTCTAGTTCTTGGGTTAAGCGCCACATCAAGAAAATCACAATCGTCATCGAGACGACAAAAACAATTTCTTCCCCGGCGGGAATGCGGCTTATGCCCACGGCTAAAGACATCGCAGTAAAAGCCAATCCACCTCCTAAAATCCACCAGTTGATAGAAGGTGTTTCAGTGTGAGAGTCTAATAATGCGACAATTTCTTGACGGCTATGTCCCAGGCAAAGTAAGCGATTGCGCTCACGGTAGTGAAGCCATGACGCTAACATAATACCCATAATCGAAATCAATGGAATGATCAAAGCCAATTGATAGATTAATAGATACACAGCCTCCTTTTCGTTTTCTGACAATGTATTGGCATCGCGTAATAAAAATACGTTTGCGACCGATACCAGCAGCCCACCTCCGATAATCGCCACACGACCTAATGTTTGCATGGTCACGTGCATCAATTTGCGTTTCTCGGCATGAAACTTTTCACCATTCTCATCCACACGCGGTACCGCTTCGACTGTCATGGCGTCGGCTACGACATCTTGTAGCACATAGCCAACCGGCGCTAGCAATGCTGACAAGATATACCATGTTTCTACCGGTGCTCTAGCAGCCATGGCCTCTGTGTGGCCCAGCAAACCGATCATGATCAGTAAGCTGAGCATGATCAGGCTGGCGCCGAGGTACACTAATACGCTTTTCCAGCGCCAAATCAAGTCAACTAAATGTCCCAAAGGCATTTTTAGTGCCCAAGGCAACATCATCCAGAAACCCAACATGGCGAGAAACTCCGGTGTAAGCCCAAGTTTCTCTTTGACGTAGAAGGTACCTACAATACCTGTCAGTCCTGAAATACCGGCGGCCACATACACCATCAGAGGTGGCAGGTAGGACAAGCGCATTTCCCTTCCAAGTGAGAGAATATTCGTATCCAACCAAGAAAATAGCTTCGTGAGTAAGCCGGATGGTGATGATTGCTCTGTCAGATTGCTTTTGTTCATTATTTTTCCAGGCTATTTTTGTTTTGGACGCACACCAACTTTAATGGGAATGGATTTCTCTTCCTTATTGCGTATTATTGTTACGTTGACTGTTTTGCCGGGCGCCAATGCAGCGACCAGGTTGAGTATTTCCGCAGAATTTTTAACCGGCTGTGATTCTACTGCAATAAGTACATCGCCAGGCTTGATACCGGCCTTGTCAGCAGGGCCATCTTTAAGCACGCTCGCGACCAGTGATCCTGAGATCTGCTCTACATTCAGTGATTCAGACAATTCTTCAGTCATATCTTGCATGCTTACGCCTAGCCAGCCTCTAATGACGCTACCAGATTCAATGATTTGCTCCATGATTTGTCTGGCCACATGAACAGGAATTGCAAAGCCAATGCCCAATGAACCTCCTGTTTTTGAGTAGATGCCCGTATTCACACCAATTAAATTACCCGTTGTGTCCGTGAGTGCGCCACCTGAATTACCTGGGTTTATGGCCGCATCGGTTTGTATAAAGTTTTCAAAGGTATTGATGCCCACTTGACTGCGACTGAGTGCGCTGACGATGCCCATGGTGACACTTTGACCAACTCCAAAGGGATTTCCTAGTGCCAGCACGACGTCACCTACTTTGACTTGTTCTGATTGACCAAAAATAATGGCTGGTAAATTACTCAAATCAATTTTTAATACCGCCAAATCTGTTTCAGGGTCTGTACCGATGATGGTGGCTTTTGCTTTTCTGCCGTCAATCATGGCGATTTCAACTTCATCTGCTGCCTCAACGACATGATGATTCGTTAAAATATAACCATTGGGGCTGACAATAACCCCAGAACCCAAGTTTGCTCGACGGCGTGTGCGTGATTCTGATGGATCGCCAAAGAATTTTCGTAATGCGGGATCATTGAGCAAGGGATGAGAGGGTTCTTTAATTTCCTTGCTGGTAAAAATATTGACCACCGAGGGCATGGCTACTTCTGCGGCTTTGGCGTAACTGTCGGTGCGATCGTTACTGGGTGTGGGCGTTGATTCCCGGATGACAACTATTTCTCCACGTGGTCGCCAGGATAACAAATCTGGACGTAAGGACGAAACGATAAAAAAAATGGCCAGCAACACAGTGATACTTTGTGTGAAAATTAACCAATGTTTGTACATAAACGCCTTATCTCCTAACTGTCACTGCTGTAATATTAAATTTTATGTGTAGCATAGAAAGGAACCCATATGCATCGCGATGAGCTTGAAAAATACCTGAATGAATTATTAGACATCCATCGCTTCCAGGATTATTGCCCAAATGGGCTTCAAGTGGAAGGGCGCCCTGAGATTCAAAGCATCGTTAGTGGTGTAACGGCCTCTATCGATCTCTTGCAAGCGGCCATTGCCGCTAAAGCCGATGCTATTCTGGTGCATCATGGCTATTTCTGGCGCAATGAAGATGTCAGGATTGTTGGCGTGAAGTACCGCAGAATTGGTTTGTTAATGGCGCACCAAATCAATTTATTGGCCTATCATTTGCCGCTCGATTCACATCCACAATTCGGCAACAATACCCTTTTGGGAAAGAAGCTGGGGTTCATTGAAACCGGTCGTTTTGGTGGGCAAGATATTATGATTCATGGGGAATTAAGTAGGGCAATTACATTAAAAACATTAGCGGAAAGGATATCTCGCACGTTATTACGAAAACCTCAAGTCATCGGTGGTGCGGATACGATAATTCGCCGTATCGCTTGGTGTACAGGCGGCGCACAAAACTATTTTGAAGCAGCGGTACAACAAGATGTCGATGCCTATATTACTGGGGAAATTTCGGAACATAATGTACACCTGGCACGCGAAACCGGGATTGCATTTATTGCTGCAGGGCATCATGCGACAGAGCGTTACGGCGTACAGGCGCTTGGTGATCATGTGGCACAAAAATTTTCGATACAACATCAGTTTATCGATATTGATAATCCAGTATGATATGCACCGGGATTGATTAAAATCGCATTCTATCAGGCATTGAAAAATGATCCTAAATGCTCATTTAGTAAGCACGCTACGTTTTAACTATTTTTGCCTGATATCGGTTCCGAATACGTTCTTCAGCAGACTGCTAGTGATGGATAACACGATAACAGTATGTATGAAGCTATTGGGGATTATGGGTTATTTTCATCATCTTTCTTTTTCTTACCAGAAAACATCGTCCACCAAATGACAAAAATAAACAATCCTGCCGCGAGTGCTGCTTCGACTACTAGTAACCACCACATAATTAGAAATTTGCTCTCAAATAAAGTACACAATAATCAACGTAGCTACATTTTAATGGAAAAACTATCTTATTTCATTTTATTGATTGTTTTGTTGTCGTTGGCAGCCTGTTCGACGAGTACGGTCAGTCCTACGGATAAAACCTCGCTGCCTGTTGAAACTATATCCACTCCTCAAGCACCAACTGCGATACAGACGCCATCTCCACCTGACACTGAGAAGGTGTTTACGAAATCGATCCATAAACCCGCTTCCTGGTCTGCGCTTGTAGGCTGGGAGAATGACAATTTATTACCCGCCTGGCAAGCGTTTATAAAAAGTTGCAGCGTACTCAGTCAGCAAGCGTTTTGGAAAGCATCTTGCCAAGCAGCTACGTCACTGAGCAAACCTGACCATGCGGCATTATCAAAGTTTTTTAGAAACAACTTTGTTCCTTACCAAATTATCAATAAGGATAACACTGAAAAAGGAATAGTCACGGGTTATTACGAACCTTTGTTGAAAGGAAGCCGAAAACCGTCAGCGCAATATCGATATCCAATCCATTCTGCACCTCCCGAGTTGTTGACGATTAATTTAGGCACTCTGTACCCTGAAGTAAAAGACTTGCGGTTAAGGGGGCGCTTGGATGGACGCAAAATCGTACCTTATTATACCCGTGCCGAAATCATGCAAAACCCTAAGTTGCTAAGTCAGCATGAATTTCTATGGGTGGAAGATGAAATCGAGTTGTTTTTCCTGCAGGTACAAGGATCGGGTCGAGTGATGCTCGATAATGGCGAGATTATTAAAATTGGCTATGCGGATCAGAATGGTCATCCGTATAACTCTATCGGCAAATTACTCGTGCAGCGTGGTGAGTTGTTGCTAGAAAATGCATCCATGCAGGGAATAAAGCAATGGGGAAAAAAGAATCCCAGCAAATTACCTGAGTTGTTAAAACAAAATGCTCGCTATGTGTTTTTCCGTGAGCTACCGGCGGATATATCAGGTCCTATTGGTGCCTTAGGCGTACCGTTAACGGCAGGACGCAGTATTGCCATTGATCCGCAATCCATTCCGCAGGGTGCACCTGTATTTCTTGCTACCACTTGGCCCAATACCAATAAACCGCTCAATCGGTTGATGGTGGCGCAAGATGTCGGTAGTGCTATTACGGGAGGCGTTCGCGCTGATTTCTTTTGGGGTTTTGGCGAAGAAGCAGCCAATCAAGCCGGTAAAATGAAGCAGAATGGAAAGATGTGGGTTTTAATGCCTAAGAATAATCTGACGGTATCGAGATAAGTGGATATCTATCAGTGTGTTAATTCCCCTGAGACAATTTGTCGCATGGCTAATATTACAAATTTCGGTTAATGTTTTGGATTTTATAAGATCCATGTTATCCATGTTGTCTGTTTTTTATGTTTCGTGAACTGAGTAAGTCACCTATCAGTAAAAATCTGCAGCGTCTCTTCTTGCTTCGCAATATTGCTATTGCAGTGCAGAGTTTAGCGCTGGGGATCATGTATTGGAGTATCGATATCGTTATCCCGTGGGGCGAGATGATCGTGGTGATCGTATTGCTTACATTGGTCAACTTTCTCACGTGGGTACGCTTGCATCAGAAATGGCCGGTGACCAATATCGAATTCTTTTTACAGTTATTGGTTGATGTGGTGGCGCTTAGTTGTTTGCTTTATTTTAGCGGCGGCTCTACCAATCCATTTATTTCATTGTATTTATTACCATTGACCATCACTGCAGCGGTGCTGCCTTGGCGCTATACCTGGGTAATGGCGATCATTACCATTGCTTGTTATTCAATACTGCTGTTTATTTACATCCCATTGCCGCATAACCATGAAAATCACCTGATTGAGTTTGCTTTGCATGTATCGGGGATGTGGTTGGCCTTTGTACTGAGTACCGTGATTATTGCGTGGTTTGTGGTTCGTATGAGTTCTTCCATTCGTGATCGTGACCGAGATCTTGCGAAAGTACGCGAGCAAGCTTTACGTAACGAGCAGATTATCGCGTTGGGAACCTTGGCAGCCGGTGCGGCGCATGAATTAGGGACACCGCTTTCCACGATGGCGGTGATTGCAGGAGAATTACAGCAAGAATATATCCAGGATACTGAGTTCCAAAACAATATTCGCATTCTCAAAGATCAGATCGTGCATTGTAAGCAAACACTCACTCATTTACTGGCGAAAGCTGGGCATGCTAGAACTGAGCAAGGCAGTGAATTGCCTATTGATGAATTTTTGAACCAGATTTTGGATAAATGGAAACTGATACGTCCCTCGGTGGAATTTACCTATCACAGTAGTGGCGTGCAGCCAGTACCCAAAATAATGGAGAACCAACTGCTCAGTCAATCGATTCTTAATTTGCTGAATAATGCTGCGGACGCCTCTTCCAAATGTGTCGACATCAAGAGCAGTTGGACCGCGCAAATATTACATTTTGAGATTCTCGATGACGGTGAAGGTTTATCAGCAGAGGCGATGGAACGCGCCGGAGAGGCATTTTTTTCCAGTAAGAAACCCGGACAGCAGGGCTTTGGTATCGGATTATTTCTTGCTAATGCCAATATCGAACGTTTTGGTGGAAGCGTACGCTTGTTTAATCTCGAACAAGGTGGTGCATGCACGCAAGTCGTTTTACCACTCATTGCAACAAAACCATGAACCAAATTTCTTTAGAAGATTGTGCCGAAGAAAACCCCAGTTTACTCATTGTGGATGATGATACGGTATTTTGTGGTGTGCTGGCGAAAGCCATGACCAAACGGGGGTTTCAGGTAATCTGTGCGCATAGTATCGGAGATGCGCTGAGTTTGTGCGAATCTGCGGTCGCCGAATATGCCATTGTGGACCTGAAATTATCGAACGAATCCGGGCTCGTTTTGGTTGAGAAATTGAAAACTTTGGATCAAGGCACACGTATCGTGATGCTGACTGGCTACGCAAGTATTGCGACTGCGGTTGAGGCAATTAAGCTCGGTGCGACGCATTATTTGGCAAAACCTGTCGACGCTGATGAAATCATGGCCGCATTTGAGCGTACCAGTGGTGATTCTGAATTGTCGATTAGTGCCAATCCCTTATCGGTAGGTCGACTGGAATGGGAGTATATACAGCGTATTTTGAGTGAGAATGATAACAATGTTTCCGTAACAGCTAGGATACTCAATATGCATCGCCGTACCTTGCAGCGTAAATTGGCTAAACGGCCTGTACGCGAATAGTAAGTAGTTTTATCGAAAGCGCGCAACAATGCGGATATCTTGCCCTACTGTACGGATATCCTCAAAAATTAATGTTTTTTTCTGTTCGAGATCAACCAATTCAGGTAGTCTGAATATGCCTTGTGCATCATCGCCAAGCAGATGTGGCGCTAGATACAAGATAATTTCATCGACTAGATTGGCATTGAGTAAAGCACCGTTCAGGTTGCTTCCTGCTTCCACCAAAATTTCATTCATGGCGAAATCAGTTGCCAGTAGCGTCAGCATTTTTTCCAAATCGACTGTACCGTCATTTGCTGGCAAAGGGATTACTTGAACGCCTAATTTTGTGAGTTGCGATATTTTTGCTTGATTGTGATGATCGGCGGTGAAGATAATGGCTGATTCATCTTGTAATAGCGAGGCACCTAGCGGAATGGATAGCTGACTGTCGAGCACGATTTTTTTCGGTTGACGGGTTGTTTCAATATGTCGCACCGTGAGCTGTGGATTATCGGATTTGATAGTACCGATGCCAGTCATAATGGCACAAGAGCGTGCACGCCAGCGATGACCATCGGTTCGCGCTGCTTCCCCAGTAATCCACTGACTGGCGCCATTCCGAAGTGCAGTTTTTCCATCGAGGCTGGCCGCAATCTTTATGCGCACCCATGGTTTTTTTCGTGTCATGCGTGAAACAAAGCCGATGTTGAGCGTTTGTGCTTGTGCTTCCAATAATCCCGTTGCTACTGTAATACCGGCTTGTTGTAATAGCATCCGACCGCGCCCGGCAACCAATGGATTAGGATCTTCCATTGCCATGTTGACTTTCACAATACCAGCCTCAATCAAATTATTCGCGCAAGGGGGTGTCAATCCATAGTGGCTGCACGGTTCAAGCGTCACATAGGCGGTGGCACCACGTGCTGCTTCACCTGCCATTTTCAACGCATGTATTTCGGCATGTGGTTGCCCCGCTTTTTCATGCCATCCGCTGGCGATGATATGTTCATTCTGAACGATTACGCATCCAACACGGGGATTGGGTGTGGTGTTATATAGTCCTTTCTCAGCTAACTGCAACGCGTGTGACATGAAAGCATGATCGGCAGCAGAAAACATCTTGGTAATGTTGAACAGGGGAAGTTATTGATTAATCGTCAGTGGGCTTTTCTGCTTCTTGGATCGCATCGCGGAAATCATCGGTGTCCTGAAAGCTTTTATACACCGATGCGAAACGGATATAGGCTACTTTATCGAGGTGATAAAGTTCTTGCATCACGCTTTCACCGATACTGCGGGATGATACTTCACGTTCCCCGGTACTTAACAGTTTTTGCACGATGCGATCAATTGCTGCATCAACGTAATTGGTTGGTACCGGACGCTTGTGTAACGCCCGTTTAAAACCTGTGAGAAGTTTATTGCGGTCAAACTCTGTGCGACTGCCATCATGTTTTACCACTTCAGGTAAGTGGAGTTCAACCGACTCATACGTTGTAAATCGTTTATCACAAACTTGGCAGCGCCGCCGCCGCCGAATTTTGTGACCATCATCGCTATCTCGAGAGTCTATGACACTGGTATCGTCAGCATTGCAAAACGGGCATTTCATTTCATGGGTAGCTAAAGAGTGCTGTGACTTTGTGGCAAATTGTTAGCCATATACAGGAAACTTCATACACAGTTGTTTGGCTTCCGTTGCAACTCGCGACAAGACTGCATCATCATCGGGTGTTGCTAACACATCGGCGATTAAATTAGCCAATTGTTCCGCTTCTAATTCCTCAAAACCCCGCGTTGTAATCGCGGGCGAACCGACGCGAATACCGCTTGTAACGAAAGGTTTTTGCGGATCATTGGGAATAGCATTTTTATTCACGGTAATATGAGCTTTCTCAAGAGATTCCTCAGCATGTTTACCGGTTAGATTCATTGCACGTAAATCAACTAGAAACATATGGCAATCGGTTTGTCCTGACACGATACGCAAGCCACGCTGTGTCAGTACTTTTGCCATCACGCGTGCATTGTCAATGACTTGTATTTGATAATCCTGGAACTCTTTCGTTGCAGCCTCCTTGAAGGCGACGGCTTTAGCCGCGATTACGTGCATTAATGGCCCACCTTGGGTTTGCGGGAAAATAGCGGAGTTGAGGGCTTTTTCATGCTCAGGTTTGGCCATGATGATGCCACCGCGAGGGCCGCGTAGGGTTTTGTGCGTAGTGCTGGTGACAAAATCAGCAATACCAACCGGATTAGGGTATAAGCCTGCGGCAACCAATCCGGCATAATGTGCCATATCAACGAATAAATAAGCATTGACCGCATCGGCAATTGCGCGAAAGCGTTCCCAATCTATGACGCGCGCATATGCTGATGCGCCCGCTACAATCATTTTGGGTTTATGTTCATGGGCTAATCGTTCTACTTCGTCATAATCAAGCAATTCTGTTTCCGGTTCTAAGCCATAGGGCACGGAATGAAAAATTTTACCACTCATGTTGACGCTTGATCCGTGCGTCAAATGCCCACCATGCGCCAAAGACATGCCCAATAACGTATCGCCAGGTTTTAGTGCTGATAAATAAACCGCTGCATTGGCTTGCGATCCTGAATGCGGTTGTACATTGACATATTCGGCACCAAATAGGGCTTTCAAGCGATCAATTGCAAGCTGTTCAACTTGGTCGGCATACATGCAGCCGCCGTAATAACGTTTATTTGGATAACCTTCGGCGTACTTGTTCGTCAGTACAGAACCTTGCGCCTGCATGACGGCTGGGCTGGCATAATTTTCCGATGCGATTAATTCGATGTATTCCTCTTGGCGTTTAACTTCGCCTTTAATCGCTTGCCAAATTTCGGAGTCGACATTTTCTAGGGTGTGATTCTTTGCAAACATTACGATACTAATCCTTTGAAATTTTTGTAAATCAGCCAAAACCATATATTACCACTAGCTGCTCAAATTCATGCAACGGATAATATGATGATTGAGTAATCTAATTGTGCAGTGCTGGTCTTCATTTAAACACGATAACGCGTTGGATCGCCGATTCCGGCTGCTGCAAATCCAGCTTTGCGAATGCGGCAAGAATCACAGTGTCCGCATGCTCGTCCCGACTCGTCTGCTTGATAGCAGGAAATCGTCGCGCCATATTCAATACCTAATGCAATACCAGTACGGATGATATCGCCTTTACTCAAATGAATGAGTGGCGTATGAAGAGTAATTTTTTTTCCTTCTATCGTTGCTTTGGTCGCTAAATTAGCCATTTTCTCAAATGCTGTAATGTATTCCGGTCGACAATCGGGATAGCCTGAATAATCAATTGCATTGACACCTATAAAAATATCTTGACATGCTAAGGTTTCCGCCCATGCCAGCGCGAGCGACAACATGATGGTATTTCTTGCGGGAACATAGGTGATGGGAATCGTATCTTTGAATGCACCATTGGTCGGTACAGCGATTGATTCATCAGTCAGGGCCGATCCACCAAATACCGATAGATCTACCGTTACCAATCTATGCTCATGAGCTTGCAGCTGACGGGCAATATGTTGTGCGGCGATTAATTCGGATTGGTGTCGTTGGCCGTAGTGAACGCTCAACGCATAACATGCGAATTGTTGATTTCGGGCGATAGCCAGTGTGGTCGCAGAATCTAGACCACCTGATAACAATACCACGGCCTTTTTCATAACGTATCGTTGGGGGAGGATAAGATTATCTAATGCCTAACGTCCAGGACCTTCGCCCCAAAGTAATTTGTGCAATTGGATTTGCATTCTGACTGGCAATTGATCGCGTAAAATCCAACTGGCCAGCGTTTCCGGAGCTAAGTTAGAGTACACAGGAGAAAATAGAATCGGACAGATTGCTTGCAATTGATGGCTTTGTATCATGCGCGAAGCCCAATGAAAATCTTCTTCATTACATAGCACGAATTTAATTTCATCACGTTGGGTCAGGTATTCCAGGTTTGTCCAATTATTTTTGTCGGATTCGCCCGAATCGGGTGTTTTGATATCCATGATTTTACTGACACGCGCATCAACTTTGGAAATATCCAATGCGCCGCTGGTTTCTAGGGAAACCGAGTATTGTGCATCGCATAAAGCAGTTAGCAGCAGCAGACATGCTTTTTGTGCGAGCGGCTCGCCGCCCGTAACTGTAACAAATTGGGTTTTATATTGAGCTACCTGTGCCAAAATTTGCGTGATTGTGAAGTTGCTACCACCGGTAAAAGCGTAGGCCGTATCACAATAATGACAACGCAAGGGGCATCCGGTTAATCGAATGAAAACAGTTGGAAGTCCCATTCGACTTGTCTCGCCTTGTAACGAGTAAAATATTTCACTAATCCGCAAGGTTGCGATTTCTAACGCTTGCACAATTTACTACCGTAAAAAGATGCGTTTTGTAGGATAAAAAAGATTGATAGCGCCTTGCTACAAGGAAGACTATTTGATATGGGCTAAACGCTGCTTGGCTTTTTTGGCAGCATCACTTTGTGGAAATTTTGCAATCAAATCTTCGAGGGTATGTTGACTGGCTTTCCGATCACCTAATTCCTGTTGACTACTGGCAATATTCAAAAATGCATCGGGTGTTTTAAGGCTATCCGGATAAGTATTAATTAGTTTTTTTTGTGCATCAATTGCTAGTTGATAATCACGTAAGGCATAACGTGCATTACCGATCCAGTAAGCAGCGCCGGGTGCAAGGCTGGAATTAGGATAGTCAATTAGAAAATTTTCAAACTGTTTGATGGCATTTGTGTAGTCGCCATTTTTAAACATTCCATGAGCTTGCTTATACGCACCATTCTCTACCGCAGTTGGAGCAATCAGCTCGTTAGCTGCTATTGGTTTATTGATCGCATTGGAAGAAGGCATGCTAGGTTCGGGTAAATCGACCGCTGTACCTTCGATTTCATCAATGTTTGAACTGGGAGATAAAGCTGAAATAGTTGTTACCGATTCTTCTGATGAAGATTCGATCTGACTACGACGAGAGTCTTTTCCAGTCGAAGAAGGTGTTGCCGGCTTAGCCCCGGATTCTTCTATTGAACGCAGACGGTTATCAAGATCAATATAAAAATCCTTTTGCCTTTTCTGCAATAAAGAATTTTCATTGTTCAGTGTTTCGATTTGGCCATTGAGTTTGTTCAGCTCAATACCCAATGTTTCTACTTTGCTATATAGATCAATCAAACCTTGATTATTCAGTACCTGTTCCATCTTAGCGATACGCGCTTCCATTGCACTGGCTTGTTTACGTAATGCCTCTAATTCTTCGTCATTTCCGAACAATCCTGCATGGCTGGTATTACACCACAGTATCAATATCAACAAGGAAGCACGTATCAGCATCATTATTCACCTCGATAAACAATATCCGTACGACGGTTCTGACTCCAGGCCGATTCACCACTTCCTAGCGCGCGAGGTTTTTCTTCACCAAAGCTAACGGCTTCGATTTGACCATCCCCGGCACCTGCTAATGCCATCATGTTTCTGACGCCGTCAGCACGGCGCTGACCTAATGCTAAGTTATATTCGCGGCTGCCACGATCATCAGTGTTACCCTGTAGAATGACGCTAGCATCAGGGTTGTCACGTAGTAATTTAGCATGTGCTAGCACCATTTCTCGATATTCGCCTTTAACGGAATAGCTATCAAAATCATAGTAAACGCTACGTTGCGACAAGATACTGTTTGGGTCTTGCAGTTGGTTGAAATAACCGGGTCTGCCGGATCCTGAGCCCGATAGATTCGTATTTCCCATGTTGCTGCCTGAATTTAAATCATCCACTTCAGGTTGGGTTGTTTGGCTGGCACAAGCAGATAACAAAACAATCAAAGAAACGCTCAATAACTTTCTCATTTATTTACCCTCTGTCATTAAAAAATCAATCTCTGTTATTTCCATTTCGGCAACGGACCCCATGCAGGTTCTCTGATATCACCAGATTGTACTGATAGGTGCTGCTTTGTTTGGCCATCACTTGACACAGCCGACAATATACCACGCCCATTAATTTCAGTTGCATACAAAATCATTTTGCCATTCGGTGCAAAACTGGGGGATTCATCAAATTTGGAGTTAGTCAGTATCTGTACTTGGCGTGAGCCGATTTCTTGCACAGCCACATTAAATTGATTGTTATTACGATGAATGAAAGTATAGCTTTTACCATTATGGCTATAATCTGGACTGACGTTATAGTTTCCCTCAAAAGTCATACGTTCCGCATTGGAGTTTTCTGATTGAGTAACGGCCATGCGATAAATTTGTGGGCTACCACCTCGATCGGAGGTAAATAAGATATAGCGTCCATCAGGAGAAAAATTGGGTTCGGTATCAATGCCAGAACTTCTGCTAAGCCTTTGTAAACCACTTCCATCGGCATTAATTAAGAAGATTTGCGACCCGCCTTGACCGGTTAATACCACGGCCAATCGGTTGCCATCAGGCGACCAAGCAGGTGCGCTATTACTTCCTTTGAAATTGGCAACCGCATGGCGTTGCCGTGTCGCAAGTGTTTGCACATATACGACCGGTTTTTTGTTTTCAAAGGATACATAGGCCAGTCGATTACCATCAGGCGACCATGCCGGAGAAATAATCGGTTCGTTATATTCGATGATCGATTGAGCGTTATAACCATCGGCATCTGCTACTTGAAGTGCGTATTTGTTTCCTTGTTTTAACACGTAAGCAATGCGCGTACTAAATACACCTACATCACCGGTCAGCACTTCATAAATAACATCCGCAATCCGGTGTGCAGCCGATCGTAATTGAGAGGAGGGTACTGTGATTCCGAGTCCGGTCAGTTGTGTTTTTTTTGATACATCCATCAAACGGAATTGTATTTCAACTTGATCCCCAGGCATTGCAACCGTTCGTCCAATCACTAATGCAGAGGCACCACGATTGACCCAATCAGGGAAAACGACATCCGCAGGGATGTGCGGTGACGCTCCTGAGGTATCTACCAACTTAAATAATCCAGTGCGTTGTAAATCTGCACCGATTACAGAAGTGATGTTTTGTTGAAGTCGATTTTCATCCGAAAAAGGGACAATGGCAATTGGAATTCGCGCCGCTCCACCACCAAAAATCTCAATATTCAGTTGGGCAAGTGATGGAAAACTTATCCAACCACAAGAGAGGATGAGAGCGCAGAAAAGGAATTTGATCCGATCAGGAAACATGACGCATAAAATTTATAAAATCAAAAAATGTATACCGATTATAGCAATCATTCACGATAGTGTACGGTAATGTTTAAGTTACGAAACTCGTTAAATAAAGCAGGGTCAGGCGGTAAAGGTAGCGGCTTGGATAAAAATATCGCACGTTCAACCGCACTATCAAAAGCCGAGTAACCACTACTTTTGCTCAACTTGACATCAAGAATATCGCCGCCGGGCAATAATGTTACTTTGAATTCTACCACTGGATTCCCTGGGAGGTCTGGTGGCATTACGATTCTACTTCTTATTTTGGCGAGAATCATCGCTTTGTATTTCGCAATCTCACCCGCTATTTGATTTCTTGCGGCGACTTGCTGTGCTGCTGCGTGTCGTGCTTCAGCATCACGGCGTGCTTTTGCCTCCTGCTCTTTTTGTTTTTGTGCAGCTAATTCTTTTTGTTTCTCAATTTCTTTTTGCTTCTCTAAAGCTTGTTTCTTTTCTAATTCCTGTTTTTGTTCTTGTTCTTTTTTTTGTGCTTCAATTTTTTTTAATCTTTCTTCGATCTCTTTTTTCTTAAGATCTTCTAAATTCGGTTTAATCTCCTTAATCGGCTCAGGTTTCTGCTTGAGTTCGATATCTGGTTTTTTAATAGGTGGTGTGATTTCTTTAGGAGAGGTCGTTTGTTTACTGGATTCTGGTTTTATCGGGACTTCAGGCTTAGGAGGTTCAATAGGTTTTGGTTTCAGTGGTTCGGAAGGAGGTATAGCTTTTGATGGTTCCCGGGATGTTACGGGTTCTTGAACAGGCTTTGGAAGTTCGCTCCATAAATCAACTATCATGCCTTCCGGTGGCTGATTCTTCCAACTTAAACCAAAAACCATCATGGCAATGAACATGATGTGCATGAGTAATGCCAGTGCACCGGATAAAAATTTCTTGGGTTCTGAATAAGAGTGAAAGTGGAGTACGTTGATACTCATTATGAATGTTTTATTTCTGTTGAGTCAGCAAACCAACTTTCTGTACTTGGTGCTGTTGTAGCACATCCATTACTTTAATGACCTCTTCATAGCGTACATTTTTATCAGCTGCTATTACAACAGCTTGTTCGGGATTTTCAGATTGCTTTTGTTTGATAGTTTCAATTAATTCTGGGCTATTAAGCTTTTGCTCTACAGAGGTTTTTGTTCGGTCACGCAAATAGAGATCTCCATTTGCTTTGATGATGATTTCCAAAGGCAAAACAGGAGTAGCCAAAGACTTACCAATCTGAGGAAGTTCGATTTGTCCATGATTGATCATCGGTGCTGTGACCATAAAGATTATCAATAATACAAGCATGACATCGATGTAAGGAACTACATTGATGTCATTCATGAGGCGATGCTTTGATCGGCGTGCCATGGTTACCTTTTACGTTGACTATCGAATGGAGCGGCGTTGTAAAACATTCGATAATTCCTCCATAAAGCTTTCAAATCGAGTGGCTAATCGATCAGTTGCAGTGGCATAGCGATTATAAGCAACCACGGCGGGGATTGCTGCAAATAATCCCATTGCTGTAGCAATCAGCGCTTCTGCTATGCCTGGAGCAACATGCGCGATAGTGGCTTGAGCTACACTGGATAAGCTACGAAAAGAATTCATGATTCCCCAAACAGTTCCAAGCAAGCCAACGTATGGGCTGACGGAGCCTACTGTAGCTAAAAATGACAAATGGGATTCCAGGCGATCCATTTCACGCTGATAAGTTGCGCGCATAGCTCTTCGGGTGCTTTCCATAACTGCTTCAGTATCTGTGCCTGCAGGGTGTTTATTGAATTCACCGAATCCCGCTGCAAAAATGCGTTCCAAGCTTCCGGATTCATAGCGTGAACTGGTGGCGCGTTGATAGAGTGAATTCAAATCGGCACCGCGCCAAAAGATATCTTCAAATTCGTCTGTCTTGTTGATCTCACTACGAACGACAAACAGCTTACGAAAGATATGCCACCAAGATAAAAATGAAATCATGATCAATATCAGCATAACCAATTGCACTGGCAGGCTTGCACTGGTAATTAAGTGCAGAAATGACATATCCTGTGTTACTGTTGTATTCATTTAATATTCCCGATTTTTTCACGTAAAGGCATTGGAAGGCTGACTGGTTTTAACGTTGCGACACCTACACAAACAACGTGGATTGTAGCGCTGACGAGTTTGATATTTTCCAGCAATATTTCTTGAAATAGCGTAATACGGCTTCGCCCAACATGCGTAACCTTGACTGTTACAGATAAGAGATTGTCGAGTGTTGCTGGTTTGGAATATTCAATTTCAAGCGAGCGTATCATAAATAATGCGTCATGATTCTCGATCAATGAGTTTGCGGTAAAGCCTAATTCTCTAAGCCATTCGTAACGTGCGCGCTCAAGAAAGTGAAGATGCGTTGCATGATAAACTACACCTCCAGCATCTGTATCTTGATAATAAACCCGTACAGGTAATGAAAAATCAGCTTCTGGCATTTGCTATAAAGGATTGATGAATTAATTTGTTAACAGGTGTATGTCTGTAAACGTATCATCACTTGGTTTTACGGCAAAATCTGAATACTATTTTTTAGTAGACTTTTTTAATTGTGTTGCAATGAACATGAAAAAACACCGGTTGACAAATAACGATCACCCCGATCACAGACTATGAACACTATGACTGCATTTTCTACTTGTGAGGATACTTGCAATGCAGCTGCCAAAGCGCCACCTGAGGAAATCCCCGCGAATATCCCTTCTTCACTCGCTAAACGGCGAGCAAAATGTTCAGCTTCTTGCTGAGAAACCTGTAATAACTCATCAATTCGGTTACGTTCAAAAATCTTGGGGAGGTAAGCTGGGGACCATTTGCGAATTCCGGGAATTTGTGAACCTTCCTGTGGTTGTACGCCAATGACTTTAATTTCATTTCGCTGTTCTTTGAAAAATCTCGAGCAACCCATAATCGTTCCAGTGGTTCCCATGCTACTAACGAAATGGGTAATTTTCCCTTGAGTATCACGCCATATCTCAGGTGCGGTTCCTTCATAGTGTGCCAGTGGATTGTCTGGATTTGCGAACTGATCAAGAATGATACCTTTTCCTTCGTCACGCATTTTTATGGCTAGATCTCGGGCTTCCTCCATGCCCCCACTCTTGGGTGTCAAAACGATTTCTGCGCCATATGCACTCATCGATTGACGTCTTTCGATAGTTAAATTTTCCGGCATAACCAGTATTATTTTATATCCCATAATCGCAGCGGTCATTGCTAGCGCAATGCCAGTGTTGCCACTGGTCGCTTCTATGAGTGTGTCTCCAGGTTTAATTTCACCCCGGTTTTGTGCACAAAAGATCATTGATAATGCTGGGCGATCCTTGACTGAACCAGCGGGATTATTGCCTTCAAGCTTAGCGAGAATGATGTTACTGGTGATGCCAGGTAGTCGTTTAAGCTTAACTAGAGGTGTATTTCCAACGAAATTTTCAATCGTATTGTACATGTAATTGAATTCATACTAGATGATCCAGATTATCACATACACAATCTACTGTTGAAAGATAATTACTTTACAACTAACAATCTTATATGAATGAATTCAGAAAGATTGTTAGTTGTTTGCTTGATTTTTCTACTCTTTTTCTAGTTTTTTGCTAACTTTAGTGGACTCGGCAGATTGTTTGTTTTCTACGGTGATTACATCATGAAGTTGTTTAAGTGTTTCCGTACCGATACCATCAACCTTCTTTAGATCTTCGACAGAAGCGAAAGAGCCATTTTTTTCGCGGTATTCGATAATTGCTTTTGCTTTAGCAGGACCGATTCCCTGTAAAGATTCAAGCTCGGTTTGCGAAGCGGTATTAATGTTGGTAGCAGCTTGAACAATTCCAGAACATAGAAATGCAAGAATGATAATCATAAAGAAATTACTCATACTTCCTCCTTTAAGTGCTGTTTATTGATAAGGTGTAAAAAATCTAGGCACGGCAATAAGAAATTTATTGAATTAAATGTCATTATTTTTGCGTAAAGTAAACGAAAAGAGCCGTGCATAGATTCGAATTGATTACATCGGAAGGTAAGGCGATTAATTGAGTAATTTGTCTTTCAATAATGGTAAAGGTGGCTTGTATCTGTCTTTGTCTTTGTCTCCGTCTCTGTTTGTCGATAGCGTGAATCGCACAACGAATTATTTGTGGGTTGTGCTACACAACTGTAGAGGGTGATATGGAAGGCATCGCTTTCTCTATCGTATGGTTTTAATGTTATTCGGTAGCTAACTGGATGACGATGAGCTGTGCAGAAAAGGAGTGCATCTGAAATTTTTATTTTTGAGTGGCGGTACCTGATCTCGGTTCAACGATTGCATTGCGATAGTATGGATTTGTCAATATTACATCTTTCATTTTGCAAGTCTATGATAATAAAATTGCTGATCATTTTAAACTAAAGATGGTGAGTGAAAATATTAAAAGAGATGTGGTGCAATACGACGGTCAAATTTATTAGGTACAAGTTTATCGATGTGGCGCAATCTCAATTCATCGTTGAATAGAATTGTTATCCTTATTGGTATGTGTGTACAAACTAAGGTAATAAATCGATTGGAGTTTGTGTTGAGAATTTCAAATGAGAGATTTCTCACATACTGAAGCAAGAAATTATCACATCATGAAAGAAGATAGAAGTGAATTACGGGTAAAAAGTACAATTTATTCTTGATTCTTGGAATATTGATATGTGATATCAATATACTACCTTAAAAAATACGCTAGGGGGTAGACTGTGATGAGCAAGGAACTTACTTTTGAGGATGATGAACTTTATTCTGAAGATGACTTGAATGATGCAAGCGATGCAATTATGGATAGCCAGATCCCTGAGAGTCGGTTTGCAGAGATTATAGATGAATATGAAGCGTCGAATGATTACTATGATTCCGACGAAGATAACGACATTTCTTCTATAGATTCATTAGATTCTCTGGATCTGCATTAACTAACACGCTGCGCCCATCGAACTTAATCTGCCTTGCTATTATTCTGCAGCAGAATGCGGAATAGGCAGGGTATGTCGTGCATTAGTAATTCTTAATCTAATTTTTGTGATTAGCTAATATAGCTTTTACGCCGTAGTGGTTATGATATACTTCGAGTCTTTATAGTTAGGGATGTGCTCTGTCGAATTTCTAAATATCCCAGTACAGATAATAATATTTAGATCTATGCACATATTGGCGGATAGTATAGATATCTGTTTTGACAGAACTTTCCTGAGACACTAATGGGGGGAATGGTTGAACATGGCGGATAGTTTTAGTATAAGCGATAGAATGAGTGGCAGACGAAAGTTTCTGGTTGCTGTCACTTCTGTTGCAGGTGGAGTCGCGGGGGCTGCAATTGCAACCCCCTTTTTATTAAGTATGATGCCCAGCGAACGGGCTAAAGCAGCCGGTGCGCCAGTAGAAGTTGATATTTCCAAGCTTGAGTTGGGAATGTTATTGATGGTTGAGTGGCGTGGAAGGGTTGTTTGGGTTTTGAAGCGAACCCCCGAAATGTTGGAAACTTTGACAAAAATTGAAGGCGAATTGGCCGATCCGGGATCAGAAAAGAAGCAGCAACCGGAGTACGCCCAAAATCGTACACGCTCTATTAAACCAGAAATTCTTGTTGTCGAAGGCGTATGCACTCATTTAGGATGTTCTCCAGTATTTAGAAAAGATATTGCACCTGCAGATCTTGGTGCCGACTGGCAGGGTGGGTTTTTCTGTCCATGTCATGGATCTAAATTTGATTTGGCTGGCCGCGTTTATAAAAGTGTTCCTGCTCCAACCAATATGGTTGTTCCTCCTCATACGTATCTAAGCGACAATCAACTATTAATTGGATCTGAAAGTGAAGGGGCGGTATAAATGAGTAACTTATTTAATTCGATGATTGCGTGGGTCGATAAGCGCTTTCCATTAACATCAAATTGGAAAGCGCATTTGTCAGAATACTATGCACCGAAAAATTTCAATTTTTGGTATTACTTCGGTTCGTTAGCATTATTAGTTCTAGTCAATCAGCTGATAACGGGTATTTTTTTGACTATGAACTATAAGCCAGATGCAAGCTTGGCGTTTTCGTCTGTTGAATACATTATGCGTGATGTGGAGTATGGTTGGCTAATTCGCTATATGCATTCCACCGGTGCATCAATGTTTTTTGTCGTAGTTTATTTGCATATGTTTCGAGGCATGATGTACGGCTCGTACAGAAAACCCCGTGAGCTTTTATGGCTTGTTGGCATGGGAATATTTTTTATTCTGATGAGTTTGGCATTTACTGGTTATATTTTGCCTTGGGGGCAAATGTCTTACTGGGGTGCTCAAGTAATCGTGAGTATGTTTGGTGCCATTCCAGTAGTAGGTGATACCCTGCAACAATGGCTGCTAGGGGATTTTACTTTATCGGATGCAGCACTCAATCGGTTTTTTGCTTACCATGTAGTTACACTGCCGATTCTCTTGGTGGTTCTAGTTTTTGTGCATATTCTGGCATTGCATGAAACGGGTTCAAATAATCCAGATGGTATCGAAATTAAAACCAACAAAAATCCTAAAACAGGAATTCCTGTTGATGGTATACCATTTCACCCTTACTACACGGTAAAAGATATAGTCGGTGTTGTAGTGTTTCTGATTGTATTCTGTGGAATTATTTTCTTTGCTCCGGAAATGGGTGGGTATTTTCTCGAGTATAATAATTTCATACCTGCTAATACGCTACAAACGCCAGATCACATTGCGCCAGTTTGGTATTTCACACCGTATTATTCAATGCTACGCGCGGTAACCGTTAATTTCTTAGGAATAGATGCGAAGCTTTGGGGAGTGATTTTAATGGCCGGTTCTGTGGTTATTTTCTGTTTCTTGCCATGGTTAGACAGGAGTCCTGTTAAATCTATACGGTACAAAGGTCCTTACTTCAAAGTGGCACTGACACTTTTTGTGATAAGTTTCTTTGTATTAGGATGGTTGGGAACGAAATCTCCAACACCGATGTATACACTGTTAGCACAAATTTTCACGGTTATTTATTTTGCGTTCTTTATTTTGATGCCGTGGTATAGCAAAATAGATAAAGTTAAACCTGAGCCTAAAAGATTGATGAAAGAGTAAAAAAATGAAGAAGATAATAATTAATGCTATTGTATTTGTTTTTTGCCTAGCTTCATTTAAGCTGTTTGCCGCAGAGTCGGCCATTCCCTTGGATAAGGCCCCGGTAGATATTACAGATAATGCCTCTTTGCAAAGAGGCGCTGAAAGCTTTGTAAGCTACTGTTTGACTTGTCATGGAGCGAGTTTTATGCGCTATAACCGACATAGAGATATCGGTTTAAGTAATGAAGAGATTCTCAGTAAGCTGGTACATACAGGGCAAAAAGTGGGTGGTTTGATGCAATCCGCGATGCGCAAAAAAGAAGGCGAAGAATGGTTTGGAGTCGTACCCCCGGATTTGTCAGTAATTGCTCGTTCAAGAGGGGCGGATTGGTTGTATAGTTATTTGCGTGCGTTCTATCGCGATGATGCTACTGCAACTGGTTGGAATAATTTGGTTTTTGATCGAGCAGCAATGCCCCATGTTCTTTATGAATTACAGGGTGAGCAAAAATTAATTACAAAAGCAAGTGACAAAGGGGAACAAAAAACCTTATCGTTGGAAAAGCCAGGCGAATTAACCTCAGTCGAATATGATAAATTTGTAGGAGATTTGGTTAATTATTTAGTTTATCTGGGTGAACCGCACGCAAATTCGCGTAAAGAATTAGGATTAATGGTAATGGCCTTCCTGTTTGGTATGCTTATTTTGTCATATGTATTAAAACGAGAATATTGGAGAGACATACACTAGATCCATTTGTTATTTCTTGATTTTTTCATTCATACCGTATAGTAAGAGAAAAGAAGTTATGATGACGTTGTTTTCAACGGTTACTTGTCCATATAGTCATCGTTGCAGGATTGTTTTGCATGAAAAAGACATGGATTTTCAAGTAATTGATGTTGATCCAAATAGTAAATCTGAAGACCTGGCATTAATTAGTCCGCACGGTAAAGCACCGGTTCTTGTTGAAAGAGATCTGGTTTTGTATCAATCCAATATCATTAATGAATATATTGATGATCGCTTTCCACACCCGCAATTAATGCCAGCTGATCCTGTAATGCGTGCACGCGCACGATTGATGCTGTATCGTTTTGAGCAAGAATTGTTTTATTACATTGCTGCATTCGATGGTAGTGATCAGAAAGCAATCAGCGAAGCACGGGCAGTTCTTACTGATAATCTAACGATGTTATCGCCTATTTTTGACAAGCAGAAATTCATGCTTGGGGATGAGTTTTCGATGTTGGATGTTGCGATTGCTCCGCTATTGTGGCGTTTAGAACATTTTGAGATTCGCTTACCAAAGCAAGCTGCTTCATTGCTTAAATATTCCGAACGATTATTCAGTCGACCTCTATTTATTGATGCCTTATCCGCATCGGAAAAAGTAATGCGTAAATGAGATTAAAAAACAGCTCCAATAAACCTTATCTAATTCGCTCAATCTACGAGTGGTGTGTGGATAGTAATTTCACGCCTTATATGTCTGTAATTGTTTTTCCTGAATTAGATATGCCTGAAAAGTATTTCAAGAATGATGAAATAATCTTTAACATCAGCAATAAGGCAGTTAATAATTTAATCATTGATAATGAATTTATCTATTTTGCTGCACGTTTTAATGGAGTTTCCAAAGAACTTGAAATTCCGATGGTAGCAATAAAAGGGATATTTGCTAAGGAAACTAATCAAGGAATACTATTTTCTTTAGATACAGATGACGAAAACCAATTGCCAGTTGCCAAAGATATCGGCTTAACTTCAATAACTAATTCATCTGGAATAACTAATAAGAAAAACCATTTACGGATCGTAAAATAAACAGTTCTAGAAACTTCAAAGTATACTGCCGGCATAGCTCAGATGGTAGAGCAGCTGATTTGTAATCAGAAGGTCCCGAGTTCGATTCTTGGTGTCGGCACCATAAAATCAATGGCTTGCAATTTTCATGCAAGCCATTTTTGTTTCCGGGGTTACGCTGGGGTTACATTGCGGCAATCTAGCAACCATTTCTAGGACACTCTTTTACTTTCTTTCCAAGCGATCAAATCAGATATTTTGTACCTGACCTTGCTACCTATTTTGTAGAAAGGGATAGTTTCTTTCTTTGTGCAGCGCCATGAAGCAAGCGTATTTATTTTTACACCGATAATTTGTGCGGCCACCGCTGGATCAACCTCTTCCGTGTTTTCGCTGGACTCAATTATTTTGCTTAGGGTTAAGTTTTTTTCGCTCATCTATCTAGCTCCAATACTTTTCAAATTTACGTGAACTCTTTCCTCTCAATTAATGGCTTCGTTGTTACATTCTTTGCGCGCAAGAACTATATTATTTTTTTAAATTAAAATTTTTGTTGTTAACTCAAGATCACTAGAGTCAATACCGCCGAAACCAATACCAGAGCAGCAGCAAATAAATTCATAATGGCCGCCTGTCTGGAAATTCTGACCAGTTCACGGATATCATGATTAATAGCGATTATGAATTTTTCACTGATTAACTGCATGCTTTGGTCTATTAATTGATCGTTGTTTTTGCTGAAATTGTTTTGTTGTGCATTAATCAGCGCATTGGCTTTTTTGCTGGCGACTGTTTGCCACTGATTAAAACTCTCTTCCAATATCGCCTGATAATTGCTTAACAACTCAGCATGGGCTTCTTTATTTTGTTCCAGCAATACCTCGTTTAAGGTGTGCATCATCAATACCGGATCATCTTGCGACAGAACAATTCCATGTTCCGATGCTACTCGCTCAATGAGTGCATCTAATTTGCCATTGCTCATGTTAAAACCGCAGCCACATTTTCAATGTTGGTGAAGAGCTGCCTGCGGATAATCGTTAACCTTTGTCGCACCATCACCGGCAAAGAACTATTTTTAAGCGCTTCATCAAAGGTAAATTTTGATTGCAGGATTTCACTTAAATCTTTGCCGAAAGTCTCCGGCTTATAGTGCGGAATTCGGATGATGGCGGATACTCGCGCTTTGTTATCCACATAAGCTTTCATTTCCTCAAACTGCTTGCCATTCATGCTGATTTCTCCCCAGTAGGGATTTAACCAGACAACAAACAGTGCTTCTTTGGGAAACTGTTTAATCAGATGCACAAAACCGTTCAATGTGTCCAACAAAGCCTGACTACCGGTGATGACAGTATGTACAACCAGTTCATGCCCCATATCTAAAAGCAAGGCGGGTATCTGATTGCTGATGAGATAATGCGACATCGGTACAAAGGTGCTGGCACCATTATCAATAATGACGTCATTTTCAGCTTTGGCGATGAGTTCGATCAGATCATCAAACTTTCTCGGATCAATCTCATCATTGTTCATCACATTAATCTGCTTAACATTGAGCTTTTTAAATCCATAAAAAGTAGCATTAACCGGGTCTGTATCAATGCATAATGGATTGCCGCCTTTGGCAAACTTATGTTGTGCTAGCGTGGATGATATGAACGATTTGCCTACTCCGCCCTTCCCTTGCAAAATCATATGTATTTTAGCCATCAGACCAACTCCTCTTTTTCAGTTGCAGAATTAAAACGAAATCCTTCTTGACCATTTCCAGCTGACTTTCCTTGATTAATGCGTGAATGCTGCTTTCTGTCCTCGCCAATATGTCGATTGACCAAAGTTCTGAACCATTGATAAGAACATTTGATTTTTTCTTCCTGGTGCAAAATGTTCCAGATCTGGCGAATCGTCCATCCATCCTTTAATGCTTGTTCAATTTCCGGTTTCAACGCGATGAACGCCGGTAAAAATTGCTTACCGGTACTTTTGTTTTTATCCGCATAAAGTGCGATTCGATCGGATAAGGATTTAGTCATCACACAATTTCCACAAAAATATTTATCTTGGCGTCCAAACAGCTTTTAGTTTTTTTCTTTCCTTTCTGTTTCTTTTTGTTGCTTTCAGTATCAATTAATTGCTTATCCTTTCTTATTGCTTCCAAGTGGCTGTTATTTAGTTGAATAAAGCTTGTTTCAAGTATTTTTATACTGTTTGAAATTATGATATAACGAAAATAATCTATTTGCAAACATCGATTATAGTGTTAGTATATTTCTTAAAACTCACAGAACCGGGCAAGATATGTGGAGATGGCCATCTCCACCACAACTTATTCGCACTTTGTGCTCAATGTTGATCTTGCTCTTCGAGGAAAACTGAAATGATTGACAAAAAGAACCCCAAGATAATCAAAAAAGAAAGAAGAGATAAGAAGCTCAGGGTTCCTGTTTTGCCAATCGAAGACGCTGAAATAAAGAGCAAAGCTACGGATGCCGGATTAACCGTTGCCGAGTACCTGCGCAATCTGGGCCTGGGTTATCAAGTGCCCAGTGTTGTTGATAGCAGGCAGGTAGATAGCTTGTTAAAGATAAACGGTGATCTTGGCAGACTGGGTGGATTGATCAAACTTTGGCTCACCAATGACAAACGCACGAAATTAATTGGCAAGTCACAATTGCAGATGACCTTGGACAGTATCCGAAATACCCAAAGCACGATGCTGGATGTCATTATGAAGCTTAAAAAATAACTTTCGGAATAGTCATTATTACTTAAGCAGCTTAAATACGATGATCGCTAAAATCATACCCATCAAATCTGTACGCAAAAGCAATTACTCTGCGCTGATACAGTATCTGACCGATCCTCAAGACAAGAGTGAACGTATCAGCCAGATCAAGGTATCAAACTGCTATACAGACGATCTAACAGCAGTCTTACTTGAAATCCAGAACACACAGGAAATGAATAAGCGCGCCAAATCAGACAAAACCTGCCATCTTGTATTGAGTTTTCCTGAAGGAGAGCGTTTATCCTTTTCTGATCTGAATGCCATTGAAGAGCGATTTTGCGATGTGCTGGGTTTTACCGGTCATCAACGCATCAGCGTAGTCCACATTGACACCAATAATCTACACATGCATATTGCAATCAACAAGATACATCCTATAAACCTCACAATCCATAACCCCTATTATGATTACAAGAAAGTAGCGAAACTTTGTGAGCAAATGGAGCGGGAATACGGCTTAACAAAAGTTAATCATGAAACCGTGAGTGATAAAGCCTCCAGAGTGGCTCAGGAAATCGAAACCAGAACAGGTGTAGAGAGCTTGCTGGGCTGGATCAAGCGCGAGTGCTTGGATGAATTGAAGCAGACGGACAATTGGCAGGATTTACATCAGGTTCTAGCTAGACATGGCCTTGAAATCAAGGAACGTGGCAACGGTTTTGTGTTGGTTGCCAATAATGGCGTGGCCGTTAAAGCCAGTTCAGTTGATCGATCTTTGTCCAAAGGGAATTTAACTCAAAGACTGGGCGCTTTTATACCTAGTGAGCATTCTGCAAAATCGTCACAACAAAACGCCAAACAATATCAGCCAAAACCATTACAAAACCGGATGGATACTTCAAAGCTTTATGCGCGATACCAACAAGAGCAGACGGATAGCGCCAGACAGCGAACTACTCAATGGGCAATGTTGCGACGCACAAGGGATCAACTCATTGAGCGCGCCAAACGGGAAGCCAAACTCAAGCGCAACATCATTAAAAGCATCAAAGCTGGGAGATTGGCCAAAAAAGCGCTGTATGCAACCGCTTATCAGCAATTCAAAACGACTATCGAAGTCATTAAAAGTGATTATCAAAAATCCTATCAGCACTCTAAGGCCCATCATTCCAGAATGGGGTGGCTGGATTGGTTAGCAAAAGAAGTAAAAAATGGCAATGCTAAAGCATTGGCTGTTTTGCGATCCAGAAGAGTGGGTCAATTTAAGGGTAACCAGATATCGGCCAAGCAAAGCCATGATAAACCTAATGGCTACTCCAAGGATGGCTTTATTAAAGACAGTTCTATTGAATCGATCACCAAAATCGGCACAGTCACTTATAAAGCAGGATCAACCACAATTCGCGATGACGGCAAGCGATTAATCGTGCTGCCGGATACAACACAAGATGCATTGGTGGATATTTTACAAGTGGCCATAAAGAAGTACGGCAGTCACCTGGCGATCAATGGAACAGAATCGTTTCGCCTTCAGATAGCTCAGGTTGCAGCACAAAACCAAATGCGCATCACTTTTGACGATAAGCCGCTTGAACAATACCGTCAGCAGTTGATGAAACAGCATGCTTTAAGTAGAGCGCAATCGGTAGATCAAAAACGATCCACCACCTCCATCACCACCCGAAGGAGCCTCTGATGAATAACATCAATCTGAGTTCTAAAGACAGCAGAAATATCAAAAAAGACAAGATTATCGTTCGCTCATTATCCATTATCTGTCTTGTTGGCGGATTCCAAGTCGCCACCCAGTATTTTGCCCACCAATTCAACTATCAGCAGCAATTAGGCGCGCACTTCTTTAACATCTATGAACCCTGGGCTATTCTGCTATGGGCAAATAAATGGTATGGCGAGTATTCGGGCATCTTCGATCTGGCGGCAGGTTTCGGCATTTTATTCTCCAGTATCGGTTTGATATTGGTGCTGGTCATTAAAATGGTACTGGCCAATTCATCCAGAACCAATCAGGGATTGCATGGTTCAGCCAGATGGGCAGATAAGCAGGATATTGTTGCTGCAGGACTACTGTCAACCAGCAAGAATAGCAAAAGTAACCAGAGCGACGCCGTTTATGTCGGCGGCTGGCGGGATAATTCCGGCAAAACCCGCTATCTGAAACACAGTGGCCCGGAACATGTGTTGTGTTATGCCCCGACCCGCTCCGGCAAAGGTGTGAGTCTGGTTATACCCACCCTGCTTTCTTGGACTCAGAGCGCAGTCATTACTGATCTCAAAGGTGAGTTATGGGCACTCACTTCCGGTTGGAGAAAGCAGCATGCCAAAAACAAGGTGCTGCGTTTTGACCCGGCATCAACCAGTAGCGCACACTGGAATCCGCTGGATGAAATCCAGATTGGCAGCGGCATGGAAGTCGCTGACGTACAAAACCTGACCACCTTAATCGTTGACCCGGATGGCAAGGGATTACAAACCCACTGGCAGAAGACCAGCCAGGCACTGCTGGTCGGTGTCATTTTGCATGTTTTGTACAAGTCGCAGCGAGAAGGATCCCCCGCCACCTTATCCACTGTCGACTCCATGCTGTCTGATCCTGATCGCGATATCAGGGAATTGTGGATGGAAATGGCCATGCAGGATTATCTGGATGGCAAGAGTCATCCAGTGATTGCAGCCAGTGCGCGCGATATGCTGGATCGCCCTGAAGAAGAAGCCGGTTCCGTGTTGTCGACAGCCAAATCGTATTTGTCCCTGTATCGAGATCCGATAGTTGCGAGCAATATCAGTGATTCCGATTTTAAAATCCGCGACCTCATGCACCATGAGCATCCCGTCAGCTTATACATTGTGTCACACCCCAATGACAAATCGCGGTTGCGTCCTTTAATCCGCATTCTGATCAATATGATCATTCGAAAGCTGGCCGATAGAATCACGTTTAAAGACGGTCAACCAGCTGTGCATTACAAACACAAGCTGCTATTAATGCTGGATGAATTTCCAAGCTTAGGAAAACTTGAAATCTTTCAGGAATCCCTCGCGTTTATCGCAGGCTATGGCATGAAAGCCTATCTGATTTGCCAGGATTTGAATCAGCTCAAGAGTCGTGAAACCGGCTACGGGCATGATGAAGCGATTACTTCAAACTGTCACATCCAGACCGCTTTTGCACCCAACCGGATTGAAACAGCTGAACACTTATCCAAACTGACCGGACAAACCACGGTCATCAAAGAACAGATTACCACCAGTGGCCGCCGGTCATCGATGATGCATGGGCATGTCACCCGTACCCTACAGGAGACGCAACGCGCGTTATTAACACCGGATGAGTGTATGCGACTGCCCGGACCGATGAAAGATGCTGATGGCAAAATCACCAAGCCGGGCGACATGATTATTTATGTGGCCGGATTCCCGGCTATCTATGGCACGCAGCCTTTATATTTTCAGGATGAAACCTTTACGGCACGGGCACAAGTCAATCCTCCGAGCTTCAGCGACAAATTAACCGGACTGTGAGAGACCTCGCACGCATGGGAATAAATTTCATGAAAAAAACCATCAAAATCCTGGCTGTTTTGATTCTGACCATGATCGTTAGTGTATTTGTACTAAGTATTGGTGCACGAATCAGCGGGGTTTATATCAATACCACGCCAAGTTTGCCAGTGGGTTTCTACAAAGTCGTTGATGAACCGATTGTCAGAGGCGCTTATGTTGCTTTCTGCCCCCCACAGAATGCGGTTTTTGATATGGCCAGGAATAGATCCTATATCAATCAAGGCAATTGCCCTGGCGGTTATGGCTTGCTGCTAAAACGTGTCTTTGCACAACCGGGAGATACAGTTTTCATCGATCAGACTGGCATCTTTGTGAATGGTGAACATTTACCCAACAGCGCCCAGTTAAAAGCCGATGCTGAAGGGCATGCATTGCCGCAATACCACCTGGATCAAAGGGTGCTAGATGATTTTGAATATCTGCTGCTATCCGATGTGAACCCCCAATCCTTTGATGCGCGCTATTTCGGACTGATTGCGCGTGATCAGATTCAACAGGTTGTACGTCCGGTTTTTACCTGGGGTCACTAATTAAAAGGAGTCAACGCTATGAATAGACCGCCGATTGATGCTGAAACAAACAGTCCTGAATATCAGGATCAGGTAATACAGGAAAAGCTATTCGATGCTGAGATACCGGGCTTCCAGGCTGAATTTGATCCCTTAGAGGCTGAAAGGCTGGGCGCATTTACGGAAGATGCCTTGAGTGAACAGGATGCGCTGGATAGCACAATTGATCATGTAGCGGAGGTTGACGATGAAAGAGGCTAAGAAGGTTTTTCATGAACAAGTCGCCGAGAATCTGATTGAGCAACTTAGAAAAGGTGTTGCGCCCTGGCAAAAACCGTGGGAGCCCGGTGATCTGCTTGCCGTATTACCTGTTAATCCCACAACCGGTAAGCGCTACCGGGGCATTAATAGCCTGAATCTGATGAGCCGTGCGTATACAGATCCGCGTTGGTTGACGTACAAGCAAGCGATAAGTCATGGCGTACAGGTACGCAAAGGTGAAAAAAGCACGCTCGTGCAATACTGGAAATTCACCGATGAACGCATCAAAACCGATGACAACAATAATCCTGTACTAAATAGTGAAGGTAATCCTATTAAAGAACAGGTAAAACTAGAACGCCCCAGGGTGTTTTATGCCGCCGTATTTAATGCGCAGCAGATGGATAATCTGCCAGAACTTGATATTAAAGCCCCTGACTGGGATCCACTGGAGCGGGCTGAACACATCTTACAGGCATCCAATGCCGTGATTCGCCATGGTGAGGCTGATCGCGCATTTTACCGGCCATCAACCGACAGTATCCATTTACC
>JAMXAG010000015.1 GCA_024281675.1 Nitrosomonas sp.
TTGTGCTAGTTATTGCAGTGGTAGCGTTCTTCTTGATGCGTAAAAAGAAAAATAATCCCAGCGCCGCCTAAAGAAATTTTTGTAATTTTGTTGGTGCGGATTGTACTCCTCTCGCTAAAGAGCAGGGGAGTGCTTGTACGGTTTTCGATGTAAGTCTCTAGAAATCTGTTGCGTTGCGTTGTGCAGCAATCAATTCTGGAGTTAGATGCGGTGCAATGGTTTGAATTAATTGCGAAAATATTTTGGGATTTGCTGTTACGATCTGACCGCTTTGCAAGTGTTTATTGTTACCTTCCAAATCACCCACTAATCCGCCTGCTTCGGTAATGAGCAAACAACCTGCAGCCATATCCCAAGGGGCCAGGCCAATTTCCCAAAAACCATCATAGCGCCCACATGCGACATAGCACAAATCTAACGAAGCAGATCCGGGTCTTCGAATGCCAGCAGTACGTGGAACGATTTCCTTGAACATGCCGAAATACGCATCTGCGTGAGTTAAATCACGAAATGGAAAGCCTGTGCCAATCAAGCAGTCTTCTAATCGAATGCGTTTGCTGACGCGAATGCGGCGATCATTCATATAGGCACCGGCGCCTTTGCTGGCAGTGAATAGTTCATTCATCACCGGATCATAAACAACTGCATGCGTTAGCGTGCCGCGATAAGCTAAACCAATCGATACCGAATATTTCGGAAAACCATGTAAAAAATTGGTCGTGCCATCGAGAGGATCTATAATCCATAAATAATCAGATTTACTCCGATTACCTTGCTGGCCACTTTCTTCCGCCAAAATTGCATGATCCGGATAAGCCGCTTTTAGTACGCTGAGAATTGCATCTTCTGCTGCTCGATCAACTTCACTGACATAATCGCTGTGTGATTTCTTGGTTACTGTAAGCAGATCAATGCTTTGAGAAGCTTGGTTGATGATTTTTCCAGCGCGGCGAGCCGCTTTTACAGCGATCATGAGCATTGGGTGCATAGCTTAAATATTACTTGGGGCAAGTTAGAAGGCGCGATTTTAATATGAATTGGGAAGCATTGCTTGACTATCGTTGTTTTTGTATATTTACTGTGGCTTGCATGACCAGCTATCTTAATGGATTGATCACACTAAACTTATTAACATTCTAATCCCTAGGCTATACAACAATACGACAAAGACCGTTCGAAGTATTGATGTTTTCATGGAATACGTCATTCTTGCTCCTATGGGTGCGGTCAATGTACTGGCTAATACAAGCCAAGCAAATGCGGGTAGATAGATGTAGCCTAGACTATATTTAGGTAACATTAAATCTGGCTGAAGAATTCCATTAGTAGCATAGCCAATTGTACCTGCAAGGGCAATTGGAAATCCGATTGCCGCGGCAGTACCAATAGCATGTTGCATTTTAACTTTACACATGGTTAGGAATGGCACTGAAAGCAAGCCGCCACCGATAGCAACCAAACTGGATATTCCACCAATTAATCCGCCAACACAAAATAAACCGATTTTTCCCGGGAGCTGAAACATTGGTCTTGGGCGAAATTGCAGTAGCATTTGTGTGGCTACATAAAAAATAAAGATAACAAAAATGATGTTTAGGATATTGCTTGTCAGTGTGCTAACCAAGATTGTACCGATTAGCGTACCTAGAAAAATACCTGGTGTCATTGGTACAACAATATTCCATTGAACAGCATCGTGACGATAATGCGTGTATAAACTACTGATTGAAGTAAATAGAATGGTCGCCATGGTGGTACCTAATGCCATGTGAGAGATGTTGTTAACAGGAAAGCTTTGTGCGGTAAAAAGAGTGATCAGTACAGGTACAATAATCAAACCTCCACCAATGCCCAGAAGTCCGGCGAAGAAACCGACAAAAGCACCGGTTATTAACAAATAAATATGCCACCATTCCATGGCTACAATGAATAACGTTGTATTTGAGAGAAAAACAATTTATCTATCACCAGCTATTATAGGATTGTCAAAATGAATTGCCATTCCTGTGGATCGACTGATGTGATGGATAAACGATTGCCTGTTTGTAAGACGCGCATGTTGCGTAATTTAGGATATTGCCTCAGCTCTTTAATTGGTATAAGCCGAGTTTTTTGCTTCAGTGTAATATCGACATTAAACCATCGTGGACTGTCTCGGTTAGATTTGGGATCAAAGTATTTGCTGCTGGGATTGAACTGCGTAGCATCCGGATACGCCAACCGACTTACAACCATGATGCCAACAATGCCCGGTTGTTTGCAGCAAGAGTGATAGAAAAAAGCATGATCGCCGACACCCATTTGATGATGCATAAAATTGCGCGCTTGGTAATTACGTATACCTTCCCAGGCTATTGTCTGTGGAACTAAAGCAGCCAAATCGTCGATACTAAATTCAGCCGGTTCGGATTTCATTAACCAATAGCGCATTTTGAAGTATTAGAATCCTTTGGAATAATATCTCTCAAATAAATGTATGAACTGGTTCAAGTTTTATAGCATAGCAGCAGGGTTTGCAAAAAAGTCGAGGTATTGATTGATATGCATATGTAGTGAAATTATTGTGACAAATAGTTCGTTAACAATTAACCGACACTACAGAAATTCGAAATTTCCCATCATAGTTTGACCTGCTTGTGATCCAGGTGTCAGCTGAAAAATAAAAGGGGTATGCAGGGTATATATTGAGCAGCCTGGAGCGACCATAGTGGTACCGCAAACTTCCAATCCATTAATATGCTTTGTTTGAAAGTTTTTAATGGTGGCATCGTCTATTTCAGGTACTAACCCCGAACTTCTAAGCCAATCTTTTAAAGATAAGTGTGATTGAGCCATACGATAAATTTTGAGTTCTAAATCAGCTGGTTCTATACCGGAAAGCTGGCCTGATGCCATGTGAGGATTCATAAAATAAACAGCACGTTCAGGCGCAGGTGTGAATTTAAGCAACTCATCAGAGTTACGTTCTCGGGCTATAAAGTCACTGGGGTAACTCAACCGAAATTGCTTTTTGGGATCAACGTAATTTATCCAATTTTGAGTATCCATGTGTCCAGATGTGCGGTTTTGTTGCTCTGCTGCGCCTGGCATACTTTTACTGCTTAACCATGCTAGCATCAACAAAATTAGGGTTAAGGATAACAAAGATTTTTTTTGAATTTTTGGGGCATGGTACTTCATAGTGCTTGTCTCAATATTAAAAATCAATGCCTTTGATCGGAGGCGCCGATGGGACGAAAAAATAATTCTGAATAACATAACAATAGGAATGTTGATAATTCCCATTGTTATTAAAGAACTTTACTATTCAATCTAGTTGAAATTAGGTTAACACCCTTCTGCATCACACAGGACTTTAATGTTTCTGCTTGTAAATCTTGCGCCATAAAGATTATGTTCACCAATGAACAGTCCTGAGTTTACGCTGTTAACAGTACTTTGATTTTTAGCGGGAGCATAATTCTTTAACCAGGGGCCACCGCTAATACCACGGCCATAAAAGCAACCGCTGCCTAGTGTGTCAGTGGTATATTGGAAAGACTCTGCAGTACAAGCTCTAAGATATTGAGCTGGATTTGGAAGAAAATTATCATTTACATCGTTTGCCGGGTATCCTGCGTTAAAGTGAAGTTGCTGAGAAGGCAAATCCCAGCTACGCCCTGCCCAACCTACGGCGGCATTCAATGTTTGACCAATTGAATTGGTGCCAACGTTGCATACAGCAACATCGTGGCGTGTCCAGGTGCTGATGCTATAGCCGCCACTCAGATTCTTCCAAGCAGCTAATACTCTGCAGCTCGTTATAGGGAAAGTACCGTATGGTGCATTACCGTTGCGGTATGCCGGGGTAAAGGCTTTATTGGTATAAAAGGCATTCCGAGAAGGTGTGTCGTACACGCAATGTGCTGCAGTTACAATATGATTGTTGCTAATCGCTGTGGCTGAACATGAAGAATCACCTTCAGGTGTGGTGAAGGTAAATTTTCCGATCCATTTGTGAGGTAGTATTTTCCAGAGAGCATTAACAGTGTTGACATCATAGTTTATATAAACACCTGATGTCCCCGCTAATACGTTAGCTGAAGCATCTTCATTGTTAGCATTGGATTGCTGTGCACTTTCAATGTACAGCGCGCCAAACTCTGTTTCTAATTTCTCCCAGTCTTCAGCAAAAGCTTGGCGATGAATTGCATTGGAGCCGGGAGCAGGCGATCCTCCTTTTGTCGACATCGGGACTTCATTTGTGAGTGCTGTTGTGGAACTTTTCTTGGGTGCAGAAGGTTTTTTCTTGTCGATCATCATGATTGCAGGAGCTTTGGCGATACGCTCTCGTGTCCAATAGAAGAGTGTTGAAGATCGATTCTTATCGTCAAAAGCACTTGTCTCTTCAGTTATCGTTAAAGAATTGGCCTGAGTATTTAGTACTATGAGTAGTAGTAATGCTCCTGTTGTAATATTGTATTGAGTTTTCATTAATGTTCCTATAATTAGTATATTTTTTCTAGTATCTATTTCTGTGTAGTAGCTTGGTAGGAAGGTTACCCTGAAACACAGATAACAGAAAAAATATACTGGTTATATTGTAATCTCTTGACGAGTAGACATCTATATTCTTACAGAGGAGCACTATGCACTTTCTTTTAAATAGATCTAAAGATAGATGAGTACGATTGAATCATGCGATAAATTTTGAGTTTTAATCGGTTGGCTGGTTTGATATTGGAGAGCTGGCCTGTGATACCTGACGTCTCGTAAAATAAACTGCGCGTTCAGGTGCAAGTGTAAATTTAAGCAACTCATCAGAGTTGTTACGCTCGCGAGTTATAAAGTCACTGGGATAATGACGTAGCTGAATTGCTTATTAGAGTCAATGTGGTTTATCTAGTTTTGAGTATCCATGGTGTTGGGATGTGTTGTCTTGTTGTTGTGCTGCACTCGGAATACTTTCACTGCTTAGCCATATCAGTGTTAACAAGACAATGATTAGAGGTAACAAAGATTTTTTTTGAGTTTTTGGGATATGGTATTTCATAGTGCTTGCCTCAATATTGATAATCAATGCTTATGATTGGTTAAAGGTGCTCAGGAATTTAAAAAATAATTCTAAGGTAGTATGTTTATTCGATAATTAGATGAATTGGTTCAAAGTAACAACGGGGAATGTTGATAATGTCTCCCGTTGTTGTCAAAGAATGCTTGTTATTCAATTAATTGCAACTAAACTAACAGCCTTCTGCATCACAAAGAACTTTAATGTTATTGCTTGTGAATCTTGCTCCGTAAAGGTTATGTTGGCCGATGAACAGTCCTGAATTCACACTATTGACATTACCTTGAGCTTGAAAAGGAGCATAATTTCTCAACCAGGGACCACCGCTGATTCCACGACCATAGAAGCAGCCGCTGCCCAGTGTGTCAGTGGTTTGCTGGAAGGATTCTGCGGTACAGGCTCTAAGATACTGAGCTGGGCTTGGAAGAAAATTATCGTTTACATCACGTGCTGGGTAACCTGCGTTGAAGTGAAGTTGCTGAGAAGACCAATCCCAGCTACGCCCTGCCCAACCTACAGCAGCATTCAATGTTTGACCAATGGAATTGGTGCCAACGTTGCAAACTGCGACATCGTGGCGAGCCCATGTGTTAATGCTATAACTGCCACTCAGATTCACCCAAGCAGTCAGTACTCTACAACCAGTTGTTGGGAATGTGCCGTATGGTGCGCTTCCGTTGCGATATGCCGGAGTGAAGGCTTTATTGGTATAAAATGTATTCCGCGAAGGTGTGTCATATACACAATGCGCTGCAGTTACAATGTGATTGTTGCTGATCGCTGTGGCGGAACATGAGGAATCCCCTGAAGGGGTGGTGAAGGTGAATTTTCCCATCCATTTATGAGGAAATACTTTCCAGAATGCATCGAAAGTATTGACGTCATAGTTTATATAAACACCTGATGTTCCCGCTAGTACGTTGGCTAAAGAATCTTCATTGCCAGCATTAAGTTGCTCATTTTCAAGGTACAAAGTACCAAACTCTGTTTCTAATTTCTTCCAGTCTTCTGCAAAAGCCTGACGATGAATTGCGTTTGAATCAGGAGCAGGTGATCCTCCATTTGTTGACATCGGGGCTTCATGTGTGAGTGCTGTCGTGGAACTTTTCTTAGGTGCAGAAGGTTTTTTCTTGTCGATCATCATGATTGCGGGAGCTTTAGCGATACGTTCCCGCGTCCAATGGGAAAGCGTTGATGAGCGGTTCTTGCTATTGTCGGCGGCACTGAATTCTTCGGTTACTGTTAAAGAACCTGCCTGTGTGTGTAGAGCTACGAGAGAAAGTAGCGCTCCAGTTATAATGTTGTCTCGAATGTTCATTTTATGCTCCTGTGATTGATTAGAGTAAAATTTTCTGGTATTCCGTTTGGTTTATTAAAATAGACCGCGGTTAGGGAGATTTTCCTAAAATCTAAACGCCAGAAAAATTAATGGTTATTTTTTGCATTGCATGATGGATAAGCCTCCATGCTTTTGCAGAGACTATGCTAAGTATTTTCTTCCAAATAGAATGTGGGTTTTCTCACAAACACAGTCAAGGCTAATAAATTATTAGTCGCACAAATGTGGAACCCTGTATTCGTTGATTTTCTAAACTGACGTGGGATATGTGATAGGCTATCAACAGATTATTTTTCTTTGATTGTTATGACACTATTACTGTCTGATATTACGGTGGATGCTTGGGCTCAAGGTGGGCCTATTTCTCTGAATGATTTGGTTGGTTCGGTGGTGATGATTGAAGTGTTTCAGGTAAATTGCCCGGGTTGTTTTATTTATTCGTTACCGAAAGCGGTTGAATTATATGAAAAGTATCATGAGCATGGTCTTGTCGTGATTGGCCTAGCCACTGCATTTGAAGATTATGATAAAAACACTTTTGAGAATTTACAGAAGTTGATTGTAAATGGCGAAGTAATCGGGGAAACTTACAAAGCGCTCAATCGCTACGACAAATTAACCGAAGATCATAAACTTTCGTGGAAAATCCCTTTTCCAGTAGGAATGGATCGTGTTGTGACTGATACCGAACCGGTAACTGACGAACGCGTGCTTCAGTACGCGCAAAACTTTCTAAATGGATTCGATGATTTTAATGAAAGGAAGAAATATGCAGTGCTTCAGCAAGTCAAACACTATTTAGAACAGAAAACAAAAAAAGCAGAAACTTTCGAGAAATTTGGGTTGCAGGGAACGCCTTCCAGTATTACGTTTGATCGCAAGGGGCAGTTACGCGATATTTCATTTGGACAGATTGATTACAAACAAGCCATGATTGAAGAGCTCGTAGCTGACAAGCGCTGATTGTGTCAGAGTTTTTGTGGGAATTTATAAGAAACAGGCTAACGGGAGTGGTCCGTTAGCCTAGAGTGAATTTCTAACTATAAGAATTAATAGCTTTTTCTTACAACTGGATCAGTAGCATTGCTGGGTGTTACTGAAGGACTAACAGGGTTAATTCCAGAAGGTAATCGAAAGTTTTCTTCTGAGCTTTTTGTTTGAGCGACTTTTTCTTGATCCAGAATCAAATCTGTCCGGGGTGCAGGCCCGATTGCTTCGAATCCGATAAATCGATGATTAAAGAAATCAATATATTTTCCATCATCGACGTTTTCTCTTTCGATAGCAAATGCACTACTTGCAAATAAAACTGCACTAATAAAAGAAGTAATGGCTATTTTTTTTCCTTGAGTCATAATGTGCTCTCCTGTTTCATCGTTTAATTTAAAGAATGTATAGGCTATTTTGCGTATCGATTTGTATGATATAACATATTTAAAACCGCTGACCATAATAAATAACAACATTACCTAACTTACTCGCCGCTTTGACGTTTAGAATACAACAAAGTCGCACTCCAAAGCTATGCAATGCGATCAATGCTCCCGTTTGAGCAGCTTCCTACAATCACTCAAAAGTAAGTATCCCGATTATCATGCACAGCCTGTCGCCGCTTTTGGCGATGAATACCCTGAAATTCTCATCGTTGGCCTCGCGCCGGGTATGCATGGTGCAAATCGCACTGGGCGTCCTTTTACTGGGGATTATGCTGGTATTTTGTTGTATCGAACATTATACAAATATGGGCTTGCTACAAAACCAGAATCCCTAACTGCTGATGATGAGTTACGATTGCTTCGATGTCGTATTACCAACGCAGTCAAATGCTTGCCACCGGAAAACAAGCCGCTGCCCCAGGAAATTCGGCAATGCAATCAATATTTGCAGTTTGAGCTCAATGAATTCCTCAATCATAATGGTAAGGCAATTATTGCGCTAGGATTAGTGGCACATAAAGCGGTGCTTATGGGGTTGCAACTTCCATTAAAGCCATATCCGTTCGGTCATGGCAACATTCACACATTAACAATGAAAAAAACTATTAAGCTCTATGATAGCTATCATTGCAGTCGCTACAACACACAAACTAAGCGGTTAACTACTGAGATGTTTGAACAGGTTTTTGCTAAAATTACGGGTGAACTATAAGCACCAAACATCTAAGGAGAAAATTGCTATGCCGTATGTCAATATTCGTGTCGCTGGAACGCTAACACGCGAACAGAAAAAACAAATTGCTGCTGAATTCACTGATACCCTTGAACGGATTGCTAAAAAACCTAAATCGTATACTTATATTTGTTTTGACGAATTGCCAGATGAGAACTGGGCGGTAGCAGGTAATTTACTCGATGGTACAGACTAACGAAACTTCTATCAGTCCATGTGATAGCAAGTTTGATGCTAAGCGTTTTTGTGTAAATCTACCGCTTCAACCTGGTGTTTATCGCATGATGAATGCAAAAGGCGAGGTGATTTATGTCGGTAAAGCGGTAAGCCTAAAAAAACGTGTTTCTTCCTATTTCCAGAAAACCAATTTGAGTCCGAGAATTCGGATGATGGTTTCACAGATTGTCAGTGTTGAAACGACTGCGACGCGTTCTGAAGCCGAAGCGCTATTGCTTGAAAATAATCTGATCAAGAGTCTTAAGCCGCGTTATAACATCCTGTTTCGAGATGATAAATCTTATCCCTATGTCATTCTGAGCAAGCATGATTTTCCGCGACTGGGATTTTATCGTGGTGCTTTAGACAAAACGCAACGTTACTTCGGTCCTTTTCCAAACGCTGGAATCGTTCGTGAAAGTATTCAATTATTGCAAAAAGTTTTTCGCCTACGCACCTGTGAAGACAGTGTGTTTGGAAACCGCACACGCCCTTGTTTGTTGTTTCAAATCAAACGTTGCAGTGCACCTTGCATCGATCAGATTTCTACACAGGAATACCAAACCGATGTGAAAAATGCTGAATTATTCTTACAAGGTAGGCAAACCGAAGTGATAGGTGCTATTGATAACAAAATGCAACAGGCAGCAGAGCGTATGGAATTTGAAAAAGCAGCTGTTTTGCGTGATCAAATTCAAGCGTTACGTAAGATTCGAGAGAGACAGTTTATTGATAGTGGTAAGGCAATGGATGCTGATGTCATTGCTCTAGCTACCTTGAAAGAAGAGACGCACAAAGTATGCGTTAATCTGGCCATGATTCGCGGTGGCCGTCACTTGGGCGATAAAAGCTTTTTTCCACATAATGCTGATGATTGTGATGCTTCTGCTATTATTGAAGCTTTTCTAGCACAACATTATTTAAACCGTAGTGTGCCGCCATTGATTATCATCAGCCAAAAAATTCAACGCGAAGTACTCGAAGAATTATTAACGCAACAGTGTGGCCATAAAATCACATTGCAGTTTAATCCTATTGGTGAAAAGCGTGTATGGTTGGAAATGGCAACAGAAAATGCGCATCTGGCTTTAAAGCAAATGTGTGCCCGGCAATCGAGCCAAGAGAAACGTTTGTTGGCATTGCAAGATGTATTGCAAATGCCTGGTTTGAATCGTATTGAATGTTTCGATATCAGTCATACTATGGGAGAAGCTACGGTAGCTTCTTGTGTGGTGTATGATAATTTTGCTATGCGCAATCAAGAATATCGCCGCTATAACATCACCGGTATAACGCCTGGTGATGATTATGCGGCTATGCGTGAAGCATTGTTTCGACGCTATCAAAAAATTGTCAGCGGTGAAAGCCAATTACCGGATCTGATATTAATCGATGGTGGCAAAGGACAAGTGAGCGCAGCGCAGGATGCTTTGCAGGAGCTAGGTATCAACGAAGGGGTATTGCTCGGTGTGGCCAAAGGGGAAGCACGAAAACCAGGTCTGGAACAACTGATCCTTCCTCACGCTTCTAATGATCCAATGCAATTGCCCAGTGAACACCCTGCGTTACATTTGATTCAGCAAATCCGAGATGAAGCACATCGTTTTGCTATTCAAGGACATCGTAACAAACGCGCCAAAATTAGAACCAGTTCTAGTCTGGAGAGTATCAGCGGTGTTGGCTCTAAACGGCGACAGCACTTACTGAGTCGTTTCGGTGGGTTAAAAGGTGTGTTGACGGCAAGTATTGAAGAATTGCAGAAAACGGAAGGAATCAGCCGGAGATTGGCAGAAAAAATATATCGCGAGCTCCATTAAATTTGGCAACCAAACATCTTTCTCATCTGTTTATTTACAATCTCTTATGAATCCTTTTTGAGAATGCTTTACAACCTACCTAATTTTCTTACTTTTTTACGAATACTGGCTATCCCGTTATTTGTCGGAATTTTCTATTTTCCGCATACTTGGTTATTACCGGCCAATCAGAATTTGATTGCCACTTTGATTTTTGCGGGTGCTGCAATTACCGATTGGCTGGATGGCTATTTAGCGCGTGTTATGAATCAGACATCTGCCTTTGGCGCTTTTCTCGATCCAGTGGCTGATAAGTTAATGGTCTCCGCTGCATTGATTGTCCTGGTATATTTAGGACGATTAGACGCACCGATTGCACTGATTATCATTGGTCGAGAAATTGCCGTGTCAGCATTGCGTGAATGGATGGCTCAAATTGGTAAATCAAAAAGTGTGGCGGTTTCTTTTTTGGGAAAAATCAAAACATCATCTCAAATGGTTGCTATCCCGTTGCTGCTCTATCATGACACTATCGGCGAAGATTTTGATGCGCAGCAAATTGGCACATGGTTGATCTACGTTGCTGCTGTCTTAACACTTTGGTCGATGTTTTATTATTTAAAAGCCGCGTTACCGCAAGCACTTAAGGAAGAAAAGAAGAATTTTTGATGGCGGCTATTTATTCTGATTGCAGTAGCGATCTTTGTTGTCTCGTTAATGAGCAAGTATTGCACTCCGATTCGGGTTTAAATCGTATGGTAGGCTTTCAAATAACTTGCTGAGTCAAACAGAATGATCAGACCATGCATTCAGATGGCCCCAATTTATATAGCTATTTCTCCAACTAATGCTGGGGGGATAAAGTTTCGCGGAAGGTCTCCACAAGATCCTTCAGATCTTGAATGACTTGCCGGGCCTCATTTTCTTTAAGAGCTCGAATGTGACGATGATGGTCTATGGCAATATCATCAAGTTTCATGGTGCTATAGGGAAGTGTTGCTTTTGCGACATAACCTTTCACTTCCTGTAATAATTCTTCCGGCGTCAACCCAAAGGTCGATAGTAAGGCTTCATCATACTCGTATCCATTATTAACCAAGTAGATATATTGCCCAAGTTTAGCCATATTTTGTTTATTCCCAAATATAAAATAATGCATAAGAGCCCAAGCTTGCGAATGCGCATGAGTGGGCTCGTTATTATCATGATAGTTCGTTTGATCTGAGAGGAATTCTTTCATTGGAATCCAGCTGGCCTGATGCTTCATGAGCATCCACCTATCATATTGAGGGTTTCCGAATGTCACAAGGCCACGGTTAAATTCGAAGGTTTCAAACATAGTTGCCAAACCTTCATTGAACCAACTGGGAATAATGGCAGGATGTTTGGAAAGCAGATAATGGATGTATTCATGGTAGACAATCGGGTATTGAGGATTTTCTTCGAAGGGAATGGCATATAGTGCAATATAATTTTCCCCTTGAATAAAGTACCCAGCAGTGTTCTCTGACGGTCGGAATGGAGCAAACGAGTTTTGATTCTTGAAAAGATAGATCCTGACAGGGACAGTTTCTTCAAACGGTGGAATGGTTGTAATTTTTAGTGCAGTGGCACGAAAAACTTCAAATTCTTTCACAAAATTAAGCGCAACTTTTTCCTGAGCATTCGTGTAGACGATAAAGTTTTTACTTTGGATTTCTTTCCACTCATCAAGATTGGCAAAGGGGTCGACAGTTGCACATCCACCTAGTAACAAGATCCACCAGAACACACTTATGCGCAGTGCAGCATTCTTACACCAGCCCCAAACCACATTATTATTTAAAAAATTTCGCCTCATTCTGTCAATCAGCGTTCAATGTTGATTAAGCTCTGTTTCTGGCAACGGCCAAGAAATCCGAACAAAGAATTATGCTCACTCGGATCGTGGCGGCCAGTACTGCGCATATGATTTCCAGAGACTATTGAAGCAATGGGCATAACCATGTCCGTGGGATGGGGTGCATCAAGCAAGTTCATTTTTGTTAAGACTGCCTCGTTAATGAGAAAGTGCCGCAGTCCGATTAGGCCTCTTACCAGTGGTTCGAGGAATTTCATGAAACAATCATAAAAAAGGATTGAAGAGTAGTTCGAAACCGCCAGACCAAGCAAAACAAATTTCCAAGCCATCATTTATTTATCAGTGTTATTTTTTTTAATGCCCATTAGGTTCTGATATTTATCCTGCAATTGTTCTTTGCTTTCTATTCTATCTGGATTGACGATGATGCAATCAACAGGGCAGACCTCTACGCATTGTGGCTCGTGGTAGTGACCTACACATTCGGTGCATAAGTTGGGATCGATTTCGTATATTTCTTCACCTTGCGAGATTGCGTCATTGGGACACTCCGGTTCGCACACATCGCAATTGATACATTCGTCGGTGATAATTAATGCCATAAAAATGCTCTTAGTTGTTGTGTATTTTTTCGCGCAATTTTTGTGCCACCAAAGGATGAACAAATGCATCCGCATTGCCCCCGAGTGAAGCAATTTCGCGTACGATAGTGGCAGAAATAAACATATATTGCTCGGATGGCGTCATGAATAATGTTTCGACATCAGGATACATACCCCGATTCATGCCGGCCATTTGAAATTCATACTCAAAATCCGAAGCAGCCCGCAGACCTCGTAAAATAATTCGCGCATCCTGCTGCCGCAAGAAATTCATTAACAAGCCTGAAAATGACATGACTTTGACATTGGCACAATCAGACAAAACTTGTTGTGCCATCGCGACTCTTTCTTCCAACATAAAAAACGGTTTTTTACTGTCGCTCACAGCAACGGCTACTACAACCTGATCAAACAGGCGCGCTGCACGACGAACCAAGTCCTCATGACCACGCGTGATCGGATCGAAGGTACCAGGATAAATTGCTTTATTCATTTAGTTTTTTTCCAAAAGCTGATAAAAAACTTCACCCGCTTTTCCATTTCTACGCACAACCCAAGGGTCACCTGGGATCCAGTGGTTATTGCTTTCGATATAAATCTTTCCATTGGCCTCAAGATGCGGTGGTATTTTTTCTAATATTTCTGGCAACAAACCAAGGCGATAAGGTGGATCAAGAAAAATGAGGTTGAATTTTTGTGCATTCGCTTGAAGAAATGCAATTGCGTCCATTTTTAGCACAGAAATTTGCGTGGCTTGAAGTTTCTCCTTATTTTCATGTAATGCACGTAATGTCACTGAATCATTATCAATCATGATCACTGATCGTGCGCCACGTGAAGCCGCCTCAAAACCCAGTACACCACTTCCCGCGAACAGATCCAAACAATTCAATCCTGTTAAATCTTGTCCTAGCCAATTAAATAAGGTTTCGCGTATACGGTTTGCGGTAGGTCGGAGATCGGTACGATTAGGAAAATGAATCAATCGGCTGCGCCAGTAACCCCCGATAATACGGATTTTTCTTGCAGTTACCATCAATGTTTGCAAATTCAATTATTCAGCAGCACCCACGATGACAGCCACCATACCATTCGGTTGAATTCGACGCTTGAAGGCTTCGTGTACTTGTTCTACGGTTACCGTTTCAACTGCGACCAGATAATCGGACAAATAGGTGAGTGGTAATTGATAAAAACCGATCATGGCAAGAAATCCCAGTATTTTGCTGTTACTATCGATACGCAGCGGAAATCCCCCAATCAGATTTTGTTTAGCTGCATCCAATTCTGCTTGAGTTGGGCCAGAAGCAACAAAATCGATTAACACTTTTTGGGTCAATGAAAAGGCTTCTTCTGATTGCTCTTTTTTGGTTTGTAGTCCGACCAAAAAAGGCCCTTGTTGTTTGAAGGGTGAGAAAAAGCTATAAACACTATAAGCTAATCCGCGTTTTTGACGAATTTCTTCCATCAAACGTGATACAAATCCACCGCCGCCTAGAATATGGTTTCCCACCAATAATGGAAAATAATCAGGATCGGCACGACGTAATCCTGGATAGGCAAAATGAATGTGACTTTGTGTTGCCGGATGGGGAATTTTTTTTGTTCCCGCTGCCGGTATTTGAACCTGCGGGATATCAGCTTGTTTTTCTCCAATAGGTAAATGCTTTGTTAATGACTCTGCAATCTCTTTGGCTTGTTGATGTGTTACATCACCAATCATAGCGACAACGGTATTTTTCGCGACATAGTACGAGCGGTAAAAAGCTAACAAATCATCACGGTGTAATGCGTTGAGCGTTTCGATTTCTCCCGCATCATTGAGTCCATAAGGATGAGTGCCATAAAGCATTTTGTTCAGTTCCCGATCTGCAATGTAATCCGGCTTCATGCTTGATTCTTTAATACTGGCTACAATTCTTGCTTTCTCGCGTGTCAAGACGGCTTCTGGAAACTGTGGAAACTGAATGATGTTTGCTAAGATATTTAACGCCTGAACACGTTCACGCTCACTGCTTAAAGTCCTTAAAGCTACACCAGCCCTATCGCGGTCAAAATTACCGTTCAATTGTGCGCCGATATCGGCTAATGCTGTTGCAATTTGATCTTCGGATAGTTCTTTTGCGCCCAAGTTAAGTAAATGGCGCACTAGATTGGCTAAACCTGATTGATCGCGCGTATCCATACTGCTGCCAGCCGCGAATTCAATACTGACATCAAGAATTGGCAAATCATGGTTTTCAACAAAGTATACCTTGACGCCATTGGCTGTTTGCCAGTGTTGAATGTTGAGCGATGCCAATGCATCTTGTACTAACACACCCAATAGAAAAATAACTATATATAATATTTTATGCATTTAACAAACCTGTAACTTTTCCAATACTATAAATTGTAATCATTGATTTTTGTATGGACTAACCGCTATTTCTCAATCCAGCCGATACACCATTGATGGTCAAATGAATAGCGCGCTTTACCTCTGGGCTATCTTCACCGGATCGATAGCGGCGTAATAATTCCACCTGCAAATGATTCAGTGGATCAATATAGGGTGTCCGATTGCGGATGCTGCGTGCTAGTGTCGGATTGTCTTGTAACAATTCGGTATTGCCAGTAACAGCGAAAAGCCATTTATTACTTCTCTTCCACTCTTCCTGAATACGCGCAAAGATTTGTTCACGTACAGTGATATTGCCCACCAATTCTGCGTAGCGCGAAGCGATGCCCATATCAGTTTTAGCCAACACCATATCCATATTTGACAACAAGGTTTGCATAAAAGGCCAGTTCCGATACATTTCCTGCAATAGCGCTAAGCCTTGTCCGGGCTGCTTTTCATTGGTTACAAAAGTTTCTACTGCAAAACCAAAACCATACCAGCCCGGCAACATTATGCGATTCAAACTCCAACTGAATACCCAAGGTATTGCACGTAAATCTTCAATGGCTTCCGAATTCGTTCGAGATGGAGGACGGCTACCAATATGCAATCCTGACATTTCTCGAATCGCGGTCGATTCGAGGAAAAATTCTTTAAATTCTGGAGTTTCATAAATCAGGCTGCGATATGCTGCAAACGAAGTCGATGCCAAAGATTCCATCGCCTGATAATAACGTTCTGCGTTTTCACCAATCGTGTCGTGACCGAAAAGAGTCGCTTCTATCGTTGCCGCCGCGAGTGTCTCAAGGTTACGTCGGCCTATTTCGCGTTCCGCATATTTACTGCTGATGACTTCTCCTTGTTCAGTCAAGCGGATTTGACCATTCACACTACCTGGCGGTTGCGCCAAAATGCTTTGATAACTGGGTCCGCCGCCGCGACCAACCGTGCCGCCACGTCCGTGAAACAAGCGCAATTGGATGTTATGTTTGGCAAAAATCTTGGTCAAGTTGATTTCAGCTTTGTAGATTTCCCAGTTGGATGAAATGAATCCCCCATCTTTATTGCTATCCGAGTAACCCAACATCACCTCTTGCACGTTTCCTCGCGATGCGAGTAACTCACGATAGTAAGGCAAAGAGAATAGTTGATGCATAATATCGCCGCAGCTTCGTAAATCAGCAATGGTCTCAAATAAAGGAATAATATTGACATGCAACACTGCATTTGACCCGGCCTGCAACAACCCTACTTCCTGGAGCATATAGGCCACTTCCAGTACATTAACAATGCTCGTTGTCATGGAAATGATGTAGTTGGGCATAGCTGCACAGCCAAAGCGCCGCTGAATATCTGCCGCACATTGCAGTATGTGTAATTCCGACTGGGCAATTTCAGAACACTGTTGATACGAAGCGAAAGGCGTTCTCGGCTTGCTAATCTGTGACAACAACCATTCAATACGCGCTGCTTCATTCAACGATAAGTAATCCTGACTGGTTGGTGTGCTCAAGCGAAACAATTCCGCCACTACTTGCTCGTGCACCTTACTGTGCTGCCGCATATCTAATGGTGCCAAATGAAAGCCAAAAACATCCACGGCACGTCGGAAATTGCGTAATGATCTGCGCGCTATCCAGTGGGATTTATGTTGTTGAAGCGAATCGATGATGATGTCGAGATCTTGCAAGAATTCCGTGCTATTGGCATACGGCGGTTCAGAATTTGCAGTATCGGATAGTGCCAATTGATTATTTAAGCATCGACTGGTGGCTGCTAAGCGCGCGCCAATTTTAACGAAGATGCGACGATAAGGTTCGTCGGATCGATTGGGAATATCCGGTGAAGTGGCCGCGAGTGCTTTTACAGCATCACTCACAGTAACGATACGTTCTGTAATACTCATGGATTGACTGAGTTTACGGACTTCCTCCAAATAGAATTCCATTGCCACGGAGGATTGACGTTCCATTGCGCGTAACATCACTTCATGCGTCACAAATGGATTGCCGTCACGATCACCACCTATCCAACTACCAATACGTAGGAAAGAAGCCACCGGTGGTGCTTTGTCCTGCAGATGCGATTCCAGAAGGTCCTCTATTTTTGCGTAAATATAGGGGATTTCTGTCAAAAAGGTATAGCTGTAATAAGCGAGTCCATTCTCGATTTCGTCATAGACCGATAATCGTGTAGTGCGTAACATGCGGGTTTGCCACAACAATTGAATGGTTGCGCGTAAACCTTCTTCATTATGTCGTTTTTCATTGGGTGTCATTTCCATTTGCGCACGCTCTCTGAGCAAGCGTTCAATGGTTAACTGGCAATCCAAAATACTGCGTCGTTGTACTTCCGTGGGGTGCGCTGTTAAAACGGGTGATACCATTGCTTTACTGAAGAAACCAGCCAGGAAGGATAAATCTCTTCCGCTGTTTAATACTCGCTCGAGTGCCAGCGTAACGCCACCAGGTTGAGGCGCTGATGCTCTGCGTAAATGCATACGGCGGCGGCGATTGTGATGTACGTCTTCAGCAATGTTGGATAACAGTGAAAAATAACTAAAGGCACGAACGACGGGTAAAGATACCTTGTCGCTTAACTGGCTCAATATCACTTTCAGTTCTTGGCGTGCTTGTGGGTCTTGATCGCGGCGAAAACGAATCGCTGTTTGGCGAATATTTTCCACCAATTCGAAAGCAGCGTCACCTTCTTGTTCGCGCAGCGTATCCCCAAGCATTCTGCCTAGGAAACGTATATCTTCACGTAGCGGCAAGTCTTTATCATGTTCATCCAAAGTTTCCTCAATGGATTGATTCGAATCATTCATTCCGGTGATATCCATCATGCGATTGCACGCACTGCAAAATACGCAACGTACGTAAAACAGCCATGACTATTATCGACCATGTTAAAATGACTATCAGTAAAAAGTTTTTGTATTTCTTTCATTTTTATAATTTTAATGTCCAATTCTTATACATTACCCAAAAAAATTGTCATCGCTTCACGTGAAAGCTTATTGGCTATGTGGCAAGCTGAACATATTCAGCATCGTTTACTTGAATTATACCCGCAAACTGACATCAGCATACTCGGCATGACAACTCGAGGCGATCAAATACTCGATCAATCACTCTCTAAAATAGGCGGCAAAGGTTTGTTCATCAAAGAGTTAGAGCAAGCCTTGGAAGATGGCAGTGCCGACATCGCCGTGCATTCCATGAAAGATATGCCGATGAATGTGCCAGAAGGCTTTAAGCTTGCCGTGATTACTGAGAGGGAAGATCCTCATGACGCGTTTGTTTCCAATCAGTATAGTAGTTTGGATGCATTACCGCCAGGCAGCATTGTCGGTACTTCCAGTTTGCGGCGAGAAAGTCAGTTACGCGCACGATTTCCCCATCTCAAGGTACAACCATTACGCGGTAATGTGCAAACTCGGTTACGCAAGCTCGATGAAGGCCAGTATGCAGCGATTATTCTTGCTGCGGCTGGATTGAAGAGGCTTGGCTTGTCTGATCGCATCGCGGCATTATTACCTTCGGAACAGAGTCTACCAGCAGTGGGGCAAGGTGCATTAGGGATTGAGTGCCGCGCCGATCGCCCAGATCTGGTGGAATGGTTACAACCGCTGCATCATCAAACCACGGCATATTGTGTCGAAGCCGAGCGTGCAATGAGCCGCGTGTTGGGTGGTAGTTGCCAAGTTCCTTTAGGAGCGTTTGGTGAAATTTTTGATGGCGTACTACAATTACGCGGCTTTGTTGCGCAACCGGATGGGTTACGTATCGTCAGTGATACCATTTCTGGACAACCAACACAGGGCTTACAATTGGGTCAACTATTGGCAGAAAAATTAATTCATCAAGGAGCGGGTGAAATTCTAGCGGCGCTCGTTCCTGCAGAAGGCTGGAAATAATTTTGTCTGCAGCAAATCTACTGGCCGGGGTGAATGTATTGGTGACTCGTCCGCAACACCAGTGTGCTTATCTTGCCAATAGTATTCGCGCAGAGGGTGGCAATCCAATTCTTTTTCCGGTGTTAGCAATTACCGATATTGAGCATCCTGATAGTCTGATTCAGATTGTAAAGCGACTGGATCAATTTGATTGGGCGTTTTTTGTCAGTCCCAATGCGGTACACAAAGCCATGCAATTCATTTCGCAACATAGCGCTTTTCCGCCTCATCTCAAGATAGCGGCTGTTGGCAAAGGTAGTGCCGATGCCTTAAAGCATTACGGTGTCAATGAGATACTTACGCCAGTGGAACAATTCGATAGCGAAGCATTGCTTCGACTAGAACCGCTGCAAGACATGACCGGCAAGCGTGTGGTGATTTTTCGGGGCGTGGGTGGTCGACCGTTGTTAGGTGATACACTCATACAACGCAATGCTTCATTGGAATACGCAGAATGTTATCAACGTAAAAAACCTGCGGGTGATATCGCTTCTTTATTAGCAGCCTGGTCGCAGGGTGAAATACATGCTGTAATTATCACCAGTAGCGAAGGATTACATAATTTATTTGACATGTTAGGCAAGCTTGGCCAACAATTACTGAAATCGACTCCAATCTTTACAAGTTATGAACGTATTGTTCGAACCGCTCAAGAATTAGGGCTCGAAAAAATTATTAAAACAACGATGGCTGGGGATGAGGGATTACTTGATAGCTTGCAGGGGTACTTTGGCAAGATGATTGTGAAATAACCATGACAACAAAATTGAAAGTGCAGTTATGTCGAAAACATTGTTAATAATATCCAATACAATCTATTCCACGGTTTCATTCTCGTCTGCCTTCACTCAAAACGCTTATCCTGTTAGTTTTAGATCCTGTTATTTCCATTTTCGAAACGAGGAGAACAAATGAAAGCAACTCTTTGGCTATTAGCGTTATTTACTGCCGCAGTAGCGATCGTATATGTAGCAAAGAACACCCCAGGTTATGCTACCTTGGTGCTCGATTCTTATGATGTGAATTTAAAGTTACCGTTGGATGAATTGGTCATTTCAATCATCGTATTGTCTTTCGTTTCCTATGTCTTGATCCGATTCGCTTTGGGGGTACTCGAGTTTGGTGAACGGCATCGTATTAAAAAAACCGATGAAATGCTTTTATCCAGCTTAAAGGCCTACTTTGAAAGCGATTACATCAAAGCCAAGAAGAATGCCGCGATTGCTTTGAAACTTTCCGATTCATCGTTGATAACAGCACTAAGCGGAGCTATTGCAGCACGTTCGGCACATGAATTGGATAAGGTTTCGGATCGTGATAAATATATTGATTCCGCCATTACCAAAGCGCCCGAAGATAAATCCTTAAGTATTATTGCCAAAGCCGACTTTTTGATTAGTGAAGGGCGACACAAAGAAGCGTTGAGTGCATTACAGTCTTTATATGCCGATGGGGGATTGCAATCATCCTCTGTATTATTGTTGGAAATCAAGGCGCAGCAGCAAGCCAAGAATTGGGACGCGGTTTTGGAACTCACCGATACCTTGGCCAACCGTTCTTCTGCTAACCAAAATTTGGTCAAGCAACTACACCGCGATGCGCAAATTGAAAAAATAAAAAGTAAATTCACCGATGTACGGTCATTAGATCAATATTGGCAGCAACATGTATCGCCGATGGAAAAAATGGATAGTAAATTAGCTGTTGCTGCAGCACGTGCATATATGGCACTGAATAACTGTAATTCTGCGCACCAAATTATCGAACATAATCTACCTATAACCTGGGATGTTGAACTCATCGAGCTTTACGCGGAATGCTTAGGTTCGCATGTCAGCCGGCAAATTGAGTTGGCTGAAGTGTGGTTGAGGGCGCACCCTAACAATGCAACTTTGTTGCTCACGCTCGGTAAATTATGCGCTTACTGTGAAATTTGGGGTAAAGCCGAAAATTATCTCGAGGCAAGCTTGTCGGTCGAACCGAGCCATAAAGCACATCTCGCGTTAGCGCAATTATATGAAAAACTTGGCAAACACGAAGCGGCCATTACCCACTACAACAAAGGATTGGAGTTTACGCTTAAAAAACTCAACTAACCTGGATTCGGCGTGATTGTTGAAGGTGTAAATATGTCAGAGAAAAAGGCATTGTTTGGTAAATGCCTTTGACTGGTAAAATCATGATAAGCAGCCTTGATCACGATCGGGGAGCCGCAAGCGTAGACTTGGTATGCTTGCAGATCAGTATGGTCTTGTATTACCGCATGATGGACAAATCCTGTTCGCCCTTGCCAATGATCTCTCGGTAGGGGTTCTGACAAAACGGGAATAAAATTAAAGTTCGGGTGCTGTTGCTGCCATTCGTTGATTAAGTTCGTCAAATATAAATCGTCTTTGATGCGAACCCCCCAGTAGAGTGTCATTGGTTTGCGATAAAATGGATTACTAGCACAGTAAAAAATATGCTCCAGGATACTTTTGATCGGCGCAAAACCCGTGCCACTGGCCAAGAAAATAATCGGCGTATTTTCTGCAGGTGTGTCGCGCAGGAAGAAAGATCCTAATGGGCCCGTGAAACGCAGCATATCTTTGACTTTCATGTGCGTAAAAACATGCTCAGTGAATGCGCCCCCCGGATAATTACGCACATGCAATTGCAATACTTCATCATCGTGAGGAGCATTCGCTAATGAAAAACTCCTGCGTTGACCTTCTTTAAGCAGAATATCGATGTATTGCCCAGGCAGGAATTGTAGGCGTTGATTCGCCGGTAATTTCAACGAAACAATCATCACATCGGGTGCAACCAATTCAAGTTTTTCGACGCGGCATGGCAGTGTTTTTATTTCTATGCCTTTTGTTGCGCTAATCTCATCCAAATGTATCACTAAGTCCGTGAGCGGTGATGCGCAACATAATAAGGCACGCCCTTCACGCTTTTCGGTTTCGGTCAAAGTTTCCTCATTATGCTGACCATAATCGACAGTTCCCTGTATGATTTCACCTTTACAAAGACCGCAAGAACCATTCCGGCAACCATACGGCAGTGATAATCCTGCGCGCAAAGCGGCTTCTAAAATGGTTTCTCCGGATTCGACCGTAAGCACATGCCCACTGGGTTGAATGATGATTTGATGCGACATTACATGAAGGTTAATAAACTGCGTAACAAAATTAAAATAAGCAATGAAAAAAACACTATTAATTGTCGGTAGTGGCGATATTGCACTGCGGACAGCGCCCTTATTCAAAAACCATTACCGCATTTTTGGACTGTACCGAAATTCCAATAATATCGGCTCTCTCCGGTCTCACGGCATGACGCCGATTTACGGAGACCTCGATTTACCGCAAACGCTTGAGCGAATTTCCGGAATCGCGCAACTCGTCATTCATTTGGCGCCGCCGCAGAGTGAAGGATTACGGGATAATCGCACCAATCACTTGCTATCTGCATTGTCACGACAACCCAGAAATACTGCGACAATTCTACCACAGCGGCTTATTTATATCAGCACCAGCGGGGTCTATGGCGATTGCCAAGGGGCAATGATAGATGAAACCCATTCAGTGAATCCCACCAATGAACGCGCCATTCGGCGAGTGGACGCCGAAAAAAAAATCCGCGCATGGGGGACACGCAATCACGTCGCCGTATCGATTCTGCGCGTACCGGGCATTTATGCCGCAGATCGGTTGCCGCTTTTGCGTTTGCAACAAAACTTACCGGCATTATCGGAAAACGAAGACAGCTATACCAATCATATCCATGCCGACGATTTGGCGCGAATCATTTACGCCGCCGCACAATATGGCAAACCGGGTAGGCTGTATCATGCGTGCGATGACTCGCAACTCAAAATGGGCGCTTATTTCGATTTGGTCGCGGATCATTTTGGCTATCCCCGCCCGCCGCGGATCAACCGTGATGAGGCCGAAAAACGGATCTCACCGGGCATGATGTCTTTCATGCGGGAATCCCGGCGGTTAGTCAACGTAAGGTTAAAAAAAGAACTGTACGTCAAGCTGCTGTATCCAACCGTTGTATCGGGTATACAAGCAGCACGGAACGAACGGCAGGAATAGTGTAATTTATAAAGAGAGCATTGTCATCGATATAAAACTCAGATGAAAATTCTTTTACTATAAGACTATTTGTACAGAATTATTTACACTTTCGTCGTTGATATTTGGTTCTTACGTTACTGATTTTAGTTTGGTTTAGCCAGACCCAATATCCGAATCTGGCTCGTTAGATTTAAGGCTGTGGAAGAACCGTTAATTGTAAGCTTCCACCCCATGCAGAAAGTTGACCGCTGTTGCAACCACCACTCCGACCTTCCGCGTTAATGCTAACCACGTGAATACCAGGTTTTACCAGAGGCAAAGGTAGATCAGCTGTTAGCGGCAAAGTATCGAATGGAGGCTCAGCGCTAATCCATCCAAGGAAACCAGTAGTTTTAACTAATTTTCCATCAACAAATATATGGAGCCTTATTGGTGAGCAATGGCGATTCGCAAGGATGTCATATTTTAGTTGAACTGCTTGCAGTGGCTTAGTGGTCTTGATAGATACAGAAAATGGTGGCTCACATAATTGTATTCCAGATGCACAAGCAACTTCAAAGTGAGGAACCGTAGTTGTATTAGCAGCCAAAACAGAAGAACCATTAACTAACAGTGCTGCAAATAAGCTAAGAATTGATAAGTTCGTTTTCATTTTTTCTCCTTCCTATTGTTTAATCGAAACTATTCCGTGTTAATAAACACTCACTCATGAATAAAAACTTCTAGTACGACCTTCGTTGTATATCTTCGTACTGCGACCCGATTAAACCTACCCAATAACAATCTTGTAAGGTGCAAAAAAAGTACTCTTACTTGTATATAAAAATGTATTTTGCAATTTCATTATGGGGATTTTATAAAAGAGAAAATGTGAAAAAAATCACTTTATTTGGAATTAAAAGCTATAACGATTGAATCGTTCCAGAAAATCCGGGGCGATTCATAATTGAGAAAATCTACTGAATCAATCATCCTCAAGTGCTTTCTTTAACGCATAAATCTTTTCCAGGGCTTGTTTCGGCGTCAATTCATCCGGTGATAATGCTTCCAACATTGCGATGAGGTGTATGTGTTGCGGTTTGGATTCAAGCGTTTCCGGAGGTTGAATCGAAAAAAGGTCTGGCTGGATATTTTTCTTCAGGCTGTCTTGTTCCAATTGAACCAGGTGATTGCGCGCCACTTTGATGACATTACCCGGAACACCGGCGAGTGCGGCGACTTGCAAACCATAACTTTGATTCGCTGGTCCTTCGGTGACTTTATGCAGAAAAACAATATGATTTTTATATTCGGCGGCACTCAGGTGCACATTGTGGATTTGCGGAAATTCTTCGGTCAGTTTGGTGAGTTCGAAATAGTGTGTGGCAAATAACGTCAAGCTGCGGTTGTGTGTTGCCAAGTGCCGCGCAATGGCGAACGCAAGCGCTAATCCATCAAAGGTCGATGTGCCGCGTCCCACTTCGTCCATCAGCACCAGGCTGCGCTGGGTCGCATGATGCAAAATATTGGCGGTTTCCGTCATTTCCACCATGAAGGTCGAGCGGCCGCTGGCCAAATCATCCGATGCGCCAATGCGCGTGAATATTTGATCCAACATCCCCAGCTGCGCTTGTTTAGCGGGTACATAGCTACCGCAGTGCGCCAGTAATGCAATCAAGGCGGCTTGGCGCATGTAGGTCGATTTTCCTCCCATATTGGGGCCGGTGATCAGTAACATTTGCGGTTTTTGATCGGATTCACCAGAAAGATCAATGTCATTCGCGACAAAATGTTCAACCTGACTTTCCACAACCGGATGCCGCCCCGCATCAATATTAAAAATATTCTCTTCCGATAGCTGCGGTTGAACGTAGTCCAATGTCCTTGCACGTTCTGCGAAGGCACACAACACATCGATTTCAGCGATACTGGCAGACAGTTTCTGCAAGACTGGCACAAAAGGTTGGAGCTGATGCAACAGTTCCTGATACAGCTGTTTTTCGCGCGCCAAGGCACGGTCACGCGCAGACAGCGCTTTGTCTTCAAACGCTTTGAGCTCTGGCGTGATGTAGCGCTCGGCGTTTTTTAACGTTTGCCTGCGTCGATAATCGATCGGTATTTTTTCGCTATGCGCATGCGTCACTTCGATATAAAAACCGTGCACGCGGTTATATTCGACTTTTAAGCTCGGAATGCCGGTGCGTTCTTTTTCTCGAATTTCTAATTGCAACAAAAATTCACCGCAATTATTTTGTAAAGCGCGTAACTCATCCAATTCCGCATCGTAACCATCGGCAATTACATTGCCTTCACGCAACATCGTAGCCGGTTCTTCGAGCAAGGATTCGTTAAGACAATTTACCCAGGCGGCATCGATCTGAAATATTTGGATCAATGGCTGTAAAGCTTCACTGTGACAAGGAGTGAGAATCTCATTCAATTCGGGTATCAATTTAAGGCTATCGCGCAACCCGGATAAATCTCTGGGCCGGGCTGATTGGAGTGCAATGCGTGCGGCAATCCGTTCGATATCCACAAACTTTCGCAACAGTATGCGCGTCGGTACGTAGTAATTGGATGCTGAATCACCCAACAAAGCGGTGACACAATCCAGACGGTTCTGAATTACCCGTGCATCGCGTAACGGACGATGCAGCCAAAATTGCATTAAGCGGCTACCCATGTTGGTCGAGCAGGTATCCAATAACGACAACAGCGTCGGTGATTGCTCACCGCGTAGGGTTTCGGAAATTTCTAAATTGCGCCGAGTCGATACGTCCATCCGTACATAAGCCGTGTCAAATTCAGCGTGTAATGAAGTAACAGGGCACACCTTTGTGCTTTGGGTCAGGTGGATATATTCCAGCAAAGCACCTGCCGCAGCCATCGCGATGAACAAATCGTCGCAACCGAAACCGGATAGACTCTGTGTTGCCAATTGCCGGGTCAGCGCTTGGATTGCGCTATCGTGATCAAATTGCCAATCGGGTATTCGTTTCAGTACCGAGTGCGGTCGTTGTGTTTCCGGTATGGCCAACGATTCGGGAATCAGAATTTCGGCAGGCCGAATGCGCTCTAGCTCACTGGATAGATTTTGCTGCGAGGTTTCCGTGACCCGGAGCTGCCCGGCCGCTAGATTAAGCCAAGCCAATCCCACAGTTTCTTCGCGTACCAACATTGCCAACAGAATGCAATCGCGTTTATCTTCCAAAAATGCCGCGTCGGTGAGTGTTCCTGGCGTATAAATACGGGTAACTTCACGAGCGACAGGGCCCTTAGAAGTTGCCGGATCGCCGACTTGCTCGCACAATACAACAGATTCTCCCAATTTCACCAATTTGGCGAGGTATTGTTCCGCTGCATGATAGGGTACACCCGCCATTTTGATTGGTTCTCCGGCAGAAGAACCTCGCTGTGTCAAAGTAATGCCCAGTAATTTCGCTGCTTTTTCCGCGTCATCAAAAAATAACTCATAGAAGTCCCCCATGCGATAAAACATCAGCACGTCAGGGTGCTGGCTCTTGAGATGCAGATACTGCTGCATCATTGGTGTGTGTTGTTCTTTTGCAGCACTCATACGCACAGCAGGAAATTTATCAGAGATTCAAATGAGAGGTTTAATCAAGGCTGATACTGGAATTAATGGTATTTAAAGTCCCGTGTTCTACGAAGAGGAAAACGATCATGCTCATGAGTGCATAAATCCATCGGTCTTTTTGATTGATTCATTCTGAAATAGGCCATCAATTAATTGATTAGAAAATAACACACCGACGTAATGACGATGACACCGATAAAATTTAGCATGAGCCCTTCTCGAATCATATCGGTAATCGAAAGGTGTCCGCTGCTAAAAACAATCGCATTAGGTGCTGTGGCAACTGGTAGCATAAAAGCGCAACTGGCGCTCATCGCGGCTGGAACCATTAACAGACTTGGTTCGAGCCCGGCCGCAATCGCTGCCGGTGCAAGAATCGGCATTAATAACAAAGTCGTTGCGGTGTTACTGGTAGTTTCGGTAAGAAAAGTAACCATCAACGCGATAGAAGCGATGATTACCAGCGGATGTAAATTTGCAAGCACCGTTAATTGATCACCGATGGCTTTTGACAAACCCGACTCAACAAATGCTTGCGCGATGGCAATGCCGCCCGCAAATAAAATCAAAATACCCCAAGGCACTTTCTCTGCCGATTGCCAATCGAGTAATTTGGATCCCCGACCGTTGGGAACGAGAAATAGGATGATTACCGCGATCAACGCCACGATGGCATCATTAGCGTTTTTTAAATCCAACCAATGACTCCAGCCACCAAAAGGTTCCAATCGTGTCATCCAGGCGATGGCCGTCAAGCCAAAAATGATCAACACCCGGCGTTCTTCTGATCTCCAGTTACCCACCGGCGGCATCGTTAATTTTCCGTGATAATCTAGGTGGCGCGTCAACCATAATGCGGTAATCGGGATAAACACAAAAACCACTGGCAACCCCCAACTCATCCACTGTACGAAGCTTACCGAGTGATCGGTGAATTTTTCATACTGTTGCATGAAAACCAAATTGGGTGGTGTTCCAATCGGAGTTCCCAGGCCGCCGATGCTGCTACCGTAAGCAATTGATAGCAACAGTGGAATGGCCAATTTTTTGTCGGGGCTTTGATGGATTACCGCAAGTGCTATTGGTAGCATCATCAGTGCTGTAGCCGTATTGGAAATCCACATACTCAACATGGCGCTAGCAATGATGAAGCCAAACACAATGCGCCGACTGCTATCGCCACCTATTAAACGAATCATGCCGAGCGCAATCCGATGATGCGCACCCGAACGCTCCATGGCTGCAGAAATCAAGAAACCGCCAAGCATCAACAATATTAATTCATTGCCAAAAGCCAAAGCAATTTTTTCTTGCGACAAAACGCCTACCAACGGTAATACCGTCAACGGAACCAACGCAGTAGCCGGAATCGGAATGGGCTCGAAAATCCACCAAATAACGCACAGTATGGAAATTGCGCCAGTCCAGCAGGCTTGCTGCTGCCAGCCAGATAAGTGCATGGCAATGGCAAGCAGAATTGCTAACAAAGGCCCTGCAAATAATGCCCACTGTTTATGGTGTGGAATCGTCATGCAATATACTGTGAAAGGAGTAAATAGCCGCAATAGTATGACAAACTTGCCCGATTCACACGAAAATATTCGATACATCGATCTAATAGTCTACTCAAGTGCAATCGACTAAGACGCGATTTGAATTGGCGAATTCTGCAGGCCGTTGAGAAACTATCTGCGTTGCCGCAGCGGTGTTAAAAACAGGCTAAAGATGCTTATTTATTAAGCATAAACTGCGCTTTTCCGCCTGTTTTTGCCTTGCATCGGTTGCCTCGAATACGTTTTTCAACGGCCTACTAAATAAAATTTTGCTCGGAAAAGGACAGAATTTCTTTGTTACTGGTGATGATGAAATGGTCGAACAGCTTGACATCAATCATCGCGAGCGCTTCTTTTAATGTTTGCGTCAATAGCAGATCGGCTTGGCTAGGTTCTGCTTTGCCTGAAGGATGGTTGTGCGCGAAAATGACGCTCGCCGCATTGTGGTGTAGTGTGCGCTTAATGACTTCTCGAGGATAAACGCTGGTTTCTGTCAAAGTGCCGCTGGAGAGTTCTTCGCTGGCGATGATCTGGTTGCAAGTATCCAAAAAAATGCCTATAAAAACCTCATGAGGCTTTCGAGCAAGGCTGAGTCGTAAGAAATCGCGTACCGATTGCGGCGAGTTGAGTACGTTGCTGCATTTCAGTTCTTCTTCTAACGCACGACGAGACATTTCCAATACCGCCTGAAGCTGTACATATTTTGCACTGCCTAAACCGGGTAGTTGACAGAATTCACTTTGACTCGACGAAAAAACATTACCGAGGCTACCTAAATGTTGCAGCAAATCTCGCGCAAGATCTACTGCACTTTTGCCTGCAATGCCGGTGCGTAAGAAAATAGCCAGTAGCTCGGCATCAGAAAGAGCCATGGCACCTTTTTGTAATAGTTTTTCCCGTGGGCGTTCGGATACAGGCCAATGAATAATAGTCATAATGTTATGATGATAGAAAGAATTAATACCCCAAACGCAGATTCAGAAGTAAAATTTGCGGTAATCCTTCTGATGCTTGGTTATTAGCGGCATGATGAACGAGGGATTGAATCACCCATATTGACAATTATTGACCATAACCGCGAGAAAACTGTTTTCCTAGAAGCGATTTTTATTTCCATGACCATGCACGAATCATCTTTCCGGCAATCATTATGCAATGAAAAAAAACGGATATTACTTGGTATTACCGGCGGTATCGCGGCTTATAAGGTTGCGGAATTAGCGCATGTATTGTCGCAAAGCGCTGTTGCTGTACAAACAGTGATGACACGATCCGCGTGCCAATTTATTACACCACTTACTTTCCAGTCGCTGACAGGCAATCCTGTTCATACAGATTTATGGGAAAGCAGTGCGTCTAGTTCTATGGCACATATCAATTTGTCGCGGGAAGTTGATGTCATTATGATAGCTCCCGCCAGCGCTGATTTCATTGCGAAACTTGCACATGGTATTGCCGATGATTTGCTCTCGACCTTATGTCTTGCACGTAATTGCCCACTGCTGATCGCACCGGCAATGAATCGCCAAATGTGGGAAAATCCCGCCACGCAGCGTAATCTCGCGATATTACGCAACGACGGTATCCGAATAATAGGCCCGGCTAGTGGTATTCAGGCTTGCGGTGAAATTGGTATGGGGCGAATGGTAGAACCGGTTGAGTTAGCAGAAGCAATCACTGCTTTTTGGCAAAATAAACGTTTATTGAGCAATAAAAAAATCGTGATCACGGCCGGGCCTACATTCGAAGCAATCGACCCTGTGCGAGGCCTTACAAATAAAAGCTCTGGAAAAATGGGCTATGCCATTGCTCAAGCGGCAGTAGAAGCCGGCGCAAACGTAACATTGGTGTCAGGCCCGACGGGTTTAACGCCACCAGCGGTTGATAAATTTGTTGCTGTGATAAGCGCCAATGAAATGTTGGCTGTTGTACAGCATGAAATCCCATCCGTGGATATATTCATCAGTGTGGCAGCTGTTGCTGATTACCGTTTAGCAACGATGAATGCGCAAAAAATTAAAAAAACCAATCACAATTTAACTTTAGAATTGACACCCAATCCGGATATTCTCATGGCCATAGCAACTGCGCAGAATCCTCCGTTTTGCGTTGGTTTTGCTGCGGAAACTGAAAATCTACTGGAAAACGCGCAAGCAAAGCGGATCAAAAAAAGATTACCTTTAATGGTTGCGAATTGGGCGCAAAATGCAATCGGTTCCGATGATAATGAATTGATACTTTTAGATGACATGGGCGAACACGTTCTTCCGAGAGCGCCAAAAATTGAACAAGCGAAACATCTAATCAAACACATCAGCACATTTTTTAAACAATAATTAACGTTACTTGAATTCCTGTATGAAAAAAATCGCTATCAAAATTCTTGATGATCGCTTAAATGAGCGTTTTCCAGCCTACGCGACGCCAGGATCTGCAGGTTTGGATCTACGCGCTTGCATTGCGGAGACCATTCAACTGAATCCTGGAGACACTTGTCTTATTCCCACCGGCATCGCCATTCATTTGGCTGATGCTCATTTGGCAGCGTTAGTTTTGCCACGATCCGGGCTTGGCCATAAGCACGGCATCGTATTGGGTAACTTGGTTGGATTGATTGATTCCGATTACCAGGGACAAATTCTTGTTTCATGTTGGAACCGGGGACAAGATAGCTTTCAGCTCAATCCACTGGAACGGATTGCACAATTGGTGATTGTTCCTATTGTTCAGGTTGAATTTAATCAAGTCGAGAGCTTTGATCAAAGCTTCCGTGGTGAAGATGGTTTTGGTAGTACAGGCAAGCACTAATTAAAGCTTTTTTTTTAAGACTGAATGATAGCTTGTCCATTCTTCCTTAGGATTTTTATCCTAAACGCGGCATCATTCCTTTTAAGCCACGCATCATTTTTGCCATACCGCCTTTATTCATCATTTTCATCATTTTTTGCGCTTGCTCAAATTGTGCGAGAAGACGATTAACTTCCTGTACAGAAACACCAGATCCGGCTGCAATTCTACGTTTACGCGAGGCTTTTAGAATTTCGGGTTTTCTACGTTCCAGTTTGGTCATCGAATTAATGATGCCTTCGGTACGATTAATGACTTTGTCATCGACTTTGACATTTTGCGCTGCTTGACTGAATTGCGCCGGCAGTTTGTCCATTAATGCATTGATACCCCCCATATTCCGCATTTGCTGAAACTGGGCTTTGAAGTCATCCAAATCGAAAGCTTTGCCTGATTTCATTTTTTTCATCAGCTTTTCAGCTTCTTGCTGATCTGCTTTGCGATGCGCTTCTTCAATCAACCCTAGTACATCACCCATCCCGAGTATGCGTGAGGCCATGCGATCTGGATAAAAGGGCTCTAGCCCCGTTAGTTTCTCTGCAACACCGGCAAACTTGATCGGTTTGCCGGTGATTTCTTTTACCGATAATGCCGCGCCGCCACGTGCATCGCCGTCCAGTTTCGTCAAAATAACGCCGGTCAACGGTAATGCATCAGAAAAAGCTTTGGCTGTGTTGACAGCGTCTTGACCTTGCATCGCATCGACCACAAATAAAGTTTCGATCGGTTTTAATAAGGCTTCTAATTCCATGATCTCTTGCATCATCACTTCATCAATACCTAATCGTCCGGCGGTGTCAACGATCATGACATCGTGGTGCTGTATGCGTGCAAAATTTAAAGCGTTAGTGGCGATTTCTCCTGGTTTTTGTCCTGTGATAACCGGATAAAAATCTGCTCCCGTTTGATTGGCTAGTACTTCAAGCTGCTGAATCGCCGCAGGACGATAGACGTCACAAGAAACCAATAATACTTTCTTCTTTTTATTTTCCATGAGCCACTTAGCTAATTTGCCACTGCTCGTGGTTTTACCCGCACCCTGTAAACCAGCCATCAGAATAACGGCTGGTGGTGTAGTCGCGAGATTTATCTCAGATTTTTCTCCTCCCAGAATATTGATAAGCTCTTGATGAACGATTCCGATAAGAGCTTGATCCGGTGTCAAACTGGCCATGACTTCCTGGCCAATCACTTTCTCTTTGATGCGTGCAATAAAAGTTTTGACTACCGCTAATGCGACATCCGCCTCTAGTAAAGCTAAGCGAACTTCACGCAAAGCTTGTTCGATATTGCTTTCAGTTAATCGCGCTTCACCGCGTAAGGTTCGAATAATGCCCGTGAATCTGTTCGTCAAATTATCAAACATGGTTATTAGTAAATCCCGAAATATATGAAATGCATCGCTTATTGCAACACTATTGTTAAATAAAATTGGATTAGCGCTTTGAATTTATTGTAGCGCAATGTAGACTACCTTGGTTACTTGTGTTTTTAATACCTGTGATGCCAATACCCATCATTTTAACTGATCTCGTTGCTTTTTTGCTGTATGCACTTATTGGTGCCTATTTTTGGCAAAATAAATGGAAGAAACCGCAAACCGATCTTAATCCTGAAAACAATGGCCAAAAGTCAGCAATCAGTGGTTGGATGCGTTATGCGTTATTAATACCGTTGGTGCTTCATGCATGGATATTATACCAATCGATACTTGCCGATGAAGGCCTAAGATTTGGATTGGGAAATGCGGTGTCTCTAATTGTATGGCTGACCGCATTTATCTATTGGATTTTAAGTTTTTTTAATCGACTTCAGGGATTGCAATTCTTGATTGCTCCAATTGCAATCGTCGCGGCGGTTGCGGTTTTGTTGCCGCTTATTTTTCCATCTTCTCGTGTTCTCGGAAATACCGAATTACCTGCTTTTAAGGCGCATTTGCTTGGTGCAATGCTGGCATATAGTTTGCTGACGATAGCCGCATTTCATGCAATGTTGATGATAGTGGTAGAACGACATCTGCATCACCCTGCAGGCCATCTGGCTTTGGTCAATCTACCGCCTCTATTGGTCATGGAACGGTTGTTATTTCGTATTATTGGGGCAGGCTTTATTTTACTGACGTTGACATTGGTCAGCGGTATCTTTTTTTCCACCGAAGTTTTCGGTCAACCATTTACGTTTACCCATAAGACTTTTTTTGGTGTTGTGTCTTGGAGTGTTTTTGCTGCACTGCTTGCGGGTAGACAAGTTTATGGATGGCGAGGACGTATTGCGATTCGCTGGACACTAACCGGATTTATGATCTTGTTGCTGGCTTATATCGGTAGCAAATTTGTATTGGAAATTATTCTAAATCGCTAAATCCTTGCACATGAAGCTTTCATTCTTGATCTGCTGAATGTGATAACTGATTGGTAATTATCTGATAGAAATGATTTTTCGAGAGAATCTATTGAAATGACACAATCTTCCTTATTAAGTACGTATTATTGGGTATCGCAAACTCGGTTGGATGGCTTGATGATTAAGTTTTTTTGTTTGTTGGTGGCTGTGATTATTTCAGGATGCGTTTCTCACGAAAAAATACTGATTCCAGCGGACGAACCAAAACTGCCAATAGTTTCTGAAAATGAGCAAAATTGGAAGAAAGAAATTGCGCGACTTGAGAAGTTAGTTGCAGAGAAAGATCAGCTCATCAAAAATCAAAAAGTACATCAAACCGATCAAGCCAATGTCATTCGAGAAACACATAAAGAAGTAACGCGTACACAAGTAAAACTGCATCGCCTAGCCACAAAACCAGGTACTGCGTCTGCAATTGCTGAATTGGAGGCTTCTTTGAAGCAATTCAATCAAGAAAAGAACACACCTTTTGATCGAATGCTAAGAATCCAAGCACAGCGCTTATTAGAGATTTCCACAATCTTTTATTCAAAAGATCAATATGCCACAGCCATGAATTACGTCGGTCAAGCAAACAACTTTGTTAAATCGATTCAATCTGATCTTACACAAAAGAAAGCTGCAAATGTTGGTTATCCACAGCTTGATTTTCATATTCCAGTAAAATTGCGTACGAATAAAATCTCCAAGTTGTACAAAACGCCTGACGCTCAGTCTCAAGTACTGTTGTCGCTTAAAAAGGATACTGTATTGAAGGCAACTGCGAGCCAGGGAGCTTGGTTAAAAGTATTGACCGATAAGAATCAAGGATGGATCCAAAATACTGGATTTGAATTAGAGTGATCTATTGCCAGTAGCAACAATAATTTTTAACCGTTTGCAGCCATTAGTCTTGGCCGTATGCAGTAAGTTTGGTTTCTTCCGGCATGCTTAGCTTGGTATAGGGCACTATCAACCCTGGAAAGCAGATGAGTCAAAGAAGTATCTTCGGTTTCGCTTTGTATAACACCGATACTTAGAGTGATCGCTTTGGTAAGCTTATTAGGTTCGTTATACTGGATATTAGCTACATGCGATCGTATTCGCTCAGCAGTTTTGATGGCTTCTTCAGCAATCGTTTCGGTCAAAATAATCACAAATTCGTCCCCTCCATATCGAGCTGCAAAATCAACACTGCGAATACAGTGTGATATTTTTTGCGCTACAGACACAATGATTTCATCCCCTGCAATATGCCCGAGACTGTCATTTAAGGATTTGAAATAATCAATATCAATCATCAGTATTGCAAAGGGACGGTTGTTACGAGAAAATCTCGCTAATTGATCATTTATAATTGAATTGAGTTTATTACGGTTAAAAAGACCCGTAAGGCTATCGGTTACAGAGAGCGTTTCGAGTAATTTGTTTTTTTCCTGCATGGTACGGCTTGCACTCGTAATTTCTGCCTGATTTTGTTGTAATTTATCAGCCATCTGATTAAACATTTGAGTTAGTTTGCCTAATTCATTACGTTGTGAAGTTTTTAAGTCGACGTTGAAATTGCCCTTAACAATATCTTCGGTTGCGGCTATTAGTTTTCGCAAAGGGACAACGATCGCGTGGCCCATTCTAAAGGCAATGATGGCGACGATGGCTAGAATGGCACTGACTAAGCTGATAAATAGGTCGCGCTGTTGTTTCCAAGCAGCATAGACAGAATCGTAACTTCTGTGTGCAATGATAGTAATGGGTGGGTTTTCGGATACATAAGCCAGACCAATGACTTTTTCATTACCTAAACCCTGCGGAATTTGTAATATCTCAGGATTTATCTGTAATTCTTTTAAATCTTCGGCATCGTAAGAGAATGTCATGTCGTTTTTACTATCATGCAGAAATCTATCATCGCTCGACAGCATGATTTGCCCCTCCTGATCCAATATTAATATCTCACCTAGCGGTGACTTTATGGGATCTTTAAGAATGGCATGAATATTTTTCAGATCAAAAGTTGCAACAAGTGCGCCTAAAATATAATCATCCACTGATAATATGGGGACTAGAATACTAAGTGTGGCGGTCGCATAGTACTTATTCCAATGGGGCGGAATAATGACATTTCCTTGGATCGAAGCCATTTCAGTCCAGTTCTGAGGAAATGGCATTGTGTCTTGAAAATCGATAGTACTTGCCAGTATCTGTCCGTTGGTGTCGATTGCTGTCAATGCAAGCACAGTATCCAGTTTATTGTGTACTGATTTTAAATAGTCCTCGATGAAAATTTTCTGCCTTGCAGATTTATCTTTTTGTGATTGACTGGCCAGCACAACTCCTTCAGTCAGGATTTTAGAGTGTGAAAGTTCACGAACCGTATAAATTTGTTCCTTAATCCATAAGGTTAATTCGTGATCAGCGTAATTGGTCAGTGCGCGTAATTCGCGCGTAAGGTTTTCTTTAATCATCATTTCATTTTGATAAAATGACAATACACCTAACCCAATTGAAGGAATTAGCGTGGCTAGGATGGAGAAAACAATAATTTTGTTTCTGATGCTTTTCAAAGTAAGAAGATCCCCATATGAAAAACAATACTACGCTTCTGTCACTCTATGATTCGATTGAATAAGGCTATTTTTGTTCTTCTTATTACCAAATTATCTGATATTTAACACCGAATAATTTGCAGATTCAACATATCAATAGCCTTAGCCTTATTAAGATAAAGGCACTGCTTACAAGATTAAGACATTAATTAATACGTAACGGTATGAAATCTTTATCTGGATAGTTGTTCATTTGATAGCCCTGCCAAAGCCGTGTAGCAATGAATCCGGCAATGGTGTTGGCATGATGCTGAAGATTGGCATTGCCCAATTCTTCTGTTGTTTGACGAAAAAGTTGTAACCAACGCTCAAACAATTCAGCATTAAGATCAGGCAAAGCGATATGTTTGGGCATCGGCGCACCTCGAAAACGCGAAGTTCCACGCAATTGTGCTGACCAGAAGTTGGTCATTTGCACAAAATGAGCGTCCCAGTCAATCACGTGTGATTCAAAAATAGGTCCTAGGTCGGGATCTTTTCTGGCTTTTTCATAAAACTGATGAACCAGTGCTGCCACCTCTTCTTCAGTATATAAATCGGGATCAGGTACTGGAAATGGTGAATGACTCATGATGTCGGGTAAAATATGGGTAAGATTCTATTGAATTGTCTGAGTATTATACAGCTTTTATTTATGTATTCTCATGCTGGATCGTAGTAGGTCGATTTGCCTTATTTTTTCCTTACAAATACAACTCAAGGTTTTGGCAAAGGAAACACCACTGATTCCACTACGCCGCTAAGCTCTTCGATTTCGACTTCTTCGCCAATCTGCTTAGCGCCAATTTCCTTAAGCCTGGATATGACTTGTTGTACTAAGATCTCTGGTGCTGAAGCACCAGCGGTAATACCGATAATCTTCTTTCCAAGAAACCATTTTTCTTGTAATTGCTCTGCGCGATCAACCATATAAGCCTCGACATTAGCATTTCTTGCAACTTCACAAAGGCGGTTAGAATTCGAGCTATTAGGGGATCCCACTACAATTACCAAATCACATTGATTGACCATTTTTTTTACCGCATCTTGGCGGTTTTGCGTGGCATAGCAAATGTCATCTTTTTTCGGGCCGATTATCTTAGGAAATCGGCGTTTCAGCGCATCTACAATACGCGCCGCATCGTCTACAGACAAAGTGGTTTGGGTTACATAAGCCAAATTATTTTCATTTTTAACTTGTAAATTCTCGACATCAGTTTCAGTTTCAACCAGATACATGCCCCTGTCATTACCTTCCGCTTGCCCCATAGTTCCTTCAACTTCTGGGTGGCCTTGATGACCGATCATGATAATTTCCTTACCTTCTTTGCGCATTTTTGCTACTTCAACGTGAACTTTGGTCACTAGAGGACAAGTTGCATCAAAGACTTTTAATTTTCGATCGGCTGCTTCACGGCGTACGGCATGTGATACACCATGCGCGCTAAATATCAAAATGCTGTCCTGTGGTACTTCATCGAGGTTTTCTACAAAAACGGCCCCTTTTTTTTCAAGTCCTTCAACAACAAAACGATTATGCACGACTTCATGCCGAACATAGATTGGCGCACCATGCATTTTAAGCGCACGTTCAACGATTTCAATGGCGCGATCAACGCCAGCGCAAAAACCTCTTGGATTAGATAGTAATACTCTGATCATATTTTTCCCAATGCAAAGAACGTCTAAGAATAGATTGAGCTAATTTGTAGCAAACTTTTATTATCAAATAAGACTTTTAATTAAGCGCTGATTGTTCCAAATACCGTTGGGCTAGTGCGACACGTTTCTCATACGTTTCCCTAACCAACTGAATATCTTCTAGGAAATGTGGAAATTCTTTCATTAAAAGCGCTTGCGGTCCATCAACCAATGCTTTACTAGGAGCTGGATGAAAATCAACCAGCACCATGTTAGCACCGGCGATAATACCTTGCGCAGTTGCCTGCATGATATCTAATAAGCCATCCGGCGATTCCGCACGCGTTCCGACGGAATGTGAGGGGTCGATACACACAGGCATACGTGTTAAACGTTTGACTACAGGCACATGCGAAAAATCGACAAAATTTCGATGAGGATCTCCCATATTGGTTTTCATTCCACGTAATCCAAAAATCACTTTGCGGTTGCCTTCCGAAGCTAAATACTCGGCAGCATTCAATGATTCATCCAAAGTAATTCCAAAACCACGTTTTATCAGAACAGGAAAATCTTGTTGTCGACCTACGATTTTGAGTAACTCGAAATTTTGTGTGTTTCTCGTGCCAATTTGTAGCATAACACCGGTTGCATTACCAGTTTGAAACAATGCATTACGTATTTCTTCCAAATGAGACTCGTGGGTTATTTCCATCGCAATCACTTTAATGCCATATTTGCCTGCCAAATCGAACACATAGGGCAGGCAAGCTTTCCCATGTCCTTGGAAAGCATAAGGACTTGTGCGCGGTTTATAGGCTCCCATCCGCGTACACACCTGATTGTTTTCGCGTAACGCTTTCATCATCATCTCTACATGTTCCAGCGTATCGACAGCGCACAATCCAGCAAATACATTGAGTGTATCTTGACCAAAATTCACACCATTGTATGTGAAATATGTTGGCCGATCATCATCCTTATGGCGCCCTAGTACGCGATATTCTTCAGAAACCCGGACAACACGATCAACACAAGGAAATCCGCTTACATCTTCGATCGATAAGGCTTTAGTGTTGCCAATCAAATAGACTTCCGTGAGAGATTGCTCAGTGCCCATTTCTTTATGAACACGAGTAGATATGCCAGGAAGGGCATCCAATCGGCACATCAATTGTTTATATTCCGGGCTATCCGGTTGCGTATTTGGAACAAGAATAAGAATCATAGGTTATATTTAGAAATCTAAATGCCGACTTACTATTGGAAATAATCTGTGATTCTAACCCAAAATATTGTCGGCTACTATGCTTGCCGGTGAAAGCAAATCCTTAATGTAACTCTTTTGCGCCTCATCATCCTGTAGCATCCTATTAATTAACGTTATTGCGCCCCAACAATAATGCAATAAACTTTTCCCGTGTCTGTTTAGATGAATCCCGATAGAGATTATATTTCGCGTGTTGATCGGGTCGTTCTGGATTGATTTCTATTCCCCACAGCGGCGCAAACGTATTGGGCAAATTGGAGTAGCGTACATCGATGAGTATATTGGGTTGTTCGGGGCGAATTGCAATCAATCCAGCTGAAAAATGACTAAAGCGCTCAATATCTTTCGCCAATACCGAGGAATCCGGGACAGCACTCAGATCGCGCGACCGATCAAATTGCATAATTGATTCCCCTGGGTAAAGTTGCGGTCCTGTTATTAAACCGACGCGAATAGCGTCCACGTATAATGAACCTTGATAGCGATAAATTGAACGCCACAATATTATATTTCCAAGTGTCGGTTTTACTAATAATGTTTCGGCTGTTTGTCCTCGTTCAGCAATGATTGTCTTGGCAAAAGTTTCAACGCGTTGGGATTGTACCCAGCCGAGTGTAAGATAAGTAGCCGCTAGAAATAATCCCAGATAAGCAGCTAGTCGGTTGTTTTTTTTGAAAGCAATGATTGCGGCTACCAATAAAATCAATGTGAAAATTGGATCGATGACCGATATGATGCTCCACGCGACACGTTCATTACTCAGTGGCCATAGCAAGTGGGTGCCATAACTGGTAAAAGCATCAAGCACGCCACTCAAACAATATCCGAGGAGTGTAAAAAGATACAGTCGCGCAAAGGATAAGCGTCGTCTTAATAAAAACCACAGCGCCATCGCCACGATTAAAGCACCGAACGGAACAAAAAATAACGAGTGCGAGAAGTGGCGATGGAATTCGATATTCAGCAGTGGATCTTGTTCTGATTGAATTAAGATATCCGCGTCTGCAGCGATTCCCGCAACAAAACCTATGCCAGTAGCAATACGAGTTTCCCGTTGCTGAGCGCCAGCTTGCGCCATCGTGGCACCTAATAAACCTTGTGTGAACAAATCCATAATAATTGAAAATCAAAAAGAGGAGAAAGATTGTTCAGTTATGATATCTCTTTTGTAACCACGTACCAACACAAAGGAATCCAGCAAAAATCGATACTCCGCTGAATTTATGAACAACGCAACGTCAAAAATTAGCGCACCTAATCATCAGTGGAAAATCCGATTTTCAATGCTAATGATTGTGTTGCTTGTAATTGGTGCCGGGCTTTACCATTCTCGCAATCATTTTGCTGAGATTCTTCTTAGTAATCAATTAGGTAGGCTGGGATATCCACTGCAATCGATCGCTGTAATTGATCTCACGATTAATCAACTTATTATGCGTAATTTAATCGCGGGCAATAATAGAGAATTGCATTTGAATGAAATTCGTGCAAATTGGAATTGGCAGGGTTTGTTGAGTGGCAATCTTGATTCATTAGCCATAGATGGCTTACACATTTCACCCAATCTACAGCAAATAAATACAGAACCTACAGTTTCAAATTCGCAATCTTTGTCTTTATTCAATGAAAAAGCTATTCGTATACCGAAACTGCCAATTTTATCTATCAATGACTTAGTTATCGAACTCAATGATGGCAATCGTGCTGTCACGATACTTTTATCGGGACAGAGTAGGCCACATGAGAATCCAGAAATGCAAGCCGTTCATTTGAGTGTCGCTACTTTGGGGGCACCGGGAGAAATAAGAGCACAATTACAAGCGACCTTAGATACACAAGGTAATATACAAGGTCATATTGTGTTTTCTAAGGGGGTGGTTAACTTACCTGAAGTCCAAATCGCTGGTTTGACAGGCCATGCAACGTTTACTTTGGCAGATCTGACATTACAGCAACTACAAACAGAGTTGATTATGGTTGGTATCCAACAAACAACATTATCAAAAGCTTCGCAACTCAGAACACTAAAAGCAGATGAATTCATTATCAAAAGTGATATTCGACAAATCAATGAATCCTGGCGAGCTAATTTAGATTTGCAGCTTAACAAAGGGCAGTTTGTTGCTGATCATAATCTGAATATAGGAAAGATTTCCGTATCGCTACCTCTCCACATCAAAAATGAGCAGAATATCTGGCGTATCGGTTTGCGTAATGCCGGACAAATGCATTTTAACCAATTAAATTCCGGTTTTCCTGTAGTTATCAAAAAACCGTTATCGCTCGAAATTACCCGAGCGAACATTGAATTAGAAAAAAACAGATCGGAAATCAATATAAAGCACGATATTTTAGTTAATCCGAACAAATTTTCTGTGTTTTATCAAGATACGCGCAGTAAAAAATCAATCATCCGTGAAATTCAGCTTGAAGCGGGATCAGTCAATGTCACCGGCACGCAATCTTTTAATGATGAATATCGTGGCAGCATCTTACTCAATGAGACCACATTAATCTTGCCGGAAGATCAACTGAAGCTGGATGGTATTTCTGCACATTGGTTGGCGGACTCATCCATTACAAATCGGATTGCGGATTTTTCGATTAAGCAAATTAAGCATCTTGCTCAAGATCCTTTTTTTGCACCCTTATCTCTTTCCGGAAATGTTATTCAGCAAACCAACGTGGATAAACGGGCGCCATACTTGTTGAGTCTTACTGCCGGCACATCATCTTTAAGCTATCTAAAAATGGATGGCGAATATGCAATTGAAAATGGCAATGGTCAATTAATCTTACAAATCTCACCCATAAAATTTGCCAGCAGTAAATTGCAACCAAAGCAGCTTTTTCCGCCGTTAGCTGCACTGGGAAATGTAAATGGCCAGATCCGTGGCAAAGCAACTATTCGGTGGTCGAAAAAGGGTGTTTCGAAAAGTAATGCCGTGATTTCTGCAAAAGATTTTTCTTTTGCGTATGGCAGTACGCAAGTAAAGGGCTTGAATACCAAACTCAGTTTAAATAATTTATTGCCAATCCGAAGCGAACCCAAACAAAATATTTCTATTCAAGCACTCGATTTTGGCATACCGATACAGGATTTGCTGGTTTCTTATCAAATTAACACACGTGACACTCCGCGGGTTTTGCTAGATCAAGTACATTTTCTTATTTTGGGTGGCGAGGTAACAATAAACCCTGTTGTCATCAACCTTGATCCTAATGCAGAGGCATCTCAAATCGAGGCGCATCTCAACAATATCGATTTGAATACATTTTTTAAATGGATCGAAATGGATGGGTTGACCGGTGATGGGCAGCTATCAGGAAAGATCCCACTGACTCTGGGTCACGATCGCATTGCCATCACAAATGGGTATCTTGCAGCCAAGGCACCAGGGACGTTAAGCCTTCAATCAGAAAAAGCAAAGGAATTACTGGTAAATCAAGGAAAAGAAGTCGATTTGTTGTTGCAAGCAATCGAGAATTTTCATTTCAAAGAGTTAACACTGAATCTTAATAAATCCGATACACATGATCTGAATGTTAAGCTTTCTTTACTGGGCAACAACCCAAATGTCAAGAACGGACAGGATTTTCGCTTGAATATTCAATTGGAATCCAAAATTGATAAGCTTTTGCATGCTATTCAGCAGGGATTGGTATTTTCAAACGAGATGTTGCGCGATTCGTTACAAATGGGCAATCCTTAATAGAAGATGCGATTACAAAATACGAATGACTTCTAAAGACCTCTGCACAACCGCGAGAATTTAGCTGTAGTGACAGAGAAAAATATCCAACTGAGAGTTATTGCACGTCATTTTGGTAGAAAGCGAAGTTTTTTTCCTTTTTTAGGGAATTTTCCCCCTTTATGCAACATTTGGACGGATTGCTCTCCTTAATGGTTGGTCTACGAAGATTTTGTTGGCTGCTTTTTTCAGGTTCATGCAGATACTTTTCAGTATGACTTGGGCGTTGACTTTTACCGTACCGAAGTAGCTGGCGCGCCCCATTCTGAATAAGCGTTTGATTGTGCCAAAACACTGTTCGACAATATAACGTTTTTTGCTGATCAATTGATTCGCCAGCTTCTGGCGTGCCAAGAAGTGGTTTGTTCTTGTACGCACGATGCATGGTAGCTTATTTGATCTTTTGCTTTCTTAGAAACTGCCGATTGGCATTGCTGGCAGATCCCTTGTCAGCATATACCCGATTCGCCTCGATATGCGCACCATCGATAGCTGCTTCGAAATGCATCATTTCACTCTGGTTGGCGGGAGTCGTGTGAACCCCGCGCACATAGCCGTCTTGTGCGTCCACCACCAGGTAACTGCAGATAGCCAAACTGCGACTTCTTGCCTTTCTTTAGCCAAGTCGCATCCGGATCCGCACTTTGTTCTTCGGTACAGCTGATTCCAGGCTGACTGCCATCTTCAAACTGAACAGCCTTACCTTCGGTATCTACCTCAAGTAGGATGGTCTTTCTGGGCGTGCCGCTGACTCAATCAGCGTGGCATCAATGACCGCTCCTGTCGCACCCTTGATCATCAATCCGTGTGATTGAAGCTGCTCATTAATAAACCTAGCAAACCATCTAGTCGGTCGTTGATTACCAGACGGTTACGGGAACCGGCACAAAGTGGTTTGGTCCGGTATCGCATCCGACAAGGACAATCCACAAAATTGTAGAAAATCAATCATTACACAGCGCTTGCTCCAACGCAGCATCCGATAAACTATGCCACTGACCCAGCAGGATCGCTTTGAACATCAACAACACATCAAACGGTTCCTGTCCTCCACCATGCGATAACTCGCGCTTGTATAAACCCGTAAGCTTCGGACGTAACTCCTCCCACTCAATCAGCGCATCAATCTTCATCAGAACATTATCTCGCTTCAATCGCTCTGCCAATTCCAGTGCTCCAAAACTCATCTGCATCTTTTGCTCCAACTCTCTTTTAACTACCTCTATTTTAGTGGGTTATTGCAAGGGCAGGCGAGGTTGTGCAGGAGTCTTTTCTAGATAATATTGAACAGTGGCTGCGACAATCTGTCACATTCTCAAAGCTTATTGATTAGTTCATAATGCTACTCAGATTCGATTACTACCTGTCCCTCGTAATCATCCGCGCCGTCCCTCCTTACCCCTCCTCTCATTATGGCGCGGATGATTTTTTCGGAGTTCTGTTTAAAGCTGGGCTATTCAAATTTGATTTCTCAGCACTTAGTGTTTTTCAGAAATCCAGCGAGTGGCGTAACGTATCAGGTCAGCACCGTCTTTTAAATTTAATTTGGTTCGAATATTGAATCGATGTGTTTCAATGGTTTTAATGCTGCGGCATAGAAGATCTGAAATTTCCTGACTGCTTCGCCCTTGCCCAATCAAATGAAGAATTTCAAACTCGCTCGGAGTGAGCGTGTTGATTAAATCTTCAGGCGTGGCGCTTCCCCCAGAGACAAACCGCTGCAACATCTTTTCATTCATTTGTTTACTCAGATAAACATTGCCTTTCAGTACATCACGTAGCGCAGATAACATTACATCACCTGCTTCTTGTTTCATCACATATCCCCGGGCGCCAGCACGTAACGCACGTTCTGCATATACAGACTCGTCGTGCATAGAAATGAATAGCACTGGAATTGTAGGGATCAATGCATGTATGCTCTTTATGACCTCGAAACCTGAAACGGTTTTAAGCGTCACATCTAGGGAAATCAAATCGGGAGGAGGATTTTTTTTCAAATAAGCGATCGCTTCATTACCATCGCCCGCTTCAGCAACAACCTCCATATCCGGTTCCATATTAATCAACATCGCCATACCGTGACGGAGCATGGCATGATCATCAATCAACATGATTTTGGCTTTAGTTTTCATAAAATACTTTAAGTCATTTGCATTTCTAGCCGGATTTCCATTCCGTTTTCATCTGGTTGTAAAATTTCGAATTTCGCACCCAGTTGCTTAGCACGGTATTGCATAATCTTAATTCCCATTCCTGAAGTTGACTGATGGTCGTCCTTTGAACTAGATAAGCCTACTCCATCATCACGGATTGATAAACGTAATATATCGCCGTCAAGTACCAGAGAAATATATAAATGTTGCGCTTGGCCATGACGAATGGCGTTATTGATAGCCTCTTGCGTAATTCGATATAAATTAAGCGACAAAATATTATCATCGATCATGATATTACCTTCGCAAGTAAAATCACAAACAATCTTATAAGTTGTTGTTATTCTAGCTGCTAAAGTCCTTAATGCTGGAATTAATCCATTGGCTTCTAGTTCAAACGGCAGCAAACCTTGCGCAAGCTGTTTAATCTGTATAACAGCTGTTTGTGCTTGTGAGGCAATCGAGGCAGCAGTGGTCGACATATTGTCATCGCCTATCGCAGCAATTTGTTTCTCGAGGGCTCGTGTCTGATAACTAATTGCAGCAACCTGTTGCCCGAGATTATCGTGTAACTCCTGTCCGATGGTATGCGCCTGTTCTTCTGCGACTAAAACGAGTGCTTGTTCAAGTCGTTTGCGTTCAAGCCAACTCTCCAAATCACTGGCGATTGCGTTAACCAATTTCTGCTCTTCCGGGAGTAGTAAAGGTTTGTCGATGGGATAGAACACACGCAGTTGACCGCATACCTTGCCATTGACGCTAATCGCAGACCAACAAGTGCATGCAGGATTCCGTTCCGCACGCCTAGGCCGTGATTGTTGTTCGACTAGTTTAGTTTTGGAAAAAATTCGTTGCGCTGTGTATTGATCATGCTTTCCTGAGGTAAAGCGCCATCCATTCAATTCAATAACAGCAGTTGCAATTTCAGGAAATTGTAAAGCAGGTATCAGATGCGTAAAAATATTTTGGCACACATTATCGATTAGAGACTCAGCGCCAATTCCTCGACGAATTTCATACAAGCAGGTCATTTCCTTTAACCGCTCATGCAATAATTCATCCACTTTTTTGCGTTCTAACCACTTAGATAAATCGCTAGCAATTGCATCGATCAAGTTTTGTTCTTCTGACACCAAATATGGCTGATTGTCAGGGTAAAATATACTTAAATAACCGCAAAATCGGTTATCCACTATAATTTTTGACTGCAGGAATGACCCAATCACATCACTTTCCCTATAGCACTCAAGGCATACTTTTTCGTAATTAGGTAAAACCGCTAAAGATTTACTGTCAAAACTCAGGTGATAATCTTTAGAGTTGAAACGTTTTCCATAAATTTCAATGATCACTGTAGTGATCTCAGGAAATTGTATGGCAGGAATCAAAAATTCAAAAATATTTTGGCAAACACTTTCTATTGACAAATCATGTGCCAGGCCACGTCTAATTTTATATAAACACGTGATTTCTCTTAGGCGTATATGCAGTAATTCATCGACTTGCTTGCGTTCCAACCATCTTGAGAAATCCGCTGTAATCGCATCCATTAGTTTCTGCTCTTCAGCAAGAAACTTTTTATCCGCAGGATAAAAAACTCTAAGCTGACCACATGTCTTGCCATTGATGATGATGGCAGAATGTAATTCCTGCAATAAGCTTTTGATATCATAATTGACTGATGCAATCTGCTTTCCGTCTAATTCGACTATTGCTGAAACATCGTCGGGATATCGTAGAGCGGGAATTAAATGCGTGAAGATTCGCTGACAAAGATCATGGACGGGTAATTCCAAATTAATATTGCTGCGTATTTCATACAAACAGGTTATTTCTTTAAGTCGTTCCTGTAATTGGCTTTCTTTATGACTTAATTCGGTAGAGAATTTCTCGGCTATTTCTTTAGCGTTACGCGCTTTTTGTTCGGATGTAATGAGTTTGCCTACAAACCAGTTAAGCAACAATATTTCAGCGATGATTAAACTGGCAAGATAAAGAATAATGATTTTTAATTCTTTATTGATGGGTTTGAATAATTCTGCTTCATCCAGTTTTAAAACCATCCCTAATCCAATGGTGCGAAGGGGATGGTAAGCTTCGATAACTGGAATATCGCGATAGTCTCTCACGGCAACGACACCATTTTTCCCCTCGAATGCGAAACTGATTGGCTGCATTTCTGTTGCAGCAACTTGTTTTAAGCGCTTAAACTTCACACCATCCGTTTGGCTGACTAAACAAGGCATTTCACTATCTCCCTGATTGGGCGGTGCGCATAAAATAAATTCTCCCGTTTCGCCAATTAAACGAATTTCGCTGAAACGTCTGGTTAATTTTGGTAGCGCAATCTCTACTGTCACCCTGGCAATACGACGCTTTTCCTGATCCAAGATGTCTTTACTCGTATGTAGGATGAATTGCCCATCCCAAAATAAAAAAGTCTTGTTGCCTTTATTTAAAGTGAGTGATTGTTCTTTTTTGATCGAAAAATGACCTGTTTGTATTAATAAAGTATCACTGGCGTTGTGTAAGGTGACACCCAAAAAACCAGATTGAAGTAGCGATTCTGTGCTGCGCTGCAAATTTTCCAAGGTCTTAGTGTCATTGGGCGCTATGTTCAGCCTTTGTAATGCCTGATTCCAGAAAGGACGAAGCGTCAGAGCACGTGTATCCGTCAGCGCTTTTTCTACCTGGTTTTCAAGCAGCAATGCTTTGCCTTGTAAAGCAACGCTAAGCCCGCGTCCTAGTACTGATTCAATTTGTTGCCGCATGGTATAGTACACCGCAAGCCCAGTCGTCAGCGTCAATCCTAATAACAGAAAACCACTGATAATGCTGATTCTGCGATCGTCACGTAATAAAAACAATTTCATGCTCCGTAATTGGGTATTTAGATCATAAGCGACAATTGAATTAGCTGGAAGGTTGAAAATGGTATCCAAGCAATTTTGCGACAAAAAGACGAAACAATCATGGGGATGGCCACTACAGATTTAGATCCACTTCTTTTTTCTAAAGAAAATGAACATGCCGATGCCAAGAAAAATAAAAATCACCCAAATGGCAGGATAACCCCAACGCCATTTTAATTCCGGCATGTATTCAAAGTTCATGCCATACACGCCGGCAACAAAGGTCAATGGTATGAAAATCGACGTAAAAATGGTCAAAATTTTGATGGTTTCATTCATTTTATTACTGATATTGGATAGGTAGATGTCATGCATATCAGAAACCCTGTCGCGAAAAGAATCCAATGAATCCATAACACGCAGCACATGATCGTACACATCACCAAAGTAACGAAAGGTTTTTTCGTGAATCAAATCAGAACCTGAGCGTTGCACTGCAGCCAACAATTCCCGTACAGGCGCGATATTACGACGCATGAAAATCAGGTTTCGCTTAATTTGTTGAATGGTTTGCAAGAAATTTGTGTCCGAATTAAAAAAAACATTGTTTTCCAACGGCCCCAACATTTCATCCAGATACTCTTCGATGGCAAAATATTTATCGACGATGGTATCAATAATGGCATAAGCTAAATAATCGCTACCGTACTGCCGGATACGGCTATTCCGGTTTTTTAAATGCCCGTATATTGGTGTAAATGTATCGTCTGTCTTTTCTTTGAAAGTAATGACAAAATTAGCTAATAAAAGCACGCTAATCTGCTCATATTGCAAATCAAATTCCTGATCTGAGCCTATTTCGATATCTTTGATAACAAGATATAAGAAATTGTCGTATTCTTCTATTTTTGGGCGTTGATGCGTGCTTAAAATGTCTTCGAGTACGAGCGGATGAATACTAAGAAATTGTCCGATGCTTTCGATCGTATCTATATCGCTTAAACCATCTACATTGAGCCAAGTAATCAATTGGTCATTCTTGAATTGCTCTAATTCTGTAATCGAGCAAATTTCACGCTGTATCAGAGTATCTTTGGAATATTGCGTAACAGATATTTTACAACCTAACTCATGCTCCTTGCCGACATGAACCAGTGCGCCAGGGGGCAATCCGGCTTTTTCTGCGGCACTCTTGAAAATTCTTTTTCGAGCCGACTGATCGGCTGGGGGTGTATTGAAAGGGGTGTCATTCATAATAACTAACTTAGGTTAACGAGTAGTTTATTTTAAACCCAGAAATTTCAGTTAATCGTACGAGTGGGTATTGTGCATGATGAGCGATGAAGTGAAAAATCAAAATCAATTCCCTGAATCAGCGAAATTTGCTTTCAGCACAGATCAGTGCGCTTATCCCCCGCCAGCTTTTAGCTGGCGAAGTATCTACACTAACATCAAACAGTTACACCATTTGGGATGAGTCTTGGATTCATCCGGTCATAAGTCACAGAACGATTGCTATTTCTTTGGTCAATTTGTCCTTCTATTTCTTTTAGCTGGCTTCTGAATCGTTCGATCACATCGCGCGCTGCCGGATCAAATTGCCCTAATGGGTATTGACCAATGCGATTGACGGTAAAATTTGTCTGAAAGTAGGTCCAGGTTTGTGAGTTGGCCGCGCGAAATGCTGGTTGAAGCTTGAATAGTCCAGCGGCATCGATTTCAGTATTTTTTCCCATTGGTGGTGGTGCATAAGCGGAATGTGGCATAATGGGAACAAATCCCGGATATTTGTATTGGTTGAAGTGAATGCAGGAATGAAAAGCCGTGCATAGAAAAATGACATGACCAAACGTTTCAGCTAATTCCTGTTTAGATTCGAATCTGGCAGGAAATCCAGGTATTCTGCCACGATCCTGCGCACTGACATCGTTTGTCCATGCTTGGATTTCATAATCTTCGATAACATCTGCATCAGAGCGATAATAGACATCGATATATTCTTTTACAAAACTTTGAATTGCATTCCATAACAACATACCATCATCGCGAAAGGGGTAGAAAAGTGCAGGATTATCGACTTCCCTTTTTGCAATATCGTTAGGAAAAGCCGATGCTTTGAAATTGAAGCTTGTCATAGCATTAGCCATGCATTGAGTCGTTGCATCATAGTCTCCAGCAAATAATTCACCGTACCGGCCAGGTTGACCTTTTTGATTCCGTAGGAAAGTGTGCTGGTGGTTTACATTGAGTGTATGTTGCAGATGTGGATTTAAGAGCACAGAAAGCGGATGGGATTTATAAAGCTGACGGCGTGACGCCATAATGATGGCCTCCATGACATAATGAATACGGGTGGCATGGGTATACAGGATGTGGTGATTACCATCGGCGACTTGGGCGAACATTTTGGCTGCCAACCAAAGATTGCCATCCTTTGGTGTATAGACTGGATTATCAGGCCTGGCATCTTGGTATAACTGTATGGCAAGCGGTTGCAACAAACCATCCGATTGCAAAAATAACACCACGATCGGGGTCGTGACATATTGTTTGCGGCCACCGTCGATAGATCCGGGGTTTTGCTGCAATATCTCCAAGGATGCATAATCCAGGACATACACGCGCTTTTGTTCAAGGGCAGCCGCATAATCGACCTCGATAATTTGCTCTGCAAAAATGCGTCGTATTTCAGATTCCGGTAATGCTGCCGGCAGGGGATTTTGACGGGTAACCGCGCGCAATACCACAGGATTGACGCCAATGACACGTTGCAATCCGAATGTCAGATCCTGTTGGAAGGTATCGACCAGCCTTGGATTTGGCGGGCTGAACGGATAAAAAACATAGTCTTGGTAATTTTCTAAGGGTTTGCCTAGCAAATAGCGCGAAAAAGTAACCAATAGATTCGGTAAGCTGGGAATCAATTGCAACAGATTTATTCCTCCGCGCAACCAATAGCCAATGCCAGGTATTTCCCGACAGGGTAATTTGCGTACGACGGCAATCGTATGGGCATATTCATAGGCGTATTGATATTGAGTCTGCCTATGCAGAAGATAGCTCTTCCGGTTTTCTACTGCGTGACTATTTTCTTCATGTTGTGGTAGCTTGTTCATGATGCGGTACCCCTCTACAAAAAATAAAATCCGGGATTATTTCCTCGTTAACTTACCTATTTCAGCCGCGTGATCCTTAGTTAACCGATGGCCGCGTAGATGTTTTAAAGCTGGCAACGACCTTATCGCTATCCTTTACATTACGTTGCACAATATCCGCAAGTGAGTTCGTTTCCTCAATAACCAACTGCCCAATTTTCGAAAATGTCGCTTCGTTGTGTACGTAAGTCGAGACCAATGGGTTGGTCAGGGCATGGGTAAACGCATCGTAACCGACCATGCGCACCATCAGGCGGCCAAGGCTAAAACCTTCATCATGATCCTCGGCGAATATGCCAACTTGCCATTCGAGGTCGTCGATACGGTCATGATAGAGTTCCTTGAGTTCTCGCTGCAGTTCAGCATCGCTTGTCAATTCCTCAAAACTTCTCAAGCGCGGCATGCTGAATGCTTCGCGATAGTCATTAAATGAGCGCAGCTTGGCTTGCCGCCCCATCTCAATGGTGCGCGCCATGACACTTTGATTTTCAGTGCCAAAGGGCAGAGGATCGAAAAAGAAACCGTGGGTGTTATACAAGCCAATGCGCCCGGCCTTTTGCGTCGAAGCAGCCGTTATCAATGACCCAATCCCATAGTGCATTACCAGGGGTATATTGTTGCGAAATTCATCGAGCGTGTATGAATTATTTCCGACTAGGTAATGCTCCGGTACCATTGAGTGCCATCGGTAGAGGAGGTTAAATTCCAAGGAAATCCAATTGGTGCGGTACCAACGCTGCTTTTCCGCCATGCCAGGTGTGGGATCGAGAGTGAAATTAAACTGTGTAAAGCGCGAAACGTAATCCTTTAAGACGACTTGAATCAGCAATACAATCATGACGTTTCTGGCGGTCTGAAACAAGCGCTCATCATCCCATTGTGAATGGGTTTCTTTCAGTAAATCACAAATTCGATTGTGCTCGCGCAACATAATGGTATTCATGATGGTGTAGCCAATCGATGAATTGCCGTGCTCCAAACCAGTGGCAAACATGCGTTTCAACCGCTCTTCAGGAACGTTGTTAAAAACGAAATCCAAGGCGAAGCGGGGGTGTAACTTCTCAAACTCTTCACTCGCGAACACCCAGTTGCCCTGGGTCGTTTCTTCAACGTTAAAAAGGAAAGGAGGATACATTTCTCCATCAATGATTTGATACTTTAGCTTCCCATCTTTTTTTAATCGTAAACGATAGGTCACTTCTTCACGCAAGCCATAGATTTGGCAAAGATCAATTTCGTGATTTGACGTATTTTTCCGGCGGTCGCGAAAATCCGTCCTCAGAAAACTATCTGTAAACCATTGAGCAAAGAAAGAAAACAGTATGCTGGTGTCAACTGAAGGTATTTCCTTATGCTCTTTTCTTTTCCACAGATTAACGACTCGCTCCAGATTCGGGAGATTTTGGTCACCCTCCGCTTCTGGCAAATGCCGCCCGGTGAATGTTCTATCCGTCAATGATTGCCATGTGGTATACGGTGAAGCCATTGAAAATGGCCTGGGACGAGGGTTTGTGGCATAGGCTTGCCAATTGACAAAAATATCACTAATCAATCGCCGCAACCATGGAATGCGTGAGGCAATCCTGCCAATCCATGGGAATCTATTGACAAGCCGAAAAACAATCTGGAAAAAAAAGTCATCCATGGTTTCATTCTCCCTTCGTTTATGTGGTGAGTCTTTATATTTTTCTAACAGGCTGCTGAAAAACGTATTCGAGGCAACCGATGCTAGGTAAGAACAGGAGAAAAAGCGCATTTTATGTACGATATGAGCATTTTGAGCCTGTTTTTAACACCGCAACGGTAACGCAGATAATTTTTCAGCGATCTGTTAACTCCTTAGAATCTTAGCGTTGGCGTATACACAACCCATTTACAACTAACTTTTGCTCAACTTTGAAGCGAAATGCGATCCAAAAACTAGCAATGGACAGACAAACTCTGGAATGAATAGTGATTGAGGTTAATTATGGTAGACAAAAAAAGCAAGCGTATCTTAGGAAGATTTGATTAAGCCGGTTATTTTTATCCTTTCCAAGGAAGTGAAGTCATGAGCCTAAGCATATCTAGTGAGTTAGGTGTTATTTTGCGTATATTCAATCTGCATCTTTTCAGAGTGATACGAATGACCATGAGAAATCAATTGGTTAGAGATGCATGTTTGTTTTTCAAGCCAGAAACTGACATACTTGTGGACGAATTTTCCCAATGTTGAAGAATTAAAGTAATCCCTCGGTTCTGCCACATTTGCGATTTCATTTTCAAGATTCTTACGTTCATTACTTAACTCATTGGAAGAAGATAGAAAGATTCTGATTTTCTTCATCTCCATCAGTCCCCTCTGTTGTTTGGAATACACAAAAATTTTTCTTTACTTCAGCTATGATAATGCGCATGGAAAAAATACGCTTATCGAAATTGATGTCTGAACAAGGGTTGTGCTCGCGCCGCGAGGCCGATCGCTTCATTGAATTGGGTTGGGTATTTGTCGACGGGGAGAAAATTTCTGAATTGGGCACAAAAATCCATCCTTCCCAAAAGATCACCCTGAATAAGGCTGCGCAGTCAGAGCAAACGCAATGGGTGACGATTCTGCTCAATAAGCCGATTGGGTATGTTTCCGGACAACCCGAACCGGGATATGAACCGGCGATTGTGCTGATCAAACCGGAAAACCAGTTTGCCAGCAACGCTACTACCAAACGTTTTCAGCGGGCACATTTAAAAAACCTGGTGCCAGCGGGACGATTGGATATCGATTCACAAGGCTTGCTCGTACTGACACAGGATGGGCGTATCGCGAAACAGTTGATTGGCGATCGTTCTAGGATCGAAAAAGAATATTTGGTGCGAGTTGAGGGCAGCTTGCCTGCGGCAAAGCTCGCGTTGTTGAATCATGGTTTGAGCTTGGATGGCCATGCGTTGAAACCTGCACAAGTCAGCTGGCAAAATCAGGATCAATTGCGGTTTATTCTGCATGAGGGCAAAAAGCGCCAAATTCGCCGCATGTGTGAGCTCGTCAATCTGAAGGTCATTGGGTTAAAACGCGTGCGCATCGGCCAAGTCACACTGGGCAATTTACCGGAAGGGCAATGGCGTTATTTACACGAGCATGAGAGGTTTTGAAACACATTTTTATTCCATCGATAACCTATGCACCAACATGTCCGCGTCGTTTTAAAAATACCGGAATATCAACTGCTGGCTTACTATGAAGGTAATGTCGATACCGTAGCGGCGAAAACAATCGACGGACGCATCATTCATTTTCCAGCGAATGTTTTGCGTTCCGTGGTACAAAGCCACGGTGTTTACGGTACGTTTGAACTGGTTTTTGACGAGCACCATAAGTTTGTGTCAATTAACCGCGTGAGTGACTGAAAACGATTCCATGCGTAACAGCTTTCTTTGCACTTTGACGTACGCTACACTCTGAACTATCAAGTTTTTTCCTTTTATCTTTTTAAACAACGGTTAAATTCATGGCTCAATATGTAATGTCGATGCTCCGCGTGAGCAAAATAGTTCCACCCAAACGTCAGATCATCAAAGATATTTCTTTGAGCTTCTTTCCTGGAGCCAAAATTGGTTTGCTGGGATTGAATGGTTCAGGAAAATCCACAGTACTCAAAATCATGGCGGGGGCTGATACTGAAATCGAAGGCGAAGTGCAGCGTTTGCCGAACATCCGCATCGGTTATCTACCGCAAGAGCCGCAATTGAACCCTGACCATACCGTCCGGCAGGAGGTCGAGGAAGGTTTGGGTGAAGTGATGCAGGCACAGAAAAAACTGGATGAAGTGTATGCCGCGTATGCCGAAGAGGGCGCGGATTTTGATGCCTTGGCAGAAGAGCAGGCGCGTCTGGAAGCGATCATTGCTACTGCAGGCAGCGACAGCTCGCACCAAATGGATATTGCCGCCGATGCGCTACGTTTGCCGCCGTGGGATGCGGCCATTAAAAACCTATCAGGGGGAGAAAAACGCCGCGTTGCATTGTGTAAGCTATTGCTGGAAAAACCGGATATGTTGCTGCTGGATGAACCGACCAACCATTTGGATGCCGAATCCGTCGAATGGCTGGAACAATTTCTGGTGCGCTTTCCAGGCACCGTCGTTGCTGTCACGCATGATCGTTATTTTCTCGATAATGCGGCCGAATGGATTTTAGAACTCGATCGCGGTCATGGCATTCCTTGGAAAGGCAATTATTCCAGTTGGTTGGAACAAAAAGAAGCGCGATTGGAGCAGGAAAACAAGCAGATTGATGCGCATATGAAGGCGATGAAGCAAGAACTGGAGTGGGTGAGGCAGAATCCGAAAGGACGTCAAGCCAAATCTAAAGCGCGTTTGGCTCGTTTTGACGAATTGAATTCGCAGGAATACCAGAAACGCAATGAAACCCAGGAGATATTCATTCCGGTTGGGGAGCGTCTGGGTAATGAAGTCATTGAATTTAATGGTGTATCCAAATCGTATGGCGACCGGCTGTTGATCGATAATCTCAGCTTCAAAGTGCCACCGGGCGCTATCGTCGGGATCATCGGCCCGAACGGCGCAGGTAAATCGACTTTATTCAAACTGATTACCGGCAAGGAACAACCCGATTCCGGCGAAGTGAAAATCGGTCCGACGGTCAAGATCGCGCATGTCGATCAGGCGCGTGATTCACTGGAAAACGACAAAACCGTGTTCGATGCCATTTCCGGCGGCAACGATAATTTAATCGTTGGTAAATACACTACGCCCGCACGCGCCTACTTGGGACGATTCAATTTCAAAGGCGGCGATCAGCAAAAAATCATCGGGCAGCTTTCGGGTGGAGAACGCGGCCGGCTCCATTTGGCGCAAACCTTGATTGCAGGCGGTAACGTATTGCTACTTGATGAGCCTTCCAACGATCTGGACGTGGAAACGCTGCGCGCATTGGAAGATGCATTGCTGGAGTTTGCCGGTTGTGTATTGGTGATCTCGCACGACCGTTGGTTTCTCGACCGCATCGCTACGCATATCCTCGCTGCTGAAGGCGATTCGCAATGGACTTTCTTCAATGGTAACTATCAAGAATACGAAGCCGATAAGAAAAAACGTCTGGGTGAAGAAGGTGCTAAACCAAAACGCATACGGTACAAACCGATTAGTAGGTAACTATAAACTTTCTTCCGCACAGGAACAGTATGCCGACGATCAGTCAGTTTTTTGGAATCGTGATTCAAATGTTCTGGCGCGAACATGCACCGCCGCATTTCCACGCTTTATACGCCGAATATGAAGTATTAATTGATATAAGAACATTGGAGATCATCAAAGGGAGTTTACCAAAACGCGCATTAGCTATGGTTTTAGAATGGGCGGTACAACATCGCACCGAATTGATGGAGGATTGGAATCTATGTCAACAAAAACAGCTGCCCAAGAGCATTGCCCCCCTGGAATAACTGCTGCAGCACCATGGCGTATTCGTTCAGTGACTGTACTGCCTGACTATCGTCTTTCTGTAATTTGTAATGACGGCACCACAGGTATGGTCAATTTATCGCAACTAATTTTCAGCGAAAATCCGGGTATATTCGTTGCACTGAAGGATGAGCAATATTTCAATCAAGTTCGCATCGAATTGGGCGCACTCACATGGCCTAATGGCGCGGATCTTGACCCTGTGTGGATGCATGAGGAGATTGGGAAAAATAAAACGTGGTGTGTTCCAGGGTAAATGCTTTATTACGAGATATTGAGAATCAGAAATTTTGTTTTTGTTGATTTGCCACTATATGACACTTAACGAGATTATTAAAATTGCTGAAGAGCTCGAAGCATGGATTCATGGGCACACCAATGAGAAAGAGTATCCCAATAAACCCGAACTAGCCCTCTTGCAACAATCACAAGATATTTGTTCTGCCATAAGCATTTTATTGGAAGCTAAATTGCCGGGTCCGGCTTACGCTTTGGCTCGTCCCATGTTGGATACCTATGTTCGCGGGTTGTGGTTGCTCAATCATGCGTCGGATATGGAAATTAAAAAGTTTCTTGAAGGAAAAGAGCCGCCTGGATTTAATAAGCTTCTGAATGCAATTGGTAATGATGAGGAGACGGGTGGAGCATGGATACACAAAATTTGTGAATTTAATCGCCAGGCTTTTCATGATCTTACCCATGGAGGAATTGAACATGTATTACGAAGAACGACTATCAATTCTACCGAACCTAATTATCCAGAAGATGAGCAAATAAGGTTAATGCAAATTCAAATAGGAATACAGTTCGCTATTGGCTATAAATTACTTGCTTTGGTGAATAATCAAGCGGGAATAGAAATGCAAATGCTTGAAGAAATGGCGCGGCGATATGGAACAGCAGTTCGCGATGTTATAAGTTGACCTCTTAAGTTGATTAAAGCTATCCAACAAAATCCCTTTGAAGGAATTGGAAAGCCAGAGCCACTAAAGCATCGCTTGTCGAGTTATGGGTCAAGGCGCATTAATGATGAGCACAGAATTTCTATAAAATCATTAACGACGATTTATTCATCGCTCAGCTTCGCTATCACTATTAATTTTGCACCATTACGTCCCGCAAAACGTTTGATACACACATTCCGATGGTGCTGGTGGCGTGCGATAATCGTTAAATTCCGCTAGATCATCATAGGGTTTTGCAATTGCTGCCAGTAATTGGTGCGCCAAAGTGTAGTCGCCATGTTCTGAGGCAGCCGATAATGCCGCTTCGACGCGATGGTTGCGCGGAATGATTGCAGGGTTATTCGCTTTCATCAGTTCCAATGACATCGATTGAGGGTGAGTTTGTCGGGCTAGCCGTTCCTGCCAGCGTGCATGCCAGGACTTGAATTCTGTATCGCCAAACTGTGCGTCGTTGGGGAGAATTTCCTCAGAAAGCGCGCGGAAGGTATTTGTGTAATCCGCGTAATGATGTTGCATCCATGTGAATAGGGCGGTAATGAGTTCAGTATCGGTATTTTCTTCGGTCAACAATCCCAATTTTTTGCGCATACCGATCATCCAATAGGATTGATATATCCGAGGAAATGCACCGATTGCTTCTTCAGCTAAGGTAAGCGCTTTTTCAGGTACCGGATCGAGCAGTGGCAGCAAGGTTTCAGCCAGACGCACCAAATTCCATTGTGCCATCTGTGGTTGATGGCTATAGCGGTAACGGCCATATTGATCGATCGAACTGAACACGGTGTTGGGATCATACGCATCCATGAATGCACAGGGCCCATAGTCTATGGTTTCACCATTGATGCTCATGTTATCTGTATTCATGACGCCATGAATAAAACCGATTAATAGCCACCTTACAATGAGTTCGGCCTGGCGGTCGATGATCCGATTCAGCAGCAGTAAATAAGGATTGTCGGTATCGAGTAAATCGGGAAAATGGCGTTGTATCGTGTAATCCGCCAGGATCTTGATGGCATTCGTATCGCGTTGCCGAGCGGCGTATTCAAATGTTCCAACACGGATATGGCTTATCGCTATACGGGTAAGAATGGCGCCGGGCAGCAAGGCTTCGCGCATGACCTGCTCGCCGGTTGTGACGACGGCGAGACTGCGTGTGGAAGGTATGCCCAACGCATGCATCGCTTCGCTGATGATATATTCACGCAACATCGGCGCCAACGCGGCGCGACCGTCTCCACGGCGTGAAAAAGGTGTTTGACCTGAACCTTTGAGTTGAATATCGAATCGGTCGCCTGTTGGAGTAATATGTTCACCCAATAATATCGCCCTGCCGTCACCCAGCATCGTAAAATGACCAAACTGATGGCCTGCATAAGCTTGCGCAATCGGTTGCGCGCCATCCGGCAAAACATTTCCAGCGAATAAAGATGCAGCTTCCGGCGTCGACAAAGCATCGACATCCAATCCCAGTGATTTTGCCAAGCTAAGGTTTAGCATGACAACCTGCGGTGATTGCACGGGAATGGGGGAAAGTTGCGCAAAAAAATAGTCAGGTAAGCGTGCATAGCTATTGTCAAAATGCCACCCGACCGGGTTATTTTTCAGGATATTCAGTGCCTTCTCATTTGGCTTCATATTTTTTTACAGTAAAAAATAGCACATTGCACCATCAAGCTTTCGTTTGTAACAGAAATTTACATCAGGGCGTCAATTACTTTATCAGCAAAATGTTGGACGTGCGGAGTTACAGCTAAGCAGATTTTCCAGCGGACATTTGTTGCAATTTTTTTAGATAAGGGTAGTAATGCACCTCTAGCGAATGGCGTGGGCGTGTTATAAACTGGTTTGCCCAATACTCTCCCTCTCGCGCAGCTTGCTCGCGCCAATTTGACGGCAACTGGGCTTTGCCTATCAAATATTGTGCAATGAGATAGGATTGCGCCTCTGTGAGTGTCCAAATGCAACCTTGGGGTTGTATCAATCCGACGAAAAATAGGCTTGAATGCTCGGGATGAAAGACGCGTAAATAAAGTGGAATATGCTTGGCTTCTCCCCAATCAATGAAATTCCTATCAAAAAATGGAAAATTGATTGTATAACCTGTCGCAGCAATGATGACATCATATTCGGACGATGTGCCATCTGTAAAATAAACCCTGTGTCCGGCGATACTTTCAATACCGGAACGAGGATGTATTTTTCCGTGGCGGATTTTATCCAGGATTTCTGAATTGACTGTCGGATGTGCTTGCGTTGGCAAGAAATTGGGTTCGGGCAAACCATAGTCACGATAGCGTCCAATCTGGATACGCAGGGAAAGTATTTGCAACCAATTTTGTATGCGTTGTGGAAGCCACTGCAATGAAGCCGCAAACGTATCGGTAGGTTTCCCCATGATCAGTTTGGGAATGATATATTGCGGTGAACGTAAACTGAGATCGACCGAAGCTGCATTCCGACTTGCCTCAATTGCGCAATCACATCCGGAATTTCCCGCCCCGACTACAAGTACCCGTTTATCGTCTAAGTCTTCATTGGTTTTAAATTCATGCGCATGCAAATACTTCCCAGAAAAATCGGTTTTCCAACTTGGATGACGCGGAACTGCATGGTGTCCGTTGGCAACAATAAGATAATCAAACTCTGTTTGCGTGCCATCGCACAGACTCAAACGCCACCGCTCGTTGGTTGTTTTTTCCACATGCAAGACGGTTGCATTGAAGTGGATATACTTTTCCAACTGAAAATGACGCGCATAAGCTTGAAAATAAGCAAGAATTTGTTTGTGGCTAGGGTAATCGGGATAGTCTTCTGGCATTGCAAAATCACTGAACTGCGACATAGCCTTGCTCGAAATGACGTGTGTTGTTTTGCTGATGCTGCTATGGCTTGAGTTCGCTGTATATACCCAGTTGCCACCGATTTGATCGTTCTTTTCGTAGCAAACGATATCTTTCAATCCTGCGGCTGCCAGTTGTTTGATTGCGGAGAGACCGGAGCAACCGGCACCGATAATAGCAATGCGCATTCGTTAGTTTCGATTTGAGTTTATATTGTTGAGTGTTACATTGTCAGTGTGAAGATCAAGAATTATCAATCTTTCCAAGTTATCAAGTTATAGCTCCTGAACGATGCTGTTGATTTGCTGCAGCATCGTTCGATGATCACGATAATCTAAAGCTATCACGTGCAAGCTATCATTATGCTGTAATCGCAACGAGGGATACGAGCTCACATCCAAACTACGAGCAAACTGAATCTCTTCATGTAACTCACTGTCAATCTCAGCGCTAGCCAAGTCTTTAGCGAATTGAACCTCATCCAAACCGATTTCACGTGCACATTCTTGCAAAGTTTCGGACAACGATGGATTTTTAGCTTTTTGGTAATACGCGGTTTGAATAGCGCGAATCATTTCCACTTCAGAGGTTTGCCGTTGCTTCTTGGCTGCAAGTACTGCACGGCAAGCTAGATACGTGGAACGGTAAGGCGTATTGCGCGTCCAAAAATCCCAATTAAAAGATACCTTCGGAACAGTTTGTTCGATTTTTTGCCATGCTTGCTGCACCATCTTCTGTGTATGCAACGGCATCGGCTCTGTGGTATCGGATGCCAAACCGCCGACTACACTAATAATTGGTATATTTACGGATAACGTTTCCTGCAATTTTGTCCAGCTTTGCGTAAATGCGTAACACCAACTGCACATGGGGTCATGGATATAGATAAGACGAACCATGTGATTGAATAAATAAGCTTTCATTGTATAAGTTCGCCAAACAGGCGTGTTCTGCTTCCTATGGAGTCAGTGTAGGTAACCGAATATATAGTCATTTTAACATTCATGGTTGCGGATGATCCTCAGAAGATAATAATTCTGCTTTTATTTTCAAACATTTGAATATGTTTCAGGGATGGCTAATTATTCTCTTCAATTTAATAATTTTCAATCTCAAAAAACTAAAATTCGATAATCGTGTTTGACCGATATTCTTATTAGTGGTAAATTTGCCCACGATATTTTTTATTCGTGGGAATTTTTTCCAGCATTGTGAGGTATTTGTTCTAAGAAATAGGGCCATAATTCTAACAATCCTTCCTGTTTTGTTTTAATAAATCAGAGATATCCTTAATCCCGATTTTGCTGGATATAAATAGTAACGTATCTGTAATACAAGCAGAATTTAGCATTCCGACGATAGATTATTTCTTAACTTATTGAGTTCTAGAAATTGTGTTTGCTTCTTGAAGCTATCTCTTCTCCAGCTAAATTCATTTCAACTGAATTTCTTATGAATTTGACTCATTGGTCTTGGATCAATTGGGTTTTTGTTAAATCGTGTCTTAGCACACCATCTTGGAGGATTTTATGAAAAAAAAACTACTTATGTTTCTGGCGGGATTAGCTACTGGAACTGTAATTTGTTTGACAACTGTACAAGCCAAATCGATTGGCCCAGCGCCAATCGTAAAAACAGATCTCTCTAAAGGTACTATTTTTGCAAAACCAGGTGGCAGTGGTACAACTTGCTCATTAGCTGTTCCATGTGATCTTTGGAGTGCGATTTCTAAAGCAAAAGCAGGAAGCGTTGTGTTTCTGAGGGGAGGCACATACCAGGTTTCCAAGCATGTAAGGTTTGAAGCTAGCGGTACGGCTACGGCCCCAATTATTTTTGAAAGTTATCCTGGTGAGCACGCTGTGTTGGATGGTGGTCAGCTTGCCAAAGGCACAGATATCCACATAAGAATACTCGGAAAATATATCCATTTACGAGGTATCGAAATTAGAAACATGCCCCGGCAAGGAATTGCCATATTCGGCAGTAATAACGTACTTGATGGTGTGCATACTCACCATAATGTTTTATCTGGAATTCAAATACTTAGTGAAGATGATGGCTTGGTACGTGGACGGTATGGCTCGAACAATACCATTCGAAATTGCATATCGAGTCATAACTCTGCGGTTGGCTTAACAGGTACTACATTTGCAAATGGGGGAAACTCCGATGGAATCGCGCTATCGAGCGGAACTGACAATCGTGTTGAAAACTGTTTGGTACATAATAATTCTGATGATGGCATTGATACTTGGAGAACGATATATGGCTATGTCGGATATAGCATTTCGCACTCAAATGGTAGTACTGATGGCGATGGAAACGGAATCAAAGGAGGCGGCATTTATCCAAGTGCTTACACGATTCTTGAACATAATCTGTCATACTCAAATAAAACCCGGGGTATTACCAGCAATGGCGGTGTAAATCTAACGATTAGAAATAATACGACATGGAATAATCAAATGGCTGGGTATTCGTTGGATTCTGATGCCATCGTTTCTGATAATATTTCAAAGGATACTATCATTAAGTGGGGGAAAGGTATAGAAAGCGATAATTCATGGCAGCGTGCGGGTACTGTTTCATTTATCAGCACAGATAGTACTTCCACAAATTTTTTAGCCCCAAAAGCTGATGGAGGGTTTGACGACATTGGTGCCTATTCGAATACTGATGGGCTTGGCAATACGCTTCTGCCCGATCTTGTCGTTACGCAAGTTTCCTATGCTAATGGCATTTTTACAAGTACAGTAAAGAATCAAGGAAGCGGACCAACACCTTCGGGAATACCTGTCAGCGTAGCCTATTTAGTCAATGGCCAATGGCGAACTTGGGGTGGAGTGTGGGGACCATTGGCGGCAGGAGCTTCTGTTACTATTGGTACGAAAGGTGGGGCATATAATATTCCTGTCGGTACGCATACGATTGTGGCACACGTCGATGACGGAAGAAAAGTTAGCGAATTGGATGATGGCAACAATAAACTTTCTCGTTCAATCTCAGTTCCTTAGTACGATATAGACGTTAATCTGACAATCACTTTATTCAATGGGTGGTGTAAGTGATTGTCTAACAAATCGCTTTGGGAAAACACTTACTTAGTTCTCTGGAGAACTGATTTTGTTAACATATGGCGGCGCAGCCAAGTTGATCAACATCTTCTGCATAAAATAACCGTGTGTACGCCTTGCTTTTATACCAGTGTTGTCGATACGGCTAGGTGAATTTTGCAGAGAGATGCAGTCTTTAATTAATCTCTTGCAATTTTGTGTACTAATAAATAAAAGGCTCTAAAATTTCACCAGCAAATAACGGTATACCTGCGTTAATTGTATTTAATCAGTTCTCATTTTTTTCAGAGTTATCGAAGATTCCCAGACATGCAATAACTGTAAGTGTTTCTTCCACCATAGACCAATGCTGAGCGTAAGCACGATTGAGAAATGGCGTTTTGCCATTCAAGATTTTTTAGACAGTTTAAAAATTCTGGTGAATTATAATTTGAGGTATATGCATAACAGTGATTGACCATCCGCTGTTGTTGATCAGCAATAGTCGAGCAACCAAAGAGTATTCCTATAAATGCTATTACTCCAAAAAAATTATAGGTATATTTACTTAACATGTTCGTGGCGCGTGGCAATAAATGATTCGGTAGATGCTTTACAGAATTTTGCTCATCAAATCTAACCATGATCAAACTCACTTTTGTGGTTACTTTTGATAAGGCTAACTCAGTAAGATGAATGGAATGTGAATACGATTTTTTATCTAGGGTCTGTTGACATTTCATATAGGTAGCCACAGATATCCACACGCCATAGCAACCATACTTTTATAATTTCTCTTCAGTTTGTCATATCGTGTTGCCACTCTGCGATACTGCTTTAATCGTGCAAAAGCGTTTTCCACCAAATGTCGATATTTATACAAGCCCCAATCCATAGTCATGCGCAGATTACGCTTATTATAAATCGCCTCTTGAAGCAGAATCTTCTCCAGCTTCGACCGGAACTCATCATTGAGCATCAAACTTGTCTTATTGGTGGTATAGGAGAACCTCAATAGTACGAGTTTGTTTATTTTATTAAGTGCTTGTCTGATTTAAATTCCTACTAAAGATAGGTTTCTTCTTGTCCGCTAACTTGAAAAGAATGCCAAGTATTGAATTTATTCTTATTAAAAGACTCCTGCACAACCTCGCCTGCCCTTGCAATAACCCACTAAAATAGAGGTAGTTAAAAGAGAGTTGGAGCA
>JAMXAG010000016.1 GCA_024281675.1 Nitrosomonas sp.
TGCTCCAACTCTCTTTTAACTACCTCTATTTTAGTGGGTTATTGCAAGGGCAGGCGAGGTTGTGCAGGAGTCTTTTTTATGAAACTTCGGACGCCACGAAAATCAGTATATCTCAACAGAATTATCGTTTGATAAAGAAGAGTGGCAAAACAAGCTCTAATTCACTCATTGGAGCTTAGTGCGGCAAATTATTATGCTTTTTGTTTAAAAAAGAGCGAATAAAGCCTTCTAATCGAATGAAAGTAATGAGATATCTGCGTTGTATAACAAGCTAAATACTCTAGTGTCAGGTTCTTATATTGGAGCACACTTGTCTCTTTTATTTTTGATATCGGCTAGCTTTTTCTGGGTGAATTTTGTGTCAGCCAATAATATTCGCGCAAATGCACAGCTATTGGATTTGCCTATAGAAGAGCTGATGAAAGTTCAGGTGACTACTGCTTCGCGACATTCACAAAAACTTGCCGAAATCCCTGCCGCAGTATTTGTCATTACACAAGACGATATCCGCCGCTCTGGCGCAACCAGTATTCCTGAAGCATTGCGTATGGCTCCTGGTGTCGAAGTGGCTCGCATCGGCACCGATAAATGGGCTATCAATATCCGTGGTTTTAATGGTCGATTTGCTGACAAACTACAAGTCTTGATTGACGGACGCAGTGTTTATAATCCACTTTTTTCCGGCGTGCAATGGGAGCAACTAGACACGTTTATGGAAGATATCGAACGCATTGAGGTCATTCGTGGCCCTGGTGCTGCTTTGTGGGGTGCCAATGCAGTCAATGGGGTTATCAATATCATTACAAAAAAAGCGCGCGATACTCAAGGCACATTATTCACCGCAGGCGGTGGCAGTTTTGAGCGTGGTTTTGTCGGTGCACGTCATGGCGGAAAAATTAATGAAGATACCGCATATCGCGTCTACGCCAAAGGATTTGCTCGGGACAATATGGAGGCCATGCAAGGAAAGAATGCTAATGATAATTGGCATAGTGCAAGGGGTGGCTTTAGATTAGATCATCAACGTGGCAATGATCACTTTACATTGCAAGGCGATATTTTTTATAACTCTTTCGGCGATACCCTGAGTAAATCTTCATTCGATATCACAAACTCCCAGATTGATAGTGCACGCGGACATAACGAGGGGGGGAATATTCGCTTTCGTTGGGATCGAACAATATCAGAAAAATCTGCTATCATGTTTCAAGCTTATTATGATCGTGTTGATTATAAATCACTCATATCGAATCAATTCAAAGCTGAAAGTTTTGATATAGATATCAATCACCGTTTTCCTCTGTTCAATCGGCATGATGTAACTTGGGGTTTTAATTATCGCTTATATCACAATAAAATTTATGATGGCGCCCTTCTAAGCTTTATACCTCGTGACCGAATCAATCAACTATTTAGCGGTTATATTCGTGACGAAATTACACTGATTCCAGAGCGCTTAAAACTAACGTTAGGCACAAGGCTTGATCATAATGATTTTACTGGATTAGAAGTTCAGCCAAATGGGCGTCTCATGTGGACACCAAACGAAAAGAATTCAATTTGGCTTGCTATTTCTAGAGCTGTACGAACACCTTCTCGTGCAGAAAATGATGTTTTATTTAATTATGGTACACAAGGCAAGCCACCATTTCTTACAGTATTACAACTTAACGGATCTCCGCATTTTAACTCAGAAAAATTACTAGCCTATGAAGCAGGATATCGTTATCAACTGGCACCTCAAGCCTCCATCGATATCGCTGCTTTTTATAATGATTACAGCCAACTCCGTGATTTAACTTTTGATCCAAGGCTGGGTAGTTTTCATGCCGGCATTCCGTCCTATTTCTTATTGCCTATTGGATTAAATAATAAGGCTTCCGGACAAACACAGGGGGTGGAAGTTTCTGTTGATTGGCAGCCTCATGAAAAATGGCGTTTACAAGGCAACTACAGCTTTTTGACGATGCAAATTCACTCCGAATCCCCTTTTCGTAGCCTTGATCCAACAACAGGTAGCGCAGATAAAATCACCCCGCAACATAATATGTCATTTCGATCTCATTATGATTTGTCAGAAAAATTGCAGTTCAATTTATGGATGCGCTATGTCAGCAATATCAGTTTTTATAATATTCCTGATTATGTAACGATGGATGCAAAGCTGATATTTAAACCCACAAAAAATGTTGAGTTATTTTTAGTTGGTCAAAATCTCTTTCAAGAGAAACATAAAGAATTTGTGAGCGATTTTATTCCATCATTACCTGCCTATATCCCCCAAGGAATTTATGCGGGAGCACAATGGCGTTTTTAATAAATAAGCTGAGTTCAATTTTTTGTCAATTTTACTTATAAAATTCAAGCTACGATGACATGGTTTTGCATCTCTCTAAAGCGTATTTTTTGGGTACTTACACTGGTAGCCAATATTTCTGTCATCACATCTTCATTTGCTTCGTCACAAACTGCTAGCGAACAAACTTTGATCGTGGCATTTCTCTATAATTTTCTTAAATTCACAGAATGGCCTGATGGATCTATCAAAAATGAAATCAATCTATGCACAGATAAAAGTTCAGCTTTTGAAGAATTAAAAACTATTTCTGCAAGGAATGTACAGAACAAGCCTATTCAAATCAAATATATTACGCTGTCCGACTCCCCAGAAGAATGCCAGTCATTGTTCTTGTCTCGCGAAACCAGTGTTGAAAGCATTCGTGAATGGATTAAACTGACGCAAAACCAACCCATCCTTATTGTCAGTAATATCAATGGCTTTCTCGATATGGATGGCATGATTGTGTTAATTAATGATGGTAAAAATCTTAATTTCGCAATAAATCTTGAAATTACTAGAAATTCTGGAATCAAGCTCAACGCCCAATTGCTACAAATTGCCCGCGAAGTTAGAGGTCGGTAATGGTAAGTCAATTGCAAATTATGAAAAAAACAAGAAATGCATATTTAATGCATTGTTTATATAGCTTCTTAATATTTTTTCTTTTTGCAAGTACAGTTATTGCAGGAACTGATAAGAAACAGGATATTTTTGATTTGCCGCTTACTCGGCTCGTAAATGTAGAAGTACAAAGCGCTTCCTGATTTAAACAAAAATCTTCAGAAGCGCCATCCTCTGTTGAAGTTTTGACTGCAGAAGATATTCGTAGTTTTAATTGACGAACTTTGTCAGATGCGCTTAACGCTATAAGGGGCTTATATGTGCGTAATGATCGTAACTATACCTATCTCGGTGTTAGAGGCTTTGGGCCAGTCGGTGAATATAACTCACGGATTCTGATCATGATCAATGGAAGGCGTATGAGTGAGGCTATTTTCGATCAAAGCTTCCTTGGTGAGGATTTCATACTAGATATGAATATCATTAATCGTATTGAATATATATACCTGGCTCAGGTTCCTCTATTTACGGTGCTAACGCTTTACTTGGCGTGATTAATATCATTACCAAACAAGGCAAGGATATTAATGGGTTGAGATTAACCGGCGAAATCGGCAGTCTGGATACTCATCGTGGTCGCTTGACTTATGGCAAACAATGCGATAACGGTGTTAACCTGTTGCCTAATGCTTCACAATTTTCAAGTCAAGGAAATAGAAACTTATTTTTTCCGGAGTTTACTGATACAAATAAGGGTATTGCAAATAATCTTGATCGAGAACGTAGTGGTCGTTTGTTTGGCCAACTGGGTTATCCCGGGGCCTTACACTAAAAGCGCAGGCTACGTAGCCGTTCTAAACGAGTTCCTACGGCTTCATTTGGCGCCATTTTTAATGATAAACCTTTTAACCATGGTCGACCGACAAGCGTTTGTCGATTTGGACTATAACATCTCCATTAATACAGACTTAGCGTTACAGTTACGCGGTTTCCATCATTGGTATGACTATCATAGCACTGAAGTTTATCTCAACACTGATAATGAAGCAGCAAGAAGTTTAGGTTTTGAATTACAGGGCGAGAGAAGATGGGACAATGGTCGCTTGTTTAAAGTATCTTGGACGTATAATAATACGGATATGCGCGACGATTTTTTCAATAATCATTGGTACAGGGCTGTTAATTCACCACAAAGCCTAATTAAAGCACATTATGTAGAACCGCTATTCAATAATCGATTGCGCTTCGGTTTTGAGGAAATATTTGTAGATAGCCGACGAACTATGAGCAATAATTCTGCTTCAGCTTATCACTTATTTAATATCAATTTGGCTTTGACTAAACCTATTTATGGCTTCGAAGCTTCCTTGGGTCTTTATAATGTACTAGACCAACATCCTCGGATGGTAGGTGGTCCTGAGCATACTCAGGATATGCTTCGAATGGATGGTCGCATTATAAGCTTCCGTCTGGAAAAATCCTTCTAATATGCTGCGACAATTCCGGATTACCATTCAAGCAATTATTTTTGTGCTAATCCTGGTGACTACTAATATTTTTCATGTTCCCATATCTATGGCATCAACCACTGCTAGCGAACAATCTCTTATAGCAGCTTTTCTTTTTAATTTTCTTAAATTTACTGAATGGCCAGATGGAATAGTTACAGGAGAATTAAAACTTTGTATTACCGAAGGTCAAATTTTCAAGGAGCTTGATACCATCTCGGGACGATTGATTCAAAGCAAGCGGGTAATAATTCAGCGCGTTAATTTCCGTGGATTCCAAAGTGATTGTCAATTATTGTATTTGTCACGAGAGGAAAATATAGATCAAATCTACCAATGGCTCAAGATTACAGATCATAAACCGATATTGATAGTCAGTAATGTTAATGAATTTCTTGATATGGGCGGCATGATTATCCTAATCAATAATGGCAAGACATTAAGTTTTGAAATTGATCTTGAGCGCATTAAACATGCAGGGCTTAAACTTAACGCCCAACTCTTGCAGATAGCTCGAGATGTAAGAGGGCGTTGAAATCATTGAATAATCTCATTTTGGAATCCAATTTAACCTAATAATGATAGCAAGATTATCACAGAAGAATCGTTCCATCGCTGATAAGTTACTATTAATTATCTTTGTCAGTCTAGCTTCCTCTATGTTATTAGTCTTTGTTTTGGTAGCAGTTAATGAAATTAAAAGCTCACTCAATATTGCGGAAGAGCAACTTAATGGACTCGCACGAGTAACAGCCAATAACTCACAGGCATCCCTAGCGTTCCTGGATAATAAGAATGCTCAGGAAACTCTAAATTCATTGCGGCAAATTCCTTCTATCATTGAAGCGTCATTGACCACACAAGATGGTCAAGAAATAGCCAGTCTAATTAATGAAAAACAAATATGGATTCCTGTTTGGTTGCCGTTTCAAGACATGCATATCATTCAACCTGTTATAGTAGGAGAAGAATATGTTGGCAGTTTGAAAATTAAGTATGCACTAGGAACAATGTGGAAACAATTAGGATGGAATCTTATGGTTTCCGCTCTCTCAATGCTGACTGCTTTCATTGCGGCTGCATTCTTAGCAAAGCGCATGACATCTAGGGTAGTACAACCCATTTACGATCTATCAACAACAGCAGAAAAAGTTTCTCGTTCAGGTCATTATTCTTTCCGTGTCACTCGACATATTGAAAACGATGAAGTTGGTACTTTAGTAGATGCCTTTAATAGTATGCTTGAACAAATACAAATTAGAGATAAAGAATTGGTACAGTATCACTCCGATTTAGAAAATAAAATTGAAGAACGAACCATAGAATTAAGACAAGCAAAAGAAAATGCTGAGGCAGCTAATTTAGCAAAATCCCAATTCCTGGCTGCAATGAGCCATGAAATTCGCACACCAATGAATGGTGTACTTGGAATGGCTGAATTATTGCTGGATACTCCACTAAACGCACAGCAACTTCATTTCATAAATATATTACATAATTCAGGTGAGTCATTACTGTCCATTATTAATGATATTCTCGATTTTTCTAAAATAGAGGCTGGTCGTTTCGAATTAGAGGATATAGATTTTGATTTATATAAATCAGTCGAAGAAGTTATCGAGCTTTTTTCTGAGCGAGCACATAGCAAGAATCTGGAATTAAACTATCGCATTGACCCGGGTGTCATTGAATGGGTTAAGGGAGATCCTACCCGAATAAGGCAAGTACTCGGCAATTTAATTGGGAATGCCATTAAATTCACTGAACGTGGTGAAGTAGTCGTTGATGTAAGCTTAGACTCGGCTTTCAGTAACACTAAACAAAATGGTAATGAAAATGTCAATCAAATTGGAGTTTGTTTTACTGTCATTGATACTGGAATTGGTATTAATCACGACATAATACCACGTTTGTTTCAAGCATTTTCTCAAGCAGATGGATCTACTACTCGTAAGTATGGCGGTACGGGTCTAGGTCTTGCAATATCGAAACAACTTGTAGAATTGATGGGTGGAACTGAAATTAAAGTAAACAGTCACCTTGGCAAAGGATCCACGTTTTCTTTCACTTTGCCTTTACTGATAGGAAATTGCATTGAATCACAAAGATCAGCGAAACGGGATTCTGAGTTAACTGGGGTTAGGCTTTTAATTGTGGAGGATAATGCCACCAGTCGTGGTATTTTAAGTGCTTATACAAAATCTTGGGGGATGCTTGTAGACTCGGTATCCAGTGCACAAAAAGCCCTAGATAGCTTGCATGAATCTACTATAAGTCACCAAGCCTATGATCTTGTTTTAATAGATATGAAAATGGCCAATATGAATGGCTTAGAGTTGGGGCAGAAGATTAAAGCAAATCAAGATTGGAATAAAATCCCTCTTATTATGTTGACTTCAACACATTATAAGGGTGAAGCTGACGAAGCAAGGAAAACTGGATTTGCAGTTTATAAAACAAAACCGATTAGAAAGAATGACTTGTATCAATGTCTAGTACAGGCAAATTCATTGCCAACTGATGATGAATTATTGCGGTCCACGGATTCTACCTCTCAAGATATTGTGAAACAACCTGATATGCAGTCAGCACTTACAACTCAAGGGCATTTGTTGTTAGCAGAGGATAATCCTGTTAATCAAGCAGTTGCTTTGGGAATGTTACGTAAATTTGGTTACACCGTTGATGTGGTAAAAAATGGACTAGAAGCAATAGATGCCGTGCAACATAAAACTTATGATTTGGTATTAATGGATTGTATGATGCCTGAAATGGATGGATACCGTGCAACTACCGAGATTAGACGTCAACAAAGCGCTGGGAGATTGCACCACTTCCCAATCATTGCACTGACTGCCAACGCGATAGAAGGAGATCGAGAAAAATGTCTGACAACTGGTATGGATGACTATTTAGCGAAACCCATAAAAGCTAAAGACTTGGTCAATATCATTGAATTGTGGCTAGGTAATTCAAAATCAATTCGATCGAGAAATAATCTTTCAGAGTTAGAGCAATCTAATAATCAAGATTCTATTGATCCCGACGCTCTAGCATCCATTCGTTCTTTGGAAGTTGATTATGGTGACGAGTTACTCAAACAAGTTATTAGTACCTATCTTGATAATTCCAGCAAATTAATGCAAGCCCTTGAACAAGCATGGAGCATTGGTGATCTTAAAGCCATACGAATGACATCTCACACACTTAAATCAAGCAGCAGTCAGGTGGGTGCTCATAGCTTGGCTGAGCTGTTTAGAAATGTTGAAAATGAGGCTCGTAATGACATTTATGATGTGTCTGGTCAAGCATTAGTTGCAATTAAACAGCAATTCTTACAGGCCTGCAAAACATTGAAATCTTATCTGGATTCATTACCAATCAATTCTGGAATACATTGATATGTCACACCAATCAACCGTCATTATTATTGATGATGATCCTTTGATACGATTGGTCGTCGCAAAAACGCTGCAAGCTGTTGGTATGAATACACTTGAAGCTTCAAGCGGCGAAGAAGGATTACAGCTTTTTAAAAATAACAAGGCCGATGCAATACTCCTCGATGTAATCATGCCAACAGGGATAGATGGATATACCACTTGTTATGAATTGAGAAATACGCCCCAAGGAAAACACTTGCCAATCCTGATGATGACAGGATTAGAAGATATTGAATCAATTAATAGAGCCTACGAAGTTGGAGCCACCGATTTTATTACTAAACCAATCAATATTCCCCTGTTAAGTTATCGTGTTCGATACATGCTTAAGGGTAGTAATACTACTCAGCAATTGTTGCAAAGCGAACAACGCTTGCATCAAATGGCATACTTTGATGACTTAACTGAGTTGCCTAATCGACATTTCTTTAAAGAAAGTTTGCAACAAATGATTGGCCTAGCACAACGCAAGAAATTAAAGTTAGGGGTATTATTTCTTGATCTTGATGGCTTTAAGCGTATTAATGATACGTTAGGTCATCATCTAGGTGATTTAGTCCTACAAGCAACAAGCGAACGTTTACAAAAAAGTATTCGAATTAGCGATACATTTGCGCAACCAGTTACTAGTCAAGGCGATATTTCACTCGCTCGATTAGGAGGCGATGAATTTACTGCATTGTTACCGTTAATTGAGCGTAATGAAGATGCAGCTATTGTGGCTGAACGCATTCGAATAAAACTGGCGCAACCAATGATTTTTGGCGAACACGAACTTACGACTACCACCAGTATCGGCATTGCAATCTATCCAGACGATGGTGAGACTACGGAAGATCTACTTAAAAACGCTGATCTTGCAATGTATTATGCCAAGCGCTCAGGTGGAAACATGTATTGTTATTTTTCCAGCTACATGATGGAAAGGGCAGTACGAAAATTAACCATGGAAAGTCATTTGCGTAAGGCAGTTGAACGTGAAGAGTTTTGTCTGCACTATCAACCGCAATTTGATATTGAAAGAGGTAATTTTAACGGTGTAGAGGTTCTGTTGCGCTGGGAAAATAAAGAATTAGGGAAAATTTCACCCGCTGAATTTATTCCTCTTGCTGAAGAAACTGGACTTATCATTCATATTGGTGAATGGGTTTTAAGAAAAGCTTGTTATCAAACTAAGGCGTGGTGTGATCAGGGAATTCCTCTTGCCCGTGTCGCAGTTAATGTTTCAGCTGGACAACTTCTTCATAATGGCTTTGCTTCTATGGTAAATAGTATATTAGCTGAGACCATGCTGGATCCAGGCATTCTGGAGCTAGAATTGACTGAAAGCGCATTAATCAACGATGTGGATCTTGTAATCGAAGTATTGAAACAACTCAAGCAAGTTGGCGTACAGCTGGCTATTGATGACTTTGGAACCGGTTATTCAAGCTTAAGTCGATTAATGAATTTTCCTATTGATCGGTTAAAAATTGATCAGGCTTTTGTTCGTAACCTAGAACAAAATTCAGATAATGGAGCAATTGCTACGGCAATTATCGCAATGGCTACTAGTATGAATATGAGAGTAACAGCTGAAGGAGTAGAAACTAATACACAATTGAATTTTATGAAAAATAAATCTTGTAATGACGTTCAAGGTTATTTTTTAAGTAAACCATTACCTACAGATCAGGCGGAGGAGTTTTTCAAACAAAAATGTAAATAGTTGTTCCTGAAAAATCAATTTTGTTACTACCTTAGCTGTAGATTTAACTGTCTGAGTGTCAGAGTCAAATTTTTTGCCAAATTATCGAGAATTAGGTTCATCTAACCACGGACCTGAGTACCATTTTGATGGTGATGATAGTAGTATGATTGACAAAATGTTACGGTGCGCACCTGATGTAATTGCAAATTCACCTTGTGGACTGGGAATCATGCGTTGTGCTGCATCATACTGATTAGCAATATTTTTCTGGATTTTTCCTAATACTGGATGGTTGTGCTGTCGTGTGACCAAGTAGGCAATACCAACTTCGGCGATGACATCGGCTTTGGTGCGGGAAAGAATAGTATCGATATGGGCATCAAAATAATCAAAAATCCATGGGAATTCCATGCGGTCTAGTGGGTATTGATAGTATTGACTTTGCGCCAATACAAGATGTGTCAGTCCATAAATTTTGTTTTCATACTGTTGCTTGTTCAGTAATGTATCTTGATTATCGGGATAGGTTTGTTGCAGCGTATCGATAAACTGCTTGGAGTAATCTTTGCCACCCAATTGCTTGAGCCAAATAACTAGGTTGGCCAGTTGTGCGGCCCATGCTTTGATCATTTCGGGGCTATTTAGATAAGTCGTGTAGTCATGTGCTAAGACATGCCGTTTCAATTCTTCGAATACTGGAGCGCAGACACGGTATTCTTGCGTGCGTCTGAGTATGTTGAGACTGCTTAAATAATATAAGAATTGTGGTGTTGCTGTCAGCGTTTGGCGGCGCAAAGTGGAGCGGGTTTTGGAAGACCAATATTTGATTTTTTCCTCAGCATACTGAGCTTCAGCATGATTTCGAGCTACTGTCAGTAATTCCTGAGATTCTTGATACATGGATTGCAGATCGCGAAGATTATATTTCAAATATGACGTATCGCCACTGATACGGAAAATTCTTGTGGCATAGTGGCTAGCCTGGTATTTCGGCATCGCATCGAGATGCTGGTCGTACTTGGTCTTGATTGCGTGAGCAATGGCTAGATAATCGTACTTTTTTGTATGACTCAGCGGTGGGTGATTGTTTGTTTTGCAGCTGGATAGCAAGGCCATAAAAATCCCCATCATCGAAAGCCACATCAGCCATTTGGATTGCATAATGATTGCTTTGCCATTATTGCCTTTCATAAGCTAGTACAGGTGAAAGCCATTGTTCAGCATGTTCCAATGTCCAGTTTTTGCGGCGTGCGTAATCTTCCACCTGATCTTTACCAATCTTTCCAACCGCAAAGAAACTGGATTTCGGATGCGAAAAATAAAATCCGGATACCGCAGCAGTAGGTACCATGGCAAACGACTCGGTAATGACAATACCGGCATTTTGAGTTGCATTCAACACACTGAATAGCTCGCCTTTTTCGGTGTGATCTGGGCAGGCTGGATAACCTGGTGCCGGACGGATACCCAAATATTGTTCATCGATCAGTTGATCATTAGTGAGATTCTCATCTTTAGCATAGCCCCAGAATTCTCGTCGCACACGTGCATGCATATGTTCAGCAAAACCTTCGGCTAGGCGATCCGCCAGTGCTTTCAGTACGATCGCGCTGTAGTCATCATTTTTTGCTTCAAATGCCTGAATGCGTTCATCAATACCAAACCCTGCGCCAACAGCGAACATTCCAATATAATCCTGAATGCCGGTGTCTTTAGGTGCAATATAATCAGCTAAACAACGGTTGGGCTTGCCGGAAGGTTTTTGATCTTGTTGACGCAAACAATGATAGGTCATGGCAAGTTTGCTGCGTGTTGGATCAGTATAGATTTCGATATCATCACCGACCGCATTGGCTGGGAATAAGCCAATCACCGCGTTTGCACCGAGCCATTTTTGTTCAATGATTTTTTTCAACATGATTTGTGCATCGTCAAAAAGCTGACGAGCCGTTTCCCCAACGATTTCGTCTTCCAGTATATTGGGATATCGTCCAACCAACTCCCATGCCTGAAAGAAAGGTGTCCAGTCGACATACGGTACAATTTTTTCCAATGGGTAGTTGTTTAAGGTGCGAATGCCCAATAGCTCAGGCGCATGAGGATGGTAATTTTGCCAATCGGTTTTGAATGCATTGGCGCGTGCTTCGGCTAAAGTGAGTAACTTGGAGGCACCTTTCTTGTTTTTATGTTGTGTACGGACTTTCTCATATTCTTCTTTGATTTCCCGCACATAATTTTCGTGTAAATCCTGTGATAATAAATTACTACATACACCGACAGCACGACTGGCGTCAGGTACCCATACCGTTGGTCCTTTATAGTGCGGGGCAATTTTAACTGCTGTATGTACGCGCGAAGTAGTGGCACCACCAATCAATAACGGGATGGTAAAGCCTTCGCGTTGCATTTCTTTGGCGACATGCGCCATTTCTTCCAGCGAAGGAGTAATCAAGCCAGAAAGCCCGATAATATCAGCATTTTCGCGCCGTGCCATTTCGAGAATCTGCCCGCTTGGAACCATGACACCCATGTTAATAACTTCGTAGTTATTGCATTGCAGCACCACGGTTACGATATTTTTGCCAATGTCATGCACATCGCCTTTGACAGTAGCGATGACGATTTTTCCCTTAGGCTTGTTATCGCCTAATAGTTTCTTTTCCGCTTCAATAAAAGGTAATAAGTGCGCAACGGCCTGTTTCATCACACGCGCCGATTTAACGACTTGCGGCAAAAACATCTTTCCAGCACCAAACAAATCTCCGACAACACCCATGCCTTCCATCAACGGGCCTTCGATTACTTGAATCGGACGTCCTCCTTGTTTGTCGATTTCTATGCGAGCCACCTCGGTGTCTTCGACGATATAGGTCGAAATCCCCTTAACCAGCGCATGAGTCAAACGCTCTTGTATCGGTTGATCGCGCCAGGATAGATCTTCTATTTGCTCCTTTTTCATTCCTTTGAAATTTTCGGCAAACTCGACCAAACATTCGGTGGCATCAGGCCGACGATTTAAAATGACATCCTCTACTTTTTGTAATAATTCGGGTGGAATATCAGAATAAACACCAAGCTGCCCAGCGTTGACGATACCCATCGTCATGCCAGCTTTGATTGCGTGGTATAAAAAAGCCGTATGAATTGCTTCGCGGATCGGTTCATTACCACGGAAGGAAAAGGATACGTTTGATACACCACCACTGATTTTGGCATACGGTAGGGTTTTTTTAATCAAACGAGTGGCTTCAATAAAATCAACCCCATAATTGTTGTGTTCTTCGATACCTGTTGCGATTGCAAAAATATTCGGATCAAAAATAATATCTTCAGGCGGAAAGCCAATGCTGACTAATAAGTTATAACTACGTGTACAAATTTCAATTTTGCGTTGTAAAGTGTCTGCTTGACCTTGCTCATCAAAAGCCATGACGATGACCGCCGCACCGTAACGGCGCGCCAGTCTAGCGTGGTGAATAAACTCGGCTTCACCTTCCTTCATGCTAATCGAATTAATAATTGGCTTACCTTGAATGCATTTCAATCCCGCTTCTATTACCGACCACTTGCTTGAATCTAGCATGATCGGAACTTTGCAGATATCTGGTTCTGCAGCGAGCAGATTCAAGAATGTCACCATGGCTTTTTGTGAATCCAGCATGGCTTCGTCCATGTTGATGTCGATGATCTGCGCACCGCTTTCTACTTGATTACGTGCGACATTCAATGCTTCTGCGTAGTCGTCACTCAGGATCAATCTCGCAAATGCACGTGATCCAGTGACGTTGGTTCGTTCGCCGACATTAACAAATAACGAGTCATCGCCAATATTCAGTGGCTCAAGACCAGACAAGCGAAGTTTTTTAGGAATATCGGGTATTTTTCTTGGCGCAATATTGCTAACAGCCTCGGCAATGGCCTTGATATGTGCAGGTGTGGTACCGCAACAGCCGCCTACGACATTGACAAAACCTGATTCAGCAAAGCTACGGATCTGGCTTGCAGTATACTCAGGAGATTCGTCGTAACCAGTTTCCGAGAGTGGATTAGGTAACCCTGCGTTTGGGTGTACGCTGGTATATACATTAGCTACTTTTGCGAGTTCTTCAACATATGGCCGCATTAATTCCGCACCTAACGCGCAATTGATGCCTACCGATAATGGACGAGTATGACTTACCGAATTCCAAAATGCTTCCGGTGTTTGTCCTGAGAGTGTACGTCCTGATGCATCCGTAATAGTCACGGAAATCATAACTGGTAAAAGGATGTCATGTTCCTCAAAGTATTGGTCAATTGCGAATAGCGCGGCTTTAGCATTCAATGTATCAAAAATGGTTTCAACCAATAAGATATCCACCCCGCCGTCCACTAATCCGCGAATCGATTCGGTATAGTCTTTTGCTAGTTGCTCGTAAGTAATGCCACGAAAGCCAGGGTCATTGACGTCTGGTGAAATCGACGCAGTCTTCGTGGTTGGGCCAATGACACCGGCAACAAAGCGCGGTTTTCCCGGTGTTTTGCTTTCGAATTCCTGTGCTACTTCGTGTGCCAATTTCGCTGCGGCAAAATTCAATTCATATACTAAGTCCTGCATACGATAATCCGACATCGATGCGGCATTCGAATTGAAAGTATTGGTTTCGATGATATCTGCACCAGCTTCTAAATAACCGCTATGAATCGATCGAATGATTTGGGGCTGAGTAATGGTCAGCAAATCATTATTACCGCGCAGGTCATGTGGAAAGTCAGCAAAACGCTTCCCACGATAATCCGCCTCGCTTAGCTTAAAAGTTTGAATCATCGTGCCCATTGCACCATCTAGAACTAAGATACGTTGAGGGAATAAATTTTCAAGTAATTGCGTGCGGGAATTGCTATTCATTGGGGTCATACATATAAAAGAAGTAACAACAAATTATAACGTACCTGCTGTATTAACTTATTCTAAAACGATTAGAGATAAAGTAAGCTCAAACGATAACCGAATGCATCTATTTGATTACTATCAAAATCCAAGCGGATTTCCAGATCGTCGTTAGCTTCGATAAATTGCAGAGTTTGGTTTTCATTGAGTAGATATTCATGAGGTGTAAATACGCGATTGGCTGTTAACTGGTCATTGGCATCCAATAAAGACAATTGTAATAGCGGCAATGCTTGAGGGAAAGGCGCGTGATTGCGGATTACCGCGTATAACGTTGAGATCGAAGGCTGCTGTGTCTCGCTTCTTTGTAGATCCGATGTTTCAATGCCTAGCTGTTCAATTTGTTGAGGATAAGGTACGAAACATCCCAACAGCATGCAATAACGTTCCAACATTGGTCTGCTTTCTGGAGCGATAATGGTCAATTCAGTGCGGTAATGATAAGTTATTTGCGTAGCTAAAAGCATTAGCAGTATGACGTTTGCGAAACTCAAGGAAACTTGCGACCACTTTGAGACGGAGCGCTTGTTATCATCCAATAAACTATCCGGTGATGGTTCAGTCGTTTCGTTGTGGTTATTTGAATCAGTTAGGGTTAAATTGGCTTGGAATGCGGTTTGTTGCGATGTCAAGTCAACCGCAACAGGAGAATCTGATTGAGTCAGCGGTGCTTCTAAATTTATCGAAGAGTGCGATTGACATGGCGGCTGTAATGATGGCAATGAGTCTTGTTGTATGTGCTGTAAATTCTGAGTAAGTTGTTCTGGTTGAGTGGTTAATCTGGACGGCACTGGTAAGTCCGGCAGAACAGGCTCTATTGCTGCTTCTTGGGCGATGTTTGATTCTACTGATATATTTTGTGAAGAGATGATGGCTGATTCACTCACTGTGATCAGTGTTGAGAAACCATTAAATATTTGTTGGCAACGTCCACAGCGGACATCTCCGCTATGTGTTTGTAGTTGTGTGGCATTGACGCGAAAAGCCACATTACAACCAGGACAAAAGGTTACCAAAGCCATGTTGCGTATCTCTTCTAATGAATGGTGAGGTAAATTTTTTAAAAAAAACGAATTACATTGAATCCCACATCAAATACTGATGTATTAGCGATTATTCATCTTTTATGGCCAGCTAACAATACCCAATCTTCTTGCTGGCGAACAAGTTTCATATCGAACCATGATTGGTACGTTTGGATTACTTTGTCTGCTTGTTCGTGCAGAATGCCTGATAACACAATATTGCCGTTTTGTTTAACCAGGGATGCAAGCAGTGGAGCAAGAATCGTCAAAGGATTCGCAAGAATATTAGCGATAACGATATCCACTGGCTCGCGAGATGAGTGGGCGGTGGCAAAAACAAATTGCGATGGATCGCATTGATTACGCATTGCATTGTCATGACTGACCGTAATCGCTTGGGGATCAATATCAATACCCGTCACATGGTAAGCTCCTAATTTTAGTGCGCCAATCGCTAAAATTCCGGAACCGCAACCATAATCAATCAATGTATTTCCTGTTTTTAAGTTTTGTTCCAACCAACATAAGCAAAGTTGCGTGGTCGGGTGACTACCCGATCCAAACGCCAGTCCCGGATCTAGCAATAAGTTAATAGCAGTGGGGTCTGTTGGTGTATGCCAAGTGGGAACAATCCACATGCGGGATGAAATTTGGATGGGTGTAAATTGCGATTGCGTCAGCCGCACCCAATCTTGTTCCTCGACTTGTTCGATCCGATAATTGACGGGATTACTCAAGCAATCCAATTGCATGAGATTTTCTACAATGTGGGTAATATCGGCACCGAACTTGCTGTCAAATAACGCTGATATTTCGGCATCTTGCCAAATTTCTTCGCTAGGATTTCCTGGTTCACCAAAAAGAGGCTGCTCGTTGTGGGAGCCGGCTGCAGCATCATGAATATCCACCGATATGGCACCTTGTTCCATAAGCGCATCACTAAGTAGCTCTGCGTGATCAGCATCGGTTCTGAGTATCAGCTTGGTCCAAGACATGCTGATTTCTTATGATGATAGGTGCAATGAATGCACGGAGAATGAATTAATCTTTTTTGTTGTGCAAGGCAAGTTTTTGCTCCAGGTAATGAATCGCAAGACTACCGTGCAGAAATGAAGAATCTGCCAACAAATCCAAGTGCAATGGAATATTGGTTTTAATGCCTTCGATCACTGTTTCAGTCAAAGCAATACGCATCCTTGCAATAGCCTGTTCTCTTGTATCTCCATAGGTAATGACTTTGCCAATCATTGAATCATAATGAGGGGGGACCATGTAATTATGATAAACATGCGAATCGACTCGCACACCTGGTCCACCAGGAATATGATATTGCGTGATGCGACCTGCTGATGGTGTAAGCTTATAAGGATCTTCTGCATTGATGCGACATTCGATCGCATGGCCTTTGATATTAATATCTTTTTGGCGAATGGTTAATGCTTCGTGAGCGGCCACCTTGATTTGCGCTTGAACGAGATCAATGCCAGTAATCCATTCCGTGACTGGATGTTCGACTTGTAGACGAGTGTTCATTTCAATGAAATAAAATTCATCGTTTTCGAATAAGAATTCAAAAGTCCCAACACCACGGTACTTGATTCGACGGCATGCGTCCGCGCAGCGCTCACCAATTTTGTTGCGCATTTTTTCAGTGATTCCAGGTGCTGGTGCTTCTTCAAGTATTTTTTGGTGGCGGCGTTGTAAAGAACAATCTCTTTCTCCCAAATGTACTGCATTACCATGTTCATCAATCAGTAATTGGAACTCAATATGACGGGGATTTTCAAGAAATTTCTCAGCATACACAACCGGGTTACCAAAAGCAGCTTGCGCTTCATTCCGTGTCATGACTACGGCATTTGATAGCGCCGCTTCGGTATGCACCACGCGCATACCGCGTCCACCACCACCGCCCGAAGCTTTGATGATAATCGGATAGCCGATTTGTTTGGCAATTTTCTTGATTTCATCAATATCTTCAGGTAATGCACCATCCGAACCCGGTACGCAAGGCACACCAGCTTTCTTCATGGCGTTTTTAGCGCTGACTTTATCGCCCATCAAACGAATCGTTTCAGGGCGTGGGCCAATAAACACAAAACCACTTTTTTCTACACGTTCAGCAAAATCGGCATTTTCGGATAAAAATCCGTAGCCTGGATGAATAGCTTGAGAGTCGGTTACTTCGGCAGCGCTGATAATAGCTGGAATATTTAAATAACTTTGCGCAGCAGGCGCTGGTCCGATGCACACCGATTCATCCGCCAGTTTTACATATTTTGCCTCGGCATCAGCTGTTGAATGCACAGCGACAGTTTTAATACCCATCGTGCGACAGGCACGTTGAATTCGCAAAGCAATTTCACCGCGATTGGCGATTAGGATTTTTTCAAACATAATATTCTTGATGGATTGAGATTAAGCGGCTATTCAATCACAAATAGCGGTTCACCGTATTCAACGGGTTGGCCATTTTCTGTCAGGATGGCTTTAATCACTCCATTTTTATCGGCTTCTATTTCGTTCAGTAATTTCATGGCTTCGATAATGCAGAGCGTGTCGCCCACCTTGACGGTTTGTCCTATTTCAACAAAAGCATTCGCTCCGGGTGATGCCGATCGATAAAACGTCCCCACCATAGGCGATTTAACCAAATGTCCCTCAGGTATTTGATGACTATTATCAAGGGCGTTGTTAGTATCTGCTATGGGAGCGACTGCCGCTGTTTGTGGTGTGGATGGCAGTATCGGTTGCTGCATTGCAGAGGGTATAAATGCGTAATTCGGCACCATGGCGGAACCTGATTTACTGATACGAACTTTCTCTTCACCTTCAGTAATTTCCAGTTCTGCAATGCTTGATTCCTCGACTAACTCAATGAGCTTCTTCAGCTTTCTTAAATCCATGTCAAATTTCCTGCGAGATTGTCACTAAAAAAGAATTGATACCGCACTATAAAATGCTTGTTGAAATGAAGGAACATTTAAAAATATCTATAAAACTTAATGGGGTGTTAGTGATTTTGGTGTAAAGCGTATTGTAGTGCCAGTTCATACCCTTTGACACCTAAACCGCTTATGACACCAATTGCCAAATCCGAGAAATAGGAATGCCGGCGAAATGATTCACGAGAATAAACATTCGATATATGGACTTCGATAAATGGCACTTTCACCGCAGCTAAAGCATCGCGCAAAGCAACGCTCGTATGTGTGTAAGCAGCGGGATTAATAATGATGAAATCAGTGCCATCGGTCATGGTAAGTTGTACTCTATCAATCAATGCAAACTCAGCATTGCTCTGAAAAAAATCAATTTTAACGCCGTCATTTTCGGCTAATTTCTCCAAATTTCTGTTAATATCGTCAAGTGTGATGTTACCGTATACCTCTGGTTCACGTATGCCCAGTAAATTCAGGTTCGGTCCGTGAAGAATTAAAACATTAGTTAATTTATATTCTTTTTCATTCATTAGTTAATTATGTACTGTTACAGTCAAAATGTACATGTTTTTGACGAATTTCGCCGAACTTAGTCTGATATTGTGATTTTTTTGTTAGACTGATTATCATTTGCCGGCAATATCACGAACCACTATAATATCGCGCTTATTTTCATCCTGGCTGTTGTAGCTCAGTTGGTAGAGCAACTGATTCGTAATCAGTAGGTCGGAGGTTCGACTCCTCTCAACAGCACCATAAAACAAAGACTTAGAAACATAACCGAACCGCTTTTACTTCGATTGTGTCAAATTTGTGCCATTAAGTACGTTATCCACGATTCTGGCATGTTGAGCAAATTGCTCTGGAGCTAGATGCGCATAACGTCTTACCATCTCAGCAGATTCCCATGCGCCCATCTCCTGAATGACATTTAATGGCACACCATTCTGAGTTAACCAACTTGCCCAAGTATGGCGCAAATCATGCCAGCGAAAATCTTCAATACCGGCACGTTTTAACGCTTTATACCAAGCTTTTGTATTAACTTGGATGATTGGTCTGCCCTTGTAACTAAATACTGACTTGGGATTCTTGCCGATCTGTTTGGTTAATACTGCTATAGCCGTCGCATTGAGCGTTACATGAATCGGCTTTCCAGCTTTAGCCTGATCACCGTGAATCCATGCAACATTTCGTTGCATATCCACTTGCGACCATTCCAGTTTCGTGACATTCGACCGTCTCAACCCTGTAGCTAATGAAAACCTTACAATATCCGCCAAATGTTCCGGCAATTCCTGGATAAGCAAATTTGCTTGCTCTGCACTTAAATAACGTACTCGGCGCTTTGCTTCACGATACAGCTTGATAACAGGGGGCTTATCAATCCATTCCCAATCTAAAGCAGATCGCCGCAAGATCGCACGAATTAGCGCCAATAAGCGATTAGCTGTTGCTGGACTTGATTGCTGAAGCTTTAGCTCACCAATGTTTGCGATTACATCACGAGTCAACTCATCCAGATACTTGCCTCTGAAGAACTGTTGGATCCAGTTTATTTTAGCCACATCTTCATGATGTGACTTTTTATGTTGCGTCTCCATCAGCCATTTATAAGCCGCCTCATCCCAAGTTCGCCTTGGCTTATCCCCCAGTCTTGCAACGCGCCAGGACTCCGCTTTCAACTTGTCGTGGAATTCTTGCGCCTGGGTTTTATCTTCAGTTGCAGCAGAGCATCTAACTCGCTCGCCGCTTGGTGTGGTGAAACTAATCCACCACGTCTTACCACGTTTACAGAGTGACATAATTGTTTCTCCTCATGTCCCACTTGCAACGCTTGCCGAGTGCAAGCATATAACGAGCGAATGTGGTCAGCAAGATCATCTTCAATAAATGCCCACCGTTTACCTAATTTTGCCCCCGGAATAATTCCCGCTTTAGCGCGACGGCGCACTTCTTCAGGGTGCAACTTCAAGAATTGGGCAGCTTCACTTAAATTTAATGTCCTCATGCGCCATCCCACTTTATTGATAAAAAAGATTTGCTATAACAACTGAAGAAAGGCAATTACAACTGAAACCAGGATCATGAAAGAAGCTAGTAAATTGAAGATGGCAGCTTGCCTGGATACTTTGACCAGCTCATAAATCTCCTGATCCACCTCGCTTTTAATCCTCTCATCAATCATCTGAATACAACTTTCAAGGAATTGATCTCTAGTTATATGCGCGTTATTCAAGGATGAATTCAGAAGAGAATTGGATTTCTTGGTCGAATATTCACACCACCGATTAAAGTTCTCTTCCAATATCGCCTGGTAATTGCTTAGCAGCTCAGCATGGGCTTTTTCATTTTGTTCCAGCAATACTTCGTTGAGCGTATGCATCATCAACACCGGATCATCCTGTGACAGTACAATGCCGTGCTCTGATGCTATTCTTTCAATGAGCGCATCTAATTTGTCGGCACTCATGTTAGAACTGCCGCCACATTCTCAATATTGGTGAAGAGCTGTCTGCGGATAATTGTTAACCGTTGACGCACCATCACCGGTAATGTGCTATTTTTAAGCGCTTCATCAAAGGTAAATTTCGATTGCAGAATTTCGCTCAAATCTTTACCAAAAGTCTCGGGCTTATAGTGTGGAATTCTAATAATCGCCGATACTCGAGCTTTGTTATCCACATAAGCTTTCATTTCTTCAAACTGTTTGCCATTCATGCTGATTTCTCCCCAATAGGGATTTAACCAGACGACAAATAATGCTTCTTTCGGAAACTGTTTAATCAGGTGTACAAAACCATTGAGTGTGTCCAGCAAAGCCTGACTTCCCGTAATCACGGTATGCACAACCAACTCATGCCCCATATCCAGGAGCAAGGCTGGTATCTGATTGCTGATGAGGTAATGCGACATCGGTACAAAGGTGCTGGCACCATTGTCAATAATGACGTCATTTTCAGCTTTGGCGATGAGTTCAATTAAATCATCAAACTTTCTCGGATCAATCTCATCATTGTTCATCACATTAATCTGCTTAACATTGAGTTTTTTAAATCCATAAAAAGTGGCATTCACCGGATCTGTATCAATGCATAATGGATTTCCGCCTTTGGCAAACTTATGTTGTGCTAGCGTGGATGATATGAACGATTTGCCTACTCCGCCCTTCCCTTGCAGAATCATATGTATTTTAGCCATCAGACCAACTCCTCTTTTTCAGTTGCAGAATTAAAACGAAATCCTTCATGACCATTCCCAGCTGACTTTCCTTGATCAATGCGCGGATGCTGCTTTTTGTTTTCGCCAATATGTCGATTGACCAAAGTCCTGAACCATTGATAAGAACATTTGATTTTTTCTTCCTGATGCAAAATGTTCCAGATCTGGCGAATCGTCCAGCCATCCTTTAATGCCTGCTCGATATCGGGTTTCAACGCGATGAACGCCGGTAAAAATTGCTTACCGGTACTTTTATTTTTATCCGCATAAAGTGCGATTCGATCTGATAAGGATTTAGTCATCACACAATTTCCACAAAAATATTTATCTTGGCGTACAAACAGTTCTTGAATTACTTTTGCTTTCCTTTCTGTTTCTTTTTGCTGCTTTCAATTTCCTTTAATTGCTTATCCTTTCTTTCTGTTTCCAAGTGACTGTTATTTAGTTGATTAAAGCTTCTTTCAAGTGTTTTTGTATTGCTTGAAATTATGATATAACGAAAATAATCTATTTGCAAACATCGATTATAGTGTTAGTATATTTCTTGAAACTCACAGAACCGGGCAAGATATGTGGAGATGGCCATCTCCACCCCAACTTATTCGCACTCCGTGCTCAACGTTGATCTTGCTCTTCGAGGAAAACTGAAATGATTGACCAAAAGAACCCAAAGACAATCGGGAAAGAAAGAAGAGATAAGAAGCTCAGGGTGCCTGTTTTGCCAATCGAGGAAGCTGAGATAAAGAGCAAAGCAACGGATGCCGGATTAACCGTTGCCGAGTACCTGCGCAATCTGGGCCTAGGTTATCAAGTCCCCAGTGTTATAGATAACCGGAAAGTGGATGCTTTGTTAAGAATCAACGCGGATCTTGGCAGATTGGGTGGGTTGATCAAACTTTGGCTCACCAACGACAAGCGTACAAAATTGATTGGCAAGTCACAATTGCATTTAACCTTGGACAGTATCCGGAGTACCCAGAGCACGATGCTGGGCGTCATTATGAAGCTTAAAAAATAACTTTCGGAATAGTCATTTATTACTTAAGCAGCTTAAATACGATGATCGCTAAAATCATACCCATCAAATCAGTGCGCAAAAGTAACTTCTCTGCGCTGATACGGTACTTAACTGATCCTCAAGACAAGAGTGAGCGTGTCAGTCAGATCAAGGTTTCGAACTGTTATTCAGACGATCTAACGGCTGCCTTACTTGAAATTCAGAACACGCAGGAAATGAATAAGCGTGCCAAATCAGACAAAACCTGTCATTTGGTACTGAGCTTCCCTGAAGGGGAACGTTTATCCTTTTCTGACCTGAATGCCATTGAAGAGCGATTTTGCGAGGCTCTGGGTTTTGGTGGCCATCAACGCATCAGCGTAGTTCACGATGACACCAATAACCTGCACGTGCATATTGCGATCAACAAGATTCACCCCAAAAACCTCACAATCCATAACCCTTACTATGATTACAAGAAAGTAGCCAAGCTTTGTGAGCAAATCGAACAGGAATATGGTTTAACACAGATTAATCATGAAACCCAAAGCGATAAAGCGTCAAGAGTAGCGCAGGAAATTGAAACCAGAACAGGCGTGGAGAGTTTATTGGGCTGGATCAGGCGTGAGTGCTTGAATGAATTGAAGCAGTCGGACAACTGGCAGGATTTGCATCAGGTTCTAGCTAGACATGGCCTTGAAATCAAGGAACGTGGCAACGGGTTTGTATTGGTTGCCAACAATGGTGTGGCTGTTAAAGCCAGTTCGGTTGACCGTTCTCTCTCCAAAGGCAATTTGACCCAAAGACTGGGCGCTTTTGTATCTGGTGAGCATTCTGTTCAATCTTCAAGTCCAGACACCAAACAATACCAGCCAAGACCGCTACAAAATCAAATGGATACTTCAAAGCTCTATTCAAGATACCAGCAAGAGCAAGCGAATAGCGTCAGACATCGTTCAAGCCAGTGGGTTATGTTGCGCCAAAACAGAGATCGATTAATAAAACGCGCCAAACAGGAAGCAAAACTCAAGCGCAACCTCATTAAAAACATCAAAGCCGGGAGATTGGCAAAGAAAGCGCTATACGCAACCGCACATCAGCAGTTCAAAACAACGATAGCAGTCATTAAAAATGATTACCAGAAAGCCTACCAGCACTCTAAAACCCGTCATTCCAGAATGGGGTGGTTGGATTGGCTAGCATTTGAGGCCAAAAATGGTAATGCTGAAGCATTAGGTGTTTTGCGATCCAGAAGAACCGGTCAATTTAAAGGCAACCAAATATCGGCCAAGCAAAGCCATGATTGTTTCAGCACCGACCGGGACTTCAAGGATAGTTTTGATGAATCGATTACCAAAATCGGTACAGTCACTTATAAAGCAGGATCAACCACCATCCGCGATGACGGCAAACGGCTCATCGTTCTGCCGGATACATCGCAGAAAGCCTTGAGAGATATTTTGCAAGTGGCCATGAAGAAGTACGGCTGCCACCTGGCGATCAATGGAACTGAATCGTTTCGTCTTGAGATAGCACAGGTCGCAGTACAAAACCAAATGCACGTGACTTTTGATGATAAGGCACTGGAACAATACCGTCAGCGATTAATGAAACAGCACAGGGTCAATAAAGCGCAATCGGCAGGTCAAAAACGATCCGTTACCTAAACCACTCGAAGGAGTCTTTGATGAATAAAGCCAATTTTGATTCTAAAGACAGCAGAAATATTACAAAAGATACATTTATCGTTCGGCTATTGTCCGTTGTGTGTCTTGTTGGCGGATTCCAAGTCGCCACCCAGTATTTTGCCTATAAATTCAATTATCAAGAACAATTAGGCGCGCACTTTTTTTGCATCTATGAACCCTGGGCAATTCTGCTATGGGCAAATAAATGGTATGGCGAGTATTCGGGCATCTTCGATCTGGCGGCAGGTTTCGGGATGTTATTCTCCAGTATCGGTTTGATATTGGTGCTGGTCATTAAAATGGTGCTGGCCAATTCATCCCGGACCAATCAGGGATTGCATGGTTCAGCCAGATGGGCAGATAAAAAAGATATTAAGGCCGCAGGACTACTGTCAATCAGCAAGAATAGCAAAAATAACCAGAGCGACGCCGTTTATGTCGGCGGCTGGCGGGATAATTCCGGCAAAACCCACTATCTGAAACACAGTGGCCCGGAACATGTATTGTGTTATGCCCCAACCCGCTCTGGCAAGGGTGTCAGTCTCGTCATACCGACTCTGCTTTCCTGGACTCAGAGTGCAGTCATTACTGACCTCAAAGGTGAGTTATGGGCATTGACCGCCGGTTGGAGAAAGCATTATGCCAAGAACAAGGTACTACGTTTTGATCCGGCATCAACCAGTAGTGCGCACTGGAATCCGCTGGATGAAATCCAGATTGGCAGCGGGATGGAAGTGGCCGACGTTCAAAACCTGACTACCTTAATTGTTGATCCGGATGGTAAAGGATTACAAACCCACTGGCAGAAGACCAGCCAGGCATTGCTGGTAGGTGTCATTTTGCATGCTTTGTATAAATCAGAGCGAGAAGGAATCCCTGCCACATTCTCGACTGTCGATGCAATGCTCTCTGATCCTGATCGCGATATCAGGGAATTGTGGATGGAAATGGCCATGCAAGATTATCTGGACGGCAAAAGTCACTCGGTTATTGCAGCCAGTGCGCGCGACATGCTGGATCGCCCTGAAGAAGAAGCGGGTTCCGTGTTGTCGACAGCCAAATCGTATTTGTCTTTGTACCGCGATCCGATCGTGGCCAACAATATCAGCACATCGGATTTCACAATCCGCGACCTCATGCACCATGAGCATCCCGTCAGCTTATACATTGTGTCACACCCCAATGACAAATCGCGCTTGCGTCCTTTAATGCGCATTCTGATCAATATGATCATCAGAAAGCTGGCCGATAGAATCACGTTTAAAGACGGTCAACCAGCTGTGCATTACAAACACAAACTGCTATTAATGCTCGATGAATTCCCAAGCTTAGGCAAGCTTGAAATCTTCCAGGAATCCCTCGCATTTATCGCAGGCTACGGCATGAAAGCCTATTTGATCTGTCAGGACTTAAATCAACTCAAAAGTCGCGAGACCGGCTACGGGCACGATGAGGCGATCACTTCCAACTGTCACATTCAGACCGCATTTGCACCCAACCGGATTGAAACAGCGGAACACTTATCCAAACTGACTGGGCAAACCACGGTCATCAAAGAACAGATTACCACCAGTGGCCGCAGGTCATCAATGATGCATGGGCATGTCACCCGTACCCTGCAGGAGACGCAACGCGCGTTATTAACGCCGGATGAGTGTATGCGGCTACCCGGCCCGATGAAAGATGCTGACGGCAAGATCACCAAACCAGGCGACATGATTATTTATGTGGCCGGTTTCCCCGCAATCTATGGCACACAGCCTTTGTACTTTCAGGATGAAACCTTTACGGCACGGGCACAAGTGAATCCCCCGAGCTTTAGCGATAAATTAACCGGACTGTAAGATACCTCGAACTCTATTGAGTCATTTTCATGAAAAAACCCATCAAAATCCTGGGTATTTCTGTTCTGGCAGTGAGCGTTAGCCTATTTGTGCTGAGTATTGGTTTGCGTATTAGCGGTATTTATATCAATACCACACCAAGCTTGCCAGTGGGTTTTTACAAAGTGGTTGATGAACCGATTGCAAGCGGTGCTTATGTCGCCTTCTGCCCACCACAGAATGCGGTTTTTGATATGGCCAGGGATAGATCCTACATCAATCAAGGGGATTGCCCTAGCGGTTATGGCTTGATGCTGAAACGTGTCTTTGCACAATCCGGAGATACGGTTTCCATCGATCAGGCTGGCATTTTTGTGAATGGCAAACATTTACCCAACAGCGCCCAGTTAACAACCGATGCTGATGGTCATCCATTGCCGCAATACCGGCTGGAAGCTGTGCTGGAAGATTCTGAGTACCTGCTGCTATCCGATTTAAACCCACAATCCTTTGATGCGCGCTATTTCGGATTGATTGTGCGTGATCAGATTCAACAGGTTGTACGTCCGGTTTTTACCTGGAGTCATTAATTAAAAGGAGGCAAAACCATGCATAGACCACCGATTGATGCTGAAACCAATAATCCTGACATAACAGAAATCATTCAGGAAAAGCTACTCGATGCTGAGATACCGGGCTTCCAGGCTGAATTTGATCCCTTGGAGGCGGAAAGGCTGGGCGCATTCAAAGAAGATGCTTTGAGTGAGGAAGATGCGCTGGATAGCACAATTGATCATACAGCGGAGGTTCAAGATGAAAGAGGCTAAGAAGGCTTTTCATGAACAAGTCGCCGAGAATCTGATTGAGCAACTCAAAAAAGGTGTTGCGCCCTGGCAAAAGCCGTGGAAACCCGGTGATCTGCTTACCATATTACCCATGAATCCCACATCCGGTAAACGTTACCGTGGCATTAATAGCTTGAACCTGATGAGCCGTGCGTATACGGATCCGCGTTGGTTGACGTACAAGCAAGCGATAAGTCTTGGCGCACAAGTGCGCAAAGGTGAAAAAAGCACGCTCGTGCAATACTGGAAATTCACCGATGAACGCATCAAAATCGATGACAACAATAATCCTGTACTAAATAGTGAAGGTAATGCTATTAAAGAACAGGTGAGATTGGAGCGTCCCAGGGTGTTTTATGCCGCCGTATTTAATGCGCAGCAGATGGATAATCTGCCAGAACTCAGTATTAAAGCCCCTGACTGGGATCCACTGGAGCGTGCTGAGCACATATTACAAGCATCCAATGCCGTAATCCATCATGGCGAGGCTGATCGCGCATTTTACCGACCATCAACCGATAGTATCCACTTGCCCCATAAGCACCAGTTTCCGACCCCCGATCGTTACTACGCAACCGCACTGCATGAACTGGGCCACTGGACAGGTCATGAATTGCGCTTAAGTCGTGATCTATCGCATCCATTTGGAAGCGAAGACTATGCCAAAGAAGAATTGCGCGCTGAAATTGCCAGCATGCTGCTTAGCGGTGAATTGGGTATCGGTCATGATCCCGGGCAGCATGTGGCTTATGTGAGTTCATGGATCAAAGCGCTACAGGAAGATCCGACAGAAATATTTCGTGCTGCCACTGATGCTGAAAAAATCCAGGATTATGTACTGGCATTGTCACAACAACAGGAAATTGCAAAGAAAGTTGATGTAGAGGAGGCAATCAAAATGGATCAAATCAAGCAAAACACCGCCACTTATTTGCAGAATCTCTCGCCTGATCTGGCAACTATCGTTACCAGCAATATCCAACGGTTTAATGATCTGACACAAGCCATGGCAAAAAAAGATCAGGATGCCATCATTTTGGTTGCTGATGCACTCAAGTTTTCGAGGGGCGGCGGCATTGATAATCTGGAGTTTGAAGAAGTGTCAGAAGAAAAACTGGGCTTTGGAATTCCGGCTGACTGGAATGGACAATTGCAGATTCAGGGCAACGTGATTCAAACCGATGAAAATGGTATTGAGTCTATAGTATCCGCTGATTCAATAAACATGGAGCCACAATTTTGGGGCGTGACTATGCAGCGTGATGATCAGACCTTTCAATGGGTTAGAGACTGTGAGTCCAAACAGGAAGCGCAAGATTTAACCAATCTGCTCGCACTCATTGATGTTGCTGCCGAAAAGAATGAACATGAAAAGGCCGCTAAGCTTGTCAACATCCATGAAAATCGCATTCGAAATGATCCAATTAGCACTGGAGTATCGATATCAGGAGCCAAGACCGAACAAAACGATGGCAATGCTCGTCAATATTTGATTGTTCCTTATCGTGATAAGGATTTAGCAAAAGCCGCTGGGGCTCGTTGGGACAAAAAAGCCCGTGCCTGGTATGTAGGGCCAGAAGCAGATATTCAGACATTGCAACGCTGGCTGCCGGAGAATGTTTCCAGACAGCAGGAACCGGCTATCGATCCTCACGTGGAATTTGCTGAATTGCTGCGCGCTCAAGGTTGCCGAGTTGATGGCAATCATCCGGTGATGGATGGCAGCAAACACAGAATTAAAGTTGAGGGTGATAAGTCGGGTGAGAAATCAGGTTTTTATGTGGCGCATCTGGATGGTCATCCTGCCGGATATTTCAAGAACAATCGAACCGGTATTGAAATTCGCTGGAAGGCTAAGGGGTATTCGTTAACGGATGAGCAGAAAGCCGAGCTGATCGCCCAAGCTGCTATCAAGCAGCAGAACAGAAAAGCCGAACAACATGCACAGCAAATTAAAGTTGCTGATGCAATTCAGCAATTGCTGACTATCGCACCTGCTGCCGATTCCGAACATCCTTATCTGAAAGAGAAGCATGCCCGGCCAGGCGATTTAAGAATCGTGCCGCAGAATGTGCATGATTTGCCAACCGATTCAATCATCAAAATTGGTCAGAACTGGCAGGAAGTCAGGCTACTACGTGAGGAAAATCCAGACAGTATTGTACTGACTGCCGGTGATTTATTGCTGGCTGTACAAGATATTCATGGTCAGATCTGGAGTGCGCAAACGATACAACCCAGTGGTGCAAAGCTTTTTGCAGCGGGTAGCAAGAAAGAGAATAACTTTCATGTGGCGGGTAATGCAGGTCAGGGATTGGATGCAGCAATTAACAAATTACCTGCCATTGTAATTGCTGAAGGTTATGCCACCGCAGATACATTATCTCAGGGGCTGAATTATCCTGTCATAGCTGCATTTGATTCAGGTAACTTGCCCAAAGTTGCGCAGGATTTACATCATAAATACCCGCACAAGCCAATCGTTATCGCAGGCGACGATGATTATCATCTGGAATCCACCCTTGGCAAAAATCCCGGCAAGGAAAAAGCGTTGGAAGCAGCGACATTGGTAAATGGGGCTGTGGTATTTCCGATTTTTGCGCCGGGTGAACGGAACTCAAGGAAATTAAATGATTTTAATGATCTCGCCAATAAAAGCGCGTTGGGTATTGAGGCAGTCAAACGACAAGTTGGATCGGTTGTTGAAAAAATATCTCAGCAGGCTAAGCAGGACAGCTTATTGAAGTTACAAGTCCCTATTGAACCTAAGCAGCAGGAAATCAAGCAAAAACGTGCATTGACCAGGTAATCTTTTAAGGAGACCATAAGATGCGCGATAATATGCTGAAGATTCCAGGAAACCCATTCGATTCTGATGAAGGTGATCTTTATGAAAAAATTGAGACTCGTCCCGGTACTACAGACAAGCAAAAGAAAGCAGGAAGAGGTGCCTATACAGAACTGCTTGAAGCTCATGCTCGATGGGCAGGTGGCACCTTATTGGGTTGTGATTTCCCAAAAGACTTCAAAGAAAAAGGAGGAACCACTTTCCTGAATCAGCGCATCAAGTCAGGCCATGATCTGGCAATAATGACGCAAATATTACGCGATCCGCGTTATGAGACACTGAGAATCTTCTATACCCGTATGAATCGCATCATTCATCATACGGCTGTGAGTTCCAGATTGCCGGGTGCAGTCTATTTGGAAAAGATTGGGCATGCCAAACATGATCTGGGTGTTTTAGTAGGAAAGACTAGACGACATGTTAAAGCAGATGGTTACTGGTTATTGCATAATCATCCATCGGGTAGTGCTACGCCATCGAGTCAGGATGTCAGACTCACAGAGATACTGGCATCAACTGTTCCGAGTTTCAAAGGCCATGTGGTAATCAATACCAGTCAATACAGTGTCATTGATAAAGACGGTCATGTCGATTTTGTGGCTTGGATGGGTGATCAGGCAGGAGGTTATCAGAATAATCATTATAAAAGTCATGAGCTGCTTTTGGAGAAAATAGCCTCACCGGAGGATCTGGCAAAGATAGGTCATGCTTTAAAAAAGCGAGATCAGTTTTTTAACTTCATAGGGCTTAGTGCAACAGGTTTTGTATTGTCGTTAAGTGAGTTACCCCTGTCTGTATTGGAGCGTCCTCAAAATCTGCTTCTGGCACGACTACAAAATTTTGCACGCAATTCTGGCGTCAATACGGTATTTGCCATCACGAACACCAATGATTACAGACACCCGGTATTATCCAAAGCCTGTGAAGCTGGCATCTTAAAAGATGTGCTAACCGTAGAGGGCTCTGATTATCGTTCATTGCGGGAAGAAGGATTATTTGCGTCAATGCCCGGTGAAATAAGCGCCATTCTTAGAAAGCCCAGATCCTTTGTGAAGGAAGATGGCGGATTAACCAAGTTAAGGGGCAAAGGACGCAATAGGTAGCGGACTGGATGACTATTTGTGGCGGTATTGAATTCAATTAGAAAAGCTTTAGTTGTGTTTGCTGTGCAAAAACTGAAAGTGATATTTCTAGATCCCCTTTTTTTCTAATTGTGGTGATTTCCGCACTTATGGTTTTATCTCCAATAAAAAATTGCGGTGTTTCGCTCTTCCATGAGTCAAGTACAATTGGTGCTGTAACTTTTAATAAAATTTCCTTAGTTGCCGCATGTTCTCTTTTATCAGTCCATTTATTTATTCTAGTTTCGGAACGACGATAAGGTGCATAATTAGAGACACTCTGAAATTCGTTTAGAGGCAGTGAATTTTGAGAAGAATCTAAATTGTATTTTGTAGAAGGCAATGGATTTGTGGTTTTTACGAGAACAACACCATCCTTAAATCCACCAACTTTATTTAGTTTTCTTTCCTTTGCTTTTGTGACTTCGGACATGTCTGCTTTTAAACTATTTAATATCCCATCTATAACTTCTTGGACATCTGATAATTCTTCGATTATTGAGTCATGATCTTTCGCATCTAAAACTTCAAGAGATTCTTCTACCAGTTTTTCACATAAAGCTCTTAATAGGTCATCACCTATTAAACGTTCAGCTTTTACAAGTTCTCCACCCGATTCAATTTTTTGAGGGATCTTGTCTCTAACTAACTTATTAAATACCTGCTGCTCATTATCACCTTTAAATGTAGTACCTGCTTCTACATTTGCGCCCGTTTGAAGAAGTTGATAATAAGCATGAGAAAGAGTAGCCCCTTCTAGAAAAATAACAGCATCAATTTTTTTAACTAGCCCACCAATTTTTTGTAATGCATTTCTATCACGTAACAATATTTCATCTTGAGGTTTTACAAGCACTCTTCTAATACTCTTGTCATTCGAATCTACAAGTGCTTCTAGTTTTGCAATATCTTCAAAATTTTTAATTTCAAATATTTTATCAAAATGCGTTTTATTTCTATGACCATGACTTCTTTGTATTTTTTTTAAGTCATATTCTTCATGATACCAAGGTAAAACCGAAGCTGTAGAAAATTCCTTTGGGACACCAACAAACCACATGATGCTTAGTGGCTTATCTTCTTGAGTCGATATCAGTCTAGAATCACAAGCTATTTTTCGGATCCATTTTTTATATCTAATGCTGCTTTTCCAATCATACGGTTTGGAAATTGCTTGATTTATCCATGTACCATTTTCATTTGGGGCAACACAATTACGTTTAAAGTTCTTCTTCTCTGTGAGAACGTAATTGTCGATTGATGTACTAGCCTTATCGATATCTGAATATAGTGTGTCAACAATATAATTATCATGTGAGTTGTAATACAATCCTTCGGGAATACCCCATAAAGCTTCAATTTGGACTTTCCTTTCCCCTGGTGCAGAGAAAGCAAAAGCTGATGCTTCAGCAGGAATAAAGTTATGAAAAATGAAAGCTAATTCTATAGGCCCTGAAACTTGACTCAAAAGAATTTTAGATTTACTTATTAACCATTCTTTTGCATCTTCAATATTTCTGACTTCATGTGTGCGAGGAAGAAGCTGTTTATTTGATAGTTCATCACTAACAATATCGGTTCTTATAACCAATGAGGATCTTACCAATTCACCAATATCGTGTAATAACTCTTCTTGGAAATTTCCATTAGAAATTTCTTTTATTACTCCCTGATTATCTAGAACATATAAACTGGTTATCGGAAGATCAAGTTCCATATAAGTAAAAACATTGTTAATCTTATGATACTTCCTACCATGTTCTTTCGATATTTTAGAAAGTATTTTGGGCACGAAGGAAAAATGTGATTGATTATTTTTTTTACAGTGTTTTACAGGATCAAAATTTCCTAATAAACTTTCAACATCAGCCTGAACCAAATATATGATTTTGCCATCCCATACCCATTCAAAATGCAATCGACATTGATGTGCAGTTCCCCATGATGCTGCTTTCTTTAAAACATTTTGTAGAGATATTTTGATATTACAATCTAGGGGTTTTAGCGCAGACTCAAAATTATTTTCTTTACTTCGCCAATTGCGCAAATTAATTTGAAATGGCTCTTTTTCATTTTCTATTTCACCTAACCAATCTCTTGATTCTTTGGAGCATCTTCGTTCATTTGATAGATGACCTTTGGCAGAAACCAACGAGTATTTCTGAATAATAAGATTTATTTGTTCGTTTCTTAGCGTTTCATCTGAGATGATCTGTACTAGCCAACTTATTAGGTCATCAGCTAGTTTATTGGATCTTGCTATTTTTGTATGGAATTTTCCTCGATTCTGGATAGATTCGTTTATCCCGGAAGATCTCAAAGTTAGATGCGTTTCATTATCTAATCCAGTCTTTTTAAGTGCAAAAGTTAGTTCGAGAAACCATTCTGCAATTAGCAAATGAAGTTGTGAGTGATCCATCTTGCTTGCAGATGCTACAAGCTCTCCAGAGACTACAAAAAATGGGAGTGTCCATAAAGATGGAATACAAGCAAGACCGAAAGCTTTTTCACCTACTAATTCAGTTGAAACTTGATCGGGTAATAATTCAATAATTTCATCTTTATGTACCAATAGAATATTATTGATAGGAGTTAATCCATTAATAATATTTTTTGACATCACTTTTATGTACTTTATTTTTTATGATGTAAGCTTGTAGGACCAAAAAGAACCATTGCAATTTCATACATTTTTCCGATTGCTTGGTCAGCAAAATAACCAACTAAGAATCCAATGCCTATAGCCGATGCTGCTGAATGACTAAATTTAATGGTATCTGACCCAATATAACTTGCGCTAATTAATGTACCGACAGCAAAAGATATGCTTATAGACATAAAAGGTGATAACAATCTCCAAATTTGTCTGTCCAGGTGCCAATATCCACGCGCAACTACCCGGTACATGTACTTTATCGAAAAGGTTGTTCCCCCTAATAGTCCCGCAAAACAATAGTAGCTGTAAATACGAAAAATTTTTGGATCTAATATTTCTGGATTAAAAAGAAAGTTTTCGAGATATCTATTCCACGTTAAAAGTATTCCGAGAAGTGACATAAGAAGCAGAATAAATAGATAGATAGACTCGAACCTTATAATTTGCATCGCATCTTTAGGATATTTGCTTTGCCATTCATATTGTTGCCTTCCATCAGTGGGCTCAGCCGTGCTCGCATTGGGATCATGTGCTTCATGGCTATTGTTACTCATCGGATTTATTCCAGAAACTAGCTTAGGCCTTGCAGCTCTAGTGCTGTTCGTTGGGTTTTTTCAAGGAGGGGAAAATTCTTGTAGTCGCTAATAAGCTCATTTCCTGTTTTCCTTGCCAATATTTTTCTAAAGAATTGAGAAACTGGTCTATCAACTATGTGCAAATACCCATTAATTTTGCTAAGAGTTGGTGGTGTTTCACTATAAAAAAGGTAGTCTCGGCCACATGATTTATTGGTAATTTCACTTGCGATACATTTTTGCCACGGTAACCTAGTCTCTTTTAAATCTTCTAATAGAGATTCAACAAATGGGACGAAATGAAAATGAGCATGATCAACGCCGCATCCTGTTGGAGAGCCGCTATATGATGCACCATGCTCAAACATTACTGGCCGACCAAATTTTTCTTCAATATATTTATAAATTTTTAGTGCTAATCTTACAAATTCATCATCTTCGTACAGTTCTGACATGTCATATATATGTTTTCTTGGAACAATCATTACCCATCCATCTATAAAAGCCCCAATTGAAGGAATTACCATGTAATTGGGCGTTTCATGAATTGGTTTATCGACAATTCCGTTTATATGTCTGCTTTTTACGATTGAGCACAACCTGCATAAATCAGTTGTTGTACTTTTCATTTTTGAACTCACTAATAAAAAATGGTCAGTTAAGCTTAATAATTTACACTGGAATGAAATTATTTGTTTGATTCATAAATTTTGATGACTTAGCATCAAAATCTCTTATTGAAATTCCACTGTGATAATAGTTCGTATCAAACTTTGGCAAAGTTTTCAGGTTAGTTAATAGTAGCTCTCTTCCAATAAATGAATTCCCACCAATTGGATGGGTTGAGTATGTACTATCAATTATGCAGCCGTTAACTTGTTTTCCAGACAGATACATATCACGAATAATTTTTGAATCATCATACGATAAAACCCAAGGAATATCGCAAAAATTATGTAAATATTCATATAATGCAGCGTGTTCATTTTCATCAAATACATATCTATAAAGTCTATCCGCCTTGTTGTAGTAGGGGGGGTCAAAATAAAGAAAACATGAGGAAGTAATGCTTTGACAGATAAAATTCCTCCAAGGTTTATTTTCAATAAAATTTACCCTATCTGCATAACTAGACAATTTTTCTATCCGTGCAGCCAATTTTTCTCGATTGAATCTACATCCAATTGTCCAGCGATCCTGTTTTCTTCCTCCAATAGGACCTGCATGCTTATGTAATAAACCAGAAAAAGAGGTTCTGTTGAGATAGAGGCATTGGAATGCCTGTTCTCTAAGTGTTTGAGGAGTTTTTGATTTTTGATAATCCCAGTATTCAAGTGTCAAAGGAGCGGTCATTACTTGCTCGCAAAGCCATTTGCTATCGGAGGTAGAAAAAACAGCTTTCCATAGAGATGCGATCATTGGATCTAAGTCATTTAGACTAATTGTTTCAACTGCATCAGCTTCCAGTAGGTTTAGAGAAATTGAAGCTCCACCACAGAATGGTTCAATAAATGTTTTCGGTTGCAGTTTGTTCAGCTTAAAAATAGACACGAGTATTTTAGCATGTCGGCCTTTTCCACCCGGGTATCTCAATAAACTGCCAGAAAGGGATCTAATTTTGAGAGGTTCTGATGCCACGCTATTTCACCAATTTTCTATGCATTGAACAGTAACTATATAAAGTATCCAGTTTTTTTAACACAACCCATGCACGACTAGTGTTCAGAAAAGATCGCTCTGATTATGAATACATCAAGTCGAGCGCATCTGCATCCAACGACAAAGATGGTTTGTACCACAATAAATGCATGCGTTCACTATTCACTTGACCATAATCGCACCAGTTTATAGATGTTGAGCTTTTATTTAGCAATCGCACTGAAAACAAAAGCACTACAGTTGCACAACACACTTTCTATTACTAGAGCAGGTTATGCCGCACAAGATCAAGTATCCGTGCCCCATATAGCTTCTTGCTTTAACGATACAACAATCCAGAGCCACGCAATATTTTAATAAAATTCTATAAGAATCTTGTTTTAATCGGTTCTACACCAATTGCAAGAACAGTAGCACTAAATACCAGCTCATCGCATATTTAAAATAATAGGGGCTGTAGTAGATCAGGTTAAATCTGGGTCCAAAGTTTGTGTATTTATAGTTGCTGTTTAGGTGTTCCATAATTAAATCTAAATTCACATTCTTTGAGAAACAGAGGAAATGATCCTTTAGGAATACCATTGTATTTTCTTAAGACGCATTTTGCCTGATTCCAAAAGTTTTCAATGCCGTTGATGTGATTCTTACCTTGAGCAAATAGCGTGGAATGATTGATCCGTTCATGGTAAAAATGATTCACGTCGAGAGCATTATAACTGCGGTAACAGTCTGTATAAACTATGCTGTCAGGTGCTATTTTTCTAGTAATGGGCGGCTCAACGTTTCTGTCTTGGTATCTCCAACAACCTTCGTATAGACCTTATCACCGCGTTTCAATATGCCAAACACAGCAACCTTATGGAGATTATCTCGTAACGGAAGCCATCGGATGAAGTCGAAAGTAACAAGCGGGCGTTAATGATAAATGTTCCATCGATTGCCTTGGCATCGGTCGCGTTATCGTATGTAACGGGTTCAATGCGCAGTTCGTCAATGGAGATCGTCATGATTATTCGCTTCCGTTGACAGGGCTTGCAGTGCTAGTTCAGCAATGGAAAAATCCGAATCTGCGTTTTGGCGATCATCATCTTCCAAAAACCATGAAGCCGATAAGCCAGCATATGCCAATGTCCACTGCAATAAGCGCCGTCGTTCCAAATTAGCAGCTTGCGCAATCACGTAAGATTGGCGAATAAATCTGATGGGATCAGTGACCGATGGTAATTCCGGATTGCACAGAAGATTCGCATAATCATAGCCGCGCTCACCGATTATGCGCTTCGGGTCGATGGCAAGCCAACCGCGCGAACCAAAATCTAATACGTTTTCATGATGTATGTCACCATGCAGCACTACAATGTCGTGCGGTGAGGCCAACAACTCGCGGGCGGCAGCTAAACTTTCAAGAAGCACGCCCCCTTCGCGCTGTGCAGCCGACTCTAACGCCTCAAACCAAATATTTAATGGGATAAGCTCTGGCGGCGGCATAGATCGGGGTTGGTGTAGTTTGGCGATTACATTGCAAGCAATGCGGCTAGCCTCATCATCTTGACCATTGCATGCCATCTGCATGAGAGAATTAGCTCCTTGAGCCCGTTCCATCAGTAGTGCATCACCTTCGTAAGCATACACTCGCGCTGCGCCATCGCCATTCCACCATTGCATGACTAAACCGCCAAATTTTTCTTCGGTATCCATGACAATTTTCAGCATGGCAGGATTGCCATTTATGTGCCCATCCATACGCACTGGCAATAAATAGCTGCCGCGCGTGACAATGGGGTCGCCATCGGGAAGGAGATTCCATCGTCTTAAATAAGGTTCAAACATAAAATCATTTCAGCAGAGCTTATTATTTTTCTGAGCGTATGACACTTCTACCTTTTCGCATGGCGTGATTGGGTGCTTGTTAGTGCAAATAATCAACTTGTTTCAGATTTTCAGAAATAAACAACCTCCCTGGCAAGACCACGGGGTATTAGAAAAGCGCAAGCTGACGCAGTTCTTCTTTTGGCATACCTTGGTTCTTTACATACCGCTCAACTACATTCCAATCCGCTCTTCCCCCTACAGTTGCGATAATAGCCATCCGTCCAAAACTCTCCATTCCACAGGTCTTCCGGCCTCTTCTTAAACAATTCTCGCGCTGTAATGCTCTTGAACACCCTTACAATCTGACCCGGTGCAATCTTCGGATGCGCTGTACAAAGTATATGACATGGTCTTTGCGCAACCTATCTGCTCAAACTCAATGTCGTAGCGCTCTTCTATCTCTTTCGTAGTCATCATAATGATTCTTACAACCGCTTCGTCTAACAGCCCTCGTCTGTATTTCACAGGAAATGCAATGTGATAATGTATCTACCACGCATAGTGGCTCGCCTTTTCTACGACATCTCGCATCCCAACATTCTAAAACCTAATTAGATCCCCGTGGCAAAACCACAGGGAATCACAAGATGAAAAAATGAAAATTCTCGTTATTATATCAATGATTATTTGTAGCTTAATTGGCTGCGTGACATATGACACTTCTAATCAGTTAGAACAAAATGATAAATGTGCCTTAGCGGGAAGAGCATTCATGCACTCTTGCATGAGTAGGAGATAACTTTAATAAATTTCAGATAAATTAAAAACATGAGATATTGAACAGATTAATAGGTTATTCTGGAATCACTAGCAACAAAATAGAAGCTTGTCAGGCTGCTAACCCTCTCCCCTCCTAGATGTATATAAAATCTGAAGATTAAAGCAACCAATAGCGGTTTTATATTATTTGGCCCAAATGCTCTGATAAATGACCCTAGGGCCACTAATAATTTTTTATTAGCCTCCTCATAATGTCTTCTACACAAACCATTAGAGGAGCACCACAAAATGCAATTTACTCAAATCAGAAATGCCACACTTAAAATTAATTATGGTGGTAAGAAAATATTAATTGATCCTTGGTTAGCGGAAAAAGGAGCCTTGCCGGGGTTTGGCGGGACGATCAATGAACATATTCGCAACCCAACGTCAGAATTACCTATGCCAATCAATGAAATAATTGATGTGGATGCGGTTATCTTAACGCATGATCATCCAGATCATTGGGATGATGCGGCTAAAAAGGCAATTCCTAAAGACATGTTGATTTTTACCCAACATGAAAAAGATGCAAAAGCCGTAAAATCTGCCGGATTTAACAATGTTCAGATACTAAATGAAGTCAATGATTATGAGGGTATTACGCTGATTAAAACATTGGGACAACATGGAAGGCCGAAGGTAGTAGAGGATATGAAAGAATTGCTGGGAGAAGTGAGCGGTATCATTCTCAAACATCCCGACGAAAAAACATTTTATATCGCTGGAGATACGGTCTGGTGTGAAGAAGTCGAGAATACCTTGAGCAAATATCATCCTGATGTGGTTGTATTAAATAGTTGTGATGCACAAGTTATTGGTAATGAATCTATTATTATGGGCAAGGAAGATATTTATGAGGTCTACAAAGCCGCTCCTGAAGCAACTATTATTGCAAGCCACATGGAAGCAGTGAATCATGCCACTTTAACCAGAAAAGAGCTGGGTGAATTTCTCAGAGCAAAGGAAATGACGCAACGAGTATTAGTACCCCATGATGGTGAATCATATACGTTCTGAGGTCAAAATAATGCATCTACCTTACTGATGCATTATTTTCTTCATATATTGTCTGATTATTTACAAGCTTTCATCATAAATACTATTTGAACGGTAAAAAAGTTTACCCTGCGAGGTTTTAATATGACAGTCCCATTAGTTGCGGTTGTTGCTTTTAATCATTTCAGCCCTTTTCACTTATCGGTACCATGTATTATTTTTGGTGATCTCCTGCACGATCAAAAATTATTTGAACTGAAGATCTATGCAGAGGAATCGGGCCAGATACGTTCAAATGAGGGGCTGAGTGTTCAATCGTCACTTAGTGTGGAGGAATTGGCGAAAGCAGACATTATTATTGTTCCTTCTTGGCGAGATCCTGCTGAAAAGCCAAACCAGGTAATGCTGGATGCAATGGTTGAGGCACATGCTCGAGGTAATCAAGTTGTAGGGCTGTGTTTGGGCACTTATGTGCTTGCGTATGCAGGTTTACTGAAAAACCATAAGGCGGCTACGCATTGGGAGTTTGAGCAGGATTTCATAAATCGTTTTCCTGATGTAGAACTCGACTGTAATGCGCTATATGTTGATGATGATCGTTTGATTACTTCGGCAGGGACAGCAGCCGGTCTCGACTGTTGTTTATATCTAGTTCGCCAGCGTTACGGCAGTGCAATTGCTAATAAATTGGCTAGACGTATGGTGATTCCTCCATATAGAGAAGGTGGTCAGGCACAATTTATTGAACGTCCTGTGCCTGTTTCAACACAGGATGCCAGAATCAACAAGCTTCTAGATTATTTAAGAAATAATTTAAATAAAATACATGGGTTGGATGAACTTGCTCAATATTGCATGATGAGCCGACGTACCTTCACCCGACAATTTTACAAAGCAACTGGAATGACAGTTGGAGATTGGCTATTAATAGAGCGCCTTCAGCGAAGTCAGGAATTATTAGAATCTACCTCTTTAGCAATAGATACTATTGCAGAGCAAGTAGGATTTCATTCTACTGTTTCCCTGCGTCAACATTTCAAACATAGATTTAATGTAACTCCAAGTGAATGGCGAAAAACTTTTCAAGGTAAATATCCACGCTTAGCATCCGCCGGGGGGTGTAAATAATTTTGTGTAAATGGTCATTTGGCAGGAAACTGCTTATATATTTTTGGAGTAAAAATGACCACACCCAAACCCCTGCCGACCGGCCTAATTGATAGCCTGCTGGCTGATTACAAAAAGCCGGAAGATTTAATCGGTGAGCATGGCCTTCTCAAGCAACTCACCAAAGCGTTGGTTGAACGTGCCTTGCAAGCAGAAATGGCCGAGCATCTTGGTCACGATAAGCACGAAACGGTAATCAATGCCACTGGCAATACCAGAAATGGTAAAAGCCGCAAGACCCTGAAAGGTGAGTTCGGTGAGTTGCCCATCGAGATCCCCCGTGACCGTGAAGGCAGCTTCGAGCCTCTGATCATTTCCAAGCATCAGACCCGTTGGGCGGGATTTGATGACAAGATCCTCTCGCTATATGCCCGTGGCATGACAGTGCGTGAAATCCAGCAGCACCTCACTGAAATGTATGGCACAGAAGTATCGCCTACGCTCATTTCCACGGTCACTGATGGCATAATGGATGAAGTAAAGCAGTGGCAATCCCGGCCTCTCGATGCGGTGTATCCTGTGATCTATCTCGATTGTATCCATGCCAAAGTCCGTGACGCTGGCAGTGTTCGTGCCAAAGCGATTTACCTGGCGATCGGCATTAACATGGAGGGCCATAAAGAAGTACTGGGCTTATGGATTGCTCAGACCGAGGGTGCCAAGTTCTGGCTCAGCGTTGTCACTGAACTCAAGAATCGTGGCGTGCAAGATATCTTTATCGCCTGTGTTGATGGCTTAAAGGGCTTTCCCGAAGCGATTGAAACCGTCTATCCACATGCCATTGTACAACTCTGTATCGTGCACATGGTACGTAACAGTCTCAACTACGTCGGCTGGAATAAACGCAAGGAAGTCGCTGCTGATTTACGTTTGGTCTACAGCGCCGCCACGATTGATGAGGCTGAGCAAGCGCTAGCAGACTTCGAAGATAAGTGGAACAATGCTTATTCACCGATTGCCCTGTCTTGGCGCAATAATTGGCAGCGCATCATTCCGTTTTTCGACTACCCGCCTGAGATACGGCGCATCATTTATACCACCAATGCGATTGAGTCAGTCAATATGAGCCTACGCAAAGTCAGCAAAAGCCGGGGATCGTTTCCCAACGATGAAGCCGTGATCAAATTGTACTATTTGGCTCTCAGCAATATCGCCAAAAAATGGTCTATGCCACTAAGAGATTGGAAACCTGCACTAAACAGGTTTACCATTCAATTTAACGAAAGAATGCCTCGGCATTATTAATCACCGTTTACACAAAATCTAGGACACCCCCATCCGCCGAGATAGCCTAAGAATCTTTGTTATTTTTTTATTAATTTTTACTGCGGAGAACTATACATGGCAGAGTATGTAGATGAAGTCGTTATTCCTTATGATCGTGATTTGGGGCCGGTACTTTTCGATTATTATGGTGTAGACACTGCGCGACGTATTTCAGAGCAATCACCACGCGACGTGCTTGAAATTGCAGCTGGCACAGGTATTGTCACCCGTCATTTACGTGACATGTTACCTAAAGAGACTCACTTGACTGCGGTGGACATTAGCGATTCCATGATGGAACTAGCCCGCACAAAATTTCTTTCCAATGAACAGATCATCTTCCAAAATGCCGACGCTACCGCGTTACCATTCGAAGACGAGGCGTTCGATGCTGTAGTCTGCCAATTCGGTATTATGTTTTTCGATAAAGAACTAGCATTTCGTGAGACGTATCGAATGCTGAAGCCTGGAGGCAATTACTTGTTCCGTGTCTGGGATTCTGAAAAGTACAATCCATTCGCGAGCTTGAGCTTTGAGGTATTCAAACAATTTTTTCCTTCAGATCCTCCCCACTTTTTATTTGAACCAGTTTCGTGTCACCAAATCGATCCCATCAAAGAAAAACTGATAAATGTTGGTTTTGATAATATAGAAATCTCAGTTCAGCGCCATTCATACGACATTTTAGATGTGACTGCTTTTGCACGTGCATTAGTGTTTTCGCCAGTTATTTTTGAAATAAGAGATCGTGGCGGTGTTGATCCGGAGGATATAGTTAAGGTGTTAGCAGAGGCATTTAAAAAAGAATATGGTTCAAATCCAATGCGCTATCCGATGCAAGCCATATTGTTTGAAACGGAAAGACTTTAAGTATTGCGGGCAGATGTTATTTAAAATCGAAAATTAATATCTAGCATATCGAATGAATTATTTTGGGTCTTAGGAAGTTAAGCACATACTAAAGTGTGCTAACTTACTGAGATGGCTTCCCTTTATAAAGTAGCATACGAAATATCATACCCACCGGCGAACCGATCTCAAATATCTGGCATAGTCATCGCCAAATTTAGCCAATAGGGCATTTTCTTCCGAAATAATCTGAAATCGATTTAAATACACAACAAACAGCGGTAACAACAAAACAGACAAGACATTTGCTAAAAATACGCCCCATGCCGCAAGCATCAACAAAAATCCGACATACATGGGATTTCGGCTCAATCTATAGACACCGGTGGTGACTATAGAAGTGGCTAATCCAGGAGTCAATGGATTTGCTGTTGTTTTTGCTGAAATAAATTCAACGGCAGCGACAATGATCAATGCAAAACCTATTAACCATAATGCCCCTGCCACCCACTCCTTGCCCGGAATTTGAATCACCGCCCATGGATTCATCGATGAAACAAACCACATGACTACTGCAAACAAAAGAACCAACATAGCCGGCGGAATTTTAAGTTCAAGACAATACATAGCTTACTAGAATGAAGCAATATCCTTAGAAGATTCTGAATGGGAATCAAGTGATGTTTTCGCTAAAAATAACCAGCAATGATTCCGATAAGCTTGGTAAGCACAACAAGAATTGTGCATCAATTGTGAACCGCTACTATCTCTAAACTGAGTAGTCAAAGTCCCAAGTGGAGCGACACCACATGCTATAAAAATGCAACCTCCTACCGCTCCTTTATTCCAGTGCGACACAGAAAATGATAGTAGAAGAAATAGGAAAAACATAACTAACTGATAATTCCAGAATATGCCACTCCAAAGTACCCAGAAACCAACAATCGACAAGAGAAAACTTCCAGCCAAGACAAGTAAGATAACCACTATCTTTTTCCAATGATTACGATGTCCAGATTCTTTCTTCATTCTAACGAAAGAGGCACGATGATGACAGAGAAGAATGTCAATCCCGGAGATGGTATAGACTCATAGATCCTCAATATATTTACTTATATCTCACCAATATGAGCGTTACCATCATTTATTTCTGAATTTATGTTCAATACTCATCAAACTCCATGATGCTCTAGATTTCAAGCATTTTGTGCATTCAGATCTGAGAATTTGTGCTGATGTATCGAACCATCAGGGAAACCGGTTCTGCTACTATAGCAATCAAAGAACAGGCTGACACTTTTCTCCACGTTGCTTTTCGAGCCACATCCAGTTCGATGATCGGACAGGACTAAAGCGCGAGATACTCAGTGAAAGCCTATGATGGTATTTGTTTCGAGTTTAATCCAGTTTGATCTATATTTATTGTTTTGATAGTTCGTTGTTCCCTGTAACTGGTTTTGCCTTGCTACTTGTTAACAAGTTGGGTGGCGGACCTATCGGCTCAAAATCTTTCAGCAAGGGAATGTCATCCTTATAAACCCAGCGGATATCCGTGTCGAAAGTACCTTGCGGCCCCCAACTACCAGTGAATTTCTTGCCATCCGGGGTAAAAGTCCAACACATGTCCTCACCGTCAGTATTTATGGAATCACCGAGATTGATCGGCTCTTGCCATTCACCATTTGCTTTTTGATGTGAAATCCACATATCATGCCCACCACGGGAACCCAGATCAGTCCGCATACTGGTGACGACTAAACTTTTTCCATCTTTTGACAGCCCAGTCCAGTGCATGTGATCACGCTGCGGAGAGTTAATTTTCGATCCCAGGCTTACCGGTTTTTGCCATATCCCATTTTTCTTCTCAACTTTCCAGATATCACTCTCTTGTGTTACCCCTGGCTGGCTATAGTTGAAATAAATCAGGCTGTCAGAAGCAATAATCGGACAGTGTTCCTCACCGGTCGGCGTATTGATGCTGGGGAGTTCCGGAACATCATTCCAGTTCCTGGCCGATTGCCATACGCCATCTACTTTCTGAACGACGTATAAATCACCCGACAATAAATTACCGGGTTCATATCTTGTAAAATAGATGACATTTCCATCATCGGAAAAACTCGGTTCCAGTTCCCAAGCTGCCGTATTAATATTTGGCCCGACAGCAGGATCAATATCAGATCCTAAGTGAATAGGCGGTTGCCAGACACCATCTACATTGTGAGACATCCATATATCGAAGTTGTACGGGTTACCGGATGATTCTAGGCTACCTTCACGGGTCGACACAAAAATTGCAGTTTTGCCGTCTGCGCTATAGGTAATCTCGATTTCTGAACCAGGCGAATTGATCGGCTCACCCATGCTTTTTGAGATGCGTGGCAACTCCGAGGCACTCCCGTGGCCGGCTCCATGCATACCTGGCATTGCATAAGAAACACCATGCACTAACAGCAATACAAGCGATGTGCAGCCAAGTTTTGCAGTAATCAGTTTACTTTTCATCATAATTGCTCCCTCTTAAAATAATAGCCCCAAATTTAATGTGACGATCCCGAAAATCTTTCCAATCACCGCTAAGCACATAACTCTTCTTTATGTCAGTCAAAGATCAATTAGCGCTTTCTTGATTGCTTAGTTAATTTAAATTGTTGCGTTTCTGATTTGCTTAAATTGCATTCTTATATACTCCTCTATCAGTATTTGATGGAGTTTATTATGAGTAAACTGCTGGAAAATGGCAGTGACCCACGGGACATTTCTCACAACATTTGGGCCAAAAAAATATTGAATCGAACGACAACTTTCCAAACGAATTGATCAAGGTAATTGTTGTGAGGCACTGATAATTGTGACAAGGGGGTGTAATATCTTTGCGTATAAATTCAGCATAACTTGTTAGCTATACTTTTTCATATGCGCCGGTATTCAATACCAAAATCATAAAACTTACTTCCTCCAGTTTGAGAACAAATTATCATCAAAACATATTGTTATAATTAAACTATCTGACAAGTGTAAATAGCGCAACCTCCTTTTGGTTCATCAAATACAACGCAGCTTATCGTCCACCTTGCGGAAAGAGAAGGAAAAATGAGACTACTAACTAAAAAATGCATTCCAAACCACTTTGACAATCAAGCCAATTGCAACACTAATTGCTAAAATGGCAAAACTTTGCTGCAATCTATGTCCTGCAAAACGATGAGCGAATAATCTGCCAACCAATATTCCTGCGATAGTTCCACCACAAAAGGGAAAAGCAATCGACCATATCAGAGCACCAATCAGTATTGCTGAAACAACACCAGTCAGAGAAACCAATGCAATAATGGTGAGTGATGTGGCCAATATGGATTGCATGTTCAGATTAGTGACTTTCTTGAGTGTAGGAACGATTACAAATCCACCACCTACGCCTAGTAAGCCTGACAGAAAACCTGCCATCGTGCCTGACAATGTTAATGCTCTAAAGCAAGGGATGTTCCAAACCAAACGTTCGCCGATTTCATCCAGTCGGCAAGGTGGATCAGCCATTATTCTCACGTCTTTGTTATTTTCATCCAGGCTTTGGTGAAACATGCGAATAGCAACATAAATTAACACACAGGCAAACAACAAGGTCAGCGGTGCGTTTGGCAACTGTTGTGCAGCCCATATGCCTATGGGGGCAGTCAGCGCACCTGTCGCTGCGATCAGCATAGCTGCCCGGTATCTGACAATTTTTTGCCTGAATGCCAACAATGCCCCGATTGCAGCTGACAAGCCGACCGCAAGTAAACCAATGGGAGCAGCTTCTGCAACCGTAAGATGCAAGCTGAACATGAGCAGCGGCACCGCAATGATGGCACCGCCAGCCCCTGTTAGTGCAAGAACGATGCCTGTGAATGAGCCCAGTAGAATGCTGATTAAGTCTGGTTCCATTTTGAGGTATGCTGATTTTCAAGGAGTCCGAAGTTTCATAAAATGAAGACATGAAATGGAGGATGAAAATGGAATTACCCCGCACACAATATAGTCAGGAATTTCGGAAGGAATCAGTTAAATTTTTCAAAGAAAGCGGATTGACTCTGGTTGAAGCAGCAAAACGGCTGTCGTTACCCCAGGGGACACTAAAGAATTGGGTTTATGCTGACAAACGAGGAGAACTCATTACAGTAGGCAAGCATCATAAGCCGCTGACTGAACTTGAGTTAGAGCTATCCAGAGTTAAACGTGAATTAGCAGAAGTGAAGATGGAGCGTGATTTTATAAAAAAGTGTGCGACGTATTTCGCCAAGGAGTCGCGGTGAGATACGGTTTGATTGAATCGATGCGACGAAGCTATTCGATTGGGCTCATGTGTCGAGTATTGAATGTTTCCGAGAGCGGCTTTCATGCTCAAAGAACGCGCCCGCTTTGTAAACGTAAGCGGGAGAATAGAAGGCTGGAAATAGAAATACTGGCCGCACACCAACGTACACGAGAGACCTACAGTGCAAAGCGCTTGCATCATGATTTGGCGGATCACGGAGTACAAGCCACACCATACCGTGTTCGAACATTGCGCAGGAAATTGGGTTTGCGTTGTAAGCAAAAGCTAAAATTCAAGGTGACGACCGATTCTAAACATAATTTACCGGTTGCGCCCAATATTCTGAAACGGGAATTTTCTGTTAATGCACCTGGTAAAGTGTGGGTCAGTGACATCACTTATATTCCTACAGATGAGGGCTGGTTGTACTTGGCTGGAATAAAAGATCTATTTAATGGCGAACTGGTGGGCTATGCCATGAATGAGAAAATGACAAAGAGCCTGGTTATACAGGCATTATTTCGCGCAACTGCAAATAAACATCCGGATAAGGGGCTCATTGCTCATTCAGATCAAGGTAGTCAATACTGTGCACACGATTACCGGAATTTATTGCAACAATTTGGCATGATCGCCTCCATGAGCCGCAAGGGCGACTGCTATGATAATGCGCCGATGGAAAGCTTCTGGGGGATACTTAAAACCGAACTGGTGCATCATCGGAGATTCAAAACACGGCAACAAGCCATTCAGGAGATTACCGAATATATCGAAATATTCTATAACCGACAGCGCAAGCAAGAAAAATTAGGTTATTTATCGCCTGCACAATTTTCGCAGCAGTACTATGCAAATCTACTCGCTGCTTAAACCTATGGACTCCATTTTTGACAACATACCTCATTTTACTTAACTTACACCTGTTGAACGAGTGAGCCATTCGCGGCCTTTCAACATGCCGTTCCAGTATAACCAAGGAAATAATCTGGCTTTTAGAAACCACGCAAATCGCCTTGCCACGGTCGGATTAAGTGGAAAAGTGGGCAGCAATTTACCGCCAAAACCAAATTCGGCTAATATCACCTTGCCATCCCCTACCGTAAGAGGACAAGCACCATAACCATCATAAATATTAGGAAATTCTCTCCCTTCTTTGGCTGCCAGGAGATTTTCTGCCACTATGACAATTTGCTTTCTGGCTGCGGCGGCTGTTTTGGCATTAGGCGAAGAGCAGGCATCTCCTAAGGAAAAGATGTTGGAGTAACGCGGGTGCTGCAACGTTTTGGGATTGACCTCACAAAATCCGGCAGCATCGGCCAAAGAGCTTTTTGTGATGAAGTCTGGCGCAACCTGAGGCGGTACCACGTGCAGCATATCAAACGGCTTTTCCATGCGTGTAACATTTCCTTCGCTATCCTTGATGTCGAAGACGGCTATTTTGTTGGTGCCATCAACTTTTACCAGATTGGAATTAAATGCCAGTTTTGCATGATAACGTTTCACATACTCCATCAGTGGCGGGACAAAATCAGCTACACCAAACAATACTGCACCGGCCGTATTGAATTCGACTTCGATATTGTCCAGCAAATGATGGCGCAACCAATAATCAGAAGATAGATACATGGCTTTTTGAGGAGCACCGGCACATTTGATCGGCATGGAAGGCTGCGTAAACAAGGCCTTGCCGCTTTTGAGATTCTTCGTCAGTGACCAAGTATAAGGCGCCAAATCAAAATGATAGTTGGAGGTGACGCCATTTTTGCCGAGTGTTTCTTGTAAACCATCGATTTTTTCCCAAGCCAAACGTATACCTGGACAAACGATCAATTGCCTATAGCCAATTGAACGGCCATCTGCCAGATTAACTAGATTGTTGTCCGGTTCAAATCCAATCGCTGCTGTTTGTACCCATTCTGCATTCGGTGGAATGACATCTGCCATGTTCCGCACCGTTTGTGCCATGTCATAAGCGCCACCACCAACCAGTGTCCAGGCGGGCTGATAATAATGTTTATCACAGGGTTCGATGATGGCAATGCGAAGAGCAGGCCTGCGGTGCATGAGACTAGCAGTCACTCCGATTCCTGCTGCGCCACCACCTATCACAACAATGTCAAACGCATTACCCCAATTACAAGCAGCTGCCACTGAAAGTGACTTGTCTTGGGATGCGTGTGGAATGTGAATTGTTTCAAGTGCTTCACCTGTCCAACTGCAAGCGGCTCTGACAAATTCATCCTCATATTCGGGCTCTTGTTTTTGCCTGATCAGTCCATACAATGCCCTGGCCCGATTGCCAGTATTACAGAAAGCAAGAATTGGTCCGGGCAATTCAGTTAGTAGTTTGTTGAATGATTCAATCTTTTCGGTGGAGACTGGGCCAATTTCGATGGGTAAATAAATAAAATTGATTCCAAATGGGCGCGCTGCTTTTTCTAGTTCCAGGCTAGAGGGCTGGATATCGCCTTCTTCATGATCAGGACGATTGCAAATAATGGATTTATATCCCGCTGCTGCTATTTCTGCCAAATCATTTACACTAATTTGGCGAGTAACAAACAATTTCTCATCCAATTTTGTCGTAACTATGCTCATTTTTTTCTCCTTCCAAATCATCCCAAGCAAATTTAAATAACACCCATATCTATGAATGCTAATGATGGCCGCATGCGCATCCAGGTGCGTGTCCGCGATTTGTTTGATCGAGTTTTGGCTGAAGCGAGCGCATTGCCAGATCACGGCCACGTGCCATGTTGCCATGCATCGCAGGGGCAAAAAGAATCACTTTTTCTGTCATGTTTCCGCATGCCGAACAATCCGGGTTGGATGCGTTAATTGAATGACGTACTTCAAATTGGAGCTTGCACTGTGTACACAAGTAATCATAAGTTGGCATTTGGAATCCTTATTTATTACATGAATGGCATTTTTCAGAAACACTAAGATATGACCACTTGAGATGCCAAGTGGTCACGCTTTTAGGTTTTTTCTCTTAAATTTAGCTCCAACGAGGCGGTTGTTTTTCTTTAACGCCGAATTGAGCAGAAGTGACATCGGTCCTGGCCCGTTTTTCAGTGTCTCGTGTCGGTGCTCTCAGTCGGCGCGTTTCAACTTCCCAGATCCAGCCGCTGATGACTACATCCTTGGGAATGAGAGGGTGATTTTTAAATGCTTCGATGGTCTTCATGCAGGTTACATCTACGTCATCCATCATTCCGATCCACTTGGCAAATGCACCTTTCTCTAACTTCTGCTCTGGCAGAGTTGGATCCAACGCGATATTATCCGGATCAATTCCCTTGTCACGAAAAGCCTTTTCCAGATCAGTCGCATTTGCAGACAGCATGCCGCATTGCGTGTGCTGCACAATAACAATTTCTGTGGTGCCAAAAAAATTACAAGTCAGCATCGCCGAGCGAATTGCATCGTCGGTGACGATTCCTCCAGCATTACGGAAACAATGTGCATCTCCATGACCTGCCGGGGTATCCACATGGATACCGAGCGCCTCATCTATCGGCAGGCGTTCGTCCATACAAGCAAGTACCCACAACTTCCGGTTATTATGCCCACCCGCTCCATGACGGCGACGTTGTGCCCAGTGATCATATGAGGCTAAGCGTGTATCCAGTTCCTCTTTGAGAGTTTTCAATTTTGAGTCTCCTCGGTAATAGGTTGAAATTTAAAACTCCCTAAAACGATCTACTTTCTCAGTAGAACCTTAAGGGTTTCCTAGGGTATATAACCCGTGCACCTAGTTATTTCGAGATGCAATAAAGTTAATAGCAAATACCATGCCATCAAGATAAAAATAATATTTATTATTAATTACAATAAGTTAAGTTTTATTTGTTGCTAGCTTAGTGAAGCTATGCTTCAATAAGTGAAGATTAACTTCACTAATCATCCATAATTTATGAATAACAATCCTCTTTCTGAGTTAACGCCGATCTTTTTTTTGCAAACCTTCATTCTTGAACTGATGCATGCCAGCGAACAGCAGGGACAAAAGCATTGTGAAGAGTTGATTGAGCATATAGCCCAAACTGCAGGATGTTTTTTTGAAGAAACTTATCGAGAAAATACTAATAAAAATGAACAGCTCGATAATGAAAGCTATACCGAACTAATACTCGGCATCAAAAACAATATCGGAGGTAAATTTTCGCTGGTCTCCAGCAATCAGGACTGTATTACAGTTACTAATTCTCGCTGTCCTTTCGGTGAACAAGTTACTAATTTTCCTGAATTATGTAGAATGACTTCCAGTGTATTTGGAGGTATCGCGGCCAGAAACTTTGGTTACGCCAAAGTTGAAATCAAAAAAAGTATAGCCCGCAAAGATGGCAAGTGTGATGTATGTATTTACACGAATCCACATGCAGCAAAAGGCCATGCGGGAATGGAATATACCGATTCGACACCAGTTAAGGAAATCAACGATACGAATGAATTGCAGTGCCGAATTGAAACTAGTATGCAGAGACTTTGGCAGAAACAAAATAGGCAAATATCAGAAAAACATCAGCCTCCTGCAATCATCGCAAAATCACCAATGATGCAGAAAATACTGCAATCAATTGAGATTATTGCCCCTACTATGGCAACGGTTCTGATTCAGGGTCAAACAGGCGTAGGTAAGGAGCTTATAGCACGTGCCATACATGCAATGAGCGATCGCTACAATAAGCCATTCATCGCCATTAACTGTGGCGCGATTCCAGAAAGCTTGATTGAAAGCAGCTTATTCGGACATGAAAAAGGCGCTTTTACAGGAGCCCTCGAGGTACACCACGGTTTCTTTGAGCGAGCCGAAGGCGGTACTTTATTTCTTGATGAAGTCGATTCATTGTCGCCAGCTGCACAAACCAGATTGCTTCGTGTAATCCAGGAAGGAGAATTGGAGAGAGTTGGCGGCAAGCAAACCTTGGCGGTTGATGTAAGGATCATTTCAGCAACAAATCAGAATCTGGAAGGACTTGTTAAACAGGATCTCTTCCGCAATGACCTATACTACCGCATCAATGTAGTGCGTTTAAGTATTCCTCCCTTGGTCGAGCGACCGGAGGATTTACCTTATCTTGTGCAATTGATCATTCAGCGATTGAATAAGCGTTATAACAAACAGGTTAAATCAGTAAGCCGTGAAGTTATGCAGAAAATCCGCACTTATCATTGGCCAGGCAATGTTCGTGAGTTAGAAAACATCCTTGAGCGTAGCATCTTGTTTGTTAGTGGCAAAGAAATGACTGAATTGGATATAGAGCTTCCAACTAAAACAAAAAGTATTGGTGAATGGAAAGACGAAAAAGAATATGCTCTTACCAAAATTGAAAAATCATTCCTTGAAACAGCTTTGAAACAACACCATGGAAATATAAAAAAAGTGTCTGAGAACATGGGAATTACTTCACGTGCTGTTTATGCCAAACTAAAAAAATACGAAATAAACTTGGCAGAATTCCGTATTTTTGATTGAAACCATCATATCAATCTCGAAATGGCCACGCAAATTCGGACAGCCCCCTAAGTGTTAGCTTTGCTCAACCCAAACAGAAGTGTATGGGTCAAATTATTAGAAAGTCCCAATGCGTCAAGACTACAACAGAAGCAGAAACAACGTTTAAAAACAGATTCATTCTATAAATCACTGCTAATATAAATGCTGTTGGTGCGGAGTGTTAGTACTCATAACGAATACGAGAAACTGACACGCTAACCCTAATCCGATTAGCATGATTTCAATTTAATAATTGAACAAAATTCTACACAGGAATTCTATACTGCATACAGCTAGTTTCTTATCGAAACCAACGGACGACCAATGGAATTGAAGGAGATTAAATGGAACTCGGAATTATCATTTACTCGAATGATCCAGAAACTATATGGAGCACCTTCCGGCTTGGAATTTTCTCCCGTAAGCAAGGAAGATACTGTTACAGTCTTTTTGCTTGGAGAAGGTATGGAGGTAGAATCTCTTAATAGGGATAAGTTTGATATTACCGGTCAGATTCACAGTTTTTTGGATACAGGTGGTGCAATTCTAGCTTGCGGAACCGTCTTAAGCTTCGTCAGTCTGAAGAATTAGGAATCTATCCGATATCCACGATACAGGATTTATATAGTCTGATTCACAATTTATATAAGATATTGATATTTTGTGTAAATTACCAATGGATAATAAGCAGCATTGAGGCTAGATATATACTACCAAAACATCTGACCCAGGCAGTTGGTTTCAGGAACATGCGAACCAGTCTCTGCGACTAATCCATAATACAAAATACAAGACTCGATAAAGATGCGGCCATTATTGATGTGGGAGGGAGGAACTTCCAGGCTAGTAGATGATCCTGTGGTCGAGGGCTATACTGAGTTGACAGTATTTGATTCATCATCAACTGCGCTTGTTGTTGCCAGACAGCGTTGGGGGGCATGCGGATATTGTTCACTGGATAGAGGCGATAATATTACCCGTGCAAAATTTCTCCTGAATCGATTCGACATTTAGCATGACCGAGCAGTGTTCCATTTTTTGACTGATCCAGCAGATCGCCATACTTATGTCGATCGGGTTTTAAGTTTAGTTCGACCAGACGGACCATGTGAATGGTGCCACTCTTGCCGAGATGGGCCAGAAAAATTTAGTGGTCTTACCCGGATGAGATACCAATCCGAAGCCCTACATGAGGTATTTGGAGATCTTTTCAGCTAGTCGAACATGAAAAAGAGGCACGCCATACGCCGTTTGGAGTTTGTTTATTGCTATTGCCGCAAGAGGTAGTAAGTGATAATTCCTCGAATAAATATCTTCAGAGTGCATAATCTTTCCCGGGTAGAAGCGCAACGTATTGATCCTGATTATTTCTTTTTGCTAAATGTTTTTGAGATTTCTAAACTTTTAGACTCTTGCAAGAGCATCGCAGGCACCCAGCGTATGTAAATCAACTCACCGACCAGTTCCACCAGCGTTTGAGTAACGATGACGACAGATGCCAGAATCCAGCCGTCCGGCAAAGCCAATGCTAAAGGCAGAACCACCAGCGAATTCCGCGTCCCTGCGCTAAAAATGAGTGCTCGTCCTGCCTGTGTGTCCAGGCGAAACGCATATGCCGTCAAGCGAGCAAGAAACGGCATGATAGCCATGAAGGCCATATAAACTGGCACGACTTGTGCCACAACCGGAAGGTACTCGTCTATTCTGTCAATTTGAGATGCTACGACGAAAAGTAATGTCATTGCCATAAAGGGCACCGGAAGCCACGCCGTGACTTCAAGCCAGATGGCACCGCTACGTCGGCGTTTTGCCCAAAACTCGGTCGATAAGGCAAGTCCCAGAGGAAGCACAATCAATACAAGAAAAGCTTCCAGGAATGGTTCAGCACTCATGACTTGTGCATCTTGCTCTTCCATGAAAAGCCATAGATACACGGGCAGAAGAAGCATCTGGGTAAGCAGCAGCAAAGGTGTGGAAGCAAGCACGAGTCGGGCATTGCCACGACCAAGATGGGTAAAAACGACAACGTAATCAATACAAGGTGTTAACAGAACCAGATATACCCCAAGTAGCAGTGGTGGGTGCTCCGGTAAAAGAAGCGACAAAAACCAGACCACGATGGGTACGATGATGAAATTGACTATCAATAGCGCGGCTGTAAACCGTTTGTTCGCGAACGCAGCGCGCAACTGAAGGAATGGAATCTGCGTAAACATGCTATAAAGCAGCACCGCAAGCACGGGGGAAATCAAATACTCTAGGCTGGCACCAAAGTTAGGATGCCACAACCCAAGCCCCACCCCGGCAGCCAAGGCTACCGCGTATAACTCTATCTGATTTTCTTCCAGCTGTTCTCTTCGCATGTGTTTCCTTAAAATACAAACCATCCCGGGTCAGCGCCAAATTTGTGCCATAATTTGGCGCAACGTTTTATTTCAATGATTCTGATCATTTTGGTATAACGATTGTAATTCAACCTATAAATCTTCGATCGACTCCATATAATTTTATGGTTCTTAGGAAGTTAAAGCGGGTTAGAACGTAGTAATTTAAGAATTGCATAATAGAGATTATCACGACGATGATTAAATCGAAATTCTGTTTCTTTCAGGTGTAGATAAAAGGTATGTTCAGGAACGCCATTGAACTTTGCCAAACGTCTTTTTGCAAAACCCCAGAAAGATTCGATTCCGTTAATGTGCCGTTCGCCACTGGCAAACTAGTTGTTGCCATGATGAACCCTGAAGTGTTTATCAAAACCGATATCGACCAGCCCGTCATAGCCGTGCCACCCATCGGAATGAATGATTATGTCTGGTGCTACATGCCCACGGATAATGGTTTTCAATGTGGCTTTAGAGCAATCCGGAACAATCTCCGTATATACTTTCCCCAGGCGCTTCAATACACCAAAAACAATTGTTTTGCCAAAACACCTCGACCTCTTTTACCCCTGATGCGTTGCGCACCAAAATAAGACTCGTCGACTTCTACAGCACCTTGAAGAGGCGATTCAAGCTCGCAACACTGAGCTATTCTTTGCCGGACTTTGAGGTAAATCGTATTAACAGACCGTGTAGAAATATCGGTCAATTGTGCGGTACTTGTGGCAGTAAAATCCAGAGCAAAACAGCGGATAAGTTGCCTGAATTTAGCTTCTCTGATTCGAGAACGAAAATAGTATCTGTTTTTAACATTAATCTCAGTAAGTTAGTACACTTTTGTAAGTACTTAACTTCCTAAGACTCAATTTTATTTATCCGCTACTTTGAAAATTCACATGTCGGGAAACGAATTGATACATGGTACATAAACATTCCCACGATCATAACCATAACCACACCCCAAAAAACTTTGATCGCGCATTCGCAATTATTGAGATTATGAATCGGCCCGGGGTGATTCAGTAACACGCTTTACCAGGCAACACATTCGTTCAGCACAACAAATCAGAAGTGATGCATTACCCTGCTTGACATCGCTGAAAGAGACTCAACACCATGCCGCATGGGTGACTCCAGCAAACAAAGCAGGTAAAAGGCTGCCTTGGGTACATCATCATAGGCAATTTCAAGATATTTCTGTTGGGCACATATCACATACTAGTGTATTGGGCAAATACTCGCAGGAATATCTAAATAAGTTTTGTTATCGCTTCACAACCGCCGTCGCGTGTTACATGAACTTCCGCTACGACTGCTTAACGCTTGCGCGCGGCATGTTCCAATAAAGTGTGCAGTGCCTTTGTTAAGATGCATAAATATTTATTTATCTGATTTTGACATCTTACTATTTCCGGTATATCATCCCCAAAAAAGAGAATGACTGGTCTACTTTTTTGAAAAGAAAAAATAGTAACAGACGATATAAATGCCGGATACAAATGCGAAAAATTCATTTCTTTAATTTGTTTGTCATGGAGGTCTGACGATGGTTAACTCGAATATCAAAAATATCGTCAATGGAATTGATCTTGAGCAATCCCAAGTCATATACGGTCAGATTAAGATAGAGGGTAACAACGATATTGCCAAACCTCACTATCAGGCGACAGTTGTTTGGGACAACGGTTACAACACTACCACGAGCGTAAATGGTGATCAGACCATCATCGGCGATGAGCCGGTCCGCTATGGGGGAGGAGGCATGGGTATTACACCGCAGGATCTTCTACTTACCGCCGTTGGCCATTGTCTTGCCGCCACTTATATCGGCGGATTATCGGTTGCCCGGATTAATGTGGAATCACTCCGCCTGCATGTTTCAGGGCGTGTCAATTTCCGGGCGGCTTTTGCAATAGAACCGGGCAACCCCGGATTTGAAGATATAACGGTTGTAGTGGAGATACAGACTGACGCGCCATTGGACAAAGTAACCGCTCTTTTGAAAAAACTGCAGCAGATAGCTCCCATACCGGACACCATCATGCGTCCGGTTCCGGTCAACATCGAGATTCATCACCATTCAGAGCAGGCCACAATGCCACATGACTGACAACAGCTTATTACGGCGAAACGCTACAGGCCGGATCATATACGCCAGAACACATTCCCGGTTGGAAACAGGAAAGGAGATAAGCAATGAAAGCCAGTGATATTCATGACGTGACCGTAATCGGTGCAGGCCCGGCAGGTTTGTCGGTAGCCTATGAACTGACAAAAGCAGAACTGACTCCACTGGTATTGGAACGTACGCTTGCTGTAGGGGATGTCTGGCGCAATCATTATGATGGTCTGCGCCTGAATACAGGTCGTTTCCTTTCAGCCCTGCCAGGCAGTAAATTCCCAAGATCTACTGGAGCATGGCCTTCGCGTGATGCGGTCGTGCATCTACTCGAAACATTTCCCGCTCGGGGCGGTTTCACTGTACAGACTGGAATCGAAATTAAAAAAGTCAGTTATGACCGTAACCGCGATATCTGGTTGATCACAAGCAGTGATGGCCGACAATTTGAATCCCGGGCGGTTGTCATGGCAATCGGCACTTGCCGTATTCCGGTGATTCCTGAATGGGAAGGGAGAGAGGCTTTTCCAGGAGAAATCATTCACTCTTCAAAATTCAAACGTGCACAAGATTACGCGGGAAAGCATGTGCTCGTGATCGGCAGCGGAAATTCTGCGGCTGAAATTGCCAGCAGACTGACTGAATATGCGAGCTCGGTAGCGATGTCTGTCAGGACACCGCCGTACTTTTTGCCCAAAAGTATTTATGGTATTCCGATTGTAGGCCTAGGAATAGGGTTAAAGCATTTGCCCAATAATCTAGTTGATATGTTGCTAAGCTTTCTGCAACGCAGAACGATAGGTGATCTGACAGCATATGGTCTCCCGTTTCCAACGATGCCCCTCACCAGGCAATACGCTATCAATAATGTAGTGCCGATTCTATACGGTCCTTTCGCTAACGATGTTCGTGCCGGTCGGATCAAAATCGTCGGACCGATACAGAAAATTTCGGGGCGGATGGCACATGTTCTGAATACTGTTGGAACAGCACAGGATAGTGATAACACCGTGACGACGCTGGAACCTGATGTCATTGTTGCTGGAACCGGTTTTCGTACCGGAGTTCCTGAGCTTGTTCAGATACCGGGCATTGCTGACGAGAAGGGTAGGCCAAAAATTTCGGGTGACCAGGAATTCGAGGGAGCGCCCCGTCTCTACTTTATCGGACAAGTCAATCCACTCAGTGGTCAGTTGCGGGAAATTCGCATCGAAGCTGGCAAAATCGCCAGGAAAATCAGGAAACAGATTGGGGCAAAATAGAGTGAGAATGTTTGAAGAGATTCTTTTACCTCAATGGCTTAAAAATCATGGATCTACCAGTATGAAGGCCGATGTCAGCATACTGGATTACCTTGACAACGATGCCTAGAAAAATATCAGTAGAGGAAAAAATACTGCGGACGACACGTCGTCTGTTTTGCCGTGTGGGCATTCATGCTACCGGTATCGCCAGAATCATTGAAGAATCGGGTGTATCCCGGCGCAGTCTCTATACGCATTACGGATCGAAAGAAAACCTGCTCAAAGCCGTGTTCGAGGCAGAGGCAGATATGTGGTTCCGTTGGTTTGATTTGGATCTTCCGACAATGGAATGCTCTCCTTTCGACCGCATCCTGGCACTGTTCGATTTAATGCAGGACTGGTTCGGCAGTGAAGATTTTTTCGGTTGTGTATTTATCAATGCCGTGGCTGAACATGAAAAGAGCAATGGCTGGATACAGGAAATAGCCAACGGGCACAGGGAGAAAATAAATGCCAGACTCCAGGCAATGGTAGCGGAAAGCGGCGCACGGAATCCCGAGATAGTAACGGAAAAACTGAGCCTATTGATTGATGGCACCATCGTGACAGCAATGGTTACCGGCAATGGTGAAATTGCGCATATAGGACGATTAGCTGCTGAGGATATTCTGCGCAGCGCTACATAGGAGAGAATATTACCTTGAACTGGTCGCTACATATTGACAGAGCGCTGCCCCAACCCTTGCGAGTAATTTTAAGAGGTGCGGGACAGGTAGTTTTCTGCTGCAATGCCGTAACGGGATTCATTGTTCTGGCTGCATTCTATGCTGGTGGAGTAATCTTGGGGCTGGCTGCAACCGTTGGGGTAATCAGCAGTACGGTTACCGCGTATGCTCTCAGATTCTGCGAGGATGATATTGATGCTGGATTATATGGATTTAACGGCACTCTGGTAGGGCCCTGCCTGTTTCTATTTCTCGAGCAAACGCCTCAGCTCTGGCTCTACATTGTACTTGCCTCGATGCTGTCAAGCATCGTGTGGGTTACTCTGGCGAGAATTCTCCAGAACTTTAAGATTCCAGCTGCAACCTCGCCATTCGTCCTGACTAGCTGGTTGTTTTTGATAACGATATACGCATTTGATAGTTATGCACGACCAGCATTACCCGCAGCAAGCACTCAAACAACTGCGATAGAAATAGGGGCCATACCTATCGAAACGTGGTTTAGCGCGCTAGCAAGAAGTCTAAGCCAAGTTATCCTTACTGACAGTATCCTTGCCGGCGGTTTACTTTTAATGGGTATTGCGATCGCTTCGCTGCGTGGCGCACTCATGGCCATAGGCGGAGCAATCATCGGGGTTGTCTTGCCAGCGCTGATTGGGATTAGCCAGGAGGTAATCGAGATAGGGCTGTATGGATTCAATCCGGTCCTGACTATGATTGCGGTAGGGTGGGTTTTTCTTGAACCTACTGCTAAAAGTGCTGCGCTGGCAGTATTAGCTGGTATTCTGGCAGTGTTATGCCAAGCAGTATTATCTAGTCTACTGACACCCATGGGTCTGCCCGTTCTGGCATCTCCCTTTATTCTTACCTTATGGGTAGTCCTGTTTATTGCGAGTAAATCCAGATACTGATTTTCGGCAGCAATGAGTTAAGCAAATTATCCCCTTTTCGATTCCAGAAAACATTTCCAGGAGGAGTTTATGACCACAATCTGGCAGAATTTATCGATCCACACCCGGCGCCTTGTAATTGTCACGGGAATATTGATGAGCATCGTTGTGATCGGCATGCAGTTTCACGTAAGCTCTCAGGGAGACAGATCGGAAACTTATCCCAAAGGCTTTCGTGGCGGCACCTGCACGATCGAGTCCGATACATTATTGATCGGCTATTCCGCTTATTTTATTCCTGATGACTATGAAATACCGGAAGATGCATTGAGTGCAATGGCCGCTCCAATTCTGTGTGGAAAAATACCCGGCCCGGGCCTGCTCAGTATTACCATCGATCTGTTATATCCCGTAACTATACGGGAACAGCCCGTAGCACTTACCCTGTTCAGGGAAGTCGATGGAAAATCAGGGCAACCACTTCTTTCGGCTCCTGCCGGAAATTATCATTCAGGCATCATTTCCCAGGAAATTCGTATTAAGGAAACGGGAGAATACATATTCCGTCTCTCCGGAATAGATGAGCACCAGGCTGAATTCAATCTGGAAATCCCGATCACGGTCGGCACGGAATGGTATGAGCCTTTCATTCAGTTCTGGCCTTTGCTCTTACTAAGCGCGGTAGCTGTCTTTTTATATAATCTCAGACGAATGGTCGATTAGTTTTTCTTCTGCTTATAAAGATCCGGTCATTTGACCACCGTACTATGGTCGATCAGACACTTTATCCTATCAGTTAACGTTTACTGGAGAACTCAATGACAGGTTATTTTGGCAACGTCGCTATCCCTTACGATCAAGACCTCGGCCCGGTGCTTTTCGAGCACTATGGCGCCGACATCGCACAACGTACCGTGGAAAGATCACTTAAGGACGTGCTTGAAGTTGCCGTCGGTGCTGGTATAATACCCGTAAGTTGCGTAATATGCTCGCAACACACAACTGACTGCAATCGACACCAGTAATTCCATGCTGGATGTTGCCCATGCGAAATTTCTTCCTCATGAACAATTCATATTTTTTGATAAAGAAATGCCTTTTCGCGAAATCCACCGGACATTGAGACATGGCGGGTGTTACTTGTTCAATGTCTGGGGCTCGGAACACTACAATCCATTCGCCAGGTTGAGTTTCGAAGTACTTAATCAATTCTTTCCGTCGGATACGCCCAGATTCCTGTTCAATCCCATTTCCTGTCATGCAATCGACCCCATCAAAGAAATACTCACTCGTTCAGGCTTTGACCGAATCGTAATATTAGTCTCAATCAATTACGTGCGGTTGATATCTCTCGAATTGGCAAAAAACAAAGTAGACTTGAGAGTCAATATCTGCAAGCGATCAAACAAGCTTTGGCAATTGTCAGTAGAAATATCAAAAACACTGACAAATTTTCAAAAAATTTATAAAATTTGTATCTAATGAATAGCAAAAAGTGTTGGATTTTGATCCGGTGGGCTAAAAAGACAAAAGAATCCAACTGTGCCAAATTTATGCTAAATCGCCCTGCAAAAGGTAGTCACCATAATTGCTAGAAGTGCCATCTTCAAGAAAGCGACTATCATTAATCCATAGCTGAAGTAATCCGTTCTTCCAACCAATCAGCCCATTTAACAGCTCTGGCAATCAAATCAGAGCGATACTTTGCATTATATTTTGGAGTCCGTGAATGATAATTGGCTGCTTTTGTCCAGATGTCGCCCTTGTCATTCCTGATATGCAGACGCACCCGCCAGGCGGCCAGATCATAGGCATAACAACCAACTCTTGCCACATGCTCAGCCGTGATGCCATATTTGGATAAATCTTGTAGGTATGAGGTATTAAACTGCATAGAACCAACATCGTAAGTGCCATTCCTATTATTGACCCATTGACCTGGCTTGCCACCCTCTTTTTCGGCTATCGCCAGTAAGATATTGGCGGGTATTTCATACTTGATGGCGGCTATAATTGAGCACACCACTCTTTCTTGCATATCCGGCGGCAAATTCATCATCGGTCGAATCGGTTAAATGCCCTATCCATTATTTACCCCCTCCTTGCGAAATATTGTTCACACCTGACGATTCCTGAGCCTGGCCTTTTTCTATGGCATTACGCAAAGCATCCGTTCCTGCACTCCTTGCTGCTGTCAGCCGACCGGCTGCCAGTGTGCCGCCATAAGAGGCAACGGCTACCGCCGTACCTGCCGCCGCCATAAAACCACCGGCGCCATAACTGCCAATTCCGACAGCAGAACCTATGCTACTACCCGTTATAATGCCAGCCAGCAACAGCGGCAATCTTGAAATCAACACAAAAAATGCAATCGTAAAAATCAGCATAACCGCCAGTTCTTCATAATTCAGAACGTTTTTACCCATTTTGGCGTAAAAACTGGATAACAGATCACTGCCAATACCAACGATCAGAAGCATCACAAATAGCTGAATACCAACACCCAGAACTGTTTTAAAGTAGTTTATGGCGATGTCGGATGTCCAACGAGCGCCACCAAAACCCAAAAAGAAGATACCCGCATACATTAACACCCATCCTGATATCAGCAAAAGCAGCATGTTGACCGCAATTACTGTCAGGATAATTAAAATAATCAACGAAATGACAAAACCCATCAGACTATCCATAGGCTGCATGAATGTAAGACTATTCGTTGCCTGGTTCCAGATTAAAATACCTGTGTGCATGATACTGGCATGACTGGCTCCACTCGGCAAACCGGCGGCAGTTCCGCCTAGTTGCTGCATCGAATCTATGATTGTCCCTGCAATATTGTGGCCTGATACGGCATTGGTTAGTAACCAGAAGTAAAAGCCTGTAAAGATAATAAAACGGGTGAACTCGGCAAAGAAATCCGCGATATCGGCTTTGCGCAACAGCATCATTCCAAATGTCCACACCATCGAAATCAGCACCAACGTCCAGAACAAACGCTCGGCCGCGGCCTGAACAACATTTTGCCAGCTCTTAACCTTTGTCCAAAACTTTTGGACAACTTGATCCAGCACGCTCTGATTGGTTGCTGGATCAATGTAGGCCAGCTCAGCAGATGCCTTTGTAGAAAGAAATATCAGAAGCAAGGTACTTAATAAGACACATAATAATTTGTACATACGTTTGATCTCCTGATTCTTCTCGCAATTTTAGGCGAACAACTATTTTGCTTTTTCTAATTCAATTGGATTATCCGTTTCATCTACTGGCCCGTTAATAGTCCATCTAATTCCAGGCGGCATTTCACTTAATTCTTTCTTAGGCTCCTTCAATTCAAGCTTGCCATCTCCATCCTTATAACACCCTGACAACAGCAACAAAGTCAATGAACAGATAACTGCAATAATCAAATGACCTTTTTTCATCGGTATCTCCTTAGGTTAGAGTTTCAAAAGGCGTCCCTGACAGACCAGTTTCTACCCACTGGCAGTATTTCAGGACTCAATCGCTTGGTTGCCGCCTCACGCGCAGCCTGTTGCATGGCCTTTTGGTCTACCTC
>JAMXAG010000017.1 GCA_024281675.1 Nitrosomonas sp.
GACGTGCAATAACTCTCAGTTGGATATTTTTCTCTGTCACTACAGCTAAATTCTCGCGGTTGTGCAGAGGTCTTTAGTGTCGAATCATGAAACAATGCACGGTCATTTAAGCACAGCCTGAGCGGCAGCTTCTATGGCTTGTGTTTGTTCGTCGGTGGCTCTTGGCCGGGGGAGTGCCGATAATCGTTCTTTAATCGTCTACACACCGTTCGCATCCAGGCATTGTGCATGATGATGGAAGTGAGGATACCGAAGTGATGGAGGGTGGCGTTGGGCAGCATAAATACTAAATTGCTGCAGAATGTGTCTGGTTGCATAAATCCAGGCGGAATAAAGTTACACCGCTCAGATGAAACTTTTGGAATAAGCAGAATTGATGAGCGTCATGGATCAAACCAATGCCTTTATGGAGCGGGGTACCTTTAAACTCGCATCAGAAGGTTCTTAGATAATATTGCGGGTAACTTTATGGGTAATTGTACTTACCCATAAAGTTACCCGCAATATTATCTTGTTACCCGCATTTCACATGATTGGCTGTTATTAGCAAAAAACCCGATAAACTTATTATTTATGCGGGTCTTGTTGGTTTTTTGGGTGTTGTTGGGGGGTATCTTTGGCGGAGAGAGAGGGATTCGAACCCTCGATAAGCTTTTTGAGCCTATACTCCCTTAGCAGGGGAGCGCCTTCGACCACTCGGCCATCTCTCCGGTTTTATTACAATAGAATGATGAATTGTTAGTAATTGCGAAATTCAGTATGACTGCTGTTGTGCAGTATACCAGCCATGCTCAAAGGGCCTGTTCCAAATCAAATGCTTTATGCAGGACTCGAACCGCTAATTCCATGTATTTCTCATCAACTACTACGGATATTTTTATTTCAGATGTTGCGATCATTTGAATATTGATGCCTTCTTCAGCGAGTACACGAAACATCTTGCTAGCGATGCCGGCATGTGAGCGCATACCAACACCGACAACGGAAACTTTTGCGATTCTATCACCTCCGATGACGTCGCGGGCGCCAATATGCGGTTGAATCTTTTCTTTAAGGATATTCATTGCATTATTAAATTCATTGCGATGAACCGTGAATGAAAAGTCTGTTAACCCATCTTGCCCGACGTTTTGAATAATCATGTCAACGTCAATGTTGGCATCAGCTACTGGTCCCAGAATCTGATAAGCAATGCCTGGATGATCAGGAACGCCAACGACCGTAATTTTCGCTTCATCACGGTTAAATGCTATTCCCGAAATAACGGCTTGTTCCATATTCTCATCTTCCTCAAAAGTAATCAGCGTGCCTTGTCCGTCTTCTTCGAAACTGGAAAGCACTCTCAACTTGACTTTATATTTTCCTGCAAATTCAACCGATCTGAGTTGCAACACTTTAGAGCCAAGACTGGCCATCTCAAGCATTTCCTCAAATGTGATGGTATTTAAGCGCCTGGCTTCAGCAACAACACGCGGATCAGTGGTATAAATGCCATCCACATCGGTATAAATCTGGCATTCATCGGCTTTGAGTGCCGCCGCTAATGCAACGCCCGTAGTGTCTGAACCTCCGCGACCCAGCGTAGTAATGCTACCTTTTTCATCGACACCTTGGAATCCGGCAACAACGATGACATAACCGGCTTCAAGATCGGCACGGATTCTGGATTCGTCGATATTCAGTATGCGCGCTTTGGTGTGGGTGCTGTCGGTTAAGATCCTGACTTGCGATCCGGTATAGCTTTTAGCATTGACACCTAATTCCTTGAGGGCCATGGATAATAGCGCAATCGAGACTTGTTCGCCGGTGGATACCATTACATCCATTTCGCGTGGATCGGGCGATGCTTGTACCTCATGCGCGAGCGCGATCAGTCGATTGGTTTCACCACTCATGGCGGAAACGACGACCACAATCTGGTGTCCTTGCGAATGGAATTTGGCGACTTTTCGGGCTACGTTTTTAATCCGCTCGGTGCTACCGACCGAAGTGCCGCCGTATTTCTGAACATAAAATGCCACGAATTACTGACCCATACAGTAAGAAAAGTGCGTCATTTTACACGATTCTCAGATAAAAAAAGATACTGTGCGGATTTTTAATTTCCCATCCAAAGGATTGCGGGGTTGTGTTCCAGTTGATCAAAGTATGTTCCCACGATTACGGGGTGATTGAAGTGTAATGTAATTGTTTCGATTACTTGGAGAGGAATTGAAGTGTTCATATCGACCGTGATGAGCCCGCCTGAGAATTTCAATTGACGCTCACCAGAGAACGATAAGGTTTCACCGTTTTTTAGGGTGAAGGTTGCATTGGCTTGGGTTGGATAAGAAGATTTCTTTTTGTGGGGACGAACAACGATTCCCAATGCCAGTAATTGCGAGCCCATAATATTTTCAGGGATTTGAATGGTAATCGAATTAGCAGGTTCCTTTAAAGAGAGTGAATCAAAAGTAATGGGTGTCTGCACATTTAGTACGGGATTCAATTGCTGGCAATTTCGCAAGTAATACCAACCCAGTGGATCAATGGGGACGCATAGCGGCGATACATTCGAATCGATCAACGATGACATGTGCTGCCACTGTGAGGAATGGATAGATGGAAACGGGGGGGATTTGCTAATTTTTGGTCCCCGAATAGCCCAACCAGAGCATATAAACCAAAATACAAACAAGAAAACTGGAAGCGTTATTTTATTTCTCTGAAGGAAAGCAACATTGGCGGGAAACAATGCGAGGATTCCACTGAAAGCCAGCGCCATACCAAAAAACATCAAAATGATTGTACGATTAAGAGTGAAATGTTGAAGGTGAAACAGATCCTGGTTCCACGAAACATTCATTGCAAATACATTGATCATGGATTGGAAAAATATCAATGTTAAGCCGATAAGTGCAAGAATTCCTGGTGCCTTTCGTCGCCAGAGAATTAGCAGGATCATAAGGCTAAAGAGGACTAGGCCTATATAAATACTCGTAGAAACTGGTAATTTGTGAAAAAAAGGACCTAATCCAATTTTTCCGATAAATCCTAAAAAGTATTCAATGGTGGCAGTAACTTTTAGCAATAGCGTATTATCAGAAGCCGGAAAGATCGTTGATTGATTTGATTGACTTATAAAAAGCTGAATAATTTGTAGGCAACCTAATACTGTAGAAACAATCGTGATGTTGCGGAAGCGGCGATTACTCACCATTGCTGTAATTACCATCGCTGGAAGCGTCGCAAGAATTGCCGGCTTGGAAAGGATCAATAAGGGGATAAACCATGACCACCAGGGGACTTCACGGTTTTTTTCAACAAAAGCGAGTGCTGTGATAGTGGCGATAAAAAAAGCCGAAAAATACGAGAAATTAATGAATGTTCGTGTTTCAAAATCAGCCACCATGGCAATCGTGATGGCCGTCAACAAGCGTAACGCATCGTTTTGTATCAGGATACGGAAAGGGCGTAAACAGAACGTACTGACCATGACAGCAGCGAGAACAATGGCCGAACCGCTATAGAAATACGGGATAATCGATGCCGGGAGATTTAAAAGGCTGCCTAGCAAAGCAATCATGCGCGGTGGTAGTGGAATATAGCCCGCATCGGTAGCAAATAAATTTTCGTATAATGAGGGATCGTTTGCTTTAGGGAAGTAATTGGTCCCCATCTCGGCATACATTGCGCCACTCAATAACCATTGATACTGCAGTGCAACGACATAGACGCAGGAAGAAACAATGCACAACAGAAAAAACAGGATTGGGCGCCGGGGGTGATCATCGTTGACTAGTTGCGTACTTTCATTGTGTAGCATCCAGTTGCGAGAAAGTTGTAGATACGAAAGGACAGATCTCAGCATGGTGTTTTTTAGGTTAAGCAATTAAAGTGTGTCTGCTAAACGCATACGATATTTTTCTGCATCCCAGTCGAGCAAGGCCGCAATTTGATTGTGGTGCAGCGATGCCAGCACAGTATCGGTTTGTTGTCTTGTGAGGACATCATAATAGCAGCGTAGCTGAGCTTGTTTTGCGATATTGAAGGTACGGGTGACAAAGACACCGTAGTCACGAATAAATATCAACTCAGGTTTTTCATGTGGATTTGCAGTGAATAGGGTTTCGAGCTGTTCCCAATTCGTATAGGTGTGTGCTTGTGTACCAAGAAATACAACGTGATCGGGGTAAAGCGCCCAGTCGGATGCAAGCCGGTCAAACAGCGCTGAATGGGTTGCCAATTCGTGCAATGTAGGGTCTTGAATGGGCACATAATCCGGGTGTCTGGAAACGGGAATATGACGCGCATGATCCAGTGCGGCAACTGGAGTTTGAAGCATGGCAATCAGCGTGTTGAGTGTTGCCACAACGTCCGCAATGCTGGATCCACCTATCACGACACCGTGATTTTTTAAAAAAACGACACGGGCATCTTGTTTCTGCATGAGTGCATCGTAAACTGCTTGGGCAAGTTCCTGCCCGGGCTTATGATAAGCCACTAAAACACACGATAACGAATCATTTTGTGCAGCGATCAAAGTTTTCTCGCAATCAGCTCGTACCAGATGGGCCAGTATTTCGATGGCATGCAAATGAATCACAACCGGCTGTGGCATCAGCGCATGCAGCAGCGTTTCAATCGAGGGTTTCAATTCATATGTGCCGATCAATTGAGGGGTTACAGAAAAATTGCGTTGTTGGATAGCGTGTTGTAGCGCCTGCAGATTGACCGGAACGAAAATGTTGCGTTGATCCGCTTCAGCTAACCAGGTTCCTGATGCTTTGATCCATAATGTGCCAGAGTCTTTCCATGACACATTGCCACCCGCACCCTGTACCAACAAAGGATTTTTGCCAATACTTGCACAAAACTGAATGACTTGCGCTCGTGTCTGATCGTTATGGTTGTTCATGTGTGTTCCCTTAGCCGTACCAGCAAGCGCCGGAGTTCGCCAAAATGTTTGAATGCGGCATCTGGAGCGCTTTCACCCGTTCCCAATGGTGTGTCTTCATGGATCTTCTGTAAAGTGACCGCATTGATTTCTCTACGTGCTTCGCGGATATCGTTGATCGGATTATCGCCAATCATCCAGATACAATCGCCTTGCGGGTGCATTTTTTCCAGTGCAATGTGAAAAGGCGCTGCATGGCATTTATCAAATCCGGCTTCCTCGCTGGTGACAATATAATCAAAATAGTGATCCAGTCCAAAATAAACGACTTTGCGGAATTGGATTTGTGCGGTGAGGTCAGTGACGATCGTGGTTGGTATTGCCAGCATACGGATATCGTCGAGCAATTCTTTGACTTCATCGAATAGTGTGGCGTTGCTCAAAAAAGTGCGCCAATAGGTTTGTTCAAAATCCAGCGCGAGCAGTACTTGTGATCCCAAGCCCATGATTTCCAACATACGTTGCAGATACAGCAACCGGTTATGTGACGAAGCGGTATATTTCAAGCGTACTTTGATTTGATGGCGCGCTTCTTGGAATGCGCGGTCAAAATCTTCTCCGCTTAAAGACAAGGTCAGCATGACCTTTTCACGTACTGCCAGTTGTGCGGCTGCATGCGCCGGGGCATAAGGATAGAGGGTGTTATCGGTATCGAACAGGATGGCGTCGGGTAAGCGCGTAAAACGTTGTGGTTGATACAGGGTTACCATACAAAACGCCGTGTCAATGCTTGGTTGATATGTGACAAGGTAATCAGTTGCATCAAGCCGATCATGCCATCGTGCCATTTGGGTGGAATATCCAGAAAATCCAGCATGTGTGGGCAAAGCATCTCTGCCGCTAACACCATGTCAGCAGCCGATACTTCGCCCTCAATGGTCATTTGCATGGTATCGGTACTATTGCTGGCCGCAATATCAACATGCAGGCCGCACACACCGATCAACGCACGATTCAATGATAATTCATTAAAGCCATGACGGGTTTCAACAACCAATTTAAGCCGCATCGGATGTCGTTTGCCTGAATCTTCTAACATGTTTGGGTGGATTGGTTGCAAGGAAAATACCAGATCGGCGTGATCCGATTGCGGCACAATGAATCGCTGTGAATCGGAAATTTTTTGTGCGGCAAGATTCGGTGTATTTTCCAAAGTACTCATAGTCTCTACCAAGCTATGATGTTGTTTGCGTTGAAAATAGTCGCGCAGATTTTCGGGCATATCGAGGAAAATTTTTAAATGATAGTATTGCCGTAACCAGGGAAGATAGAGTGTGTGCAATCCATTTGCAATAATGAAATTGTTGCTTTCAATCAACAACGTTGGGTTGGATTGGCCATCTGACCAATTCGAACGCCTTGCTTGAATTCGTTTGCCATCCGCCAGCGCCATTAGGTCATTGCCAAACCCTTCCAGATCGTTGGTTATCGGATTGCGTCGTGCCATCATTTGCCAAATCGGTTTTTGTTTATCCCATAAGTAATAATCATTGCCCGATAACGTGACCGTGGAATGATGGCCGAATAAATCAGCAATTGCGTCAGTGAACAAGCTTTTACCACTACCGATATCGCCGGCAACTCCAATCACGAAAGGTTTCCGGCTCAAGCGGAAGAAATCGTTACGACTGATTGTTTCTCGCCAAACGCGCAGCGCTAGAATAATACCGATGGCGACCATTATTGTGTGTAACAACGAAACGGCATGGCTGCCGAATGGTTCGGGCAATTGCAGCACGGAATTTAAATCAAGGATTCCTGCGGCGGTGAGTTGCAGTGGCGTGGCTAGCAATATACTGAGTACGTACAGTAATGAAAACAGGCTAATCAGCAACTGGGTCATTGGGTTACTGAGTGACTGATACAGCACTAAAAAAGGAATACACCATACGAACCAGCCCGGAGAGGCCGGTGTCATCAGTACGATCAATAGAAAAGCGATGCCGATGGTGGCTTGGAATAAATGGAAATTCAAGCGGCGTACCTGCCAGACCTGGTATAGCAGGATCAGATAAATCAGCGGAACGATATAGATGGAGATGTGATCTCCCAGACTCAATGCCAGTCGATAGATTTTTCCCATTTCCGGGTTACTGAATAACATCAGAAGTGCATCGCTGGATGCCAAAAAAGGTGCACCAAACACCAGAGCGGCAATGGCAAAGCCTTTGGCAAATTCAAGTGCGTATTGCCATAACGCTTTGTTATGGTAAAGATAGATGAGAAAGAAAGGCAACGCTATGATCATACTTAATTTGCTGGAAATGGCCATTGCACAAAATATTCCGGTCCATCGCAGTGACGCTTTGCGGATAAAAAATAGTGCAAGTGTCAGTAGCAAGACCGGAATCAAGTCATTCAGCCCTAGGCCATAGCTGGCCAGAATCACGATCGGGGATAACCAATAGGCGAGCAACAATAGATAGTGTCGTTTCGGCAATAGATGATGCAACGTGAGTAATAAACCAACATCCACAATCAACAGCGTCAGGGCATATCCGGTGGCAAGTGGGAAGCCCAGTAGTTTGGCTGCCAGTGTCATGGGCAGTAGTACTAGCCACATGACATAACCGTATGGAAATGCTGTCAAAATACCCTCATTGGCGCGCCAGGTCGACCAAGGATCGAACGTTAATTGTTGTGTGCTGGTATCGAGAAAGGGCACATACCATGTCGATACGGCGTATGGCGTGATGCTGGCAATCAATAGAATGCGAACCATTAATCCAATAATAAATAGCGGATTATGCAGTAGCTTTTTCATGCTTTGGAAAGCTGCCATTCCCATAAATCGGTACGTTTGGTACACACGGCATCAGCAGCGATAGCTTGCTCATTGAGCAATTTTGCCAATGCGGGAATTTCACTGTGCGCGTCTCGTCCTTGCAATTCCGGGGAAACCAGGCACAGCTTGAAGCCAGCCGTCTGGAGCCGTTGCGCATCATGTGACGTCAATGGAAAACGGTTGAAGCAATCGACCCATACCCAATCAACTTTGCCGGCCAATGTTAAGGCGGTTTCGATCGATTCAAATTCGGATACTCTTACCGCACAGTGATGCTCTCCGGCTTTCGAGCATTTCACCAGAAATGGGAATGATTGATCGAGAAAAAAATAATCCGTAATGTTTTTTTCGCGCATCAGATCGATCAGCCGTGCTTCTAATCCTTCCTCTTTGACATTGAGAATCAAGGTTCCATGCTGATAAGCGTCAATCCATTGGGTCAATGATTCACCGCTGAGAAATGGATCATGCTGCAGGATCAATTGGTCACCCAAGCTGCGAATATCGATTTCGATGCCATACCGAAGATTCGTGGCACGTAGCTCATCGACGGTATTGCGGCGGTGGGCAATGAGTTTCATGCCGAAATATTTTTTTTCAGCTGCAGGCTGAAATCGACGGTGCGGCGAATGAATTTCCATTTCGCTGCCCAATTGACGTTCCAATGCGATACACCATACGCCCGCTCACCAAACTTAACGGGGAAGCGATGCACCGCTAACCCTTGCCGCTGTGCTTGATAATAAGCATACAAATCCAACGAAAAATCATGCGGCGGTGAATGCCAAGTATGGAAAAATTCACGCGAAAACAGGGTTGGTTGCGCATTGATGTCCCACATTGGCTTGGCCATCAAAGCGGTTTCAAAAATACTCATGCCAACGGTAAATGCCACATCCATGAAAGGGCGGCCGTAGCGTTGTCCTTTGACAAAGCTGTTGTTACCGTAACGATCGAATAATTCCAAGCCACGCAGTGTATCTTGCGGATCGGTCTGCATGTCTGCATGGGTCCAGCCCAGAATTTCTCCTTCGGCCGCTTTGAGGCCGGATAGGATGCCAAAACCATATCCTTGGTTATTATCTACGCACACACTGCGGCAGCCCGGGTATTGGGGCAGTAAGTTTTGCAATACTTCTGGTGAGCGGTCGGTTGAGCCATTATCAACCAGGATGACTTCAATATTGGGCTGGGCTTCCAAGAGTTTGCAACGTTCTAGCAATAAAGGAAGGTTGGCGGATTCGTTATAACAAGGAATGATCAGTGAAAATTTCATGGAAGCTCCGATGACTTGGCAGAGTCGTCAGGATTGACGGGATTAGCCGGTTTTGCTTGTGAATGGAAAACAAAAAACTTCATACCGAGAAAATTCAATGTGGCCGAAACACCGGTTGCCAACAAAAAAGCCCACTGCAGGCTGGATGGAACATCGATTAACGCCTTCAATGCTAGCGCATTAACCGCAATATTGGCAATGAGTGTGGACAGATACAGCACGGCAAAGCGCCCCACGCTACCGGCAGCAATGGATTGATGGCCAAATGTCCAGAAGCGGTTAGCAAAGTAGGCAAATATTGTTCCGGCCAAGAAGCTAACACCTTTGGCAAGGTCGATACTGGTAATGTCCAGCCATAGCAAGCCGCGATAAACGGCGAAGTCGACCAGTACGGTCAATGAACCTACAATCAAAAAAATACCGAACTCACGTTTGATCATGATTTTTTGCAGTCAAGAAATTGGGAACCACGGCTTGGTAACGCCGTTCAAGATTCTTTACTTGCGCCCCTGGGATCCGAGCGTCCAGCTCTAATCGATAGGGATGTCCGCTCCATTTGTGAAAGCACGATTGCCAGTATTCAAACGTGCGTAAATCATTCGGCGTGCCCCAGCACAGATAGTGATCGACTTCAAACAACTGGCAGCGTAGCCCAAGTGCTATCGCATCGTTGATACACGAATCTATATAGAATTCGCCGTTAATCCGCCCATCACGTGCCATGAGCTTTTCCACGGAATGGCAATAATCCTGTTCGCGGCGGAAAGTAAATGTTCCGAGTATGATGGGATCCGTTGCAGGATTCTGTAAAGGTGCTTTAACTGAGATGGCTCGGATCAAGCCACTCGAATCCGCATCAATCCAGCCAAACATGTGTGGATTTCGGATTGCATTGGGATAACCGCGCACGCCCCACACAATGACATCGATGTTCGTGTCATCAATGAGTTGTTGTAAAAGCTCAGGTCGATAGAGCGCGCCATTATCGCAAGCGCCAATGGTGATAGGTTCCGGAATGTTTCCTAACGTATCCCGTAAAGCATCGATACCGATCAACGCCGTGATCGCCTGGCCCTCGGTTACGTGATCGATGGTTTTTATGGTCGTATGTGGATAAGCATGGCTTAATTCGTTAACAATCGCTTGATATCCAGGCATGTCAGTGCGTAACACAAAAACCTGATGCTGTGCTGGCGGCAAGTCATGGACGGCTTGTGTCACCATGGCCTTTCCGGAAACGGGGAGCATTGGTTTGGTTGTGGTATAACCTTCGTTAGCAAAACGTTGTCCCAATCCCGCCATGGGTATGACCAGGGAACCACGTGGGGAAAGGAAGGTGGGCGGTGGATTGAGCAGGTTTCTAAATGCGTCTGACCACTGATTGTATTCTGCCACGTCTTCCGGTGTGCCCCATTGCATGAAATGCTGCAAAGGATACACGGCAATCGGCAATTGCTGTGCCAACAAAGGCTTATAGGCCAAGCTGACATAATATTCACCGCCGACATTCAATTGTTGCGCCATAGTGTGATGAAAAGCTTCACTCATCAAGCGCGCCGATGCGAAATAATACGTGCCACTGGAAGCAAATTCCTCCATGCGGTTCGCGGTGTAAGGTTGTTTTTCCTGGATGTCCTGTACCCAACCGTCTATTTCTCGCATGTACGCATAGTTGGTACTACCCAGCGAATGCGGATGAAATCCGCGATAGGCTGGAATTGCGCCTGCGCATTGATTTTGTGCAACAAATTGTTTGAAATGCTGCCAATCCCAATAACACGTGAAATCGCAATAATTTACCACCACCGGTAATTGGGGATCGAGTAAGTGTTCCGCTTGGCGTACTGCATTGATCGGCCCGAGCTTATGCGGTGCAATGCCAATAATCCTTCCTGAGGGGCAATAATGCTGCAGGATGGCGTGCATGCGATAAACCGGTTCATCGAGGTGCCGCTGATTACAAACAAAAATAAAATCTGTTTCGCCGGGAAATAGATCAATGACATGTGCAATGACCGGTTTGCCTTCGATTTCAATCAACGGTTTTGGTACAGTGTATCCGGCGCGGCGAAACCGCTCGCCAAAACCGGACATGGGAATGATGATCTGCAAGGAATGGCTCGTTTAATGGGGTTTTTCTTGAATGGAATGTTGATAGGACATGTTACAGGATTTATAGGTTGTTTTTAATGGCTACTGCGCTTTGATGAGTGTCCAAATTCCAATCATAATAAATCCAGTACCCGCGATATAGTGCAAGTACCGGGTATTGATCGTATCCGACAAAAAGCTACCGGCTAAAACACCGATCCCGGAAGCAGTAATTAACGCTAAAGACGCACCGATAAATACGGTCAGCTTGCTGACTTCCTTGTCGGCGGCAAACAGCATCGTGGCTAATTGCGTTTTATCACCCAGTTCCGCGAGAAATACGGTGGCAAAAATCGTCAATAAAATTTTGTAATCCATACTTTGATATCCTGTAACTGAAAAAGGGTGAGTGAAATAGACTATCCCAGCAATCCACAATGGAAATTTTTTAAGGTTGATTACCTCTTATATGGATGAACTTTGCATACCGAATGATATTAAAAAGCGCATTCATTGCTCAATACCTTTATAATATGTAGTTATATTCATCTAACAGACATCAGATATCCGCTTCGCTCGGCAACTGTCCAATTTAATCTGGCACATCAACACTCAATACTTCTATCAATAATAATAAATAGTAGCCCCCTTTTTTGCTAACAATGATGAGGGGTATCACTGGAAAGCTTGCTTTATGATCCCTATTTTAAATAAAAAAGAAATTCGCTCGCATACTTCTTTGCGTGGCTGGGCAGCCTTGATGGTTGTCTTTGTGCATTTTCGATCTTTTTTTCATGCATCAATAGATCCCGATGAAATTACATTTTTTTTGTACAAGGGTTATCTTTGGGTTGATTTCTTCTTTATCCTCAGTGGGTTCGTGATGGCTTATGTGTATGATATCGAACATCCCAAGCGCTATAGCCCGCGTGATGCCATGCACTATTTGATTGCACGGATCGCTCGGATATATCCGTTGCATTTCATGACGTTGTTGGCAACGTTGCTGTTTTTTATGTTGATGGCGCTGATCAATTGGGGTTTGGGAGGTGAGGATTGCTGCGTGTTCGATGAATCCTTGCGCACGGCCGAATCCCTGGCAGCCAATCTATTTTTGATTCACGCCTGGGGAATGTTTGATTGGGTGACTTGGAACCTGCCTTCATGGTCGTTGAGCGCCGAACTGTTTTGTTATCTACTTTTTGCCGCGCTGCTCACGATCAATGGCGCTAAACGTAGGCTGGTTTTGGTTGCACTGTCATGCATGGCAGTGCTGTTCTATTGTTTATGTATGGCGGCCAGTAGCGATGTGGATGAGATTTTCCGGTTATCGACCGTGCGCGCTGCGTCGGCTTTCACGATCGGAATTTTGTTGTTCCTGGGGCGTAGAGCGATTTCTGCTTTGTCAGAAAAAAGCTTGACGGTGATTCAGATGGCCGCTTGTACTGCGTTATTACTTGTGCTGCATTTTGGCTTGACCGATATTTTAGCAATCATCCTGATGGCTCTGATCGTTTGGGTGACCTGGGAAGACCGCGGTTACTTATGCCGTTGCTTGGATACGCGTTATCTCCACACGATTGGCGTGTTGTCGTTTTCTATTTATATGTGGCATTACCTGATCAAGTTTATCGCCAAGCAGGATTGGGAAGGTCTGACAGGATTGCCAGTACAGAGTAGCGTGATGGGATCGGTCCTGCTTGTTGTGTGTATGATCGGCTTGCTCATTCCGATTGCTGTTTGGAGTTATCGGTACTTGGAAATGCCTACACGCAAATGGATTAGCCTACGTTTGAATGGCTTGCTGGAAGCCAAGTACTCGCCAAGCTGGCAATTGGTATGGGTGTCTAGTGAAAGAAAAAGGTAAAGATACTTTCTGTTTTTTTGATCGAAACATTAACACTTGAGGGTTGTGCTAGGTTAACTTAAATGATAGGCAAATTAAAAAAATTCTGTACACCGAACTGTGTCACTATTGCGTACACAAAATTTTATAGGAGATTCTGCGGTATTTGCATCTTTAGGGGAAAATCGTGTTTTTTGTTTCTTTCCTCTACGTTTTGCGTCTTGTGAGTCAGTATGAAATACAACAAATCGTTCTTTTGTAATCTCTAACCTTATGCCGCAAAATACATTTACTAAATGTAAGGCATAAGACATAAAAGCTTGGGTACTCTTAAATTGTCCTGAAAATCCTGATGGATTATCTGACTTGAGCTCAATGTAGAATAACTCGCAACCAGCAGAAACTTTTCTTACTAGTACTGCATCACAAGCGCGATTCTGATCAAATTTACCATCTTGCTTGAATAAGGGAGACATACAGGCATGCTTGCCAAGTTTACGACCCTCATTGTCAAAATTACGACCTTTATCAGTTGCAAGTAATAACATTCCAGGAGTAAGTTCGGATAAACACAATTTTTTTAGCTTTGCTTCATTATTTTCCTCAATGTAGGCGTCCGTTTTCGAATTGCCATCAGAATGTACACAACTCAATATTGCTTTCAAAGCTTCAATGCCATCAGTTAAGACCATAATAAATTGCTTCCTGAATATTATTCATATCATCTATTGTTTCATCAAAGCTCTTTGCTTCAATTCCCAACGTAGAACTTATTTCTGCTTTGATCAATGCTTTTGCTTTAATTTTTCTTCTATATCCAGGACGTTCAATTCTGGCATAGTGTGCCATATAAAGCGATACACATTTGGGATCCAATTTGTCCTCTGGAAGATAGTCTGCAAATTTCTCACGAATAGATTGAAGCTTTGGCGATTCCTGATTCAGCATAATCAATGTATTGAATTCTTTGACTATATAATCGCTATGTGTAGTTATAAATATTTTGATTCCATGATTTACAAGAGCAGTAATAAAGCGCGCCAGCCTACGCTGGTTAGCTGGATGCAGATTTAATTCTGGCTCATCCAGCATAAGCATGTCACCTTTCTTGGCAAAATGCTTTAACCAATACCAAACGATTAATAAAGATCGAACAGAACTTGAAACTTCACCCAAACCTAGCTTTAGGCTTGATCCTTTAGGTTGGAAATGAGTTATTCCTTCTTTATTAGTAGCATAGGTTCCACCAACAATTGCTTCAAATCTCTTCAGTAAATCTGGGAATGATCTATAAAGCTCACCATCTTCAGCATTGCTATTTGGTAATTGGTTAATGAATTGAACATTATGCCTAACGGGTAGGGCATATTCCGGGCGACCATAAATTGTTTCGAACAGTTTTTGTGGAGTAATACTATCAGCTCCTTCCTTGTGTGCTTGACCAAGCAAGTCAACTAAATTACTAATTGCAAGATTGAGCTGTTTTTTGAATGTGGTTGCACCTGTTCGTTCAGTACTTGCGATAAAAACAGTTGGAATAGTTTCCTCGAGCAGTAATCCAAACAAATTCTCTTCGATAAAATTTCCTAGTGAAGTAATTGATGGAGAAATTACTTCCTTGGATTGAGGTGCAGCAAGCTCCAAATCGGAGGAATCTACTAGCTTTGTCATGGTAACTAGTAAATTGCCATTTGTACTACGCAATTCGCTTTTAAACTCGCGTTGTTTCCATGATGTACCAAGAGGTATATCAACCTTTATTGATAATCTTGCAAAGAGTTCGCTTTTAGATGCGAGCATTTCAGGAAATTGTTTTATAAATTTCGCAACAGTATCTTCACAAATATTGCTCCATGAATCAGCAATCTTTTTTTGAAGATCAATTTTGATTACACCATGGAGTTTCAGTTCGTTGAATTCAGTCTTTAGATTAATATCGATTAAATGTTTCCAGCTTGTTAGAAGACAGTAAATTAAGTAAGTTACATAGGTCTTTCCGGTATTATTCTCACCACAAATTACTGTGAGATCAGCAAGTTCTATTTCACCGAATTCTAATGGACCGAGATTCTCAAATGTTAATTTCATTTTTTCTAATACTCCTCAGTCTAAATGTACTATGTTATTTTAAAAACGAGTTTAATTTATACTCTAATTTTATATTCAAGCTTCAAATCTAAAACCAATTTTCTTCATCTTTCGAGATTAATCCATATAACCATTCAGATACCACTGATACAGCAGTGCTTCCGTTTCTTTATCGACAGGCATTGCGGCGGGCAACGTATAGTCGTCGGCCAACTTGGTCAGGGTTGCAAATGCGTGTTTGTTGACAGGATACGCTTCGCCATTGATAAACAGAGTGTTGCCTGCAGTCAGCATGCGGCTTTTCAAGTTAAGCTTGATGCCACTTTCCTGTAGATGTTTTTGAAACTGGCGCTGTGTCATTGGTTGCTCCGGTGGATCGAAGAATACGTGTGATTTCGGTTCGGATAGGTAGTGGCCGAGAAAATCTTCCCCCGTCATTTCGTTCCAGCGAATTTTCTTAAGGATGTTGCGTGTTTGTTGTTGCATGCCGGAACCGATGCGGGAGGGGTGCTGTTGCAATTGCAAATCTGGGTCTGAGTACCAGCCTTCAATTTGTATCGAATCTTGCAAGTAGATGAGGAATTGTTCAATCAATTCTTGGTGGCTTGGTGCGCGAAAACCTATTGAATAAGTCATGCAGTCGTCTTCCGCGATACCGTTGTGGGCGTATTGCGGCGGCAGGTAAAGCATATCACCGGCATGAAGGAGCCATTCTTGTTCGACATGAAAGTGTTCTAAGATTCTTAATGGCGCATCGGCGATCAATGTCTGATCCGGTTGCGCGGAGATTTGCCAACGCCGTGTGCCAAGCCCTTGCAGCAAAAAAACATCGTATGAATCGAAATGTGGGCCGACGCCCCCGCCTTCAGGTGCATAACTGACCATCAAATCATCCAAACGCGCATGTGGAATAAAGCGGAATTGTGTTAAAAGATCGCGCGCTGTCGGTAAGAAGTGATTAATTTCTTGTACCAGCAAAGTCCATTGCTTGCCAGATAACTTCCTGAAATCCTGACTGCGGAATGGGCCATGTCGTAACTGCCATTGCTGGTTCTCATGAATGACGAGCCGGGATTGGGCTTCGTCATGGCAAGCGAGCTTTTTTAATGCGGCCGGTGAGAGTAGGCCATTGAAGTCGGGCATTGCGTTTCTTACCAGCAAAGGTTTTTTTTGCCAGTATTCGCGTAAAAAGCATTCTGGTGTGAGGTTTCCTAAAGAAATTAAAGGGGGAACGTTCATGTAGGTATTGATTAGCTTCGAAGTAAGGGGAGCGGGTCGGTTTTAAGCACAAAATTCAAAGCTAATCCGTTGTTGCACCAGCGTTGCTTGGTTGGAAGCGGCCCATCGTTAAAAACGTGGCCCTGATGTCCGTGGCAACGGATGCAGTGATATTCAGTGCGTACAATGCCGAATTGATGATCCGGTTGAGTGCCAACATGGCGTGCAATGGGTTGTGTAAAACTCGGCCAACCGCTACCGCTTTCATATTTGTGCTGGCTTTGAAACAGCGGTAGATAGCATGCGGCACAGATAAACGTGCCTTCGCGGTGTTCTTGATTGAGTTCGCTGCTACTGGGTTCCTCAGTGTGGTGTTCGAATAACACTTGATAAGCTTCGGGTGAAAGTTGTGTGCGCCAAGCGATGTGGGGTTTATTGAGTGGTTCTAAATGTGAATTGGCAGATGCCCGCGGCAAAATTAATAACGGAACGACAGGCGCATAAAGAATAATAACCAATGCCTGAAGAATGTTACGCCGTTTTATGTTGTGAGTGCGGATCATTTGCTGAGTGGTATCAATAAAACAGCTAATTTTGTATGCCGTTGGGTCAATTGTGTCGCATGCCGATTTACCTATAAATCCTGTATCATTTAAGGTTTTAAGATTATATCTCAGCCTACATGAAAATTACTTTCCTGGAGTTTGAACAGAATATCGCAGAATTCGAATCCAAAATTGAGGAATTGCGCTTTGCACAAGATGATTCTGCGTTGGATATTTCGTCTGAAATTGAGCGGTTGCAAGCAAAAAGCCAATCATTGACGAAAAGCATGTATGCCAAGTTGACACCTTGGCAAATATCGCAAGTGGCTCGCCATCCACAGCGTCCTTATACGTTGGATTATATCCATCATTTAATCACTGATTTTGAAGAGCTGCATGGTGATCGTAATTTTGGCGATGACCACGCGATTGTCGGAGGTTTAGGGCGCTTCAATGGGCAGCCGGTGATGGTGATTGGCCATCAAAAGGGGCGAGACACCAAGGAAAAAATCTATCGTAATTTTGGCATGCCCAAACCGGAAGGTTATCGCAAAGCACTGCGCTTGATGCGTTTAGCGGAGAAATTTTCACTGCCGCTGATTACTTTTATTGATACGCCTGGTGCTTATCCGGGTATCGATGCTGAGGAAAGAGGACAATCAGAAGCGATTGGCAGAAATCTATACGTACTCGCTGAACTACGAATACCGGTTATTTGTGTCATTATTGGCGAAGGGGGTTCCGGAGGTGCGTTAGCGGTTGCGGTAGGCGATGTTGTGCATATGTTGCAATATGCAACGTATTCCGTCATTTCACCCGAGGGTTGTGCATCAATTTTGTGGAAAAGTGCGGATAAAGCCCCAGAGGCAGCAGAAATCATGGGGATTACTGCCGACCGCCTCAAGGCTTTGAGTTTAATTGATAGCATTATTCCTGAACCGATTGGCGGCGCCCACCGCGATTACACGGTCATTATGCATTCCGTGAGTACTGTATTGCAAGAATCATTGCGAAAACTACAAGATCTTTCTACCGATACGCTGCTGGAAAAACGCCATGAACGATTGATGGCTTATGGATCGTTTAAAGAAACCTGAGCCGGATCATCCGCTGTTTGCGCTGTCTGCTCAGGTTGAGCATGTATTGCGTACGCATGTAAAACAGGGCGATCATTTATGCATTGCGTTGAGCGGTGGTGTTGATTCGATCGTGTTGCTCGACGTGTTGGCGATATTCTCCCAACAAATGCAATTTACCTTATCGGCGGTGCATATCAATCACGGCATCAGTAGCAATGCAACGACTTGGTCTCAATTCTGTTGTAAGCGTTCCTACGATTACGGTGTTTCCATTTGGGTGGCTTATTTGCATATCCATAAAGTACGCGGTGTGAGCCTGGAAGCATCTGCACGCGAGCAGCGTTATCGTATTTTCAGTGAGGTCGCAGCGGATTATGTGGTGCTGGCACATCACTTGGATGATCAAGCCGAAACTTTGTTATTGCAACTACTACGCGGTGCGGGAATCAGGGGGTTAAGCGGTATGCCAGCCATTCGGCAGCAACAGCAGGAACATCAAGCTAAGCTGTTAAGACCATTATTGAACGTATCACGACATCAAATAGAGCGCTATGCGCAATGCAACAATTTAACTTGGATTGTTGATGAAAGTAATGATGATACGGCTTATGACCGAAATTTCTTGCGCCACGAAATATTACCAGTATTAAAAAAACGCTACATCAATTATGCCAAGACCTTGACAAGGACGAGTCGCCATCTTTCCGAAGCTTCCGTATTATTGGATGAATTGGCTGAAATAGACAGTGAGCGGTGTACGGTTTCCGGGCGGCTTGATTTAGGTAGCTTGCACCAATTAGGGACGCCGCGTGTGAAAAATCTTTTACGGTATACCTTAGTGCGTCAAGGGATACAGTTACCCAACACTGGGAAAATGGAAAATTTAACGCAGCAATTGCTGTTGATGCGTGACGATGGCCAGCTTAGAGTTGATTTGGCTGATTACGAAATTCGCTGTTTTAAAGGGGCTGTACATATTTTGCACAAAATTGAATCAATGCCAACTCACGAGCGACACCTCGTTAGTCCTGACAGTTTGGTTTGGAATGACGAAATTGGACAAGAAATGCAATATATGCATGGGAAAATTGAATTTTCCTGGTCTGGGAACCAGGGTATCTGCCGTGAAAAAATAGCGAGTCGATTGTTGGCGATCCGTTTGCGTGTGGGTGGGGAAAGTTTTAAACCGGCGTGTAATCGTCCGCGCCGCAGCCTGAAAAATTTATTACAAGAAGCTTCTATGCCCCCATGGCAGCGGAAATTATTACCTTTGTTATTTTGTGAGGATCGGTTGATTTGGGTGCCTGGCATCGGTATCGATTGTGACTTTCAAGTAAAATCCGGGGAAATGGGGATTTTGCCAGTTTGGCATGCGATAAAAAATAATTAAGCCTGGAAAATACGCAAGCTTCTAGGTAAAAGAGTGCTATTTAACGAGATTTGAGCGTACTAAAGCATAAATAAAGGGACTTGAATGATTCTGGTGACGGGCGGGGCGGGATTTATCGGTAGTAATTTTGTTTTGGATTGGTTGCGGCAGGGTGATGAGGGTGTTGTCAATGTTGATAAATTGACGTATGCCGGTAATTTGCAAAATTTATCAAGCATTAAAAACAATGCTCGGCATATTTTTTTTCAAGGTGATATTGGTAATACCGAACTAATTACGCGACTTCTGAAACAGTATCAACCGCGTGCTATCGTGAATCTGGCTGCGGAGAGTCATGTCGACCGATCGATTCATGGTCCGGAAGATTTTATTCAAACAAATATTTTGGGTACGTTCCATTTATTGGAAGCCGTTCGTGCTTACTGGACACAATTGGATCATGCGGCTCAATCTGGTTTCCGTTTTTTGCATGTATCTACCGATGAGGTGTACGGATCACTAGCGCCGCATGCGCCCGCATTCACTGAAACACATGGTTATCAACCTAACAGTCCCTATTCGGCGAGTAAAGCTTCAAGTGATCATTTGGTTCGTGCCTATCATCATACGTACGGGTTGCCCGTACTGACCACGAACTGCTCGAATAACTACGGGCCTTATCAGTTCCCTGAAAAATTAATTCCTTTGATTATTTGTAATGCATTGGCAGGAAAGAGTTTGCCTGTTTATGGCGATGGCCTACAGATTCGGGATTGGCTCTTTGTGACGGATCATTGCACGGCGATTCGCCGGGTTTTGGAGATGGGAGTGCCTGGGGATACTTATAATATTGGCGGATGGAATGAAAAAGCCAATATTGAGATTGTCCAAACGATTTGTGATCTTTTGACAGAAATCTATCCCGATAGGCAGTTTCGACAGTTGATTACATATGTTACCGATCGCCCTGGGCACGACCGACGCTATGCCATTGATGCTACAAAAATCAAACGTGAATTGGGTTGGCGGCCAGCAGAAACTTTTGCAACCGGTATCCGTAAAACCATCCATTGGTACCTGGACAATCAGCAGTGGACGGCAGATGTTCAAACAGGCGCTTATCGCCAGTGGATTGAAAAAAACTATCAGCAACGTACATCATGAAAATTTTATTATTCGGTAAAAATGGGCAGGTTGGTTGGGAGTTGCAACGTAGCCTCGCACCATTGGGCGAAGTAGTGGCACTGAGTTCATCCAGCCAGGAATTATGCGGAGATTTGCTGCGTTTTGATGATGTTCGTCAGACGATTCAAAGCGTTGCGCCGGATGTCATTGTCAATGCGGTCGCTTACACGGCGGTCGATAAAGCCGAAAGCGATGCGGAACAAGCCGATATTCTTAATGTGCAAGCACCGGCATTGTTGGCTCAGGAAGCTAAACAACGTGATATCTGCTTGATTCATTATTCAACGGATTATGTATTTAATGGCGCAAGCGATAAGCCTTATAATGAAACGGATCTACCCGATCCGCTCAATGTATATGGAAATAGTAAACTGCAGGGGGAAAACAACGTCATTGCATCCGGGTGTGAGTATTTGATTTTTCGTACCAGTTGGGTTTATGCAGCGCATGGGAATAACTTTATTAAAACGATTTTGCGATTATCTCAGCAGCGTGAGAAGCTAAGTATCGTAAATGATCAGATCGGTGCTCCAACTGGTGCTGAACTGATCGCCGATGTGACTGCGCACACAGTGCGCACATTAAAGTCTCAATCTGCAGTGTCTGGGCTATATCACTTGACGGCCAAGGAGTACACGAGCTGGTATGAGTTTGCTGAGTTTATTTTGAGGTATGTCGAGCGGGAACATGCCTATTTTACTAAACCACCTAGTCAGCTCATTGCAATTCCAAGTACCGACTATCCGGTACCGGCAAAGCGTCCATTAAATTCTCGGTTAGATACTTCAAAATTGGAGCAAACGTTTGGATTAAGTTTGCCGAATTGGCGAAGCGGAGTGCTACGAGTTTTGGATGAAATACTTACTCTTAAGATTTAAATGGTTCTGTCAAAGTGTCATCGTGTTTATTATGTAATTGTTATTCACTGCGCTCTTGCTAAATGAAAAAATTGCAACGATTTATCAAATTCGTTATATACTACAAAGCCTAACTTAAAGTTAAATATTTTTAAAAGGGATAAATAAATGAAATATACACTTCTTTTAGCTGCGTTACTCGTTTTTGGACTGTCAGCATGTGGTAGACCTGAACAAGCTTTACCTGAGCAAGAAAAAGCAAATTATGAAAAAATGATGAAGGGTGAAGCGGTCGAATGCCCACATGGCCTTGATGGCAATGGTAATTGCTTGAAAGAAGGTGCTGATCCTCGTCCATATGGTGGTAAAGGTGGCAAAGAAGGCCATTAATTCATAAATATATGGCATCTTAAAAACCGCCAAACGGCGGTTTTTTTATTTTTAGCGCTTCTGAGGCTAAATGAATTGAGTTTTGTGGTATGTTTGATTTTTAGAAAAGAACGATAAAGCTAAGAAAATGACATCGGTTTGGTTTAAAGATTATACGGTTGAGTACCTCGAAGGACTGCGTAACGCAAATATGGGGGAGCATATCGGTATCCATTTTACTGAAATCGGCGTGGACTTTTTAAAAGGAAGTATGCCGGTAGACAACCGTACTACACAGCCTTTTGGTATTTTACATGGCGGCGCTAGTTGTGTTTTGTCTGAAACTTTGGGCAGTGTGGCGGGGTGGATGACGATTGATCCGGATAAATACCGCGCGGTTGGATTGGAACTTAACATTAATCATATTCGTGCAGTAACCCAAGGCAGTGTTATTGGCACATGCACCCCATTACACGTTGGTAAGCGCACGCAGGTCTGGCAAACCGACATCACCGAAGAGGCGAGCGGGAAGCGAGTCGCTATTTCAAGGTTAACTTTGGCGATCATTGAACAGGGTACCTTGAGTGCGCAGAAGGAACATGTGATTGTCGAGAAGATACGCCAAGCATAAAAGTTTTCTGAGTGCCTGATCGGTGGTCATTGATCGGCTCTAGTTTTGCGTTTTATTGCTATCCTGTAACGATTGTTTTGTATCGGATAACCCGGGTTTTTCCGATGCTTGTGCCTCTTGTTCAGGAATTTCTGTTGTGCGAGTTTCAGCGGATTCAGTAGCTTGTTGATCAATACTTGATTGCGCTGCTTCGGTTGAATCCTCATCCTGTTTGTCTTTGCTGCGCCACATAAAATAAATTGCGCCAACCGTTACTAACACAAGTGGTGTAACGACTGAAAAAAGTATTGCGGATTCGGTAGTGATACCTGGAGGCGGTGCTTTGTTGACAATCATATAGGCGTGTGTAAAAGCAAAGCCATAAACCGGAACCAATGCGGCAACAAAGCGATTGGTAATGAGCGGGCGCACAGTCAACATGTTGAGAACATTTGAACCGTAGTAACCAAGAAAATAAATAAAAACATAAAAAAATGCATTACTCATGCGTTCTCCTTAATTGACACGTCGTAGAGAAATAAGAAATATTTTTGATGGCTAGTATACCGATAAACTATGATACGCACACAATAGTATCATTAGTGCATACTCTAAAAATAACATCCTTCGATTAATAAAATTTATCAATATGTCTTCAGTTTTTATAGCAATTATTAGTGCATTCCGCGATTTATTTGGGCTCAGGGTTGCTTGGATTATTATTTGGCCATTAATGCTTTCAATAACCTTTTGGTTCGGCATTGGATATGTTTTTTGGGATGAATTGTCGGTGTTGATGTATCAGGCGTTTGATGTGATTGGTATTGGAGAGCGATTGGCTAGCATTCAAACGCCGTGGCTTGCTTCAAGTATTCAGTTTTTTTTGCATATCTTGATCATAGGTCCTTTGATTATTATTACTACCTTAATGATCACGTCTATTTTTGTAATGCCAGCATTGATAAAACTGGTGGCTGATAGAAATTATCCTGAACTCATGCGGGAAAATGGCGGTGGTGTGACTGGCAGCGTGGTGAATGCATTGTTAGCCAGTGGTGTTTTTATTGTGATCTGGATTGTTACTTTGCCTTTGTGGGCGATAGGTGTTGGGTTTGTCGTTCCTTTTGTTGCTGCGGCATTTATGAACCAGCAATTATTTCGTTATGATGCGCTATCGGAACATGCGAATAAACAAGAAATTAAAGCGGTTGTAACGCTAAATAAATATGCTCTCTGGGTATTGGGATTGCTGACTGGGTTGATGCAGTTTGTTCCTGTACTGAATTTTTTTGCGCCGATTTTTACAGCACTGGCATTTATTCATTTTGGTCTTCATCAATTAAAGTTTTTGCGCTTAAAAAACCAAACGGATACTGTTCAATCGCACCAATAGCTTTGGTTTTTTATTCGACTTAAGTCATGTCACCGCAAATTTGGAATGCCAATTTTATAGCGCTATCCCCTATGTTTGGGCCATTTTTGCAGTTTAAAGAATACATTGAGAATATGCAGAAATGGCCAACCCATGGCGATTTTAATCGTTTGAATGTGCTCAAAGGCTATGAAATGCGAACACAATCCGGTAAAAGCATTTGTTTTGTGCCCCCGCATGCAAGTAAAGCAGGAATCGAAGAGCGTTATGAAACAAAAATCTATTTAACCGGGGAGATTCCTACGCGTCTCAGTAATTGGCATGATTTTTTTAATGCATTGGTTTGGCGGGTATTTCCAATTGCTAAATCCGCATTGAATTATTTGCATTTCCATGCACAGCAAATGGAATCTGCGCATAATTTTAAACAACGCAGCTCTCTAAGAGATGCTGCAACAATTTTTGATGAGTCGGGTGTTGTTGTTGTGAGTAGCAGTATTAAGCTGATCAATATGTTGAAAGAGTTTTGTTGGGAGGAATTGTTTTGGCATGAACGTTCAGCCGTTTTGTCGGAGATGCGTTTTTATGTATTTGGTCATGGATTATATGAAAAAGTATTGAATCCTTATATCGGAATGACCGGCAAAGGAATGTGTTTTCATGTGTCGGGTGGTTTTTTTGAGCAAGCAGTGCCGGAACAATTGGCAGCCGTGGATATAATGCTGAAATTGCATTTATTGGAGTCTTTTTCCTCGAATGCTGATCTAACGCCTGTTCCTTTGTTAGGGTATCCCGGTTGGGATAAAAACAACAATGATAAAGCTTATTACCGTAACAAAAATTACTTTCGCAACCGACCAGCTTAAGTCGCTCAATGAATTCGTGATGAGAGGAATGGATTTGTTCTGTTTAAGCGCATGTGTGCAAAATCGTTTTGATGTTTTTCCGAATCGACAACAGATTTTTGTTAAAATAAGCGATTAATTAACGAATCTTATTGGAGTATTTGATGGCAGTTGAAAGAACGTTGTCCATTATTAAACCGGATGCGGTTGCAAAAAATGTCATTGGGCAAATTTATTCACGTTTTGAATCAAATGGTTTAAAAATTATTGCAGCAAAGATGGTGCATCTGTCGCAATCCGATGCTGAACAATTTTATGCAGTGCATCGTGGTCGTCCTTTTTTTATGGATTTGGTTAAATTCATGACGTCTGGGCCGGTGATGGTGCAGGTTTTAGAAGGTGAAAATGCCATTAAGAAGAATCGCGATTTGATGGGGGCAACTGATCCTAAAAAGGCAGATAAGGGTACCATTCGAGCCGATTTTGCCGACAGTATCGATGCGAATGCCGTTCATGGTTCAGATGCTTCAGAAACTGCAGCAATCGAAATTGCTTGTTTCTTTCCTGCGTTGAATGTTTATTCACGTTAGTAATTTGATTACTTGTTGAAAATAGTGACTGCTAACCTGCTTAATTTTGATGCAAAAGGGTTAACTGATTTTTGTATTGGAATCGGGGAAAAACCCTTTCGTGCAAAGCAACTGTTGCGCTGGATTCATCAATCCAGTGCAATCGATTTTGTCAGCATGAGCGATTTGGCAAAAAGCTTACGCGATAAATTGACTGATTTAGCAGTTATTGAAGCGCCACAAGTCATTTCTGATCATGTTGCGTCCGATGGAACACGTAAATGGTTGTTGTCGGTTGGTACTGAAAATGCCATTGAAACTGTTTTTATTCCTGAAGTAAGTCGCGGCACGTTGTGTGTTTCTAGTCAAGTTGGATGTGCATTGGCTTGTACTTTCTGTTCGACAGGTAAGCAAGGTTTCAATCGTAATTTGACTGTCGCTGAAATTATCGGACAGTTATGGATTGCCAATAAGTTACTTCGAGAAGATTTGCGACAAGTTTCAAATGATAGTCCGGATTCGGAGCGCCTTGTCAGCAATGTCGTTATGATGGGAATGGGTGAGCCGCTGGCCAATTTCGAGAATGTGGTCATGGCGCTGGATCTGATGTTGGATGATCATGCCTATGGCTTATCTCGGCGGCGTGTTACTGTAAGTACTTCAGGATTGGTTCCCGCTATGGATCGACTACGTGAGCGTTGTCCAGTGGCGCTGGCAGTTTCTTTGCATGCATCAAATGATGCGTTACGAGATCATTTGGTACCTATTAATAAGAAATATCCGATTCAAGAATTGTTGGCGGCTTGCAGAAGATATCTCGCCGTAGCTCCTCGGGATTTTGTGACCTTTGAGTATGTGATGCTCGATGGCATTAATGATACTACCCTGCATGCGCGTGAATTGATTCAATTGGTTCGAGATACGCCTTGCAAGTTTAATCTGATTCCTTTTAACTCGTTCCATGGCTCCGGGTATAAACGATCTACATCGGAGAATATTCGTGTTTTTCGTGATATCTTGATGCAAGCTGGCTATGTTGTCACTGTCAGAAAAACTCGCGGAGATGATATTGCTGCTGCCTGCGGTCAACTGGCGGGACAAGTAAAAGACAAAACACGTCGTACGACGACTATTAATATGCAAATCCAATAACTGAATCAAGTGAAGAAGATCATTTTGCCAATATTAGCTTTGTTAATCCTTGTTCTGGGATTCGGCGGTTGTGTGCAACAACCAAGGGTTGCTGAGCCTACCAAAGAAGAGAAAAGTGCACGTGCGCTCCAAAGTGCTAAAGTACATACCGAATTGGCTGGGGAGTACTATAACCGTGGGCAGATGGATGTCGCCCTGGAGGAGGTTGATGAAGCATTAAAAGCCGAGCCCAATTATGCGCCCGCTTATAATGTACTGGGGTTAGTGAATATGAAGCTAAATGACGATGCGAAAGCGTTGCAGAATTTCACACAAGCCCTGAAATTAACACCGGAAAATGCTGAAATACGCAATAATTATGGCTGGTTCTTGTGTCAGCGTGTTTCTCAGCAAATGGATCAAGCAATTGAGCAATTTACACAAGCCGTACAGAATCCGTTGTATACAACGCCAGAAATGGCATTAACCAATGCTGGGATCTGTGAAATCAAACGCCAGCGTTACGATGAGGCACAAGCGTATTTACGCAAGGCGCTATTAATACAGCCTAGCTATTTCACGGCCTTGCTGGCTCTGGTCGATATGGATTTTCGGCGTGGCAGGTTGGTTGAAGCTAAATCAAAATTGATTGAATTAATGCAAAACAATTCACCAACCCCGGAAAGTCTTTTGCTAGCAATTCAAATTGAACAAGCCATCGGTGATCAAATGAGCGCGGATAGTTATATTTTTCAGCTGCAAAAGCGATTTCCCGATTCGAGAGAAGCGATATCAGTACGAGAAGGAAAAATCAATTAGTTGAAGTTGGAATGGTTAGTTTTTTAGTTTTAGAGATAGATTGAATCTACTGCGACTTATAAAAATGGGTGCATAACTATGAACTTGGAAAATGACAACAGTGTTGGTGCAGGTGCGTTAGTAAATGATGATGTTCATTCAGGTAATTTCGTACATAGCGTTGGCCATGTATTGCGCAATGCGAGAGTGGCTAGAGGATTGAGTACCGAAGATGTGTCTCGGCAATTGCGAATCTCAGTTAGGCAGGTTGAGGCTATTGAGAAAGAGGACTTTGATAAATTGCCTGGACGTACTTTTTTGCGTGGTTTTGTACGTAATTACGCCAATTTCGTTCAATTAGAATCTGCGCCATTATTAGAGTCGTTACCAGGTTCCTCGCCGATACTTGCGGTCCAAGAACGCACACCGTTTAAAGATAAGCAATTATCTTTTTCTGCTAATCGTAGAGAAGGCTTGGGTGGCAGTCGTTTGGTATCGATTGTAATGCTTTTGCTGGTGATTTTCGGAGCTTATTATGTTCTGGAAAATAACACTTGGCTGCAAAGTTCCATTGATGAAACGACTGAAAAAGGTGCTAAATCACAAAATGGAAAAGGGTCGATAGAAATTCAACTGCCGATTTCTGGTTTGACAAAAAGCGAAATCAATCTTCCGGTCAATAAGGTACCTGAAAGTTTAAACAATGAAGAAAAGAAAGATTTATCCTTGGGTAATGTAAAGCTTTTTGAGACTCTGGATAAGAAAAATCTCCAAACTGTCGAGACTATTTCACTCACAGAGGATAAATTTGAAGCGCTTGAAGAAGGCAAATTTGCCAAAACGAACTTGTCTAGTGAAGATACAGGAAGCTTATATTTCACATTTACTGCTGATTCATGGATTAAAGTTGTAGATGGAAAGGGTGTGCCTCTTTTAGAACAGATGCGTAAAAAGGGTAGTGAACAAGTATTAACAGGGAAGAAACCATTTAGTATCGTGATTGGCAATGCATCAGGGGTTAATCTCACCTATAATGACAAAGAGATTAATATCGATTCCTATAAAAAACAAGATGGAACCGCACGGTTTAAGCTGCAATAACCGCTATGGGATTTTCCTAATTTGTAATTATTACGTAGTTTAGTCAATTATTTATTATGTCTGAGAATGGTTTATCTCGTAAACGCAGAATGAGTGTCGGGGTTTGCGTTGGCGACGTCCAAATCGGTGGTAATGCGCCGGTTGTAGTGCAATCAATGACCAATACCGATACTGCCAACGAAGCAGCTACCGTTGAGCAAGTAGCGCAGCTAGCACGTGCAGGTTCCGAATTGGTGCGTATTACTGTGAATTCAATGGAAGCGGCCGCTGCCGTGCCGGGTATTCGTGCGAGTCTTGACGATATTGGATGTCATGTGCCATTGATTGGTGATTTTCATTTCAATGGCCATAAGTTATTAACTACCCATCCTGAATGTGCCAAAGCATTGGCTAAGTTTCGTATTAATCCAGGCAATGTGGGACATGGAAAGAAACGCGATGAACAATTTGCTATGCTGATTGAAACTGCATGCAAATACGACAAACCGATTCGAATTGGGGTCAATTGGGGTAGCCTTGATCCTGAGATGCTGGCAAGAATCATGGATCAAAATGCAGCTTCCGACAATCCCCAAGATGCAAAATATGTTATGCGCGAAGCATTGATTACATCAGCACTAGAGAGTGCGGCTAAGGCTGAGGAAATCGGGTTGAGTCGTAATAAAATCGTTTTATCTTGCAAAGTGAGCGGTGTGCAAGATTTAATCATGGTATACCGTGAGCTTGCAGCGCGTTGTGATTATGCCCTGCATTTGGGGCTTACTGAAGCGGGTATGGGCTCTAAAGGAATTGTTGCATCGTCTGCAGCTTTAGCCGTTTTGCTGCAAGAAGGTGTTGGCGATACGATTCGCATTTCATTGACTCCTGAGCCAGGTGGTTCTCGTTCGCGTGAAGTGATTGTTGCACAAGAAATTCTTCAGACCATGGGGTTGCGTGCTTTTGTTCCTTTGGTGGCGGCATGTCCCGGATGTGGTCGTACGACTAGTACGTATTTCCAAGAGCTTGCAGAAAGTATACAGGCTTATGTACGTGATGAAATGTTGGTATGGCGTGAACAATACGAAGGTGTGGAAAACATGACACTCGCAGTGATGGGGTGTGTGGTGAATGGTCCTGGCGAAAGCAAACATGCGAACATCGGCATCAGCCTGCCTGGTTCGGGCGAAAGTCCTGTTGCACCGGTATTTGTCGATGGTCAGAAAACGGTCACGTTAAAAGGTGATAACATTGCCAGCGATTTTCGGCAAATTGTTGCCAATTATGTCAGTGAAAAGTATCCAAGAAAACATATCTGATGGTCAGTAGCATCAAGGCTATTCGCGGGATGAATGATATCCTGCCAAGTGAAACCTATCGATGGATTCACTTTGAACAAGTCATACATCAATGGCTTGCATCGTATGGTTACCGGAATATACGTACCCCCATTCTCGAACAGACTGATTTATTTGTGCGTTCGATCGGTGAGGTAACTGATATTGTCGAAAAAGAAATGTATACGTTTACGGACCAATTGAATAATGATAGTTTGACGTTGCGTCCCGAAGGCACTGCGTCGTGTGTGCGTGCAGCCATCGAGCACAACCTGCTATATGGTGGTCCGCAAAGACTTTATTATTTTGGTCCGATGTTTCGACATGAAAGGCCACAAAAAGGGCGATATCGACAATTTCATCAAGTCGGTGTTGAGGCATTGGGGTATGGTGGCCCTGATGTTGATGCTGAGTTAATAATCATGTGTTCGCGATTGTGGAAGTTACTGGGAATTTCGGACTTGCGTCTTGAAATTGGTACTTTGGGAAATAGCGAAGCGCGTGCAGCTTATCGCATTCATTTGCTCGAATATTTGGAGAACCATCGTAATAAGCTGGATGAGGATTCATTAAGGCGGCTACATACTAATCCCTTGCGCATTTTAGATAGTAAGAATCCGGTATTACAGGAGATCATCGAGAATGCGCCCAAATTAATAGAGCATTTAGATGCAGAATCAAAAAATCATTTCGATGAACTGCAAGCTATCTTGCGGGACCAGGGGATTGCTTTTACGATCAATTTGCGATTGGTAAGAGGGCTTGATTATTACAATCGTACAGTATTTGAGTGGGTTACCGACCAATTAGGTGCACAAGGTACGGTATGCGCGGGCGGGCGTTATGATGGTTTAGTTGAACAGATTGGAGGTAAATCAGCGCCGGCATGTGGTTTTGCGATGGGAGTCGAACGTTTGCTGGCTTTGATGGATCAACAGGATTCCGCAGAAGCGCAATTCAATCCCGATTGCTACATTGTTCATCAAGGGGAAAACACGCGTGATTATGCTTGGAAGTGTGCGGAATTTTTACGGGATAAAGGCCTTGATGTTGTTTTGCACTGCGGTGGTGGAAACTTCAAAACACAAATGAAAAAAGCTGATACATCCGGTGCTTATTACGCTTTGATCATTGGCGATGAAGAAGTAAAAACAAATCAAATTACAGTGAAATCATTACGTCGGATATCTGAGCAAGCCAGGTTAAACTTGGACGATGTGGTGCGGTTTATTAAACAATAATTAATCATTTTTCTAGGAACATAGCATGGCAGCTTATTCTCTTGAAGAGCAGGAAAAAATTGATGGACTTAAAGCTTGGTGGAATAGATTCGGCACGGTGCTGGCCGTTCTACTCACGGTTGCATTATTTGCCATGGGGGCTATGAAAGCGTGGGAATACTATCAACAAAAGCAAGCGCATCAAGCGGCTGATTTATATGCTTTGTTGCAGCAAATTCAAGCTTCGGATGATGCAACGAAAATTAATGATGCGGCACAGTTAGTGATGACAGGTTATCCATCAAGTGGTTATGCGCCACGCGCTGCGCTCATTACAGCACAAGCTGATGAAAAAAATGGTAATGCTAAACGGGCGCTACAGAGTTTGCAATGGGTTGTTGACCATGCAAAGGAAGCTCCTTTGCGTGATTTGGCTCGCTTGAGGGTTGCTGGTATTCTGTTAGATGAAGAAAAGTATGATGAAGCGTTAAGAGTAATTAGCGTTCCACATGGCGATAGTTTCTCGGGTTTATATCTGGATCGCAAAGGTGATATTTTGGTTGCAACCCATAAATTTTCCGAAGCGAGATTGAGTTATCAGGAAGCAATTGGGAAATTAAGCAAAACCAATAACTACTACAACATCGTCCAAATGAAATTGGATGCATTGGGTGAAGCTGAATAAATACTTGATTAGACGTGGTGCAGAAAATAAATAGTGCCAAATTCTGGCCATTATCCCAATTCTTCATAGCACTGATTTTTTTACTTGCAGGTTGTAGTAGCATGCCCAATCCATTGGATTCCCCTATGGTGGAGTCAATGAGCACAGGCATATCTGACTTTTTTGTGAAGGACGAAGAAATTGTCTACGACAAAGAAGAACTAGATGTACTCAAAGCGGCTGAGGCGATTCCTTTAAAATGGAAAACTAAAGTTAAAGAAAGCAATATTGGGTATTTCCAAACAGCTTATGATAGTGGCGCATTATATGTCGCTGATGAAACGGGTGGAGTGACAAAATTTGATGCGGTAACTGGGCAACAACTCTGGCAACTTAAAACAGACGGAAAATTTTCTGCCGGCGTGAGTGTTGATGGGCAATTGGTTCTAATTGGCACATTCAAAGGTGAAGTGCTGGCCTATAATGACGCGGGCCAAATGGTTTGGCAGTCATTGGTTACAAGTGAGATTTTGAGTCCGCCGCAGGTATATAACAATATCGTTGCGGTGCGAACTTTGGATGGACGAATCTTTGGATTGGATGCTGTCGATGGAACACGTAAATGGGTCTACCAAGGCGCAACACCTTCACTTACTGTACGAAGTACAGCCGGGGTAACACTGGCGCATGGCGCTGCATTTGCCGGATTTCCGGGCGGGAAATTGGTCGCGTTGAGTTCGTTTAACGGTAACGTAGGATGGGAGGTAGCAGTATCATTTCCTCGTGGTGTTACTGAACTGGAAAGAATTACGGATATTACGAGTGCGCCCGTGGTAAGTAATCAATTTGTGTGCTCTGTTGCATATCAAGGCAGATTGGGCTGTTTTGTATTAAATGATGGTACACAGATATGGTCGCGTGAATCATCCAGTAGTGCCGGGTTATCGATGGACAAAGATTACGTATATGTCACTGAAGAAAAAGGGATTGTGGCTGCATATGATCTGATTAGCGGCGCAGGGATGTGGAAACAATCAAAACTCGGAAGTAAAAGATTGACCCGGCCAATGATACAAGGACAATATGTGATTGTTGCTGATGATCAGGGGTTTGTAAATTTGTTACGTAACTATGATGGGACTTTAGTTGCACGCTCGGCAACTGATGGCAGTCGTATACAAGCACCACCTACTTTGTTATATGATGGTTTCGCAGTGCAAACGGCAAAAGGGGGAGTGTTTGTGTTTAGTACCAATTTTTAGTGATTCGATATTTCTTATTCCGTAGATATTTTTTTAGTTCAATAGCGTTTTACTATTTCACCTTTTGCTGGTTTCTCTGTTCTTGAGCACGCAATGTGCTCCATGGATAGGAGTAACTTAATACTATATGAAACCCACCCTTGTTCTCGTTGGACGACCGAATGTTGGTAAATCAACTTTATTTAACCGCTTAACACGGACGCGGGATGCTATTGTGGCTGATATTCCTGGGTTGACTCGTGATCGACACTATGGACAAGGAAGAGTCGGTGATAAGCCTTATTTGGTTATGGATACCGGAGGATTCGAACCGGTCGTTAAAGAAGGTATTCTGCACGCCATGGCAAAGCAAACTTTGCAAGCAATTGATGAAGCAGACAAAGTTTTATTTATTGTCGATGGAAGGCAAGGTGTTACTGCGCATGACAAAATTATTGCAGAACAATTGCGGAAGTCGGGGCAAAAAATTGTATTAGTGGTTAATAAAACAGAGGGTATGGCGCTTTCGGTCGTAACGGCTGAGTTTTATGAATTAGGTTTAGGTGAGCCTTGTGCTGTATCTGCGATGCATGGCGATCATGTTAACGATTTGGTCGAATGGGTATTGCATGATTTTTCAGATGCAACGGATGAGTTGCCACAAGATAAGCATCCTAAAATTGCAATTGTAGGGCGGCCTAACGTAGGAAAATCGACCCTGGTCAATACGTTGCTAGGCGAAGAACGAGTGATTGTTTTTGACCAACCCGGTACAACACGCGATAGTATTTATATTGATTTCCAGCATAAAGACAAGAGCTATACTTTAATTGATACCGCCGGATTGCGACGCCGAGGTCAAGTTAATGAAACCATAGAAAAGTTTTCGGTTATCAAAACATTGCAAGCGATAGAGGACGCCAATGTGGTTGTATTGGTACTTGATGCGCATAGCGAGATTTCAGATCAAGATGCACATATTGCTCAATTTATTTTAGAAGCAGGATGCGCATTGGTGATTGCGGTCAACAAATGGGATGATTTGGATGAATACCAAAGGGATACAATTAAACGTGAGTTGAGTCGTAAGTTACAATTTCTAAGCTTCGCACAATTGCATTATATTTCTGCATTGCATGGTACGGGTATTAATAATTTGTTGCCCTCTATTGATCAAGCTTATGCTGCTGCGATGGTAAAATTGTCTACTCCGAAGTTGACACGTACTCTGATTGCGGCGGTAGAGAGACACTCTCCTCCACGTGGAGGCATGTCAAGACCCAAAATGCGCTATGCTCATCAAGGTGGATCCAATCCACCTTTGATTGTTGTGCATGGCAGTATGCTGGGACATGTGCCAGAAAGCTATCGGCGTTATTTAGAGAATGTTTTTCGGGAGACTTTTAAGCTGATAGGTACTCCGTTACGTGTCGATTTTAAAGTTGGACATAATCCTTATTCCGATAAAAAGCCAGCGCCACTGACAGAGTCTGAATTACGGACAGCGCATAACAAAAGACGGCGAAATCGGAAAAAATACGGGTAAAACCCAAATTTACTGGAATAAATGTATGTGCAAACGACTTTCTTGAATAGAGATCTGCTGCAAAATCACTATTGAATGACTGTTTGTTCAGTGATTAATTCTTGATAGCTTTTTTGCATTCTTTGATAGTTGGATGGATTAATTTCTAATCCTTCTACAATTTTATATTGACCGTTGATACAAGTCACTGGAAAGCTATAAATCACGCCGCTTGGTATGTCATAACATCCTGTTGACACAACACCCATTGAAACCCAGTCATTTTCTTTAGTACCGAAAATCCAGTCTTGCATATGGTTGATAATAGCATTCGCAGCGCTGGCAGCACTCGATTTTCCTTGACGTGCTTCAATGATAGCAGCACCACGATTTTGTACGGTTGGAATAAAATTATTTTCTACCCAATTGGAATCATTAATTAACGAAACAATCTTCTGATCTTTAATCATAGCATGGCTTAAGTCTGGAAATTGTGTGTTGGAATGATTGCCCCACACTATCATTTTTTTTATTTCTGATACTGACGCATTAATTTTTTGTGCAACTTGAGATAACGCACGGTTATGGTCAAGCCGAAGCATTGCTGAGAAATTACGGGGGTCAAGATCAGGAGCGTTATTTAAAGTAATCCATGCATTAGTGTTAGCAGGATTTCCTACTACAAGAATCTTGATGTTTTTCATCGCAACTGAGTTGAGAACTTTTCCTTGCCGTACAAATATCGGGCCATTCGCTGCAAGAAGATCTTTGCGTTCCATATTTTCGCCGCGAGGACGTGCACCTACTAACAGTGCAATATCCGCATCACCAAAAGCAATATCGAGATCATCAGTAGTAATAACTTGCTTTAATAACGGAAAGGCACAGTCATTTAATTCCATGACGATGCCTTTAAAAAAATGCTGAGCTTCAGTAATATCGTGCAGTTGCAGTATGATCGGCTGATCATGACCTAACATGTCGCCCGCAGCAATGCGATAAAGTAAACTATAACCAATCTGCCCTGTTGCGCCTGTTATGGCTATACGAATAGGCGGTTTCATTTTTCCTAATCCTTGAGAACCCACCAATCATTAATGAAATATTTGGTGGCATTATATGTATGGAGAATAGTGAAAATTATACTGGTATTCGTAATCACACGGAAGAGCTAGTTTTTTCACCATTATCCCGGATTTTAGAAAAATATACCTAATTCATAACAATATCATTTGACTGGTTTTTTTATAATTTACCTTGATCTAATGAATATGAATAATTTTAGCGATAGAGGGTACGCCCGAAGAATTCCAAACAAATAGTTGATAAAAACCAGGAGGGGCAACATTGGCTGTAGCTGGTGATTGTACCGTTACAATGTTATTAGGTTGTGAAAAAGGTAAGTCAAAAAAACGAACTTCCACATCAATATTATGCGTAACAGCGCCTAATCGAAGTAGCGTTACACGATGAATGGTTTCATTCGCTTCAATAGAGAAATCTTGCCCCCAAGTAATAGTATTTGATGGTGCATCAATAATTGCGGGACGTGAGGCAAGTTCTCCGCTGCCGTCGGTTTTGAACAAATAGGGTGGATAATAAATTTCACCGTTCATTTGTTTAATCGGGCCGGGCGCTCCTCCACCGCCGGTCATAACCGTTGCATCGGGTAGCAAAATCGAAGCCGAATGATACAGTCTTACTTCGGAGGCATTTGCAGTTGCTGTCCATGTATTCGTGATTGGATTCCAAAGCTCCGAAGTCAATGTGGCACCCGTGAGATTGTTACCTGATGAAGAGCCTCCATTTACCCAGACTTTGCCATCAGCAAGTACGGTCGTGTTGCCATATAAACGTTCCATGCTTACGGTGCCAGCCGAAGTGACGGTAGGATCGCCATTGCCATTGATGTTTACGATAACTGCAATTTTATTTCTACGTAACGAAAGAATCTTTCCTGGGGAAAACATTACACTGGGCAGTTCCCAACGCCCTGCTTTGGGTTTGGTAGTTTGATATTTCGTAATCGTACCTGTACCTGATATATCAAGTGTATATGCAGCATCATAGTGCCCAAGAATAAAAATCTTGCCTTGTGGATTTACCCAGGCACGCGGGTAGTACCAAGAAGCTGAACCAAGTGCACCATAAGCATAGTCATTCGAAGCAGTCGTAAGCGAGCGCCAGCTCCCATCAATGGCACGTACTTCGGGAATCGGAGAGTATGAAGCTGCAGTAGCGGGCAGGGTAGCATTACCTGCAAAATATCTATCATTACGTCCACCCAATATTGTATGTTCACCATTTGGCAAAGCAACTGTCGTTGCATACCAGCGTTTATAGGCCATCTGATGGGACTGGCGTATGAGTGTTTCGGTTGCCGGATCGAAAATATTGATGTCGCTGTTAGCGTAGTTTCGTTGTCCGTTGACCAGTGCATCACCACCCACAATTAATGCCTGACCGGTAGCTGGTATAATGGATTGACCTGCACAGAAAATATCGGTATCTGTGATGTTGGGTAACACTGTAAATGCGTTCGATCCAGTGCCCAGAGAAGGATCCCAGACGACGTAATACATTTTCGCGCCTTGTGCACCCGCAAGATTTGTTCCATAAGCAAATACTCTTCCATCCGGCATCAGCATCATCGCAATTGGGATGATTGGCCAATGATGCAATGGTCCGAATATTCCTTGCAAATGGGCCGTTGAATTAGTTGCTAAAACTGGCATTGAAATGCTTAAAAAAGTTATAGCTACTAACAGTATTTTTCTGAAAGTGTTTTGTATAATTCTTTGAATACCAGTAAATCGTTTCATCGTCATGATTACAGGCCCAAATAAAAGCTCTTGTAAGTTAAAAATAAATTAAGTTATGGAATGTTCTTTTAATGGATGATGAATCTAGTTAAAACTAGGAAATTAAATAACTACCATTCACTACAGATTGACTTTATCAATTTATTTGAATTTGGTTATGAGGCAGATGTACTATTTATCTAAGCAATATGTCCTTTCTATGAATGAGTGGAGTTCTTTGCAAAACTTCATTTTCAAGATAGGTATACTTGAAAGACAGTTGGTTAGGAATTTCTGGATAGATTGTTCGAGTTCAGGAGATAATCTATTTTGAATCGGACACGTGATCGCAAGTGGAGAAAAAGATCAAGTGCGACAATTGCATAATTGCTATATTACTTGCAATAATGCTCAAGTAATAATTGTTGTGCTGAGCGAGGTTTATGTGTACCGGGTTTTAATCGTTTGTAGGAACCATCGCTTTGTAATGACCAAGCTTGTGTGTTATCGGAAAGATAATTCAGTAGGCCCAGTTCAATAACAGTGTCACTGGTTCGTTTTTCCTCGATCGGGAAGCATACTTCCACGCGATGATGTAAGTTGCGTGTCATCCAATCAGCGCTTGAACAAAATAGCAGCTCTTCTCCATTTTGATGGAAATAAAATACCCGCGTGTGTTCCAAGAAGCGTCCGACAATGGAGCGTACGTTAATATTTTCTGATACTCCTTTGATTCCTGGGCGGAGGCAACATACGCCTCGAACGATCAAATCAATTTTCACACCGGCTTGAGAAGCACGGTAAAGTGCTATGATGATTTCCGGATCGACCAGCGCATTCATTTTGGCAATGATCCATCCCTTTTTACCTTCATTGACTAAGCTGATTTCTTTATCAATATAAGTCAGGATTCCTTTATGTAATGTGAAAGGTGATTGCAGCAGTTTTTTTAAGCGGCCAGCTCGACCCAGTCCAGTGAGTTGATGGAATAATTTATTGACGTCTTCGCCAATTGCTTTGTCGCTCGTGAGTAAGCCATAGTCGGTATACAATCGTGCGGTTCTAGCATGATAATTGCCGGTGCCCAAATGGACGTAACGGCGCAGACTACGACCTTCTCTTCGTACCACCAAGATCATTTTGGCATGTGTTTTGTAATTAACCACGCCATACACTACGTGCGCGCCAGCTTGTTGTAATTCGCTGGCTAATTCGATATTAGCTTCTTCATCGAATCGCGCGCGTAATTCAATAACAACAGTGACTTCTTTACCCGTGCGTGCAGCAATTTTTAACGCTTCTACTACGACTGATTCGGCCCCTGTGCGATAGAGCGTTTGTTTGATCGATAATACATGGGGATCTGTGGCTGCTTGACGTAAAAAATCGATGACCGGTGCAAATGATTGGAAAGGGTGATGTAATACTATATCACCATTGTGTAAGGTATCAAAAATACTGGTGTTTTTTACTAAACGTCGAGGAATATCTGGGGTAAAGCCTGGGAATTTTAATTCTGGCCGGTCGACCAGATCACAAATTGCCAGTAATCGACCCAAGTTAACGGGGCCATTTACTTGATAGAGGTCCTCTTGGTGCAACTCAAATTTTCGCAATAGGAAATGACTTAATTCATCAGGGCAGTTATCGGCCACTTCAAGCCGAACGGCATCACTGAATCTTCGTGAAGGTAGCTCACCTTTCAAAGCACGCAATAGGTCATCCGTTTCTTCGTCGTCGATGAGCAGGTCGCTGTCACGTGTTACCTTGAACTGATAGCAACCCATCACATTCATGCCTGGAAATAAGTCACTGACGTGGGCATGGATGATAGAGGAAAGTAAAATGAAATCATGGCTGCCGCCACTGTATCGTGCAGGAATTTGGATAATACGAGGGAGGGAACGAGGTGCCTGCACGATAGCAAGACCCGAATCACGCCCAAATGCATCTTTGCCATCCAATGATATGATGAAATACAAATTTTTATTAAGCACCCTGGGAAAAGGGTGGGCCGGATCCAATCCAATCGGACTTAACACTGGTAATACTTCATTTCTAAAATAACGATGAATCCATCGACTTGTTTGTGGTTTCCATTGTGTTCGACGTAGCAAGCGAATTTTGTCTTTGGAGAGCGCCGGTATCATCATTTCATTCCAGACCTGGTATTGTTCCTCGACAAATCGATGTGCTGTTTCACTGATGCGCATGAGTACTTCGGCTGGAGATAGATTATCAGGGCCAGTCTGTGTTAAACCATATTTGGCTTGTTGTTTGAGTCCTGCTACACGGATTTCAAAAAACTCATCTAGGTTCGTGCTGGCAATGCATAAAAAGCGCAATCTTTCTAACAAAGGAAGATTTTCGTCTTTTGTTTGCTCGATCACACGCAGGTTGAATTCAAGTAAGCTCAACTCACGGTTGATATAAAGCGTTGGGTTTTTAAGGTCAGTGATATCCATCAACGATGACTAGTTTTTAAAACAATGATCCATACAATCTCAATTTGTTTATGTTATTTGATTGCAGTGCCAGGAAAAATGTAACAGTAATAACAAAGATTACCAATGTTAGAGAATTGTTGTTGATGAATCTGTGAATTTATGATGACAACACAAAAATTTACTGAGATTTAATGCTGGGTACGATTTTTAATAATTTTCCATTAATATCATCGGTCAGTAAATATAATGTTCCGTCGGGACTTTGTTTTACATCGCGAAAACGGGTCGTGTTCATAAGCAACTGTTCTTCATGTATGATTTTATTGCCATCCGTGCTCAATCGTGCAACATGTTTTCCAGCCAGTGCACCAATAAACAGATTGCTACGCCACGCAGCGAATTGATTGCCGGTATAAAACGCCATACCGGAAGGTGCAATTGATGGTGTCCAATAGCGAATAGGTTCTTCGAAGCCTTGCTCGGCATGCTCATCTTTAATAGGCGTGTCATCATAATGGGAGCCATAACATGCCAGTGGCCAACCGAAATTTTTCCCAGGCTGTGGAATATTGATTTCATCGCCACCCTTAGGGCCATGCTCATGTATCCATAGTTCACCTGTTTTGGGATGGATGGCGGCACCTTGAATGCTGCGATGACCGTAAGACCATATTTCCGGTTTTGCTTGAGGATTTTTAACAAATGGATTGTCAGGAGGCACCGTTCCATCAGAGCGGATACGGATAATTTTACCAAAATAGTTATCCAGTTGCTGAGCATCATGGGCGCGGCTACCACGGTCACCCAGTGTAATGAAAAGATTGCCATCACGTGCAAACGCTAAGCGCGACCCAAAATGAATACCGTCTGCGGTTTTGGGCAGTTGTCGGAAAATCACCTGTAAGTTTTTGAGCTGGCCATGAATTAATTCCGCTCGAGCAACTGCGGTACTGGCTTTATGATCTTCGGGTTCAGCGTAAGAAAGATAAATCAGTCGGTTTTTTGAGAACTCAGGATCGAGTGCGACGTCAAGTAACCCCCCTTGTTGTTTGAAAAATACTTCGGGAACACCTTGAATTGGATCGGATATTTGACCATTGGCAGAAATAATGCGTAATTGACCAATACGTTCGGTCACCAAAATATTGCCATCAGGTAAAAATGCCATTCCCCAAGGAAATTTTAAACCAGTTGCAACTTGTTGCACGGTAAATTCTGGCTGTAATCGTTGCGCATGAGCAGCGGATAACAAATATCCGTGTGGATCAAAAAAATTGGTTGCGGCAACCAAGAATATCAAAGCAAAGCGGAACATTTTTCTTCCTGTAAGTGACGAAGTAAGGAGATACAAATGTAGCATCCTTATAATGGGATCTCAAATCAAACACGTGGCATTTTTTACGAAATTTGAAAAAATATTTTTCCATCGTAACCATTATTGGATGAGGGCTGTAAACAAGGTGACAATTTGTCGCATTGTAGTTTTATTTTTTATGGGATAGAGTGTGATAACAGAAAATTAACATGCGTTGTTATATCTTTGTCACATACATTTGCTATCTTGAGATTATCCTTAAAAAATTATGTGAGGAGTGAATTCAAATGAAGCAATTACAATCACAAGTTGATCTGAAAACGGATGCAGTAAACGTCCCATCGACCGAACAAAGAAATGGTCAATCCTTTTATGAGTCTGGTCAAATGCGGCGTGCAAAGATGCATGCAGCACGTCTTATTGAATCTATTGATGGCTATAATACATTGCCTCCTTCGTTACAACGTTTGGTGGAAGCGTGTTTCGTTTTAGAAACAACCGACTCCAGAATACTGGCAGCTTACTTAAAGCAAAAACCTGCAGTGATTCGCATGGACTTCCAAAAAATTTGCACAATCTTGGGGGAAAAATTTGCGTTGCAAAAAATGCATCAGCCTGCTTCCCCTAGTCGTGAATTTGCGTAGTATTACGTTGTTTTTGTTCTGGGTAATCGTAAAGTAACAGTTTTGCGTCAACCTTCATCAGTCATGCATTGACAATTTAGGCCCAAAATATCTGGAGCCTTGTCGGTGATATCTGGAGCCTTGTCGGTGTATAATCTATACCACTAATTTTGTCTTTGGTTTTTTGTTGGTTATTCTTTCCTGTGCGATTTATAATAATTCGAATTCAACATTTCAGAATTTATCATTAAGACCTATTTCGCATTGAGATAATGGTAATTAAATTTAAGCATTGATTGCCATTCATTACTTGTCATGAATCCAAAACTGAACCAACTGCAATCTTACCCATTTCAGAAATTAAAACAATTGCTTGATGGTGTGACGCCCGATAGCGCACTATCTGCGATTAATTTACAGATTGGTGAGCCGAAGCACGCTACACCTGATTTCATTCGACAAGCGATGATCGATCATATGGATGGGTTGTCCGCATACCCTATGACCTTGGGTTCTGTTTCACTTAGAAACACCTTGGCAAATTGGATTCAGAGACGGTTTAATTTAACGGAAATCAATCCTGATACCGAAGTTATTCCAGTCAACGGTAGCCGTGAGGCATTATTTTCTTTTGCACAAGCGGTTGTAGACACCGATAAGGATAGGGCGATGGTGATCTGCCCCAATCCGTTTTACCAAATTTATGAAGGCGCTGTATTGTTGGCCGGTGCTGAGCCTTATTTCATGAATGCATCTTCACAAAATCATTTTGCATGCGATTTTTCCCAAGTAAGCGATGCGATCTGGTCTAATACGCAGCTCGTTTATGTTTGTTCGCCTAACAATCCTACCGGTCGTGTCATGGCTTTGGAAGAATGGGAGCAACTATTTGAATTATCAGATCGTTATGGTTTTGTAATTGCGTCGGATGAATGCTATTCGGAAATTTATTTTGCTGAAACGGCTCCCCCTTTAGGCGCATTGGATGCAGCACAACGAATGGGACGGTATGGATTTCCACGTTTAATGGTATTCAATAGTCTATCAAAGCGGTCCAATGTGCCGGGACTACGTTCTGGATTCGTGGCGGGCGACGCCCAAATATTAGAAAAATTTTTACTCTATCGAACTTATCATGGTTCTGCTATGAGTCCGGTAGCACAAGCAGCAAGCACGACGGCTTGGAATGATGAAGCGCACGTGATTGAAAATCGACGCTTGTACACGCAAAAATTTTCTGATGCAATGCGGATTTTGTCGGATGTGATCAATATAAAGATGCCGGATGCGGGTTTTTATTTTTGGCTAGAGACACCAATCAGTGACACTGAATTCACCAAAAGACTTTATCAAGACTATAATGTTACTGTGCTGCCGGGTAGCTACCTAGCTCGGGATGCGCATGGTGTTAATCCTGGAACAAACTACGTGCGTATTGCGTTGGTAGCCACGCCTTCAGAATGTGTTGAAGCCATGCAACGGATTAAGAATTTTGTAAGCGATTTAAATTAAGCGATATTCCAATATAAGGAACAATATGAGTGAATTGCAAATCATCATTGAAGAAGCTTTTGAACGTCGAGCGGATATTACCCCTCGAAATGTTGAAGCCAGTTTAAAAGAATCCATTGCCCAAGTTTTGGCTATGTTGGATAGCGGTAAGTTGCGCGTAGCCGAGAAAATCAATGGTTGCTGGGTGACGCATCAATGGATCAAGAAAGCAGTATTGTTGTCTTTCCGCATTGAAGACAATAGTTTCATCAAAGGCGGTTTTTCCAATTATTTTGATAAAGTTCCTTCAAAATTTGCTGACTACAGTTCCAGGGATTTCCGGGATGGTGGGTTTCGTGTAGTTCCCCCCGCAGCCGTGCGTAAAGGATCATTTATAGCGGGAAATGTAGTGCTGATGCCTTCGTATGTCAATATCGGAGCTTATGTTGACCAAGGTACGATGGTTGATACCTGGGCGACGGTGGGTTCTTGTGCACAAATCGGTAAGAACGTGCATTTATCCGGCGGCGTCGGTATTGGTGGCGTGTTGGAACCTGTACAATCCAATCCAACCATCATTGAAGACAATTGTTTTATCGGCGCGCGTTCAGAGATCGTAGAAGGGGTCATCGTCGAAGAAAACTCTGTAATTTCGATGGGGGTTTATATTGGCCAGAGTACTAAAATCTATCACCGCGATACGGGAGAGGTCAGTTACGGGCGTATTCCGGCGGGTTCAGTGGTGGTGTCCGGGAACCTACCTTCGGAGAATGGGAAGTACAGTCTTTATTGTGCAGTCATCGTCAAACAGGTTGATGCAAAAACACGTTCTAAAACAGGTATAAATGAATTATTACGTGGTATTTAGAGATATATAATATAAATATGATTGATCCTACTTCGATTCAATTGATTGCAGCAATACTGTTTGCGTTAGCTATAACGCATACATTTTCAACCAAGTATTTTGAGCATCTTGCGCATATTCAGCCACGACATGCTGGGGTCTGGCATTTGCTGGGTGAAGTTGAAGTAGTTTTTGGTTTGTGGGCAATGATATTAATTTTGTTTATTTTTGTCCTGAGCGGGAAGCACGACGCGATCACTTATCTTGAGTCACGTAATTTTACTGAACCGATGTTTGTTTTTGTCATCATGGTGATTGCCGGAACACGCCCTATTCTAGATTTTGTTGCGGCCGTGGTACAGCGTATAGCAATGATGGTACCACTCAATCAACGTATGGTCATGTATTTCTTGCTATTAGCGTTTGTTCCTTTGCTCGGGTCATTTATTACTGAACCTGCGGCAATGACATTGGCAGCATTGATGCTACGCGAAACATTATTTAGCCGAGATATATCGACACGCTTAAAATACGCAACGGTTGGCGTATTATTTGTCAACATTTCTATAGGGGGTACTCTAACGCCCTTTGCAGCGCCGCCCGTTCTGATGGTTGCGGCAAAATGGGATTGGGATATCGCGTTTATGTTGGTGAATTTTGGATGGAAAGCAGCAATCGCTGTCATAGTGAACGCGCTTGCGGTGACTTGGTTGTTTCGTCGAGAATTCAATCAGGCTGATCCATTAAAAGATATTGAATCTGTTGCTAATAAAATTCCTTTATCTGTTGTGTTGATCCATTTGTTTTTTTTAGTGTTGGTGGTGGTGTTTGCGCATCACCCCGTGGTATTTATGGGATTGTTTCTGTTTTTTCTCGGTTATACGGCGGCTTATGAGCGCTATCAAAGCCCATTGATTTTGCGAGAAGCTTTATTGGTTGCTTTTTTCTTGGCAGGATTAGTGGTTCTAGGGGGGCAACAGCAATGGTGGCTCCAACCCTTATTGATGAATATGAGCGAAACGGCTGTTTATTTTGGCGCTACTGCACTGACTGCAGTGACTGATAATGCTGCATTGACGTATTTAGGCTCATTGGTGGAAGGTTTGACGGAGGAATTTAAAATAGCCTTGGTGGCAGGTGCAGTGACAGGGGGAGGGTTGACAGTCATTGCAAACGCACCTAATCCAGCAGGTTTTTCTATTCTTAAAAGCAAATTTGATGAGCAATCCATTCATCCATTGGGATTATTGGTTGCAGCTATTCCTCCAACATTGGTAGCCGTTGCGGCATTCAGGGTGTTATAAAAAACAAACGTAGCGTTGATGGAAGCAGCTTGATATCATATTTCGAGTCGCCTTAATTTGGGCGACTCGAAAGCTGTATTTTGCTATGACAATATTGATTATTGGGTTAGTCAAAAAAATCTGACTTTAGGCGTTTCTACATACCATGCAATATGGATCTTTATGAAGTTTTACTGAGCGCCAGCTCATCGTTAAACCATCCAATAATTGTAAGCGGCCTTGTAGGTTACTGCCGATATTGAGTAGGGTTTTTATTGTTTCGGCAGCTTGTATGCAGCCTATGATGCCAACTAAGGGCGAAAATACCCCCATCACTGCGCATGGCATATCGTCTGATTTTCCTTCGAAAGGATACAAACAGTGGTAACACGGACTGTTTGAGTATCGTGTATCAAAAACAGTAACTTGTCCATTAAATCGTGTCACTGCCCCTGAAATCAGGGGTTTTTTGTATTTTACACAAGCTTGATTGATTTGATGGCGTGTTGAGAAGTTATCACTGGCATCGACAACAATGTCAACATTCTGCAAGAGCGCTCGTAATGCAACAGACTCGATTCGTTGGGGAATTACAGTAACATCGATTCCAGGATTGATTTTTGTAAGGACTTGCTTTGCTGAGTCAACTTTTGCTAAACCAATTGATTCAGTATGATGAATGATTTGGCGTTGTAGATTGGTTAAATCAACCTGGTCACCATCACAAAGCGTTAAGTATCCGATACCACTGGCTGCGAGATACATCGCAGCCGGGGAACCTAACCCACCCATTCCTACAATTAACACATGTGATCGATTAAGTTTTTCTTGTCCTTCGATATCAATTTCCGGTAACAGAATATGCCGACTGTACCTAATCAGCTGATGGTCATTCACAGCATTATTAGCTATCAGTTTTATCGCTTTTCTTTTTGGGTGTTGGGGTGGATGTAGTATCACCTTTAAAGTAATTTATGGCTTGGGTGAGCAATTGGTCTTCTTCTGAGCCAAATTCCAGTGGTTTTTTGTTTTTCTTACTTTGGGCTTTTTCTTCTTTGGTTTCGTCTGAAGTCTCTTGAATAGCTTTTTCTATTTGTATTGCTGGATCTAGATTCGTAGGTGCCTTATTTTTCTTATCATTTTTTCCGTTCGATAAATGACGATTCAAATCGGATTCACGTAACCTGCTCGTCTCATCGCCGCTATTGGTTTCATCCAGAATGTCAGGAGTAATTCCTTTAGCTTGTATTGATTGACCGTTTGGCGTGTAATAACGTGCAGTGGTTAATTTTATTGCAGTATTGTTACCCAGTGGTAGTATGGTTTGAACTGAGCCTTTACCGAAGGTTTGCGAACCCATTACTACTGAGCGTTTATGATCTTGCAAAGCGCCTGCTACGATTTCAGAAGCTGAAGCCGATCCACCGTTAACCAGTGTGATCATCGGAACAGTTTTTGCCTCCTTCGGTAATCCTTTTAGGAAATCGTCGTCGGAACCACGCAAATAGTGTTCTGGACTGGCAATTAATTTCATTTTTGCATCGGCACTACGTCCTTCGGTATAAACAACCAATGCATTTTCAGGCAGGAACGCTGCGGAGACAGCTACTGCACCGTTTAACAATCCTCCTGGATCATTACGCAAATCCAAGATTAAGCCTTTCATTGCACCATTATTTTGAGAAAATAAGGTTTTAATGGCTTGCGCTAAATTCTCACCGGTTTGTTCTTGAAATTGTGTAATGCGAATATATGCATATCCAGGTTCAATCATTTTTGATTTAACACTTTGGATTTTAATAATATCCCGAACCAAATTGAATATCAGGGGCTCCGATTCACCTTCACGAACAATGGTAATTTTAATAGGGGTTTTTGGTTTGCCACGCATCATCTTAATGGCATCATTCAATGTCATGCCTTTGACGACTTTGTCATCCAGTTTTACAATCAGATCGCCGGTTTTAATGCCAGCGCGGAATGCGGGCGTATCTTCGATGGGAGAAATAACCTTGACAATGCCATCTTCCATAGTAACTTGTATTCCCAATCCGCCAAATTCACCCTGAGTACCTATTTGTAATTCTTTATATTCGTCTTTATCAAGATAGGACGAGTGTGGATCCAAGCCCACCAGCATTCCATTAATCGCTTCGGTAATTAATTTTTTGTCTTCTACGGATTCTACATAATCACTTTTGATGCGCCCGAAAACCTGTGCAAAGGTTCGTAATTCCTCAATCGGAAGCGGATGAACTGCTTCTAAATGTTCTTTCTTTGCAATGGCAGAGAAATTTAAACTGATCATGATGCCAGCGATTATGCCAACGACTAGTAATCCCGATTTTTTAAAAATATGACTCATGATGCTTTCTCCGCACTGATCGATTTGTGTGTGTATTCAAAAATACTTCCTAAGGTACTCATTATTCTATTTTTATCCAGGTTAAGGGGTCAAGCGGCTTACCATTGTAGCGTAGTTCAAAATATAACCCAGAATCAAGATTACCGCTGCTATTTCCAACAGTAGCAATGGTGTCACCTGCTCGAACAGTTGTGCCAACTTGTTTGAGAAGTGTCTCATTATTACCATAAAGACTCATGTAGCCTTTGCCGTGATCTACAATAAGCAAATTCCCAAAACCTTTCAGCCATTCAGCAAATACAACTTTACCATCAGTAATTGCTTTAATTTCATTGCCTGCGTCAGATTGAATGAAGAGTCCTTTCCAAATTACATGTTTTCCAGATCTTTGGTCACCAAAATGATTCATAAGTTTCCCACGAACCGGTAATTTGAATTTGCCTTTCAGTAATTGGAGTGATGTATTAGATGTCGTAGCTTCTGGAAGTTTATTGCCATTAATAAGTACTTTTTCTTGAGACGTCTTTGCACGTTTCTCTTCTTGTGCTTGCTGCTGGCGAATAGCCTGGCTAATTTTGCTGATGAGTTGTGAAATACGCTTCTCGTCATTACGTAATTTACTAATTTCTTGTTGTTGTTGTGTAATTTGGCCTGAAACCTGCGTAAGCATAGCTTGGTGCTTGTTTTTCTCTTGCGTCAGATTTTCTTGCTGAGAGATATATTGGGATTGTATGGTACTCATTTCCTGCTGTTTTTTTTGTTGTGCTTCTGACAGATTTGCTATCTTCTGTTGATGATTTAACAGGTTCTGGATGCTATCTGAACTTGCCAACAGCAGCTGTTTGAAATAATACATATCCCTAAGAATTTGATTGGGGTCTTTCTGATTAAAAACGTATTGCAGATAATTGCGTTGCCCTTTTGCATAATGGTGGTAGAACAATTGTTCTAGCTGATTTTGTTCTTTTATGAGATCGTAGCTAAGCCGATGAAGTTGCGTTGTTAAATGTTGTAATTCCTGATTCGCTGTTTTTTTACTTTCCGTCAGCTTTTGTAGTTGATGCATGATATCGGTAATGGCGCGCTGGGTTTCTTGTATTTTAATCGCAGTATCTTGTTTGGCCGTTTCTTTGTTAGCTAAATCCTTTTGTAAAGATTGAATACGTTCTTGCACTGACTTTAGTTTTTGCTGATTATCAGAAAAAACTGGTGATGAGCAGAAAAGTATTAGAAAACAGATACAGTTACAGTGCCCATTTATAAAGGAGCGAACGCTGCGTAATTGGGTTTGATAAAAAGAACTATCCAAGCTATCTAAAAAATATCCTAACTATAGTTATTTTGAGGTTTGAGTAATGGTGGCTAATGTTTTAAGTCTTTGTTCTTGCCTGGTCAGCAACTGACTGAATTGCTTGTTGTATTTCAGACAAATTCCCTAAATAATAATTTTGAATTGGTTTCAAATTATCATCAAGTTCGTAAACTAGTGGGATGCCTGTCGGGATATTGAAATTGAGTATTTCTTCCTCAGAAAAATTATTTAAGTACTGTGCTAATGCTCGTAATGAATTACCGTGAGCTGCAATAATAATGTTTTTGCCAGATTTTACTTGTGGCGCAATAATGGTATCCCAGTAAGGTAAAAACCTTTCTACAGTATCCCTTAAGCATTCAGTAAGCGGTAATTGATTGGCAGTTAGATCTTTATAGCGAGGGTCAGAACCAGGATAACGACTATCGCCCGGTGTTAGGGCCGGCGGTTTTGCATCATAGCTGCGGCGCCATATCAAGACTTGTTCTTCACCATACTGTGCAGCGATTTCGGCCTTATTTAATCCCTGTAGCGCGCCATAATGTCTTTCATTCAGGCGCCAAGTATGCTCAATGGGAATCCACATTTGGTCCATTTCATCCAGGGCAATCCATAGGGTGCGAATAGCTCGTTTGAGCACAGAAGTGTAGGCGATGTCGAATGAATACCCTAAATTTTTAAGGAGTTGTCCGGCATTCTTGGCTTCTTGTACCCCTTGCGGTGTTAAATCTACATCAGTCCAGCCAGTAAATCTGTTTTCTTTGTTCCAAATGCTCTCTCCGTGTCTCAGGAGAACAATTTTCTTCATGGTATTTTTAGAATGGAAATAATTAATTGTAATGCAGGAAAAATCCTTACATTCTAGTATATTCTGGAGCCATTTGCAGTACCTTTACACACATTTATACATTCTTAAATAACGAATTCTGCCTACAATTAAGCTATATCGAGGTGCAGCTTACTCAAAGCGATATAGATTATTAATTCGCAGACATAATGTTAATATACGTGCCCATTAAGATATGGTAAATAAAGTCCGACATTTCTCAATCGAAGTAAATTTTTTAAAATTATTAAAGCTATAACATTATCAACATGGATCTATCACTATTTCAAAATCACTTTCTTTTAAGAATTGAAAATTTAATTTTTTTAATCACGGCAATTGTCAGTGGCTTAATGCTACTGTGGACTCTGGTAGCGCAGCGTGGAGTCAAGGAAATTGATACTAGAGTCGCTGTGCAGTTAATTAACTATGAAAATGCGGTGATTGTCGACGTGCGCGATGATAGTGAATATGCGAATGGGCATCTGCCAAATTCCAAGCATATCCCTGCTGAAAAAATGGAAGAGCGTTGGAAGGAATTGGAAAAACACAAGGATAAACCCATCGTAATGATTTACCGTGGAGGGGTACGATCCAGTAGTGCGAGTACTCTGTTAAAAAAGAATGGTTTTCTCCAAATTTTTAATTTAATGGGTGGAATTGATGCTTGGAAAAGAGCGAATCTCCCCATAGTAAAGCGATGAAGGAAATTGATGTCAAAAATTACTATGTATGTAACGGGGTCTTGTCCTTATTGCAAGATGGCAGAAAATTTATTACGAACAAAAGGTGTACTGGATATCGAAAAAATCCGTGTTGATTTAAATTCTGAGCAGCGTCATGAAATGATGGCTAAAACCGGTCGACGTACAGTTCCGCAAATATATATCGATGAAAAACACATCGGCGGTTATGATGATCTGTCATTGCTAGATCACAAAGGTGAACTGTCAACTTTGCTCTTGCAATCTGACGGAGTTTAAGGTCAAGGGTTATATAAGAAAAACTAGTGTTTTAATGCTTTTTGGATAGAAAATGATATGAGTGAACCAGCGCAGCCACAACAGCAACAACCGACATTTGTAATAGAAAAACTTTATGTTAAGGATTTATCGTTAGAGATTCCAAATGCACCCAAGGTTTTTTTGGAAAGAGAGGCTCCTGAAATTAATATGCAGCTTGGCGGTAAGAATCAAAGTTTGGGCGATGGTCTCTATGAGGTTTTATTAACGGTTACTGTAACAGCAAAAATTAAAGATAAGGTTTTATTTTTAGTAGAAGCTCAGCAAGCAGGTGTTTTTCGTATAGACAATATTTCCGAAGATGAAATTGGGCCGGTGTTGGGTATTGGGTGTCCAAATATTATTTTTCCGTATTTGCGCGAAGTGGTGTCGGATATCGTTATACGTGCTGGCTTTCCACCAGTCATTCTTAATCCAGTTAATTTTGAGGCTATTTATCGTCAAAAGAGACCAGATTCTGTCGTGAATGGAGCGAGTTAAATGTTTTAACGATTGATATGAGGAACAAATGAAGAAGCTTTCGTATTCTTTACGTGCTGTTTTAATGATAGCGGGGTTGTATTTTTCGAATTATGCTTTAGCTGAAATGTCGTATTTCTCTGTTGCTGAGAATGGTGCAATAATGTATGACGCGCCTTCTCTAAAAGCCGGAAAACAATATGTGGTGAGTCTTTATTATCCTGTTGAAATGATTGTAGATGTAGAGAATTGGGCAAAAGTAAGAGATAGTAACGGAGTACTTGCCTGGATAGAAAAAAAAGCTTTGAGTGATAAACGTTACGTTGTTGTTACTGCTCCTATTGCAAGTGTGCATCAAGCTCCGGATACTAACTCAGTGCTACTGTTTCAAGCTGAGCAAAATGTTGTTATGGAATGGATGGATGCTGATAATCCAGGCTGGATCAAAGTCCGTCACTTAGATGGACAAACGGGGTACGTAAAGAGTATTCAGGTTTGGGGTTCATGAGAATTGCGATATTAGGTGCGGGTGCATGGGGTTCTGCTTTAGCGATAAATTTGTCATCGTGTCATCAGGTAAATCTCTGGACTAGAGATAGCCATCATGCCACGGAAATGATAGCGACAGGTATTAATCAACGGTATTTGCCACATTATGCTCTACCTAAAACGATCACAGTCTCAGCTGTACTTACGGACGCTCTAAAAGAAGTTGATTTTGCGCTAGTTGTGGTTCCCATCTCAGGTTTACGTGAAACGTTAAGAAAAATTACAGTATCTCGAATTAAGCTTCCATTGTTGTGGGGATGTAAAGGTTTTGAGTCTAGTACTGCCAAGTTACCCCACCAAATTATCCAAGAAGAGTACTCCGGATTCGTATCGCAGTATGGTGTTTTGTCCGGTCCCAGTTTTGCTGACGAAGTAGCGCGAAATTTACCGACTGCATTAACATTGGCTTCAAAAGATCCAGAATTCTCCAAGCAGATGGCAGCTAACCTACATAGTCCGAAATTACGTATTTATACTAGTCGAGATGTTATTGGCGTAGAAATTGGTGGCGCAATAAAAAACGTGATCAGCATTGCAGCGGGGATTTCTGATGGACTTGGGTTTGGAAATAACGCCCGCGCTGCTTTAATTACCAGAGGTCTATCTGAAATAACTCGGCTAGGGTTGAAATTAGGCGGTGACTTAAAGACTTTTATGGGATTGACTGGGGTTGGTGATTTGATTTTAACCAGTACCGGTCAATTATCACGCAATCGTCAAGTCGGATTAATGCTTGCGGAAGGGAAATCAATCGATGAAATTCTTACGCAATTAGGTCACGTTGCAGAAGGAGTATATACGACACAATCGGTCTTGCAATTGGGGAGGCAATTAAATATCGAAATGCCGATTACACAGGCTGTATATAGCATTCTTCATGAGCGAGTATCCCCTCGTTCAGCGGTAGAAGTGTTGTTAAATCGCGAACAAAAAACAGAAGTTTATTGACGATTATAAACTTCTATAGACTCTTTAAATTATTTTTATACCTTATTGTTTTTAAAAAATAAAGTTTTGATATAAGTAGAACTTATTTTGAATCCAATTAAAAAAGATTGATAAATCATGAAACTGAAGTATCTTAATTATCTTGACCAAGCTTTAATGGCTTGATATAAGTGCGCTTGCAGTATTTGCTTGTGATTTAATTACCATTAACTTTGAAGGGGAATGTTATGAACAAATCCGAACTCATTGAAGCAATCGCAAAATCCGCCAAACTCTCTAAAGCTGCTGCTGGGAATGCTTTAGATGGAACACTATCTGCAATAAAGGGAGCACTTAAAAAAAATGAAAGTGTAACATTAGTCGGATTTGGCACCTTCAAAGTAGGTACACGGGCTGCACGTACAGGTCGTAACCCACGTACGGGCGCCGCTATAAAAATCAAAGCAGCAAAAGTTCCAAAATTCAGTGCTGGTAAAGCGCTAAAAGATGCAGTAAACTAGCGCACTTTGCTGGGGTGCTTAGCTCAGCTGGTAGAGCGTCGCCCTTACAAGGCGAATGTCGGCGGTTCGATCCCGTCAGCACCCACCAGTTAAATTGTTAGCATCAAGTTTTAATTTTTAGTTTGTAGGGAGTGGTAGTTCAGTTGGTTAGAATACCGGCCTGTCACGCCGGGGGTCGCGGGTTCGAGTCCCGTCCACTCCGCCATGAATTCACTCTTTGTGAAAATATCGCATGTCAAATCTTAATATTCAGTTAGGTTCATTTCGTGTTTGATTTTGTCAATCGCAAGAAACGTATTGTTCAAATCATTATGGCATTAGCAGTACTGCCATTTTTGTTTTGGGGGGTAGAATCGTATCGTGATAAGGGTGACGATGGATTCGTTGCTATTGTTGAAGGTGATAAAATTTCGCGCCGCGAATTTGAGCAGGCATTACGAGATCACCACGAACGCGTTCGTGGGATGTTGGGTGCTAATTTCGATAGCTCGTTGTTAGATAACTTTGAAGTCAGAAATTCAGTGTTAGAACGCCTTGTTCAACAACGTCTGATTCAATCCGAAGCAGAGAAAAATGGATTTGTCGTGCTGGATTCGCAGCTAATCAAAACTATCCAAGATATCCAGGCGTTTCAAAAAGATGGTAAATTTTCTAAGCAACAATACGAAGATTTATTGCGTGCGCAAGGATTGACACCAGCACTTTTTGAATCACGTGTACGTAAAGAATTAATGATACAGCAGTTAATGGATGGATATAGTGAGAATGCTTTTGCACCGGGTATGGTTGCGAAAAAAGTATCTTATTTAAGTGAAGTGCAACGCGAAGTCAGTCAGTCGATTATCAAAGAAGAACAATTTTTTTCTGAAATACAGCCGGATGAATTGGAGATAAAAGCTTATTACGATAAAAATCAAGCAAATTTTCATTTGCCCGAACGAGTGCGTGTTGAATACGTGGTGTTGTCGTTAGCTGATGTTGCTAAAAAAGAGGTGATCAGCGATGAGGCCATTGAGGTTTATTATGCTGAACATCTCAGTGATTTTGTTCAGCCAGAAGAACGTAAAGCGAGTCATATTTTAGTAAGTATAGCTGCAGATGCTTCGTCAGAAAATAAACAAGCGGCTCGAGAAAAAGCACAGAAGGTGTTAGAGCAGGTTAAACAAAATCCAGAACAGTTTGCAGAAATCGCAAAAGAATTTTCAGATGATCCAGGCTCAGCCAGTAGTGGTGGCGATCTTGGTTTTTTTGGCCGTGGCGTTATGGTTAAGTCTTTTGAAGAGCAGATTTTTTCAATGCAAATAAACGAAATCAGTGACATTGTGGAAACGGATTTTGGTTTTCATGTAATTCAGTTGACTGATATTAAGGCGGAAAAGAAACCTGAACTACAGGAAGTGCGTGAACAAATTGAACAACAATTAAAAACACAAGCTGCTGGAAAAATTTTTGGAGAGATCTCTGAAGATTTTAGTAACATGGTTTATGAACAAAATGAGAATTTACAGGCCGTGGCGGATAAGCTTGGCTTAACTATTAATAAGAGTGATTGGATAAGTAAGGATGGTGCCGAACTGTCGATACTGAGTAATGATCGTTTGTTATCGGCGATTTTCTCAAGTGATACGATTGTTAGTCAAAAACCCACCGAAGCAATAGAAGTTGAAGCTGATACATTTGCTTCAGCACGCGTCATTGAACATCAACCAGAAGCTATCCAGCCTCTTACAGTAGTTGAGGCTCAGATAGTTGAAGCATTGAAAAAGCAAATGGCGAGAGCTAAAGCTGCCGAGATCGGACTAAAAAAATTAGTACAGCTTCAACAAGCAGTCTCGCATGATATAGAAGAGATTATATGGGATGAACCAAAATTGATATCTTACATGCAGTCGCACGATATGAATTCTGAAGAACTGCGTGCTGTTTTTAAAGCGGATACGAAAAAACTGCCGGCATATATCGGCTTAGAAAGCCCTGATGGATTCACTTTGCTGAGAATCAATAGAGTTATTGAGCCGAGTGCTATGGAACAGGAAAAGCTTGATATCTTCAAGAAACAATTGCAACAAATGATTACTCAAGAAGAAACAATGGCCTATCTATCAGGGCTTAGAAAGCAATATGATGTAAAAATAAATCAAGATGGTTTTTAGGTTTCAGAAGTTCTGATATCGAAAGCGACAGTATTGAAACCTGCATCAACATAAGTAATTTCGCCGGTAATTCCACTCGCCAAATCACTGCATAAAAAAGCAGCTACATTACCGACTTCTTCGGTGGTTACATTGCGATGCAGCGGTGAAATTTTTTCGGTATATCCCAGCAATTTTCCAAAATCTCCAATTCCGGCTGCGGCTAGAGTTTTGATCGGTCCGGCGGAAATTGCATTAACTCGAATACCTTTAGGCCCTAGGCTAGAAGCCATAAAGCGCACATTTGCCTCTAGACTGGCTTTGGCTAGACCCATCACATTATAATTTGGCATGACTCGAACTGCACCTAAGTAGCTTAAAGTGAGGAGCGCAGCATTTCTATTTTCCATTAATGGCAACGCTGCTTTGGCGAGCGCAGAGAAACTATAAGAACTAATATCGTGTGCAATGCGAAATGATTCTCTATCTATGCTTTCCAGATAGTCGCCAGAAAGGGCGTGGCGAGGTGCAAATGCGATGGAATGTACGATGCCATCCAATCCATGCCAATGCTGCTTCAGACCGTCAAAACAGGCCGTAATTTCATCGTCACTAGCTACATCACAAGGAAATAATAAGGTGGAATCAAATTCTGCGGCTAATTTTTCAACTCGGCTACGTATATCTTCACCTTGATAAGTGAACGCTAAGGTTGCGCCTTCTCGCTTCATCACTTTGGCGATACCGTAGGCAATAGAACGGTTGCTGAGTAGGCCGGTTACGAGTATTTGTTTATTGGCGAGAAATCCCATGAAATTTCCTTTAATATTGATCAAGCGGTGTCATTATAGCTGATGATAATGAGGTTGCGATTCGCAAATAAGATGGTATGACTAAATTACTTGTTTAGAGAGTTATTTTGAACTTAAAAATCAATTATTCATTGCAAAAAAAAATAAACTTTATTGCGATGTCGATCAGCTGTCTTTTTTTACTGACTTCGTGTGAGTTGAATGTTTGGAATAATCCGTATTCAGAGAAGGATGCTCAAAAGAATGCTTTATACAGTGTATTTAGCGAACGACCCAAGCATCTTGATCCAGTGCAATCGTATAGTTCAAGTGAGATTCAGTTTACTGCGCAGATTTATGAGCCACCGCTACAGTATCATTATCTCAAACGTCCTTTTACATTGATTCCAGCGACTGCAAAAGAGCTTCCAGCGATTCAGTATTTGGATAAAAATGGAAATTTAATATCGGGTGAGTCTGTTGACGAGATAGCTTATAGTGTTTACCAAATTACTATTGTTCCTGGTATTTTGTATCAACCGCATCCCGCATTTGCAAAAGATGAAAGCGATCAGTGGCTTTATCATCAACTCAGCGAGCAAGAGATAGCCAAAGCTTCCAAACCAGCTGATTTTCCTCGAACAGGTACGCGTGAGTTAGTAGCAGAAGACTATGTTTATCAAATTAAACGCTTGGCACATCCGAGATTACATTCGCCAATTTTTGAGTTAATGGCAGACTATATCATCGGACTTAGGGAATATGCTACGTTATTAAAGCAGGTAGATTCACAGACAATGCACAATCATCATTTGGATTTGAGAAAGTATTCATTAGATGGGTTGGAGGTGGTTGATGATTATACCTATCGCATTAAAATTAAAGGGAAATATCCACAATTTGCTTATTGGTTGGCAATGCCATTTTTTGCTCCAATTCCATGGGAAGCTGATTTGTTTTACTCACAGCCAGGATTGATACAGAAAAATTTAACGTTGGATTGGTTTCCGGTAGGTACTGGGCCTTATATGTTGACAGAGAATAATCCGAACTTGCGTATGGTGTTGGAGAAGAATCCAAATTTTCATGAAGAGCGCTATCCTGTTGATGGAATGCCCGGAGACGAAGAGAAAGGATTGCTGGTTGATGCAAATAAGAAGCTTCCATTGATCGATAAAGTCATTTTTACACGTGAGAAAGAAAATATTCCACGATGGAACAAATTCTTGCAAGGATATTATGATGCAGCTGGAATTGGTTCAGATAGTTTTGATCAGGCGGTACAATTGACGGGGCAGGGGGAAGCTATGGTCACACAAGAAATGGCTGAGCAAGGTATTCGATTGGAAACGACAGTTGCTGTTTCAACCTATTACATGGGGTTCAACATGTTGAATCCGATCGTGGGTGATGGTGGCAGTCGTGCCAAAGAACGTGAGGCGGCAAGGAAATTGCGTCAAGCGATTTCCATTGCAGTAGACTATGAAGAGTTTATATCGATTTTTGCGAATGGTCGTGGTTTGGTGGCGCATGGACCGATTGCTCCAGGTATTATAGGGTATCGAGATGGTAAGGAAGGTGTGAATCCAATTGTTTATGATTGGATCGATGGACAAGCTAAGAGAAAACCGATCGAAGCCGCAAAAAAGCTCTTGGAAGAAGCGGGATATCCTAATGGCATCAATCAAGAGACCGGGTCACCGTTGGTGCTTTATTACGACGTTACGGCGCGTAGTGCTGACGACAAATCTAAACTGGATTGGATGCGTAAGCAATTTCAGAAACTTAATATTCAGTTGGTAGTGCGCAGCACGGATTACAATCGATTTCAAGACAAGATCCGTAAAGGCAACGCACAAATTTTTGAGTGGGGGTGGAACGCGGATTATCCAGATGCTGAGAATTTTTTGTTTTTGTTATATGGGCCGCAACGAAAGGTCGGCAATAGTGGTGAAAATGCGGCAAATTATGATAACGGTGAATATAATCAATTCTTTGAAAGAATGAAGAATATGGATGATAGTCCAGAAAGACAACGGTTGATTGATCGCATGGTGGAGATATTGCGTTATGATGCGCCATGGTTATGGGGTTATCATCCAAAGGATTTCGGTTTGTATCATGCTTGGTATCAGAATGTGAAGCCGAATAGGATATCCAATAATACGCTTAAGTATTTCAAAATTGACGGAGATACGCGACAAAACAAACAAAGAGAATGGAACACGCCTGTAGTTGGGCCTGTTTTAATATTTTTTGTGTTGTTGGTGGTCGGAGGTATTCCGGCAATAGTTGCTTTTCGGCGTCGAGAGAAAAGTACGGCAATACTAGGTTACATAGATATGAAGCGTGTAAATAATAATGTTTGACTATATTGCGCGACGTATTCTGTATGCTATTCCAATTTTAATTGGCGTAAACTTGATTACTTTTGCGCTTTTTTTTGTTGTGAATACGCCTGATGATATGGCGCGTATGCAGTTGGGGATTAAGCACGTAACTCCAGAAGCGATAGAAAAATGGAAATCTGATAAAGGCTATGACAAGCCATTGTTTTTTAATCAACAAAAAGAAAATTTAGGGAACAAATTGACTGAGACAATTTTCTTTGAAAAATCGGTTGCAATGTTTTTGTTTGAATTTGGTAGGGCAGATGATGGACGTGATATTGCCGAGGAAATGAAATCACGCATGTTACCTAGTTTGGCAATTGCAGTTCCAGTGTTTTTTCTAGGACTAATAAGCTATGTAAGTTTCGCATTGCTGATGGTTTTTTTTCGAGCCACTTATATTGATTTCTGGGGTATGGTTTTGTGTGTGGCATTGATGTCGATTTCAGGCTTGTTTTATATCATTTCGGGGCAGTTTTTGTTAGGAAAATTGTGGCGTTTAGTACCTATTTCGGGATATGGAGATGGACTTGACGTCAGTAAATTTCTGGTATTGCCTGTGATTATTGGAATATTGAGCAGCGCAGGAGCAAATATTCGTTGGTATCGAACTATTTTCTTGGAGGAAATGAATAAAGATTATGTGCGTACAGCGCGCGCCAAAGGATTGGCAGAGTATTTGGTATTGTTCAAACATGTTTTGAAAAATGCGATGATTCCAATTATGACTGGGGCAATTGCAGTTGTGCCGCTACTATTTATGGGAAGCTTGCTAATCGAATCATTTTTTGGTGTTCCCGGTCTAGGTAGTTATACGATTGATGCGATCAACTCCCAGGACTTTGCTATTGTTCGGTCAATGGTATTCTTGGGATCCATGCTTTATATCATCGGACTTATTTTGACGGATATATCTTATACCTTAGTTGATCCACGCATCCGCCTGATTTAACTTATCAATGAGATGAATGTTATGGCGGTATTGGGGGTTGTGGTATGCATATATTTTCAATCTATCTACAGTACTGTATTACTATCAGATTGACTTATAGCAGTAAAATATTCATAATTCGCGGTTTCGCTTGGAGGGGTTCCCGAGCGGCCAAAGGGATCAGACTGTAAATCTGACGGCTCTGCCTTCGAAGGTTCGAATCCTTCCCCCTCCACCAAGTCAATTGGTTAGTGGTAAAAATGTATGGCCTAGCGAGGTTGTATATTTTGCAAGTGATGGTAAAGGCTATTCTTTGTGGTTATTGCGGGTGTAGCTCAATGGTAGAGCAGAAGCCTTCCAAGCTTACGACGAGGGTTCGATTCCCTTCACCCGCTCCAATTTGTGTAAGTATCATTGCGAAACGGAATAAAGCATTAAATAGAGTTATGCTTGCCCATGTAGCTCAGTGGTAGAGCACTCCCTTGGTAAGGGAGAGGTCACCAGTTCAATCCTGGTCATGGGCTCCATAGGCTAGATTAGATTATTGTGAATTAAAGGGTTTAGTACGTAAAAAAGGGAGCGGAACATGGCGAAGAGTAAATTTGAGCGGTCGAAGCCACACGTAAATGTAGGGACGATAGGTCATGTGGATCATGGTAAGA
>JAMXAG010000018.1 GCA_024281675.1 Nitrosomonas sp.
ATCCTCAGCCATAACTTCATAGCCATCTTACCCCCCCTTTTTAATTTCTTTGCTACATTAGTAGCTTCGGTAAAATTTATACAGCATTATCAACAGATACTTCTAATTCAATATCCAACTCTGGAGCTTTGTTTTGACTCTTACGTTTATTATGGAATGACAGTCCTGTTCCAGCTGGAACAAGTCTCCCAACAATAACATTTTCTTTGAGACCACGCAGCTCGTCTTTTTTACCCATAATTGCTGCTTCCGTCAATACGCGCGTGGTTTCTTGGAAGGATGCCGCAGAAATGAAAGAATCTGTCGATAGTGATGCTTTAGTGATACCTAACAACATAAATTCATAAGTTGCAGGAATTTTTCCTTTACTGATTAAGCGTTCATTCTCATTCAATAAATCCGCGCGCTCAACTTGTTCACCTGGTATAAATGCTGAATCCCCAGCATTAGTAATTTGAACTCTTCTTAGCATCTGACGCACAATGACTTCAATATGCTTATCATTGATCCTAACACCCTGCAAACGATAAACATCCTGGACTTCATCGGTAATATATCGCGCTAAAGCTTCAACACCTTGTAAGCGCAAGATATCACGAGGATCAGCCGGTCCATCGACAATCACTTCCCCTTTATTAACCACCTGACCATCATGGGCCATAACGTGCTTATCTTTAGGAATCAGATATTCATGCATAGCACCCTCAAGATCTGTAATAACAAGTCTTTGTTTACCTTTTGTATCCTTACCAAAAGAAACGATTCCTGTCACTTCAGCCAACAAGCCGGCATCTTTTGGCGATCTCGCTTCGAACAACTCTGCTACTCGAGGCAGACCACCAGTAATATCCCTCGTTTTAGATGTTTCTTGTGGAATTCTTGCCAAAACTTCACCTACGCTTACTTGCTGGCCATCACGTACTGTAATGATACAGCCGATCTGGAATGTAATACCAACGGATTGATTACTACCAACTATCTTGATTTCATTGCCATCATCATCTAAAAATTTAACAAGTGGACGCAATCCCTTGGATTGTGCTACACCACGACGTTTTGGATCTATAACCACTAAAGTAGACAATCCAGTAACCTCATCAATTTGTTTTGCAACGGTTACACCCTCCTCAACATTCTCGAAGCGAACCTTACCCGCATATTCGGTAATAATCGGACGTGTATGGGGATCCCAAGAAGTCAAAATTTGACCTGCTTTAACAGTTTCTCCATTACGCACTAGCAAAGTAGCGCCATAAGAAGCTTTATGTCTTTCACGTTCCCGCCCACTTTCATCTTGAATAATAATTTCGCCACTTCGAGAAATGGCAATTAATTCATTTTGCGCGTTTGTCACATACCGCATGGTAGAGGAATAATGTACGGTACCACTTGATTTACTTTCGACTTTGCTGACAACAGCAGTTCGAGATGCGGCACCGCCAATATGAAATGTACGCATTGTCAATTGTGTACCAGGTTCACCGATTGATTGCGCAGCGATAACACCCACAGCTTCACCCACATTGACTAAGCTGCCACGGCCTAAATCTCGCCCATAACATTTTGCACATAGACCATAGCGAGTCTCGCACGTTAATGGCGTGCGTACTTTGACTTCATCAATACCCATCGACTCAATCAAATCTACCGCGTCTTCATCCAATAAAGTACCTGAAGTGAAAATGACGCTTTGATTTTCAAGATTAATGATGTCTGTCACCACAACTCTGCCAAGAATTCTTTCACGCAACGGCTCAATTATTTCTCCGCCTTCAACTAGAGCTTTCATCACAACGCCATTGCCTGTATCACAATCATCTTCAGTAACGACTAAATCTTGTGTAACATCCACCAAACGACGCGTTAAATAACCCGAGTTTGCTGTTTTTAAAGCCGTATCTGCCAGTCCTTTACGTGCACCATGGGTCGAGATAAAGTACTGCAATACATTCAAACCTTCACGAAAATTAGCCGTAATTGGCGTCTCGATAATCGAGCCATCAGGCTTCGCCATTAATCCTCGCATACCGGATAACTGTCGGATTTGTGCTGCTGAACCGCGTGCACCTGAGTCAGCCATCATATAAATAGAATTAAATGATTCTTGCGTGACTGGCTCACCTTTACTATCGGATTGAATTTTGTTGGTTGTTTGATCCAGCACAGGTTCCACACCCAGTTGATTCATCATTGCTTTTGCAACTTGGTCACCCGCACGTCCCCAAATATCAACTACCTTATTGTATCGTTCCCCTTGCGTCACTAGCCCAGAAACATATTGTCCTTCAATTTCCTTCACCTCTTTTTCTGCCGCAGCAATAATATCGCCTTTTTCTACCGGCACGAGCATGTCATCTGCACAAATTGAAATACCGGCACGAGTTGCATAGGTAAATCCAGCATACATGAGTTTGTCTGCAAAAATTACGGCTTCTCGCAACCCACATCGTCTGAAGCTAGCATTGATTAATTTAGAAATTTCTTTTTTCTTAAGCGTAACATTTAGTAAAGAAAAAGGCATTCCCGGCGGAAAAATTTCAAACAATAATGCACGCCCCACAGTGGTTTCATATCGACTATTTTTTTCAACGATTTCATTCTCACTATTTTTATCGTATTCTTTAATTCGTACGGTAATTTTTGCATTCAATTCTACGCTACGACTTTCATAGGCACGTGATACTTCATCCACATTCTGAAATAACATGCCCTCACCTTGCGCCCCTACCTTTTCTCTTGTGGTGTAATACAACCCAAGAACAATATCCTGTGAAGGTACAATGATCGGTTCGCCATTAGCAGGAGATAATACATTATTGGTTGACATCATCAAGGTACGACATTCCATTTGCGCTTCTAATGAAAGCGGTACATGAACGGCCATTTGGTCACCGTCAAAGTCCGCATTAAATGCAGCACATACCAATGGATGCAATTGTATGGCTTTGCCTTCAATCAAAACTGGTTCAAAAGCCTGAATCCCCAAGCGATGTAATGTAGGCGCCCGATTGAGCATCACCGGATGCTCACGAATGACATCCTCCAAGATGTCCCAAACTACAGGGGTTTCATTCTCAACTTCACGTTTCGCGGCTTTTATAGTACTAGCAATCCCCATGAGCTCTAGTTTATTGAAGATAAATGGCTTGAATAACTCAAGTGCCATTTTCTTGGGTAAACCACACTGATGCAGTTTGAGTTGCGGTCCTACCACGATAACAGACCGACCTGAATAATCGACACGTTTACCCAACAGATTTTGACGAAAACGACCGCCTTTACCTTTAATCATATCGGCAAGAGATTTGAGCGCACGTTTATTGGCACCCGTCATCGCTTTACCACGACGACCATTATCGAGCAATGAATCAACAGCTTCTTGCAACATACGTTTTTCATTACGTACAATAATTTCTGGTGCTTTTAATTCCAGCAAACGTTTTAAACGATTATTACGATTAATAACACGTCGGTATAAATCATTAAGATCAGAAGTTGCAAAACGACCACCATCCAATGGCACCAGAGGCCGTAAATCCGGAGGCAATACCGGAAGTACCGTTAAAATCATCCATTGCGGTTTGATACCTGATTTATTAAATGCCTCAAGCAGCTTAAGGCGCTTGGAAATTTTCTTAATTTTTGTTTCCGAACCAGTACTTTCAATTTCTTTACGTAGGTTTTCAATCTCAGCAGTAGTATCTAGATTACTTAATAAATCACGAATTCCTTCTGCCCCCATGCTGGCGCTAAAGTCATCACCGTATTCTTCGGTTTTGATAAGATAATCGTCTTCAGTAAGCAATTGACATCGAGATAACGGTGTAAGGCCTGGATCAGTTACAACATATGCTTCAAAATATAATACCCGTTCGATATCACGTAAAGTCATATCCAGCACCATACCCAAACGAGAAGGTAATGATTTTAAGAACCAAATGTGTGAAACTGGGGTAGCTAATTCAATATGTCCCATACGTTCGCGACGAACTTTAGATAAAGTTACTTCTACGCCGCATTTTTCACATATAACACCTCGGTGCTTGAGACGCTTATACTTTCCACATAAACATTCGTAATCCTTGACTGGGCCAAAAATTTTGGCACAAAACAAACCATCTCTCTCTGGTTTAAATGTACGATAGTTAATGGTTTCTGGTTTCTTAACTTCACCATATGACCATGAGCGAATCTTCTCTGGAGACGCCAATCCAATTTTAATGGCGTCAAATTCTTCCTTTTGAACAACCTGTTTAAATAAATCTAGCAGTGCTTTCATTTGTCACTCCCATAATCAGGGACAATATTGATTCTTGTTATAATTTAAATAGTAATCAGAGAATTAAGTACAGTTCCGGCTAACACAACTGCATTTGTGTCATCGCCAACAATTAGTGCTGTTCCAAATCAATATCCATTCCCAATGATCGAATCTCTTTAACTAACACATTAAACGACTCTGGCATTCCTGCATCAATTTTGTGATCCCCCTTAACAATACTTTCGTATACTTTGGTTCGCCCAGTTACATCATCAGATTTCACTGTCAGCATTTCTTGTAATGTATAAGCAGCGCCATAAGCTTCTAACGCCCAAACCTCCATCTCACCAAAGCGCTGCCCACCAAATTGCGCCTTTCCACCCAACGGTTGTTGTGTAACCAAGCTGTAAGGACCCGTTGAGCGAGCGTGCATTTTGTCATCCACCAAATGGTGCAATTTCAGAACATGCATATATCCTACCGTTATGGATCGATCAAACACTTCGCCGGTACGGCCATCATATAAGGCAATTTGGCCTGACCTTGGCAACTCCGCCAATTCCAGCATATCTTTAATTTCACCTTCGGTAGCACCATCGAATACCGGTGTTGCAAAAGGCACGCCTTCTTTTAAGTTCTCAGCAAGTGACAAAATTTCGTTATCGCTTAACGCAGAAATATTTTCCTTATTACCACCTGAATTATAAATTTTATCAAGGAATTCTCTGATTTCTTGAGTGTTTTTTTCTACCCTCAACATTTCGTCTATCCTTTTCCCAAGACCTTTAGCTGCCCAACCCAGATGCACCTCAAGAATCTGTCCTACATTCATTCGTGAAGGAACACCGAGTGGATTTAATACCACGTCAACAGGTGTACCATCGGCCATATAAGGCATATCTTCCAAAGGAACGATTTTTGACACAACACCTTTATTACCGTGGCGACCTGCCATTTTATCCCCCGGTTGCAGGCGACGCTTAACGGCAATATAAATTTTTACCATTTTTTGTACGCCAGGCGCTAACTCATCCCCTTGTGTCAATTTCTTTTTCTTTTCTTCAAAAGCCGCATCAAACGTTTTACGCTTTTGTGCAACACTTTCACGTACTTGCTCGAGTTGTATACTGGCTTCTTCATCCGCTAATCGAATATCAAACCAAAAATGCGGATCAAAGCTTCGTAAATATTCAGAAGTAACCTCCTTACCTTTACTCAATTTTTGTGGCCCGCCCGTAGCAATCTTACCGACTAATAAGCGCTCGAGACGTTCAAATGCATCTTGTTCCATAATCCGCATTTGATCTGCCAAATCTTTTTTATATTTGGCAAGTTCATCATCGATAATTTGCTGCGCACGCTTATCGCGTTGTATCCCTTCCCGCGTGAATACCTGCACATCAATGACAGTCCCTGAAATACCAGATGGAACACGTAAAGATGTATCTTTTACGTCAGATGCTTTTTCACCAAAAATAGCGCGCAACAGTTTTTCTTCTGGCGTGAGTTGTGTCTCACCTTTAGGCGTCACTTTACCGACCAATACATCACCGGCTTCGACCTCTGCCCCAATATAGACAATACCTGATTCATCGAGTCGACCAAGTTGATTCTCAGAAAGATTAGGAATATCCGCTGTAATTTCTTCAGTACCCAGCTTGGTGTCCCTACTAACAACCGATAATTCCTCGATATGAATCGAAGTAAAGCGATCCTCAGCAACAATACGTTCAGAAATAAGGATCGAATCCTCAAAGTTATAGCCATTCCATGGCATAAATGCCACTAGCATATTTTGCCCTAACGCAAGCTCCCCCAAATCAGTCGAAGCACCATCCGCAATTACGTCATCTTTATCGATTTTGTTACCGATATTAACCAGAGGTCTCTGATTAATATTGGTATTTTGATTAGAACGTGTATATTTTGTTAAATTATAAATATCCACACCCACTTCACCAACAATGGTTTCATCATCATTGACTCGAATCACAATCCGCCCGGCATCAACATAATCGACAATTCCACCACGCCGCGCACGAACCGTCGTACCTGAGTGAATTGCAACCACTCGTTCAATTCCGGTACCTACAAGAGGCTTCTCTGCACGTAAACAAGGAACAGCTTGGCGCTGCATGTTAGATCCCATGAGCGCACGATTTGCATCATCGTGTTCTAGGAAAGGAATCAGCGATGCTGCAACCGAAACGATCTGCGCAGGTGCAACATCGACATATTCAATGCGATCAGGAGAAGAGAGGGTAAATTCATTTTTATTTCGACAAGAAACAATTTCACTGACGAATCGATTCTTTTCATCTAACTCTGCGTTTGCTTGCGCAATAATAAAATTACCTTCTTCAATTGCAGAAAGATAGTCAATCTGTTTCGTTACCTGGCCACCTTCTACTCGTCTATAAGGGGTTTCAATAAACCCATAGTCATTGGTTCTTGCATAAAGCGCCAATGAATTAATAAGACCAATATTGGGTCCTTCAGGTGTTTCAATAGGACACACTCGACCATAATGCGTCGGATGAACATCTCGAACTTCAAAACCAGCCCTTTCACGTGTCAACCCTCCCGGCCCTAAAGCTGAAATACGTCGTTTGTGGGTTATTTCAGAAAGTGGGTTCGTTTGATCCATAAATTGAGATAATTGACTCGAACCAAAAAATTCGCGCGCTGCTGCAGAAACCGGTTTTGCATTTATCAAGTCATGCGGCATCAAATTATCCGATTCTGCTTGACTGAGGCGTTCTTTTACTGCGCGCTCTACACGAACCAAACCAGATCTGAACTGATTCTCTGCCAACTCACCTACTGAACGAACGCGTCGATTTCCTAGATGATCAATGTCGTCAATTTCACCACGACCGTTACGCAACTCTACTAAAATTTTAATGACCGCAATGATATCTTCATTGGATAGCGTGGAAGATCCTTCTAATTCGGTACGTCCCACTCTGCGATTGAACTTCATTCTTCCCACAACGGATAAATCGTACCGCTCTGCGGAATAAAATAATCCGTAAAATAGCGACTTAACAGCTTCCTCCGTAGGCGGCTCTCCAGGGCGCATCATGCGATAAATTGCAACCTGTGCAGCCATTTCATCGGCAGTTTCGTCGATTCGAAGTGTTTGAGAAATATACGCTCCGTGATTCAAGTCATTGATATAGAGTGTATTAATTTTCTTGATATTGGCCTTTCGTAACTTAGCTAATAGCTCTTCTGTAATTTCATCATTGGCTGAAGCTACAATTTCACCAGTTTCCTTATCGACTATATGCTGCGCAAGAGCCCTACCGAGCAAAAAATCTTCAGGCACATCCAGTTGTTTAATGCCCATTTCTTGCATTTCACGAATGTGTTTGGCTGTAATACGTTTGTTCTTTTCAACAATCACATTTTTATTTTTTGCAACAATATCAAAGCTCGCCACCTCGCCTCTTAATCGCTCTGGCACCAATTCAAATTGAATGCCTTTATCAGAAAGATAGAAGCAATCAAATATGAAAAATTCTTCGAGTATTTGCTCAACCGTACAACCAATCGCTTTCAATAACGTAGTGACAGGCATTTTGCGGCGACGATCTATCCTAAAATAGAGGCAATCTTTAGGGTCAAATTCAAAATCTAACCAGGAGCCACGGTAAGGAATGATGCGTGCCGAAAACAACAGTTTCCCTGATGAATGCGTTTTGCCGCGATCATGCTCGAAAAATACCCCTGGAGAACGGTGCAACTGCGATACGATCACTCGCTCCGTGCCATTAATCACAAACGAACCGGTTTCCGTCATCAAAGGGATTTCCCCCATATAGACTTCTTGCTCTTTGACTTCTTTGACCGTTGGCTTCGAAGACTCTTTATCCATAATCGTCAATCTCACACGCGCCCTTAGTGGTGACGCATAAGTGAGACCACGCTGCTGGCATTCTTTGACATCGAATACAGGCAATCCTAATTCGTAGCTTATGAAGTCCAGTCTTGCATTTTTAGTATGACTCTCAATCGGAAATATTGAATTAAAAGCAGCTTGAAGCCCCTGATTCTTACGTTTATTCGGTAACATTTTTTCTTGTAAGAAAGCAGCATAAGATTCCAGTTGAGTTGCGAGGAGAAATGGAATCGGTAGTACACTTGCACGTTTAGCAAAACTTTTACGAATGCGCTTTTTCTCGGTGAATGAATAGCTCATGAATTTTCTCCGAACGAAGAAGATAAGAAATTGAAAAAGCTTAAATTAATGATAATTATCATTACCTTATATGACTGATATTTTCATAAAAACCTATTTATGAAATACCAAAAGGCCGGCAAGATTTAAAATCTACCAGCCTTAATTCTACTTGTTGATAGATTATTTAATTTCGCAAGTTGCTCCAGCTTCAACCAATTGTTTTTGAATTGCTGCAGCATCCTCTTTCGATATACCTTCTTTTAGAGCTTTCGGTGCGCCATCGACTAAGTCTTTAGCCTCTTTTAATCCTAAGCCTGTAATTGCTCTAACAACTTTAATAACGTTCACTTTGCTTTCACCCGCAGTAGACAGGATAACAGTAAACTCTGTCTGTTCAGCTGCTGCAGGGGCGGCGGCACCACCAGGTGCGGCAACAGCAACAGCTGCTGTTGCAACAGCGGATACACCAAATTTTTCTTCCATTTCTTTGATCAATTGCGATAACTCCAATACAGTCATATTTGCAATTGCATCTAATATTTCAGCCTTTTCTACAGCCATTATTTTCTCCTGGTTAAATTATGTATGTTAGTTACGAGTTAAATAGAAGTATCATGAATTTTTACTATCACGCACCATCGCTAAGCCACGAACAAACTTCGTTGGAATTTCGTTAAGTGTTTGAACAAATTTACTAATAGGTGCTTGCATCGTTCCAAGTAATCTAGCCAGCAACTCTTCGCGGCTAGGCAATGCAGCCAAAGCAGAAATTTCTTCTCGAGACATAATATGCTGCCCCATCGCTCCTGCTTTAATAACAAATTTCTCGTTTCCTTTAGAAAATTCGTGTAGCACCTTCGCAGCTGCAACAGGATCAGCGCTTATACCATATACAAGCGGGCCAACCATATGCTTAGCTAATTCTGCATAAGGCGTATCAGTTACAGCACGTCTTACAAGCGAATTTTTAATGACTCGAAAATAAATTCCCGATTCACGTGTTTTTGCTCGTAACTGGGTCATTTCACCCACTTCTATTCCTCGATATTCAGCAATAATAATAGCTTGAGCATTCGCTACTTGTGCGCTTACTTCCGCTACGATTGCTTTTTTATCATCAAGATTAAGACTCAAGGTACATTCTCCATCAGTAAAAATAGTGTTTGATTAGATAAATCACACGTTCCATATTTATTCCCAAACACTATAAACCGGTGACCATATAACCAGGAAAATCATTCCCGTTTGGATTCACCATCTACGCTGGGTAAGTTATTAATAAGCCACACCATAAAACTGTTTAGTGATTTATTTCTTTTAGGTTTAAGCCATTACAAAAAATATTTTCATACTCATGTTCCGTATGAAACAAATTCTTGTAAAGCCCCAACGGTCTTTGACAATCCACTTGAATAATCTTATTAAAGCAAATATTCAAATGGCCCAAAGTTCTTTATTGCTGCATAACACTAGATTGTAGATTGATCTACCCGCACGCCAACCCCCATCGTGCTGGAAACTGATATTCTCCTTAAATAAATCCCCTTAGATGCTGCAGGTTTCGATTTATTTAGGGCTTCTATCAAAGCCAATAAATTTTGCTTCAACGCATCAATCTCGAAGGACGCTCGTCCGATTGTGCAATGAATAACCCCCGTTTTATCTGCTCTAAACTGAACTTGTCCAGCCTTTGCATTCTTAACAGCTCCGGCTATATCTGTTGTAACTGTTCCAACTTTTGGATTAGGCATCAAACTGCGTGGGCCAAGAATTTGTCCTAACTGACCAACGACCCTCATAGCGTCTGGACTCGCAATTGCCACATCAAAATTAATATTTCCCAATTTAATATCAGCAGCCAGATCATCGAAGCCAACAATATCTGCACCAGCCTCCAGCGCTTCTTTTGCTTTATCACCTTGCGCAAACACTGCCACACGAACAGTTTTCCCAGTCCCTGCTGGCAAAACAACCGATCCACGCACGGCCTGATCCGATTTTTTTGCGTCAATACCAAGATTTACCGCGACATCAATGGATTCATTGAATTTTGCTGTTGCATACTCCTTAACTAATCCTAATGCATCATTCAATGGATAAATCTTACTGCGATCAATCTTTCCAATGATAGTTTTATAGCGCTTTGATATATGTGCCATTTTATATGCCCTCTACCTCAATGCCCATACTTCTTGCACTACCAGCAATAGTTCTAACCGCAGCATTTAGATCTGCTGCAGTCAAATCTGGCATTTTCGTTTTTGCAATTTCTTCCGCTTGATTTCTACTCAATTTACCTACTTTATCCAAGTGCGGTCTAGCACTACCTTTGCCAACACCCGCAGCTTTCTTGATCAAGACGGATGCAGGAGTAGTTTTCATTACGAATGTAAAACTTTTATCTGCATATGCGGTAATAATCACGGGTACTGGTAAGCCTGGTTCCATTTTTTGTGTGGCCGCATTAAAAGCCTTACAAAACTCCATGATATTCAGTTGACGCTGACCAAGTGCGGGTCCAATAGGAGGACTAGGATTTGCCTTGCCTGCCGGCACTTGCAATTTAATATAACCAATTATTTTTTTTGCCACTGTTTTCTCCTTGAGGTACAAGCGAACAACCTACTTGTTCTCCCTCACCAATTAAGATTTCTCTACCTGATTAAAATCCAGCTCCACCGGCGTAGGTCTGCCAAATATAGAAACCGACACTCTAAGCTTGCTTTTATCGTAATTTACATCTTCAACATTACCATGAAAATCTGTAAATGGACCTTCTCTTACACGAACCGCCTCTCCCATTTCAAACAATATCTTGGGCTTAGGTTTCTCGATACCTTCTTGAATTTGCTGGAGAATGTTATCGACTTCTTTTTGACTGATTGGCGTAGGCCGCATCGCCGATCCTCCCACGAACCCCGTAACTTTATCGGTATTCTTTACTAAATGCCACGACTCATCCGACATTTCCATTTCGACCAGTACATAACCGGGAAAAAATTTCCGCTCACTAATACTTTTCTGACCACTTTTCATCTCAATAACTTCTTCCACCGGAATCAAGATTTGACCGAATTTATCTTGCATACCAGCGCGTTCAATACGTTCTTTTAGCGCACGTTGAACACTTTTTTCATACCCTGAATAAGCGTGAACCACATACCATCTCTTACTCATTCACTTTCCCTCTATGGAAGTTGTCACACTTCTTGATTCAATAACAATTTCACAAGTGACATCAAGGCAGCATCTATTAACCATAAGAACAAAGCCATCGCAATAACAAACGCAAACACCACACCTGATGTTTGAAGGGTTTCTTTGCGGTTAGGCCAAACCACTTTTCTAGTTTCTTCTATAGATTCTTTAGAAAATGCATAAAATTCTTGTCCTTGCGTGGTAAATTTAGCAGTAATCCCAGCTAACAAGAATCCAATCAGAATTGAAAGGATACGCAACACCATCGGGCTTTCACTAAAATAGATGAATCCCACAATCCCTGCGATAAAAAACACAAATACTAATGCAAGCTTCAGTTTATTCACACTAACAAGATCCTTTGCATCCTAGTTTTAGGTATAACATCAGCTTATCTATAACTATTTACAATATATTTGGAATAGTATGATAAGTTTTTATACAGAAATTTAGAAGCTTTATTATTATATTTCTAAATTCATCATCTCAATTACAGTATTTTTTGTATTTGCAATCTCTCTCGAATAAAAATGTGGCAGGCCAGGAGGGCATCGAACCCCCAACCTTCGGTTTTGGAGACCGACGCTCTGCCAATTGAGCTACTGGCCTTTATTACTAACATTTTTAATAAAGAATTTCTTCACAAACAAAATTCAATTCATTGAAACAAAATAACAGTTTACTCAATAATTTTTGCGACGACACCGGCACCGACTGTTCTTCCGCCTTCTCGTATCGCAAAACGTAAACCCTCTTCCATCGCAATCGGCGCAATCAAATTAACCGTTACCGATACATTATCCCCTGGCATCACCATCTCCGTACCAGCAGGTAACTCAATCGCACCTGTCACATCCGTCGTCCTGAAATAAAATTGCGGACGATACCCTGGAAAAAATGGTGTATGCCTACCACCCTCTTCTTTACTCAATACATATATCTCAGCTGTAAACTTGGTATGCGGCGATATACTACCAGGCTTCGCCAATACCTGACCCCGTTCCACTTCTTCCCGCTTCGTACCACGTAACAATATACCTACATTGTCACCAGCTTGACCTTGATCCAACAATTTCCGAAACATCTCAACGCCCGTACATACCGTCTTTAGCGTCGGCTTAATACCTACAATCTCAATCTCTTCTCCAACTTTGATTATGCCTCTTTCTACCCGACCAGTAACCACCGTCCCGCGTCCAGATATCGAGAAAACATCTTCTACCGGCATAAGAAACGCACCATCAATCGCACGCTCCGGTTGCGGTATGTAACTATCCAATGCTTCAGCAAGCTTTAAGATCGCGCCTTCACCCATATCGCTCGAATCACCTTCCAACGCCTTTAGCGCTGACCCTACAATGATCGGAGTGTCATCTCCAGGAAATTCATATTTCGACAACAATTCACGAATTTCCATTTCCACCAATTCGATCAACTCAGCATCATCCACCATGTCCGCTTTATTCATGAATACGATGATGTACGGAACGCCTACTTGACGCGCCAACAATATATGCTCACGTGTCTGTGGCATCGGACCATCTGCAGCCGATACCACTAAAATCGCTCCATCCATCTGCGCAGCACCGGTAATCATGTTCTTCACATAATCCGCATGGCCCGGACAATCTACATGCGCATAATGACGCTTCGCCGTCTCATATTCCACATGTGCCGTGTTAATCGTTATACCCCGTGCACGCTCTTCAGGCGCCGAATCAATTTGCGCATAACTCTTCGCTTCCCCACCAAATTTCTTCGTCAATATCGTCGTAATCGCCGCCGTCAGCGTCGTCTTACCATGATCCACATGACCTATCGTCCCTACATTTACGTGTGGCTTCGACCGCTCAAATTTACTCTTCGCCATGATGTTCCTTATACTTTTTTATTTATACAAAAATTATCTATTTCTTATTTATAATCGCATCCGCCACATTTTTTGGCGCCTCGGAATAATGTTTAAATTCCATTGTGTAAGTAGCCCTACCCTGCGTAGCGGATCTCAATACGGTTGAATAACCAAACATCTCTGCCAAAGGCACCTCCGCCCGAATCACTTTTAATCCCGGAACATCCTCCATTCCCTGAATGATTCCGCGTCTAGATGACAGATCACCAACAACATTACCCATAAAATCCTCTGGCGTCTCAACCTCAACTGCCATCATAGGTTCTAACAAAACGGGAGTTGCTTTGCGCATTCCATCCTTAAAAGCAATAGATGCAGCCATTTTAAATGCATTTTCATTGGAGTCGACGTCATGGTAAGATCCATCAAATAATGTCACTTTCACATCCACTACCGGATAACCGGCCAACACTCCACTGGGAAGCGTTTCAAGCAATCCTTTCTCCACAGCAGGTATATATTCTCTCGGAACTACACCACCTTTAATCTCATCAATGAATTCAAAACCCTTTCCGGCTTCATTGGGTTCCATTTTAAGCCAAACGTGGCCATATTGACCTCGTCCACCGGATTGCTTTACAAATTTTCCTTCTATTTCCACAGATTTTTTAATAGCTTCACGATAAGCAACTTGCGGCGCACCAACATTAGCTTCAACAGAGAATTCTCTTTTCATTCGATCAACTATAATCTCTAAGTGCAGCTCCCCCATACCAGAAATAATAGTTTGACCAGATTCTTCATCCGTTCTTACTCTAAATGACGGATCTTCCTGCGCAAGTCTATTAAGCGCTATCCCCATCTTTTCTTGATCTACTTTAGTTTTCGGCTCAACAGCAACATGAATAACTGGCTCTGGAAAATCCATACGCTCTAAAGTAATAACTTTTTGTGGATCACAAATAGTATCACCGGTTATCACTTCTTTCAGTCCTACCGCTGCAGCAATATCACCCGCACGAACTTCTTTAATTTCTTCGCGCTGATTTGCGTGCATCTGCAATAAACGTCCAATTCTTTCCTTTTTACCTTTTATCGGGTTATAAACAGTATCTCCTGACGTAACCACACCGGAATAAACCCTAAAAAATATTAATTGCCCAACATATGGATCAGTTGCAATTTTAAAAGCCAAAGCCGAAAAAGGTTCATTATCACTTGCAATCCTCTTATCAGCCTCTCCATTTTCATTTTCACCTTGTATTGCCAGAATGTCCGTTGGAGAAGGCATGTAATCAATGACCGCATCTAACATTGCCTGAACCCCTTTATTCTTAAAAGCGGTCCCACAAAGCATAGGCACTATTTCATTATTGATAGTACGAATTCGCAATCCTTTCTTGATATCAGCAATTTCCAAATCACCACTTTCAAGATATTTATTCATGAACTCTTCATTTGCTTCTGCTGCAGTTTCCAAAACTTTTTCGCGCCAAATCTTTGCATCTTCTAGCAACTCGGATGGAATATCACGTTCCTCGAATTTCATCCCACGACTTTCATCATCCCAATAAACCGCCTTCATCTTTATTAAATCAACAACTCCCTCAAACTTATCTTCAGCTCCTATAGGCAGCTGAACCGGAACAGGAGTTGCCTTCAATCGAGATTTAATCTGTTCGTATACCCGCATAAAATTAGCACCCGAACGATCCATTTTATTAACGAATGCCAATCTTGGAACCCTATACTTATTGGCTTGACGCCACACAGTTTCCGTTTGTGGCTGCACCCCTCCCACCGCGCAAAAAACGGTACAAGCGCCATCCAAAACCCTTAAAGAACGCTCTACCTCAATGGTAAAATCAACGTGCCCAGGCGTATCAATGATATTTATTCGATGCTCTGGGTAATTGCTCGCCATCCCTTTCCAAAAACAGGTCGTGGCAGCAGATGTGATTGTAATTCCTCTCTCTTGCTCTTGCTCCATCCAGTCCATAGTGGCAGCGCCATCATGAACTTCTCCGAGCTTGTGAGACACTCCTGTATAAAACAGCACTCGTTCAGTAGTAGTGGTCTTACCGGCATCTATATGCGCCATGATTCCAATATTTCTGTAACGTTCTATCGGTGTTTTTCTTGCCACGATTATATAACCCTACTGTTCATTGCTTTAATATTAAGACAAAAATTAGCTAAAAACTAAAATCGAAAATGAGAAAATGCCTTGTTTGATTCCGCCATTCTATGAACTTCCTCACGCTTCTTTACCGCACCTCCACGTCCCTCTGCAGCTTCAGATAATTCACCTGCCAGCCGAGCATCCATCGATTTCTCATTTCTTTTTCTAGCCGCATCTCGCAGCCATCGCATCGCCAAAGCATTCCTTCTCACCGAACGCACCTCGACCGGAACTTGGTAGTTAGCACCGCCAACTCTGCGACTTTTAACCTCCACTACCGGCCTCACGTTAGTCAAAGCTTGCGTAAATATAACCACAGGATCCGCACCCGTTTTTTTTTCTATTTGACTTAGCGCTTTATAAATAATGCTTTCCGCTACCGACTTTTTCCCCCGAGTCATAAGCACATTAACAAACTTAGCTAATTCAACATTATGATACTTAGGATCAGGCAGTATCTCCCGCTTTGGAACTTCTCTACGTCTTGGCATTATTTAATCAACCCTATACTTTTTTAACTCACCGCTTATCTTGCACATCCTGTTTTTTTGTGATCTAGCTTTTCTTAGGTGCTTTTCGGCTTTTTAGATCCATATTTTGAACGACCTTGCTTCCGATCTTTTACTCCTGCCGTATCTAAACTACCCCTAACAGTATGATATCTCACCCCAGGCAAATCTTTTACACGACCACCCCTAATCAATACCACAGAGTGCTCTTGAAGATTATGCCCTTCACCACCAATATAACTCGAAACCTCAAATCCATTTGTTAATCTAACACGCGCAACCTTCCGCAAAGCTGAATTAGGCTTTTTGGGTGTAGTTGTATACACTCTCGTACAAACGCCCCTCTTTTGCGGACTATTCTCCAACGCAGGCACATTACTTTTAACCCGCTTAGCCTTACGTGGTTTTCGAACTAATTGACTAATTGTAGGCATTTCTATTTCTACATCCTAAAAAAACTAAAGGAATCCATTTTATTCTTTAAGTCACCTGCTTAATCTATACAAATATCGCAACACAACCACATCTTCAACGATGGAAGTTAATTGAAATCCACTCGTCGAGATAGTCAAAAAAACAGACACAACCAAAAAGAGTGCGGATTCTATGGGGTTTATTACTCTCTGTCAAGATAAGGCAAAAGACACAAGAGACCTTCTCAAGAGATGCTAAGCAATTCCTTATTTTTAACATCTCGACCAAGCTTTGTATTGTAACACTTTATTTGCTCTTATTCTCTAAAATTCTGAAATTGGAGCGGAAAATCATGAACTATTTTCTTAACCAACTGTATCGCTTCTTGCAATAAATCTTTTTTGCTACCAGTCACACGCACAGTATCGCTTTGTATATTCGCTTGAACTTTCAATTTACTATCTTTTATTACTCTCACAATCTTTTTCGATAAATCAGAATCAAGGCCTGTTTTAATCACGATGATTTTTTTTACTTTGTTGCCGCTAATTTTTTCTACTGATTGCATATCCAAGCACCGCACATCGATGCCCCTCTTAGTAAGCTTCGTTCTTAAAATATCAAGAATTTGCTCCAACTTGAACTCATCATCTGCATACAATATTAGCTGGCAATCTGCATACTCCACCCTTGCATCGGAACCCTTAAAATCAAAGCGAGTTCCCACTTCTTTATTTACTTGATCGACAGCATTTCTGACTTCTTGTTTATCCACTTCCGATACAATATCAAATGAAGGCATAGAATTTCATAACTTGTTTATTCATTTTTTCTTAGCTAGATTAGCCGCAATGCGCAACCTTAGTGCATTAAGTTTTATAAAACCAGCTGCATCTTCCTGATTATAAGCTCCCGCATCATCTTCGAAGGTCGCTATATTGGGATCAAATAATGAGTCATTTTTTGAATCTCTGCCAACCACTATGACATTCCCCTTGTATAACTTGAGTCTAACCCAACCGTTGACTCTTTCTTGTGTGCTATCAATCATAGCCTGCATCATTTTGCGCTCCGGGCTCCACCAATAGCCGTTATAAATCAATGCAGCATATCGAGGCATTAAATCGTCCTTCAAATGCGCGACCTCCCTATCTAGAGTCACAGACTCTATAGCGCGATGCGCACGCAACAAAATTGTCCCACCTGGCGTTTCATAGCATCCCCTTGATTTCATTCCAACATAGCGATTCTCTACCAAATCCAGCCGCCCAATCCCATGCTTACCCCCCAACTGATTCAATTGCTGCAATACATTCGCTGGCGATAACACGCTCCCATTCAATGCAACAACATCACCTCGTTTAAATTCAATATCTAAATACTCTGGCTGATCCGGCGCTTGTTCGGGCGATACACTCCAGCGCCACATCGATTCCTCTGGCTCAACCGCCGGATCTTCCAAAATCCTACCCTCATAGGAGATATGCAAAAGATTGGCATCCATACTATAGGGCGAACCTGTTTTTTTCTTCATTTCAACCGGAATACCATTTTTCTCGGCATATTGCAGTAATTTTTCCCGTGATGTTAAATCCCATTCACGCCAAGGTGCAATTACATGTATATTCGGCTGCAATGCATAATAGCCCAATTCAAAACGAACTTGATCGTTGCCTTTTCCTGTTGCGCCATGTGAAACTGCGTCGGCCCCTGTAGCATTTGCTATTTCAATCTGCCTTTTAGCGATCAATGGTCGCGCTATGCTGGTACCCAATAAATACTCGCCTTCATAAACTGCATTGGCACGAAACATCGGAAAAACAAAATCACGCACAAATTCTTCGCGTAAATTATCGATATAAATCTCTTTTACTCCGAGCTGTCTAGCTTTGATGCGCGCCGGCTCAACCTCTTCCCCTTGCCCAATATCTGCGGTAAAAGTCACCACTTCGCACTGATAAGTATCTTGCAACCACTTCAGAATTACCGAAGTATCCAATCCCCCAGAAAATGCCAAAACCACTTTATGAATTTTTTTCATGATCCATGTATTAGCTACATTTGTTGTTTGATATAAAATTCCAATATTCCATAATACCTATCATATTTAACTACTTAGATCACCCAATAGTAAGTACTCCATTAATGCTTTTTGTGTGTGCAATCGATTTTCCGCTTCATCCCACACCACAGACTGCGGCCCTTCCAATACTTCAGCACTCACTTCTTCTCCGCGATGCGCTGGCAAACAGTGCATAAACAACGCATTTTTTTTGGCTAAAGACATCATCTCCGTATCTACACAAAAATCTGCAAAGTCACTTTTTCTTTGCTCGGTCTCCGCCTCAAAACCCATACTCGTCCACACATCAGTCGTTACCAAATCGGCATTCACTACAGCCTCGCTGGGATCCTCGAATTCCTCATAATGCGATTGATCGCCCAAACCGATTTGTGCTGGATCAATGGTGTAACCAGGGGGAGCCGATACATGCACTTTAAAATCAAAAATCTCTGCGGCTTGTAACCAGGTATTACACATATTATTTGGATCGCCTATCCAAGCCACGGTTTTGCCTTCGATGCTACCGCGATGCTCTACATAGGTAAAAATATCGCTTAGAATCTGGCATGGATGATATTTGTCCGTCAATCCATTAATCACAGGAACCCTCGAATGCTCGGCAAAACATTGAATGGTACTGTGCTCATAGGTACGTATCATGATGATATCAACCATTCGTGAAATGACGCGCGCTGAATCTTCTACCGGCTCACCACGCCCAAGCTGCGTATCGCGGGTAGACAAATAAATCGCGGCCCCGCCTAGTTGACTCATTCCAGCTTCAAAAGACAAGCGTGTACGCGTCGACTGCTTATCAAAAATCATGGCTAACGTTCGATCGATCAACGGCCAATATTGACGGTACTGCTTAAATTCTTGTTTTATCCAGCGAGCACGATTAAATAAATATTCATACTCTTCATGAGAAAAATCTTTGAACTGCAGGAAATGCTTTAATCGCATAACAAAACCAATAACCAACCAAATCCATTAAAACTTTTGAATCATGCTTAGTTATTTAGAAACTCCTTTATCAACGGACAGAGTATATCAACAATCTGCTCCGCTTCGCTTTGTTGCATCACAAATGCAGGCAGCAGACGTATCACCCTATCCGATGTTACATTAATCAATAATTTCTTCTCCAAAGCCCTTTTGACTAAATCGGTACAAGGAATCGATAACTCAATACCAGTAATCAAACCTTGGCCGCGTACCTGTATTACACCTTTTTGGCCTGCCAATTGGCGATTAAATTGATTACGTAAGAAATCACCCAATTTCACTACGTGATCTAACAAGCCTTCATCAGATATCACCGCTAACGTTTCAAGCGCAGCGTTACATGCCAACGGATTACCACCGAAGGTAGAAGCATGATTACCTGGCTGAAAAACTTCTGCCGCAGCGCCTTTTGCCAAGCAAGCTCCAATAGGCACACCACCACCTAATCCTTTAGCTAAGGTCACAACATCCGGAACAATGTGGCTATGCTGAAACGCAAACCATCTTCCACTACGCCCAACGCCCGATTGTACTTCATCCAACATTAACAACCAATCGTTCTGGCTACACAATTCACGCAACCCTTGTAAATAATGCGTTTCGGGTATATTTACACCACCCTCACCCTGAAAAGGCTCGACCAACAACGCCACGACTTCTTTATTGTTAGTCGCAACTTGCGCAACAGCTTCCAAATTATTGTAAGGTGCACGTACAAAACCTGTCATCAGAGGTTCAAATCCAGCTTGTACTTTACGATTGCCGCTTGCTGTCAAAGTCGCCATGGTACGACCATGAAATGATCGCTCCATGACAATAATCGTCGGCAAAGAAATGCCCTTATTATGCCCATAGAGTCGCGCAAGTTTTATCGCCGCTTCATTTGCTTCTGCCCCGGAATTACAAAAAAACGCTTTATCCATTCCGGATAACTCTACTAAGCGATCAGCCAGCCGCTCTTGTTTTTCGATATGAAAAAGATTCGACGTATGAATCAATGTCGCAGCTTGCTGACAAATTGCTTTTGCCAATCGAGGATGGCAATGCCCTAACCCACAAACCGCAACACCCGATAATGCATCTAAATAACGCTGTCCTTGGTCATCCCAAAGCCACACTCCTTCCCCTTTAATAAAGGTAACAGGAAGTCTCGCGTAGGTATTCATTAAATTATTCACTATGCAGCACTCACTTAAAGACCTTGGATTAATTTAAATTAAAATAAACACTAAACTGACAATTCAAGTCGAAAATTTCGGAAAGGTTGCCATGGTCACTTATTTAACTTGGTTTTTCAAGTCATTTGTGAGAGAAATTATTGTAGCAACACTGTTTTTCTATCAAAACATCAAAGATAACAGAGAATCAATTACAACATGATAGAATGTCCACATATTATATTATTTATTTCTTTACCCAATGCCTGCTAATAACCCTTAGCAGATCCTGTCGTTTTATAAAAAAACATCACACATGAATCAGTTCGCCAAGGAAACGTTACCCGTTAGTCTGGAAGAAGAAATGCGGCGTTCCTATCTCGATTATGCAATGAGCGTAATCGTTGGACGCGCCCTACCCGATGTTCGAGATGGATTGAAACCCGTACATCGGCGTGTACTATACGCAATGCACGAGCTTTCCAATGACTGGAACAAGCCTTATAAAAAATCCGCACGCATTGTCGGTGATGTCATTGGTAAGTATCACCCGCATGGCGATACTGCCGTCTATGACACCATTGTGCGGATGGCACAACATTTTTCGCTGCGTTATATGCTGATTGATGGCCAAGGTAACTTTGGTTCTGTGGATGGAGATAATGCTGCTGCAATGCGTTATACCGAAATCCGTATGTCACGCATCGCTCATGAATTACTGGTTGATCTTGATAAAGAAACTGTGGATTTCGGACCGAATTATGATGAGTCTGAGCATGAACCACTAATCCTTCCAGCCAAAATTCCTAATTTGTTGATTAATGGTTCCTCGGGCATTGCTGTTGGGATGGCAACCAATATTCCTCCTCATAATCTGAATGAGGTCATTGACGCTTGCCTTGCATTACTCAGCAATTCCGATATCAGTATTGACGAGCTCATTGAATTCATACCAGCACCGGATTTTCCCACTGCTGGAATTATATACGGAATCAATGGAGTACGAGACGGTTATCGTACTGGACGTGGACGTGTGGTGATGCGCGCCCGCACCCACATTGAAGATTTGGAAAAAGGCAGTCGGCAAAGCATTATCATTGATGAGCTACCATATCAAGTCAACAAAGCCAATCTACTGATTCGCATCGGCGAGTTAGTGCGCGATAAAAAAATTGAGGGTATTTCAGATTTACGAGACGAATCAGACAAATCTGGCATGCGTGTCGTGATAGAACTGAAACGCGGCGAAATACCGGAAGTCATTCTGAATAACCTGCATAAAGAAACGCAAATGCAGGATACTTTTGGTATGAATATGGTTGCGCTGATTGATGGCCAACCGCGCTTGATGAATCTTAAACAAATCCTCGAAGCTTTTCTACGCCATCGACGCGAAGTAGTCACACGCCGCACAGTTTTTGAACTGAAAAAAGCGCGTGAGCGTGGCCATTTATTAGAAGGCCTGGCCGTTGCGCTCTCTAATGTTGATGAAATCATTGCGTTAATCAAAGCGGCACCAACGCCAGCCGATGCGAAAATAGCCCTACTGGGAAGAACTTGGCGTTCGCAATTAGTAGCGGAAATGTTATCAAGAGCCATTGCGGACTCCAATGCACTGCGCCCCGATGGCTTAGATTCAACTTTCGGACTGCAACAACAAGGTTATCGATTATCTGATGCGCAAGCACAAGCCATTCTTGAGCTACGTTTACAACGTTTGACTGGATTGGAGCAAGAAAAAATCGTTTCTGAGTACAAGGAAATCATCGATAGGATTATCGACTTTCTTAACATTCTCGCAAACCCAGAACGCATTACTGTGATTATCACTGATGAACTTAATGCAATAAAATCGCAATTTGGCGACATACGACGTAGTGAAATTGTTTTTGATACGCAAGATTTAAGTGTGGAAGACCTGATTGCACCAGCTGACGTAGTCGTTACTCTGTCACATAGCGGCTACATCAAATCGCAATTACTCGATGATTATCAAGCACAAAAACGCGGCGGTCGAGGCAAATTGGCCACCAGCACCAAAGATGATGATTTCATTGATAAACTGTTCATTGCCAATACGCATGACTATATCTTGTGTTTTTCTAGTCTAGGGCGCGTATATTGGATTAAAGTCTATGAAGTTCCACAGGGTGGTCGTCTATCACGCGGCAAACCTATCATTAATTGGGTACAGTTGGAAGACGGTGAAAAAATCAACGCGATACTACCAGTTAAATCTTTTGATGAAACGCGTTTTGTCTTTATGTCCACAGCTTTTGGTACTGTAAAGAAAACACCTTTGTCAGAATTTTCTCGGCCACGCAATAATGGCATTATCGCTATTGGATTAGATGAAGGTGATTATCTAATTGGTGTTGAGTTAACCGAAGGGAAACACGATGTCATGCTATTTTCTGATAATGGCAAAGCGACTCGTTTTAATGAAAATGATGTCCGTCCGATGGGGCGTACTGCCCGTGGCGTACGCGGCATGAAACTCGGTTCAGGACAAAAAGTAATATCAATGTTGGTCGCTGAGAATGAAGAACTAACCGTATTAACAGCCACCGAAAACGGCTATGGCAAACGCACTTCGATCAGCGAATACACACGCCATAATCGCGGCACGCAAGGCATGATCGCAATTATTACTAGCCCACGCAATGGTAAAGTTGTAGCCGCCAAGCTGGTCAGACCTGACGATGAAATCATGTTGATTACTTCCGGTGGCATCATGATTCGCACGCGCGTCAAAGAAGTACGCGAAATGAGCCGTGCAACTCAAGGTGTTACACTTATCAATCTAGACTCAGGCGAAAAACTTGCAGGTCTAGAACGTGTAGTAGAAAATGAGGAAGATGCTGATAATTGAAATTACATTTATCAATTGGATAAGAAGGCCATGAGCCAAGTTTATAACTTCAGTGCAGGACCTGCCGTGCTTCCCAAGGAAGTATTACAACAAGCACGTGATGAAATGCTGGATTGGCACGGTAGCGGTATGTCCGTCATGGAAATGAGTCATCGTGGTAAAGAGTTTATGGCAATTGCCGAACAAACCGAGCATGATTTACGTGAATTAGCTGGAATACCCAGCAATTACAAGGTGCTATTTTTACAAGGTGGTGCATCCAGTCAATTTGCGATGGTCCCTATGAATCTGCTACAAGGGAAAAAGAAGTCTGACTATATCAATACCGGTCAATGGTCGAGCAAAGCAATTGAAGAAGCCAGCAGATATTGCACTGTAAATGTTGCTGCTTCGTCTTCCGATCGCAATTTTACCTATGTACCTTCACAAGATCAGTGGCGACTAGACCCTGAAGCTGCATATATACATTACACGAGCAACGAAACCATTGGTGGCGTGGAATTCCATTGGATCCCGAGAATCGATCCTAACCGTAACATTCCATTGGTCGTTGATATGTCCTCCGATATTTTATCGCGCCCAGTAAATGTCAGTCAGTTCGGATTGATTTATGCGGGTGCGCAAAAAAATCTAGGCCCCGCTGGCCTGACCATCGTGATTGTTTTAGAAGATTTATTGGGAAAATCTCTGGCGAATACCCCAACGCTTTTTGATTATCAAATCCATGCAAAAAATGATTCCATGTATAACACGCCGCCGACCTATGCCATGTATATTACTGGACTGGTATTACAATGGCTGAAGCAAAAAGGGGGCTTGGATGGAATCGAAGCTATTAATATTGCCAAAGCCAATTTGCTGTATGACTTTCTGGATAATAACGAGTACTACCACTGCCCGGTAGCAAAATCAGATCGATCACGCATGAACGTTCCTTTTACATTACACGACTCAGGCTTGGATGATGCATTTCTCAAACAAGCAAAATCATGTGGATTGATTCAATTAAAAGGACACCGCTCAGTCGGCGGCATGCGTGCATCGATATACAATGCTATGCCACTCGAAGGTGTAGCAAAATTGGTAGCATTCATGAAGGAGTTTGCCGATCGTCATGCCTGAGTTTCAGCCAAATATTTTTAAGATACAGACTGCGAATCATATCTCGCCACTGGGTTTAAGCCGATTTCCTGTCAATTGTTATCAAATTGGTAATGACATCGCCCAACCAGATGCAATCCTGGTACGTTCGTTTAATCTGTTCAATGCAAATATTCCCTTGAGTGTCAAGGCCATTGGACGCGCCGGTGCGGGTACTAACAATATTCCGGTGCAAGCAATGAATGCGCGTGGCGTACCTGTGTTTAATACGCCTGGTGCAAACGCCAATGCTGTCAAAGAATTGGTGCTGGCTAGCATGTTTTTAGCGGCGCGCAATATTGTTCCTGCATTAGAATTCGTAAAGACCTTGCAAGGCGACGACGCAACACTCAATACGCGCGCTGAGGATGGAAAAAAGCGCTACTCTGGCATCGAATTGCCAGGGCGCACACTGGGTGTTATCGGATTAGGTGAGATTGGCCGCTTGGTCGCTAATGCATCCATCAAGCTAGGTATGAAAGTCATCGGCTATGATCCTAAAATCACGGTTGATTCAGCCTGGAGTCTGTCCGCAGAAGTCAAAAAAGCAAATAGCCTAGAGGACTTACTCCGGCGCAGTGATTTTATCAGCGTACACATTCCTTTACTGGATTCTACCCGTCATTTAATCGATGAGAAAAGTATTCAATTGATGAAACAGGGGGTTATTATGCTGAATTTTTCTCGCAGCGCAATCGTAGATGAGGATGCCATTCTGAACGGTATATCGACAGGTAAAATTCGATATTATGTTTGCGATTTCCCAAGTGAAAAATTGCAACATCGCGAATCTGTTATTACTTTACCGCATCTTGGCGCATCCACTCAGGAAGCCGAGGAAAATTGCGCAGTGATGGTAGTCAATCAACTGATTGATTATTTGCAAAATGGCAACATCACCAACACCGTTAATTTTCCTGATACACAGATGGAACGCGAGTCCCCTTATCGTGTCGCCGTCGCTAACGCCAACGTACCAAATATTCTAGGACAGATTTCTACCAGCATGGCGGAAGCTGGGCTTAATATTCATAACATGATCAACAAATCTCGCGGAGAAATGGCATATACACTGGCTGATGTAGACAGTCCGATACCAAACGAGGTTCTCAATAAAATCAAGGAAATCAATGGGGTTCTGATGGCTCGTTACATTCCCGCACCTGATTTTTGTTGATATGCAGTATCAATAATTTTTCTTCTTTATGCTTGAGATTCTTAAACCACTACGAGATCAGATTGATACGATTGATGCAGAATTGCTTAAATTGCTCAATCAACGCGCTGAGTTGGCACACAAGATTGGCGAAATCAAGCGGGACAGCAACAACAATGTCGCGTACCGCCCCGAACGTGAAGCGCAAATACTTGCGCATATTCAGCAACAAAACCCCGGTCCCTTAAGCAACGCACACATCCAACAACTTTTCATAGAAATCATGTCGGCGTGCCGTGCTTTAGAAAAATCGATACGGGTTGCTTACCTCGGCCCAAGTGGCACTTTCTCAGAAGATGCTGTACTTAAACGATTTGGCAATGCAATTACCTTGGTAGTCTGTGATTCCATTGACGAAGTATTTCGTGCAGTCGAGCTCGATGATGCTGATTATGGCGTTGCTCCGGTTGAAAACTCCACCGAGGGCGCAGTCGGCAGGACTATGGATTTACTGTTACAGACCCCCCTGCTCATCTGCGGTGAAATTCAATTGCCTATACATCAGTCCATAATGTCGCGGTCTGCTGACTTAACACAGATTAGAAAAATTTATTCACACCCGCAGTCATTGGCACAATGCCAACATTGGTTGAAATCAAATTTACCGCAACTCTCAACTTCAGCTTTTATACACGCCAATAGTAATGCGGAAGCGGCCCGTCTCGCGGCAACCGATAAACTTTCCGCAGCAGTCGGCAGCAAAAGAGCTGCAAGCTTGTTCGGATTGACCGTCTGCGTAGAAAATATTGAAGATGATCCAAAAAATACCACACGTTTCTTGATCATTGGCAATCAATGGGTTGATCCATCTGGTAAAGATAAAACTTCTTTGGCATTATCCACGCATAACCGATCAGGTGCCATTTATCAAATATTGGAGCCACTCGCACGACACAATGTTAGTATGAGTCGTCTGGAATCACGGCCATTACGTACAGGTCTATGGAGTTATGCATTTTTTATCGATCTGGAAGGACATCAACACAACGACAATGTAGCGGCCGCACTCTCGGAAATACAAGAGAAAGCATCTTTCCTGAAAATATTGGGATCATATCCATCCTCCTAGTTTTGCACTACAAACCATTTTCTATTCTGCTTAACACTTTATTAAATCAATTTCTTGTAAAAATTACCCTTTTTTATGAATCTTTGTGACTTCGTCCCGGAAAACATCCGTTTAATCCAACCTTACCAACCAGGCAAGCCGATCTCCGAGCTAGCACGGGAAATTGGTCTAGATGCAAGTACTATTATCAAGCTTGCTTCCAACGAGAATCCGCTGGGCGTTAGTCCGTTAGCATTAGATGCCATGATTAATGCCATGCAAAATGTAGCATTGTATCCGGACGGCAGTGGCTTCGAATTAAAAGCTGCTTTATCACGCCATTATGATGTTAAATCTGAACAAATCATTCTCGGCAATGGCTCCAATGACGTGCTGGATTTAGCTGCGCGCATATTTCTTAAGCCCGGTGCATCGGCAGTTTACTCGCAGCATGCTTTTGCAGTATACCCCTTGGTAGTACAAATTACCGGTGCGCATGGCACTCAAGTCCCCGCCCGAGACTATGGTCACGATCTACCTGCCATGCTGGATGCCATCAAACCAGAAACACGCATGGTATTTATCGCCAACCCCAATAACCCAACAGGCACAATATCCAATACCGATGATTTGTATCGCTTCATTGGGCGAGTGTCACGAGACGTATTGATTGTGCTCGATGAAGCTTATTACGAATATTTACCGGAAATCAACAAAACCAACAGCATTCAGTGGTTGAAAGAATTTCCGAATTTAGTTGTAACGCGGACTTTTTCAAAAATTTATGGTTTAGCAGGTGCGCGTGTCGGTTTTGCCATCGCCCATTCTGATGTCGCTGATTTAATGAATCGTGTACGGCAACCATTTAACGTAAGCAGCATTGGTTTAGCGGGTGCCTTAGCAGCGCTGAATGATAGTGAATTTATTCAAAAATCCTATGCATTGAATCGAGCAGGGATGTTGCAACTCACTGATGGTTTTCGCAAGCTCAATATCGAATTTATACCCTCTGTTGGTAATTTCATCAGCTTCCGTATCAAAGGCGATGCGGCCAATATACCCAAGGTATATCAAAATCTGTTGCGCCAAGGCATCATCATCCGCCCCCTCGGTATTTATGAAATGCCGCATCATCTAAGGGTAACAGTCGGCTTAGCTTCAGAAAACGAACGGTTTTTACACGCACTCGAATACGCTTTAGGAGAACTTGCTTGATCATTGTGATGAAAAAAACAGCCACCGAAGAACAAATCGGTTCAGTAACCCAAAAAATCGAAGCTGTAGGACACGGTACTAATATTTCACGCGGTACTAATCGCATCGTAATTGGTGCCATTGGCGACGAAAGGAAGCTCACTCCAGAAATGTTTGATTCCATGCCTGGCGTGGAATTTTCTATGCACATTGTCAAGCAATATAAAATTGTCTCCAGAGAATCCCATACCACTAATTCCATCATTGATATACGAGGCATTCCAATCGGTGGCGAGCAAATTCAAGTAATCGCGGGCCCTTGTTCAGTTGAAACCCAAGCACAAATGGATTTAGCCGCACAGCAAGTCGCTGCGGCAGGATGCCGCTTGATGCGCGGCGGCGCCTTTAAGCCACGTACGAATCCTTATACTTTTCAGGGCACCGGCGTCGATGGATTAAAAATATTCCGGGCAGCTGCTGACAAATATCATTTACCGATTGTCACTGAACTAATGGATGTTCGCATGCTAGATACCTTTCTGAAGCAGGATGTTGATCTGATTCAAATCGGTACGCGTAATATGCAAAATTTTGACCTTTTAAAAGAAGTTGGGCGTATTAATAAACCCGTTATTCTCAAACGCGGCTTATCTGCAACCATCGCCGAATGGCTGATGGCTGCAGAATATATTGCTGCTGGTGGGAATCACCAAATTATTTTTTGCGAACGTGGTATTCGCACTTTCGAAACGGCTTACCGCAATGTTTTGGATATTACGTGCATACCTGTTCTAAAACGGGAAACGCATCTCCCGGTTATTATCGATCCGTCACATGCAGGTGGAAAATCATGGATGGTTCCTGCACTGGCGCGCGCAGCAATTGCAGCAGGTGCCGATGGTCTACTGGTGGAAATGCACCCCAATCCTTGTGAAGCCTGGTGTGATGCCGATCAAGCTTTGAGTCCACAGGAACTAAACCAGTTGATGGAATCGCTAAACGGTATTGCACGAGCTATTGGCCGCAGCATATAGTAGCGCATCACGAGAATACCATGAAAAACCACGCCACTCCGCACATTGATAAACTTGTCATCATCGGCGTAGGCTTGATCGGCGGATCATTTGCATTAGCATTGCGCCAAGCTGGTGTGGTTCAGCATATCACAGGCATCGGTCGTAATTTGGAAAACATGCAACGTGCCTTAGAGCAGGGCGTAATCGATGAAATTGCCGATAATTATGCTGCAGCGCTCATTGACGCAGACCTGCTGTTTCTCGCCATGCCAGTTGGACAAACCGAGCTGATCATGGCACAAATTGCACCTCACTTAGAGCCGGACACGATCATCACGGACGCCGGAAGTACTAAACAAGATGTTATTATTTCCGCCCTGAAGCATCTGCCCCCCCAAAACATTATCAACTTTGTTCCGGGCCATCCTATTGCAGGTACAGAACAAAGCGGCGTGACAGCAGCACAAGCTAATTTATATAAGGGCAAGCATGTGGTTCTGACGCCTCTTGAACAAACTAATCCAGCAACACTCGAAATAGTCTGTCAATTGTGGCAAGCGTGCGGTGCAAAAATTTCAACCATGCATGCTGATGAGCATGATCAAATACTAGCCATCACCAGTCATTTACCACACGTATTGGCGTTCACTATGATGCGTTATCTGCATCACAGTACCAACAATCCTGACAGCCTACTCCGTTTTGCAGGCAGTGGATTTCGAGATTTCACTCGTATCGCTGGCAGTTCCCCGGAAATGTGGCGTGACATTTGCTTGGCAAACCGCGAAGAACTCCTCAAGCAGATGGAAGCTTACAATACAGAATTAAAAGCCGTGCAAACATTGCTGGAACAAAAAGACCAAGAGGGCTTAGAGCAAGTATTTCAACAGGCCCGAGCAATTCGGCAAACTTGGCACAACTAAATCAGGCGATTCAGCATCAAAAATATTAAATGTAGAAACTATTGCAACACCGTAATTGCTTACTCAATCGACTTAAAAATCAATCCATTACTTGACTGGATACGATAGCACAAGCAATTGCTGTAAATATTCGTATGAGCTATTGCGAAATGTGAATGTTCAGTAAGTCTCTTCCTTTCCAATTCGGCATCGGTGGAAAATAACGACTACCACGATTTACGAATTCCTTGAGTTTTCTGAATTTTGTATTCTGGTATTTGCATTTCCTTGCAATTTATTTTTCTTCTGACAATAAAGTAAGGTGATTCGTGATAAATATCAGGATAAAAATACTAGTTGAATAGAGTAAACATCCCAGTAGGAAATTCATAGATTGTAGGAGTCAATGCATGTTCAAAATGTGCAACAATTAGAATACATTAGGTAGGTTGAACATGAATGGAATATACGCACTACTTCGCAGTTTATTAAATCACAAAACTGATTAAGTGGTGAATATCACAGAATATTCCAAGCAAAGAATTATAAAATCAATACTTATAAAGCAAGTGGTTGATTCATAAACGCAAATTATTAAATCTAATATAAAGTCAAGTATTCTTTTATTTATATTAGGTTTTTTGATTATTTTATTTTTTTATTTCAGTGTAGGTGTATGATGGTTGCTAAACAGTTTACTTGTGTTATTTCTTTCAAGCTACAAAGCTTAATTCAGGGCTTTATAGTTGCGCTAACTCTTTTAGCGGTTCTACAAAGCTATTCTTCGATTGCTTCTGCAGCATCATCTGCGCATATCAAAGGAGCGTTTGGCCCACTACATAATTGGCCCATCATTCCTATTGCAATGATGCTGATGCCCGATGGTCGAGTATTTGCCTATGGAACAAATACAGCAGGTGCACAAGGCGCAACAATGTATTATGCAATTTGGGATCCTAATTTAGGGACCAATATCAATGCATTTACAGTTTTGCCAAATACAACCAACACTGATATTTTTTGTGCCGGTCATGCACTCATTCCAGCCACAGGTCAAGCTCTAATTGTCGGTGGAGATGCACTAGTAAATGGATTGCGCAATTACGCCAATAGCGACGTCAATATTTTTGATCCAGCAACTGACACATTAATACGTCAACCACAGCAGATGGCTTATAAACGTTGGTATGCAACGAGTGTTACCATGCCAAACGGGGAGCATGTTGTTCTTGGTGGACGGAATGATCGGTTTTTTGCCGGATCCACAACGAAACCTGCGACCACTGCTTCTTATTCACCTACTCCGGAAGTTCGTGCCATCGACGGAAGCTGGCGTTCACTTACAACCGCAACCGACGATTATGCTTATGGGGCCTTAGGTGCAGCTTCCTGGTACTATCCTCGTGCATGGGTAAATCCTCAAGGTAAAATATTCATTCTTTCTCATTGGGATGCCGCATACAAGCTGGATATAACCAATACCGGCACAGTAACGAAATATCAAACCACAAAACCCAAATCAGGTCGTTGGGAATTACCGAGCGTAATGTATGCCCCAGGTAAAATATTTTCTTTGCGTCGGAATCGCACGGCTATTACCGTAAATATCAATGGTAGCGGTGATCCGGTAGTCAGCCCTGCAGGCACACCGAGTGTTGAACGTTTGTACGGAAGCACTACAGTATTAGCGGATGGAAAAGTTTGGATTAATGGAGGATCCTCTTCAGGAAATAGCCTAACAGGTGCAACATTGACTACCGAGCTTTGGAATCCTGCAACCAATACATGGTCTATGGCAGCCAATGCCTCGACCTACAGGCTTTATCACTCTACATCTCTCTTGTTGCCGGATGGCACAATAATCACCGGAGGCGGTGGAGCACCTGGGCCTCTCAAACAATTAAATGGTGAAATTTACTATCCACCTTATTTGTTCAAAAAAGATGGCAGCGGTCAGCTTGCCTTTAGACCGGAAATTATCGATGCGCCAACAACGACTATAGGATGGAATCAAAATTTTTCTGTGGAATCAGACGAGGTCATTAGTCGTGTGACACTTTTACGAGTGGGCGCTGTAACGCATAATCTTGATGCCGAAGCCCGTTTCTTCAATCTTGCAGTACCCATAAAGAATAAAATTGTAACGCTTAAAACCCCTGCAAACGCTAATATTGCACCACCAGGATATTATATGTTGTTTGTTTGGAATTCGATTGGCGTGCCTTCAATTGCAAGAATCATTCACATTAGTTAGTAATAAAGCATTGACCATCGACCAAGGAGTTACAGCAGCACGATTCGGTAACTCCTTAGGTTGAAATCGAAAAACCAATTAGCAGTTTATTCTTAAGAGCTTTGAGTTCATCGCGATATTGTGCAGCTTGCTCAAATTCTAAATTTTTAGCCGCAGTATGCATCTTCTTCTCAATACGCTGAATCTCCTTGGAAAGCTGTGTTTCGCTCATGGTGTTATAGCGTGCTTGCTGTTGCGCAACCTTGAAATCTTGTTGTGCAGTTTCCGAGTTGTACACACCATCAATTAAATCTTTGATACGTTTACTGACAGAGCGCGGAGTAATTTGGTTGCGCTGATTGTGTTGAATTTGCTTTTTCCTTCGACGATTAGTTTCATCAATGGCTGTACGCATGGACCTCGTAATCTTATCTGCGTATAAAATAGCAGTGCCATTGATATGACGCGCTGCGCGACCGATAGTCTGAATTAGGGAGCGTTCAGAACGTAAAAACCCCTCCTTATCCGCATCCAGTATCGCCACAAGAGACACTTCAGGAATATCCAACCCCTCACGCAGTAAATTAATACCAATTAACACATCAAACTGACCCAAGCGTAAATCACGAATAATTTCGACGCGCTCGACCGTATCAATATCCGAGTGCAAGTAGCGTACTTTGATGCGGTGCTCAGAAAAATAATCGGTCAGATCTTCCGCCATACGCTTGGTCAATGTTGTAACCAACACACGCTCATTTTTATTCGTGCGCACAGTGATCTCAGACATCAAATCATCGACTTGGGTTGTAACGGGGCGAATATCAATGATGGGATCGACCAAACCAGTGGGACGCACTACCTGCTCAACCACTTGACCGCTGTGCAATGCTTCATAATTTGCAGGCGTTGCCGAAACAAATATAGTTTGCGGCATCCTACGCTCAAATTCCTCGAACTGAAGTGGTCGGTTGTCCAGCGCCGAAGGCAAGCGGAAACCATAATTCACCAGATTTTCCTTACGGGCTCGATCACCGCGATACATACCGCCGATTTGCGGTACTGTGACATGGCTTTCATCAATGATCATCAAGGCATTTGATGGCAAATAATCCAGCAAAGTTGGCGGTGGCTCGCCAGGTCTTTTACCAGATAGATGCCGAGAATAATTTTCAATGCCTTTACAAAACCCCAGTTCATTTAACATCTCCAAATCAAACCGCGTACGCTGCTCTAGACGTTGTGCCTCCACCAAACGCTGTTCTTGGTAAAAATGCTCTAATCGTTCACGGAGCTCAATTTTGATAGTTTCGATCGCTCGCAAAGTAGTCGATCGCGGCGTGACATAGTGACTGGATGGATAAACAGTATAGCGTAAGAGCTTTTGTAAAATGCGCCCCGTCAACGGATCGAATAATGCCAAGCTATCTACTTCATCATCGAATAATGTCACACGTACAGCAGCCTCAGAGTTTTCTGCCGGAAAAATATCGACCACATCACCTCGAACGCGAAACACACCGCGCTTAAACTCCAATTCATTACGGTCATACTGCATTTCAGTCAATCGCTTAATAATGTCACGCTGGACAATTTTTTCACCATTACGCAAATGTAAAATCATGCCATGATAGTCCACCGGATCGCCAATACCATAGATACATGATACTGTTGCAACAATGATCGCATCATCGCGTTCGAGTAAAGACTTGGTCGCCGACAATCGCATCTGTTCAATATGGTCATTGATACTAGAGTCTTTTTCGATAAACAAATCACGCGCAGGCACATAGGCTTCCGGTTGATAATAATCATAATAGGAGACAAAATACTCGATAGCATTTTCCGGAAAAAACTCACGCATTTCTGCGTAAAGTTGAGCGGCAAGGGTTTTATTGGGCGCCATCACGATAGCCGGTCGTCCTAACCGTGCAATCATATTAGCAATCGTATATGTTTTTCCTGAACCAGTAACGCCGAGTAATGTCTGGAAAGCAAGCCCGTCATGAATACCTTCGATGAGTTTCTCAATTGCCATCGGTTGATCCCCTGCCGGTTCAAATGCTTGATGAAGTTTATAGGGACTATTGGGGAAGGTAATGATCACAGGTATAATTCCATTAATAACTTTGTTTCAATAATATTTTAACACGCTGCTTTATTTACTATCGTACAAGGATTTTTTGTGGAACTTTCTCATCGCGTTCAAAGCATTAAGCCATCCCCTACCCTCGCAGTTACTGCACGTGCTGCGAAATTGAAAGCTGAAGGAAAAAACATCATTGGTTTAGGAGCAGGCGAACCTGATTTTGACACCCCACAGCACATTAAAGACGCCGCAATTGCTGCAATCAATAAGGGTCATACAAAATACACGCCTGTTGGCGGCACCCCAGGTTTAAAAAATGCGATTATAGGAAAATTCAAGCGCGAAAATGACTTTGATTTCGAAACCAAGCAAATTCTGGTTTCATGTGGTGGTAAACAAAGTTTTTTTAATCTCGTTTTGGCGACAATTGATCCTGGTGACGAGGTAATTATTCCTGCGCCTTATTGGGTTTCTTATCCTGATATTGTATTAATAGCTGAAGGCAAGCCAATATTTATTAATACAGGTATTGAGCAGAATTTTAAAATCTCTGCTCAACAACTGGAAGCAGCCATTACGCCAAAGACCAAGATGTTTGTGATCAATAGTCCAAGCAATCCATCAGGAGCGGTTTATTCTTTAGATGAACTAAAAGCGCTGGGGGCAGTACTGCGTAAACATCCGCACATTCTTATTGCAACTGATGACATGTACGAACATATTTTATTGTCAGATCAGAAATTTGTGAATATTGCCAATGCTTGCCCCGATCTATTGCCACAAACCATAGTGCTCAATGGGGTATCTAAAGCATATGCGATGACTGGTTGGCGGATCGGTTACTGTGGAGGATCCACGAAAATCATTACTGCGATGGAGAATATTCAATCCCAAAGTACTTCAAATCCCAGTTCGATATCTCAGGCAGCTGCAGAAGTTGCGCTTAATGGCGATCAATCATGTATTAAGCCAATGGTAACTGCATTTAAAGAGCGCAATCGTTTTGTTACGGAACAACTCAACCAGATAAAAGGCATGAGGTGCCTAGCTTCCGATGGTGCATTTTATGCTTTTGTAGATATTCGCCCCACAATGGAAGAACTCTATTTGAAAAAATTACTTATCACTCAGAACGATATTGCATTTAGTGAATATCTACTGGAACATGCCGGAGTAGCTGTGGTTCCTGGCTCTGCTTTCGGATGCGAAGGATATATGCGCTTGTCTTTTGCTACTTCAATGGAAAACCTAAAACAGGCAACAAAACGTATTCAAGAATTATTGTGATAAGAATTCTTTTGATTAAATATTTACCTAGTGGATAGCTGCTAACATTGCTGCTTTCTTTGTTTTTCCAGCACGAGAAGGAATATTACAAAGCCCACAAACATGATTGGAATGTATCTCGAGCGAATGCACAACAAACTTCCCACGACAACTTACACAAGGAGCAATACATAAAACACCACTATCGATAAAGCGTATCAGCGTCCATGCACGAGTAAGACTAAGCACTTTATCCAATTCATTTACTTTAATATGCTCCATGTACAAACAATAACTCTTAATCAAAGCGTCAATTCCATTTACACCCGTATTAGCCACTACATAATTATATATATTGATAAAAAGTGAAGAGTGCATATTGGGTTGCCAACTCATAAACCAATCTTCAGAGTAAGGCAACATACCTTTAGGTGGTGACACCCCCCTAATTTCCTTATATAGCTTTACCAAACGTTCGCGACTCAAATTGGTATTCATTTCCAAAACCTGCAATCTTGCCCCTAGCGAGATTAATTCAGTAGCAAGCTGAATCTGTTTGGCTTCCGTTATAATACTTTTATTACGCATAGTATCGTTCCCTATACCACTGCTTCTGCGGATTTACCTGCCATCAAAATAGAAGCGTGCGATTTAGCCACAGATTGATCGCGACTGTCGGTAGATAACATTTCTGCAATTAAGCGATCATCAAAGCGAAAACGACACAGCAACATATTTGAAGCTGCCATTTTAATCAATTGTGCAGAAGTTAATTGTTCCAATATATCTGCGATATCTTGGTTAATACCTAATCGATACATCGCCGATACTCTGTCCTCACGTAACATTTGTTTTGCTAGCAGCATATAGCTTAAATTAATGTCTCTGATTTCATCGAGAATTTGATTTGAGTCCATTTGTACAATCTCCGATCAGTTAAAAAAGTATTTAAATTTAAACTAGAAATTATCTGCCTAGTACAGAAGGTATTTTCAATCATGCAAGAATTGAAGTAAATGGAAATTAGACTTAAACAGTATTAGGTAATCTACCCATTCCTATATAGGAAAATTACCTACAAAATTATCTAATTGAAACCTAAAAACAGATTAAAAATCTCTGCCATAGTGTGTTACAAGAAATCCTTGTAAATAGGAAGTTTAGTCGTATTTTTCCTTAATCGGCTCTCAATGAAATTTTCTATTCATGAGCTTAAATCGTATGTTCGTGGGGGATTACTATTGCATTTACCTACATAAACATTTTATGAAAATTTAAAGTTCTAACCATAAAATCCGAAGTTACAAATGACTCAAATGACTTGCCACCACCCCCTAAAATAATCCTATAACTATTTAAGCAGGAAAGAAATGAATAGTAAAACAGAACATAATCTTGCAAGGATACTGCATAAAAAAACCGATGGCATCAAGGTTCTGATCGTCGTGGACAAATACATTTCGGGTACTGCTCTTAAAAATATGTTTGACATTTGGGGATACAATATCATTGGAATTTGTACGTCCAATCAAGAAGTTTTAGATAAAGTAAAAGAAAAAAAACCAGATCTTATTTTTACTGATATAGAATTAACTAATTGTAGTGGAATTCATCTTGTGCAACAGTTGAGTTTTAAACATAACGATTCTAATTTATCGATTTATTTCACTGCGTATGCAACTGATTTAGTTGTACAACGTACCATTAATAGCGCAGCCAGTTTAGGTTACAGCATTGATAAAAACAATAAGAAAGCTCATATAGATTTTGAGTCATGTTTTCGCCAACATTATGGAATTGATCTAATGGCGGATCACATTAAACAATCTTTGGCAGAAAAACCTATTCGTATTTTATTAGTAGATGATCAGCAAGTGATTCTTTGGGGGTTGAAAAAATTTTTTGAAAGCGAAAAACCAAGAATCGAAATTGTGGGTTCAGCATCCAATGTTTCTGATGCTAAAAGGATTGCAGCAGAAATTAATCCGGATATCATCATATTAAATATCTATATAGATAATACAGACTGCATCAAGCTTATACCCGACCTAACAAATCATGGAAATACTCGGATAGTTATTTTTAGTGAAATGAACGATAAAGATATGATGGATCGGGCGATATTAAGCGGGGCACGAGGCATCATACATCGAAAAGAATCGATGGAAACAATACTCCGGGCGGTTGAAAAGATCCATGATGGGGAATTATGGCTTGATCGCATAACAACTGGTCGAATATTTCTTCAAAATTCACGTATGAGAGGAAAAAGATTTCAAGATTCAGAAGCAGAAAAAATAACTACACTTACACGTAAAGAATGCACAATTCTAAAAGCCTTCGCAAATGGAATGGGGGGAGAACAAAATAAACAAATAGCTGCAAAATTGTGTATGAGTGAGCATACGCTCCGTAATCATTTAACATCCATTTTTAGTAAATTAGGGATTAAAAATAGATTTAGCCTTTTTGCTTATGCAAAACAACACATTGAACAATTTGATTCTTTCTACCCGGCAAACGATGCGTGTAATGAACGTAAGTTATAAAAATCCAGACTTCTGCTGACATTTTGTTAATTTATGCCATTTTTTGATGGTGTTGTGCAACAAGCCTGATCGTCACAGGATCTTACAGATGTAAGATTTTCGCGGAAATGCACCCATACATGACCATTTACACAAAATTATTTACACCCCCAACTCCCTTATAAATTAAGCAGCGTAGTGGATTTCCTGGTCAAATTCAAGCAACATAATTACCGCCAAATGATCATTATTAAGTCAATATCAACACTAGCACAATTTGAGACCTTTGCACGGTCAAAAGCAGATTTAGGTACACGAGATGATATAATTTATTTTTGAATCATGGTGTTGAACTAATCCACTGAGTTTCTCTGAATATGATGTAACCCGCCGAACCCGAAAAGGGAATTTCTTGAAGCAAATCGATGAATTGATAGACTGGGACTCGATAGAGAAGGCGATCTCAGTTCATTATGCACCGACATCGGACGTAACAGGACGTCCTGCCTATCCTGGGTTGCTGCTTTTCAAAATGCTATTAGTAGGAATCTGGAATGGTGGTTTAAGTGATGAAGCGGTTGAAGAAATGGCTAATTCTAATTTGCACGTGATGCGATTTCTGGGATTGTCGCTGAAAGATGAAGTACCGGATCATTCTGTGCTGTCGCGCTCTCGAACCCGTTTGACGATAGCCGCATGGGTGGGATGGCTTATTGGAGCAAATCAATCACCAAATTCAGCGGCTCAATGTTACTGTAGCCAATGGGTGTCACGTTGACGCCAGCATCACGCATAGCCCACGTAAGCCAAAGACCAGGACTGCCTATGAAGTAGTGAGTGATCGCGAAGAGCGTGATGACGAAACAGACGCACAAACATCCATGCGGGTCATTGCAGTCACTCAACCTGGTGTCGATATTGAGGCGCGTTGGGTTTCGATCCGCGGCCAGTCGGTTTTTTGTTATAAACAGCATACGCTGGTTGATCACAATGGTTTGGTGATGGCCGTTGAAACAACAGCCGCTAATTGCCATGACAGCAAGCTGCTGCTAACGCTGCTCGATAAAGCCGAGATCGTACCAGGTACCCGGGTTCATGCTGATAAAGCTTACTGTAGTCAGAAACATCGTGAAGCCTTGAAATCGCGCGGCATCAAAAATGGCATTCAGGATAAAGCCTTGAAGAACAAACCGTTGACTGCGCGGCAGATACAGCGCAATCGTTTAATTACCCAAGCCCGGTATGTCGTGGAACGTACCTTTGGCAGTCAGACACGCTGGTTTGGTAGCAAGATCCTGCGTTACTACGGTCGAGCCAAAGCACATGCCTGGCATATCCTGCAGGCTATGGCGTATAACCTGAAAAGGTTGCCAAGATTGTATGTTGAGAGGCTTCTACCACGACAACCACAAGCTAGTTGTGTCTTCTAACAAAGAAAGGGCGTAATAATGTCTTTATCTCTTGGTTTTTGCAAAAAATTCACCGAAATTCCCCAGAATTTCAACATTGAGTTGGATTTCTAAGAATCTGCAGCAGAACTGGATAGTTTTGCAAAGGTCTCAATTTATTTACCTTTGCCCAATTCTCCACTATTTTAGTTTTTTTGTATCTCATAAAGTAATGTGGTATTGACCAATCAACATCAAAACGTTAACATCAACCTCCTTATCCGTTCCCTGATAGCTCAGTCGGTAGAGCGACGGACTGTTAATCCGCAGGTCCCAGGTTCGAGCCCTGGTCGGGGAGCCATTTAACTCAATGAGTTAGCTTAAATAGTCAATCCCTTTTTCTTTATTGGTGCCACACAGGTGCCACGGCACAAAAAATAATAAGCAACAAAAACCCGCCACTCGGACGGGTTCGTTTAAATTTATCGAGTTGGAAATTGAATTACTTCGCTTGATTCAAGTTATTCATGATTAATTAAGCCTCTTTCTCAAATTGAGCGCCACGTTTAATCGGGACAGTTCCTGGAATGGATGCTTTGAATGCCGAGGGTGTCCTAGATTTTGTGCAAATGGCGGTTAATAATGCTGAGGCATTCTACCTTCAAATTGAATGGTAAACCTGTTTAAAGCTGGTTTCCAATCTTTAAGAGGCATAGACCATTTTTTGGCGATATTGCCGAGAGCCAAATAGCTAAGCTACATTGGGCATAAAATTATGCAGACCTATAATATTCACGATGCTAAAACGCAACTTTCCCGTTTGGTAGAACAAGCTGCCAAGGGCGATTCATTTATTATCGCTAAAGCCGGTAAGCCGATGGTCAAGGTGATTGCACTCAATGCGCCTGAGCCTTCTCAGGTGAAGAGATTCGGTTTTATGGCTGAACAAATCCAGGTGCCGAATGATTTCGACCATACAAGTGAAAGTGAAATTGTGAAGCTATTTGAGAATGGCACATGAAACTGCTGTTAGATACCCATCTGCTACTGTGGGCAGCGAAAGGTTTTGAATATTTATCACCCAGTGCCCAGAAGTTGATGAGTGTTCCGGAAAATGAATTGTTCTTTAGCGCCGTTAGTCTATGGGAAATCGTTATTAAATGCGGCTTAGGTCGTGAAGATTTTAAGGTTGATCCACATTTGCTTCGACGGGGGTTGTTGGACAATGGATACATTGAGCTTCCGATGCTCAGTAAACATGCGATAGCTATCGGTACCTTGCCGTCGATCCATAAAGATTCCTTTGATCGTTTACTTGTTGCTCAGGCCACTGTCGAAGGTATAACGCTGCTGACAGCCGATGCTCATGTGGCGGCATATCCAGGCCCGATACAACACGTTTAAATGAAGGATTATTTAGCGCTCCATTCAGGCTTGCAATGGTTATAACAAAACCCGGTTACGGATCGAGCATTAAGTCAGTCAGTTACCGCTGAATGAAAAGCCAGAATTTATACGCAATAAAATCTATTGAATATTTTGACGAAAATAATTTCAGGCGGTCAGACTGGAGCTGATCGTGCGGCCCTAGATTGGGCAATACAGAATAACATCGTTTATGGAGGCTGGTGTCCTCAAGGACGACGCGCTGAAGATGGTGTAATTCCTGATCGCTATGTTTTGCAGGAAACTGAAAGTAAAGGATATATGCAACGCACTAAATGGAACGTGCGAGATAGCGATGCTACGTTAATTATAACGCTAGCACCTGAGTTGGTTGGTGGATCACTTTTTACATTTGAATATGCTAAAAAAATGGCAAAGCCATGCATGCATATTCATCCCGACGATGCATGGCCTAAACAAATTAAACACTTTTTGGAATCGAATTTGATTCAAGTGCTGAATGTGGCGGGACCACGATGTTCAAATGCGGAGGGTATTGAACATTTTGTATACCTTGTTTTAAATGAAGTGCGGATATTTTTTTATGAAAAATAAGAAAGCTGCTTGCGCAATTATCGAGGTTTAATTTCTTACTGGACTGCGATAACTCCTGATGGATAACAAGTCGATTTAAGGATATGGAGTCGGAATTGATCTATTTGGCGCGATTCGATTATAGTGAACGAATCGAACGATATTGATAGGAGGCAATGATAGAGGCACTTTCAGCGAATGAAGCTAAAACTCAATTTGGCGACATGCTGTTAAAAGTGCAGCGTGCACCCATTCAGATTAAAAAAAACGGAAAGCCAGTTACCGTTGTTATCTCAATGGATGAATACGAAAATATTGAGGCGCTCAAACTTCGATTTTTGCAATCGAGAGCCGTTCAAGCCAAAATGGATATCAAAGCGGGCAACATCGTTGATGGCGATTCTTTTTTTAGTGCATTAGAAACCGATCAGTACGACTAGTGCCTGGTTTTCGTTTAACCCCAGATACTCAGGCTGACCTGATTGAAATACGCCGTTTTACGATAAGGTAATGGAACAAGACACAGGCACAAAAATATTTATCAGAACTTCAGCAAACGATTCGATTGCTTTCTGATATACCTTCTCTCGGTCAATCAAGGTCAGATGTTGGATCGAACGTATCGAGTTTTCCCTGTTCAAGCCATGTCATTTACTACGTTGTGCATGAGCAACAATGGGTTGTATTCAGCATATTGCACAAACGCATGGTGCCAGTTAATCATCTTTCTGATCGAAAGGCGTTTTAATAGGAAGTCCGTGTGACAATACTAGATCAAAACTGTGGATATCGGTTTAAAATTGACCAAGGGGAAACAGAGCGCAGAATTAATCAAGGACCCAAAAGGTATCGGTAGTGATTGGCGTCAAATTGATTGCAAATCCTTTAGTCGGATCTAGATCAATCCCATGAATGTCTAATCTATAAGAAAACTTAGGGTTGCTTACAGCGAGATTAATTTCTACGATGATGTCAAAAATCAGGGTAGGGGCGTAGTAGGCAACAGGTAGGATGTTTATGTGCGGTGGCATTGGGTACCAAGATCAGAAGATTTATTTTCCGCAACCGGATGCGCGCTTACCTGTTCGGCTACGAGATGGCCATGTTACCTGGATAACGTGGGGCAGGCGCAAGGATGAGGCCATCGGCAAATTTCCCAATGGCGGTTGGGCGAGGTTGGTTTCCATCAAAATGGGCAAATGGAAACCCTGGCATCCCAGGCCAGTATTAATTCCAGTGGAAAGCTTCATGGAAAAAGACCATGACAAACATTCGCATTGGATCACTCTAGCACCCAATATGGTCATTCAAGCGTTATTGGCTGAAAGAGGGGGAGAACAAAGAGTGTATATTGTGACGGAAGATACCCCACCTGAATATCATTGGATTCATGATCGCTGGCCTCGGTTGATCAGGCTACCCGATTAAGGCAATGCAACCTCTGCCTGTAGGATATTTTGAACATTTGACAGAGTTGATGATGGTGTGTTTGAATGCCGTTACACATTTCATATTGGAATATTCAACATGTCAAATCGCGGTGGAAAACAAGAAAACTCAAGCAGGCTGATCGGCCAAGGTAAGTTTGGTGAACCCACTAAAGTCATGCCTATCCCCCAGAGCCATACGGCCACTGTCAGGAACTTTCTGGAAGTTTTGCAGCAAAAAAAAGTAAAAGCAGATTATGACGCAATAACAGAAGAAACGGTGGATGAGTTTTTTATTCCTGCGATTAACGAGCAACTCACTTGGCTACCGCTTTTTTCTACCAAAGTCGCTGCCGGCTTTCCGAGTCCTGCCGATGATCATGTCGAGAAAAGCCTCGATGTCAGTAAGTTTCTGATTGATCATGCGGCCTCCACTTTCTTTGTAACGATTAAGGGAGAATCCATGATCGACGTCGGCCTGCTGCCGGGTGATAAAGCAGTCGTGGATCGCTCTAGAACTCCGACTATTGGGGATATTGTGTTGGCCGTGGTGGATCGGGAATTTACGATCAAGATTCTGGATTATGGTGCAAATAAGATGCCCAGGCTCATGCCAGCCAATTCATCTGGGGTGTACAGGCCGATCTACATTCGTCCGGACACACAGTTTGAGATTTTTGGCGTCGTGACGGGATCGTTTCGCCGATTCAAATAATCAGCACCTACAACCAACGCTGAATATTACTGAATCCTTGCGCTTACTAACGCAATGTCACCTCGCGCTATCGCGTTAATTGATGTCAACAATTTTTATGTCAGTTGTGAGCGAATATTCAATCCCAAGTTAGAAGGTAGACCGGTTGTTGTACTGTCCAATAATGACGGCTGTGCCGTGTCGAGAAGCGATGAAGTAAAAGCCTTGGGGGTCAAAATGGGTCAACCGTGGTTTCAGCTCAAAGACTTGGCCAAGAAACACGGCATCATTGCTTATTCATCCAACTATACCTTGTATGCTGACATGAGCCATCGTGTCATGAACATATTGGCAACCTTTAGCCCAAACCAGGAAATCTATTCTATCGACGAATGCTTCCTCGATCTCACAGAGTTCAAAACACAAAACTTAACCCTTTATGGTCAGCTTATCCGTCAACGAATTAAGCAGTGGACAGGACTGCCGGTGTGCGTGGGTATTGGGCCGACCAAAACATTATCCAAACTGGCTAATCATCTCGCCAAGAAACACCCTGAATTTAATGGTGTGTGTGACTTAAACGGTACGACAGCTTATCAAGAAGAAATGTGGTTCAAACGTATTGAGGTCGGTGAAATATGGGGCATCGGAAGAAAACTTGCTCCTCAATTGAATGCCATGAGGATTGTTACCGCTCTTGATCTAAAGCAGGCATCCATTCCCAGCATGCGTAGCAAATTCTCAGTCGTTATGGAGAAGATAATTCGAGAATTAAATGGTACGCCCTGTATAGAACTGGAAGAAGTCTCTCCAGCCAAAAAAGAGATTGTTTCTTCCCGATCGTTTGGTGTGAAGATAACTGATCTGTCTAGCCTAGAAGAAGCCGTATCTTTCTACACTAGACACGCTGCTGAGAAACTAAGGCGACAGCATTCGTATGCAGGAGCCATTACGGTATTTATCAACACCAGTCGTTTTAACAAACCTGAAGAAAATTATTCAAATGCATTCAGGATTTCTTTACCAATACAGACTGCCAGTACAATCGCCTTGACCAAGGCTGCCCTATGCGGATTACGCAAGATTTACCGACGCGGTTATCAATTTCAGAAAGCCGGGGTTATGCTCAGTGAATTGGTAGATGCTCAAACACGACAACGAGATTTATTCGTCCCTTCATCGATCAGCAATAAAACCAAGGTGATGAGTGTGATCGATGCGGTGAATGACCGTATGGGACGAGGGACGATCCGATTAGCCTCGGAAGGGATTTCAAAGAAGTGGCTAATGCGGAGCGGCCATAAAAGCCAGAACTATACGACTGATTGGAATGAATTGATTTGTGTTACAAAATGATTAGGTTTGTCGTTAAAGCATTGCAATTTACTTTGCACCTGCGGCAGCAGCCTGTTTAAATTCCAATGTGTATTTCGGTTTACATCGTTTTATTTGATTTGTATTCATCGTCACCTCGTTAAGACATTATAAATCTGCCTTTTAAAGTGTCCGGTTTAATTGAATCATTACACTGGTCTAGTGGGCTTTATTGCACCACTACTTTGGCACTTCGATGCCGCTTAGGGTAGTGGGCGTCCACTCCATTACGGGAAAACGGTTCGGCTGAACATCTGCATCATTTTCCCGTGATTATCTTCAAGAATCAAAACACAACAAAATCTGTATTTGTTAATGCAAGTCCGATACCTACCTTGGCGATTTGTAGCACAGCACCCGCACCACTACCATCTGCATCATAAAGAATCGCACCAGTAGTCTTGTTATAAATGATGAAATCATCACTATCGAGCGCCTTGGATCCGACTCGGAACTGTTCGTTGGCCAAGTCACCCCAACCCAGGGATGTGAAAACATCGTCATCCAACTCAATGATATCGCCACCTGTCACGTTGAAATCAGTAATCGTATCAAAGGCATCTTTTGAGCCGATGTAGAAAGTGTCTTTACCAGCACCTCCCGTCAGGGTATCTTTACCAGAACCGCCATTGAGGTAATCATCACCATTGCCTGCGCTCAAGATATCAGAACCTGCATCACCTCTGAGGGAATTATTGGCAGCGTTACCGATGAGTTTGTTATTTAGGCCATTGCCTACCCCATCAATCGCATTGGGTCCCGTCAACGTAAGGTTTTCCAAATTAAGCCCCAATGTATAGGAAAGATTACTACTGACAAGGTCAGTCCCCGCATTGGACTGTTCAGTGACAACATCTCCAGCATTCTCGACATAGTAAGTATCATTGCCTATGCCACCCAGCATCGCATCAGCGCCTGACCAGCCACGAATGATATCGTTGCCCGCACCGCCTTGAATCACATTGTCGTCGCTATCCCCGGTCAACTTATCATTGAATTTACTACCGATCAGATTGTCGATGCCGATCAATTTATCCATACCAGAATTGACAGTATTTTGTGCGATTGTAATATTCAATGATACTGTCACCGGACCGGTAGCCGAAGCATAAGTGACCGTATCATTACTCGTTGTTCCAATTAGGATATCGTTACCGGCAGTTGCACTCAACAACGAAGAACCTGGGATTTTAAAAGATTTTGTCGCCACTAGAGGTTCTGCTTGGTTATCCGAAACCGTTGCAACGACAGTAAAATCATCAGTTCCATTATTAGCCGGAATGAATTGCAAATTAGCCAGTAGCGTATTTACATTGGCCAATTTACCCGATGCAGTCCACATTCCTGTGGTTGCATTGAAAGTTGACGTGACAGTCCCAGATGTAGCCGTACTCAATTTGCCCACAGCCGCATTGGATAGCTTGAGTGTGACTGTGATGATGTCAGCGCTGTCTGAATCTTCGACAATGATATTTTGCAAATTTAGCGGAGTACCTTTTGTATATTGTTCAGGCGTTGTCAGATTGGTAACATTCGGTGCCTTGTTGTTGACGAAAAAACCGCCAGATGGAGACCGATCAAGATATTGAGAAATGAGCGTCGTATACGAATCGAAATCCCCATCCCCATCGATATCTACAAAACTATAATTGGTCGGCCCGCTACCTAAGCTAGTAAGGTGATAAACGCCTTCGGTTGGAAATTTAGGATTAACGGCATTACCTTCATTGAGAAACAACTTGCTTCCAAAAATGGCATCGAGATCGCCATCACGATCAATATCCAAAAAATCTGGCGATAGACCAAGTCCAAAAGGATCGGTTACTGGCGCACTGAATTTAGCATTTGTTTGAGTACCTATATTTTTGAAATACAGGTTGCCGATAAACGCATCCGAATCGCCATCACCATCAATATCCACAAATTTTGCATCAGAACCGCCGCTGACTTTGGCCAAACCAAAGGGGTTCGTGGTTGGAGCCGCAAAAGTGGGGTTGGTGATCGTTCCGGTATTTTTGAAAAACAGCGTATTCCCAGCCGCATTGTTGATGAAAGCATCCATATCGTGATCGCCATCGATATCGACAAAGGTCGGCATGGCGTCCTCTCCTACATCTTTTAAACCAAAGGGATTTTTGACCGCAAGCGCAAATGAGGCGTGATTCTTTGTACCGATATTTTTGTAAAACAACACATTTCCTGTTGCTGCATCCGGAGAGTCGTTACCATCATAGCCAAGACCAATAAAAGCATCCATATCGCCATCCCCATCGATATCCACGAAAGCAGGTGCTGGTGACCAGGTCAATGTTTCATCGTTGATTCCGAATCCACCCATATATATTGAGAAATTAGGCAAATTAACGGCCGTACCTGAATTCTGATAAAACTGCGAACCAATAAAGGCATCCATATCGCGATCGCCATCGATATCGGCAAAAATCAAATTCTCGTAAATAACACCATTCGGGATTCCAAAGCGGGTCGGCGTATCCTGATAAAAAAGTGGGTTACTCGCCGTGCCAATATTTCTGAAAAAATCTACTCTACTGGAGCTATAATTAGTTTCTCCTTGAATAAAAAGGTCTTGGTCGCCATCGCCGTCGATATCGACAAATGTTGGCGTAATGTAGCCGGGGCCTGATGTAATACCAAAGGGATCAATGACTGATTTTGCAAAAACAGGATTCGTTGCAGTACCGGTATTTTTGAAGAAATGAGTACCTTGATACGCACTGCCGGAAAACATGTCCAAATCCCCATCCCCATCGATATCTACGAAAGTGAGAGTAGGTCCCAATGGTAATGCATTGCTCCAACCAAAAGGATTTTCTAACGCTGCTGCAAACGACGGTTCGCTGAATGTTCCGATGTTCTTATAAAAGAGCACCTGTCCTTCATAAGTTCCGGTGAAGGCGAAGGCATCCAGATCACCATCGCCATCGATATCCGAGAACGTTAGTCCATATGCTATGTTAGGTAATTCAAGTCCGAACGGCTTGGAAATCGGCGCTGCAAATACCGGATTGGTTTTACTGCCAGTGTTTTTGTAAAATTTGTCGCCAATAAACGCATCTAGATCGCTATCGCCATCAATATCTACATAAATAGGATCGTCCATTCCAAACGGATTGTCTACCACGTTGTTAAAAAATGGATCAGGCATTACATTTCTCCTTACGATTGTATATGTTCAAAGGCTCTGTTCTTATAGGGTTATGCCATTAAAACCGAGGCCATTCATAGTGCAATGGTCAACTAAGACCGGTGTATGTCGTCAAATCAAATTGGACTAAAGGGTAGCTGAATTAAGAGATGGTTTAGCTCATCGGGATTGTGTTAATTGATTTGTTAGCATAAAACAACTGGCGTCGCAAAGCCAAGGTTCGCCGTTTTATTTTCTCACGCCTATCCAGAATAGATTGGCCCCAGCCAAGATCAATAGCGGTATAGGTATAAGTGACAGCATGAGCAAAAGCAGAAATTAAGACGCTGACAGCAAAAAACCATGCAAATAAAATCTTGTCCGTTATTTCCCCCCTTTTTAGAAAAGCAGTTAGCTTGAAACCAACCACTATTACTGATACCCATTAGTAACTTGCAGGAAACCTACTCTTGCATCCGTTGAGGATATGGCATCGGAACGCCCGATGCTAGGCTTAAATAACCGTTCTGTACATAGGTCATTACGCTCTCTTTTCGGGACATATGACACTCTAGTAGGTGCGTTGTGTTTCAATTGCGATTCCCCTGGGCTTGCCACACGGGGGCACTATTTTGACTTTAGCATAGCCGCGCCGTTTTTGGTTTTCTGCGCGCGGAGCAAATTTATTGGGTTATGGCTGCCTTCCTTAAAACTTTACTGGTGCGAGTGGAAAGGAAGACGGTGGGAAGCCGTATCAAGTAAAAGTACAGACTGTCTGGAATTAACTATGCGATACGATACATGAATCGCCCCGGTATTTCCGGAGATAAAATGATTTGAGAGGAGGAAGAGATGAAAAACCAAATCAGTTATTCACCGGAAGTACGAGAACGAGCAGTAAGATTGGTATTCGAGCAGCAAAAGGAGCATGAATCGCAATGGTCGGCGATCAAATCGATTGCATCGAAGATTGGCTGTACGGCGGAGACGTTGCGAACGTGGGTAAGACGAACAGAGATTGATCAGGGAATTCGAGGCGGCATGTCGACTGCGGATCGTGAAAGACTCAAGGAATTGGAACAGGAGAATCGGGAATTAAAGCGAGCCAACGAGATATTACGTAAGGCATCGGCGTATTTTGCGCAGGCGGAGCTCGACCGCCGACCGAAATAATGGTGACATTTGTCGATAGCAACAAAGCAGAATATGGGGTCGAGCCAATCTGCAATGAAATCCGGATTGCCCCGTCGAGCTACTACGAATACAAAGCACGCGAGCGAGATCCCGATCGAATGCCTGATCGCATCAAGCGGGACATGAGGCTAGAACTTGATATACAGCGGGTATGGAAAGACAATTTCCGCGTTTATGGTGCTCGCAAAGTATGGCAGCAGTTGTTGCGAGAAGGTATTGGTGTTGCTCGTTGTACGGTCGAACGGTTGATGAAGAAGCTTGGAATGCAAGGTGTTCGACGCGGCAAAGAGTGTTGGACAACCATTTCGGACGATTTGCTTGACCGGCCAACGGACAAGGTCAACCGGCAATTTACGGCAACCCGGCCCAATCAACTGTGGGTGGCAGATATTACCTTTGTGGCGACGTGGATTGGCTTTGTTTATGTGGCTTTTATTACCGATGTATTTGCAAGACACATCGTTGGCTGGAGAGTCAGTCGTACATTGCGAACGAATCTGGTACTGGATGCATTGGAACAGGCGCTATGGGCACGGCGGGAAACCACAGGATTGATACATCACAGTGATCGAGGCAGCCAGGGTGGATTCAACCGATCGTTGCAACAGTGGGTTGTTGAATAGATTTCATATAATCGTTTAGTGCTTCTGCAGGTGTTTTCCAACCAAGTGTTTTCCGGGGCCTGCTATTCAGCGTATGGGCTACTGCCTGGATCTCTTGAGTACTCCAACGAGATAGATCGGTGCCTTTTGGGAAGTATTGCCGCAGAAGCCCGTTGGTATTCTCATTCGTGCCGCGTTGCCATGGGCTATTAGGGTCGGCAAAAAACACCTTAACTCCAGATTCGATGGTAAATCGGGCGTGATCCGATAGCTCCTTTCCACGATCCCAAGTTAATGATTGCCACAGCTGGGCGGGCAAGCTCGTCACTGTTTTTTTCAGTGCATTAGTCATTGTAACAGCTCCGTAGCCCGCAAGCGCGGGACCATTCTTCGTTCTGGGAGTCAGCCCATAGCCTTCCTCGCGAGGCAGATGGATAAGCATGGTAAATCGGCTTGAGCGCTCGACCAATGTCCCAATTGCAGATCGATTCAGACCGATGATCAAGTCACCTTCCCAATGCCCAGGTAAGGCGCGATCTTCCGCCTCAGCAGGGCGGCTGGAGATCATGACATTCTCGTTGACATGAGCCCATGCTTTAGCCTGCGCCCTGGCTCTCGGTACGCGCAACGCTCGCCCCGTGCGCAGACAACTCACCAACTCGCGCTTGAGAGCACCGCGACCTTGAATGTAGAGAGCCTGATAAATGGCTTCGTGAGAAATGCGCATGGATTTGTCCTCTGGAAAGTCAATCTGTAGCCGATTGGCAATCTGTTCAGGCGACCAGCCTTTGACCCAATTACGGTCACCACGATGTGGCTTATTTCGTCCTTTGAACGGTGCCTGTCGAGGTCCCTCAATTTTACGCCCATCAGCGTCATAAACCTTTCCTTCCAAGCAGTCTTGTACATATTGGCGCAGTCGAGGGTTGGTCACCAGTTTCGCCGCTTTCGGTCTCCTGGCAACCAATTCCGCTTTCCACTGCGCGACTGAAGCGCGATATTCGAGCCGACCGCTACGAGTGGCAGCATTGCGAGTCAGCTCCCGTGAAATTGTCGACGGACTTCGTCCAAGACGGCGAGCAATCTCACGCACGCCAATACTTTGTGCCCGGAGCAGTCCAATCTCTTCTCGTTCAGCGAATGACAAATATCTTCCGGATATGTGATTAGACATGAATAATGGCATCCCGCCTCGATAACGGAACCAGCGGGTACCTACCGCTGACGACACGCCAACAGCCTCTGCCGCTTTCTCGCTTGTTATCCCGGTTGCAATCTGCTCCCAAAATAGCCGCTCAATCTCACCGCGAAGTGACGGCGCACCTGGCGAGCGCATCGTCCATCTCCCCGTCAACTTTTGCATCCATCCTGCTGGTCGCCCCATAAACACCTCCATGATCAAAAGTGTTGCGACAACCGGTTGAATCCACCCAGTATTTATCGATTCGCTATACTGAACGTTTGGCGCAGGCGAATATTGACGCCTCCGTCGGCAGCATCGGAGATTCTTATGACAATGCCATGGCTGAGACCATCAATGGTTTGTACAAGACAGAAGTCATACGACATCGCGGTCCTTGGCGTAGTATCGAAGAAGTAGAATTTGCTACATTGGAATGGGTGGATTGGTTCAACAATCGAAGATTGCTGGATGCAATCGGATATGTCCCACCGGCAGAATTTGAAATGGCCTATTATCGCCAACAGGAAGAGTCAGCTGATGCAGCTTGACTCAAAACAAACAGTCTCCGGAAAACCCGGGGCGATTCACTTTCTAAGCTGCCTGTGCGGCAGCGAACACCTGCCATATTCATTTGAGCCTGACGATTTATTTCTAAGCTGCCTGTGCGGCAGCGAACTCAAATCTGGTAATAGGTGTTGATCGATTGCATTTCTAAGCTGCCTGTGCGGCAGCGAACTCAGAGTATTTGGTATGAGGAGCGCGTAAAATTTTCTAAGCTGCCTGTGCGGCAGCGAACATTTACAACGTTAAAACTATTCACTCTATACGATTTCTAAGCTGCCTGTGCGGCAGCGAACTTCACAACCAGCATTTACTTAGACTATCGTAATTTCTAAGCTGCCTGTGCGGCAGCGAACCGTAGAACTCGAAAAAGTAGCTAGGTTAACAATTTCTAAGCTGCCTGTGCGGCAGCGAACGATATCTAAGTGATAGCAGAAGCCCCCACCCTTTTCTAAGCTGCCTGTGCGGCAGCGAACTGAACTTCAGAACATTATGCTTAGTTTTCCATGCCTCGGCAGCGAACAGTGAAATCTGTTTCTAAGCTGCCTGTGCGGCAGCGAACTCTTAAGTCTCTTAACATTGGCATTACCTGCTTTTCTAAGCTGCCTGTGCGGCAGCGAACTAACAATGGTTTCCCACCTGATTTGTTATCTTTCTAAGCTGCCTGTGCGGCAGCGAACTAGCTTCTGCTAAAGAGTGCTTATGCATATCTTTTCTAAGCTGCCTGTGCGGCAGCGAACATCACTAGTAAACTTGCTAATCAGAGCATAACTTTCTAAGCTGCCTGTGCGGCAGCGAACTGTTCTCTGCCACAAATCTGAAGTCATATATATTTCTAAGCTGCCTGTGCGGCAGCGAACTTATACTTTTTTTATATCTCTTATCATAAATATTTCTAAGCTGCCTGTGCGGCAGCGAACCTTGTTGATAGTGTAAGTACTCCATGTTGCTATTTCTAAGCTGCCTGTGCGGCAGCGAACAACTTTTTGAACAACCCAGCGAGTAATATTTCTTTCTAAGCTGCCTGTGCGGCAGCGAACTCAGCGCCGCGCTCAAGGCCGAGGAGCTTATCTTTCTAAGCTGCCTGTGCGGCAGCGAACATGGTAATACACCCGGCGGTTTCAGCTACACATTTCTAAGCTGCCTGTGCGGCAGCGAATGAAATCCGATTTAAAGATATTGTTCCGCATACTTTCTAAGCTGCCTGTGCGGCAGCGAACGGACAAGTCTCAAAGATATAACTAGGCAACTATTTCTAAGCTGCCTGTGCGGCAGCGAACCAACTGCTCTACGAACTCTCACTAGCGTATGATTTCTAAGCTGCCTGTGCGGCAGCGAACGCAGCGTGATCGCAGTGCAGTACGTGAAAAGCTTTCTAAGCTGCCTCTGCGGCAGCGAACCGAATGCTTTTTTATAAACGTATGACCAGACATTTCTAAGCTGCCTGTGCGGCAGCGAACAATATCAACAAAAGATTCAATCCTGTTTATGTTTTCTAAGCTGCCTGTGCGGCAGCGAACAAACTACCTGACAGGCGCTAACGGTATCCTTCCCAATTTCTAAGCTGCCTGTGCGGCAGCGAACTTACTTTGTCGTAGCCGGCTGTCGCAAGCACATTTCTAAGCTGCCTGTGCGGCAGCGAACCCCTTACCCTAACTTCAGTACGTTTTCCAAGTTTTCTAAGCTGCCTGTGCGGCAGCGAACTAGAATTGTAGAAGCTTATTTTGGAATAGATATTTCTAAGCTGCCTGTGCGGCAGCGAACATATTTGAACATCCCAACTCTCTAATGTCATATTTCTAAGCTGCCTGTGCGGCAGCGAACGGGGCATTAAGGCTGGCGAGGACATTGAGGCTTTTCTAAGCTGCCTGTGCGGCAGCGAACTTTTGAAGGAAGCCGAAGATCAACTCGAGCCATTTCTAAGCTGCCTGTGCGGCAGCGAACCTCTGACAGCCCTTGAAATGCTGCAGTTGGCATTTCTAAGCTGCCTGTGCGGCAGCGAACAATAAGAGGAGAATGAATTATAAATTACACAATTTCTAAGCTGCCTGTGCGGCAGCGAACGCTACCAGGTGACCCGGCTAACGATCAAGTTTTTTCTAAGCTGCCTGTGCGGCAGCGAACCAACCTGCCAATCAGATCGACTATATCCAGTATTTCTAAGCTGCCTGTGCGGCAGCGAACCCCATCTGGCAAACCCATAATTATCATCATCTTTTCTAAGCTGCCTGTGCGGCAGCGAACAAACAATCAAAACTCTTAACATTGCCAGATAAATTTCTAAGCTGCCTGTGCGGCAGCGAACCGAAGACTCTGCCGATGGCGGTCAATCTTTACTTTCTAAGCTGCCTGTGCGGCAGCGAACTTTCTGAAATCGTTTCAAAAACTTCGGTTGATTTTCTAAGCTGCCTGTGCGGCAGCGAACTTGATCGATATTAACTGGATAACCATTTAAACTTTCTAAGCTGCCTGTGCGGCAGCGAACTCAGCGCGTTGTAGAAAACTCGATCAAGTCAGTTTCTAAGCTGCCTGTGCGGCAGCGAACTGGAAATAAATCGAATTGGTCTTACTATCGCTTTTCTAAGCTGCCTGTGCGGCAGCGAACCGTGGACAAATCAAAAATAGCTGAACCTGTCATTTCTAAGCTGCCTGTGCGGCAGCGAACACATAGCAATTCTGATGACGGAATTGATGTGTTTTCTAAGCTGCCTGTGCGGCAGCGAACTTGGTTTAATCCATGTTTCTACGTTAGTGCTTTTTCTAAGCTGCCTGTGCGGCAGCGAACGCTGGAATATGGTTTTATAGAGAAGAACTAAATTTCTAAGCTGCCTGTGCGGCAGCGAACTTTTACCATATCTTACAAATTGATATCCATCTTTTCTAAGCTGCCTGTGCGGCAGCGTGAGGTATGCTGATTTTCAAGGAGTCCGAAGTTTCATAAAATGAAGACATGAAATGGAGGATGAAAATGGAATTAC
>JAMXAG010000019.1 GCA_024281675.1 Nitrosomonas sp.
AGCACGAGAGAAAATGTTCCCAGCAATAACACTTTTTAACAAACTTTGTGCACCAAAACGAATAGCTGAAAAATAAAATACACCTAAGCTATTAATTGAGACCTGTTGTCAAATTTTGAATCTCCGATAATGCCCGGTTCGTTCGGTTATATCACTGTTTTGGACGTGCTAATAGAAAATTCCCGTTCTATAGTATTCGGTGCAACCGGTAAATGATGTTTAGAATTGGTTGTTACCTTGAATTTGCAGTTTGCACACCGTGCGGCCAGTATTTTCACTTTCAATCTTGCATAAAAATCCGTTCTCGAAAACATCAAGTACTCAACTCAAATTCAATCAGTGGCTTCTGATACTTACCTACCATCGAGTGTTTGTCTCGTTTGTCAGCATAAATAAGGCGATCCCTCGGCTATGCTGGGGGTAAATTTAACTGATATTTGATAAGAAACACTCAAGCGATCAAATACGGGATAAACCACCTCATTATTTTTTAATGCCAAATTCGCACCATACGCTACTATCAAATATAACAAATATACATATAGTTATTATTTTTTATTATTTCTTGGAACTGGATTACCAAGGTATATTGCAGAACTTTTCAGGAGTATAAGCTATGGAATGGCAAGGCTGGTTTGTATTGGGTTTGTGCATCTCGGTATTGGCTTCACTGATATTTACTCGGGTAGGCCCTCATCTGATCATGGCGGGTGCACTGACGATTTTAAGTACGACTGGAATTCTGAAAGCCAATGATGCGTTAAGCGGTTTTAGCAATTCGGGACTCATTACTGTTGTCGGTATGTTTGTCGTGGCTGCGGGCATGCACGCATCGGGAGCGATTGATTTATTGGTGAATTCGTTGTTAGGTCGGCCCAAAACTCCTCGTACCGCACTGAATCGTATGTTTTGGCCGGTTGCTTTTCTAAGCAGTTTCCTGAATAACACGCCGGTTGTAGCGACTATGATTCCAGCCATTTATAGCTGGAGCCGGAAAATTGGCATATCGCCTTCTAAATTGATGATTCCACTCAGTTACATGGCGATACTCGGTGGCACGGTCACTTTGATCGGTACCAGTACCAACTTGATTGTCAATGGACAGTATCAAACACTTACCGGTGAGGCCGGTTTCTCTTTATTTTCGATTACCGCGGTGGGCTTGCCGGTAGCCATTGCCGGTTTTGTGTTCATGTGGTTATTTTTTCCTAAGTTATTGCCAGATCATAGCCAAGATCAAGCTTTTGCTAATTTGCGTGAATTTACGCTGGAAGTATCCGTTGCACCGAACGGCCCTTTAGTTGGAAAAACCATTGAACAAGCTGGATTGCGACATTTACAACGCATTTACTTGGTGGAGATCGAGCGCAATGGTACGCCAATCACGGTCGTTTCTCCGGAAGAAGTACTACAGGGTGGAGATCGACTCGTGTTTGCCGGCGATACAGAGGCTATTTCTGATCTGCTGCGGATCAATGGTATTGTTCCTTCTACCGAGGAAGAGCAAGCTGAAACCTTTAATTTGCGACATGCCGAAAGACGGCTCGTGGAAGTGGTTGTTTCGCCGCATTGTTCCGCACTTGGTTTTGCGATTCGTGAGGCGCAATTTCGTGCACGTTATGGCGCAGCGGTATTGGCGGTCGCCCGAAATGGCGAGCGTATTAAAGGGAATTTGGGCAGCATTATTCTAGAAGCAGGTGATACGCTGTTACTCGAAGCACGGCCGGCTTTTATCAGCCGCCAAAAATATAACAAAGATTTTTTGGTGATCAGTGATTTGCGAACAGAATCGCCACGGCATGAAAGAGCCTATATTGCTTGGTTTATTTTGATCGGCATTATTACGCTGGCGAGGTTCGAGGTCATTAGTATGTTAAATGCTTCATTGATTGGCTCAGGTTTGATGATTTTGACCGGATGTTGTTCTGCGAATCAAGCAGAGAGAAGCTTGGATTTGAAAGTGATCATCACCATTGCCTGTTCTTTTGCTTTGGGAATGGCCTTAGAGAAAACCGGAGTGGCGAAGTACTTGGCGGAAAACATTGTCGATTTAAGTGGTGGCAGACCTTGGCTGCTGTTGATTCTAACTTACATAGCCATTTCCATATTGACTGAAGTCATTACCAATAATGCGGCGGCGTTGTTGATGCTACCGATCGTATTGGAAATTACGGAAAAGGCGGATTTAAACAACGTGCCTTTTGTCTTGGCGATTATGATGGCTGCTTCTGCAAGTTTTGCTACGCCGCTTGGATATCAAACTAATATGATGGTGTATGGTCCTGGACGTTACCGTTTTGTTGACTTTCTGAAAGTCGGCATACCGATGAACATTCTAACGGCGATCGTTACGATTACCGTGTTATTAATCGGTTGGCCTCTGGAAAAATAGCGAATTGCTTCAGAATGGCATGGCAGAGATTGGATTAAGTAATTTTCCGCCCCAAAATTCGCTGGGATAATCTAGAAATTCTTGGATTGCTGCGAAAATCATTCAATGTCATTCCATAACTGTGAACATTGGCAAAATGGCCTGTATTGGGATCTAAAATATGTTCCCGTAAATTGCTTTCGTGTACAAATCCGATTGCCAATGCATTTTGTTGTGAAAAAGCATTATTTTCATAAATATGGGCGGTCAGTTTATTTAAAGCAACTCGGTTAAATGCAAAATCAAAAACCAGCAAAGTTGCTTCCAAACCAATTCCGTGTGTATGGTTTGGCGGATTAGGCAAACCAATTAGAAATTCTGCACGGCGGTGTGAAAATTGAATTTCGACCAAATTCGTAATGCCGACTCTTTCGTGAGATTGTTTTCTAAGGATGATCCAATCTACCGTTTTAGATTGGCATGGGTGTAAGGTATGGGCTTGTTGTAGTTGATCGGCTAATGCATCGAGGTGTTGGTGTCGACGGGTATACTGGTTATACTGCATCATAAAAGCGTCATTCTGATAACAGTGGCGCAAGTAAGCTGCATCCTCACGTTGATAGCGCCGCAAGTAGAGATTCTTTCCTTCAATCGGTTCAATCCAGGTGCTATCGACTTCAGCATAATTGCATTGTGCTTGTGCAAAATCAGGACGTAACGCCAGTGCTTTTTGAAAGCTTTCTCTGGACTGTGAAACTTCCCCTATTTTCTTAAGTACTTGGCCGAGATTGTTGTAGGCCTCCGGATATTTATTTTGCAGTTGAATCGCTTGTTGATAGCAAGTGATCGCCTCTTCGAAATGATTCATGCGTTGTAAGGCATTTCCCAGATTATTGAGCGCATGTGGATAATGTGGGTGAATTTGTATGGCGCATCGAAAGCTTTTTACTGCGGCTTCCAAACGGCTCTGTGTAAAATACGCGTTACCTAAAATGTTGTGGACTTCTGCTTGATTAAAATCACGATCGAGCGATTGCTCACAATAATGGATGGCTTCATCGATTAAACCTTGCTCCCATAAAGCATTGGCATAATTTCCTAGAAAATCGATGCGGTCAGGCGCTGCGGCGATGGCCTGCTTGAAATAATCATCGGCAGTCTGGAAACGCTTAGTTTGTGCATGAATGATGGCCAGTAAATGGAGCGCATCCGGTTGATCCGGAAAACTTTTACAAAGCTTAAGGCAACAATTTTCAGCTTCTTGTAATCGTCCGGTTTGATGCAGGTAAAACGCATTACGCAGAAGCTCAGTTAACTGTTGATGGTGACCGTGAGTTGAACTGAGCATTTGTTTATTGGATAGGGTACCGATTACTGTATCAGGTCATTGAAAACTATCTGCGTAATACAAGTAAGCTATTAGCGAACGTACAGTTACCCTATCATGGCTATTGAAGCATTGACTATACCTACCGTTTCGACCAGGTTCGGGTTTGCTACAAGGTTATTATTAAAGGGATCAACAATGACAAAGTTTAGCGTTGAGTTATCTTGAATGCCTGTGAAAGCATGCCCTGCAGTATCTAAAATTGCGCCTTCGTCGATTGTTAAGTGGTAAGTACTGCCGATGATTAATGCTTCATTGGCGTTGATGACCATAGTAATGCCATCCGGCAAAAAAGACACTTGATTGTCATCGGCAACATCAATGATACGGATATCAGTGCCATTGCTGATGGTGATATTTCCGCTACCTGCAGTAATTTCGTCATCGAATCCCAGTAAAATGTCTTCAAAGGGAAATATTGCTGAATCATCTAGGGGCCAACTTTGTATCAACGTAGGCGACGTTAGATCTTCAACAACAGAAAAATTAAGTGTTGTGTCGTCACCAATACCGGCATACGCGTATCCGCTAAAATCCCGAATAGCACCGTGATCAATGTGTAAGCTGTAATTGGTCTGTGTTTGTAAATCTTCAGTCGGATTAATGATGACGGTATTTCCACTGAATACAACTTGATCGGGGTCAGTCACATTAATCGTACGAATATCGGAGCCATTACTGATCACAATGTTTCCACTACCTGCAAAAATAGCTTCATTAAAGTTTAAGTGAATACTATTGTCAGCCTCAAATGTACTTCCATCCATCGGATTGCTATCGATTAAAACCGGATCAGAAGGGATGGTAGTGAAATTCAGTGTGTTTTTATCCTGGATTCCCAAGTAAGCGTAACCATCGCTATCGACAATGACACCTTTGGCCATTTGAATGTGATAAGTGGTGTTGGGTACGAGATCTTCCACTGGATCGATGGTCATTTTGCCACGACCGCCGATTGTAACTTGAGTGCTGTCATTAATCGGGATGATACGCGTATCGGTGCCGTTACTGAGAATAATGTTCCCCTTTCCTGCTTCGACAATTTCATCAAACCACAACTCGATGTCGCGATCCACGGAAAAACCAGTCGCGTCGTCTGATGGTATGCTGTTCATCAATTGAGGGTTCGAGGAAATTGTTCTGAAGTTTAAGGTGGTTTTGTCTTGGATGCCCGCATAGGGATTTCCATTTAAATCTGTAATCGCACCCTCATCGATCCGAATACTATAGTTCTTATTCTTCATTAAGTCTCGAAATGGGTCAATCGTGACGCCTCCGAATTCATCAAAATGTACACGACTGGCATCATTAATGGGTATCGTCCGAGTATCTGCGCCATTACTAATAATGATATTGCCTTTTCCAGCAATCACTTGCTCGTTAAAGTACAAGCTAATACTTTCGTCGTTTTTAAATGCCATTGACTCGTCCCATGGATTGCTACCAAGTAAAATAGGAGTGGTCGAAATGGGCTCAAAATGGAGTGCAGTGTCTTCATTAAAACCTGCAAATGCATCGCCTTTTTCATCAGTAATTGCACCCGGGTCGATACGAATACTGTATTGAGTGCCCGCCTTAAAATCAAGAATAGGATCAATAATCACCAATCCAGATTCACTTAAAAAATTGACTTGACTAACATCATGAATGGAAATGGTTTGAGTGTCTGTTCCATTGCTGATGATGATATTGCCATTGCCGGCCATGATTGGCGCATTGAAAAACAACTCGATCACGCCATCGGTTTGGATTGGGTTGAATTCATCTTGTAGGTTGCTTCCCCAAAATATGGGAGGTTGTGGTAAAGCTGCATAAAAACTTAGCTGTGTATTAGTGCTTTCTCCGAGATAAGGATTACCTTGTTGGTCAGTCACGATACCCGGATCAAATTGAACGGTGTACTGGGTATTCGGTATCAAATCTTCAGTGGGGTTGACGGTAAAGCCAAATTTTCCGACCGATACTTGACTGGTATCATGCATTGCAATAGTGCGTGTATCGTCGCCATTACTAATGATTATGTTACCTGCGCCAGAATTAATTCTTTCGTCAAAAGCGAACTCAAGATCGGCGTTAGCTTCCAATCCGCCATGTAGGTTCGTGAAATTGAGTATCGGGTTAGAAACAATGGATGTAAAGTTGATGCTATCGCCATTGGATAGACCAACAAACGTATTGCCTGCTCGATCTTTGATTGTCCCCGTTTCTATTTCGATACTGTAATGGGTGTTGGGTTTTAAATCGACGGATGGTGTAATATGAACAGAACTTGCTTGACCGAAAGTATCATTGATGATCGTAACTTGACTCGTATCGGTGATCGAAATTCTACGTGTATCGTGCTCGCTACTAATGATGATTCTGCCATTACCCGCCTTGATTGGTTCATTGAAATTCAAAATAATCGGATTGTCGACTTTTAACGAGCTGTCGTTACCTGGTATGCTAAAGGTGAGGATCGGTGGTGTTTTATCAGCATACTTAGCTTGTAAATCTTTGTTTCCTATCAAAGCACTAGAAGTCATTGCGTAGTCTCCGAATTAAAAGTAAACATTACGATTCATAACAATTACAACACGAGTAACAGTACATCAAAAAAGCAAATATTTCATATAGGTGACCTCTTATGCTCTATATGACATATGAGAACTTACAGATCTTTTTTTACCTTAGGATTTTACTCCATGTAACTACAATTTCTTAATTGAATAAAAATTGTTTTTAATGCGCATTAATGATAATAAGAAATCCCACCACAAACGGCGAGGGATTAAATCTGAAAGAGATTAAGAATTTGATTAAGTATGTCTTGTTTATGGTTGATGATGCGAATCAGTTTTTCGGAGTCAGGGCCACGCAAAACTATCATCAGCCAAACGCTAAACTGGGTTTAGAGTTATCGTAGGGTTCTATTCAGAAGGGTCCATAATAAACCCGATTCTCGCCATCCCTGCTTTAGCAGCAGTACTCATGACACGAGCAACATGTTGGTAAGGGCACATTTTATCCGCACGAATGTGTAGTTCGGTTTGCGGTGCTTGAGCTACCGTCGAGGTAAAACGCGACGTCAATTCCTTAAATTCTACCGGCTGACCATTCCAGAACAGACTGCCATCCATCTGAATGGCTAATTCTATATTTTCACTTCGCGTAATATTGGGCACGTTGTCAGCTTTCGGTAAATCGATTTTGACAGAATGCGTCAATAATGGCGCAGTAATAATAAAAATGATCAATAGCACCAACATGACGTCAACTAAGGGGACAACATTGATTTCAGACATAGGTGCTTGACCGCTATTGTTCTGTATATTGCCACCAAAAGCCATCGCTATGACCTCTCATTTGTAGAAATTGCCTGAGCATTTGCACCATCATAGGACGTTAATGATGAATCGGCATGCTCTGAGGAATGTGTGGTTTGATTCGTTGCTGATATGGGCACATTATCCTCACTCACGGTAACCAAGGTAAAAAGGTCATGTGCAAATGCTTCCAAGCGTGCCAGCCATATTCGATTCCGGCGCACAAAAGCGTTATACGCAAGTACTGCCGGTATAGCCACAGCTAAACCCAATGCGGTCATGATTAAGGCCTCTCCAACCGGCCCAGCTACTTTGTCCAACGTGCCTTGGCCGGAAAGACCAATCTGAATTAAAGCATGATAAATGCCCCAAACCGTTCCAAACAAACCAATGTATGGTGCGGCTGAACCGGCTGAAGCGATCAGGGTCAATCCATTTTCGATTCGCGTGGCTTCTTGATCGATACCATTACGCAGTGTGCGAGTAACTAGCTCGCTGAGACCGCCCGCTGCTGCAAGCTTATGAGAATGGTAGTTTTTTGAATCGTTTGCAGCATTGATACCCAGCTTGGCCAGCTCAGCAAATGCATTATCAGGTTCGTGATCTTTGAAATCCATTTGCGCCGCTTGAAGTGAATCGAGACTCCAAAAGCGATCAAGAAAAGCTTCTACGCGACGTTTCGCAACAAAATTTGCGATGCTTTTTGTAATAATTAAATACCAGCTTGCAACAGAAAGTGAAACAAGTAATGCCAAAACAACCATGCCGACTTCATCGATCTGCGCAAGAAAATTTGCAAATCCAAGACCATTTTCCATATTCTATTAGTTTCCTTGCAAAACAAAATTAAAAGGTTGCAATGCAACTGCTCGAACCGCTTGACCATCGCGTAGCGATGGATTGCAATGCCAGTTCTTTACTGCAGTCAGTGCAGCGTTATCAAGGCGTTCATATCCACTACTATTAATTACTTTCGCATTATCAACATTCCCTTTTTCATCTAGCTCTACACGCAAAACTAATTTTCCCTCTTCACTCATACGCCTAGAAATCGCAGGATAAACGGGTGCTGCTTGTTTTGGACAAGAGACCGATAGCTCTGACGATAGCGTTATTGGTGTTGCTGGCATTTGTGCGGGTTGAGCGGAAGCTACTACAGTGGGTTCTGATTCGGCCGTATTTTTGTTGAGAAAATCGGAAGTGTGTTCCTGCGGCAATTCAACCTTTTTTTGTTCAGGTTTGGTTGCGGCCTTAGTAGTCATTTGTTGCTCTTTAACTTTTACCGGAGGAGGCGGTTTCTTGACTGGTTCAACTTTAGCTGGCTGAGGTTTAAGGTTGACAGGATTGGGTGTTTGTTCACGAATAGGTGCTGCTGGCGTAATCAATTGCGCAAATAATGTCACCATTTTTTCTGGAGGGGGGATTAATTTCTGATTCCAAAAAAAATAAAATAACCCAGCATGAATGGCCAAAACAAATAATAAACCCGGTAAGGATATGATACTGCGCTGAGAAATTTGATACTTATTCTGAGACAATAAAAGTGTTTGCATACTTAAAAACAAAAACTGCTTTGACTTGTGATCTGTTTGATGGCGGCAGTCGATTGATTTTTCGATATAATGGATTGAAAGTACTTTGATAAGTACAAATATTAACCGAAACGATAATAATTATCAATTTGTAAATATTGTCAATTCACACTTTAGTATTGTTATGTCTGGTATAACCTTAATGTCAACTATTAATTGGATTATCAAAATGCATCTACCTGACCATCTTATTTCTTGGCTGGGCTATGTAAATAGTCGTTTAATGATGCGTAATGATCACTAAAAAAACAAAAAACTGTTTGAAATAAATATGCAAGATACTATTACAACCTACGTAACGCCCAAGCTATGGCAACGCATTTTATGCTTGATCTATGATTTTCTACTGCTGTTGGCTATTATTTTTATAGCCAGTTTCATTTTTGTACCTTTATTCTCCAAAATGGATAACGAGTATTTTAAACCGCTTTATCAATTTTATTTGTTGATCATCATGGGACTGTATTTCATTTGGTTTTGGACACATGGAGGGCAGACACTCGCTATGCAGACATGGAAATTACGGCTGGTTGATGCAAACGGAGGGGGAAGTATTACTAAGAAGCAAGCTATAACGCGCTATCTTTTAGCCTTGCTTGTCTATCCTTTTTTTTGCATCGGAATCATTTGGATATTTTTTGATCGTGATCGGCAATTTTTACATGATCGGATTGCAGGAACTCGGATTATTAAACTATAATCTGAAGGGCTATAAAATGAGAAAGTGATTTTTTTGTAAGGGATTGTTGTTTCTGATTTAATCGTTTTTTGGAACTGTAAGAAGCTCTACGTTAATACGACCATTATTTTTCATTTACATACTCAAGCTTTCATAAAAGCTTTCATAAAATCAAATGCGTGAATATATTCGTTCGGTAACTTCCATCCCAAAGCTTTTTTTGAGGGAAATTTCAATTTCTCCGAATAGCCTGATTATTTTTTCTGCAACTGTATTCATTTTTATTATTGATTTGAACTTACCACTAGGAGTGGCAGCGGGAATACCCTACGCATTAGTCATTTTTGGTTGCTTATGGGTGAGTGGCACTTATCTTACCTATGTTGTTTCGATATTAAGCTTTGTATTCGTAGTGTTAGGTTTCTATTTATCCCCTGGAAACATAGTACCAGTTGAAGTTGCTTTGATAAATCGTGGGCTTACGTTGCTGCTGATTGTGTGTGCTGCAATTATGGTCATCAAGATTAAGAAGACTAACGTTGATATGTCTGCTTTATTGACAAATAATCTGATTGATCCTGTTTCAGGATTTAAAAATATGCACGCATTTGGTGTTGATCTCAATACAGAAACGTTTCGTTGCCAACGCTATCGGCGAAATTTATCGATTGCACTGATTGACATTGATTTACATCAACTGAATCAAGACCAAGAAATTCAGTATCCTGCGCTGGATATTATGCAAAAAATTTCAAATAACATCCGATCCAAAATCAGGACATCGGATCTTTTTTATCAGATTGATACACAGCTATTTGTGATATTGTTTCCCGAAACAGAGTTATCCGAAGCAAAAGACGTTTGTGAAATTATTCGTAATAAAACAGCTTTTCCAGCAGTCAATGGAATGAATAACAAATTTTTCGCTAGTATTGGAATTTCCACCCTGGAAGAAAATGACAGCAGCTTGAATCTATATCAGCGAGCTGAAGCTGCCCTGTCACTTTCGAAGCAAAGCGAAAAACACCAAGTATCTACTTTGCCAGAGATTACTAATAACAAAGACAAAAACGTTGTTCCAGCGATTTTGTCTCGCTCAAGAACTAATTAAGCGATTCGCTTCACTTTGTCCAACTGACATCTGGATTGAATTATCCAGTGAAAGAATCTTTCAAATGAAAATACCATCGTTCGTTTGATTGCTATCTTATAATTTCATCAACTACTAAAGTTATAGGCATCATCGATGCTTACAATATTTGTGTGTATTAAACGATCATCCTTTCGTTAATCTTATATAATTGGCACAGTAGAGCTTAGACAAAGGCATAACGAGAGTCTCAATGAGTCTTATAAACAAACCGATGGCTAGGAAATCAGGGAGCCATGCTTTTTCGCCCAAAGTGGCCCGACTGTTACGAGAGTCTTTCTATTTGCTGTTGGTCGGTATCGCACTTTACTTGATCATGATTCTTGTGAGTTATGATCGAAATGATGCGGGATGGTCACATAGCGGGGTTTTTAATGAAATCCAGAACGCTGGAGGGTATGCTGGTGCTTGGTTGGCTGATCTGCTTTTGTATTTATTCGGAGTGTCTGCGTGGTGGTGGATTGCTTTTTTCCTTTCGATGATCGCTTGGAGTTATCGCAGAATTGATTCCGGTGGTATTTTTGATAAGCAATCAATCGTGTTTTCTATCGGCGGTTTTTTACTGCTACTGGTGGCCAGCAGCGGATTGGAATCATTACGTTTCTATACCATCAGCGCTTCACTTCCACTTGCACCGGGTGGTATTCTCGGCAACGCCATCAGTTATTTCTTTTCCAAAGTATTTGGCGCTATAGGTGCGACGTTACTATTGCTTACTCTGATTGCGGTTGGATTTAGCCAATTCACGGGCTTGTCGTGGGTGCGTTTCGTAGAAAAAATTGGTGAACAAATCGAAGAATTACTTTTTTTCATCATCAACAAATGGGAAACACGGCAAGATAAATTAGCCGGAATGCTCGCAGCACGTGTGCGCGATGAATTGGTTGAAAATGAGAAGAAGCGTATTGAAGAAATGCCTTCTTTGCACATTGAATTGCCTGCCTCAGCCATTGCAAAATCCCAACGGACGATTAAAGAAAAGCAAGCATCGTTATTTTCCGATTTGCCGGATTCTTCGTTACCACCGTTACACTTATTGGATGAACCCGAAAAAGACTTTGAGGTTTTATCGAAAGAAACGTTGGAATTTACATCGCGCTTGATTGAACGCAAACTCAAAGAATTTGGTGTTGATGTTAAAGTCGTGGCTGCATTTCCTGGTCCGGTGATCACGCGTTATGAAATTGAACCGGCAGTGGGCGTGAAAGGCAGCCAAGTCATCAACTTAATCAAAGATCTTGCGCGCGCACTGTCGGTGGCGAGTATTCGTGTAGTCGAAACCATTCCTGGAAAAACCAGCATGGGGCTTGAATTGCCAAATCCGAAACGGCAAATTGTCCGCTTGCAGGAAATTCTTGGCTCTCAAGCTTATGCAGATTCCGCTTCACCGCTCACAATTGCTTTGGGTAAAGATATCAGCGGCCGTCCTATTGTGTCGGATCTCGCCAAAATGCCTCATGCACTCGTTGCAGGTACTACCGGGTCGGGAAAATCAGTAGCTATCAACGCAGTGATATTGAGTCTGGTCTATAAAGCTACACCGGAACAAATACGGCTCATCTTGATTGACCCCAAAATGCTGGAATTATCAGTCTATGAGGGTATTTCACACTTACTTACGCCGGTCGTAACAGATATGCGCGAAGCAGCGAGTGCCTTGCGTTGGTGTGTTTCGGAAATGGAAAGACGTTACAAATTAATGTCAGCTTTGGGAGTGCGCAATCTGAGTGGTTACAATCAAAAAATAAAAGATGCCGCGAAAGGAGAGACGCCGGTAATCAATCCTTTATCGCGCCCAGATGAACCACCAGAATATTTGGAAGAATTGCCAATGATTGTAGTGGTTATTGACGAATTGGCTGATTTGATGATGGTTGCCGGGAAAAAAGTTGAGCAACTCATCGCAAGACTTGCTCAGAAGGCACGTGCATCGGGCATTCATCTTTTATTAGCAACACAGCGACCCTCGGTCGATGTGATTACCGGTTTGATCAAAGCTAACATTCCGACTCGAATTGCTTTCCAAGTATCCAGTAAAATTGATTCGCGTACCATTTTGGATCAAATGGGTGCCGAAGCATTGCTTGGACAAGGCGATATGCTGTATTTACCTTCGGGAAGCGGCTATACGCAACGTGTTCATGGTGCTTTTGTCGCTGATCATGAAGTACATAGGGTTGTGGAATATTTAAAAGAGCATGGTGAACCCTGTTATATTGAAGAAATTCTACAAATCGATGATGAAGAAAGCGACATGGCAAGTACTTTGGAAGTAAGAAAATCAACGGAAGGCGAATCTGATCCTTTATATGATGAGGCCGTTGCTATTGTTGTTAAGACTCGCCGGGCCTCCATTTCTTTAGTGCAAAGGAACTTGCGCATCGGCTATAATCGTGCGGCACGCCTCATCGAAGAAATGGAGCGGTCGGGCTTAGTGTCCGCCATGCAAAGCAATGGCAATCGTGAAGTACTCGCGCCATCACGAAGTGAATAGCACGTTTTGCACGTGCAATACAATTTGATCAAATGATAACAAATTTTATGAATATGCCGATTTCGAGCCATTTCTTTACACTATTGTTGATCAGCCTGATATCAATGTCAGCGCAAGCAGCTGCAATCGGCAATTTAAAAAAATTTATTGCCGAAACAAGCACAGTCAGTGCTAATTTTTCTCAAACGCTATACGACAAGAGTAGGCGCACGATTCAGGATTCCAAAGGATCGATGCAATTTGAACGTCCAGAAAAATTTCGTTGGTCCTATGCAAAGCCTTATGAACAAATCATTGTGGGGAATGGAAAAGAAGTTTGGTTTTACGACCACGATCTGAATCAAGCAACCGTAAGGCCATTTAATCTTGCAATCGGTAGCAGTCCTGCGGCCTTATTGGCGGGAAATAGCGACCTGGAAGAAAATTTTGTTCTAACGGAACTTGGCTTGCAAGAAGGCATGGAATGGTTAGAAGCCGTACCCAAAAATAAAGAAACCATGTTTGAATTTATTCAAATGGCTTTTTCACCGCAAGGTACCCTTAAATTGATGGCATTGCGGGATAGCTTAGGCCAAACTACTTTGCTTACTTTTTCAGAATTAGAAAAGAATCCACAGCTATCAGAGAGTTTGTTCAACTTTACACCACCCGCTAGTGCCGATGTTATCCGTGAGTGATGCTGCATTATTTTCAGCCAATCTTCCTCAGGCGCCTCTTGCAGAGCAATTACGACCCAAGCATATAAACGATGTTATTGGCCAGAGCCATTTGTTAGGTATTGGGAAGCCTTTGCGTACGGCATTTGAATCAGGCAAATTACACTCGATGATTTTGTGGGGACCTCCAGGAACTGGAAAAACCACCTTAGCACGCATTATGTCGAGTGCATTCGATAGCGAATTTATTGCCTTATCAGCGGTTATGTCGGGTGTTAAAGAGATCCGCAATGCAATTGATCGAGCAGAATTAGTTTTGCAACAAAAGGGACGACATACGATTTTGTTCATTGACGAAGTTCATCGGTTTAACAAATCTCAGCAAGATGCATTTTTACCGTACATAGAGCAAGGGCTGATTACTTTCATCGGTGCTACTACGGAAAATCCATCGTTTGAAATCAACCATGCGTTATTGTCGCGTGCGCAAGTTTACATACTCACTGCTTTATCCGAATCGGAATTATCACAGCTGACTGAACGTGCGAACAAATTCGCTTTTTCGCATTTACAGTTTACTAACGATGCTCGCCAACTATTAATCGAATTTTCCGATGGAGATGCGCGTCGTTTATTAAATCTATTGGAACAAATCAGTAATGCCATCGAAACTAAAGAAGCATTTGAGATCGGCAAAGACTACATTGTTAATACACTCTCACGTAATACGCGTCAATTTGACAAAGGTGGCGATACCTTTTACGAACAAATTTCGGCGTTGCACAAATCCGTGCGTGGTTCGGCTCCAGATGCTTCACTGTATTGGCTTTGTCGTATGCTAGATGGCGGGGCTGATGCTTTGTATATTGCACGACGGCTGGTGCGCATGGCAACTGAAGATATTGGCTTGTCGGATCCACGAGCTTTGCGTTTGACGTTGGATGCTTGCGAGACTTATGAGCGGCTTGGCAGCCCGGAAGGCGAGTTGGCGTTGGCGCAAGCGGTTATATATCTGGCGTGCGCACCTAAAAGTAACGCTGTTTATAATGCCTACAATAAAGCGCGTAAGTTTATTGCACAAGATAAATCGCGTTCCGTCCCTATTCACTTACGTGATGCTCCGACCCAATTTACGAAGCAGATAGGGTATGGTGATCACTATCGTTACGCGCATGATTGTCCTGATGCCTATGCGGCTGGCGAAAATTATTTTCCAGAGGGCATGCCAGAAGTCAGTTTTTACCAACCGACTGGTTACGGATTGGAGCAAAAAATTCAGGAAAAATTAGCTTATTTGCATGCTCTGGATCAACAAGCCCGTCGTAAAATATAGCTTTTTAAGATTATTTGGTTTTGGAGCCCACGACATGCTAGAGATTCAGCAACTACGTACTGATCTGGATAATATTACTCGCGAATTAGCCAAAAGAGGTTATGTTTTTCCAGTTACTGTATTTAATAAACTGGAAGCAGAACGAAAAGCCATTCAAACCAAAACGCAGGAATTGCAAGCACAACGCAATACTGCATCGAAAAAAATTGGTTATGCTAAAAGCAGGGGAGAAGATGTTACTGCCATCATGGCAGAAGTCACGCAATTTGGTGGTGAGTTGAAACAAGCTGAAATTCAATTGGAGCAGATTCAGGAGCAACTGCAGAAAATTCTGTTGGAAGTTCCAAACTTACCCCATTCCAGCGTGCCACAGGGCAAAGACGAAACTGGTAATATGTCAATACGTAACTGGGGCACACCCAAAATATTTGATTTTGAAATCAAAGATCACGTTAGTATCGGTGAAGGGCTGGGATTACTTGATTTTGAAGCTGCCGCCAAACTGAGTGGTGCGCGCTTTAGTGTGATGAAAGGTAGCCTCGCATTGCTACACCGGGCATTGACGCAATTTATGTTGGACCAACATACACAAGAACACGGTTACACGGAAATCTATGTACCCTATTTGGTGAATACAGATAGTTTGCGTGGTACTGGACAACTACCGAAATTTGCTGAAGATTTATTTGCGGTCCGAGCGGGCGGCGTATCTAAAGATGACAATACACCATCATTCCATCTAATTCCAACAGCCGAAGTGCCCATCACCAATATGGTGCGTGACGAAATCGTACCGATACAAGAGCTGCCGCTGAAATATGTTTCACATACACCGTGTTTCCGTTCTGAAGCTGGCAGCTACGGTCGAGACACTCGTGGATTGATCCGCCAACACCAATTTGATAAAGTTGAACTAGTCCATTTGGTGCATCCGGATCAATCTTATTCTGCACTGGAACAACTCGTTGGTCATGCGGAAAAAATTCTTCAATTGCTCGATCTTCCTTATCGCGTAATGACCTTATGCACTGGAGATATGGGTTTTTCTGCGGCTAAAACTTATGATATAGAAGTGTGGTTGCCCGCACAAAACACCTATCGTGAGATTTCTTCCTGCAGTAATTGTGAAGCGTTTCAGGCGCGGCGTATGCAAGCGCGTTTCCGCAACGAAAATGGCAAACCCGCTTTATTACACACGTTGAATGGCTCTGGTTTGGCGGTAGGCCGGACTCTGGTAGCGGTACTTGAAAATTACCAGAATAGCGATGGCAGTGTCACGATTCCTAAAGTCCTAAGGGCTTATATGAATGGCCTTGACCAAATCGGAAAAAAAGGAGGAAAATAAAAACCGTTACAAAAATACCAATAAAATAAGGGCTCGTCACCATGGAACATGATAAAACTGACAATAGCCTTCATCTTAAAACATTGGAGGCAGAAGTACGAGAAGCTGTGGCGAAAGGCTTGCATACGCGGGAAACGGTGCGACATTTGACCTTGAATGCTATGAATGCGCATCATTTGGATCTGACCTCATTACAGCGAATCATCACCGCTATCATACAAGGTGTTCATGATGGCGCAACACAACAACTACAGCACGTTATCAATCAGACGCAAACCGCAAAATCGCAAATTCACGAAGCTGTGGCTGGCTTAGATTCTGCGTTGGCGAGCTTTGCTCAGGCTTCTAAGCTAGCTCTTGAAGAAGCAGCTAGTCAAACTCAAAAATTTTCTGAGAATGAATTAAAGCAGGCGCATTCTGAGCTGGAAAGTCTGGAAAGTTTGTTTTTGGATATATTGCACAACACTGCGAACGCGGCACAAGGGCTGACCGCCGATATTTTGCATGACTTAGGTCGACATGCAAAAAATAATGGTACGGCTGTAGGTTTGCAACTGATAGAAACACTTGAAATTTTTAAACAACAGATTGCATCGATAGGGCATGCGCAGCTTGAAACAGGTGTCAGTCTAGCGCATGCAACCGCTGATCTTGTAGGGAAAATTGCCAACGGAGTGTTATCAGGTGTCAATGATAAAATAAAAAATTCCAAACATTAATCAGTCATTGGGAAACGTATCTGAGAGCCAATTTAAGGAAAAAGTGTGAAAAAGCCGATTTTATGCTGATTGCTTCAGCTGGTGGTTTGGAAACGGTGAATATTTTGTCAGAGCTATTGTGAAAGCATGGAGAACAACGGTGGAAAGGGCATAGCATGTTATAATATAGCTAGTTACAACAATGCTACACCCCGTTTATAGAAGAATGTTATGAATTGAATTGTTCAAAATCGACGCATTAATGTTGCATTTCTAATGCAGCGATTCTTTCTTCCAGAGTAGGGTGTGTTCTGAATAAATTGCTTAAGCCGCTACCGCCACCGCTGGAAATACCAAATGCAGCAAGTTGATCTGGAAGCTGCGCTTGCTGTTGCGAGTTAATTTGCAATCTGCGTAATGCAGCGATCATTTTGTTTCTACCCGCTAAGCTTGCACCTCCGGCATCAGCACGAAATTCACGTTGCCGACTGAACCACATCACGATAATAGTGGCCAATATACCTAGTAGTAATTCAGCAACAATCGTGGTAACCCAGAAAGCAGGGCCATGACCTTCTTCCGTTTTAAATATAACACGATCGACTGCGTGGCCAATCACTCGAGAAAAGAACATGACAAAGGTATTGACCACGCCCTGTATGAGCGCCAGCGTGACCATATCACCATTAGCGATGTGACTGACTTCATGCGCAAGCACGGCTTCAGCTTCATCTTGGTTCATGTTACTGAGTAAACCGGTACTGACTGCAACAAGGGCATCATTTCTTGACATGCCAGTGGCAAAAGCATTGACGTCCGGCGCTTCGTAGATGGCTACTTCAGGCATACCGATACCGGCTGCTTGCGCTTGCCGCTGTACCGTGGTGAATAACCAGTGTTCTTGAGCATTGCGCGGCACATCGATCACTTGAGCCCCAGTCATCCGTTTTGCGGTCCATTTGGACATCGCGAGCGAAATCAGTGAGCCACCAAACCCAAAAACGGCCGCAAATACAAGTAACGAATTGATATCGAGCCCGATTCCTTGCGCATCCAGGATTCTTTCGAATCCCAATAGCCTTAATGTAATACTTAGAACCAGAACAATAGCTAAGTTAGTTGCTAAAAAAAGCAGAATTCTTTTCATTCGTTGACTCCATAGATGATAAACAGCTGCAAAAACTATCAGTAATGTAGGGTTAGTTAGTCAGTTTTCAAGCGACTATAAAATGTTGAAAAACTCTTATTAGTTAGTTTGAAAATTTCACTAAGAGTTCGATGGAGTGTGCTAGGTATTAGGGTGGATCACTCTAATATTTTATGGTTGCTACTGCAATAGAAACACACTACCGTTTATTTGTGGATTGATCATTTGGAATGTTTGCAGATAGGGGATCTTGCTTAGGAGTCGGGGATTCAATTCTAACGATTTGAAATAAAATTTCATTCTGTTTGATCATGCCCAAATCACTACGTCCCCGTTCTTCAACGGCTTCAAGGCCTTGTTTGAGATCGCTAAGTTCAGCCTCCAACATGTTGTTGCGATGCTGGAGCGCCACATTATTTTGACGTGCAGCACTGACCTCTTCCTCGACGAGCCAAACTCTTTTCCAACTGGATTTGCTAAACCAAAGTGGATATTGTAGTAAGACGATCAGTGCAAACAAAATGAGTGTCAGAAATTTCATTATCGAAGTTGATAAAATGCTCCTCGACCCGCGTAATGCGCTGCATCCCCTAAATCTTCTTCAATTCTCAACAATTGATTATATTTTGCCAGACGATCGGAACGGGACAATGAGCCTGTTTTGATTTGTAATGCGTTGGTTGCAACGGCAATGTCGGCGATAGTGGTGTCTTCGGTTTCGCCTGATCGGTGTGAGATTACGGCGGTATAGCCCGCGCGTTTTGCCATTTCAATCGCTGAGAGAGTTTCAGTTAATGTGCCAATTTGATTGACTTTGATCAATATCGAGTTGGCTATCTTGCGTTGAATGCCTTGTTGTAGAATTTTGGTATTCGTAACAAAAATATCATCGCCCACTAACTGAACAGATTTGCCTAATTTCTCTGTTAGAAGTTCCCAGCCTTTCCAGTCATGTTCGCTCATGCCATCTTCTATAGTAATAATTGGGTATTTATCAATCCAAGATGATAAATAATCAACAAACTGCGCAGAAGTCAAATGTAGCCCATCGGAATCCAAATGGTATTTATCTTCTTTATAAAATTCTGAGCTGGCGCAATCAATGCCAATAGCTACTTCTTTGCCCGGTTGATAACCTGCTTCATCAATCGCTTGTACGATCAATTGCAGTGCTGCTTCGTTATTTTCCAAATTGGGAGCAAAACCACCTTCATCGCCAACAGTCGTTGGCATGCCTCTATGATCAATCAATTTCTTTAACGTAGCAAATATTTCAGCGCCACAACGAACGGCTTCATGAAAATTCTCAATTCCAAATGGAACGATCATGAATTCCTGCATATTGATGTTGTTGTTGGCATGAGCGCCACCATTGATCACATTCATCAAAGGAACAGGCATCGACATCAACCCAGCGCCACCCAAATATCGATAGAGCGGCAAGCCAGACTCTTCTGCTGCGGCTTTGGCGACTGCTAATGATACAGCCAGGATAGCATTGGCACCGAGTCTTGATTTATTTTCTGTGCCATCCAGTTTGATCAATTCTTGATCGAGAAAACTTTGGTCAACGGCATCCAATCCCATGAGCGTTTCAGAAATTTCGCTATTGACACTTTCTACGGCCTTCAATACGCCTTTACCAAAATAGCGCTGCTTATCATTGTCCCGCAACTCTACTGCTTCGCGGGTGCCAACGGATGCGCCCGAAGGAACGGCGGCTCTACCGAGCACACCTGATTCCAGCAATACATCGGCTTCAATGGTTGGGTTGCCACGAGAATCGAGAATTTCACGGGCGATGATATCTACAATTGCACTCATCTACTGTCTTCCTGTTAATGGTATGGTTATTACTGTATGTTTAATGATTTGTTTATTGCGCCTGATAATTGAATGGACATGAAGATACTCATAAAACTGTGCTAACAGCCTGACGTTTTTCATCGTCATTGACCGAGTACTTTTTGGCAGCGGCGAGCGTTGCCTGAATGTAAGATTTAAAAAGTGGGTGACCAGTTTGTGGTCTGGAGGTGAATTCAGGATGAAATTGACATGCTAAAAACCAAGGATGTTCGGTTTCCGGCAATTCTATCATTTCACATAAATTTTCTTCCTTCGATAAACCACTGATGCAAAGTCCTGCTTGCTCTAATCTGGGTATGAATTCACTATTCACTTCATAGCGATGACGGTGTCTTTCGATAATTTTTTCTGCACCGTAGGTCCTGCTCGCTAACGACCCTTTCTTCAGTAAACATTCTTGACCGCCTAGCCGCATGCTGCCGCCAATGTCGGAATGTGCATCACGAGTTTCCAGTTGCCCATCGCGTGTCCGCCACTCGGTAATGAGCCCGATCACCGGATAGGGCGTGTCAGGATTAAATTCAGTGCTATGCGCACCTTTCATATTGGCCTTGTTGCGTGCATATTCGATAATTGCAAGCTGTAATCCAAGGCAAATGCCAAGATAGGGGATACGTTTGGTACGTGCGTATTGCACCGCCATGATTTTTCCTTCAACGCCACGCTTGCCAAAACCACCCGGCACTAAAATGCCGTTCATACCGGCTAGGCAATCCGTTCCTTCTTTCTCGATGTTTTCAGAATCGATATAGCAAATATTGACCCGACTTTGTGTATGAATGCCTGCATGAATCAGTGCTTCAGAGAGTGATTTATAGGATTCAGTCAGATCAACATATTTCCCGACTATGGCTATCGTGGTGATATATTTTGGGTATTCCAATGCATGAATCAATTTTTTCCACGTGCTTAAATCGGCCGGTTTGGCGAGAATGTTCAATTTGTGGCAGATAATTTCATCCAGCATCTGCTCATGCAGTAAAGCTGGAATTTTATAGATGCTATCCACATCGACCGCAGAAATTACAGCTTCTTCTCGAACATTCGTGAAAAGTGCAATTTTGCGACGCTCCTCCTGGGGAACTTCGCGATCAGATCGACACAGTAAGACATCCGGTTGGATACCAATTTCTCTTAATTCTTTAACCGAATGTTGTGTTGGCTTGGTTTTAAGTTCTCCAGCAGAACCAATGTAAGGCAATAAGGTAAGATGAATGAAGCAAGTGTCTGTCCGCGGATTTTGTACGGCCATTTGGCGTATGGCTTCTAAAAAGGGTAGCGATTCGATATCCCCGACAGTGCCGCCAATTTCGATGATCGCTACTTGCGCATCACCGACGCCGGCTTGGATGTAGCGTTTTATTTCATCGGTAATATGAGGGATTACTTGTACGGTGCCGCCGAGATAATCACCCCGCCTTTCCTTGCGTATGACACTTTCGTAGATCTGTCCGGTAGTAAAGTTATTATGCTTGGTCATGCGCGTGCTGATAAAACGCTCATAGTGTCCAAGATCCAGATCGGTTTCCGCCCCATCCTCGGTAACAAACACTTCGCCATGCTGGAATGGACTCATGGTCCCAGGATCCACATTGATATACGGATCGAGTTTAAGCATCGTGACTTTGAGTCCACGGGTTTCCAGGAGAGCAGCCAAGGATGCAGCGGCGATACCTTTACCGAGAGAAGAAACCACACCACCTGTTACAAATACATACTTTGTCATGGGTTACAAATAGTCACAATATAAAGGATTTGGTCTAGAAAATAATTCAACACAGAAAATAAAAAATGCAGGAAACGATCAATCGATCATGTTCAAGATCGAACTTCAGCAAGCAGTGTTGCCATCATGTGCTCCGCTTGAGGCCGATAGCTGTTTCCAAAAAGATTCAAATGATTCAAAATATGATAGAGATTATAGATTATTTTGCGCACGTTGTACCCAGAATCCAACGGATAATCATTTTGGTAAGCTGAATAAAAAGCAGCAGGGAATCCTCCAAAAAGCTCTGTCATTGCAATATCAGCTTCCCGATCGCCAAAATATACGGCTGGATCAAATACGATAGGATTGTTGCTATCATCGAAAGCATAATTACCTTGCCACAGATCACCATGCAATAGCGATGACGATGGTTGATCCAGGAAAAAATGCTCTAATTCAGCAAGTAAGCGTTCTCCAAAGGCTTGTAATTTTCCGCCATAGCCTTTTTGGGCAGCAAGCTTGAGTTGATAATTGAGCCGGTTTTCTTGCCAAAAGCGAATCCAATTGTGTGCCCAAGTGTTTATTTGGGGGGTGTTGCCAATAAAATTGTTGTGTTTCCAACCGTACTGTTTGGCCGTGATACGATGCATTGCAGCGAGTTGCGTGCCTAATTTCTCGGCATTATTCTGTGTTGCGGAGTGAAGTGTGACATATTCGAGCACTAACCAAGCTGATTGCGCATTTTGACCCATACAAATAACATTGGGTACGCGGATGGTTTTGGACTGTTGGATTTCATTTAATCCATCAGCTTCTGAGTCAAATATTGCCAAATTTTCTGGGGTATTTAGTTTGACAAAATAAATTTGAGCGCCATTAGAAATTTTGAAACTTTGATTGATACACCCACCCGTTAGTGGTTTTTTTTCTTTTATGAAAAATTTCTGTTGAGTAATTGTCGCAATTTGCTGGCTGATATCATTCCAAGGATCCATACAGTAAGTTAGACCGGTCTGCTTATGCAACTGTTGTTAAAAGCGATCTTGTTGTCAATTTCGTATTAAAAGCAGGCTCAGAGCGGCTGAATGTACTAATTTTCTAGCCATTGTCGCGCTTTTTGAAGGGCTGCCGTAACTTGCTCTGGCGCAGTTCCGCCGATGTGATTGCGGCTTTTGATCGAACCTTCCAATGTTAATACAGCCAACACATCAGCTTCAATGCGATCCGAAAATTGTTGCAGTTCATGGATGGGTAGACTACTTAAGTCGCAGCCTTTTTGTTCGGCAAATTGCACGGTCTTTGCAACGATTTCATGCGCATCTCGGAAAGGAATATCTTTTTTGACCAGATAATCAGCTAAATCGGTAGCCGTTGCATGACCGCGTAATGTCGATTGGCGCATGGTGTCATGATGAACCGTCACACCTGAGAGCATTTCTGCATAAATACGTAAGGTGTCGACCAAGGTATCAACGGTATCAAAAAGCGGTTCTTTGTCTTCTTGATTGTCTTTGTTGTACGCCAGTGGTTGACCTTTCATGAGCGTTAACAGTGCAACCAGGTGACCATTGATGCGGCCAGTTTTGCCGCGCACTAATTCAGGTACATCCGGGTTTTTCTTTTGTGGCATGATCGAGGATCCTGTACAAAACCGATCAGCCAACTCAATGAAACCAAACTGTGGATTCATCCAGAGAATGAGTTCTTCTGACAATCGAGAGAGATGAGTCATAATCAGCGCCGCACAGGCGCAAAATTCAATCGCAAAATCCCTATCGGATACTGCATCAAGCGAGTTTTCGCAAACCTCCTCAAAATCCAGAAGCTTAGCTACCAAATGACGATCAATGGGATAGCTTGTTCCGGCCAGCGCTGCGGCACCCAAAGGTAATTGATTAACCCGTTTACGACAATCTAATAACCGTTCGGTATCGCGTTTGAGCATTGCAAAATAGGCCATCAAGTGGTGGCCGAATAAGACCGGTTGAGCCACTTGCAGGTGCGTAAATCCTGGCATCACGGTATCAATATGTTTTTCGGCGAGATTGAGTAAAGCATATTGTAGATTTTTAATTAAGGTTAAGATTTCATCAATCGAAGCGCGTAGGAACAAGCGAATATCGGTTGCGACCTGATCATTGCGTGAGCGGGCCGTATGGAGTCTTTTGCCGGCATCACCGATCAAATGCGTCAAGCGTTTTTCGATGTTGAGATGCACATCTTCTAGCGCTAATTGCCAAGTAAATTGGTTGTTACGAATTTCATCGCGTATTTGATTGAGTCCTTGTTCTATGGCTTGCCAGTCCGTATTGCTGATAATGCCCTGAGTGGAAAGCATTTTTGCATGGGCCAATGAGCCCTGAATATCATATTCCGCTAGCCGGTAGTCAAATGGAATCGACGCGGTATAGCGCTCGACCAGTTCGGAAACGGGTTCAGTGAATCTTCCAGACCAGGCTTTTTTATTATTTTGTTGGGGATCATTACTATTCATGGCTTGTGATGATTTTTTAATCCTGATGGATGTTCAATTATGCGATAACAATCATTATAAAGCATAACGAGCAGCCTAATAGTGACTGGTGTTCCATTTGCATTATTGAAGATTACCCTGAGTCGTTTGTACGAACAATGTGTAGCAGAAAAGTTACGGTGTTTGTGATAATGGAGATTCTTGCCACAAGATAGTGATCTCGCGGTAGGTTTTACTTTCACTTCAGTTAGGATTAGTAGATAATTTGCAACCTTTGGATGTTAATTACAACGTTACAATACAAGGAGCGATCGATGACAAACAAGAAAAACTCTAATGAGCCTATTAAAACAATGGATGGATTTCTCGAACATCTAAGAGCCAAGGCAGATTGGTTGCGGAATGTACCGACAACGCAATTTTCCGGTCGATATCTATTGATGCTGGTAGGGGTTATTATAGTTATTTTTGCTTGGAAATCTGTTGCTGTCGGTAAGGTAGAATCCGATATGGCGAAGAAGCTTGAAAGTGAACGCATGTCAATCACCCAACAAGCGCGTGAGTATGCCGACCAACAATATACAAAAGAAGAAGAGCGGTTTGGTCAGGTACTTTCATGGGCTGTGCGTAGCGAGCTGATTCGTAATAATATTGATCAAATCGAGCAATATCTGGGCGAAATCGTCAAAATGAAAGATACTGAAAGAGTTGATTTGATCAGCGACGAAGGCCAATTACTGGTTTCAACGGATAAGCGGTTTGAAGAATCCAAGGCCAATGATTTGTTTCCTAAAGAAATACTCAATTTACAAAAAATCACTCTTAAATCGGATGTTAACAATAATAAGATTTTGGTCATTCCAGTGATGGGGTTGAATAAGAAAATTGCAACCGTTGTTGTGAGCTACCCATTACAGAAGTTTTGATATATTTAAATCTTTTGAGGTTGTTATGTTTTAAAAAGCCTTTAGTGCGTTGTCATTAAAGGCTTTTTAGTTGATGCGTTGGATATTGGCGCCAAGCATCGAGAGTTTTTGTTCGATATTTTCGTAACCACGGTCTAGGTGGTAAATTCGATCAATCGTGGTTTGACCGTGAGCAATCAATCCGGCAATGACCAAACTTGCAGATGCACGCAGATCGGTGGCCATTACATGCGCTCCATCCAAGTGCGGGATGCCACGAATGATGGCGGTGTTACCTTCTACTTCAATATCCGCGTTCATGCGTTTTAATTCCTGAACATGCATTAACCGGTTTTCAAAAATTGTTTCGGTAATAATTGCTGTTCCATCACCAATGCAGTTAAGCGCCATAAACTGTGCCTGCATGTCGGTTGGAAAGGCAGGGTAAGGTGCGGTGCGTAAACTCACTGACTGAAGCTGCAAATTCATGGTTAAATGTATCTGGTTATGACTGACGTTAATTTGCGCGCCAGCTTCAACAAGTTTATCGATAACTGCACCCAGTAAATAAGGGTTCGTATTATTAAGACGAATTTCACCACCGGTAGCGGTACAGGCGGTTAAGAAAGTACCGGTTTCAATACGATCTGGCATGACCGAATATTTTGCGCCATGCAGTGATGATTGTCCTTCAATCGTAATTACATCGGTTCCGGCTCCTTGGATTTTTGCACCCATTGTGATCAAACAATTGGCAAGGTCGATAATTTCTGGTTCACGTGCCGCGTTCTCTAAGATTGTTGTGCCTTCTGCAAGTACTGCAGCCATCATTAAATTTTCTGTTCCGGTAACAGTAACGATGTCAAACCCGATGCGGGTACCTTGCAATTTCTTTGCAGTTGCATTGATATAACCGTGATTAATGGAAATTTCTGCTCCCATCGCTTGTAGGCCTTTAATGTGCTGATCTACCGGGCGCAAACCAATGGCGCAGCCACCTGGTAGGGAGATTCTGGCTTGACCGACACGGGCTAATAAAGGGCCGAGTACCAGAATCGATGCACGCATGGTTTTGACCATTTCATAGGGTGCAATTGGATTATTAAGTTGTTTTGCCGAGAGCGTAATACCCGGTGCATTATGGTCTGACGTCACACTGACACCCATTTGGTTAAGCAGCGCCAGCATGGTTTCAATATCACGCAGAACGGGAATATTGCCAATCTGTAAGGATTCATCAGTCAGTAACGCGGCACATAAGATCGGCAGTGCGGCGTTTTTTGCACCGGAAATTGAAATTTCACCATGGAGAGGTCTTCCGCCCTGGATTAGCAGTTTTTGCATGAGTGTTTACCTAAGTGTACGAATAGAAAAGCCGTGAAGAAAAATGGTGTGCTAATCCCCATAGTGCTTATACAACTTTATATTTTTAAAATAGAAAAACAGATATCCATAAAAATAAGCTACCTAAAGTATACCATCAGTGACATTACGATATTTTCAGTATGTACAAATGTACTAAGAAAAAGGTAATGAACTCCTATAGTTAAGAATAGATGGTTTCTCTAAAATTCATTCCACTTACTTGAGGAAATTAAATAAATAGAAGTTTCTTATTTCAATCTGTTGCAAGTAATTTTCAGTTTGTTTCTTATAAATTTAGTTTGGAGATCTTATAGTGAAAAAAGGTTTTAATTTTAAGCTGAATTTGGCAGCAACAGCTGTACTGATGACAACCGGTGTTGCCAACGCCGGTGTTGCGAATGTAAATGGTACTGGGACAGAATCCAATCCTTATAATATGGGCATTATTGGAACATCGCCCAGTATATTAGCAGTTACGTTAAATGGAACGCCCGGTTCATCATTTTCAGAATATGTCAATTTCACCATACCCGCATTATCAATCACAACCAATCCCGTAAATACCTATGCGCTAAATTTAGGCGGTTTTAATTTACTGGGAATAGCGGGGCTAACCATTGATGTCTGGAATGATAGTCATTTAAATGGAAGCACTTTGTATTCAACATTTTCTGGCAAAAATGCTACTAATTTTATTGGTAATCTTGAGGCCGGGCAATATTACTTGGATATCAGTGGATATTTAGGAAATTCAGCATCGTCGGGGCAATATTCAGTCGCTTTGCAAACATTACCCATACAAGAGCCGGAAAATTACGCGATGTTATTGGCAGGTTTAGGGCTTGTAGGTCTCTCTGCACGCCGTCGCAAAAAAATAAGAAAGTTTTAGAAAGTTTTTGACAATAATAATAATAATGTAATGTTGTTTTATAAGCCACGGCGTTATAACAATAACAATAGACGACGTGGCTTATTATTTTTTGGGGGTTTTAGTCTTTGTTTTTTGCTTCTTAAAATCTGTTTTGGGTTTTGGGATTGTTTGCCCAAATCAGAAGTATTATTCCCGTTAGAACCATAGGAATCGATAGCCATTGCCCCATGGTGATCCCTAACGTCGAAATACCCATAAACCCATCTTCCGGTTCACGGAAAAATTCAGTAAAGCAGCGGAATGCACCATACCCTATCATGAACATACCGGATACAGCGCCGGTTGGTCGCGGTTTGGCCGAGTAAACCCAAAGTAATATAAAAAGAACGATCCCTTCCAACGCAAATTGATAGAGCTGCGATGGATGCCGCGGCAACTCATCAATATACGGAAAAACCATTCCCCACGGAACATCGGTTGTTCTGCCCCATAATTCTGCATTGATAAAGTTACCGATACGTCCTGCACCTAATCCCAAAGGAACCAGTGGCGCAATGAAATCCATTACTTGTAACCAAGCCAGTTGATATTTACGAGCAAGTAAAGCCATTGCCGCAAAAACACCGAGGAGCCCGCCGTGGAAGGACATGCCGCCTTCCCAAATAGCAAAAATACCTAAGGGATGTTCTAAATAATAACCGAATTGATAGAACAATACATGGCCCAAACGTCCACCGATGATTACTCCCAACATCCCGTAAAATAAGGCATCATCCAACATTTCCTGGGTAAATACAGGATTCTGACTGTGTTTGATTCGATAGCGCCCGAGCACAATGAATAATACAAAGCCAGTGAGATACATCAATCCATACCAATGGATGGACACAGGGCCGATCGAAATGGCAACCGGATCAATTTGCGGATGAACGAGCATAGTTTTTATCCTAATTACGGTAAAATACGGCTCATTATACCAAGTGCACCGATGTGTTCTTTGTCATAAACCGCAATTTATCTTTAAAAATATTTTCAGGAGTCAGTATGTCAGATAACAAGCGCAGCCAAGCCATTACCCAAGGTGCCTCCCGTGCACCCAATCGCGCAATGTTGCGAGCGGTTGGCTTTGGTGACGGGGATTTTAACAAACCCATCGTTGGTGTCGCCAACGGCTATTCCACCATTACCCCGTGCAACAAAGGGTTGAATGATTTGTCATTGCGGGCCGAATCAGCTTTGCGCAAAGCGGATGCGATGCCACAGATGTTTGGCACGATTACGGTATCCGATGGTATTTCGATGGGTACCGAAGGCATGAAATATTCACTGGTTTCGCGTGAAGTCATTGCTGATTCGATTGAAACGTGCATTCAGGCAGAAAGCATGGATGGCGTGATTGCGATTGGTGGGTGTGATAAAAATATGCCAGGTGCGATGATTGCGATGGCACGGATGAATGTACCGGCGATTTTTGTCTACGGTGGTACGATCAAACCCGGGCACTATAAAGGGCAAGATTTGACCATCGTCAGCGCGTTTGAAGCGGTGGGTCAGCATAGCGCCCGGAAAATCGATGATGCGGAATTGCTGCAAGTCGAGCGGCATGCTTGTCCCGGCGCCGGCTCTTGTGGGGGTATGTTTACCGCCAATACGATGTCGTCTGCTTTTGAAGCGATGGGCATGAGCTTGCCTTATTCTTCAACCATGTCGGCTGAAGATGATGAGAAACTGACCAGCGCGGGTCAATCGGCTGAGGTCTTGGTAAATGCCATCAAAAAACAAATTTTGCCACGCGATATCATTACGCGAAAATCCATTGAAAACGCCATTGCAGTCATCATGGCGGTGGGTGGATCGACCAATGCCGTGCTGCATTTTCTCGCAATTGCACATGCTGCAGAGGTTCCATTGTGCATTGATGATTTCGAGACTATTCGCGCAAAGGTACCGGTATTGTGCGATTTGAAGCCTTCAGGTCGTTATGTGACAGCAGATTTGCACCAAGCAGGCGGCATTCCGCAAGTCATGAAAATGCTGTTAGTGCACGGATTACTGCATGAAGAGTGCATGACGATCAGTGGACAAACGATTGCGGAAGTACTCAAAGATATTCCGGATTCACCACGGGCTGATCAGAACATCATTCGCCAGTGGAACAATCCCATGTATGCACAGGGGCATTTGGCGATTTTGAAAGGTAATTTGTCAACCGAAGGTTGCGTCGCCAAAATTTCCGGCATCAAAAACCCTAAAATCACTGGCCCAGCCCGCGTATTCGAATCCGAAGAAACCTGTATGCAGGCGATCTTGGCGCGAAAAATTCAACCGGGTGATGTTGTGGTGATTCGTTACGAAGGGCCGAAAGGTGGCCCTGGTATGCGGGAAATGTTATCGCCAACTTCCGCTTTGATCGGTGAAGGTTTAGGTGATTCGGTTGGATTGATTACCGATGGACGCTTCTCGGGAGGCACGTATGGCATGGTGGTTGGGCATGTCGCGCCGGAGGCCTATGTCGGTGGCAATATTGCCTTGGTGCAAGAGGGGGATTCAATCACCATTGACGCAGAACAACGGTTGTTGCAATTGAATATTTCCGATGCCGAATTGGAGAAACGCCGTGCCGGTTGGAAAGCGCCGGAACCGCGTTATCACCGTGGTGTTTTGGCCAAATACGCCCAATTGGTATCGAGTGCCAGCGTGGGGGCGATTACTGATTAGCTGTATTGTTACTTGGCATCCAACAACTTCCATTACTCCGATTGGAAGTATAGGGGGAAATACTTAATCAAGGGGCTGTAGTAGATTAGCTTAGATGTTAGGCTAATCAAATGAAGATAAGTCATTGTAGATTATTGAAGAAAATACAGTTAAGGTTACTAAAGCTTTTTGTACTGGAAGTTACAGCGAGATCAGCAGCAGATATATTGGGGATTCAGCCTAATGGTGCAGCGCTGTTTTATCGCAAAATACGGGAAGTTACTGCGTACCATCTGGAACAAGAATCTCATGAAATCTTTGATGATGTAGTTGAATTGGGTGAAAGCTATTTTGGTGGTGTTCGTAAAGGTAAACGTGGTCGCGGTGCTGCAGGTAAAGTTGCTGTATTTGGCATATTGAAGCGAGGCGGCAAAGTCTACACCAAGGTTGTAGGAGATACGAAGTCGGAAACGTTAATGCCTTTGATAACGAGAAAAATCGCGCCAGACAGCATAGTTTATACAGACTGTTATCGTAGTTACAATGCACTTGATGTGAGCCACTTCTATCATGAACGAATCAATCACTCTACGCTATTTGCGCAGGGTAAGAATCACATTAATGTATTGAACGCTCCTGCCCCAAGGGGCGAGGTATCAGAGCTGTGAGATGTGGAAAGTTAGAAGAGTGCAAGCTGCCTATCTTCGTGTAGTTTTTGATACTCCTTCCCTTGCCCCTTAACATAGTTCCTTATCGTGTGTTCGTCGCCATGACGACCGACAGTACTCGCAAAATAGCCATCACTCCAAAACTCACCGCCCCAGAGTTGTTTTTTGACATGAAGACACAAGCGAAATATCTCACTTGCTGTGATACTCTTAATCAGTGTTACCAGTTTTGTTACACTATATGAAGGAACACTTTGCACTAAAAAATGAACATGATCTTCATCTGTTCCAATCTCCAGAAATTTCAACTGGTAACGCTTCTCCAGCTCAAGACACACATCTCGCAGTGTCTTATCTACAGCCTCATCGAACACAGCACGACGATATTTCGCTGGAAATACCAGGTGATAAAGCAATGTTGTTACGTTATGACGCTTATGTAAATATTCGCTCACGCGAATATTTTACGCCCCAAGGGGCGAGGAATTAAACCCGCTAGAGATTAAATATAAAAATCTGTGGGCATTATAAATTACTAGGTAGTGCAGCCAGATCTGATATATGGAACAAAGATCCAATATATTGGAGATAAGGAAGATAAAAAAGAATGAACAGATGAAAGAATAACTTTGAAGAAAATTTGAAACAATGATTAACAAATCACCATTGTCGAATATGCTATTTTAGAATGATTCGATTGGTTTTATCATCGCCGGGTACTAGGTATTAGAGCACGCTCTAAATAATATACTTCAAGGCAATAGCCACCCGGATTTCTGGATATCGAATTAATATATAAGGAAGGATAAGACTATGGTATTACCTGATCTGTTTACACATTTATCCGATTATATTACCGCCGCTGCCGCACTTGGTACTGCGGCTTATGCCCTGGTTGATGGCAGCAAGGCCTTGGGGGGAGGGGTCTCGAACTGCGGATTTCGTCATATCAGAAACGTAGTGAAGAGGTTTTTTTCCAGAAGGAGGTGTCGAGAAGAAAGATTTGGATAATCCACTTCAGTTGAGTGAGGTGCTGGACACCCTACGTGCCAACTGGCTGAACGGCACCGCTTTGGCTGATCAAAAGGCTATTGCCAAATCCCTTATCAAACTACGTTTGAATATCGTCAACGCGCCGGAACTTGCCAAGGCGACCGAGGTGGATAAGGAAAAGCTCGCTGTTATCGCCGCAAAAATAGCGTCTGGAGGGACGCTCACCCAAAACGAAAACGACGTGTTTGGCCGCTTTGATCTAATGTTGACCGCCATCCTCGATAAAGGCTATCAGCGAGCCGACCAGTCTTATCGAAACAGCGCCAAGGCATGGTCGATTTTCGTATCGGTTGTGCTTGCTCTCGTTGTTGCAATGTTTGTCTATGGGGAATCCTTATCCTTCAACAAAAATATCGATTTCAACATCATCGGTGGAGCTATTCTGCTGGGGCTAGCGGCCACGCCGATAGCGCCAATCGCCAAGCACCTAACCAGCGCGCCCTTGCGGCGGGGGTAAAGGCTGTGCAAGTGTTGCGAAAATAGGGTGACAACGATGACATGGTTCCTTGATCTACGTGCGGACAGCGCCGGTGGAAATCCCGCCGGCTATGTAACAATAAGACAGAACGCCAATGATTGCTTCAACGTTAACGATCTGCTCAAAGAAGTACGTGGGCGGGATGTGCTATTCGGCACTCACGGCTTCAATGTGAACCGCGAAGAAGGCATTGCTGATTTGTCTGCATGGGCAAATCTGCTGGAACTGGGTGACAATACTTTATTTATCGGGGTGCTTTGGCCCGGCGATTCCCGCTGGGCGCCGGTGGTGGACTACCCCTTCGAAGGAGACGAGGCAATTACGAGCGGTCGCTTACTGGCTCCATTCCTCGATAAGCATTTCACCGAGGCGGTCAGTTTATCTTTTGCTTCTCATAGTCTGGGTGCCCGAATGATTTTGGAAGCAATTCGCCAGATGAGCCGTTCGGTGAGAGTGAGACGGCTGATTATGATGGCCGGGGCGATAGATGACAATTGCTTGATTGAAGAGTATAGCGATGCAGCGAAAAAGGTAGATGAAATCTCCGTGCTGGCTTCCCACGAAGATGTTGTTCTGAAACTCGCCTTCCCCATCGGCAACCTTCTAGCCGGAATCATCAGCAGAGGGCATCCCTATTGGCAGGGTGCCTTGGGTCAGGATGGGCCGGACAGTCCTTATCCCGAAAATATTCGCTCGGGCTGGCAAAAAATACCGGATGGGTGGGAATACGGTCACGGTGATTATCTCGGCGGTACGCTGCCAGCGATGCCTCCTCCTGTAAGCGTGCCGAAGGAAGGTAGTCCATCACCATCACGTAGTTTGTACCCCGCTTGGTCGGCGGGGTTTGTCTCCACTCGTTTCCAGAGAGCATAGACACTTAGCGAGACCTTTGCACGGTCAAAAGCAGATTTAGGTACACGAGATGATATAATTTATTCTTGAATCATGGTGTTGAACCAATCCAATGAGTTTCTCTGAATATGATGTAACCCGCCGAACCCGAAAAGGGAATTTCTTGAAGCAAATCGATGAATTGATAGACTGGGACTCGATAGAGAAGGCGATCTCAGTTCATTATGCACCGACATCGGACGTAACAGGACGTCCTGCCTATCCTGGGTTGCTGCTTTTCAAATGCTGTTAGTAGGAATCTGGAATGGTGGTTTAAGTGATGAAGCGGTTGAAGAAATGGCTAATTCTAATTTGCACGTGATGCGATTTCTGGGATTGTCACTGGAAGATGAAGTACCGGATCATTCTGTGCTGTCGCGCTCTCGAACCCGTTTGACGATAGCCGCATGGGTGGGATGGCTTATTGGAGCAAATCAATCACCAAATTCAGCGGCTCAATGTTACTGTAGCCAATGGGTGTCACGTTGACGCCAGCATCACGCATAGCCCACGTAAGCCAAAGACCAGGACTGCCTATGAAGTAGTGAGTGATCGCGAAGAGCGTGATGACGAAACAGACGCACAAACATCCATGCGGGTCATTGCAGTCACTCAACCTGGTGTCGATATTGAGGCGCGTTGGTTTGGTAGCAAGATCCTGCATTACTACGGTCGAGCCAAAGCACATGCCTGGCATATCCTGCAGGCTATGGCGTATAACCTGAAAAGGTTGCCAAGATTGTATGTTGAGAGGCTTCTACCACGACAACCACAAGCTAGTTGTGTCTTCTAACAAAGAAAGGGCGTAATAATGTCTTTATCTCTTGGTTTTTGCAAAAAATTCACCGAAATTCCCCAGAATTTCAACATTGAGTTGGATTTCTAAGAATCTGCAGCAGAACTGGATAGTTTTGCAAAGGTCTCTTAGCGTAGAATGTATTAATGATAGAAAGATGGAGACGAATGAGGCTGTGGATGCTGCGCTTCAGAATTTTTGCGATTTTGCGTTCGGCCTTACATTCCACATTCTTACTTATTGTTTTATCAACATCAAACCTGATGAGCTAAAACATCTCGTAATCTAGGTGGCCCCATTAGCCCAAATTGCTTTGACAACGTGCAAATGATCGTAACGTAGAGACCGTTGCATAACTGTGTTTCTAGAGTTTTCTGTGTGTGGTGCTCATAAAATGAGTCACTTAAAAATACTAAACTACCCCAAAAACCAGTTGTGCAGGGATCTCGCATATACTTTCTAAATTGGTTACGAAATTTTCAATGCTGTTGTTTTTTAGTATCACCCTGTCTATATTTCCACCGCAACCATATCCTTAATCGCCTAAATTCATTTGTTTCAATCCTGTCTGGAAGTATTACGACGCTACAAAAAGGCGATAGCAATAATGGCTTTTCAAGCTTGAAAATGAGCACAGTCAGCACGGGTGTAACGAAGGAATTCGGTTCGATCAGGCAACAGATCGATTTTTTTGAACGTGTAGTGATCGTACATTGCATCTTTTCAAACAAGTCAAAAGCGATTACTGCATTATTGTTTAAAAGCAAAGCATCTTGTCTTAAGTAATAAACACAACTAAAAGTTATGGCGATGGTCACTAATATTTTAATGGCTATTGTTAGAACTAATAACCAAATAAGGACAGTCGCCACACAATGACTAACAATCAGTATTGCCGCAAGTGAATAGGAAGGTTGTAAATTAACACGGATATGATCGAATCTATTCGTCATTGAGCGCTCCAAAAGTGAAACATAAAATCCATACATATCACCTGCAGCTACTCTATCAAATTTTGGCGACAACCCGAATAATTCAGAAAAACCGATAAATTAAAATGGCCTTTGCTATGATTGCAACTTTTACCATTAATCGTGTGATTCTTTCGCATATTGGCAAAAACAAATCTATCAGATCATAAATGAAAAACCGAATCAACACCTTTTAACTAAGCCAAGTAGAACACGAATGGATCATAATATTACACTCATCTCCACAATTGCTGCCGCATTCGGTCTAGCGCTTGTTTTCGGATTCATTGCAGAGAAAATTAAAGTACCGGCATTAGTAGGCTATCTGCTTGCCGGAATCGTCATCAGCCCTAATACACCAGGCTATGTTGGGGATATTGAGATTGCTGCACAGCTTTCTGAGATTGGAGTCATGCTCTTGATGTTTGGTGTGGGTTTACATTTTTCGCTGAATGATTTACTTGCAGTCAAGCGTATTGCGGTACCTGGAGCCATTGTCCAAATGACTGTGGCAACAGTATTGGGAACAATCATGGCCATGAGTTGGGGGTGGACTTTTGGGAGTGGATTGGTGCTGGGTCTTTCTTTATCCTGCGCGAGTACGGTTGTTTTACTACAAGCCATAGAATCACGTGGCTTACTCGAAAGTATGAATGGTCGAATTGCTGTTGGTTGGTTGATTGTTGAAGATTTGGTAACGGTATTGATCCTGGTTTTGCTGCCGACCTTTGCAGTCATGTTGGGTGGAGTTGATGCAACCGCGGATGCAGCCAATCCTTGGTGGATGAGTATAGGCATTACATTATTATTGGTTTCCGTGTTTATTGCCATTATGTTGATTGTCGGGCGGCGGTTTTTGCCCTGGCTATTATTGCAAGTGGCTGGAACTGGTTCACGGGAATTGTTTACGCTCACTGTGATTGCTTCGGCCATTTGTATCGCTTTTATAGCTGCCAAATTATTTAATGTTTCTTTTGCGTTGGGTGCATTTTTTGCGGGCATGGTCATGCGCGAATCGCACTTCAGTCATCGTGCAGCGGAAGAATCTTTGCCCTTGCGGGATGCTTTTTCGGTATTATTTTTTGTATCCGTCGGCATGTTATTTGATCCGCGTATTTTTGTGGATGAACCGCTGCAAGTTCTCAGTGTGGTCGGTATTATTATTATCGGTAAATCTTTGGCAGCGTTGTTGCTAGTACTGATATTGCGTTATCCATTGAACACCGCATTGACAGTTGCTGCAAGCCTAGGTCAAATTGGTGAATTCTCGTTTATTTTGGCAGGATTAGGCGCGTCACTTGGATTGCTATCACCGCAAGGTATGAGTTTGGTTCTGGCGGGCGCAATTATTTCCATTGCGTTCAATCCCATTGCTTTTGGTGCAGTTGCACCGATTCGAAACTGGTTATTGAAATATTCAGCTTTGGCGCGTAAGTATGAAAATCGAGATGATCCGTATGCCGAATTGCCGATGAATACCGAAAGCAAGTTTCTTCAAGGACAGGTTGTTCTGGTAGGGTATGGGCATGTGGGTAAGCGAATTGGGGAAGGACTCATGGAACATGATATTCCATTTGTTGTTGCAGAACAAAAGCGGGAACTGGTACAGGATTTACGAAAGCAGGGAATCAAGGCTGTATCGGGTGACGCTGCAGAACCTTCTGTGTTGATTCAAGCACATATTACGAATGCCACCATGTTAATTATTGCAACTCCCGATCTATTTGACATGAAGTCTGTGGTTGACACGGCTCGCACCCTGAATCCAGAGATTGAAATTGTTGTCCACGCACGTACTGAAGATGAAACGATATTATTACGAAAAGATAATATTGGTACCATTTTCTTTGAAGAAGAAGAATTGGCGAAGAATATGACGCATCACATACTCAACCGCTTCGATAGCAAAACTAAAACGGTTAGTCATAAAACGGTTTAAGTTTGGTTACGAAATAACAGAATCTAAACAACCTGATTAATTTGTATGAGAGCACAGCAATGATAGAACAGTCTTACATCGGTATCGATCAAGATGAAAATGGTGGTTTGACGCATTTAGGCCGTATCGTTAGAGATGCTTGGGTCTTTGACATTTTGCCTGAAACGGAAACCTGTGCGGGTTGGGATAGTGGGCAGATGCAAATTTTATATGAAAAAGTCTATACGGCGTGGGGACCTTACGCGCATTTACCTAGCCGATTACCGGATGATTTACGCGAACGGCATACAAAGCTCTACACGACAGCCATTACTAACGCCAAGAAAAAAGGCTGGAACGCAGAGCTCAAGGATGATGATTAAGAGTTTGATTGGTTCGCTGGGAAATGAATAATCCGCGCAGGTCCATCAAGTTTTTCTTTAGTGATTAACAGTTGGAGCGCAACTTGGAATTCACTGTGTAAGCGTCGCATCATTTCCGATATGTTTTCTCGATAATAAACGATTTCATAGGCAACTGGCTGATCCAACGCATCGCGTGCATGTGGCTTAAAGTTTTGCCACGCCAGATCAATCCAACATTTGCGTTCGCCATCGATAAACACAAATTCTTCACGGTCTATGATGGCCATATACTGCATGCTTCGAATCGGAACAAACAAATGTTGTGTAGGACAACGGGCTAATAGAGTAATTGCCAGGTTGTAAATGCTTGCGGGAAGATAGCGTATCTCGCGTTTGATTTCAGCATCTCGATAACAAGTGATTTCCATGGTTTTTTGAGCTTTATTTTTAATAGCAATCCTAAAAAATTAATCAGTTAGTTCATAACTTTTATATTTCAAGCATTAATTTCCATTAATAAACTACCTCAGATACGTGTGAAAGCAAAAGAAAAACTACCAACCGCGCGAAGCAATCTAAAAACCATTGCCACTTTGCTGCCCTATTTATTGGAATTTAAGGGTAGAGTCATTATTGCACTTAGTTTACTGATCCTGGCAAAACTTGCCAATGTATCAGTACCATTAGTTCTAAAAGAAATTGTCGATGCGCTTGATTCTTCGCGTGCTGAATTGGTGTTACCGGTTTTTCTGTTGCTGGGTTATGGCGCTTTACGATTAAGCAGCACTTTATTCGGTGAGTTGCGTGATGCGATTTTCGCTAAAGTAACGCAACGCGCTATTCGACGAGTTGCCAATCGGGTTTTCTTGCATTTGCATTCACTATCCTTGCGATTTCATTTAGAGCGTCAGACGGGTGGTGTTTCTCGTGATATTGAACGCGGTACGCGTGGCATTTCTTTCCTGATGAATTTTATGCTGTTCAACATTCTGCCCACGTTATTAGAAATCGGGCTGGTAATGATCATTCTCATCAGTCAGTATGATATCTGGATTGCCATTATTACGTTTACGACTTTAATTTCCTATATCGCTCTAACATTAATTGTAACCGAGTGGCGCATGATTTTCCGCCGCACGATGAACACTATGGATTCAAAAGCTAATACACAAGCAATTGACAGTTTATTGAACTATGAAACCGTTAAGTATTTTGGTAATGAAAACTGGGAAGCGCAGCGCTATGATATCCATTTACAATCCTGGGAAAAAGCCGCCATTCGCAATCAAGTATCGCTGGCTACGCTAAATGCCGGGCAAAGCGGAATTATTGCGATTGGCATGACGCTGTTGATGTTCTTTGCCGCGGATAAAGTGATCGAAGGCAGCATGACGTTGGGTGACCTGGTATTAATTAACGCTGTCATGTTACAACTATACATGCCACTGCATTTTTTGGGTTTCGTGTATCGTGAAATTAAACACGCATTAGCAGATATGGAACAAATGTTCCTATTACTGAATGAGAATCGTGAAATCCAAGATAAGCCAGATGCGCAAGTACTTGAGATTAAAAATGCTAGCGTTCGATTTGATCATGTCAATTTCAGCTATGAACCTAACCGACAAATTTTATTCGATATCAGTTTCGATATTCCAGCAGGGCAAAACATTGCTGTTGTAGGTCATAGCGGTTCCGGAAAATCTACTTTAGCACGCCTATTATTTCGCTTCTATGATGTGCAATCTGGTAGCATTACCATCGATCAACAAGATATTCGCGATGTCACGCAACAAAGCCTACGGGCTGCACTAGGTATCGTGCCGCAAGATACTGTGCTATTTAATGACACCATTTGTCACAACATCGCTTATGGGCAACCGGATGCAACAGAACAAGCCGTTTATTCGTCAGCAGATTCTGCGCATATTCATGATTTCATTGAAAGCCTTCCGAAGAAATATGAAACCATTGTCGGCGAGCGTGGTTTAAAATTATCCGGAGGCGAGAAGCAGCGAGTCGCTATCGCACGGACAATCCTAAAGAATCCAGCTATCCTGATATTTGACGAGGCCACCTCAGCGTTGGATTCTCAATCAGAAAAACGCATTCAAACAGAACTCAAACGCATTGCCCAAAACTGCACGACACTGACTATTGCCCACAGACTTTCAACTATTGCCGATGCTGACCAGATTCTAGTCATGGATCAAGGCCGCATTGTTGAGCGGGGTACACATCTAAAGCTGCTTGCAACAGGGGGAATCTACACAAAGATGTGGGAATTACAGCAACAGGAAAATTGCAATCACTAATATACAGAATGCTTCTTGAAGGAATAATCTGTCAAGTCAAAGTATAGAATTAAAGCATTCAATAAGTTAACGTTATTTATATCATATGGAACTCGATTTGTGTTCCTAAGAATTTCAGCCGTAGCAAATACGACCTTATTTCGTAAAAGGATTTCTAGATTATCCACAAAATCTGTGCATAACTTTGTTGATAACTTGTAAATCCAGTAGTTTAATCCATGTATTTTTAAGGCTTTTTCTTGACTTGATTAATAACTTAACACTCAAATAACCATATAAATATCAATAAGTTAATTTTTCGCAAAAAAATCTCTATTAATAAATTGCCAATGTTTCCAGACTGTGGATTGTTTAATTTGTCAAGTAGAGAATGATGCTTGGTGAAGGGGTTCTAAAAATTAGGCCACGAATTTTTATAGACCAAAGCACAAGGCATCTACAAATCATTTTTAGTAAATGTATTGGGCATATATTGAGTCAATTGTTGGCTAACTAGCAAACAGTACGCTACTAATTGCATATATAATTAACGATTACTAAGTGCTTTTCGAAATGTTCAATTGAATTTAAATTTTTATCCATTCTTGACTATTTCTCAATCATGCGTCCAATTCTAAAATCCAGCAAACTGACTAACGTCTGTTATGACATTCGTGGACCCGTATTAGAGCGTGCCAAACAGATGGAAGAAGAGGGGCACCGCATTATCAAGTTAAACATCGGCAACCCTGCGACATTCGGTTTTGATGTGCCAGAAGAGATTTTGCAAGACGTCATCCGCAATTTGTCGGATGCTTCGGGTTATTGTGATTCGAAAGGTTTGTTTGCCGCACGTAAGGCGATTATGCATTACACTCAAGAAAAACAAATCAAGAATGTGCAGTTGGATGATATTTTTATCGGTAATGGGGTATCTGAGCTAGTAGTATTGACGATGCAGGCTTTGTTGGATAATGGTGATGAAGTGCTGATTCCGATGCCGGATTATCCATTATGGACAGCTGCTGTGGTATTGTCGGGTGGGATAGGGCGGCATTATCTGTGCGATGAATCGAAAGGTTGGCTACCGGATCTGGATGATATGCGCGCCAAGATTAGCGATAAAACACGTGCCATTGTCATTATTAATCCTAATAATCCTACGGGTGCGCTGTATCCTAAAGAACTATTGCTTAAGATCATCGATATTGCTCGTGAGCATCAGTTGATTATTTATGCCGATGAAATTTACGATAAAATTCTCTACGATGGTGTAACGCATACGTCCATTGCATCGCTGGCTGATGATGTTTTGTTTGTGACTTTTAATGGTCTATCAAAAAATTATCGTGCTGCAGGTTTTCGCTCTGGTTGGGCGGTGGTTTCTGGTGAGAAAAATCATGCGCGCGATTATATTGCAGGATTGAATATGCTGGCTTCGATGCGTTTGTGTGCCAATGTCCCGTCACAATTTGGAATACAAACCGCACTCGGAGGCTATCAAAGTATTTATGATTTGACGTTACCAACTGGGCGGTTAATGCGGCAACGTGATATCGCATGGCAGCTACTAACAGAAATCCCAGGAGTAACTTGCTATAAACCCCAAGCGGCTTTATATCTATTTCCTCGTTTGAATCCAGAAATTTATCCGATTCAGGACGACCAGAAGTTTGTACTTGATTTACTGTTGGAAGAAAAAGTCCTATTAGTACAAGGTAGTGGCTTTAATTGGAAGGACCCGGATCATTTTCGCGTGGTATTTTTGCCTAGTGTAGATGACCTTACCGAAGCCATAGGTCGTATTGCACACTATCTGCAGCGCTATCGCAAACGTTATAACACTGATCACAAACATTCCGTCGCTTAACCTTTCCTTTGCTGGCTCATTTATAATCCGCAATTGATTATTACATTTTTAAATTTTTATGAAACCTATTCATATTGGTATTTTAGGAGTTGGCACTGTCGGTGGCGGTACATTTACTGTACTTAAACGCAATAGCGAAGAAATTGCGCGCCGTGCCGGGCGCAAGATCGTCGTCAAAATGATCGCTGACAAAGACTTACAAAAGGCGCGAGAACTTGCAGGTAATGAAGCCGTGATTACTGATAACGCACACGAAGTGACTTGTAGCCCCGATATCGATATCGTTGTGGAGTTAATCGGAGGTCAAACAATTGCAAAGGAATTGATTCTTGAAGCAATTGCACATGGCAAACATGTTGTAACCGCAAATAAAGCTTTACTGGCGAATCACGGTACTGAAATTTTCGCCATGGCGCGTGAAAAAGGAGTCATTGTAGCTTTTGAAGCGGCTGTTGCAGGGGGTATTCCGATTATCAAAGCGTTGCGAGAAGGTCTAACAGCCAACCGCATTACGTGGATTGCCGGCATTATTAACGGTACAGCAAATTTTATTTTGTCCGAAATGCGTGAAAAAGGGCTTTCGTTCAATGATGTACTGGGACAAGCACAAAAACTTGGCTATGCCGAAGCAGATCCAACTTATGATATCGAAGGGATAGATGCGGCGCATAAAATTACCTTGATGTCGGCGATTGCGTTCGGCATCCCAGTACAATTCGATAAAGTCTATACCGAAGGAATTACCAAGCTAACCGGTGAAGATATCCGCTATGCTGAAGAATTGGGGTATCGTATCAAATTATTGGGCATCACTAAGCGAGTAGCGAAGGGCATTGAATTACGGGTGCATCCAACGTTAATTCCTAACAAGCGCTTGATTGCTAATGTAGAAGGCGTGATGAATGCGGTGGTCGTTAAAGGCGATGCAGTTGGCGCTACGCTGTATTATGGTGCGGGTGCGGGCGCTGAACCGACTGCGAGTTCGGTGATTGCCGATCTGGTGGATGTGACGCGTATGCAAACTGCGGACCCAATGCATCGCGTACCTACTTTGTCGTTTCAACCGGATTTGTTGTCCGATATACCCGTGATTTCGATGGATGATGTAGAAACATCGTATTACTTGCGCATGCAAGTCGTAGACAAGCCGGGTGTGATGGCTGAGATCACGCGTATTCTGGCGGATCATCATATTTCTATCAGTGCGATGATTCAAAAGGAAGCCAGTGATAATTCGGACAAAGTCAGTATCATTATGTTGACCCATATCACAATCGAGAAAAGCGTCAATGCTGCAATCAAACGCATCGAATCTTTGCCGGTGGTAACCCAACATGTTTTTCGTATTCGTATTGAAGAATTGAATAAATAGCTACATAACATGTATTACATTTCAACTCGCGGCGGGATGCCGCCGAAAACTTTCACTGAAATCCTGCTTAGCGGCTTATCCCCTGATGGTGGGTTGGCAGTACCTGAAACCTATCCCAGGGTTACATCGGCTGAGCTTAATAGCTGGCGCGATCTAAGCTATCAAGCGCTGGCTTTTGAAGTGATTTCGCGGTTTGTGGATGATATTCCAGAGGACGATTTACGTAAGATTATCCAGCAAACGTATACCGCAGAAATTTTTGGGAGCACAGATATTACGCCGCTGAAAACCTTGGAGCCTGGATTGCATATTTTAGGGCTATCGAATGGTCCAACACTGGCTTTCAAAGATATCGCGATGCAATTACTTGGCAATTTGTTTCAGTATCAATTGACTAAAACCGGCGACGAGTTAAATATTCTTGGTGCTACATCGGGTGATACAGGTTCCAGTGCCGAATATGCTATGCGTGGCAAGCAAGGTATCCGAGTGTTCATGCTGTCGCCACTCGGTAAAATGAGTCGCTTTCAAACAGCGCAGATGTTCTCGCTGCAAGATAAAAATATTTTCAATATTGCCATTCGCGGTGTTTTTGATGATTGCCAGGATATCGTCAAAGCGGTTAGTAATGATCACACTTTCAAGCAAGAACACCGGATCGGTACGGTCAATTCGATCAATTGGGCTCGCATTGTTGCGCAAGTCGTGTATTACTTTAAAGGCTATTTTGCTGCTACCCAGACCAATGATGAGCAGGTATCGTTTGCTGTTCCTTCAGGAAATTTTGGTAATATTTGCGCCGGACATGTTGCCCGAATGATGGGTTTACCAATTAAGCATTTGATTTTGGCCACTAACGAAAATGATGTGCTCAACGAATTTTTTAATACCGGTATCTATCGTCCACGTACAGCTATTGAAACCAAGCATACCAGTAGTCCGTCGATGGATATTTCCAAAGCCTCAAATTTTGAACGGTTTATTTTTGATTTAACCGATCGAAACACAAAACAAGTTGCGCAATGGTGGTCAGCCGTTGATCTGGGAAAAGCATTTGACATATCAGCATCGCCACTATTTCACAAAACCAAAGCATTTGGTTTTGTCTCTGGCAGCAGTAATCACGCGGCACGGATCGCAACAATTCGTGACATTTATAAACGTTATCAAGTGCTTGTTGATACGCATACCGCAGATGGCTTGAAGGTCGGTCAACTTTACCGTGAAGCAGGGGTACCATTGATCTGTTTAGAAACCGCATTGGCAGCAAAATTTTCTGAAAGCATACAAGAAGCTATTGGTTTTGAACCGGAGCGGCCTACTGGTTTTGAGAACCTAGAAAATCTCCCGCAACGCTTTGTAATTAAGGATTCCGATATACATGCAATCAAAGCGTATATTGACGAGCAGTGTAAGATAACCTCAATTTAACCGCATAGTGAAAATCGCGGGGGCAAGCCCCCGAGTTGCAGAAAAATAGCCATCATATATTCATGAACTATAATATAAAGATGGTGGAACTAGAAATTTCAATAGTGATATGTGTTTTGTCAAAAATGGAGCCCATATATTTAAACCACGGCTGCATAGCTACGCGCAAGAACTGGTGTAATGATTTCCTTACGCTGATTCATTTGGACGTTTCCTTTGTTCATCACAATGTTCCAGGTAATTTTCCAGAGAGCCATACTCAAGTTTCAATTCAAGCAAGGCCAGCTTGACGGGAAGCCATAGAAACACATTAATCCAGAAGAAACTATTGAAGCCGAGAAATTCCAGCATTTTCATAAAATGAAAAGAATGCCGGTTTACAAAATAACAAAACATTTTTAACTCCTGTTTAGAGCAAAACTATTCCACCAAAATTATAAAGCAATTGCTAATAATTTATACAAAGGTAAGTTTGAAGTAATTTCTTGAGCACTTACCTGCTTTGTAGCAGGTAGTGTCAAAATGGAAATGACGATTGCCGCACCTGCAACACTTGCAACCTTTCTAAAACAGCTTTCTAAAATTTTCCTTCTTTCTGGATCTTTTTCTGTAACAAGTCCGCTTGCGGCTATAACTGATAGTTTATCCTCATTGATGTAATCAGCGAGTTTCATACAAAGCGGGTCTGGTAATCCACTTTTGTTTGCTTTTGCGTTTCTTATATAACCAGTCGAAATTCCAAGAAATTTAGCAAGCTCGATCTGGCTTCCTGCCTTTTTCTCTGCTTTTTCAATGTAGTTTTTGAGTTCCATAGTGCATTTGTCCTATTGACCGCAATAAAATAATTGCTGTATATTGAGCAATATATTTATTGCTGTCTGTGATTTTAAATCTGAGCAACAAATATATTACGCATTGAATCCCCTCAAGTCAAATAAGGGTATTACATGATTTTAGTAATAAATACTTACTACCGAGCCTCTTTTGAAACGACAGAAGAAAGCATGAGTTTAGCCGGAAAGGTCGTGCGAAGAGCGCAAGCGATGAGCAAGACCGAACCGGTCACAACAATTTATTAACCAAGGAGCATCAAAAATGAAAATCCAAGTATTAGGCGTAAAACGCATGAGTGGAACCGCAAAAGAGTCAGGAAATCCCTTCGAAATGGCTACATTGTTGGCCATTGTTCCTATTGAAAATGTTTCTGGTTCTAAATTTAGTGTTCAAGGCTATGGCTATGAAGTTGGTGAAATGTTGCTCGAACCAGATTGTATTAAACAATTTGAATCTTTCAAATTTCCCTGTGCTTTAGAACTTAGTATGGAACTTGTCAATTATCGCGGCAAGATTTCACAGATTGTAACCGGAACTTCAACTGCTCCTCAGGTTAAGTCAGTTTCGAATGGCTAAGTAACACTACGCCGTTCATTCCCATTTTGGGAATTTTTAATAACTTGTGATGACTTTTTAACCTTAAATTTAAACGAGTATGGCAAATGAAATCTTTATCGATTGGATCACCATTTCTCAGTTACATACAGAATCAGAACCGTTCCCAATCTTCACAGGTGGAATCAATGTCGACTACGACCCACTTGGCAATGCGCGTTTTGAACGAGTTCGCCCCGCAAATTTCAAAGGATCGTTTGAAACTAGCCTTAGAATCAAAAGTGATGGTCGCCATATATCACTCAGTGGAAACGTTGGGCGGTTTTCTCGCAAAGACAACTTGTTTAATTCGTCGTGGGGACAAACTCTTTCCAAGTGTAATCGAGTACTGCTGGCTAGAGGCTTACCAGCTTTCAATGCCGGAAAAATTAGGAATGCAATTGGTCAAGGAGACATCCCAAGTGCGCGAGTATCACGTATCGACCTTACCGCCAACTTTGAGACGGGTTCAGAATCACAAGCCAGAGCACTTATCCGGTGGCTTGCTAGTCGATCAGTATCCAGAATGAAAAAGGGAAGGGCTGGTGATGAATCTGTTTGGTGGGTTAACTCAAGACATATGCTTAAAGCTTACATCAAACACATTGAAATGCTGAAACATGGTTGTAATGAAGATGATCCGGCTTATATCTTCTGCAAAGAAAAAGGAGTCGTAAGGGTGGAAATAGAATTGAAACGTAGATTGCTCAGTGATCTAAATATGGTTGAAATTAATGATATCAGTGATGAAAAGCTTATTCAGGTCTTCCATGAACAAACTGATATTTTCAATGCCGTAGACCGCAGCGATGAACCGGATATTTTAGACGCAATACCAACAAAGAGCAGGGTACATGCAGCCGCCTGGATGGCGGGGCAGGATCTCAGGCAACTGTTAAGCAATGGTACTTTTTACCGTCACGCTCGTGTCCTACGCGATTACGGTATTGATATCACAGAACCCCGCAATGTTGAAACCTTCCCCGTCAAGGTTCGCATCATCGAAATGAAACCCTTATCCATGCCCGACTGGTACAGCTTAGAAGATGACGTACCACACTTAAAAGTAGTAGGAGAATAAAAAAATGCTTATCTTAGTAATCATACTTTGTGCAATACCGTTTTTGCTTTTCGAATGGTATTACGCCGATTAAATTTCAGCCTGTAGACCCTTCAAAGAGGGGTTTACTGGGTGCAATTTCGCACCATTTAACTTAGGAGTCTTAAAAATGAAACAATCGCATAAATACGCCGTGACGGTAGTAGGTGCTTCTTCACTGGTTCCTTTCTCAGTATTCGCCGCTGTCCCAGCAAGCGTCACCACCGGAATCACTGACGCAGTAACAGACGTAGGAACGATTGGTGCTGCCATCATGGGTGTTGTAATCGTTATTGCTGCATTCTCTTGGATGCGTCGGATGGTCAAGTAATCTCACAAGGATTACTGATTAAAAAAAGGGGGTCGAAACATGACCCCCATTTCATTCAAGGGGTTCAATCATGGGCTTTAAATACAAAAATGTTTGTTATGAAACAAACACACAATTCCTCGAAGCATTCTCACAAGATTGTGGCGTTGTTGTAGGTGGTACTACAACAGCATCATATTATTCCTTGTGCAAAGTCAATGGCTCAACTGTTGAAATTCATGCCTTCTCGTATTCTAACAATGCCGAGATTAACCCAACACCCTTGCATACCATCACACCACAGTCATCATCCTGTGACTACTCAACAAGCGGCACATTCAGTAACACTGACATCATTGAACTTTCATGGCTTGTTGTCTCCGTATGGGTTGTTGCCTGGGGATTTAGAAAAATGATCGAGGTACTCAAAAAATGATTGATTACGGAAACTTATCACTATTTATAGCCATTCTGGGGGCAGCATGGATACTCTTATCAAGATAATTATCATTAGCCTGCTACATCTAATTGTTACACCTGCTAATGCAATCTTTGTTGATATCAGCGACGCCAACGGTGCTTTGAGTGGTTGGATTAAAAACGCGGATGGTAATTACTCCCAGGTATCAACCAATTCGACACGCTCCTTAGTTAACAATACAACGCTATCCGTAGCAGAAAAATTTCCTATCCAGACGACTAAAGGCATATTTCAAGCGGACATTACTCGTACTGCTTCTGTTGACCTTGCAAGGATGGGTAAAACAGTTGCAAGCATTGCTGTTGCAAGTGGCCCAGTTGGAATGACTTTAACTGCTGTATCCCTCATTTGTGAATTAACGAATATTTGTAAAAATGCGTTAGATGAATGGCGGCTTGGTTATGTCAATGAAACTTTGCCAAGTGGTTCTACTATTTGGAACTGCTCCGGCTTTGGTAATATGACTCTTTCCGCATGCAAACAAAATATACATCAATGTAATGATCCTACCTATGTTTGTTATGATGATTCTGTCTCTTCTGATGGTCTTACCTATACCTTTTATAAAAAGTATTCGTCTAGTAATCAAGTTATTGGTGTTTCTTATCTTACTCGCTCAACAGCCTGGGTTCCTAATAACAATTCAGGCACTGTTCCTACTGCATCTGACTGGACATCCAAAGAACAGCTTTTAAACGATCCCCGCTTTACCCCTGAATTAATTGCCAAAGATCAACCTGTTCCTATTGGTATACCTTCTCTTCCTTCAGTCTGGAAAGCACCCATCGATAAAACAACTACAACACTCAAGGACGGTTCAGGCAATGTTACAGGAACGGAAGAATCAACCACTGACGCAGAAATATCAAATCCTACTTCACAAGAAAATCCTACGAATAATCCTAATCTTGTTAAGGTCACTGAAACGACAGTAAAAAACACCTACAACATCAATAATCAGTTAACCAGTAGCACGACCATAACAACAGGTAATCAGAATCAGCAACCACAGCCACAAGGCTTTGAAATTGATATTGATAACATGACCGATCAACCGCTTGAAGAAAGGGCAATACCTGGCACTTTTTCATACACCTCTTGGGGTTCTGGTTCATGTCCTGCAGATCGTAGTGTTAATTATCACTATGGAACCTTAAACCTGACTTTCCAGCCTGCCTGTGATGCTGCTGTAATGGCCAATCCTGTCATTATTGCAATCGCTGGTCTTGCTGCGATGTTCATTATTTCAGGAGCATTGCGCAATGATTAGTAAAATATTATTTCCTCTCGGTAAATTCTTTGAATCCAATATTGGTGCGCTGGTACATAAAGGTCTTGCCGCTGCTGGCATCGGGATCATTTCATATGCTGCTGTATCAACCGCTTTTGATGCAGTTTTATCGCTTGCTCAATCACATTACAACAATATAGGTGTTGATATGCTTTCCTTGATGGGGTTGGGCGGTATTGGTGAAGCTATGGGCATTATCGTTGGTGCTATGACTTTCAAAATAACAATGACAACCGTCAAACGATTAGGGCTAAAACAATCATGAGCATAACTCTATTAACCGCTGTACCCGGTGGTGGGAAAACTTCTTATGCCGTTTGGAATGTCATTAAAACAGCTTTTGAAGAAGGAAAAATCATTTATACCGTTGGAATACCTAAACTGACCATACCAACCATTGAATTGACCTATGATCAAGTCAAACAATGGTACAAAACCAGTGAAAATAAAGAAGGCTTACCGGAGTTAATCAATATAGAGCATGGCTCTATCATTGTTATTGATGAAGTTCAAAGAATCTGGCCTGCAACTGGATCAAAAATAACCGATGACATCAAAGAACTAAGCGTACATCGTCATTATGGGCTTACTTTATTCCTGATTACACAAGCGCCGAATCTGATTCATCGAAATGTATTGGCTTTAGTGGATCGTCATTTGCATATTGGCGTTAATTGGGCAGGAAGAAAGATTTATGAGTGGTCAGAATATTGTCGGACACCCTCAACTAAAACGAGTAAAGATTCAGCAATAACATTCAATTACAAGCTACCAAAAGAATCATTTCAGCTTTATCACTCAGCAACTCAGCACGTAAAACCCACCAAACGCGCTCCAATGGCTTTTTTTGTCTTTACCCTTGCCTTGGTATTAACCGTTGTGTTTGGATTCTTCGGATATCAGCGTGTCATTGCGAAATCAGCCCCTGTTGAAGAAACGATCCTATCCGAAACAAAACCAGAAATTATTCCTGTTGCACAGTCCGAACCTATTAAACCAATAGAAATATTAAAACCGCTATTCAATACACAACTACTCACGGCTGATATTGATTGGAGTGAAGTAACAGTATGTTTACAAAGCGAGAAGGGGGAGTGCGCTTGTTATGGAACCTCCGCGCAGCGGCTAGTAGTACCTAAAGAATCATGTGAACTTGCAGTGAAATTTGGTTGGTCAAGAAAAACAAAGGCTTAATTTAATTTCAGGAGTTTTAAAGATGAAACAATCGCAAGAAAGATTTAATTATTTAATGGAAACACGCGATGAGCAACGAATGATTCTTTATTTGCAACATGATTCTTTAACGCCTGATGAGAAGGAAGCAACTGAAGCAATAGTTGCAGATCTTGAAGCAGAACTTGAAGAATATGGTTTGGTTTTTGAAAAGAACTAGCAGGAAATCTTGAAAGGAGGCTCCGAGGCTTGCCCGAAGGGCAAATGCAGGAGTTCTCAAGTTTCCGTCAGCGGGTCATCATTGGCGGTCGGCTTTGCCGAGCCGCCGCTCTTACCTTAAATTGCCTTCCTTCTGCTAAACTGGGGTTTTTAGGTTATTGAACAAAAGGAAATCTTAAGAATGAATTCGGATTGCAATATTAGTAATAGATCAATAATTACTTGTCCAAACTGTGGATATAAAAGAATCGAAGTTATGCCTACTGATGCTTGCCAATACTTTTATGACTGTAAGAATTGTGGAGTCTTGCTGAAACCAAAATTAGGGGATTGCTGCGTTTTTTGTTCTTATGGTTCTATTAAATGTCCACCTATGCAACTGCAAGAGCATCATTGTTGTTCATAAGAAATTATTTTAAAGCTTTGTCACGCCCAATGGTCTCGCAACGGACATGCTACCCGATTCCTAACACGGTTTTTATTTGCTCCTGACTTTCTTGTTTCTGAACAAAATTAGCGTGGTTGGAACATGATAATTCCCATTCCAGCTAATGCTATCAGTGCGCCTGCTATATCCCATTGTGTGGGTCGTATTCCATCAACGCCCCAAAGCCACAAAATAGCCATACCAATATACACGCCGCCATAAGCTGCATATACTCGCCCGGCTGCCGTTTCATGCATTGTTAGTAGCCAAGCGAATGCAGCCAAACTGATAGCAGCGGGTATTAATAGCCAAATGGATCGATCTTCTCTCAACCACAGATATGGTAAGTAGCATCCGACAATTTCAGCAAGCGCAGTAGCGATGTACAGCAAAAATGTTTTCATACGTGTGATTAATTCCCCATTAATATACTGGTTTATATTTTGCTCCAACAGTCGCTAAACTTCTTTATTTTTTGGAATAACTTTAGCATGACTGATTTTTCAAATCTTCGAAATCTATACTGGCACATTCGGGATACCCGCAATGCATCCAAGAAACGTAAATATTATCGGTATGTAGAGAAAGAAAAAAAACGCCTGATCGAAGAAACAGGCGTTGATTCGGAAGAACTGCGGCTTTATTGCAGAACGCTTGCTACTCGGTTAAATATTCACGCCGAAAGACATTTAGAGAATTATAGAAAAAGTCGACCAAAAGATCATACTTCCGTCTAAATTTCCTCCTACGTTCTATTGCTAATAATTTATATTATGTAAAATGATAAATATAATATCAATAATAATCAATTACTTACGAAATGGTCTTTTTGGTATCGTTCCAGCCTACTCTCGGCGTGCCGATTTTGCTGGCGGCGGACAATTACTTTGAAACATTGAGACAAATGATTTGAGACAGAGATTTATTGCAAGACACCATGTGATTTTCTTTACTTATTTATTCCTCTCAAAAAAACCAGCTTAGGGATTCTGTTACGCTCGTTGTCATAGCCAAATATTACCGTAACATCCGCTGTTATTTTTCTTTTACCAAGAAGAATCTCAGGATCTAAACCAGGATCTAGTTGCAAGCGAACCCTTTTTTTATGCAATTCTGATATTACAACAGCCCATCCACGTTTATTGCTATCGAGATCAGTTGCGCGAATCTCAAGTTCAATATTTTTAAAATCCTCAACATATTCCTCTTCTATTGGCTCCTGCACAAAACGTGGCATAACTCTAACTGAGGTATGTTGTCAAAAATGGAGTCCATAGGTTTAAGCAGCGAGTAGATTTGCATAGTACTGCTGCGAAAATTG
>JAMXAG010000020.1 GCA_024281675.1 Nitrosomonas sp.
AATTCCATTTTCATCCTCCATTTCATGTCTTCATTTTATGAAACTTCGGACTCCTTGAAAATCAGCATACCTCAGATTGCCAGTGATGGTACGCAAAAACCGCTTTGGGCCAATCCAAACCCAGGAGCAGTTGAAAACGATATCGTCCGTTTTCATGTCTTGTCTGTTGGCCCAGGTCATACTTTCCATTTACATGCGCACCGCTGGTTGAAAACAGGCACCGATGAAGTCATTGACACCAAGTTATTGAAAAGCGGCTCCGATACTCACTCATTTACGATCAAAGCGGGTACGGGTGTTGGTGCTGGAGAGTGGCAATATCATTGCCACTTGATTGCGCATATGGAAGCAGGTATGCATGGTAACTTCAAGGTTGGTGGCGATGGTGCTAGTGTCGTTGGTGCATCGCCTTATGGCAGGATTTTATTGGGTACTAAAGATGAACCAGGTTTAGTAACATTTGAAATAAGCGATGAAGGTGCGAGTTGGTTTAGGAGTGCACGGGGAGATGCCATCGTTACACTGAGTGCACCTGGTGCTGTCAATAGCCCTCTTGCAGGCGCCGAAATTAGAACGAAATCGCTAGAAGTCATGTCGCCTGGCAGTAGTGTGAATTTCATCATGTCGGATACGAATGGCGTGCATACGATCAGCAGTTTGTTATGGCCAACGGGTGCGCACCATATGCCTTTTGATCAATCCAGCGCGTATCGCGGCGGCGGAATGGTTAGACTCGATACACCGGGATTATATGTGTTTACTTGTAAAGTACATCCTTATATGTTTGGTGCGGTCATCGTGGATGATCCAAATACCGCAGGGCTCGATTTAGGAAATCCTGATAAAAACTTTACCATTGATTTGGTGACCGGTATAACAAATTTGCCTACCAGCAGTGATCTGGCAATTCGTTTATTGAAGACATTCTTCATAGCAACTGCACCTGCCAATTGGCAAGATTATTCTTCCGGTGAATGGAATCTAAGATTTCCTACGCTTCCTGTTAGAATCTCAGGAGCACCATTCGATCCTAATTTGACCAATGGCGGTGTTGCTGCGCCTCTCAGTATTCTCAATGTTAAACAACCGCTGGCAGTCGGTGATGTGCCATCAACACCTGGTGTCGGTGAGGTGTGGGTTAATACGCAATTCGAAAAAACGGCTGGCAAGTATAAACCGGGTACTACCACTGTGGTTGATGCAACCAACTGGACAGTTAAACGTAAGGTTGCGTTACCGCAGATCAACAATAATAATCCGCATAATATGTGGTCTAATCGGGATCAGTCGGTTATTTATCAAACACAGTGGTTTGATAATAAATTTTCGATGATTAATCGTGAAACCGGTGAATTGATCAAAAACATACAGGTGGGATACTCACCTTCTCACGTGGTGACGTTACCGACTACCGATGATATTACGATTGCAATCAACGGTGAAAATGGCATCTCTGTGATTCGGGCCGGAACAACAAATGTAACCAAAACGATGCCAACGCAGGCTCATGGGCATATTTCTGCAAATCCGCATGGTCATTGGATCAGTGCAGATGGTTCCAAAATTGTGACGCCTAATATCAATACCAATGATATCGGTATTTATGGTGCTCAAGGGGGGATACAAGCCCGCACACCCACAGGGCAAAATTTACCGGGTGCTCATCCCATTGCAATTGGTATGATGCCAGATTCCAGCAAAATCTATGCGGCCAATTTGTTGCACCATACATTGACGGTGTTGAATGGCGAGACGGGTGCGTTGATTAAAACCATCAATTTGATTGCTGACTATAATCCAATTACTGGAGCGTTTGCAGATGGTGATGGAAATAACGATTCGGAAGCTTATGGCATACTGCCTATTCAATCGCCTGTTTCTCCAGATGGTAAAGCATTTGTGATTGCAGCGACGGGTGGGCAGATTGTCATTGTTGACACAGCAACAGACACTATCGTCAAGAAATTTGATTGTGACCCTGGTTGCCACGGCGCTAACTTTGGTGCGAAACAAGGTGGAGGCTACTATGCCTATGTCACAACCAAATTTGGTAACAGGCTGACTGTTGTCGATATCGATCCGGAAGGCAATGGCGATATTAGCAAAGCGAAAATTGCCGGCTATGTGTCATTGGTGGATACTGTCAATACTGCTAAGGATGATAGTATAAGCGGCTTGCCAGGATTCGGCGGTCAAGGTGTTTTGGCTGTACCTAATGTTTACAATGGTTGGGTACAAAAACTTCCAGATGTTTGGAAAGCTGATTTGACACTTGGGCAGCAAAATCCGATTGGCCAGTAGTTGATTTAATTTATAATAGGGAATAATTATTTTCCTAATTGTGGCTACCAGGAAACTTTACTGGTAGCCGCTTTTGTTCTGATTTAAATGTTATTGTGAAGAATCACCAATATGCTTTGTTATTTGAAGATTATTTTTGCATAACCGATTTCTTTAACTTTAATTAATATCTAGTTTGCGACGCTACTTCATATCGCTTATTAGATCAGGTATAATCTCGCACTTTGATTTGGGTCGTTAGCTCAGTCGGTAGAGCAGCGGACTTTTAATCCGTTGGTCGCCAGTTCGAATCTGGCACGACCTACCAAATAAAACAAGGGGTTAGCTTGAATGGCTAACCCCTTTTTCTTTTTTGGTGCCACGCTGGTGCCACGCCACAAAAAATAACAAGTAATAAAAAACCCCCGCCACTCGGGCGAGTTCGTTTAAATCAATTTCATTGCTTTACCAAAATATCATTATTGCCAAAATAAATATTTTCCGGATTAAGTCCTAAATACTCTTGTATTTTATTTCCTGCAATCTCCCGTACAGCTTGGTGTTGTTTAATTTGATTACTGTGTTTTGCTTCTAATTCCATTCTTCCTAATACGCCTGCATTGCCAATAAGGATATAGTATAAAGTTTGCTTATCCCTATCCGAAGTGACATTTGGTTATTGATTTAATCTATTATTTATAATATTAAAATATTCTTCTTTACGGAAACCTGGTGGTATCTCAATATTGTGATAAATTTTAGTGGCAATTTGTGCGAAAACTGCGATTGCGCCTGCAACGTTATTTTTCCAAGCTGAGTTTAAGGTCAAATTTTCATACTCTTCAATAGCGGCTATGAAATATGGTTTCCATCCAGCATTTGAGGGAGTTCTGAAGAGTTCATCAGCTATGTTACTTGCATTAATAGAATTATCAAATTTGAATATTCCATAATTATTTACGGCGTTGGAGTTTTCTGGTTTACCGAGGCTAAAATCAACAAAATCTGACCATGGCGCTTTTTTCTCTCGTTCTAATTTTTCAACCGCTGCAAGGCCATATTGCTGAATCATAGAATCTCGTAATTTTAAAGCTTCCAGATATTGTTGAGAGTAGTTTAACTGATTTTGTGAAGCCATCGCCTGCCCGTATGATGGGAATGGAAGACCGTATGTTGTAGTATAATTCCCTGTATATGGATTGAATGTTTGGGCACTTGAAATATTATTTTTTAGAATAAACAAGCTAGTAAAAAATATTAATATTCCGTAATATTTAAATAATTTTTTGTTCATATCTCACCTCTTTTTAGAAAAAATATCGGCAGATCTTAATATCCCATCCCCATCTGAACTTGACTAGGGACAAGTTTCAATACTTCTCACTGTAAGCTTCTTTCATTTTTAATTTGTTGAAACCGTTTTACAGATAACAACTGTTTATTAATATATAGGTACTTTTTTAATAAAAATGTGCTAAAAAACACTAGCTTTAGTTTTTTATCATTAACGCTCATTTCCATTTTATTCCTATCTGTGGCAATGAAATTTTATTATCATCGCTGGGGTTACTATTGGAACTATTTTTATCTTTTGTCTTTACGTTTATGAATGAAAGATCTGAGCGTGGCATCTAAAACTATAAGCCGTAGAGATTAGGCGGCGCCTATACCATACAAACGTATTTGTAATTCTTGGAAGTCTATTACTTCAGCTTGTAAATGCTCTATTTCACAGATTAGATACTTAAGACCTCTGCACAACCGCGAGAATTTAGCTGTAGTGACAGAGAAAAATATCCAACTGAGAGTTATTGCACGTCATTTTGGTAGAAAGTGAAGTTTTTTCCTTTTTTTAGGGGAATTTTCCCCCTTATGCAACATTTGGACGGATTGCTCTCCTTAATGGTTGGTCTACGAAGATTTTGTTGGCTGCTTTTTTCAGGTTCATGCAGATACTTTTCAGTATGACTTGGGCGTTGACTTTTACCGTACCGAAGTAGCTGGCGCGCCCCATTCTGAATAAGCGTTTGATTGTGCCAAAACACTGTTCGACAATATAACGTTTTTTGCTGATCAATTGATTCGCCAGCTTCTGGCGTGCCGAGAGTGGTTTGTTCTTGTACGCGCGATGCATGATTGCGCTCTTGATCTTTTGCTTTCTTAGAAACTGCCGATTGGCGTTGCTGGCGGATCCCTTGTCAGCATACACCCGATTCGCCTCGATATGCGCAACATCGATAGCTGCTTCGAAATGCATCATTTCACTCTGGTTGGCAGGAGTAGTGTGAACCCCGCGCACATAGCCGTCTTGTGCGTCCACCACCAGGTAACTGCGGTAGCCAAACTGCGACTTCTTGCCTTTCTTTAGCCAAGTCGCATCCGGATCCGCACTTTGTTCTTCGGTACAGCTGATTCCAGGCTGACTGCCATCTTCAAACTGAACAGCCTTACCTTCGGTATCTACCTCAAGTAGGATGGTCTTTCTAGGGCGTGCCGCTGACTCAATCAGCGTGGCATCAATGACCGCTCCTGTCGCACCCTTGATCATCAATCCGTGTGATTGAAGCTGCTCATTAATAGAACCTAGCAAACCATCTAGTCGGTCGTTGATTACCAGACGGTTACGGAACCGGCACAAAGTGGTTTCGTCCGGTATCGCATCCGACAAGGACAATCCACAAAATTGTAGAAAATCAATCCGTACACACAGCGCTTGCTCCAACGCAGCATCCGATAAACTATGCCACTGACCCAGCAGGATCGCTTTGAACATCAACAACACATCAAACGGTTCCTGTCCTCCACCATGCGATAACTCGCGCTTGTATAAACCCGTAAGCTTCGGACGTAACTCCTCCCACTCAATCAGCGCATCAATCTTCATCAGAACATTATCTCGCTTCAATCGCTCTGCCAATTCCAGTGCTCCAAAACTCATCTGCATCTTTTGCTCCAACTCTCTTTTAACTACCTCTATTTTAGTGGGTTATTGCAAGGGCAGGCGAGGTTGTGCAGGAGTCTTTTTGATTCAGTGCCGCCCTTGTCAGTCTATAGAACAAATCATTATTTGTAATGTTGAAAGCCGTTATTTGCAGCAATTTGATACTCTGACTGAGCTGGCACGTAAAACTTTAACGACAATTCCTGGTGTGCGCCAAGTTTTCTCAGGTTGGGCATTATCGGAGGCGGAGCAGTATCACTTTTGTTGGCATATCCAACTAGCACATGCAGATGTTATCAGCAGCTACCAATCTCATCCGCACTATAATGCTTTCTATAGTCAGATATCCCACTCAACCGACCCTAAAAAGATCAATATTACTTTTGTCTCGACTTTATCCAGTATAAACCACCAACTGAAGGAATCTCAAATGTATAACTGAATCGCCCCGGTATTTCCGGAGATAAAATGACTTGAGAGGAGGAAGAGATGAAAAACCAAATCAGTTATTCACCGGAAGTACGAGAACGAGCGGTAAGACTGGTATTTGAGCAGCAAAAGGAGCATGAATCGGAATGGTCGGCGATCAAGTCGATCGCATCAAGATTGGTTGTACGGCGGAGACGTTGCGAACGTGGGTAAGACGAACAAATTGATCAGGGAATTCGAGGCGGCATGTCGACTACGGATCGTGAGAGACTCAAGGAATTGGAACAGGAGAATCGGGAATTAAAGCGAGCCAACGAGATATTGCGTAAGGCATCGGCCTATTTTGCGCAGACGGAGCTCGACCGCCGACCGAAATAATGGTGACATTTGTCGATAGTAACAAAGCAGAATACTGGGTCGAGTCAATCTGCAATGAAATCTGGATTGCTCCGTCGAGCTACTACGAACACAAAGCGCGCGAGCGAGATCCCGATCAATTGCCTGAGCATCAAGCGGGATACAAAGCTGGAAGTCGATATACAACGAGTTTGGGAAGGCAACTTCCGGGTTTATGGTGTTGCAAAGTATGGCGGCAGTTGTTGCGAGAAGGTATTGGTGTTGCTCGTTGTACGGTCGAACGGTTGATGAAGAAGCTTGGGATACAAGGTATCAGGCGTGGTAAGAAGTGTTGGACAACCATTTCGGACGATTTGCTTGACCGACCAACGAACAAGGTTAATCGGCAATTTGTAGCTGCCCGTCCCAATCAACTGTGGGTGGCGGATATTACATTTGTAGCGACGTGGATTGGATTTGTTTATGTGGCTTTTATCACCGATGTTTTTGCCCGGTATATTGTTGGTTGGCGAGTGAGTCGTTCATTGCGAACGGATCTGGTACTGGATGCATTGGAACAGGCGCTATGGACACGGCGGGAAACCTCAGGATTGATACATCACAGCGATCGAGGCAGCCAATATTTATCGATTCGCTATACTGAACGTTTGGCGCAGTATCGACGAAGTAGAATTTGCTACATTGGAGTGGTTGGACTGGTTCAACAATCGAAGATTACTGGATGCAATCGGATATGTCCCACCAGCAGAATTTGAAAAGGCGTATTATCGCCAAAAGGAAGACTCAGCTGATGCAGCTTGACTCAAAACAAATAGTCTCCGGAAAACCCGAGACGATTCACTTTTCCTCTGCTGAGTATTGGCGTCGGGTTGCTCGGCGTATATCACGTACGGTTTTCTCGACACTACGGTTTTGTTGATTTTTCTCTGTCATTCATCGTTCTTTTTTAGGAACGATGAACCAAAACACTCTCTTACGCAATCACACTATTTTGTCCAACTTGCGCTGACGGTGTATACAATTAAGTTTTGCAAAGGTTTCTGTCTATATGAGATGCAGATGTTGTATAGCCAATCACTGTTAATTTACAAAAAACTCCCGCATCAAAAAATCTTCGAGCCCTTTGGTATCTTTTTCACGCGCAGACAAAACTACCACACGGTGCAAACGATGAGATTCCCAATTAAAATCCTCTTTATAATATTCCCGGATCAATTGAATCATGCGTCGAATAATGGCGCGTTCGACGCTACCGTCGGGACCGGCATCTACTTGAATGTATTGTAAACGAGGATTACTTTGTCCCGTTGTCCATGCGCGAAATGAGAATTCAGCCGTGCGGGGTCCTATCCGGAGAATCTGAAATATGCCACTCGTGCCGGATGTTTGCAGATTTCGCCTGACATTGGCCATACGTGCTTCGCTCGGAGAAGATAATGGAATCGCATTATTCGGCGGCATATCATTAAGATGATCAAAAATCCCAGGCTCACCGCGTTTGGCCCGATTTTTATTAATAAAATCGGATAAATCAACTGATTGGTCTGGGGTAGTTTTTTCAGGTTTTTTAGTGGCGGTTTTTTCTTGTGAAGGTTTGGGTTTAACGGTTTTATCGGCGATTTTCGGTTTCGGTAGGCGCGCTGTTGGTGGACTTTGAGCGGATGGAGCTGGCATTTTTTGCGCCGGTTTAGGTGCTACTTCCATTGGTACAGGTTTTTCTTGAGGTGGTGTTGGAGCACTGGGTGCGGAAGCGGGCAGAGAGTTTGTCGCGCCTTCCGTTTCATTTAGATCAATAAAACTGGCAGCGATGGGTGGAGGTGTTTCTATTTCGACTTCCGGCATTGATAATAAAAAACCTACTGCCCAAATTATCAGCAACCATATCAGAGCCGCTAGTGGTAATGGCCACCACAGACGAATCTCTTGAGATCTGGAGCTCGCCATATGACCGATATTATTTATGTTTTACAGCAATAAGAAAATGCTGTACACCAGCTTGCCTGGCCCGAAGCATTGCCTGTACCACAACACCTTGTGGTGCTTCGTTATCAGCCGAAACTATCAGCTTTTGTTTGGAATCCGCAAGCAGCGGTTTGAGTGTTTCGGCTAATGTATCCAGCGTAACCGTTTTCTGATTGATATAAATTTTGCTATCTTTGGTCAGTGAAAGTGTCACAGGTTTCTCGGCACTCAATTTTTCCGCTTCACCTTCAGGCAAATTGACTTGCAGAGAATCCAGATTCTGCATCGATAACGATGCCAACATGAATGTGGCAAGCAAAAAAAACATAACATCAATCATCGGGATGATTTCGATTTTACCCTTTGAAACAGTGCGTGATTTACGAAGCCTCATGAGAATCTCTCTGCTGATCAAGTCGAATATTGTCGATTAATCGTGTACCCAAGCGCTCCATTTCATCCATTGTCAATGACTGCAAGCGGGAAAAATAATTGAAGCCGAACAAAGCCACTAGCGCAATGGCCAATCCCACCACGGTTGCAATCAAAGCTTCAGCAACGCCACCCGTCACTGCGGTAGGATTAACAACGCCTTCACTTCCGATTACTTGGAAAGCCCGCATCATACCAACCACAGTTCCTACCAACCCTAGTAATGGCGCTGCGGTAACGATCGTTTCCAGCGCCCAAAGCCGGCGTGCCAGAGATTCTTCAATAATTTGTGCTTCATCGGCGGCGCGTGATTCAGTCCACCAAGCGGGTTTATGCCGATTGGAAATGACCACTTCGAAGAAGCGTTTGTAATAATGCCGTTTATCCAATCCTGAAAGAATTTTTTCCAAATCATTCCATTTAAATCCATAAGTTTCCACTAGATTTAACAAATCGTTAGACAACCGCGCATAACGCCAATAAATAAAAGCCTTTTCAAGCATAATTGCTACTGCAATTATGGCTAACGCCACCAGCGGTACGATAATAACGCCACCGAGCTTCAACATCACCCAGGCCTGATTTAGTTCTTCCATAGTTAACTCCAAGTTGAAGATATATAACGTTGTTAGCGGTTTGTATCAGTTCTGAAGATTTCCAAAATAAGAAACTTTGTAATATGTCTAACTGTAACTGTAAAAAAACACAGCTATTCCAGATATAATAAAACGTGCACGAAGCACGCCGATATGTAATTTCACATTGGTTGAAGAAAAACTTGGCACTGAACAGACCCGTCGCTAAGAATAGACCAAAGTTTCCACAGTGGAAACTTTTTTATTGCAAAATAATACACTTTTACAACATCCTGCATGTATATTGCATTTTCGTCGCAAAACCTAATGTACCCATAACCTAAGCTGCTTGAGATAACGCGCTAAGAAATCCATTTTTCATCGGAATTGTTAAAAATGCCAAATCTATTACTGATACTATTTTTTCTAATCTTCTTTGCTTTACCTTTACAAGCAAAATGGACTGCAATTGATCAGGGAACAAAACATGGGGAAAAGCATTTTGTTGATTGGGAAACTATCGACAAGAATGAACATTTCAGAAAAGTTTGGGTATTATCAAGTTATGAGAAACAACAGCCCGGCCAGTTTCACTCATTAAAAACGCACTATGAATTCAATTGCACCGATCATAAAACCAGGATTATCACGTTGTTGTTTTATCCTGATGAAAACGCTGCAACTACACCCAACGGTGCCCGTCATGCGGAATCTGAGGAGTGGTTCGATTTTTCTAAACAATCTATTTTGCACTATATTGCAGCAAGAATCTGTGACGAATCACTTGATTAAGCCATATAGATAGCACAGACATACTTCGCTTTAGAAAGTGACATGAAATGACTCGGCAAAACGATAAATCACAAAAAAACATCCTTTTTGCCCGTACAATATCGTTTCAGCTTAATTAAATCTACAACAATAAATTATGACTATCAAACATCACAAATTGCTCATTCTTGGCTCTGGGCCAGCAGGATATACCGCAGCGGTTTATGCAGCACGCGCCAACCTCAATCCTGTCCTTATTACTGGCTTAGCACAAGGTGGCCAATTAATGACAACCACCGAAGTCGACAATTGGCCTGCCGATGTAATGGGCGTACAAGGGCCCGATTTGATGGAACGTTTTCTGAAACATGCTGAACGCTTCAATACACAAGTTATTTTCGATCATATTCATACGGTCAAACTATCTGAAAAACCTATTACACTCACTGGTGACCAAGGAACCTATACCTGTGATGCATTGATCATCGCAACAGGTGCTTCGGCGCAGTATCTCGGTTTGCCTTCAGAAGAAGAATTCATGGGGCGCGGTGTTTCTGGTTGCGCCACTTGTGATGGGTTTTTTTATAAAGAGCAGGATGTTGCAGTGGTTGGTGGTGGTAATACCGCTGTGCAAGAAGCGCTTTATCTCGCAAATATTGCACGTACCGTAACATTGATACATCGCCGCGATCAATTCCGCTCAGAAAAGATTTTGATTGATCAACTCATGGAGAAAGTTCGCAACGGCAACATCAAGTTGGTGCTCAACCATGTACTCGATGAGGTTTTAGGAGATTCATCCGGTGTCACTGGTATACGTATTAAAAGTACCGAAACCAATGCCACACAAACAATCAACCTACACGGTGTGTTTATTGCGATTGGTCACAAACCCAATACCGATATCTTTGCTGGACAATTAAACATGGAAAAAGGGTATATCATTACGCACGGAGGCAACCAAGGCAATGCAACCGCCACGAGCATTCCTGGTGTATTCGCCGCAGGTGATGTGCAAGACCATATCTACCGCCAAGCTGTGACAAGTGCTGCAACCGGCTGTATGGCCGCCTTGGATGCCGAGAAATACTTGGATCATTTGAAACAGTCTTAACTGTAATAGCAACAAGTTGCAAAGTGGCAAATGAATGATTTTGACGGTGATGCAAAAAAAACTGCAGCGCAAAATAGCACTAGCGATAATACTTTGTTTCGCAATGCTATGCGGGATGTAGTGCCGCTATCCGCTTCCAATCGGATAGCTTCGGATAATCGTCCGATTACACCAATCCCCAGGAAGCGAAGGCCCGATTCGGTAAATATTTCTGTAGATTTATCTTCTGAGCACTCTTTCATTTCATCTATTGAGTCGGGTGATGATTGGTCTTTTGCTCGACCTGGTGTATCACATCAAACTCTTCGTCGCCTACGTCGAGGTTATTGGCCAATTCAAGATAATTTAGATTTACATGGTTATACGCGCGATGCAGCTCATCAGGAATTAATTGCATTTTTGGAGAATTGTACCGAAAACCAATTTCGGTGTGTTCGTGTTATCCATGGCAAAGGACTCAGCTCACCCAATCGTGATCCGATATTGAAAAAACAAGTCGGTCATTGGCTAGTGCAGTACCCTAGGGTACTGGCTTTCTATCAAGCAAAACCATCGGATGGCGGTGGTGGTGCTATTTTGGTTTTATTACAGACCAAGAAATAACACCATCAATCCCAGAATGCTTTAACAACAACGATTTAATCTTCCCTTGGCACCATAACGTGCTTCCTGGCGCTCACGAAAGAACTCCGGGTACGACATGACTGGTCGCTCTGGGTGAGCTGCTTTCATATGATTCACATAGGCTTCATAATCCGGCACACCCACCATCAGTCGCATGCTTTGCTTCGTTCGCGTTATTGCAGTATTGAACACTTCAAATATCATCTGCTTCTCCTGTTATTTTTGCGGCATCACATGGGATGGTAGCAACTCAAAAGGCGCTTCCTGCACCGTTGGCTGGTTCATTACACGTGCCTGCAATACGGTTCTCACGCCAAATATCAACATGCTGATTAGCACCAACATAAATAAAATTGCTAATGATGTATTCACGTAATCGTTTAAAACAACTTGCTGCATTTGTTCAATCGATTTAGCAGGCGCCAGTACCATCCCTTGCGCAATGGCTTCTTGGTATTGTTGAGCGTGTGCCAGAAAACCGATACGCGGATTATCATGGAAAATTTTCTGCCACGCTGCAGTCAAAGTGCACACACTGACCCACATCAATGGAATTACCGTAACCCAAGCATAGCGATCTTGTTTCATTTTAAACAACACACTCGTACATAAAATCAGTGCGATACCCGCTAACATTTGGTTGGAAATGCCAAACAATGGCCATAAGGTATTAATGCCGCCTAATGGATCCACGACACCTTGATATAAAAAATAACCCCAGCCCGAGACACAAAGTGCAGTGGCAATCAAACTGGCTACGAGCGAATCAGTACGTTTCATCGCTGGAATAAACGATCCGAGCAAGTCTTGTAACATAAATCGACCGGCGCGAGTACCCGCGTCGACCGCAGTCAAAATAAATAGGGCTTCAAACAAAATGGCAAAATGATACCAAAAGGCCATCATTGCAGTGCCACCAATCACTTCCGACAAAATTTGTGCCATACCAACCGCCAATGTCGGCGCACCACCTGTACGGGAAATAATGCTGTGTTCACCGACATTCTGCGCTGTTTGGTTAATCATCTCCGGCGTGACATAAAATCCCCATTGTGAAATGGTTTGCGCTGCTGATTCCGCTGTTGTGCCGATAATTGCACCCGGGCTGTTCATTGCAAAATAAATCCCCGGTTCCAATGCCGCTGCCGCAACCAATGCCATAATGGCCACGAACGACTCCATCAGCATGGCACCATAGCCAATGAAGCGCGCATCAGTTTCATTTTGAATCATTTTTGGCGTCGTACCAGAAGCAATTAATGAATGAAAACCGGAAATCGCACCACATGCAATGGTAACAAACAAGAAAGGAAATAAATCACCCGACCAAACCGGACCCGAACCGTCGATAAATTGTGTCAATGCCGGCATTTTGAGTTCCGGCGAAACAATCACTACACCAATCGCCAATCCAACGATCGTACCAATTTTCAAAAATGTCGACAAATAATCACGTGGTGCCAATAACAGCCAAACTGGTAGCACGGATGCGATAAAGCCGTAGCCGATCAGCAACCAAGTCAATTGCTCGCCGGTCAAAGTAAAAAACTCACCCCACACAGGATGTTCCTGTACATATTGTCCCGCAATGATGGATAGCATCAACAATACAAAACCAATCAACGAAACTTCACCGATCGCGCAAGGACGTATAAATCGCGAATAAATACCCATGAATAGCGCGATAGGGATTGTTGCTGCAACGGTAAATAAACCCCAGGGTGATTCAGCCAACGCTTTGACCACGATCAAAGACAATACCGCTAATAGAATCAGCATAATAAAAAACGCACCAAATAATGCGATCATGCCTGGTATTTGCCCTAACTCTGATTTGATCAAGTCACCCAACGAGCGCGCATTACGTCGTGTCGAGACAAATAACACAATGAAATCTTGCACTGCTCCTGCGAACACAACACCAGCCAGCAACCACAGCATGCCGGGCAAATACCCCATCTGCGCCGCTAAAATCGGTCCAACTAACGGTCCTGCCCCGGCAATTGCAGCGAAATGGTGCCCAAATAGTACATATTTATTCGTAGGTACATGATCCAAACCATCGTTATGCTTGTAGGCGGGCGTCATGCGTGTTGCATCCAGCCCCAACACACGACTCGCAATGAATAGACTGTAGAAACGATAAGCAATCAAATATATGCACACCGCTGCTATGACAATCCAAATCGCACCAATCGATTCACCACGATTTAACGCTACGACACCAAAAGCAAATGCACCAGCAAGAGAAAGTGACAACCAACCCAGTTTTGAGATTAAATTATTCATATACCACCTAGGAAAAGATATAGGATTTTAGATTAGAAAAACCAGATTAACATACCGGAAAAATTTTAAAGAGTAGAAGATTCAGCGACCATGCTTTCAAGAAATAATTGAATACTTGTACACTAACATTCCTACCGACAAAATAGTCCTACCCTTATTTGATAGAAATCGTAACACGATTAATTGCTGGCACGACATAAACTGTAATTTGTCAGCATACACAAATATGATTATGGCGGCACTCGATTGTCAGTAGGTGATCTTATCGTCTGAGCATTCTACAATGGAAAGGAAATACCGAAGATCAACTCAAAGTTACTATTACAAAGATGTTTGTTTTTAGGCTGGTCAATTGCATGACATAAAGGTATGATACAGGCCTCAATTCGGAGGTGTGGCCGAGCGGTTTAAGGCAGCAGTCTTGAAAACTGCCGTAGGGGTGACTCTACCGTGAGTTCGAATCTCACCGCCTCCGCCACAAATGCAATATAATCAACGAGTTATAATGTATTTAATTATTTAACCTTCAAAACACCCAACATCTTTTAAATACTACTATTCTGGGTGATATTGCCCATCGTGGCACGTTGCTGTACCTGATTACTAGAAAAGTGGAGTTCCACGATGTCATTCCACTTTCTAATGGTAACCGTTAATACTTCTTTGCCCATTCCCTCGAGCGCGTGCACGATCATTTTGTGTGTTAGCGTTAACGTGAAGTTAAAGATCGGTACTTTTTATTAAAAGCTCTAAAGAATGAAGCCCCGCCGAGTTGTATAATTTATGCAATAAAAAGTCCAGGGAATAACGCTTAGGCTATTGAATATAATTGTTTAAACGCATCCACCTGGCGTGTGTTTAGCTCACATTTGCCACGGTTTTAGGCCGTTTCGGTAATTTAATGATTCATCTAGAACGGTTTTAGGATGATCTGGTGCCTGCCATATAATTCTCTATTTTGTCTTCAAAGAAGAAGCCACCCTGCTTTCGGCTCTGATATTGCAAGCAGTCGATCATATCTTTTTAATCCGTCATCATCACCAATGATGTTATTTACTGCAAAATGAAGTTTGGTTTGTTTTCAGAACATAACGTAGAATCTGCTTCGTCAAAACTGACACGACCCACAATTCAAGGAATTAAATGGCACTGGCCTGGAATGAAATCAGAGATCGCGCGCTGGCGTTTTCCAGAGAATGGGCCAATGCAGAATCGGAAGATTCGGAAGCCAAGCACTTCTGGATCGAGTTTTTTCATGTGTTTGGCATCAGTCCCCGGCGCATCGGCGGTTTTGAACAAAAAGTCAAAAAACTGGGCGACAGAGATGGCTATATTGATTGGTTATGGAAAGGCAACCTGCTGATCGAGCATAAATCGCGCGGCAAGGATTTGGATCGCGCCTATCAGCAAGCCATCGATTATTTCCCCGGCCTGAAAGAACACGAACTGCCGCGTTTTATTTTGGTCAGCGATTTTGCGCGCTTTCGTCTGTATGACACAATTGAAAGCACGCAAACCGAATTCCTGCTGAAAGATTTTCATAAATTTGTCAAACTGTTCTGGTTCGTTGCCGGTTATCAACCGCAAAAAATTTCTCCGCAAAGCCCGGTCAATGCCAAAGCGGTGCAACGCATGGCCAAACTGCACGACCGCTTGAAACAGATTGGCTATGGAAACAATAAACCTCGTGATCTGGAAGTTTATCTGGTGCGCCTGCTGTTCTGTCTGTTCGCCGAGGACACCGGTATTTTCGAGCGCACGCAGTTTACCGAATTCATCGTACAGAAAACGTGCGAAGACGGCAGCGATCTGGCGTCGCAGCTCTCGCAATTGTTTGAAATCCTGAATACGCCGGAAACTGCGCGGCTAAGAAACCTGGATGATACCCTGGCGCATTTTCCGTATATCAACGGAAAATTATTTGAAGAACACCTGCCGTTCGCCAGCTTCGACAGCGACATGCGTGCCGCACTGTTGTATTGCTGTGCACTGGATTGGAGCGGTATTTCTCCGGCGATTTTCGGTTCCTTATTCCAGAACATCATGGATGAAACTCCAAACGCCCGACGCAATCTCGGCGCGCACTACACCACCGAGGAAAACATCCTCAAGCTGATCCGCCCGCTGTTTCTCGACGAACTGCACGCTGAGTTCGACAAAATCAAAAACAACACCAAGCGCCTGCAAGGCTTTCATAGCAAGCTGGCCAATCTGAAATTTCTCGATCCGGCGTGCGGCTGCGGCAATTTCCTCGTCATCGCCTATCGCGAACTGCGTCAGCTTGAACTCAAAGTGCTGCGCACACTGCACGACAGCGGCCAGCAAATGCTGGATATCACCAGTATTATTCAGGTCGATGTCGATCAGTTCCACGGCATCGAAATCGAAGAATTCCCGGTACAAATCGCACAAGTCGCTTTGTGGCTCACCGACCACCAGATGAACGCGCAAGTCTCGGAAGAATTCGGCCAATACTTCGTCCGCCTGCCGCTGGCCAAATCCGCGCACATCGTGCATGGCAATGCATTACGGCTGGATTGGAATGCGGTTATTCCGGCGGCGCAATGCAGTTTTGTGATGGGGAATCCGCCGTTTATTGGAAAAACTTATTTAAACGATGCACAACGCGCTGACGTAGCTACCATTTTCCACGATACCAGGAGTTCCGGATTGTTGGATTATGTGGCTTGCTGGTATCGCAAGGCCACAGATTACATGACGCAAATCCCCCTCGATCCCCCTTTTACAAAGGGGGAAGTTGAGAGTAGCAACTTGAACGCACACACCTCGATTCCCCTCTTTGAAAAAGGGGGGCCAGGGGGGATTTCAGCAGCCTTCGTCTCGACCAATTCCATCATCCAGGGCGAGCAAGTCGGCGTGCTGTGGCCGGACTTGCTCCGGCGCGGCGTACAACTTCATTTTGCCCACCGCACGTTTCAATGGATGAGCGAAGCGAAAGGCAAAGCCGCCGTGCATTGCGTCATTATTGGATTTTCTTTGCAAAAAGCTGCAAAGAAAATAATCTTTGAATACGCTGATATTCAAGGCGAACCACACGCAATCCCAGCAAATAATATCAATCCCTATTTGGTGGATGCCCCAAACGTAGCTCTTGAGAACCGCACCTATTCAATTTGCGATGTGCCGAAAATGATCAACGGTAGCAAACCCGCTGACGGCGGCAACTTGCTATTGAGTGACGAAGAAAAGCATGAATTATTAATAGTCGAGCCTCAAGCTGAAAAGTGGATTCGTCCATTCATCGGAGCTGATGAATTTATCAATAATATTCCCCGCTGGTGCTTGTGGCTGGTTGATATCTCACCTGCGGAGCTACGTACCATGCCACAAGTAATGCAGCGCGTAGAAGCCGTAAGAACTATGCGTCTTGCCAGCAAGGATGCGCAAACAAAAAAAGATGCAGTCACACCCACACTATTTCAGAAAATTCGCCAACCGACAGAACCCTATTTACTTGTTCCCAGTGTTTCTTCCGAGAATAGACTGTATGTGCCAATTGGATATTTGCTGCCAGAAGTCATTGTCAGTAATTTAGTATATTCCATTCCCAACGCTACCCTCTATCACTTCGGCATCATCACTTCTACCATGCACAACGCCTGGATGCGTACCGTATGCGGGCGATTGAAAAGCGATTACCGTTATTCCGTTGGCATCGTCTACAACAACTTCCCCTGGCCGGAGCCAACCGATACACAACGAAAAACCATCGAAACCACCGCGCAGGCGGTGCTGGATGCCCGCGCCCAGTTTCCTGATTCGACCCTGGCCGATTTGTACGACCCGTTGGCTATGCCGCCGGAATTGGTTCGCGCGCATCAGGCTCTAGATCGTGCCGTGGATGCAGCGTATGGCAAGAAAAACTTTGCTTCCGAAGCTGAACGCGTGGCTTTTCTGTTCGAGCGTTATCAAGCCATTATTAGTCTGTTGCCCACTATTTCAGTTAAAAAAATAAAAAGTGCATACTTGATGTACCAAACTCTGGTGTAAATCATTAATGCAAGTAATTAATCATTAAGCGTTTTTATTCACTGGCTTCCAATTCTATCCCTCGATAGACAAACAAATTTAGTACAAAATTTATTTTAAAAAATTAGCCAACTTGGCCGCGACCATTATCTGGCTGTCAATCAACATGCAAAAATTACCAGGGAAAGGGTGAAATCAATATTGAAAAGTTTCCACCCTATGGATGAGAAAATCCGACATTTAGTCGGAGAACCCCGGAGTGATATCAATGGAGCATATAGCCGAAATCAGACGCCGACATTTCGTTAGCAAAGAAAGCATCAGTGCGCTCTCACCCTCTGGAGTTAGATACCAAGTCCCCTTTTTCTTTACCAGATACCCCGCTTTAATACAGTCAATGCTAAAGAAGTGAAGCATAGACTGCCAGCGAATATATCCTAATTTTTCATAGGTTGCTTTAGCCCAGTCGTCAAGTATTACACGCTTCTCAACCTGAGAAATCACTTCTCTGCCAGGAGCTTGCCCACCCATTTCACTCAGAATTTGTAAAGCAGCAAAAATTACTTTAGATGCTAGTTCACGGGAGCGAGATAGTTTTTCTTTTGCCATGTTTGGTTTAATCTTTTTCGGATTTAATTACTTGCCGATTTGCGCGCGGAGCATTATGTAGTCTGGCAGATTCAAAAGCCTGCTGCAACGGATTTAGCATTGGCTCTAGCGAGAAACACCCAAGCACATAAAAAACGACCATTAGTATTTGATCAGGACTAAATTTATTAGATAATCCTTTGGACCGACGGGCTCTAACTCGACTAGTGAGGCACGCTGATTTTTATGGAGCCCGAAAGTATAAATAACGGGTAAATTTATATGATGAAATTGGGATGTATGAGGCTCTTTTGCATTTTCCAAAACTTTCTGCTTTAACCGTGCAAATTACAAAAACAAAAAAATACCAATTAGTGAAATACCACCTACGGCGTATATGAATGGGCTATCCCAAGTATGCGGAGAAAAGGCTTCTGCCAAAGTCATTAGAATGGGGATTGTGAGTAGCGCGACTATCAATTGAATTGCGTTGAAATAGGGATGAAATGCTAAGATTGTGATAAAAGCGGTTACAAATACACAAGCGCTGCCCGCATAACTCCGAACATATTTTTCCTTAGTAAAAAGCGCATAAGTTGTATATTTTCGTTTTCCAAATCTTATGCCAATTGGTTCTGCGAGGCCATCGCCTATCCCGTTGACTATAATAATAATCATCAGGAGTGGTAGCATACCGTGATTCTCGAAGTAGATCAGTAATGGAATGAGTACTAAATAGCTAGCAATAAATTGTGTGTACAGCCATACCAGTGTAAACGGCCTATCCTCGGGTCTATCAAACGAACAAAACATCACCTGAAGTAGCCTAAATCTATTTCGCAATGGCGCTATGAAAAATGTCAGAAATATAAATGCGCATACCATATCCATAATAAATGTGACTGCACTGTATGGATATTCAACGACTAATAATGATAGTAGTGTCGGGAGAAAGAAAAATGCGAAGTGATTGATTTTTCGAGTGTAGTTGACCTTGAAGTTTCGATCGATGACTAATATTCCATTGATATAGTGGATTGTAAATAACAATACATAAAAGTACATGTGATGCAACCAGTATTCTGAGGGAATGCTCATTCGCTTTTGGGTAACTTAGATCATTTGCTAAAATCTATCATATAACTAGCTGTTTAATGCCATGATGTTTTGAAATGGATCAAAGATAAAACACTTGGCTCCATTTCCATTTCATATATCCAGATTATTTTTTCTTTTACTACAATCCTTGAAAAACTAAACAATAATGATTATCATTAGCTTTCTTATCTATTATTTTAAGGAGATTAAGGAGAATGTATTTATTCAATCAACTCGTAGTCAAGATGAAGAATATAGCGATTATGGGTTTTATGATGTTTTTTGCTTGCAGTGGTAGCGGTGTTTTAGCAGCAACTGCAAGTGTTACAGAGATCCAAGCCGCTGTTGTTGCTTTCCAAACCATAGGAAATTTACGTCAAGAATCTCCGATCAATGGTGGGGCGATTGCAAATGCGTATACAGGCGCATTACAAAACTTGGCAATGGAGATTGACGAAGCGAATAATCTTGAATTAGACAAAGACATTCAAGTGGCGATTGAAGATATTAAGAATAGTAAAGATCCAGCATTAGCAGCGCAAGTTGTCGATAAAACTCTGCAGCGTGTTTTTTATCAATCGATATGGAATCGCATTACGGCTATCCGCGATGAATTCAATACGAGCAGCTCGGATACTTTGATGCAGCTACTTTTACAAGCGGAAGCAGCTTTTGTGGCAATCGAAAAAACTGTTGCAAGAGAGAATCAAGTGCTCACTGCTGATAAAAAAGCACTTGAAGCGGGTACTAATCCAGGCTTGGATGTGGCGATTAAAAACTCATTTGCCAGAGTCAAAGCAGCTTTGAATAAAAGTAATCCAAATGAAGATTTTGCCACTTTGCAAGTGGAACGGTATGGCATTCGTATGTCATTAGCACGTGCATATTATATCGGTGTATTACGTGAAGTATCCGGAGTTATAAGTAATCGCGATGCTGATGCCGATGAAGCGCGCGAAGCATTAAAAGAGGGGGAAATTTTTTATCGCATCATCGAATCGCTCATTGCACGTGATAACCCGGCAGGAAGTGCATTTTTGAAATCTCGTTTGACTGGTAGATTATCGGAAATTGATGCAGATACTTTTGTGAGTGAATTAAGTAAGGGATTGATCGGTCGGGTTAAAGCAGAAATGACAGGGCAAGCGAGTGCTGTTGGCAGTGATCGTCCGCAAGCCATGGCTGAAGCCGCTGGTGCAGTTTATTTCGCCAAGATGATGTTTCCAGACATTGAATTACGTTTAGGTGCTGCGGTACGAACGGATCTTGAAACAGAACTTAATAACTTGCAAGTAGCCAGTAGTGAAAACAGCGTTGAGAAATCTACGCAAGCACGTGACGCAATTACCGCCATTCTGACTAATTATGAAGGTATGTTGAAAGTTGCAAAATACGAAACTTCAACGACTACGACTATCATCGATGAGGCTGTTAAAAGCTTTCAAACGATCGGTGAATTACGCAGACAAGCGACCGTTGATGGGGGGGCTATTGAAGCCGCTTATCAAGGTAATTTACAAGAATTGACAAAAATTGTCGACCAAATATATGGTTTATCGGTTGATAGCGATGTATTGTCCGCCATCAATTCAATCAAAAATCAGATTGATGTGCCATTAGCCGCGCAAATCATCGATAAGTCATTGCAGCGCGTTTTTGCTATTGCGGTCTATGATAGAACGACGTTAGTAGTCAATCAGTTTGATAATCTTTCTGCGGATCAATTGATTCTGGAGTGGGATAGGGCTTATTCAGCTTTTCAGGCTATTAGTGGTACAGCTTCACGTTTAAACAAAGTGCTCACGAGTGATAAAAAATCGTTACAAGATGGCCGGGATCCTGATTTGGATTACCAAATTCTGCAGGCTTTTGAATATGGTAAGCAAGCGCTCGCAAAAACAAGTGAAGAGAATCATTTGGATGTATCGATCGCGCGCGAAGGCATTGTTGTTCCATTAGTCAGAACTTATCTGATTGGCGTTTTACGTGAAGTTGAAGGAATCATTGGCAATCGTGATGCCGATGTTGCTGATGCACGAGAAGCTCAAGTTGAAGGCGAATATTTCTATCGCATTATTGAAGGATTTATCGCGCAAGACAATCCGTCCGGTAGTAATCGTATTAAGGCACAACTAATTGGCGATCTAGCTACTGTTTCGGCAGATGAAATCGTCAGTGATATCAGCAAGGGCATGATTGGGCAAATAAACCGCAGTATTAATCAGATTGCAGCAACATTCTCAACGGATAAAAGTCAAGCGCTGATAGCAGTGGAAGCCATCGACTTGTATGCCAGTAGCTTTCTACCTGATTTGGAATTGCGCTTAGATACATTGCGCCGTGTGAAAATAGAAAATGCCATTCGTAATTTGAAGCATGCCATTCAAACAACGGATTCGGAGCGAGCAGTTGCTGCTAAAGCAGTGATTGATGATGTTCTTTCACAATACCAAGGGCAATTGATCTAAAAATCCAAGGTAATTTGTCCGGAAATTACGGCAAATTACCTTCTGGAATGATTCAGTAAGCGAGCTCTACTAGCTTAAATCACACACCACCAGTTACCACCATTCTTTGGCTATCAATTAACGCCGAATAGAAAAACTTCATAGAATAGTGAAATGATCTTCAAAGGTGATTGGAATTTCGTTTGTCAGTATGAGGAGGGCATTGGATGTCTTGGAGGAAAGTAGGTTGTTCGTTCATTATCACTGTGTTGGTCGGATTGATTCATACATCCATATTGGCTAATGTGGATCGAGTTTATTGGATCGCGGCGGATGAAGTGCATTGGGATTATGCACCGTCCTTCCCAATCAATCCGATGACTAATACCGAATTTACTGCGGAGCAACGCGTTTTTGTCGAGCAGGGAATTGGAAGGCGTTACTTAAAAGCAATTTATCGTGAATACAATGAAGGCTTTGCAGGATTTAAACAACGTGGTTCTGAAGAAGCACATATGGGCATTCTCGGCCCGGTCATTCGGGCCGCAGTCGGTGATAAAATTACCGTACATTTCAAAAACAACACACGCTTTCCGACTAGTATACATCCACATGGAGTGTTGTATACCAAAGCGCATGAAGGTGTGCCACATACCGAAGGGTTGGTGGCGCCGGGCGGTCAGTACACTTATCAATGGGAAGTGCCGGAACGTGCAGGGCCAGGGCCTAATGATCCGTCTTCCATTGTTTGGATTTATCACAGCCACAACAATGAACCTGCCGATACCAATGCCGGATTGATTGGGCCTATCGTCATCACAAAAAAGGGCTTTGAGACTGCTACTAGAAAACCCAGTGATGTGGATCGTGAATTTTTTTCGCTATTTTCAGTGTTTGATGAAAATGCCAGTCTCTATCTTGAAGCTAATTTACCTTCTTGCAGTGGTATCTGTGATCCATCGGATGAGGATTTTCAGGAAAGCAATCTTATGCATGGCATCAATGGTTACGTCTACGACAATAACATCGGTTACATCATGAGGAAGGGGGAACGCGTGCGTTGGTATATCCTGGGATTAGGAACAGAGGTCGATCTTCACTCACCGCATTGGCATGGTGCAACGCTGCTACACAATGGCAATCGGGTGGATGTTACTGAAGTATTGCCCGCGGCGACTAAAACACTCGATATGCGTCCCGATGTATCCGGGAGTTGGATGTATCACTGTCACGTAAACGATCACATTACTGCCGGTATGATGACCTCATTTAAAGTTGAGTAGCACATTTTTCTATTTGAAAAACACCCGTCCGTTTATCGTAATTGATTGGGAAGGTAACGGTTGCTATATTTTTTAATAATTAATTAGATAAGAAATAAAATATGAATCAATATTTTCGTAAATTGCTTGTAATCATCGTATTATTGATTACACTCCCCATCCTGTCTATTGCTGCTGAAAACGCATCTAGTGTTTCAGCAATCAATCGTCATGGTATTGATAAAACTATTAGCGCTCATGGGTTTATTGATTTTAACAATGCCTTTTTTAAAAAAATGGGTACTAACGACAGAACATGCGCTACTTGCCATGTTCCTACGGAAGGCTGGGCGATTACACCGAAAGGAACCCAAAAACGTTTTGACCAAACAGCCGGTCTAGATCCGCTATTTCGCTTGGTAGACGGGGCCAATTCTCCGAATGCTGATGTCTCGACTATTGAGAAACGCCGCCAGGCTTATAGCATGCTGTTGAACAAAGCCAATATACGTGTTGGTATAGGTATACCAGCGAATGCTGAGTTTGAATTGATTGCAATCGATGATCCGTATGGTTTTGCCCATGCAAATGAATTATCGTTGTTTCGAAGACCCATGCCAACTACGAATCTAAAGTTTCTTAGTGCGGTGATGTGGGATGGACGTGAAACAACTCGGAGCGATACTTCTACGGATTGTATTTTTGGTACAACGACTTGCTTTTCACCGGTAGCTTTTGATTTATCGACACAAGCCAATCATGCAACACGAGGTCATGCTGAAGCTTTAGCCGATCTTACCGAGGCAGAGCGAATCGAAATCGTAAATTTTGAAATGGGGTTATTTACAGCACAAATAATCGATAATAACGCAGGAAGTTTGACGAGAAATAGAGTGAATGGTGGGCCTGGTTTTTTGATGACCCAAGATTATTATTTTGGTATTAATGATACTTTGGTTGGGGATTATCGGACTCGTGAATCCTTCGATTCCAACGTTATGTCTTTATACAATACTTGGGAACGTTATTCTAGCCGTGCAACTAATCAAACAGAAAGAGCACGCGGTGCAATTGCACGTGGCCAAGCTTTATTTAATAATAAGGTGATTCAAATTAGTGGCGTTGCCGGTATCAATGATGATCTGAATATCGCTGTATTGAAAGGTACTTGCACTACATGCCATAACACACCGAACTCGGGTAATCACTCAACTCCCATGCCGCTGAATATCGGTATTGCGGATGCATCGCGTCGCACACCTGATATGCCTTTGTATACATTAAGAAAAAAAATAACTGGAGAAATTATGCAAACTACTGATCCGGGTCGTGCATTACTAACAGGCAAATGGAAGGATATTGGTCGTTTCAAAGGGCCAATATTGCGTTCTGTTGCATCACGTCCACCGTATTTTCATGATGGTTCAGCAAAAGATCTGAAAGCAGTTATTGATTTCTATGATCAACGTTTCAAAATACGCTTGACTGAAAAAGAAAAAGCAGATCTCGTGGTTTTTTTAGCTACTTTGTAAGTTTGCCATCGCTAGATGCTAGGAATTCCAGCATAGTGGACCACTATGCTGGAATTCCTAGTGGTGATGTTGATATTTACGCTGCTTGAATGCACATGATGATCATCAAAATCTAAAGAAAACGCTCTATTTAGAAAATCTCTCTTCAGATTGCCCCTAATTTTTTTTAAGATAACTGTCAAAATAAATAGAGTGACATGTATATCCACCAGGATTTCGTTCTAGGTAATCTTGATGATAGTCCTCTGCAGACCAGAAAGGTGTATACGGTTCAAGTGTCGTGACAACAGGATCCGGCCATCGTGCCGATTTGTTTACAATATTAATTATTTCTTCGGCAACAGCTTTTTCTTCATCATTTGCATAGAATATCGCAGAACGGTAGGAAGTTCCTCGGTCGTTGCCTTGGCGGTTAAGTGTCGTTGGGTTATGGATTTGAAAGAAAAAATCCAAAATATTTTTATAGCTGGTTTTTTCTGGATCGTATGTAATTTCAACAGCTTCTGCATGCCCAGGATGATTGTGGTAAGTAGGATTATCGTTTTGTCCACCGGTATACCCAACTTCCGTATTCATTACTCCGGGTTGCCTACGAAGCAAATCTTCTAAGCCCCAGAAACACCCACCTGCTAAAACTACTTTTTTATAAATTGACATTTTATGGTTTAGTTATTTTGCAAATCGAGGCAAATGCCATTGATGCAGTATCGATCGTGTCGTTCCAAAGCTCCAGAATCTTTCTCTTTTCTTTTAGGGCCATCTGGGAAAACATGACCTAAATGCGCATCACAGTTTGCGCAACGCACTTCCGTGCGATGCATACCGTGACTGTGGTCTGCAGTAAGTTTTACGGATTCTTGGTTGATTGGATCTGTAAATGAAGGCCAACCTGATCCTGAGTCAAATTGAGTATCTGAACTAAATAAACTTGCATCGCATATTGCACAGTGAAATACACCCTTTTTGTCGATATGTAATAAATCACTCGAATGAGGCCTTTCAGTTCCACCTTGGCGCGCTACTTTATACAACTCTGGATTGTTTTCTTTTAGCTCTTTATCGGTTTTCATTGAGATATTTATGCTCATTACTATTTGTGAAATTATATCAAAAGCGCTAAGTGAAGCGTTCTAAATTTCCGGAAGCGCATTTATTGTTTTGGATTCGAGCTGATGTCCTCAGAAATTAATCGGAGCGATTAGGAAATCATAGAACTTAGCTTTTTTTTCAGGTATGCAACCATAAAGAGAACCATTGCATCGAAAATATGGTGAAATTACACGATCTCTGTAGCAAGAAATCCTTAAGAAATAAAACTCTTAAAAGGACTATCTAAAATTATTATTTTCTTCTTGACAATTTAAATAATCCACAGTGTCAGTATGATTTATGAATAATTTAAAATTTATTCATAAAAATCATCCATTAAAAATAAGTCATTGATATATAAGAGCTAATAATGACGGGTAATTAATCAGGTTTAGAAAAAACCCTAAAAATACAGATATTAAGCTGCTTGATTTACAAATTACTAACAAAGTTATCCACAGATTTTGTGGATAAAAATTATTTTAAGGTCTTTTGCTTGGTTCTAAGTGATTGTGGTGTATAAGACGGCCAAATCCAGCATACTGGAGTTTTCTTGAAAATCTGATTATGCCAATTTAGATTTTTTACTACTGTTTTGTTAGTTTAAGATGGTTTGCTCAATGAGCAAAAAGGAAATTTTTTTTATCACACATAGGAGCATTAATTCCTTGATTGAGCGTTTCTTTAGTAGCTTGAAGCGTGAATGACTGACAAGGTCATGTTTATCAAATCAGAGAGTCTGTCATGGATGGTACTCGCGTATGGTTGATATATCTAGAAGATCCAGAAATATATTCATAAGATATATAATATGGTAATGTTAATCTTGGTGTATGAATAAAAAATAAATGGCTAAGAAAGAAGGAAGAATGTTTTTTCCTATCAGAAAAAATTCTTTATAGAGTTGCAATGGATTGTACTCAGAGTTTATTTGAATACTATTACTAAATTAGGAGATAAGATGCATTACGTTATTTCTACGACGTGGGGTCCAACCGATGTTACACGAGCTGCGTTACCGTTCGTTTTTGCTGCTTCTGCCTTACAAGCAGGAGATACAGTCATGATGATGTTATTTCATGATGCAGTCACTATCGCTGTTGATGGAACTCATCAGAAAATGATTCCTTTTGGCCCACCGGCGAAGTTTGCTGAAGTGTTTTCCAATGTGAATGCTAAGGTGCTCGTATGTAAACCATGTGCTGAAGTACGCTCCATCAGTGAAGATATGCTGATAAATAGCGCTTCCTTTGGAGGAATGAGCGATCTGCATCAAAATATTTCTCGAGCGGATGCTAAATTCATCAATTTTTAATCTACAAATTTCAAAAGAGCAAAAGAGGATAAAGAGCTGTAAAGCTAACTAACTAGCGTGTAATCGGTGTATGGTATATATAAAATTAAATATGCTTATTCACCTTTGTAGTTAGTTGTGTGAGGTAAAACCGACAATAATAGCTATTCAAATGAGGAGAGTATCATGGCTCGTATCGTAATTTTAGGTGCAGGCATTGGTGGTGTACCAATGGCTTTCGAAATGAAAGAAATGGTTGGTAAAAAACATGATGTCACCGTCGTTTCCGATACGCCTACCTTTCATTTTGTCCCATCAAATCCTTGGATTCCACCCAAATGGCGCAAACCGGAGGATCTGAAGATTGAATTAGCGCCAATAATGGAAAAGAAGGGTATTGAATTCATTCAAAAACCAGCAAAAAAAGTTGATCCGGTTAATAATCAAATTCAATTAGATGACCACTCGATTATAAGCTACGATTTCCTGATTATTGCCACTGGACCGCGCTTGGCATTTGATGAAATTCCCGGTCTAGGTCCAGATGGTTATACTTCATCAGTTTGTCATGTCGATCATGCAGCTATTGCGGCAGAAGATCTCGATCAATTTATGGAAAACCCCGGTCCGGTTGTTGTCGGTGCGGTTCAAGGAGCATCGTGCTTTGGGCCAGCCTATGAATACCTGATGGTTCTTGAAACGGAATTACGTAAAAGAAAAATCCGAAATAAAGTGCCGATGACTTTTATTACCTCTGAGCCTTATATTGGTCATTTGGGATTGGGGGGAGTCGGCGATACCAAAGGAATACTGGAAAGCGCTTTACGCGATAAAACAATTAAATGGATAACAAATGCCAAGATCGACAAAATAGAACCAGGCTTGATTTTCGCCACTGAGGTCGATGAAGAGGGTAAAGATAAGAAGAAGCATGAACTACCTTTTATACATTCAATGATGCTGCCTGCATTTACAGGTGTTGATGCAGTACGGCATGTCAATGCAGAAGGCTTGGTTAATGCACGTGGCTTTGTTTTAGTGGATGAATATCAACGTAACACGACATTCAAAAATATCTATTCTGTCGGTGTCTGTATTGCTATTCCACCTGTTGAAAAGACACCATTGCCGGTTGGTGCGCCGAAAACTGGCTTTATGATTGAATCAATGGTAACGGCCACTGCGCACAATATTGCTGAAGAATTAGCTGGTCAGGAACCAACACACAAAGCAACATGGAATGCTTTGTGTTTGGCTGATTTTGGTGATTCTGGGGTGGCTTTCCTTGCTATGCCGCAAATTCCACCTCGTAACACTACCTGGTCATCAGAAGGTAAATGGGTACATCTGGCCAAAGTTGGTTTTGAGAAATATTTCATGCACAAAATACGTAAAGGCGTAAGCGAACCTTATTATGAAAAGTTAGCGCTCAAACTATTGGGCGTCACTCGATTAAAAGAAAAAGGAGAATAAAATGACTATTGATAAAGCAGTATTGGCGATTGCCGGTAGTTTTATCCTGATTAGTTTATTGTTGGCGCATTTTCATTCCGTGAACTGGCTGTGGTTTACTGCTTTTGTGGGTACTAATTTGTTGCAGTCGGCATTTACCGGATTTTGTCCAATGGCCATGATTCTTAAAAAAATCGGCATTAAGCCAGGAAGCGCTTTCTAATGAGGATAAGCAGTTGAAACACTTTATCTTGGCCAATTAAAGGCGCCATTTATTGTTCCATCTCTTACTGCAAAGCATATGAGGGCCACGAAAGCATATTCTTTTAATCATTATCTCTGCCATTATTTATGGGATGACCGAGAATTTTTTAAGCCTGCTAAGCATGCGTGAAGATATGCGGGAAATAACTAGAACCAGATTGGCGTTTAGTCTGCTACTGATACTTTTGTTATCGAATTTGTCGTTAGGCGCCGATCGCGCTCCTAACAATGTCATGACACAATTAACGCAGGAAAAGTTAGCTACGCAGACGTTTACTCTGAAACAGGCTGTCGATCATGCATTGACTAACAATCCAGATTTGCAAATCGCGATAGAACGCATCAGCCATGCTGAAGCTCAGCTCGGCATTGTTTTGTCTGCGTTTTATCCACAAGTAACCGCTAGAGCCAGTTATGAGGATTCAAACAATCCCGCACAAGTTTTTTCTATGGTGGTGTCGCAACGAGAATTTAGTGCGGATTCAATTCTAGATATTAATAACCCCGGGCATCGACAAAATTTTCGCCCTGAAATCATTGGAAAGTTATCGCTCTTTCGCGGTGGACAAGATTATCACCAAAGTAAAGCCGCTGAATTGGGGATAAGTGCGGCCGAGTTTGAGCGTTCAGCAGTACATAATGCCTTAATAGAAGCTGTGACAACTTCTTATTATGCTTATCTTGCTGCACTAGAAGCACAGAAAATTGCGCGAGATTCCATGATCGCCATTACCAGTGAGTTAAATCAGACAAAACTCAGATATGAAGCGGGGACTACCTTAAAATCGGACGTGTTATCGCTGGAAGTGAAATTGGCAGAAACGCAAGATGCTGAAATCAGAGCGACCAATGGTATTGAGCTATCTAAAACCAGCATTGCTAATTTATTAGGGATTCCAAGTAATCACACATTTGCAATTTCAGCGCCTTCTTCAATACTCACCAAACCTAGACTGACGGCCTCATTTAACGACTTGCTTGATCTCGCTATGACGGCGCGTCCAGAAATCAAAGCGGTTGCCAAACAACTAAAAATCAAAGAGCACCAATTAAAAGTCGAGCAGGGCGCTCATCTACCCAAAGTGGATGCTTTTGTCAGCTATGGTCAAAATAGTCAACATCCGGGATTTTCCGGTCAAAAGGATAATGTTACCGTCGGTGTTGCTGTCGAAATGAATCTGTTTTCGGGATTTAACATTAAACAACGCATCAATGCTGCTGAGCGAAAATTGGCAGAAGTACGCGAAACGGAACGAAAAACCAAATTGGCTGTTGAGCAAGAAGTAAAAATTGCATTTTTAAAACTTGAAGAGGCTTTAGCGCGATTACGTGTCACCGAAGCATCGGTACGCGCAGCCAGTGAAGCTTTTAGGCTGGTTAATGAAGAAAGGCGGGCAGGTGTGGCCACAATCACTCGTTATATAGAATCTGAGGTTGCCAGAAAAAAAGCCCAATCGAATTCCATTGCAGCTCATTACGATGCTCTGAATGCTGAAGCTGCATTAAAAAAAGCAATCGGCGACTGGAAATAAAGGGATTGATATGCCACCAACTGGGCGCACAAATACGAAAAAAATGATCACTATCCTTGCGGTGATTATCGTCTTGATTATTTTGTTGCTTTACATGCAGGGTGCTTTTGTCAGTAAAGTATCGCCCGGATTGAGCTCTCAAAATCAACAGCCAAATCCAGCCTTTAGCAACAAGGCTATTGTAATAAAACAGCAGGTTGGCAATATCTTGACTTGGCCTGGTACAGTGAAATCCAGAACCGTTGCCAACATTGCACCTAGAATGACTGCGCGAATTATCGAGATCAAGGTAAATGCGGGCAGTGCAGTTAAAAAGGGTGATCTCATCGCGCGTTTGGATGAGCGTGAGATTAAAGCTCAGGAACAAATAGCGCTTGCCGCGCTATCGGGTGCAACTGCCGAAGCGAATCGTGCAAAAGCGGATGAACAAAGGATTCGTAGCTTGTATAGCAAAGAAGCAGCGACACGTGAAAATTTTGATGCTGTGACCGCGCGAGTAAAAGAAACGCAAGCTCGTGTCAACCAGGCAACCAATGCTGTTCGTGAAGTTAGAACTCATCTTGAGGACACTTTATTATTAGCCCCTTTTGACGGTATCGTGGTTAAACGCCTGAAACAACCCGGTGATATGGGATTGCCTGGTGTGCCCATAGTGACTATGCAACTACCCCAAGGATTGCGGCTTGAAGTGGACGTGCCTAGTAATTGTGCGAGCCGTTACCATATTGGCATGAACGTTACCGTACATATTGATGTTTTGGAGCAAAGAATCAGTGGTCAGATTAATGAAATCAGCCCGGAAATTGACTCACAAACTCATACTCAGTTGATAAAAATCGCATTACCTGCCATTAAAGACTTGAAGCCGGGGTATTTTGGTTGGTTGGAACAAGCCTGTGAACAGCATGAAACACTATTGATACCTGTTAGCGCGGTTCAACATATCGGTCAACTAGAAGTTGTTCAGGTATTGTCAGAAGGTCAGCTACAGATACGACATATCAGAACCGCTAAAATTTTTGGTGACCTGATTGAAGTGATTTCTGGTTTACGCGCTGGTGAAACGATCATCACCCATCCACAGCAGGCGCAATAATGAGCTCCCCTCAAGAGCATAGCTCTCACCATAGTTTGACGACAAAGATTGTCAGGGTTTTCACCACTTCACAGCTCTCCATTCTGTTTTTAGTTATTTCGCTACTGGCTGGTGCCGTAGCGCTCATCCTGACTCCACGGGAAGAAGATCCACAGATCGTGGTGCCGGTTATGGATGTACTGATTGAATATCCGGGCGCTTCAAGTGAAGAAGTTGAGAAACTTGCGGTTACGCCATTGGAAGTTTTACTCAAGCAAATCCAAGGGGTGGAATATGTGTATTCCGTCTCTAAACCCGGTACAGCGGTTGTTACCGTACGTTATTTCGTTGGTGAAGACTCCAACAATAGCTTAATCAAAACCTGGGATAAAATCTTGGCTAACCAGGATATTATTCCACCCGGCGTTAGTCATTGGAAAGTTATGCCTGTTGAAATCGATAATGTTCCTATCGTTTTGATGACTTTGTCAGCGCAAAATAACGATTATGATTCCATGGCACTACGGCGTGTTGCCGACGAGCTGATTGTTTCCCTGAGAAGTGTTCGCGATGTCGGCAAGAGTTGGGTGGTTGGTGGTGAACAGCGTCGGGTTTCGGTTTATGTCGATCCGTCACGACTGACCACACAGGGAATCACTTTGGCTGAAATCACTCAGGCACTCACACATGCCAATGTCAATCTGCAAGTGGGCAGCTTTAAACGTGACAATCGCGAAATCTTTCTGGAAGCAGGCCCGCATTTCAGCTCTACGGCAGAAGTGGGGGCCGCCATCATTAAAAGTGTTGCTGGTCGCCCAGTTTACCTACGTGACGTAGCACATATTACAGATGGCCCCGCAGATGTGAATCATTATACCCGCATTGGTTTTGGCCCGGCGGTTGAACACATGCCCACGATTGGTAATGCTACAGGTATCAAACCGCACGCCGGGCAAGAACGTCAGATGGTGACCATTGCTGTTTCCAAACGAAAAGGCAGTAATGCTGTTAATGTCGCCGAGGCCGTGATTACGAACGCAGAAAAAATGCATGGCACGCTCATTCCCAAGGATATTCTGCTGAGCATCACGCGCGATTACGGTGAAACTGCCAATCACAAAGTCAACGAACTGGTTAAGCACTTATGTTTTGCTATCGTGATTATTGTTGCGCTACTGGCTTTCTCGTTGGGTTTGAAAGAAGCTTTTATTGTTTCCATTGCTGTGCCAATGACGTTGGCACTTACTTTATTATTGGATTACATCACTGGTTACACCATTAACCGTGTTACGTTGTTCGCTTTGATTCTATCGTTGGGTTTGTTGGTCGATGATCCCATCGTAGATGTCGAGAATATTCACAGGCATTATAAATTGGGTAAAGAATCGCCGCTAGACGCGTTATTGACAGCTATCGATGAAGTCAGGCCGCCAACTATACTGGCGACATTTACCGTGATCGTGTCTTTTCTGCCCATGTTTTTTATCACGGGCATGATGGGACCCTATATGGCACCAATGGCATTTAATGTTCCAATAGCCATGATTGTTTCGCTCATCGTTGCCTTTACCATTACACCCTGGGCAAGTTATAAATTACTGCGGAGCGACTATCATCAGCAACAAAGTCATGAAACATCTTTGGAGTTCAAACAAACTTTTATCTATCGAGCTTATTGTGCCGCACTGTCGCCATTGCTGGAGACTTCTGCACGTGCAAAATTATTTTTGCTGATTGTATTGCTTGCTTTTATCGGCTCCGTGATGTTGGCCGTTACCCGCGCGGTTCCACTCAAGTTATTGCCATTTGACAATAAAAATGAATTACAAATCATGATCGATATGCCCCGCGGCTCGGCACTGGAACAAACGGATGAAGTCGCGCGCGCGCTGGGAAGTTATCTTGCCACCGTCAATGAAGTCACTGATTATCAGATCTATACCGGTTTGGCCTCTCCCATGGATTTTAACGGCATGGTGCGCCAATATTATTTGCGCAACGGAGGGCATCTGGGTGAAGTAAGAATCAATTTATTACCTAAAGATAGCCGTGAACAACAATCGCACGAAATTGCCTTGCGTATTCGACCCGATATAGAACGATTGGGTAAGCAATACGGCGCCAACCTCAAGATCGTAGAAATTCCGCCCGGGCCGCCCGTGCTTTCGAGTTTGGTTGCTGAGATCTATGGTCCACCTGAAGCTGATATTGATCGTTTAGTGGCTATTTCTAAACGCATCCGGGCCGATATGGAAAACACGGAAGGTGTGGTTGATGTGGATGATTTTTCTGAGGCACCACATGACAAGGTACATTTTCAATTAAATCGGGAGAAAGCCGCCCTGTCCGGTGTTAGCGTTGCACAAGTTGCAGAAACGCTGCGTACTGCTGTTGCGGGACAAAGCGTTGGTATTGTTCATATCGACAGTGAGCGTCAACCACTGGAGATTATGCTGCAATTACCTCGTGCACTGCGATCATCAATACCCGATTTATTGGTATTGCGGGTAAAAACCGAGCGTGGAGAACTGATTCCATTAAGTGAAATAGGAACCGCCACTACCCTTAAAGCTGACCAGCCCATTTACCACAAGAATCTGCAGAGAGTGAATTATGTCGTTGCCGAAATGGCCGGACGTAGCCCGGTAGAAGCAGTGTTTGATCTCAATGACACTTTGTCTGAACGCCCCCTGCCAGAAGGTTTTGTCGCTGAGTTTGCCGGTGAAGGCGAATGGAAAATTACTGTCGACGTATTTCGTGATCTGGGACTCGCTTTTGCGGCCGCATTGGTGATGATTTATGTCTTGCTAGTCGGCCAAACAGGATCACTCACCTTACCTTTGGTTATGATGATCGCGATTCCGCTAACCGTCATCGGTATCATGCCCGGCTTTTGGCTGCTTAATCAATTTATGGCAACACCCATTGCGGGTTATCCTAACCCAATTTATTTCACAGCCACTGCCATGATCGGCATGATTGCGCTGGCAGGTATTGTCGTGCGAAATTCCATTATCCTCGTCGATTTTATTGAGCGTATTCGTGCCCGAGCCAATGTCACATTAGCAGAAGCTCTGATCGAAGCCGGTGCAATTCGTTTACGGCCCATTTTCTTAACCGCAGGTGCGGCTATGTTTGGCGCATTTGTCATTATCCTGGATCCGATCTTCTCAGGACTGGCATGGAGCTTTATCTTTGGTATTTTTGCTTCTACCTTATTCTCATTACTAGTCATTCCAATAGTTTATTTTTTAATCAACCAAGAAGCATGATTAAAAATACGAGTAGGCTTAATACAATATAGATAGGGTATTTTTCTTGTGACAGATTTCTGCTTTGAGATTTTTATGTAATTGAAGTTAAAACTTATTCGTTACACTCACAGCAATTAATCCCTTGTTTCTACTTGCATGAGTGGACCGGTCTCAGTAGTTTCCACATTTCTAGTCCTTCTTCTTGTTCTTCTTGGGGTTGTGGCTTCTTCATAAACAGTTTCTTGAATTTTGTCGGACGGTGTTTCAATCATAACAAGTCCGCTTTTTTCAATATTTAATTGTAATTCTTTGGTAACGTCAAATGTACTTAATGTGTTTGTTGATGACGTTTCAGTTAATAATTGAGTGTCGATAGGAAAATTTTCTTTTCTTTCATGCGTCGTATTAATGTAAGAGGCATCGTTATTTGCGGTGTTTAGATTGCTTACATATTCGGCAAGTGTGCCAGATGTTTTTTCTTCAAGAGGTTCGTGATTTAAGGAATCATTGATGGAATCAGAAGTATTCGATAAATTCTCAGAAACAATAATCACATTTTCATTTTCTGAAGAGTTTCGCGTCCGGTTAGATATATTACGAGTTTTGCCACCACGAAATCGACGTGAACGTCTTCTACTATCGGATTTTGGAGCAGTGTCTGCGTCTACTAAGGGTTCTTTTTCAATTAATATAGAATTGTCATTGGATTTTGAATCAGCTTCGTGGAAAAATTCAATAGTACTCTCATCAGATTCAAATTTTATTTCTTTCTGAACAATCGCTTCCTCATTAATATTTACATCAGCTGTGCCATTTGGTGGATTTTTCTGTCGAGATTGTTTTGTTTGATTGGCGTCACCTTTGTTTCTTCCACGACGAGATCTGGATCCTCTTGGTTTGTCAGATGGTTTTGCTCTTTCTGTGGGCTGATTAGTTTCTTCATCTACTTTGTTATTTGCAGGTTTAAACCAACCGAAGAATTTATCAATGAGTGAAGATTCTTTTTGCCTCTCTTCACGAATAGGTGCGGGTTGAGTAGGTGTAACACCTTGAACGGCTGCTTGAGGCTTAATAGGTTGAGATTTTTTATCAAATGTTGTTTGATAAGCGTTTTCTTCACTGTTTTTTTCAACCATTTTGTAGCTTGGCGTCGGCATCTCACTAGATTTGATGTCTTCATGACGTAAGCGTGTTATGGTGTAATTCGGTGTTTCGATATAGATATTAGGGATTAATACGATACTAATTTTTTGCTTGGTTTCGATATCGTAGATTTCAGAGCGCTTTTCATTCAACAAATACGTTGCGACATCGACGGGTAGCTGGATATGGAGTGTATTGGTGTTTTCCTTCAAAGCTTCTTCTTGAAGAATACGCAGTATATGCAGAGCAGATGAGTCGGTGCCACGTATAAAGCCTGTACCGTTACAACGAATACACGATATGTAATTACCTTCGCCCAGGGAAGGTCTTAAACGCTGGCGGGATAACTCCAATAAGCCAAAACGAGAAATTTTCCCAACCTGGATGCGGGCACGATCTTGCCTAAGTGCTTCGTGTAGTTTTGCTTCAACGTCGCGTTGATTACGCTGAACGTCCATATCGATAAAATCAATTACGATCAATCCACCTAAGTCTCGTAATCTCAGTTGGCGCGCAATTTCTTCTGCTGCTTCGAGATTGGTGTTCAAAGCAGTATGTTCAATATCCAGTCCACGAATAGCGCGAGCAGAGTTGACGTCTACGGATACCAAAGCTTCAGTGTGATCAATGACAATGGAACCGCCGGAGGGTAAGGAAACTTGTCTTGAATATGCCGTTTCAATTTGATGTTCGATCTGGAAACGTGAAAACAGAGGAATGTCATCTTGATAATATTTTAATCGGTCTACATTCGCAGGCATGACATGCGACATGAATTGACTGGCTTGTTCGTAAATTTCTCGACTATCGATCAAAATTTCGCCGATCTCATGATTAAAATAATCGCGAATCGCTCGAATAACTAGGCTACTTTCCTGATAGATAAGAAAGACACCGTCTTGATTATTCGCAGCCGATTCGATCGCAGACCAGAGTTGTGTTAAATAATTCAGATCCCATTGTAGTTCTTCTACACTCCGGCCAATACCTGCAGTTCTGGCAATAATACTCATGCCTTCAGGTACTTGTAATTGCGCTAAAACATCACGCAAGTCATTGCGCTCTTCCCCTGTTATCCGACGAGATACACCGCCACTATTGGGATTATTAGGGATTAAAACTAAATATCGTCCTGCAAGGGAAATATAAGTAGTAAGGGCCGCTCCTTTATTTCCTCGTTCATCCTTGTCCACTTGAACAATAATCTCTTGTCCTTCGTACAAAAGATCTTGAATGCGGGAATTGCTTAGATCAATGCCATCTTCAAAGCAAGATTGGGAAATTTCTTTGAAGGGTAGAAAACCATGACGCTCGCAACCGTAGTCAACAAAAACAGCTTCTAAACCGGGTTCGACACGTGTGATGGCCGCTTTGTAGATATTGCTTTTTCTTTGTTCTTTGCCAATAGATTCAATATCTAAGTCAATAAGTGTTTGACCATTTACGATAGCAACCCGCAGCTCTTCTGGCTGTGTCGCATTAAATAACATTCGTTTCATTTACAACAAACCTTGAGTGTCTTAATTGTTAGTATGCTGGTATTAGAAGCACCAGATTGTTTCATTCTTTCTATGCAGTTGTAATAACGAAGATATTGTAATAATTTTTTATAAAAATTTCTGTCAATTATATGTTTTTCTTGATAAACGATCCATTTTCTGCCGACATGCGTTACGGATAGAAAGGGCATAAATAGTGATTGTGTATCACTTAATTTGTCATTGTATAAGAACAATATTTCTTACTTTGCCGAGCTTGATTAAATCTTTTCAACCTAAAAGATTATAAGTCAAATTTCAAAAAAGAACCTTTGCAATTCAAGTAATCTCTGTAAATATTTTAATTGACTGTATCAATTACATCATAAAATATGAAGATAATATAATTAAAAGTACTATATACCTAACATAACAAAATAAACAATTGCATGGATCCTTAGGAATTATAACTAAGGATTTATAAAAATAAAGTAAATATCAAATAAATTATGAATAGCCAACAAAAAAAAAGTTCTATTCATACGGTACAGAAAATTCAAATTACCGACGAAGAATACGATCAGCGAATCGATAATTTTTTATTCAGACGATTTAAGAATGTACCAAAAAGTCATATATATCAATTGCTGAGAAGTGGACAGGTGCGCGTGGATGGAAAAAGAATCCGCGCAGATTATCGTTTACAATTTGGCAATATTTTAAGAATTCCACCGATTCGTTTGTCTGAAAAAGATTGTACACAAGCGACTCTTATCCCGGCGAAATTTTTTACCTTTCACGTACTTTTTGAGGATGAAGCATTATTAGTGATTGATAAACCTGGAGGAATTGCTGTTCATGGCGGGAGTGGCATCAATTTTGGCGTAATTGAGCAATTGCGTGCACAAAACCCCTCTTGGAAATTTCTTGAACTAGTACATCGACTTGATCGAGAAACCTCAGGTTTATTGATGTTGGCCAAAAAACGTAATGCGTTAGTAGAATTGCATCGGCAGATTCGCGATGGGCTTACGCGCAAACACTACCTGACTATGGTTTGTGGAAATTGGCTTAATTCGGTGCAGCACGTTAAGCTGGCATTGAATAAGTACACAACTGCTTATGGTGAGCGGCGCGTAGCCGTGGTTAAAGACGTAATTAAAACCGAAACGATCAAACCGATGTCAGCTTATACCATCTTTAGATTACAGAAAACCTGGAATAACTTTAGCTTGCTGGATGCTGAATTGAAAACCGGTCGCACACATCAAATTCGCGTTCATCTTGCCTATCATGGATTTCCTATTGCTGGTGATGATAAATATGGAAATTTTGAAATCAATAAGCGACTCGCTCGATCAGATCGTACACTTCACTTGTCACGTATGTTTTTGCATGCCCATACCTTGCAGTTCACTCATCCTATTTCCAAGCAGTCTATGGAACTATATGCGCCTCTGGCTAATGACTTGCAAAGCTTCATCAATCAACTGGATACCAAATTTAGTGTTTTTTAAATATCGGCTCCAAGGTTTGCCAAATAATTTCAAGAATCTTAGGTTGTGCTATTTCATTGGGGTGTAAACGATCAGTCAGGAAAAAATCAGGATTGTCAGCAAATCCTTCAAATAAAAAGGGTACTAAAGGGATTTGATAATCATTCGCCAAGCGTGTAAAAATTTCTTTGAATTTTTGCGTATAGCTCATGCCATAATTGGGGGGGAGCTGCATGCCTATTAGTAAAACGCTGATGTTATTTTCTTGTGATTTTTTAATGATGGTTGCCAGGTTTTCGTGTATGGCTTGAATGGCTGTTCCGCGCAAACCGTCATTTGCGCCGAGTTCGATAATGATAATGCCAGGATTGTGAGCGGCGAGGGTCTGGTCGATTCGATTGCGTCCTCCAAGCGTGGTTTCTCCGCTAATACTGGCATTAACAACCTGGTAATGGGTATACTGATCCTTTAAGCGTCGCGCCAATAATGTCACCCAGCCTGTCTCGATCGGTATGCCGAAATTTGCGGAAAGGCTATCGCCATAAACTAAAATCGTTGTGGGTGCTGCTTTTGCAATCGGTATCGTAAAAACAATCAGTAATAATAAAGGAATCAGAGTATTTTTTTTCATGATTAACAAGGGCGATCAGGAATCTATTCTTTCGGTGCATGCACTGACCAAGCAAGTTGGCGCGGGCGATACACACCTTACCATACTACAAGATATCCACTTACAGATAAATTCGGGAGAAACGGTGGCCATCATCGGTGCATCCGGTTCTGGAAAGTCGACGTTGCTGGCGTTGCTTGCCGGTTTGGATTTGCCAACTTCGGGAAAAGTCTATTTGGATCAAGTGGATATTTTCTTGTTGGATGAGGATCAACGTGCAGCTTTAAGAAGTAAAGTGTTGGGGTTTGTTTTTCAATCATTTCAATTGTTGCCCGCGTTAACTGCCCTGGAAAATGTCATGTTGCCACTAGAGTTAGCGAATACTGATCAAGCATCCGAAAAGGCACGTCAATTACTGACGCGCGTCGGACTCACGCAACGTTTGCATCATTACCCCAAACAATTGTCAGGAGGAGAGCAACAACGTGTTGCAATTGCCCGTGCTTTTGTCACCATGCCAAAATTGCTATTAGCGGATGAGCCAACGGGTAATCTGGACGCAGAAACGGGTGAGCAGATTATCGACTTGATGTTTGAACTCAACCGCGAGCAAGGTACCACGCTAGTTTTGGTAACACATGATGAAACCTTGTCACAGCGCTGTTCACGTCAAATTCGCTTGTCTCATGGCAAAATAGTTTAACTATCATGAAATCCATTTGTAGATTGTCTTTTAATATGTTACGCCGAGATTGGCGCGCGGGTGAATTGAATGTCTTAATCGTTGCGTTGATGATTGCGATCACCGGAATGACTACCGTAGAGTTTTTTATCGATCGGGTAAAAACTGCCCTGGTTCGTGAAAGTAATCAATTACTGGGTGCCGATTTGCTCATTATTTCCAGTGAGCCGATAGCGGATACTTTTCAAAGGGAAGCAGAAAGCTTGGGATTGAAGACTGCTGAGATAGTTAAATTTCCTAGCATGATTTCTAATGGGGAGCACAGTCTATTAATTGAAATACGTGCGGTCACAGCGGGATATCCGTTGCGGGGCAGTGTGCAGTTATACCCTGATGCGCCGATTGGTTTATCTTCGATAGCAGCGCGATCAATGTGGCAGATTGCAAGCGGTATCCCGCAATCAGGCACGATTTGGGTAGATGAAAAAGTGTTGCATCAGCTTATGCTGAAAAAAGGCGATAGTGTCGATGTTGGGGCGACTCAGTTGCGAGTGAGTGAATTTATCGCGCGTGAGCCAGACCATTCAGTGGGTTTTATCAGCATGGGTTCACGTATCCTGATGAATGCTGCTGATCTCGAGAAAACTGAGTTAATTCAGCTTGGCAGCCGTGTTTCCTATAATCTTCAGGTTGCTGGAGATGAAGAAATGGTGCATCGCTTTCGTCATTGGGCTCAAATGCGTTTGAGCAAAGCGCAACGTATCGAAGGTATTCGCGATGCACGGCCAGAAATCAAAGTGGCATTGGAGCGGTCAGAAAAGTTTTTAAACTTGGCTGCATTGGCGGGTGTTGTCATGGCGGCTGCAGCGATTGCTTTAGCGGTACGTCAGTTTACGCAACGGCACTTGGATGGATGCGCTATTATGCGCAGTTTAGGGGCAAGCCAAAACCAATTGTTGGCTTTGTATGTTGTTTATTTTCTGAATCTTGGTTTAATGACCAGTGGTATAGGATGCTTGATTGGATTCGCCACGCAGGAAATCTTATCGACCTGGTTAACAGGGCTCACTGAAACAGTTTTGCCGTTGCCAAGTTTTTGGCCAGTGATCCATGGCTTTGCGGTTGGATTGGTATTATTGCTGGGGTTTGCGTTACCGCCGATACTGAATCTGCGAAGCGTTTCAACCATGCGAGTATTACGCAGAGATATCGGATTATCCAATAAACATGGCTTAATAGGCTATCTACTGGGTTTGTTGGTATTAGCAGCGCTTTTTATTTGGAAAGCGCAAAATTTAAGCATGGGCTTGTATATCGTCATGGGTTTCATTTTGGCCATACTGCTATTTGGTGGTTTTGGCTGGTTATTGATCAAAATGCTTGCGAGTTTTAGACAGCATGCAAACAACACTTGGCGGTATGGTCTGGCAAGCATCCACCGCCGTTCAATGTCGAGTATCTTGCAGATCGTGGCGTTGGGTTTGGGCCTGATGGCCTTGCTTGTGATGACGCTGATTCAAGATGATTTGATTGAAGATTGGCATACCAGCTTGCCACCCGATGCACCTAACTATTTTCTGGTTAACATACAAGCTGATCAATTGGATTCATTGAAAGATTTTTTTCAACAGCAGGGTGCTGAGTATCCCGAAGTTTTTCCGATGGTGAGAGGGCGGTTGATTAAAATTAACGGTAAAGTGATTGCTCCGGAAGATTTTGCTCATGATCTGCATGCAGAAAGGCATATACGGCGCGAGTTTAATTTATCGTGGGCGAGTCAGCTCAATCCGGATAATCAAGTGACTCAAGGTGTTTGGTGGGGTGATGCTGCGCAACCTAAGCCTGAGCTATCGATTGAGCAGGGTATTGCCAAAATTATTGGTATCAAACTCGGTGATGAATTAACGTATGACATTGCAGGCAGTCATTTTTCCGCACCAGTAACGAGTATTCGGAAAGTGAATTGGGATAGTTTTCGTGTTAATTTCTTTGTCGTTACGCCACCTGGTTTACTAGAGCAGTATCCGTTCAGTTATATCACCAGTTTCTATGTTCCGACTACAGAATCAAATAGAATGCATGAATTGGTGCGTGCTTTCCCCAATATTCTGGTGGTGGATATGGCGACGGTTATCAATCAAGTACAAGGAATGATCGAGAAAGTATCGCAGGCGGTTCGGTTCGTGTTCATATTCACTGTGCTGGCAGGATTCTCGGTGTTATACGCCGCCATCACGGCGACGCAAGATGAACGCATTTATGAAGCGGCCATTTTTCGTACGCTGGGCGCTCATCGGCAACAACTACAACGTGCCTGGGCGGTGGAATTTGCGTTGCTGGGTGGATTGGCAGGTTTATTGGCGACCGCAGGAGCGAGTATGTTGGGTTATGTGATCGCTGAGCATATCTTGCACTTTGAATATCGTTTTAATCCTTGGATTGGATTGATTGCAACACCATTAGGCGCCCTCGTCGTGTTAGTGGCAGGTTTGCTCGGGACGCGTGCCGCATTATCAACTCCGCCTATATCCACATTACGTAAGTTGGCATAACTTATTATTCAAGCAAAATCGTAATGAGTGAGGCGACTCCTAAATTAACTGCATTACCGCCATTGAGTTTGTATATACATATTCCGTGGTGTCTGAAAAAATGCCCTTACTGTGACTTTAATTCGCATGCAATTCATCCAGTCAGCGATGAACAATCATCGTTGGAAGAGGGCTATGTTGCGGCGTTGATACGCGATCTGGAAATGGCATTATCAGATGTATGGGGCAGGCGGCTCAATAGTGTATTTTTTGGCGGCGGCACGCCAAGTTTGTTTAGTGCATCTTCGATTGATCGAATCTTAACGGCAGTGCGCACTTTGATGCCATTGGAACATTTTGCCGAAGTCACGCTGGAAGCGAATCCTGGTACCTTTGAAGCACAAAAATTTGTAGATTATCGATTAGCCGGAATTAATCGGTTATCCATTGGTATTCAAAGTTTTGATCCAAATAGGCTGAAAGCAATCGGTCGTGTACACGATGATCAGGAAGCATTACGTGCCGTGGAGATTGCTCAAAGCAATTTTGACGCGATTAATCTGGATTTGATGTATGCCCTGCCTGGGCAAACGCTAGCCGAAGCTCAGCACGATATCGATACGGCCTGCGCATTCGGTGTTTCGCATCTTTCCGCCTATCATCTGACATTGGAACCGAATACGCTGTTTCATCGTTATCCACCATCATTGCCTGATGATGAGCAAACCGCTGCGATGCAAGATATCATCGAGCAAACCTTGCAGCAGAAAGGCTATAGCCATTATGAAACTTCGGCGTTTGCACAACCGGGAAAAGAGTCGCGGCATAATTTGAATTATTGGTTGTTCGGTGACTATCTTGGTATCGGTGCGGGTGCGCATAGTAAAATCAGCTTTGCCGATAAAATCATCCGGCAAATGCGTTACAAACAGCCGAAGGAATATCTGACACAAAGTCGCAATGCGGCATCGTTCATTCAAACGCAACAGGTTCTTTCAAATGCTGATCGCAGTTTTGAATTCATGATGAATGCCTTGAGGCTTCATAGCGGATTTGAAACGAAGCTGTTTCAGGAGCGCACCGGATTGCCACTGAGCGTTATTCAATCACAACTACAAGAAGCCGAACAGCGCGGTTTAATCGTAAGCAATGCTTTTCATATCAAACCTACCATTTTGGGCAAGCGTTTCTTGAACGATTTGCTGCAGATTTTTTTGCCGGAAGTCGATGCGATTTCATCGCAGTCCATTAATACGCAGTAAAATTGCTGATTTGACTGGAAGGGAGTACCGGCGTGAGTTACGTAAAACCACAAGACATCGTTGAAAACATGTTGCAGGCGGGTGCTAAAAAAGCCGCCTTGCCAGTCAAGCATTTATTGATTCGCGGTTTTCTGGCGGGTGCCTTTTTGGGATATGCCACCACGTTGGCCATACTGGCTGCAACGCAAACCGGATGGGGAATCGTGGGTGCGATAGTATTTCCGATTGGTTTTGTCATGATCGTACTACTTGGATTGGAATTGGCTACTGGTAATTTTGCATTAATACCGATTGCAGTCAAAGATCGCAGAGTTTCATGCCAGTTGTTATTGAAGAATTGGTTTTGGGTTTTGCTGGGGAATCTTTTAGGTAGCGTAACATATGCTTATCTGTACTGTATCGTGGCCACAAAAATGGGCACGGTCGATCCGGAAACCCTACCCGCATTGCAACGCACGATGATGATCGCAGAAACCAAAACGCTCGAATACGCAAAGTTGGGTTGGGATGGAATGGTGACCGCTTTTACCAGTGCGATCCTGTGTAACTGGATGGTGACCTTAGGCGCCGTGATGGCTTTTACTTCGACCGCTACGATTGGAAAAATTGCCGCCATGTGGTTGCCCATCATGACATTCTTTGGTTTGGGTTATGAGCATGCCATTGTGAATATGTTTGTCATTCCTGCGGGGATCTTGCTAGGTGTGCTCCTATTACCTGGATGGATTGGTGGTTATGGAACGGTTTTCCGGTGATTGCTGGTAATTTATTCGGCGGTATGCTGTTTACCGGTTTTATGCTGTATTGGACCCATGCAATGCAATCAACGCAATCAAATCGAGAAGATGAACTTTAATCTCTAGCGGGTTTAATTCCTCGCCCCTTGGGGCGTAAAATATTCGCGTGAGCGAATATTTACATAAGCGTC
>JAMXAG010000003.1 GCA_024281675.1 Nitrosomonas sp.
AAAAAACAACCTGATGAACTTGCTAATGAACTATGGCAAATCATCAGATATTATTAACTCTGATAGTCTAGAGCCATGAAAACACCAATGGATTGATTAGGCAGTACTTCCTCCAAAAACGAGACTTCACCACCATTACACAACAAGAGATCGATACAGCTATGGAACGATTAAACAACCGACCCAGAAAGCGACTTGGATCTCAGGTATTCTTCAAATCAGGCGTTGTACTTCATAGTTAATCCACGTATTTATTTACCAATACAAAAATGAGAAAAAATTTCTCCGAGTAAATCATCGGCAGTAAATTCGCCTGTGATTGAAGACAAGGCAAGTTGCGAAAGTCTGAGCTCTTCTGCTAGAAGCTCTAGTTGTGATTCATGAGTGGCAAATGTTCGAGCGCTATTAAGGTGTGCTTGTGCAGTTGTCAGTGCTTCGAGATGGCGTTGTCTGGCTGTAAATAAACCTTCAGTGTTATGTTGCCAACCGGCAATTGTTAAGATTTCTTTGCGTAGCAAATCTATGCCCACACCGGTCTTGGCGGATATATCAATTGCTGTGCTATCGTTGTGTTGTTCGATTCTTGCGGGTCCGTTGATTAAATCAATTTTGTTGTACACAGTAATTCGTGGAATATCAACGGATATCGAGTGAATTGCTTCTACATCAATAGGAGGCAATTGCCGACTGATATCCATTATCCAAATGACCATGTGGGCATTTTTTATCGCTGCATGTGTGCGTTCAATCCCTTTTTGTTCCACGATATCGCTGGTTTCTCTTAATCCTGCGGTATCGATGATATGAATGGTGATGCCTTCGATAGTGATCGTGCGTTCAATGATGTCTCGAGTGGTTCCAGGGGTCTCGGTCACAATGGCAACATCGTCTTCAGCTAATTGATTGAGTAAGCTAGATTTTCCAACGTTTGGTTCGCCTGCCAGAACAATTCGAATGCCCTCCTTGAGTATCTTTCCCTGCTGAGCAGTTTGGAATATTTGTTTAAATCGTGCATCAATTTGTCGCAATTTTTCGTCGATCGGCGATAACGGTAAGTCATCGATATTATCTTCCGGGAAGTTAATGGTAGCTTCAATAAACATTCGAAGCTCGGTAAGCATATTAACCAGTTCTTCAATTTTGTTTGAGAAATTTCCACGTAAGGAATTTGCAGCACAGCGAGCTGCTTCGTGGGTATTGGCTTCAATAAGATCGGCAACACTTTCAGCTTGAATTAAATCAATTTTATTGTTCAGGTAAGCTCGTAGTGTAAACTCACCTGGCTGAGCCAAGCGTGCACCGGAGATAAGGCATTGGTTTAGCAGTAAATTCTGTATTGCAGGGCCACCATGCCCTTGTAATTCCAGTACATCTTCTCCAGTATATGAATAAGGTGCAGGGAAAAAGAGTGCGATACCTTGATCGATAGCCCGCCCTTCAGTATCCAAAAATGATTTGAACATTGCCTGACGTGGTATTGGTAATTCGCCTAAAAGAGTTTTGCCGAAGCCCTTTAAATCTGTTCCGGAGATACGGATTACTCCGATACCTCCGCGTCCAGGTGGCGTAGCGATTGCGGCGATGGTATCAGAGCTTGTCATAAAGGACTGACTGCCGTGTTGAAGTTACCGGTTCTGTAAAATAAACCGGATCATCCCCGATGCTTATTTTTTTCTCGGCCTCTTACCGTGTATAGGCTTATTTTTGTTGCTGCTCGCCACTGTTTTGGGTTTTGGCACGATTGATTCGGATTGAGCCTTATCGTCGGTCAACGATCCCGTACTAGCAAGGTTATCCTCGTTCTCGTTGGCAGAAGCATTCAATGTGAGCTTCTCGGCTATGGGCGCAGATTCGGCTTTTTTATGTTTTCTATTTTTGTCTTTATTGGCGTCTTCTGCTTTATTTTCATACATTCGCGTGATTTGCCATTGTTGCAAAATAGAAAGAATATTATTGCAAAGGGAATACAGCACTAATCCGGATGGGAAGAAGAAAAAGAATATACTGAATGCAATCGGCATAATCTGCATGACTTTTGCCTGAATCGGATCAGCCGGGGTGGGACTCAGTTTGGATTGTATCCACATTGATATACCCATAATCAGCGGAAGCACATAGTATGGATCTGGTGTAGATAGATCGGTGATCCATAAAGCGAAAGGTGTGTTACGTAGCTCCACAGCAGACATTAGCGTCCAGAACAAAGCAATAAACACAGGAATCTGAACCAAAATGGGCAAACAACCACCCATTGGATTGATTTTTTCCTCTTTGTAGAATTCCATCATGGCTTGATGCATGCGTTGACGATCGCCTGCATATTGTTCTCGTATTTTTTGTAATCTAGGTGTAACTACCCTGAGCTTTGCCATTGAGCGATAACCAGCAGCAGATAATGGAAAGAACAATAGCTTGACTGTAAGCGTCAATAAAATAATGGCTACACCCCAATTGTCGACCCAGGAGTGATAAAAGGAGAGTAACTTGAATAAAGGTTGAGCCAATATCGTCAGCCATCCATAATCTACTGTTAAATCTAAGCCAGGCGAGAGTTCAGCCAGTTTTTCTTGCTCTTGTGGGCCGGCATAAAGAGACATAGAAATTTGCTTTGTTTGGCCGGATTCAATTGCGCCAACCGGTGCGATCACACCCGCAGTGTACTGATTAAATGCTAAATGTTTGACATAGTACTCGCGTGGTGCTTGCTGAGTAGGCAACCAAGCTGCGAGGAAATAATGTTCCAGCATAGCAATCCAGCCATTGTCTGCATTTGCTGGATATTCCGCTTTATTTTTGTCGAGATCAGAAAACTTTATCTTGATGAATTTATCTGCGTCGGTATACATCGCTGGGCCAGTATACGAATGGATCATCGTATTTGAACCACTGGGTTCGTTTGCATCCCGGAGCATTTGGAAGTAAGAAAAAGGAATAATCGTTTCATCGCTTTGATTGGTGATTTCAAATGCAACGTCAATCACGTAATTGTTACGATGGAAAGTAAAAATTTTGGCAACTTGAATGCCGTTTTCTTCTGGTGCTAGTAATTTTACTACCAGCTTATCTTGACCCGATTCTAGTTCATAGTTGTTGCTTTCTGCGGTGTATTTGGTTTTATGGCTAGGAAGTTTGTCGCCTATAAGTCCTGACTGTGCAACATGAAATCGTGCTGTTTTGTCTAATAATAATTCATAAGGTTTATTTTTATCTTCACTGGAGGGGTGTAGTAGTAAACCGAGTTGTCGTATATCCCCGCCAGCTGTGTCAATTTCTGCTACAACTGTATCTGTGGTGACTTTGATTTTCTCACCTGTAGTAAACAAATTTGGAGTGATTGATGAGCCAACACCTTCAATACCCGAAGCAATCGATGAGTTTTCTGTGTTTGATGTTAATCCATCGCCGGGAACTGGTAGCGGATCATGACGCTGATTGGATGAATCTGAGATTGCACCTGGTGTAACCTGCGTTGTTGGGGGATTGACTTCTCTTTGCCAGGCATCCCACAAAAATAGTAACGATGTGGAAAAAATGATAATGAGTAAAAGTTTTTTTGTTTCCATTATTTATTTAATTCAGTGAGTTCTCGACATAGCGCACATTGCAGTTGAAATCCTAGTATTCTATATAAACATCGGCTTTCAATGACATAAGCAATTAGTCTTGTTAAGTTATTATGTTTTGTAATGGGTTAATGATTTGGTAGCAGTTCTGGAGATCAAGGCAAGTGCTAAGTCGTCATTCGATCATCGACTTTTCGAATATAATAATTTTCCATGTGACGGTAACGCGAAGCAGATCAAGGTACTGGCTCATACCCGCCTTTGTTCCAAGGATTGCATCGCAGTATACGCCAAACACTCAACCGCGTTCCATGAAAAAAGCCATATTTGGTATAAGCTTCTATCACATATTGTGAACAAGATGGGGTAAAACGGCATGAAGGCACAAACAGAGGACTTATAAAATATTGATAAAATCTAATGATTGTAATAATCAATCGTGACATTGCTGTAATTGAGCCATCAATAACCGGATTTCGGTCGTTAGTTGTAAGGATTCCTTTTTTGTAACTGGGCGGCGCAAACGTATGACCCAATCCATTCGTACCCAAAAACTTTTTTCACAGTAACGGTTATTGCGAAATGTTTCGCGAAGTAATCTTTTAATCCAATTACGCTTAACAGCTAATCGCTCAATCTTTTTTGAAACTATTAAACCAAGTCGAGAATATCTTAAGTGATTTGGTTTCGCAAAAACTTGGATCCAATTACCATTAAGCTGATATTCAGTGCCAATTAATGCAGTAAAGTCTGCGGATGTATGCAATCTACAATTTCTAGGTAAGGAATTAATTTTCTGAAATGTAGGAAGATTGTCGTTATCGTTATCTGTCAGATCTGTAGTTTTTCTTTTGATACTAAACACTTAATTTTGCACGTCCCTTAGCGCGACGAGCGCGAATAATAGCAGCGCCAGCACGTGTTCTCATACGAACTAGAAAGCCATGAGTGCGTTTTCTTTTAGTGACGGAAGGTTGGTATGTTCGTTTCATTTTTACTCCACGCTTAATAATTTAATCTGATCTATAGAACCGCCTATTACAACCTGTTTTAGGGGTATATGTCAATACCGGTTGAGTGCTAAGTTATGGAATAAGGAAAGAAATATAAACATACTTGGCTAGTACCCCTCTTATTTTTTTATAAAAAGTGATGATGAAATCTGAGTTAGTTGCTGGCATCATTGTTGTGTTAGGAAATTTAATCTCTTCCGGGTTTAATTCCTCGCTCGTTGTGGCGTATGGTTGGTTGAAAACAGAGTAGCCTGAAAGCGTTCTTAATATCTTTCCTGCTTGCGGTAGGGTGTTTTTAGTGTTGAGTAGCTTTATAAGCAAAAGCAGCGATATTACTTAATCTATCTATGAGGGGGATCCACAAAATAAAAAAGCTGAACGTGGGATTATAATTTGGGGTAATTAAAAAAGGTATAAAATCTATGAATGTCTTAGCAACAATTGGATTGTTTTTCATCACCGCAATTGCCGAAATTCTAGGATGTTACCTTAGTTATCTTTGGCTAAGGAAAGATGCATCAATCTGGTTATTGCTACCCGCAGGCGTCAGTCTGATAATGTTTGCGTGGCTTTTAACACTTCATCCGTATGAAGCCGGTAAAGTTTATGCGGCCTACGGCGGAGTATACGTTGCTACTGCTATGATTTGGCTGCTGATTGTGGAAAAAGTGATCCCGGATAAATGGGACCTGATCGGTGCAAGTATTTCAATGCTTGGTATGCTTGTGATTTTCTTTGCGCCGAGAGGTTAAATAGATTACTGGGAATGGCCTTCAAGATCGATTGATTTAGGGTTTTGGCGGTTTGAGCGGATAGAGCGTTATTAGTAGAGGTATGATTTTAGTTACGAAATTGCTATTTTTTTCAATTCAGATTAAACTCCGGCGGCAGGGTTAGGTCAGAAGAATTCAAATAACAATAATAAAAAAAGGAAGAATAATGACAGAGCAGCTTGCAAGGAATGAAGAGTGTAGAGACAGGCAAGATCGTCGAGGCGGCATACCTTTTTTTTGTCCCTTTCATCTGGGAATTAAATCTGGAGGTAGAGTTGGTGAAAGGCGTTTAAATAATAAGAAATGGGATTATGTTGACTACTATCCCAACCATTTGCTGTTTTGTATTATTGCTATTTTGATGCTGAGTGTTTTAGATGCCTATTTCACATTAAATATTTTGGCACGGGGTGGTGAAGAGCTAAATTGGTTTATGCTGGTCATGATTGAAGAAAGTGTTGAGAAATTTATCAGCGTTAAACTGGCGCTAACGGGATTAGCACTTATCTTTTTGACTATTCATCATAACGCGCAGTATCTCCTGAAGCTTCGTGTCCGGCATATTCTTTATATAGTACTGGTGAGTTATATGATTTTGATTGGATACGAAATACTGTTATTGAGCTGGGTTATCTAAAACTTTTGACAAGCTAGCTTTGATGTGAGAGTGTCTTTGTGGTATTACCGGGAAGTAAAATAACTGGCAACGTTTCGCAGATCATCGAGAACCAAAGTTCCAGCAGCTAATTGCAAGCGAAGATAAGCTAATAAGTGATTGTAGCGTGCCTCCGCTAAATCTTTCCGGGTTTTATGCAGTTGCTGTTGCGCGTCTAATAAATTTAAATTGATTCTAATTCCACCGCGTATACTTTTTTCTGTTGCGCTCACCAGCAATTCGGCGGATTTAACGCCAAGTTGCAAGGACTCGATTCTTTTTATACCACTTTGTAAAAGATTATATTGTTTTCGCAGTTCAACCATCACTTTGTCTCTCGCAGCATCTAATTCAGCTTCGGCGCGCGCATGGTTAGCTCTGGCTTGTGTTGTTAGCGCATTGACACGTCCCCCTGAATAAAGCGGGATGTTTACTTCAATGCCTGCAGCCCCCAGTTGGAATTCGCGTCCGGCAATAATGGGCGATCCTGAGAGATTACGTGATAAGCTTGCCACCAGATCGACACGAGGCACATGCCCCGCTTGACTCTTGTTGATTTCTTCCTTGCCGGAAGTTACCAAATGCCGCTGTGTAGCTACTTCAGCGTTGCGATCCATTGCTAAAGCATACCAACTATCATAGTCCTGTAACTGAATGGCACGATAATTAAAAAGATCAGATAATCGATCAAGCTTTGTTATTTTCTGGCCAATGAGTGTTTCAAGTTTTAGTTGAGCCACCGCTAAGTTATCCTGAGTTTCGATCAAGTGTGCTTGGGCAATCGCGTGCTTTGACTGTGTTTCAAGCACATCGGTAGTGGTACCTTCACCTTTTTGTAGCATTCTCTCATTGATACGTTTGAGTTCTTCTAACGATTCGAGCTGTGTCTCGGCAATCTTGACATGGTCTTGTGCTAGCAGCGTTTCTACATAAGCTTCCACCAATCGTACTACGAGTTGTTGGCTGCGCCCCGTAAACCTAGCGCGGCTTGAGTCCGCCTGCGCTTTTCCTTGGCGGTAATTAGCTACGGCTTCCAAATTGATCAAGGGTTGGCGTAGGGTTAATGTGGTAACCTGACTTTCAAAATTCATCGAAGTAAATTCGTTGACACCTGTAAGTGGATTGGGATTTTGATAGCCGGCATTTTTGCTTTGTACGTGTGTCATCGATAAGTTTGGTAATAAACTCGCTAAACCAAGCTTTTCGGCTTGTTGTCCAGCTTCATTTTCATGAATGGCCGAACGAAAAGTGGGATCATGTTGTAATGCCGCTTCATAAGCTTCGAGCAGGCTCATTGATCGTGCTGCATTACTCATGCAGAATAAAATCAAGGTGCTGATTAAAAATGAATATTTCAGAATGCTTTTGCTAGCCGACACCATCGTGCTATTCTTCGCTCATGGCCGAATGCAGCCGATCCAATACTGGTTTAAATAAGTAGCTCATCAAAGATCGTTCCCCCGTTTTAATGAAGACGTCAACCGGCATGCCTGCTCTAATCTGCTGATCAGAAAGCATCCTCAATCCTTCTGTTGTTACTTTGGCTTTCATGGTGTAGTAGGGGATTCCAGTGCGTTCGTCGGTCAAACGATCGGCGGATACTTGCGTGATGACTCCGGGTATATTCGGCGTTTTTTTCTGATTTAACGCGGAAAAGATCAAATCGACAACTAAATCGACATGCACTTTGTCGATCAGATGAACCGGAACTTGTCCGGTAATAATCAGCACATCATCGCTGGGGACGATATCCATTAATTTGAATCCTGGCCCAACGACACCACTCTTGGTAAATACATTTAAACCGACCACAATGCCATCGACGGGTGCTTTGACCTCAATATTGGCGAGCTCGAAGTCTTGTCCATTGAGTCGGCTATTTAACGCTTCCGCTTCACGTTTTATGTCGGATAATTGTTGCCTGACGTCCTTTTGATATTCTTGTTGGCGCTGAATACGGCGCTGTTCTAATTCGGCTATCTGGCGCTGTGTTCGGCCGATGTTGCCAATATCGGTGGATATCTCGCCACTCAATTGAATAAATGTTCGTTCTAAATCTAAAACGCGATTACGGGGTACAAAACCCTCTTTAGAAAGCTCGCGCATGTTGACCAACTGTTCCTCTAAGAATTTGGATTGCTGATTTTTACTGGTCTTGGAGGCTTCAAGCCCACGCAATTGTACTTTTAATCCGGAAATTCCTTCATCAAGTGCCGCAATTTCATGTTGTAAAGCCAGTTTACGTGAAGTAAATAATTGATTCTGGATAAGGATATTGTTGGCAACACGTGAATCATTTTGTTGTGATTGCAGTTCGGGAGGGAAAAGAATTTCTTTCTTGCCATCACGCTCTGCTAACAATCGTGCTTCCACAGCAAGTGCTGTATATAATTGGGTGCGGGTTATTTCGGCCTGTGCTTTGGTTTGAACATCATTCATGCGTACTAGCACCTGACCTACTGTGACATGATCGCCTTCTTTGACCAAAATGTCGTCAATAATGCCACCGGTTTGATGTTGCACCGCTTGTAAGTGGCTGGCTACAGCAACAGTTCCGGAAACAGGTACGCCTTTTTCCAGTGGCGCAAATGTAGCCCATAATACAAAACCCCCAAAGCCTGCTAGTACGATCCACCAACCCAAGCGTGTGTGCATCGTTTCATTAGTATCTACCCAAGGTGTGCCTTCAATCGGAATATCTTGAGTGGATATTGGTTTATTTTCAGCGATAAGCTTCATGATCATACCCAGTTAACAATGGGGTCTTTTTTATCATACTTGGTTGATTTGTAGCGTTAATTTTTTTAATTCTGGGTTGTTTGGGTATCGTTTTGTTGTTTTTCTGCTAATGCTTGTCTTGCTTGCTGTTGCTTGGTAAGTTCCTCAATGACTTGTTTGGTTGGGCCAAACATTTTCGCCATACCATCTTGAAGCAGCAGCAATTTAGTGGTGACTCCTATGATGCTGGTACGATGAGTAATCAAAACGATGGTTTTGCCGCGCTTACGCAAATCAATTAATGCATTTAACAATGCTTGCTCACCTACTTCATCCAAATTGGAGTTGGGTTCATCCAGCACAATCAATGAAGGATCATCATACATCGCACGGGCTAATCCAATACGTTGTTTTTGTCCTCCCGAGAGTCCGGCGCCACCCTCACCTAGCATCGTATCATAGCCATCTGGCATGTTTAGGATCATTTCATGAACGCCGGCGCGTTGCGCGGCTAAAATAACTTTATCCGCATTGATTTCACCAAAACGCGCAATATTTTCAGATACGGTTCCAGCGAATAATTCGATATCTTGGGGCAAATATCCAATATAAGGGCCTAGCTCATCCTTATTCCATAAATAAACATCTGCGCCATCGAGCCTGACTTTTCCAGAGGCGGCAGGCCAAACACCCACCAATAAGCGTGCCAACGTCGATTTGCCTGATCCACTAGGGCCAATTACACCCAGTACTTCACCGGCATCCAAGGCAAAAGACAGTGATTTGATGACAGGTACCTTACTGTTCGGTGGGATCGCCGTCGCGCTTTCAATTGCAATAACACCCCGGGGTTTGGGTAATGGCATGCCTGCTTCACGTGCAGGATTTTGCTCGAATAATTTGCTCAAGCGCTCATAGGCACTGCGGGCACTACCAATTTGTTTCCAAGTGCTAATCAGTAGTTGTACGGGTGCGATGGCTCGACCTAATAAAATTGATCCGGCAATCATCATGCCCGGTGTAATTTCATTTTCCAGTACCAATAGCGCACCAAATCCAAGCATGAGCGACTGTAGCGCTACCGTAAATGCCTTTGATAGAGCGGTAACTATCCCGGCTTTTTCACTGGCTTCTGCTTGTAGATTTAAAAAGCGACTATGCAATTTAAACCAGCGTGCTTGGATATTCGGCAACATGCCCATTGCCTCAATCACTTCCGCATTGCGTAGATTGTTGGACGCAATGTTTGAAGATGCGATCGACATAGTATTGGCGTCAGCCAACGGTTTATGCGATATCTTTTCGTTAATGTAGGCTAGCGTTATGAGTATAATCGTGCCGCATAGTGCGAAAACGCCTAAAGCAGGATGAAATATAAAAATGACAAACAAATAAATCGGAAACCAAGGCGCGTCGAATAACGCAAATAAAGCATTGCCGGTGAGAAATTGGCGCAGACTGGTTAAATCTTTTAAAGCTTGCCCGGCATTGCTATCGCCCATTTTCAAACTTTGTTCAAAAGCTGCGTTGTACACGCGTTTATTGAGCTTCATGTCGAGTTGCGCGCCAACTCGTATCAAAACAAAGCTGCGTACAAACTCCAGAGCCCCCATAAAGACATAAGCACCAAGCATAATGAGTGTTAGCATCAATAAGGTCATCTCGTTGCGGCTGGTCAATACACTATCATAGAGTTGCAGCATATAAATCGCCGGCATGAGCATGAGTACATTGATTACAGCGCTGAAAACACCAATGTTACGGAATGTTTTCTTAAAGCTCGCGAGTACTTGTGCTATTTCGTTTTGGGGTATTTTAAATTTCATTGATCAGTTAATATCAAAAATAGAAATTTTCGAAGCGTAATAAATGACCATTATCAGCAAGCATTGCCGCATTGAATATCTATCCAATTGAAAGATAAAAGCATGGCAGTATGTAGGAATTGGCGGTCATTATAGTTCTTGCTTATAGATTTTGGCTAGGTAAATCCTTCATTTTCAACATAAATGGTTTTGGAGAAAAGTGTAAATCGCATTTTGCTTCTGAATTATCAAATACCAGGTCCTCATTCATTCTCGTTGCCATGGATGCGTTCCAATGCTGAAAGCGTGGAAAGCACTTTAGCAATCCCGTCGCGATATGAAAAATCCAAAGCGGCAAGCTGATAATTCTGGGAGTATAGTTTAATGTACGAAATATTCGTTCGACCATTTGGCGATAGCTCAACGTTTCGCCCCCCGTTATATTATAGGCGAGATTGTTTAAATTACGCTTCCAAAGCGCTAAAAAACATGCTGTAGCGACATCATCACTATGTATAGGTTGCCTTAGGCCACTTGCCTTGCCCAATATGGGGAAAAAATTATAACGATGAATAAAGCGCGTGATTTCTACAACATTTTTATCTTGCCCATAACCGTATATTAATGTCGGACGTAATATGATCCATTCGATTCCGTGTAAATTTGCCCACGATTCTAATAATGCTTCACTGTCAGCGAGTTTCTGTGCGACTGCCTGCTCATTCAAATCGGAAGAGTTTTGTTTGGTGAAGCGACTGGTTGAGGATAATACGATCATTCTCTGAGGTTTGAATGTTAATAAAAAATCGAAATACCCCGGTAATACCCAGATGGGGGCAGCGCATATCCAAAAAAGAATCTTGTTTTTATCACCGTCTGTTTCTTTTTGCGTTGCTGGCGGAAGTTGCTGCCAAGTGACATAAGATTGATTTTGATTAGTGAGTAATCGGCGAGAAAAAGCGGTGATGTGGCGTTTCTGTGCTATTCCTTGTTGTATTAAGCATTGGCCTACTAGGCTGGTGGCACCTATGATTCCGATTGATTGAGTCGTCATGTTCAGGATTTTATGCGCTTGCAGCATTGCTTGACTGTGTGAAAAATCACTGACACGCCAAAGCGAAACCATACGGCGAGGGCGATCAATCCCATCAAAATACTTGCATGCTGATGACGGAAAAATTTTTGATAAAAATGCAGCATGCCTTTGTGCTTATGCCAAGCAACAAAAAACGGCCGTGCATGACTGCAAGTGCCTTGGAAATGCTTTACCGGAGCATCGGGGACAAAAACAATTTTCCAATGTTTTTGCTGGAAGCGCATGCACCAATCCAAATCTTCGCAATGTAAAAAGTAACTTTCGTCCCAATGGCCAACATCATTGATGGCATCAAGTCTTACTAACATCAAGGCACCTGAAATCGCTTCCACCTCAATTGGTTTGTTAGGCAAAGGTCGTTTGTTGAGGTGAAAATCAAAAAACAATTTCGGCCAAAATTTTGCTAAATGATGCAATCCAAAGGCGCGAACGAAAGCACGCCAGGGAGTAGGAATGGCCCTGCGCCCACCCCCCTGTTCCGTGCCATCCGGATTCGTCAAGTAGCCACCCACCATACCAATGCTTGCATCGGATTCCATGACTTCCATCATGCGATGTAGCGAGTTCTCACCCAGTATACAATCCGGATTGAGAAAAAGAATATAAGGTTGTGTGGATGCAGATAAGCCAGTATTGCAGCCAGCAGCGAAACCGGTATTGCTATTGAGGCGAATAATTTGAAGATGTTTTTCGTTAGGAAATCGAGCTTCAAGTTCCAGCAAACTTGAATCGCATGAGGCATTATCGACGACGATGATTTGTTGTACTTGGTTGAGTGTGGCCAAAACACAGTTTGTCAAAAATGTACCGGCATTGTAATTGACGATGATAGCGGATATGGGCGCTGGCATTTCTACAGGAAATTCATTTATATATTATGATAATCAACGGGTTAATTGGATCCTGACTTTTTATTGGATTTTATCGAACGTTGAGTGGCTGGGAATTTTCCTTTTATGTTACGCATTCCGTGCCAGAAACCAATAACCATCATTTGGAAATTCAGGAAGCGTGGCTGGATTAATAACGAAAAGACACCGAATTTTAATAGTAACCGATAGGCATCACAAAATGACCAGATTAGTGGCACATACTTTCTTTTATAAAGCAAAATGGCATTGCGGATTAAATAATAATTACGCAGTGGACTATGTACTGGAATAATGCGATTCTTTTTTGGCAAAGAAACAACGCGATCTCCGAGCGAATGATGCATTTTTGCCGAACAGATACCAAAGCACAGATATTTCATGCTGTGCGCTCTAAGACACCACTCTACATCGACGTAGTCGATAAACAAATCAGTATCCATTAAGCCAATTACATCCATTGCTGAAAGCTGGATCAGCATGCCGGAGGTAATCAAGAAATCTGCCTGATGAAGATCATTTGCTCCATTCTTACATCCGATTTGAGTGGATCTTAATCCTGCGAAACGAATAAAAGGCGCCGGTTCAGTGTGGCGTAAATCATGATATTGCGGACCCACTGCGGCAATTTGTTCTCCGCGTCGCAATAATTCTGCTTCACCCAGCAATAATTGTTCAACCATATTGGGAAACGGAATGCTATCTTGATCGAACAGTATGACATGGGTAAATCCATGGTTTTTTGCCCAACGAATGCCGTGATTGTGGCCTTCTGCAACGCCTACATTTTCAGAAAGAGCTAGGGAAGTTACGTTTTTATGTGGATATTCGTTGATCCAAGTAACACAATTTGTAGCTGAATCATTGTCAACGATCACGACCATCGCTACTTGTTGGGTTAATGTGGATAAAAGACGCTCAAGCGTAGTGAGGTCGGGATGATAGGTTACAATGATGGCACAGACTGATGCAGTCGCCGGGGAATTAGAGGTCATTCGGAATGCTGTGCTTATTGTGCCAAATAGAGGATGGGTATATTAATATATTTTAGAGTGATTTAATGGCGATTCTGAAAAAACTATCGTTAGCGTATCACGAATGCAAGGGCGCTTTTTTGGTATGGACAACGATGTCGCCTAGCAGAGTGTTTAGTTCAGCGGCTTGTTGCGAAAAGTAGCGTAGGTTTTCCGGGTATGGGTTTTGGTAATTCGCTAAACACGCAGGGTTATACAGCAAGCGTACAATAGTGGTGCGGAAAGCATCAATATCGTCCATGGCTACAATTTCGCCGTTTTCACCGTTGATGAGATCTTCAATGGGACCGCCACAATCTGTTGCAATGACCCATACATTGCGCGAAATTGCTTCACGCACCGTCAATCCAAAGCTTTCTTTCCACTGCGAAGGGAAAAGCAATACATCAATATCTTTGAAGAAATGATCGATTTCATTTTGCTCAAAAGGGGGCACTATTTCTAGCTTGCCGTTAAGTTGCCATGAGTCCGTTTTCATCTTTGAAGCACCCAGTTTGCTTTCGATGTCGACCAGGCGCAAGGTGTAATTTTGTTCAGCAATGCCTGAAAATACCTCGCGTAGATAGAAATAGCCTTTATGGATTGCTCTGCCACCCAAGAAAGCAAAGGTTATATGATCATGATTTTTTTTGGGTTGCCCATGAAGCGTAGGGAGTATGCCATTTTTATTGACGCGGATATGGTCAGGGGAAATGCCGCTCTGAATATAAAGGTTACGCTGAAACTCACTAGGGGCAAGTAATAAGGCCGCATTTTCCATAATTTGCCAGAGTTGGTGAAAGCGATGATGCGTAAAAGCAGAGTCGGGCGTGCAAGTATTGCATACCGCAAGATCGACTCCTTGCTGGGCACAATAGGTGCCATCTGCACGTACCATAAATTGCCGTTCGCACAGCCACCAAGCGTCATGCAATGTAATGACATAGGGGATGCCAGAACGGCGACAAGCATTAGCAAGCGTGGCACTTAAAATCTGTATGGAATGAAAATGTACGATATCAGGACGAACTGCACACAGTGTTTCCTCGAAACGTGCTGCCATATCCGGATTGTCATAATCGGCGGTACGTTCCAAGTTGGCAGGTAAGCCGATGGTGATGACCGGAATATTTTTCCATTCATATCTCGCAGTATCGTAGGCTGATAAATCGGGATGCCAGCAACCAGTAAAGACACAAACTTCGGTGTTGTCCATTGCAGCCAATTCTACGGCCAGTTGTTCTGTGACAATCGTGGCACCACCAAAGCTCATGGGGGCGAATAAAAGATTGACTATCATTACACGTAGCTTTTTTTCTTGCTCCGGTGGGAGGGCGCAGGATAGGACTGGTTGTAGTTGTTGTTGCGCGATAACAGTGGGTGAGTAGCGCTGCAGTACATCTTGTCTCGCAGTTGTCCCGATACGATGGCGCAAGTCTGGATCCGCAATTAATTGCGATAGCGCTTTGAACCATTCTTCCGAGGTATGCGCCAGAAAGCCATTTTCGCCATCGCGAACCACATCCCGAAAAGTCGCAGCCGGAGAGCATACCGAAGGTACGCCAAAGAGCGCGGCTTCAAGAAACTTAATGTTACTTTTGGCATCATTGAACACTGATTCTTCCAGTGGTGCCAAATTAATCGAGAAACGTGCGAGAGATAAATAATAATCATCAGGTTCCAAGAATGGAACGCGTACGATGCGGCTTGCATGGGACGAAAAATCATCAGGCAACTGTAAGTGCCCGTAAATCGCCAACCGCACATTGGGATAGGTGTCTAAAATTTGCAATAATGCAGGAGCGGCAATCATGAAGTCAGCATCGTGTGTTCGTGTGCCACTACCGTAGCCTATGACGATTTCTTTACTGGGGGGTGGGTATTTGCTTGCGGCCAGTTCAAGTAAATGGGAGTCTAGGCAATTTTCTAATGTGAATACTTGGCCACGGCACAGTGATTGCATTTTTGCAGCGATTGCCGCGGTACTTGCGATAGCGTGATCTGTTAGCTGCAGCATTTCCCGGTACATTGAAGCGCCATCCATGAGGATAGCAAATTCATGTTTCGGCAATTTTTGAACATTTGCGTTACGCTGATATTCCTCTAAATCAAATACCAGATCATCAATATCAAATAACGAAACAAGTCCGATGCGCTGTGTCTCGGCGACTAGTTTTTTAACTTCGGGTGTAGCGGGCGTGCGATAGAAAATCACCATGCCATGTGTTTGTAGTGCATTGCGGCAAGCTAAGTAATCGGCCCAAGGCAGTACGGTGCTTTCATAACCCAGCAGAGAAAACAGCTCGACTTTCTGCATGACTCGATATTTTTTGCATTGTAGCAACGATAGCTCTGCGATGATTAATATACGATTGCCCAATGTTTTGTGGGATGAAGTACCAAGTGCTGATTTCCATGGGGTACTGGTTGCTGATGTAGAGGCCACATCACTTGCGTGGGACTGTTTTTTAAAAGGGAGTTTTCTCGTGCGGATGATGCGCACGCAATGAAACAATCCCCAGAGTGATAGATTGATCATACGAGCAACGGCGGACGAGGAAGGGGCTTGCAATTGATTGACTACTGAACGCATGACAACAGGATTGTAGTGCTGTGCTTGACGCAGCTTGGTAACGAAAAGGCGGAGATTCATGAACGGGTTAATAAGTTTCTTATAATCAAATTAATGTTGCGTAAAGGGGCGGTAATACGCCACGAGCGTGAAGTGCGCATGAGATTGAGTTGATTCTGGTTGTGAGCGAATTGTATTTGAATATCAGTGAGCTGCGCTTCACAACGAGTCAGTTTTGTTTGTGTATCCATCAAATGTGCTTGGTTGTTCGATAGCTGCATGTGTGTGTTGGATAATTCTGTTCTGGCATTGGCCAACTGTTGTTCTAGCACGGGTAGAGTAATATGTCGCTGCCAGTAGATATTCATCAATTTGGATAAGCGTTCGATCGGCCAGCGATTGCGCCATTTTTCATAAATACGCGCATAAGCAGCTCCGGAAAATGTTTTTTGTTGATGCACGTTTGAACTTTGGTGCATCCGGTAATAACCGCTGATGCCCGGAGTGAAGAAAAAATCACTCAGCAAACTGAGTTGTAGCCAAAAATCCCAATCCTCGTAGTAATCAAGCGTTTCATCCATCATACAGCCACATTCAATTATTGCTCGGCTAAATAATACCGCATGGATAGGTAAGAAATTTGAGGCCATGAGTAATTCGTGATGAAATGGCTGCTCAAAGGTGTGAGTGGTGATTTGTTTGGCTTCATCTATGCAAGCAATGCCAGTGTATGCTACCAAGTAAGATGGGTGATGGGTGAGTGCATCATTCAGTTTTGCAATGTGGTTAGGCGCAAGCCAGTCATCATCATCAAGAAATAACACATAATCACCATTTGCAGCCTTTAGGCCAACATTGCCTGCACGCGAACGATGTAAGGGGTGATCTTCTTCACCGATCATTTGCTGCGGAAAATTTCCGCACCAATCATCAATAGGTGGATGTCCTGCACCTTTCGCATTGACGATGATGACTTCAATTTTTGCGTAGGTTTGCAAAGCTACCGAATCGAGCGTGTCGGATAAAGTTGCGCGACCCATGCTGCGGATGATAATGCTAACCAATGGCATATCCCGGTCATTCAAAACCAAGCCTAGTTTCTTTTGGCGTGAATGCTCGGATTGATAGAGCTTCAACGGATCAAGCAGAAGTTCTTCGGCTGCAAGGCGTATATAAGCTTCTGCGGCTGTTACTTGAGCAGGCAAGGTATAGGTGCGGTAACGATTAAGTGCTGCAATATGCAAGTCATACCGTTGCTTGGCATTTTGTGACACAAAGCATGCCATTGCGGCTGCTTTTCGTTCAGCCAGATCGCTGATATCCAATAATTGATTAGGGTGTAGTGGTATGCCCACTTCGTATAATGCAATTTGCACAGTATTTCCGAGCCTTCGCACGGCTTCCATAACCGCCATGCCAATGACCCGATGATCCGGATGCATTTCGAAGACGGATGGGGCATAAACTAAGTCAGCGCCGTTATCGCGGATCGCAGCAGAAATTGCTTGGATAAATCTTTCGTTGTAACCAACGTTGCGATCGGGATAGTTCCAAAATATGGGGGTGCCATAGCCCAAGATTTTGGCTGCCGCAGTGCATTCTTGTTGTCGCTGCAAAATGTAGTCAGTGGATTTTTCTGTACCTAAACCATATGCACCGTCAGAGACAATGATCACGGTAACAGGGATGCCCTGCTCTATGTGGCGCATGATGGCGCCACCGCAGCCAAATACTTCATCGTCTGGATGTGGAGCAAAAACCAGGGCGCGTGTACAGGGAAAGTGTGTGGTAGCTTGGTAGGGTATGAGTAAGTTTTCCAAAAAAATCTCGGTTAAGAACGTAAGTAAATAACACTGAAAATAAACAACTCAGTTTCGGCTTATGATTTTAACGTAAATAGTTTTTTGTGTTGATGGTATCTGTGATGAATGAGTGATGGATGCTGATGATTCATCATTACCTGAAATCCATATCCCCCCCCATTAGCCACCAGTGATTCTTGAGTAATTCGACAGAAGGGCCATCACACCATACATTGGTCGGTATTTTAATACCTGTTGCTTGTTGGGTTGGATGAGTACGATCGAAACACTCAGTGAAATTTTTGGTGATGCGGCAAAATAACCGAGAGGCTTTTCCTAAGGTGGCTAAGCGCTTAGCTTGGGTAATCAGCAGTGGAATTTCAGCTAAAGGTGCAATCAGATCGATAATTTCACATTCATCAGCATCATATCGTAGTATCAAAATGCCTCTTGGGTGCTGAGTGATGCGGTTTCTTACTAAGATGATTTGATAGCGTTGGCTAGGATGATAGAGGTAGCGTTGTTGAATATAGGGCCAGTCACGTAAACCAATCACCGAAGTTTGCATATTGGCGGCCATATTTTGCCAGCATTGATTGACAGCTTTGATGTTGGCTTTGGTCGGAAGATCAATGAGTTTTAGATGGGTTCGGATGAGTGGTGGGCGAGATTGCGGTTTCCATGATAGTTCAACTATTTCGCCGACTTCACCATATAATCCGAGCCGCTCAGCGACTTTCATCGCACGCTGGTTTGGGAAACCAAAACCGATGAGATAGCGTTTGCCGTAACCGATAAAATGTTCGAGGAAGGTTGCTGCCATCATATAGAAAGGGCTTTTGCGGGTTAGGGAGCTTCTCTCTTTGGTTTCAACCATGACGTCGCCAATTTGAACGGCGTTTTCGTGTTTACCAAAAAACAAAATGCTGCGACCGATGCCACCGTAATGTGCGATTAGCCTGTTTTCGCGCCAGATACCCAATGCATGGCTATTTTCTGCAGCGTATTTCCATTGCCATAATTCGGTTGGCATTTCGTGATGGAAGATTCGCCGGAATAACTCTTGCATTTCTGAGCAGTGCTCGTTTTCCAAAAAATGCAGCCGCCATTTCGGCATATCCTTTTTGCGGAAGTGTAACAGTGCATAGCCGAAGTGCCCATTGCGATATTCTTCACGATGAAGGTGGTTGGAATGATCAAGCTGGTCGAGTTGTGCGGTGCTCACATCAAGATCATGGATCAAGTTTTGCCGGTGCATGTGGGTGGCTTGTAACCAATAATCGAGAGTAGGGATGGCCATTTGCGACAAATCACTGTGTTCGAGTAATTCAAACCCTAACCTTGTTGCTAATGCAATGACGTTATCGATCCAATGCAAACTGCTCGGCTCGGTAGCCTGATGCTTAAGCGCGAATTCATCCAAAATGACTAAATCACCCGCTGGTTGAAGCAGATCAAGCGCTTTATTAAAAATGACCAACGGATCAATATGCTGAGAGGATTCTTGAAGCAGAATCACATCGAAGCTTTCAGGCTTAGCACTAAAAGTTTCGAGCGAATGTCGGCTGACCGAGACTTCCGTTCCCTGTGCTTGATGAATATAGTCGATTTGTATGGCATCGGATGTGATTGCAAATACATCGTAGCCTTTTTGCCGGAGCAGCGAAAAGGTTTTGCCAAGGCCTGTCCCGGCTTCTAGGATACGACATGGGGGCGGCGGTAGTTTCGATATGAGTAGATCAGTGGAATATTGCTGCGCCTCTTTCAGGCTGGTTTGGGCATTCTGGAATAAACCATAGTGCAAGTATTCTGCTTCACCTTCTTGCAATAACAGAACTTTCGCATAAACATTCAGCGGGAAAGTCAGTTTTTTGGGGTCTAATGAGGCTGTCGTTGAGTCAGCAGAGTGATCGGCTTGCAAATCGTGTTGTGTGTTAGGGGATGGACGGAGACTAACCTGCATGATCATGATGAATTGCTATTGATTGTTTGCCCATTGATGGGGGATTGAGAAATATCCTTGCAAGCGTCCTGTCTGGTCGATTTGTAAAATATCTGCGCCCTCTACCAAATCATAGATATGGATGCCGCGCTCACATAACAAGTATGCATTGATCAAGTATTCGCCTTTGAGCAGCGGTAATTGGTTCAGGCTGAGCAACACCTCCGCAAAACCTGTAGCTGTACGTTGGATAGTAAATTGGTCTTCCCAGGTTGCTGCACTAGTGATGGTGCGTCCATCTTTGGTTTGGATCGTGACTCCAACCGTTGGGCAAGGCAATGTAGGATCTGAGGCGAAACTGATATGCAGCGTGATGTCAGATTTTCCATGCGCAATAATTCCCTGTTGTGTAGAAAGCGGGTCGAGTTGCAAGCTGACTTTTTTCAAGTGCGCGCTGCCAGATGGGGGTTTAACAATGGACTCGGGAATTTTAGCATCGATAGTCGTGTTTTCAGTATTGAAAGCTTTTTCATCCAAGAAAGTTTGGTAGGCCGATACAACCCTGGCTGAATTGCCATCCATCATAATTTTGCCCTTATCAATCCAGATTGCGCGAGTACAGAGTGACTCCACTTGGAATAACGAGTGTGAGCAAAATAAAATGGTTTTGCCAGCATCGCGCATTTCCATGATGCGCATGAACGATTTACGTGCAAAAGCCCCATCTCCTACTGATAATGCCTCATCGATCACCAAAATATCGGGATTGACGCTAATGGCAACCGAAAAGGCTAACCGCACATACATTCCACTGGAATAAGTTTTAACAGGTTGATCAATGAAATCACGCACACCGGAAAAATCGATGATACCTTCAATTTTCTCGCTGATCTCGGTTTGCGTGAGCCCCAAGATAGCGGCATTCATGTAGATATTTTCGCGTCCTGTAAACTCTGGGTTGAAACCAGCACCCAATTCGAGTAAGGCAGCGACACGGCCATCCACAAAAACGCTGCCTTGTGTCGGCGTGAGTGTTCCACAAATTAATTGCAACAGCGTGGATTTACCCGAGCCATTTTGTCCTACGATACCAATTACTTCACCCTTGTGAACGGATAGGTTAATGTCGCGTAAGGCCCATAATTCACGGTAGTACTGGCGAATACCAAGCCAGCGGTGTGGCCATAAAAACTGTTTAAGTCGGTCTTTCGGGTGGTTGTAGAGCGGATAGCACTTGGAAAGCTGTTTTACCGTAATAGCTTCACGCTTACTGAAAGCATCGCTAAAGGACATCGGCAAAACCTTTGCGTGTTTTTTCGAACCAAATGAAACCTATTTGTGCAACGGCCAAGGCAATAACCGAATAGATTGTCAAACCTTGCCAATCAGGGAATTGGCCCAATAAGATCACTGCGCGTAATTGTTCAATAATAAAGCTCAGTGGATTTAAAAATAAATAATCACGAAGCGATTCCGGCAGAGCCGCAGCGGGATAAAACACAGGACTCAGAAAAAGCAGCATGGTCAAAAGTAAACCAATGAACTGTCCGATATCGCGCACAAAAACCCCTGTTGCTGCCAAAAACCACGAAATACCGATCGTCAAAAATACAAATGGCAAGAGAACAACCGGTATGAATAATACTGTCCAATGGATGGAATGGTTGACCAACAATAAAGCGAGCAGTAATACCGACAAACTGATGACTGCATGAAAAAGGGTGGAACCAAGATTGATCCAAGCCAGGATTTCTAGCGGAAAGATAATTTTCTTCACGTAATTGATATTCGCCAAAACCAGGCCTGGAGCACGCGAAAGGCATTCAGAAAAAATGTTGTATACGATTAAACCAGAAAAAAGTAATAGTGCAAAAGAGAACTTGTCATCCTCAAAGCTGCTTCCTTGATCTAGGCGTACTTTAAACACGAAACCGAATACAAACGTATATACCGACAGCATCAAGATGGGATTAATTACTGCCCACATCAATCCGAGGAATGATCCACGGTAGCGACCTGCAATTTCCCGTTTGGTTAATTGTAGGATAAGCGTTTTGTGTTTTTTTAAGCTACGGAAGAAAGTAAAAGGCGAAATAAGGGGCAAAGTCAAAGTAATGTATGTTTGCGCAGTAGCAACAAGAATAATCAAAATTTGAAGAAACGAGCTAAATTATAGCTGAGATACAAAATAAGTACCTACATTTGAACTTGAAATTACCAGTAGTTTGCAAAAAGAGATAAAAATTGTGGGTAATCTGAGAATAGAGATAAAAATCCCCTTCAAATCGGCTTTTAAATTAGGCATGAGCACAGGCACAATCCTTTTCGTCATTTGTTGTTGTTTTACGACAACTTATGATGCAAACTTTGTTTCTCTGCTTGCAAAGCTTCTGGCTTTTGTGCAGAATGCCAATTAGCTTGGCTTTATGGCATTCTCCCGTGACAAGCTCTGGTGTTGCTTGCATTAGGAAGATGGAAGGTTAAAAGGGCAAAGTGAATGTCTTGCAAGTGGTTTGCTAATTTTTGTTTCTTAATTTTAAATTGAGGGAGCTCTCATGGCAACAAACATTACCCCAGAACAACGTGATGGAATTCTAAAAGTTATCGTAGGTTTATTTGATGCAGCACCAGGTGGAATCTACTTGAATCAATTTGCGGCAGATGTTCAGAATGGAACGACAGATCTTCAATTGGCAAATGCACTTGCAAATGATCCCGCATTTCTCAACGGGATTTTAGGTGGAAAAGTCACATCGGCTGATAAGGTTGATGTTTTGATGAAACACTATGGATTGACCGCTGATAGTAATTCGGCCAGTGCAGGTTCACAAGCTAAAGCATATTTTGAGGGCAAATTGGCGGCTGGGCAAAGCATGGGTCAGATCGTAGTGGATGCTGGTAATTACCTCAGTGGCACGGTTGCTTCCGAATTTCAAACCACAAAAAACCTGTTTTTAAACAAAGTAGCGGTTGCGGCAAAATTTTCTTTGAACAGCAATGCTACTGATCTCAGTTCTTTGCAAAACGCGCTGAGCCAAGTTAAAGGTGATCATGCTTATACCGATGCTGAAGCACAAAAAATTGCGAATGATGCAAGCGCAAATAACTTAGTGCTGACTACGGCGGCTACTGATATCATCAAAGGTACGGCTGGCAATGATATAGTGAGCGGCGATCCTGCGACTACTATGCAAGCGGGAGATCAAGTTGATGGCGGTTCTGGTTCAGACACCTTGAAAGTGCTAGGTACTTTAACGGGTGCAGCCAACTTACCAGGAGTCATTACAGGCATTGAAACGCTACAAATTGCAAAACTAGGTGCTGCTGCTCTTGATCTTTCGGCCTATACGAAAGCGACTACAGGGTTAACAACAATTGAAGTTTCTGATGCCGCTTTGTTTAATAACACCATTACAACCACTGCTGGGCAATCTCTGAGCTTGGCTACTGCAGGTGGGGTGGTGACGGCTGGCGCAGTGACCTGGGCAGGCTCGGCTACAGATACCAGTTTGAACCTGACACTGAATGGCTATCAAGGCAAAGCAACAGTTCCTGCAAACTTGACTGTGACGGGCGCTGCAGCAACGGCATTGAATATTAATTCAATCGGTGCTGATAATAAAATTGGTACGTTAACAGGACCTGCGACTGCTACCAGTCATGTTATTACAGGTGACAAGGCGTTTTCTTACGCGACTAGTGCACTTACTTTAGATGCAATTAATGCCAGCGCTGCAACTGCAGACGTAAATGTCAACACATCAGCTGCGTTGACTAAGGCTGGTTTTGCTTTCACAGGTGGATCAGGCAACGATACTATCAAGCTAAGAAATGACGCATTTGGTACTTTAACGGCTGGCACTCAATTGGATGGTGGTGCTGGCACAGATAAGCTCGGTATATTCGATACTGCTTTAACCGCAGGTGAAGCCGCCAAAATTAACGCAGCTAAAAACTTTGAAAGCTTGAGTTTGAATGCGGGAATTACGGTAGATGCAAGTGCTGTGTCGAATTTTAAAACATTCGATGTCGATACAACAACAGCATCAACTATCAGTAATATGGCAACGGGTACTACGGTTAATGTGGGCGTTGGTGCATCTGCCGCATTTGTCCAAGCTGGACTGACAGTAGCCGGTGCGGTAGGTATAACGGATGTGACAGTTAATCTGGGTGGTGCAAGCGATACCGTTGCTCACACTATTGCCGATTTGGGTGTGACTGGTTTGACGAATGTTAAAATTTCTTCGAATGGTACTGTCGCAAACGTAATTACTCTTTTAGACAATAGCGATAATTCAACCATAACGTTGTCTGGCGCGGCTGATCTAACAATGGCTATTAATGCAGCTGCGGCTACAGGTAGCCAGATTGATGCCAGTGCGATGACAGGTAAGGCAACACTGACGGGTAGTGATGCTGGAGATATCATCAAAGGCGGTGGTAAGGACGATACTCTTACGGGTGGCAAAGGTTCCGATGTGATGACTGGCGGTGCAGGTGCGGACAAATTCAGTTTTGGTTCTGCAGCAGCGGCAGCAACCAGTGGTACCGTACTGGGAAATTTTGATAAGATCACCGATTTTGTTGCAGGTACCGATAAATTGCAATTTAGTACTGTTGATGTCGTATCTGGGCAGCAAACAGCCGTGCAATCAGCCGTCACCGCTTTGGCAGCCGGTTCTACCGCAGCGCAAATTGCTACAGCTATGGCAACGGCAAATACAACTAACTTGGGTGTTTCATTTGCTGTGTATGAAGGAAATACCTACGTGTATTATGAAACAACAGGTGCAGGTACTGGAGTTCCGGCTGATGATGTGTTTATTCAGTTGACTGGTGTCACCACGTTGCCTACATTTGCAGCCGATGTTGTGGCGTAATCAGTAAGAGAAATAAGTTCTAAGATTTCTACTGGAAAAAAAACCCTTTGCTTATTCAGCAAAGGGTTTTTTTTTGTACGAAAAAGCGTTTTAGTGCAAAAACACTTTCTGGATTTTCGGATAGTTGGAAATGATTCGATTTATCTCGGCAGTGTGAGTGCTTTCATTGCTACGGGGTTGTTTTGATTATTTGATTCAAACCCTAATTGATTGATGAATGTCGTGAAGTGTTTGATAAGGATCTCGCGCTTGTGTAATGGGTCGACCTATGACCAAATAATGGGCGCCATCTTGGATCGCTTGTCGTGGTGTTGCCGTTCTTTTCTGATCATGGGATTCACCATCCACCAACCGAATACCCGGAGTCACCAGGCAGAAATCAACGCCTAATTCCCTGCGCAGTAAGGCTGTTTCTTGGGCGGAACAAACAACTCCATCCAATCCACAGCTTTGTGTTAAGCGCGCTAATCGCAATACTATCTCTTGCGGTGGCATTGAATAGCCGATTTCAACAAGATCATGTGTGTCCATGCTGGTGAGTACAGTCACCGCAATTAACCGGGTAGAATGAGCTGGAACAGCTTCGCGTGCGGCCATCAGCATCCTTCTTCCACCCGATGCATGCACATTGATCATCCAAACACCGAGATTGCAAGCAGCCTTGCAGGCTTTTGCAACGGTCGCGGGAATATCGTGAAATTTTAAATCTAGGAAAATTTCGTACCCAACGCGGGTAAGCTTTTCGATGATCGAAGGACCTGCCGCAGTAAATAATTCCTTACCGATTTTTAGTCGGCATAACTGTGGCGATAATTTTTTTGAAAGGTTTAGGGCGCTTTCCGCATTATCGAAATCTAATGCAACGATAATACGGGATTCGCTCACGTCAAAGGTTTAATGATAAAAATAGCGCGCTATTTTTCTGAACGGAAACGGCAATGCGTAAATATGATGGTGATAAAAATACCCAGTGCGAAAAAAGCTAGCATTACGGCGCTCAAGGGGAGCTCAATCGATTTGTCTAGATAATATTGCAGTACGACAGGCTGAGAATTTTGCGAAGCAAAAATGGCCAGTATTGCAAAAACTGAAATTCGTAAAAACCATATAATCATTTTCATCATAACGAGATTTATCCATTAATGTAGTTAATTGTACTCATGTTTTTATGACTTATTTTTACATGATTTTCAATATAGCCGTTGATTGGCCGAATCAATCCGCATAAACGTCAATGCTAGCTAAAATAAGTCCTGAGCAGGAGGTCGGCTATTTCTTTTCCTTGTAGTCGACCCGCTCACGCATTTCCTTTCCAGCTTTAAAATGAGGCACATATTTTTCAGGCACTTTCACTTTATCACCGGATTTTGGGTTTCGCCCGACGCGGGGTGGGCGGTAATTTAAATCAAAGCTACCAAACCCGCGAATTTCAATGCGCTGCCCTTTAGCTAGGCTTTTGGACATGGCATCAATAATTGTTTTAACGGAAAGCTCGGCATCTTTTGCGACTAATTGCGGAAAACGGGCAGCAAGACGCGCAATTAATTCAGATTTCGTCATGAATTTTTTCCTTATTGTTCGGTATTTTTGCTGTCCATCTTAGCTTTAAGCAATGCACCTAAGCTTGTGGTTCCAGCATTTGTAGGCGCTGTTTTGATTTTCTGTAAAGCACTGGTTTCATCCGATTTGTCTTTGGCTTTGATGGAAAGATTAATTGTACGATTCTTGCGGTCAATGTTGATGATCATGGTTTCAACTTTGTCGCCTTCTTTCAAGTGTGTGCGGATATCTTCAACGCGATCACGGGTAACCTCTGAGGCACGCAAGTAACCATCCACGTCATTATTCAATGCAATGACTGCACCTTTGGCATCAATTGATTTTACCGTGCCGCTGATAATGCTGTTTTTATCATATTGTGCGACAAAGGCAGTGAAAGGATCACCTTCCATTTGTTTGATGCCCAGGGAGATGCGTTCACGTTCAACGTCGATCGATAAAATGATTGCTTCGACTTCGTCACCTTTTTTGTAATTTAAAACAGCTTCTTCACCCGATTGATTCCAGGAGAGATCGGATAAATGTACTAATCCATCAATGTTGCCGGGGAGTCCAATGAAAACACCAAAATCGGTAATGGATTTGATTTGACCGCTAACCTTGTCACCTTTTTCATGTTTGGAAGAAAATTCTTCCCAAGGATTGACTTGGCATTGTTTCATTCCTAAAGAAATGCGTCTGCGTTCTTCGTCAATTTCCAGAATCATGATTTCGACTTCATCGCCTAACTGGACAATTTTAGACGGATAAACATTCTTGTTGGTCCAATCCATTTCAGATACGTGCACCAGCCCTTCAATGCCTTGTTCGATTTCGATGAATGCGCCGTAATCGGTCAGATTGGTCACCTTGCCAAACAAACGGGTGTGCGCGGGATAGCGGCGTGATAGACCTACCCATGGGTCTTCGCTCAGTTGCTTCATGCCTAAAGAGACGCGATTTTTTTCTTGATCGAATTTAAGTACTTTCGCAGTCACTTCATCACCGATATTGACAACTTCGGATGGGTGTTTGACGCGGCGCCATGCCAGGTCAGTAATGTGTAACAATCCGTCTATGCCGCCCAAATCAACGAAGGCGCCATAATCGGTAATATTTTTAATGACGCCTTGAACAACCGCACCTTCTTGCAGGCTCGATAATAATGATTCGCGATCCGCACCTTGTGTGGCTTCCAGCACAGCGCGGCGTGAAACAACGACGTTGTTGCGCTTACGATCCAATTTGATGACTTTAAACTCCATCTCCTTGTTTTCATAAGGCGTGGTATCTTTAACGGGACGAATGTCGACCAAAGAGCCTGGTAAAAATGCGCGGATACCATTAATCATGGCAGTGAGACCGCCTTTGACTTTGCCGTTTACCATGCCAGTGACAATTTTACCGCTTTCCATCGCTTCTTCGAGATCGTGCCAAGCCGTGAGACGTTTCGCTTTATCACGTGACAAACGGGTTTCTCCAAAACCATCTTCCAACGATTCAATGGCAACACTAATAAAGTCGCCTGGTTTTACTTCAATTTCACCACGATCATTTTTGAATTCTTCAACAGGAATAAAGCTTTCCGATTTGAGGCCGGCATTGACTACTACGATGTTGTAGTCAACACGGACGACTTCGGCCGTAATAACTTCACCTATACGCATTTCCTGACGAGAAAGGCTTTCTTCAAAGAGTGCGGCAAAATTTTCTGAGGATGTGGAAGAGGAAGAGGAAACTGTAGTCATTATTAAAAATACCCGATTGTTTTCCCTGCAGCAAAATTCGCCAGACAGGTTAAGTGAGTTAATAAAACTTGAACTGAAATTGTCATTTTCTAGTCAAGCGCGAAAAATGAAAATATACCATGCCAAATTCAAGTGTGATTTTCTATTCGAATCTCATTATACCAAGATAGAATAGTGTTCTGCGCTTCAGATATTGTCAGCGATGAAGTATCGAGTAATTTCGCATCGATTCCTTGTTTTAAAGGTGCAATACTGCGATTGCTGTCACGCTCATCACGCGCTTTGATATCTTGCAACAGGAGGGCGATATTAGCATCGATTCCTTTCTCCATCAACTGCTTATGCCGTCTTTGTGCGCGTATTTCAGCGCTGGCTGTGAGAAAAACTTTTAATCTGGCATTCGGGAAAATAGTTGAACCCATATCACGTCCATCGGCTACCAATCCAGGCGGTTGGCAAAATCTTCGCTGACGTTCTGTGAGTGCTTCCCGAACTTGCGGATAAGCTGCTATTTGTGAAGCCAAAATACCGCACTGTTCGGTACGGATCTCGTGCGTGGCAACTTTGCCGTCAAGGTAAATTTCTTGATCCTGGAATATAATGTCGAGATGCGTTGCAATGGTGGTCAGTTGATCGTGGTCAGTGCTATCAACGTGCAATTGCATTGCTTTTAGTGCGACTAACCGATACAAAGCGCCACTATCTAAATAGTGAAACCCAAGCATTTTTGCGACTAGTTGAGCTACGGTGCCTTTGCCGGATGCGGAGGGCCCGTCGATAGCGATCACAGGAATTTGAGGCTGAGGCATAGAGTAATGAATGAGTGATAGGATTAATGTGAATGAATGATTTGGCTAAATACTTGGAAATAATCTGGAAATGTTTTTGTGACACAATCAGGATCGTTGATCCGAATGGGCGTGCCAAAACTGACTAAGGAAAAACACATGGCCATACGGTGATCGTCGTAGGTGTCAATGGATACATTCGATGATAAACTATCGAGCGGTGGAGTAATGCGCAAATAACCTGCACCTTCTTCAATGACTGCACCGAGTTTGCGTAATTCACAGGACATTGCCGCGAGCCGATCGGTTTCTTTGAGGCGCCAGCTGGCAATGTTACGCAATACGGTTGAGCCTTCGGCAAACAGAGCGCAAACTGCTAGAGTCATGGCTGCATCGGGAATATGATTACAATCCAATTCAATTGCGCGTAACGGTTTTTTATTGGGTTTTTGGGTTGGGTTGCTTGCTTCAATCCAGTTTTCGCCCATGGTAATTGTTGCCCCCATCATTTCAAGGGCCGAGGCAAAGTGGATATCACCTTGAGCGCTAGTGCGTCCAACGCCATTAACTCGGACGGTGCCACGTCCAATGGCACCCGCTGCGAGAAAATAGGAAGCGGATGATGCATCGCCTTCAACGGTGATTGATCCTGGCGAACGATAAGTTTGCATTGCAGGTATCCTGAAGGACTGCCAATCGTTGTTTTCGACTTGTACGCCGAAATGTTGTAACTGTGCAATCGTGAGATTGATGTAGGGTTTAGAAATGAGTTCACCGGAAACATGGATAATCGATTCTCTTTGGGTTAGTGGGAGTGCCATTAACAAGCCCGTAAGAAACTGACTGGAAACATTTCCTTTCACCGTGACTTCATTTTTACTCTGGTTTGTGTGTGGACTAAAAGGTTCAATTTGTAGTGGCGGGAATCCGGCATTGCCTAAATAGGACAGCTTTGCACCTAACTGGCGTAGTGCATCCACAAGATCGGCAATGGGGCGCTCATGCATCCGGGGAACACCGGATAATTGATAATGTCCATTCATGAGAGAAAGTACGGCAACCAATGGGCGGAAGGCAGTGCCAGCATTTCCGAGAAATAATTTCGCCGAGGTAACGGGGAATTTTCCACTCTGCCCAACAACATAGTAATCGTTGTGACCTGTTTGCTTAATTGAAATACCTAATTGTCCCAGTGCTTCTAACATTCGCGCAGTATCGTCGGATGCTAATAGATCGTGAATGTGTGTTTCACCATCGGATAATGCGGATAGCAGCAGAATACGGTTGGAAATACTCTTGGAGCCGGGTAACTGAACGTTCCCATGGGCGCATTGGGCAAACGGAAGATCAAGCCACTTCATGACAATGGAAGGATAAAAATGATTAATGATATCTTATATACCCTGATTGAAGGCAGTTTTTGAATTGCTAAGAATTTTTTGATAATGAATTAGAAATAATGTGGGTTTACTCACTCAAAAAAGTATTTTTATTTATTAAAATAAAGTATTAGTCTTGAATGCAATCTTGACCCTGCTATATAAGGCACTTACCATGTGCATATTAAGATTAGGGCTTGGTTTTTTAAAAGTACAATGAGCAGTGGTGGTTTTTTAAATTTGAGGATAAATATGTTACGTTTGAAAAGGCAGAGCATCATTACAACTGAGAATGGATTCACTTTGTTGGAGCTGCTGGTTGTAATGGTTATTATAGGATTATTAGCGGCTTATGTTGGGCCCAAATACTTTTCTCAAGTCGGCAAATCCGAAATCAAAATGGCCCAAGCACAAATCGATGCGCTCGAAAAAGCCTTGCATCAATACCGCTTGGATGTGGGTGCTTATCCAGCAACCGAACAGGGGTTGGCTGCGTTGATTAATCGTCCGAGCAACGAATCGAGATGGCAGGGGCCGTACCTTTCTAAAATGCCGCCTTCTGATCCTTGGGGTCGCCCCTATATCTATAAATATCCGGGAGAGCGTGCGGAGTTTGATCTGCTGTCCTATGGCAAAGATGGCCAACCGGGTGGCGAAGGCGAGGCGGCTGATATTAAGAATTGGTAAATTTTTAAAGTAATGCGCTACGAAGTAAAGGCAGTATTATCCGGTCAAGGTACCGTATTGCTCCATTTGGAAGCCAATAGCGAGGAAGAGGCGCGCCTTCAAGTAACGGAAAAAGGTGGTATGGTTCTGAGCGTGAAGCGGAATTTTTCTGGCTTTTCGTTGAAATCACGGAGCAAATTTCCGCTGGTACATTTCAGCCAAGAATTACTTTCGTTGCAGGTTGCTGGATTAAGTTTGGTGGAAGGTATTGAAACTTTATTAGAGAAAGAACAGGATTCGAGTAATCGTAAGGTTATTCAAGATATTTTGGCTAAACTCTATGAAGGTGTGACGTTTTCGCAAGCACTGGGGGAATATCCGCAGTTCTTTCCACCCCTGTATATTGCGACTGTTCGCGCCAGCGAAAAAACCGGCGATCTTGCCGAGGCATTAACGCGGTTTATTACCTATCAAACACAGATGGATTTCGTTCGTAAGAAATTGGTGGGTGCGTCCATTTATCCAATTTTACTGTTGCTAGTCGGTTTTTTGGTTTCGATCTTTCTAATGGTATTTGTCGTACCAAAGTTCAGTGCTATTTATGATGATATGAACAGTGATTTGCCTTGGTTATCGTTGTTATTGATCAAATGGGGACAGTTTGTTCACGAGTATGGATGGGAATTGACCATTGTCTCGGCTGCTGCGATGATTCTGGCCATATATACGGTTAGTAGACCTGCTTTTCGGGCCAGTATATTGCAATTGTTGTGGCGCATACCCGCGATCGGTGAACATATGCGCGTGTATCAATTGGCGCGCTTCTATAAAACTTTGGGAATGCTGCTACGAGGTGGTATCCCAATTACGCAAGCGTTGAATATGGTCAGTGGATTGCTACAAACACATTTTCGTCCCAAGGTGGAGGCAGCTGCAAAACATATTCGCGAAGGTAAGACTATTTCAACCGCGATGGAAATGGAAGGACTGACGACTGCAGTTGGGAACCGTATGTTACGAGTAGGTGAGAGGACCGGTTTGATGGGTGACATGATGGAACGTATCGGCAATTTTCATGATGAAGAAATTGCACGTTGGGTGGAATGGACCACTAAACTGATCGAACCGCTATTAATGGCATTTATCGGTATTGTTATTGGCGGAATTATCGTTCTGATGTACATGCCGATTTTTGAATTGGCGGGTAGTATTAATTGAGCGAGCCCGCAGTTACTTTAGATATCAGTCGATTGGCTGATGCGCGCCAGAGAGCCATGAATCAAGGTGTTTCGGTGATGCAGGTGCTGGAGGATGTGGATGGTTATGCACCCGAAGCATTGATCCAGCAGCTCGGCCAATTGCTACACATAGCTGTGCTGGATATGAAAGCCATTCATATGCTGACACCCGCATTTGATGTGTTGCCGTTTTCAGAAGCGATCATGCATGAATGTGCGTTGTTTCGTCATGAGCAGCGCTATTTGCTCGCGATTAGTAATCCATTTTCAGACAGGATAAGGGCATGGGCGGAAGAACGTTTTAGCGTGCCAGTTGCATGGCGTTTGGTACATCCAGCCGATTTGGCGGCTTTTTTCGCGCAACAAGAAAAAACCATGCGTGCGATGGATCAAGTATTGCCATCAACCGAATTGGATAAAATTCAAAGTGGTATTGAAGATTTATCACTGAAAAGCATTAATGAAGGCACTAGCCAGGTAGTAAGATTGGTGCACTCGACGCTCTATGATGCGCATAAGTCTCAGGCCAGCGATATTCATCTGGAAATGACAACAGGGGCATTATCAATCAAATATCGGATTGACGGTGTGTTGACTTCGATTGGCGTGATACAAGGCGCAGATTTGGCGGAACAAGTGATATCTCGTATCAAAGTGATGTCAGAATTGGACATTGCGGAACGCCGTGTGCCGCAAGATGGTCGTTTTAAAATTTCAATTCAAGGACGTGAAATTGATTTTCGTGTCTCGATCATGCCGAGTATCTTTGGTGAAGATGCTGTGCTGCGTATTTTGGATCGGCAAGCACTATCCGATCATATTGAAGGTTTGACTTTGAATCAGTTGGGCTTTAGTCAAACGGCGATAGCCAGCATTCGGCGTTTAAGCTCGGAACCGTACGGTATGTTACTCGTTACCGGCCCAACGGGAAGTGGTAAGACGACTTCTCTCTATGCGGCTATTTCCGAGGTCAATAAAGGCAACGATAAAATCATCACCATTGAAGATCCGATCGAATATCAACTCGCTGGCGTGTTGCAAATTCCAGTAAACGAGAAAAAGGGATTAACATTTGCACGCGGTTTACGTTCTATATTGCGCCATGACCCGGATAAAATTATGGTGGGTGAGATTCGGGATGCTGAAACTGCGCAAATTGCCATTCAGGCGGCACTAACAGGACATTTGGTATTTACTACGGTACATGCAAACAACGTATTTGATGTAATCGGGCGATTCTCGCATATGGGTGTGGATCCTTACAGTTTTGTATCGGCCTTGAACGGTATCGTGGCGCAACGGCTAGTACGGTTGTTGTGTTCGCATTGTTCCAGCGATGAGTATCCTGGCGACGATCTGATTACCGAATCTGGTATTGCGCTTGCAGAAGCAGATCAGTATCGATTTCGTAATGGTAAAGGATGTGGGCATTGCCGCGGCAGCGGATATCGAGGCAGGAATGCGATTGCAGAAATTTTACTGCTGAATGATGAGATTCGTGAATTGATTGTCGCGCAAGAACCGATTCGACGTATTAAGGAAGCGGCGCGCAACAATGGCACGCACTTTCTTCGTGAAGCAGCTTTGGATATGGTGAAGCAGGGATTGACCAGTTTAGAGGAGGCCAATCGTGTCACAATTGTGGCGTGATCAAATTTACGTTTTTCTGGCACCTGAACGACTTGATTGGGTCCATTATCGGCGAGGCTTTAAGCCGGTACAACTCAATAAAGACACCGTATTTTGTGAACAGATGCAAAATGGTTCTCCATGGCAGAATGCACTGAAATTATTGGAAAGTCATTTGACAGATGTTACTAGCGCCGAGCTCACGGTGATACTATCCAATCACTTTGTACGTTTTGTGACCTTGCAACCGCAAGCAGAAATTACCACACCAGAAGAAGTTAAGTCGTATGCCGCATTCCGCATGCGCGAGATTTATGCCGAGCGTTCCGAATCCTGGGATTTGAGTGTCAGTGACTGGAACCCTACAACAGGTGCTATCTGTGCTGCCATTAATCGTGATTTGATGGATCGGTTGCAAGAAATAACCAAACGATCTGAAGTTAAACTGAAAGCGGTCGAACCTTATTTGGCAGCGGCGTATGATCACTGGCAAAAGCAACTCAACAGCCAGAAGAGCTATTTTGTTGTCGTAGAATCGGGGCGATTTTGTAGTGCGATAGTGATCAATGGTGTTTGGCAAAGTATTCGTAATCAGCGCGTGCTGTCTCAAGATACCCATGAACTGGCTGAAGAACTCGTGGTTGCCTTGGATCAAGAAGCAGTATTGCTTGGAAATAAGGAAATCACGGAAACTGTTTATGTATTTGCGCCAGAATATCCACAATTGGTATTGCCATCCAATTGTGGTTGGTTGATGGTAATGCTATCTGATGCACAAAACCCAGCACCGAGCCATTTTCCATCATCACCTGCTGACGTAGCCGGAATAAAGCAATGTCTCGTCTGAAATTAAAGTTTCCTTATCAAGAACAAGCAATTCCGCAGGTTGATATTGCTATTTTATTAATTGGATTAATGCTACTCGTGACCGTCATCTTTCAGTATCGCCAGATTACTGAAGAAATTAATTATTGGACTAACCGGGTAGATCGTTTAGAAAAGCAGCAGCAACAAAAAGCAGCGCCGCGTACTCGATCTTCTTCACGGGTAAGGGAATTCAGCCAAGAAATTCGTAAGGAAATTGGCCAAGCTAATGGCATTCTGGATCAAATCAATCTACCCTGGGATGTGCTTTTTGATGCTGTCGAGCATGCATCGACGAAGGACATTGCGTTACTGTCATTGCAGCCCAATGTGGCGAATCGCGTGCTACGTATTAACGGTGAGGCCAAAGATATGGCAAAATTGTTAGATTTTGTTGAGGCACTTGAACAAGAAGAAATTTTTCAGAATGTGCACTTGCTTAATTATAAAATTAAGCAAGATAATCCCAATAACCCCATTATTTTTCTCTTGTCCGCAGCATGGATCGTAATCTCTTAAATTGGAATATCAGTATGATTCAAGTACATTTGAATCGTATGCTACCGCAACTTCGGTGGAAGTTCGGTTGTTTAGGCACGATTGGAAAAATTGGCTTAGGGCTGATTGCAGCCACAATCATTTATTTGATTTCAGCAGTGTTACCGCATGATTCGGATTTGGAGAAATTAAAATTGCGCGCGGATGTTTTGCAAACGCAGCTCGCATCGAATCAACTGGCAGGCACGCCTGAAGCCGGGGTCAAAATGACGGGAGATCAGGCGTTGCAAGTGTTTTATGATTTCTTTCCAAATATTGATTCTTCGCCATTTTGGATCCGTGAATTGACGCGTATTGCCAAAGAAAAGAATATCGAATTAAGTAGTAGTGAGTATCGTTTGATTAACGAAGCAGATGCGCGTTTAACCCGCTACGAAATGATTTTGCCGGTGCGTGGCAAGTATAAACAGGTGCGCGCTTTTATCGCAGCGGCATTGGAAGCTGTACCGGCAATGGCGATTTCTGCTATAGCGATCAGGCGTGAAAACGTTACGTCTGATATTCTTGAAGTGCGGCTTGAAGCCAGTCTTTATCTAAATAAATAACTATGGATTCTTCTGAAAAAAAACGCAAGCTGTTGATTGGTGCTGCGCTTGTGGCTACCTTACTTGCTGCAGTCATGGTCGAAAAGGAAGAGGCGGAAGATGATTCAGTGAAGACCGTAGAACCGACTCAGATTCCTAGAACATCCAAAGAAAGAGCCGCCCAAAAACAAGAAAACATCACAGAAGCCTTGGACGTGAGTAAACTGGGCCAAAGAAAATTCAACCCTAAAGCAGGCGAGTTGTTTGTTACAACCAATTGGGCGCCTAAGCCACCGCCTATTGATCCGGAAGAACAAGCTGCGAGAGAAGAGGAAGCGAAGCAGGCATTTACGCCTCCTCCACCAACCGCGCCTCCCGTACCTTTCAAATATGCTGGAAAAGCAGTTTCAGACAAACAAACATGGGTTTTTTTGTCGCAAGCTAAAGAGAATCATATTGCTAAAATCGGTGGCAAAATTACCGAGCAATATCGCCTAGACGCCATTACGGATGATAGTGTCAGCTTGACCTATTTGCCGCTCAATATCAAACAAACGCTCACGATCAATAACAAAATAGCAGGAAATATGTGATGAAAATTTGGAAATTTATTGTTATCACACTCTTGGTTGCGGTTGTGGCAGGTTGTGCGATTAATAACAAGAGTTTTTTATCCAGAAATGCAAATTTTTCTGAAGGTCAAAAATTGGTCGAGCAAGGACAATATGAAGTAGGATTGCAGAAAATAGAGCAAGCATTGCGTGAGGAGCCGGAGAGTAAGGAAATTCGTGCAGTCATGATTCGCTTGAGTGATGAAATCGCTACCAAATTGCTATTTATAGCCGAGAACTATCGATTTTCGGGTGATTTAGCAAATTCAGAAAGAGAATATCTACGGATTCTCAATATGTTTCCGTCTCATGAGCGCGCCAAAGAAGGTCTTGATGCAATCAAATTGGAGCGGCGGCATATTGCGATTGTGGATTCAGCAAGAGCGCATTTGGCTGACAATAATGTATCCCAGGCCGAAACAATCGTAAGAGCGGTATTACAAGAGAATCCACTGCAACAACATGCGCGTCAATTAATCGAGCAAATTAATGCCATGATGGCGCGCCCGGAAGTGACAGAATTATTGCTCGAATCTGCGTTCAAAAAGACTGTATCAATGGAATTTAAAGATACCGATTTGCGCTCGGTATTTGAAATCATGTCGCGTACTGCAGGGATTAATTTTGTATTCGATAAAGATGTGCGCCAAGAAAGTAAGGTTTCTATTTTTGTGCGTAAAAACACCATTGAAGATATTTTGAAATTGTTGCTGACGACCAATCAACTCGCTTATAAAGTACTCAATAATAATTCTCTGCTGATTTATCCGAATACACCGGCCAAATTAAAAGACTATCAGGAATTGGTGGTGAAAAGTTTCCAAATAGCGCATACCGATGTGAAGCAGATGGTGGCGATGGTGCGTGGTATTGTTAAGGCAAAAGATATCTATGTTAACGAGCAATTGAATCTCTTTATCATGCGCGATACTTTAGAAGCGATTCGATTGACTGAGCGATTAGTGACTTTAAATGATATTGCGGAACCGGAAGTGATACTGGATGTGGCTATTCTGGAAGTGTCTCGCTCAAATAATTTCTTATTAGGTCCCAAATTTCCTCAGCAGCTCACCTTTGCCGGCTCCGGAATAACAGCTGCAACAGCAGGAGCAAGCGCAGCGGCTTCACCTGGATTGACTCTACTTAATCAAGTTGGTTTTGATGGACTCAAAAGCTTTGCGGTAAACAATACAATGGTAATCGATTTTCTGCAAACTTTGTCGACTGGGGACATACTGGCCAATCCCCGAATTCGGGTATCCAACAAGGAAAAAGCAAAAATTCATATTGGGGAGAAACGACCTTTCTTTACAGCCAATGTACAGCCAGGCATTAATTCCATTGTTACTTCAACACCAACATTTGTTGATTTAGGGGTCAAGCTGGACGTAGAGCCTCGTATTGGATTACATAATGATGTTACCATGAAAGTTACGTTGGAAGTGAGTAGTAGAATTACCGATATACAAGGTCCTAGTAACGCTACTGCACCGTTAATCGGGACGCGGAATGCTGAAACAATACTGACCTTAAAGGATGGCGAAACGCAGGTACTGGCCGGACTTATTGATAATAGGGAGACAAGAACAATCGGTGGGCTTGCGGGATTGTTTAACATTCCAGGGTTAGACCGATTGACATCAAGCCAGAAAGTCGAGCGTACAAAATCGGAAATCGTTTTATTGATTACGCCTCGTGTTGTTCGCAATCTTCCAAGGCCGACTAACCTTGAAAACGAGTACCATTTCGGTACCGCCAGTGAAGCCGGTAAATTGCCAGTTAAAATTGATAGGACGGCGGCTCAATCGCTGGCGATTGCACCGGTAGGTACTGGGGCTGGTGGTATGAGGAGTGCTGCAGCGAACCCATTTGCGGTGGCGGAGCAATCAGCGGATGCAAATCCATTCGCGAATGCCGCATCTATGCCACCAACGCTGACATTGCAAGGGCCGGCAACGGTAGGGTTGGATAAAGAGTTTTCGGTGAATGTTCGTATGGTAGGTGCAAAAGCAACCGTCAATTCGGATGTGCAAGTCAGCTATGACTCGAATACACTGGAACTGTTGGATGGCGGGCCCAAATCAGGTTCGCGTGCGCTTAAGCTCGGTAAGGATCAAGTGTTGGGTTTAGCGACGCAATTGCGTTTTAAAGTCATTACATCCAGTCCTGGCACGACAGAAGTCAGTGTGCAAAGTGCTACCGGGGAAGATATCGAAAATGGTGATACGGTTGAAGTGACGCTGCCGACCCCAGTGACGGTGACGATTAAATAGTCTGGCGTTTATGATATTGCCTCGCATGCTATTGCTTGAACGAAAGCAATATGGCTTTACTTTAATAGAACTTATGATCGTGGTGGCTATCATGGCGATATTGGCGACAGCATCGCTGCCATTTCGAGAACTGGTGATACAGCGGGAAAAAGAAATCGAACTGCGTATCGCATTGCGGCAAATACGTAATGCAATTGATGCTTATAAGCAAGCGAGTGATGATGGGCGTATCACAAAAAAAGCGGATCAATCCGGTTACCCGCCGCGCTTGGAAGAATTGGTGATGGGGGTACCGGATGCCAAAAGCCCCCAGAAAAAAAATATTTACTTTCTACGCCGTTTGCCTCGTGATCCGATGTTTGTTGAATTGGATATTGCTGGTACCGGTGTGGCAACTCCGACGGTTGATACCTGGGGAAAACGTAGCTATGAAAGTCCCTCCGATAGCCCTAAGGAAGGTGATGACGTGTTTGATGTCTATTCACTTTCTGAAGCTAAGGGATTAAATGGTATTCCCTATAAAGAATGGTGATCAAGGTGGAAAAACGCTATCAACACAATGGATTCACTCTGATCGAATTATTGGTAGTGATGGCTATTATCGCCACACTACTCAGTTTGGTTGCACCACGTTATTTTAATTCATTAAATAAAGCCAAAGAAGCTGTCCTACGCCAAGATCTTGTCATGATGCGCAATGCCATTGATCAGTTTTATTCGGATTTCGGTAAATACCCACTGGATTTAGAAGAAATGGTGGATAAAAAATATTTGCGGAATATACCGGTGGATCCTTTTACCGAAAGTAAAGAAACTTGGATCGTCATGCCGCCGCCTAATCTGATGGATTCCGGCGTGTACAATGTTCACAGCGGTTATCGAGAACGAGCTTTAGATGGCACTTTTTACGAGGAATGGTAAGAGATTCTGTTCTTGTGAGTTTTTTAGGTTAGCTTATGGTTAAGTCAGCGCAGCAAGGATTCGTTTACCTTTGGGCACTTTATACCGTTGCGCTTGCTGGCATAGCGATGGCTGCAGCAGCACATGTTTGGCAAGCAAAATCGCTACGTGAGAAAGAAGCAGAGTTGATGTTTATTGGTGAACAATTTCGCCTTGCGATTAAGTCGTATCAAAGTACAGGTACAAAACAATTTCCCAAAACATTGGAAGATTTAGTGGAAGATAAGCGCACTCCAAATGTTGTTCGTCATCTACGTAAAATCTATGTGGACCCGATGACCAACACGACCGAATGGGGAATTGTCGAAGAAGCACCTCCAAATACTAACCAAAGTGCTGCTGGTAATGCTGCGACTGCCAATAATCCCACTGCTGCCGGGAATAAAACGGCAACGGGTAATCAGCAGGCAGGAAGCTCGGGTGGTCTGGGCAGCAGCGGTGGATTAGGAAGTTCTTCCTCGTCCACTAATAATCCTGCAAGCTCAAATAATGCTTTAACACCGAGTGGAACTGCTGCAACCTCGGGAAGCACGGCTACTACACCTGGTACAACTTCCACTTCCACCAATCCTGCATCGAATAATACTGCAACCGGAAAGAGCGTCGGTTCAAGTCTTGGAAAGAATTTGGAAAAGAGAGTGACCGGCGTTTATAGTTTATCGGAAAAGAAACCTATTAAAAAAAGTCAATTTCCAGAACAATATAAAAAGTTCTCTGAGGCGCTAACTTATCAAGATTGGCAATTTGTTTACAAACCTGGAGATAATAAAGGCTCAGCGGGTGGAGCGGCTGCTAACCCAGCAAAACCGAATACCGGTGCAGGAGGTGCTGGCTCATCATCAGCTTCTCCATTTGCATCGCAAGCAGGTTCTGGATCTGGAACATCCTCTAAATCTTCAGCTTCACCTTTTGGTCAACCATCCGCAAATAAAGAATCAGATTCGTCGAGTGGGGCTGCTTCCCCATTCGGAAGATAGTTGGGCCTTTCGCGCAAACTTTCCAGGCAGCGCAATAACCAACTACAATCCAGGCGGGCTATGGTACATGTCGATAATGCTGTGCTATCACTGTTTCTATCGGTTCCTAGCCTATCAATCCAGATATCTAGTTTAAAAAATTCCCTTTGCGAGTGCGGCGCGTGACATCATCTTCTGAAAAACCTCATACCAATCACTTCAATGAATTGATTTAAAATGAAATTGTAGTGTTTCATACAACCAAATCGCCTCCTGCCGTGTAAAGATTTCATATTTTTTGAAGCTGCCGATCCAAGATGGAGATTGATGTGGTTTTTTCAGGAGCGACTACTTAATTCTTGCCAAATAGGAGGAGATCTGTTGGTTTTGGAAGATAGGACGCTACTACCTTAACTGTAGGTAGTCTGCATCAGTAATTCTAGACCATTCTTTTGCTTTATCTAAAAAAGCTTTTTGGCTGTTGATAATTTTGCCTGCCAAGGGTGATTTTATGGCTATTTCATTCAATAATTCGTGGTTCGCTTGTTTAAATACTCGCAAAACATCGTCTGGAAAAGTACGAATTTTAATATCGTTTTTTTTCTTCATTTCTTGCCATGCTATCGTATTACGGAAAAATGACTCCGATAACATGTCAAAAGATGCTTCTTTTGCAGCTACCGTGATAATTATCCTGATGTCTTCTGGTAAAGTGTCGAAGCTGTTCTTATTAATAAAAATGTGTAATTCTGCACCAGGCTCATGCCAGCCAGTATAGTAAAAGGGGGCTATTTTATGAAAACCTAGCTTTTCATCATTCGCAGGCCCTGCCCATTCGACTGCATCAATCGTGCCTTTTTCTAGTGAAGTATACAATTCGCCAGGGGGGATACTGATGGGTTTCATGCCGACCTTGCTAACGACTTCGCCAGCAAGACCTGGAATGCGCATTTTTAGACCTTTTAAATCTGAAATCGAATGAATTTCTTTTCTGAACCATCCCCCCATTTGTAAATGAGTATTTCCAGCAGGGAATGCTACGATATTGTGGCGTGCATAGACCTCATCTAGTAGTTCCAGACCCCCGCCGTAATAATACCAAGCATTCATTTCAGTTGGAGTCATGCCAAATGGCGTGGTGGTAAAGAATGTGGTTGCAGGATCTTTACCTTTATAATAGTACGATGCTGTATGCCCCATTTCGTATGCACCGGAGCGTACCATGTCAAAAATTCCTAACGGCGCTTTGTGTTTGCCAGGTGAGTCGACAGTGATTCGCATACGTCCCGCAGACATTTTTTCAACATTGCTGGCAAAACGGTGCACATTGTTGTGAAACATTGGCGTTCCGTCTGGCCAAGACATGGCTAGACGCCAATGGAACGTTTGAGCTGATGCAGTTGCAATAAACGCTGCACAAAAAAACACAATGGACAAAGATAGGTTTGAGATAAAACTCATGACATTGATACTATTCTAATGCTGATTATGGATTAATAAGGTACAGAACGATTGAATAAATTACTATGGTCAAATGACTGCATGTTCTTTCTCAAATGTTAGCGCTACTTTATCGTTTTTATCAATATCTACATTGATTTTGCCGCCATTTACTAAACGGCCAAATAAAAGCTCATCGGCTAATGCGCTGCGAATAGAGTCTTGAATGAGTCTTTCCATCGGGCGGGCACCCATTAGTGGGTCAAAACCATGCTTAGCAAGATATTTGCGCAAAGGTTCACTGAAAGTCGCTTCAACTTTCTTTTCATGCAGCTGTGTTTCAAGTTGAATTAGAAACTTATCGACCACACGTAAGATAATTTCTTCGTTTAGAGGTGCAAACGAGACAATTGCATCAAGCCGATTGCGAAATTCAGGAGTAAAAAGTTTCTTGATATCTATTAACTCGTCACCAATTGATTTTGATTGGGTAAATCCAATGGCGGTCTTTGTTAAGGCTTCTGCACCGGCATTTGTCGTCATAATAATGATGACATTACGGAAATCCGATTTGCGCCCATTATTATCCGTTAATGTTCCATAATCCATGACTTGCAATAAAATATTAAAGATATCGGTATGTGCTTTTTCAATTTCATCTAAAAGCAACACAGAATGTGGGTGTTTGTTTATGGCTTCGGTTAATAATCCGCCTTGATCGTAGCCTACATAACCTGGTGGAGCGCCAATTAGCCGTGATACGGCATGTCGCTCCATATACTCTGACATGTCGAAACGATGTAGATGGATACCTAGGGCATATGAGAGTTGTCGGGCGACTTCGGTTTTACCAACACCTGTTGGGCCTGAAAATAAGAATGAGCCGACTGGTTTTTGTGGATTTCCCAATCCACTCCTTGACATTTTGATTGCCGAAGCGAGCGAATTGATTGCGCTATCCTGTCCGAATACAATTGCTTTCATATCACGCTCCAATGTTTTTAATTTATTACGGTCATTGGTAGAGATATTTTGTGGTGGAATGCGCGCAATTTTGGCAACTACATTCTCAATTTCAGTTTTGCCGATAACCCGGCGTTGCCTAGATTTTGGCAATATTCGTTGAACTGCACCGGCCTCATCTAATACGTCAATTGCTTTGTCCGGTAAATGCCGGTCATTGATATAGCGAGCTGAGAGTTCAGCTGCTGATACCAATGCACTGTATGTGTATTTTATCTTATGATGTTGTTCATATCGCGACTTGAGCCCACGCAGAATGGCTACTGTTTCGTCAACACTTGGTTCATGAATTTCAATCTGTTGGAAGCGTCGCGATAGAGCACGGTCTTTCTCGAAAATCCCGCGATACTCATTATAAGTGGTGGCTCCGATGCAGCGTAATTGCCCTGAATTTAGAATGGGTTTTAAGAGATTGGATGCATCCAATACTCCACCTGATGCCGCTCCTGCGCCAATTAAAGTATGTATTTCATCAATAAATAAAATGGCAAAAGGATTGTCTGTCAATTGCTTTAACAGTGTTTTTAATCGTTGTTCAAAATCACCACGATATTTTGTGCCAGCGAGTAGAGCTCCCATATCCAGTGCATAAATTTGATGCTTCAAAAGCAAATCTGGAACATTTTCTTCAACAATGCGTTTTGCTAAGCCTTCCGCAATGGCAGTTTTCCCGACCCCTGCTTCTCCGACTAATAATGGATTATTTTTGCGACGACGGCATAATGTTTGTATGACACGTTCGACTTCTTTTTCTCGCCCAACTAGAGGATCTATCTTATTCAATAGTGCTTGATGATTCAGATTTACTGTGTAGTTTTCAAGTAATCCGGAAGAATTCGAATCTTGCTCGCTATCCACTTCATTCACAGCTTTTGCATTGTTTTCTTGTGGTACTTTACGGATATTATGTGAAATGTAATTGACTACATCCAAGCGTGTTATTCCCCTTTGTTCCAGAAAATAAACAGCATGCGAGTCTTTCTCACCGAAAATAGATACTAAAACATTGGCACCAGTAACTTCTTTTTTGCCGGATGATTGGACATGGAGTATGGCTCTCTGAATAACACGTTGAAAGCCCAGTGTGGGCTGCGTGTCTACATCATCATTACCACTAATGATGGGGGTGTGGCGCGCAATATGGTCTGTCAATGCAGCACGAAGATCAGAAATTTCTATTAGACAAGCATTTAATACTTCGGCAGCGCTCGTGTTGTCTAACATTGCCAGCAATAGGTGTTCAACAGTGATAAATTCATATCTTTTTTGTCTGGATTCTACAAATGCCATATGTAAGCTAACTTCTAAATCAGGGGCGATCATATTAATTTTTCTCCATTACACACTTTAGCGGATGTTTGTTTCTTATAGCAAAATCAATCACTTGATTAACTTTAGTGCTTGCAATGTCGCTGGTATAAACACCACATACACCTACTCCTTCGGTATGTATTTTTAACATTACATGAGTTGCTTGTTCTTGATTCATTGAAAAGAATAGTATTAGCACCTCAATAACAAATTCCATCGGAGTGTAGTCATCATTTAATAGTAATATCTTATACAACGGAGGAATTTTTTCTTTGGATTTTTCTTGCCGTTGTTTAAGTTTTAGTGTGGCAGCTTCCAATTTCTGTTCTGTCATAAAAATAAGTAGTATTTTTTATTTTTGCTTAATGAGTTAGTATAAAGTACATTGTCATCAACATATTTGAAGATTACGATAAAATTTTCAAGCCCCTTATTACTAAGGACAGATGTAATATTTTCAATAAATATACTGTAATCACTTGACTTTAACGCTGAATTTGCGTAAAACAGCACGTGGCGTTTGGCTTCAAGTTCTCTGCGGCACCTGCATCAACCGTTAATAGTCTTGAAATTCAAATAGTATTAGGGTTTCCGGCCCAGTTTTTTATAGGAAGTAGAAATGGCAACAGGTACAGTAAAATGGTTTAATGATTCTAAAGGTTTTGGTTTTATTACTCCTGATGATGGTAGCGAAGATTTATTCGCACACTTTTCAGCAATCAATATGTCCGGGTTTAAAACACTTAAAGAAGGCCAGAAAGTTAGTTTTGACGTTACACAAGGGCCAAAAGGAAAGCAAGCCTCTAACATCCAATCCGTTTAACTGCTTGTTCGAATATGAAAGCTGACGTCGACTGAATTTGAGTTTTTATAGTTGTTTTATGTGATAAAGTTAGCGCAGAGATCATAAAGATTTGCAGAAAAACCTGCCTCTTGTTCTTGAACAAGAGGCTTTTTTTCGTGTATTTTTGTATAATTTTGCAACTATAGGACGATTGAGTTACTGTTTGCTAATTAATTTTCTGTAAATCCACTCCAATATATAAACTTCCAAAAACATACATATGCTTTATCTCATCTGATTAATCATTGCTTCACCAAATGCAGAACTAGAAACTTTTTGTGCTCCTTCCATTTGTCTCGCAAAATCATAAGTTACAACTTTACTTTGAATGGTTTTCTCCATTGCTTTGATTAACGTATCTGCAGCTTCTATCCATCCTATATGCCTTAGCATCATTTCTGCAGATAAAATGATTGAACCTGGATTAACTTGATCTTTGCCTGCATATTTAGGAGCTGTTCCGTGAGTTGCTTCAAACATAGCGATCGAATCACTCAAATTCGCTCCAGGTGCGATTCCTATTCCCCCTACTTGAGCTGCCAAAGCATCAGAAATATAATCACCATTTAAATTAGGTGTGGCGATAACATCATATTCCTCTGGCCTCAGCAAGATTTGTTGTAAGAAGGCGTCAGCAATCACATCTTTAATGATGACTTCATTGTATTTTTTGGATAATTTCATCCACGGGCCGCCATCCAGTGGTTCTGCACCAAATTCCTTAGTGGCGAGATCATATCCCCATTTTTTAAAGGCACCTTCGGTAAATTTCATAATATTTCCTTTGTGAACCAAGGTAACCGATTGTCTATGATTGTCGATAGCATATTGAATCGCTTTGCGAACAAACCGATCTGTGCCTTCTTTTGAAATAGGTTTGATGCCGATAGCTGAGGTTTTCGGGAATCGTATATTTGTCACTTCCATTTCATTAATCAAGAAATCGATAACTTTATGAGCGGATGTTGTTTCGGCTTCCCATTCAATGCCAGCATAGATATCTTCAGAATTTTCTCGAAAAATTACCATATCAGTTTTTTCGGGGTTTTTGAGTGGACTGGGAACACCACTGAAATAACGTACTGGTCGTAAGCAAATATATAGATCTAACTGTTGCCGCAGTGCAACATTAATCGAGCGAATACCTCCGCCAATCGGAGTTGTTAATGGGCCTTTTATAGATACTACAAATTCTTTCGCTGCAGTTAAGGTCTCTTCAGGTAACCATGCATCGGATCCGTAGATTTTTGTGGCTTTCTCTCCCGCATAGATTTCCATCCATGCGATTTTACGCTGTCCACGATAAGCTTGATCAACAGCTGCATCAACCACTTTTCGCATGACAGGTGTAATATCTACACCAATACCGTCGCCTTCAATGAACAAAATGATAGGATTGTTGGGAACGTTGAGCGTATTGTCGGAATTGACTTGAATTTTTTTACCATCAGACGGTATTTTTATATGTTGATACATCTCAAGAGCCTTAGAAATTTATAATAGTAGTGTAGTGTTAAATCAACTTTCTTTGATAACTAAAATTAGAGGTGACGGAGCAATTTGTTTTATTTGCCTGTCATTATATTGTATAAACGGACGATTATTCCATTACCTACCTTGATTGGTTTGAATTTAATCGTTTATTTCTTCTTAAAGATGACGTAAATAATACTCTTGATGCACAACTCAACTGCTACTTTTTTATAATTCGATGAACTTACAGATTCTTATACCGAATCTTTTTTGGCCAGATAGCTCGCAACCTGAAATTTATGGTGATTTATCACTTTCGGGGCTGGAGAAAATGCTATCAAAAAGTGAGAAAAAAACTTATCCATCAGAGATTCTAGAGACATGGCTATGTAAATCATTCCATATCGATAAGCAGAAATGTGATTGGCCTATTGCACCCATTATGCTGCAAAGCGACAGTATGAATTCTATTTTGCCAAATTCGGATTTCTGGATGCGTGCAGATCCTGTTCATTTACGCATCGAACAAAATCATATTATGTTGGCTGACAGTCAGGCTTTTAAAATCTCAAAAGAAGAATCGCAGCAAATTGTGCAAATTATTAATCGCTGCCTCGATAATAAAAATATTCTTATATTGCCATTGCAGTCTGATCGTTGGTATTTGCGCTGTACTGAAGTACCAGAGTTTGAAACATTTTCCTTAAGTGATGTAACTTGTAGAAATATCAATGACTATTTGCCAATCGGTAATCAGAGCGTTGTTTGGCATAAGATTTTTAATGAAATTCAAATGGCATTGCATGACCATCCAATTAATCAGGTACGAGAATCTCGGGGAGAGTTGGCTATTAATAGCGTTTGGTTCTGGGGAGGAGGGGTTATGCCTCAAGTGAAAATTGAATCTGTCTTCAGTCATGTTTGGGGTAATCACGAATTTCTTAAAGCTTTAGCATTCTATAGTGACGCGGTGTGGAAAGAGGTGCCGATAAATGGTGAGGATTTTTTACAAAATATCACGATAGGTGACCACTTAATTGTATTGGATGCTTTGTATGGCAGAGCTCAGTATAGAGATACCTATGGATGGCGCGAAAGTTTGAAAAAAATGGAAATAGACTGGTTTATTCCATTGTGCAGTGCACTTGAAGCAAAGAGGATCAATCAACTTACTTTGATTGCTTTGGGCCCTGGTGCAACCCAAAGTTTCTGTGTTACAGCAAATGATCTGTGGAAATTTTGGCGAAAGATAAAATCGATGGCTTTCTTATCAGAATCGGTACAGCCTCGTGCCTAAAGCAAGTGAAATAGCAACAGAAAGGCACTTTAAATGAGTTCCTGATACTTTAAAGGGAGACTCATAATAACGAGTGTTCGGAATGTATGAAAATAATGAGAGGTATCCATGCAAAAATATTCTTTGATTAGAAGCATTAAGTCCTATCTGTCAGCAAGTGCGGTTTTTTTACTTGCATGCTGGTTGATGGCTATTACCCATTTCTTGAATGAAACTGGGCAGCATTGGTCAATGGTTCTTTGGGGGTGCCTAATTTTGTTACAGGCGGTCGTAATTTATCAAATTGCGGAAAAGGAAAAAAGCATCAGAAGTTTTTCTGAGCAATTATCAGTTACCAAGGAAAGGTTAACTAACGAAATGAAGCATCGCTTGTGGGCCGAAAAAACAGTATCAGAAGGTAAAATAAAATCTCTTTACATTGATGAAAATTTTCCTGTTATGCTGGCTTACTTCAACGCTGAGCTCAGATGTCGTTATCACAATAGAATTTTTCGTCGTTGGTTTGGGTTAAGATCGGATCAGATTGACGGTAAACTTTTGACCGAATTTTCAAACGAAGGCTTTTTCCTGGATATTCGTAATTGTGTTAAAGAGATTTTTACGGGAAAGACTATTCATTATGAGCGTACTCTTAAGTCAACTAAGGGGTTTCCTTATATCTTTACCGAGCAATTTGTCCCTCATCTCGATAGCAAAGGAAAAGTAGCCGGGTTTTATACGATACATTCGCCTTTTGCACAGGAAAAAAGTCGTATTTCACTGAAGAAAGGTGAGCAAGCTACTCATAAAGCAGAGCTTGACAGTGTTTCTCAGGCGACAGTTAAGAATAATACACAAAAAAAACAATCACCGGTGCAATCACATGCTTCGGACACTGCAACAACCGCAACTCGCATTGCTCAGGCTATTAAGGAAGGGGAATTTAATCTTTCCTTTCAGGATATTAAATCAATCAAAGCAAATGATGTATTGCCGATGCACCATGAAATTTTGATTCGTATGGGTGAAGAAGAAAATAGTCTAATGCCGCCGGGTTCGTTTCTTCCTTTTGTTGAGCAATTTAAGCTCATGCCACAGCTCGACCGATGGGTAGTCAATCACATTATTAAATGGTTATCGAATGGTACCGCTGCAAATCATGTTTTTTGTTTAAATATTGCAAAAGACACCTTTAATGACGGAAGTTTTCCAGGGTTTGTACAAATTCAATTGCAAAAAATGAATGCGCCGGCATCAAGTCTTTGTTTTGAAATAGAGGCTATGGATGTGCAAGACCAAAAAACACAAGTTACTGCTTTCATAAAGAAAGTAAGTGAAGTAGGGTGTCTCATTACATTATGTAGCTTCACCCAAGATTCAGATTTAGTTAAATTGCTAGATCACATGAAAGTGAATTATATTAAAATCGATGGCAGCTTGGTATGTAACATACTGCGTGATGAAGAGGATTTCAGGGAGGTGATTGCTATCAATAAATTAGCGCATGAGCGTGGAATTAAAACAATTGCTGAACTGGTTGAAACGGATGATATCGTAGCTAAGTTAAATGAGATTGGTGTGGATTTTATACAAGGATTTGGTGTCGCTAAGGTACAGCCTTTCGAAGAACTTAATTCTTTATAGCTATTTGGTTTAGCATACATTTGTGTAAGGATTGAAATAAACTTACTTTTTTATCATGTTCTCAACGCTATTTCTTAGCTAGTAAACGACTGAATAACAAATATGCTACAGAATTGAATTTATTTCAGGTATTTTGAATAAAAACATAAAGGCTACGCTCTGGCTACTCGACAAGAACTTTCGGATTTTCTAGTTGAAATAGAACGGCGAGCATATAAGCAAGCTTTATTTGCGGTTCAAGATGAACATGTAGCATTAGATATCGTGCAAGACTCGATGACTAAGCTTGCAGCAAAATATTTTGACAAACCTTCGGCAGAACTCCCGTTTCTATTCCATAAAATATTACAGAACACCATTCGTGATTACTATCGGAGACAGAAAACTAGATCCATGTGGACAACGTTGTTTTCGTCATTTATTCCAGAAGATACGGATGGAAATCAGGATGATTTTGATATTCTAGATAGTTTGTTGCCCGATCTAAAAGACGACTGGAGGGAACCTGAAACGCGTTTAGAAAGGCTGCAATTAATTGAAATTATCGAAGATGCGATAAAAACACTTCCAGCACGTCAACGTGAGGCATTTATACTGCGTTATTGGGAGGAGATGAGTCTGGCTGAAACTGCAGAGATAATGAATTGTTCACAGGGAAGCGTTAAAACACATTGTTCACGAGCCGTTCATGCGTTAGCTGCGAAACTCAAGGAAAAGGGAGTTAAATTATGAGCCAAAAAGAACATGATTTAGGCAATAGAATTGCTAAAATACTCGATATGGGTGCTATAGAGCATATTGAGCATAGTACTTTGATTCAGTTGCAAATTAAACGCTTAAAAGTTTTGGAAAATTATCAATCAGCTTCAGGGATAGTTAACTCTGGAAATGGTGCTTCAGTTTACCGCGGACACGAAAATAACTTTGGTGTAGGTAAGATACTGTTATTGCTGGCTTTGTTGTTGACGCTTGTGAGTATGATTTATACTCAGTTTGGGGATCATGGCCTTAAATTTATTTCATTGAATAAATTAATACTCACTAACGATTTACCGATAGATGCTTATATCGATAATGAATTTGATGAATGGTTGGATTCAGAATAATTTTATCATTTGCACTACGATATATGTGTATTCGGTAGATTCTTAGCAAGAGTTATCGTTATGTAACGTATGACTTCCTTTATTCTTTATTAATTGGATCAAGTTTTCTACTTGTAATTGCTCTGCAGATTCTCTTTAAATTCAATGGCGTGAATTTTCTCCAAAAAAGCTTTCTCTGTTCTGATTTTACTCAATGTACTCTGTGTAACTCTTGAATTATTTACCTACTTATTGGAGTGACGATTTATCGTCACAGCTGACTTGCGGCGAAATTGTACTTGTGTCGATTAAGATTGAACTTAATACACAGTTACAATTTATAGAAGGTATTGTTGCGGTGACTAACCAGCGCTTGATGGCAAAAATGTATGGCGATGAAGCTTGGCAGAGCTGGTATTTTCATGATGATTTAAGATTGGTACAGCACGACCATGCCGGCATTGGTTTTTTAGAATTACTTGATGCACATAAACGGATTACATATTGGCGATATCGTTTCGGAGATGGCTCTATCAAAGAGCTGATTGAATGTTTTGCACAGCAACGAAAACTTCATACTCAAAATGAATCGGATTCGCTTTTACATTCGGTTACACAAGATCAAATACCTAGTAAAAATTCAGTGCAAGAATTATCGGAATTTTTAGTTGCCAACGAGTCAATTGAGAAAGCCACTTCGACATGGAATTTGCTGCGACTTTGGCGTTTTGCCAAGCCTTATAAAGGGCGATTATTGATTGGGTTCTTGCTAACGTTGTGTAGCACCGCAGCTACCTTAGTTCCACCGTATCTCACGATGCCCTTGATGGATAATGTATTAATACCTTATCAGAATGGTGAGCCGATCAATACGGAGTTAGCCACTTTTTATTTGTCTGGATTGTTGGTGGCTGCAGTTATAGCTTGGATTCTTGGTTGGACAAGGACTTACATGCTAGCCAGAGTTTCCGAGCGCATGGGTGCCGATTTGCGTACCACCACTTACGAGCATTTGTTAAGTCTCTCACATGATTATTTTGGTGGTAAACGTACTGGTGATTTAATGGCAAGAATTGGCACCGAGACCGATCGAATTAATCTTTTTCTTTCACTCCATCTGTTGGATTTTGCTACTGACGTCATTATGATTGTCATGACTGCAATTATCCTGTTTTCGATCAATCCTTGGCTAGCGCTGGTGACCTTAGCACCATTACCGATTATTGCATGGCTCATTCACTTAGTTCGGGACAGATTACGGATTGGTTTTGAAAAGGTCGATCGTATCTGGGCCGAGGTTAATAATGTGCTTGCCGATACCATTCCAGGTATTCGTGTAGTTAAAGCATTTGCTCAAGAGAAAAGAGAATCGGAGAGATTTCGTGCTGCAAATCTGAGAAATTTACAAATTAATGACCGAGTTAACAAAATTTGGTCTCTTTTTACACCTACGGTAACATTACTTACCGAGATCGGCCTATTGGTTGTATGGGTTTTCGGTATTTGGCAAATATCGCACGATGAAATTACTGTGGGTGTGCTTACAGCATTTTTGGCATACATTGGTCGTTTTTATTTACGGCTCGATTCCATGAGTCGGATTGTATCTATTACACAAAAAGCCGCAGCTGGTACTAAACGTATTTTTGATATCTTAGATCATCAATCTAGTATTCCGGAATCTAAGAATCCTATTCCATTTAAGACGACACAGGGTCGAATTGAGTTGCAGAATGTTAGTTTTCGTTATGGTACACGCAGCATTACCGATAATGTCAGTTTAACGATTGAACCTGGGGAAATGGTTGGTTTAGTAGGGCATAGCGGTTCAGGAAAAAGCACCTTGGTTAATTTGATCTGTCGATTTCATGATGTTACAGAAGGCGCTATCTTGATTGATGGTTATGATTTGCGTTCACTGTCAATTGCTGATTATCGTCGGCATATCGGCTTGGTGCTGCAGGAACCGTTTCTATTTTATGGAACCATTGCAGATAATATTGCTTATGGAAAGCCCACGGCCACGTGGTCAGAGATTGTCGAGGCAGCACGTGCAGCGCATGCTCACGAATTCATTTTACGATTGCCACATGGCTATGATTCTATCGTCGGGGAGCGCGGACAAGCATTGTCAGGTGGAGAACGTCAACGTATATCGATTGCTCGTGCGCTATTGATCAATCCTCGCATATTGATTCTTGATGAAGCAACTTCTTCAGTTGACACCGCTACGGAGAAAGAGATTCAAAAAGCGCTCGAGAATCTAGTGCAAGGTCGTACCACAATTGCCATTGCACATCGATTGTCAACGCTACGCAAGGCTAATCGGTTGGTTGTGCTTGACTGCGGAAAAATTGTCGAAATTGGTAATCATACTGAATTAATGGCGCGCGAAGGGTTTTACTATCGTTTGTATCAAGCGCAGGCACGTAATATCGATACTGAAGATTCAACGACCATCATTCCCAGTGCTGAACATAGTGCCTCAGGAGAGTACAGATGATTCACATGCTTGATTATCATTTAAGTCGCAATTCCTATGGGAGAATGGTTCTAACGACCGCATCGGACCCAATTGAAAAGGAAGTTGTTCCTGTTCGTGCATTTCCTATTTCTAACCCGTTACGAGGTATCTCATTAATAGATAGACAGGGTTATGAGTTAGCATGGATAGATAGTTTGACAGAATTACCTCAAGATTCTCGTGAATTAATTGAGAATGAACTCGAAAGTCGAGAATTCACTCCTGAAATTAAACGCATCATAAAACTTTCCAGTTTTATTACACCTACTACTTGGTCTGTTGAAACTGATCGCGGTAACACTGATTTCGTTCTCAAAGGCGAGGAAGATATTCGCCGTTTAAGTGCATCATCTTTGATGATTGCCGATCAATATGGGATTCATTTTTTGATTAGAGATCGAGCAAAGCTCGATCATCATAGCCGGAAATTATTAGATCATTTTCTGTAAGTTATTTGTGGGCGATTCTACAGAATCAAATCATTCCTTAAGTTTAATATTGATTTTTCCATCCGATACTTGAATATTCTCGACTCCCTCCGAGAATGATTTCCAGAATCCTGGATCAACACCAAATTCATCCACTAAGTCAACATTCTTTAATCCTCCTAGCCAGGCATTGGGTATGGGAACACCCATAATACTGACCCCTTTGAGAATAATGATTGGTTTTTCTTGCTCATAAGCCATACCGATACCAGCATTCAAGCGAAGCGTTTTGCCACCCAGTACTGGAAAATCTTCTTCTAATGGAATGAGCAGTTTTGCACTAACTAGATTATTTGCCAGATCAATGGCTACTTTTTGTGCAAGATCCGTATTCTTTGCCAGCAATCCATTAAGCTCGCGTTCTGTGAAGGTAATCTCACGCATTGCATTTTTTTCCGAGTAAGCCTCAGGTTTTAGAAAGCCATCTTCATCAATTGCGTGTTGGTCATTTTCATGCGGTATCTGGGTAGAAAAAATTGCATCATAACCAATCGCTTGTAGCTTAGTTTGAAGACTCTTTTCTTCTTTATCACTGAGTTCAACAGGTGTAAACGACGTGGTAAACACATACGTTTTAAGTACCCAATAAGTACCTGCAATCGTAATAAGGATTGTCGAAATAATAATGAGAAGTACTTGTGACCATTCCATTTTTGATGATTTTTTCTCAGTAGACTCAGATGATTGCATGCTTGTAGTTTATTGTTAGAATAAGGCATTGCCCGACCTATGGGCAATGGGTTAGAAAAATAGTTTTTGTAATTCTTTTCCAGGGTCTTCTGCACGCATAAACGCTTCACCTACCAAAAATACATTGACGTGATGATCGCGCATTAAAGCAACATCAGCTACTGTATGTATGCCACTTTCAGTTACCACGATTCGATTGGAAGGCATCTGATCCAATAACTGTAACGTAGAATCCAGTGTTGTAGCAAAAGTTCGTAAATTGCGATTATTAACTCCGATTAAAGGTGTTGTTAGTTGCAAAGCCATTTCCAGTTCCATCGCATCGTGCACTTCGACTAACACGGACATGTTTAGCGCATGAGCTAGTTTTTCTAATTGCAACATACGTTGCACAGCTTTACTACTCGAATGGCTTGAAGCTTCACCAGATTCCATCACAAAAGCACTGACGATCAATAAAATGCAATCAGCTTGCATCGCACGCGCTTCCAGCACTTGATATTCTTCCAGCAAGAAATCTTTGCGCAATACAGGAAGCTCACAAGCAGCACGTGCTTGTAGCAAATAATCTGGACTACCCAAGAAAAATTGCTGATCAGTCAATACCGATAAACAAGCTGCGCCATGTTGCGCATAACTGGCGGCAATTTCAGCGGGGATAAAATCGTAAGTAGTTTCGTTCGGCGAATCAAAGCCGCGTAATATGCCTTTGCTGGGACTGGCTTTTTTGATTTCAGCAATCACAGCGGATTGGCCAGCAGCAATTTTATTACGAATGGCCGTGATGAAGTTTCGAGGAGGCGAGACTGACTGCGCTTCTTGCAACAACAAACTCTCTGACTTGATTGCTTTTGAAGCGCTTATTTCTTGTTTTTTAACAGCCAGGATTTTTTTTAAAATATCGGACATGGTGTTATTGTGCCGCATTTTTCTGGCTTAATACCACAAGTTCATGCAGTTTTTTTAACGCTGCGCCACTTTCAATGGTCTTTTGTGCTGTTGTTATACCGGCGGCTAGATTATCAACAACACCCGCCACATAAATGGCAGCACCGGCATTTAAAATAACAACATCACGCGCAGCTCCGCTCTTATTTTTCAGCACTGATAGCAACATGGTTTTGGCATGCTCAGCATCGTTAACTTGAATGCCCTGAATGGGTGCTGACTGAAAACCAAAATCTTCCGGCTGGATAGTATAGCTCTGAATGGTATCGTTTTTCAGTTCTCCAATATGGGTTTTGCCGGTGATCGTGATTTCGTCTAATCCATCGCTGCCATGTACGATCAATACGTGTTGACTACCCAATCGTTGCAAAACATGCGCCAGTGTTTCGACCAGATCAACGCTAAATACTCCCAATACCTGTTTCTTAGCGCCCGCTGGATTGGTTAGCGGTCCCAAAATATTGAATAGCGTTTTTACGCCGAGTTCTCGACGTACCGGTGCAGCGTGTTTCATCGCGCTATGATAATTCGGCGCAAACATAAACCCGACCCCGATTTCTTGAATACTCAGTGCAATTTGTTGTGGTGTTTGATTCAAGTTAACACCGAGCGCCTCTAATACATCCGCACTTCCAGATTTACTTGAAACCGAACGTCCACCGTGTTTGGCCACATTTGTCCCTGCTGCTGCTGCAACTAATGCCGCTGCAGTTGAGATATTAAAGGTATGCGCAGAATCACCCCCCGTTCCACAAGTATCGACCAGGTAATTCTTATTACCCACCTCGACCTGAGTGGCATATTCACGCATTACTTGGGCGGCAGCCGTAATCTCTTCAACCGTTTCTTTTTTGGTGCGTAATCCTGACAAAATGGCCGCCATTAGCACCGGCGAAACCTCTCCACGCATAATTTGCCGCATCAGTGCAACCATATCGTCGTACGGTATTTCTTGATGAGTAATAATGCGTTGTAAAGCAACTTGAGGGGTCATCATGTGATTTTTAATACAAAAAAGCTTATTGATTCAGAAAATTTTGCAACATCTGATGTCCATGCTCACTGAGAATAGACTCCGGATGAAATTGAATACCTTCAATTGCCAATGTTTTATGACGAATACCCATAATTTCATCGTCTTCCGTCCATGCCGTTACTTCAAGGCAATCTGGCAATGAAGCGCGTTCAATAACAAGGGAATGATAGCGTGTGGCAATAAATGGATTGGGCAAATTACGGAAAACACCTGTGCCATGATGATAAATAGGTGAAGTTTTCCCATGCATGAGTTGCTTGGCATGAATAATGCGACCGCCAAACGCTTGACCGATACTTTGATGACCCAGGCAAACACCTAAAATAGGAATGTCTCGGCTAAACTGATCAATAGTTGCAAGGGATATGCCTGCTTCTTTCGGTGTACACGGCCCTGGTGAAATAACGATTCGATCCGGACTGAGCTCAGCAATTTTATTCAAAGAAATTTGATCGTTTCTGAATACGACAATTCTTTCACCCAATTCAGCAAAATACTGTACCAAATTATACGTAAAAGAATCATAGTTATCAATTACTAACAGCATTTTTTATCCTTCATATACCTTCATTGTTACTTGCCAAACATTCATCTTTATCGTGTGCATCGCAAAAAGAATCTTGAATAAACAAAATTCTACCAGTTCATAAGCAACCATGTTGCACCATTCTTACATTTGGATTTTTAGATTGCTGTTGTTCTTAGTAACTAGTTACTATCGGGATTGTCATGAGAATAGATTTGATATTGCGCTATGTATTCAGTAAAATGCATGGCTTTTCGCAACTTTGAACCTTGCCTCACCATACATACAGGTGCCGATAATAATATTGTAATGGGAGGCTTTACCATAAGGAATCTATGAGACACTACGAAATAGTTTTTATTGTTCATCCCGATCAAAGTGAACAAGTCCCTGCAATGATCGAACGTTATCGCGGTATTATTACTGCAAAAGATGGCAAAATTCATCGTGTTGAAGACTGGGGAAGACGGCAATTGGCTTATCTGATCCAAAAAGTCCATAAAGCGCATTATGTTTTGATGAACATTGAGTGCAACCAAGAAGCCCTCAGTGATTTGGAAAATGCCTTTAAGTTTAGCGATGCTGTGTTGCGGCATCTTACTATTCGTATCAATGGGGTCATTACCGAGCCATCCGTGATGATGTTACGTCAAGGCGATAAACCAATTGTTTCCGATACAAATACACCGGAACTTGAAACGAGCAGCGCTAACTCGACGGATGAAGAAGGTGAAGCTAACGTTGCTGCATAACTTCAGATAATCATTTTACGCAATTGGATTGCAATCAAACCATTATTAGTGGAAAAATTGTTAAATCTGGCATTTTACGCTACACACCCGCTGGCACTGCTGTGATTGAATTTACGATTTGTCATTCCTCCAAACAAATGGAAGCCGAAATACCCAGGAAGGTATTTCTGGAGTTACTTGTCGTCGTTCTTGGGCAGCTTGCTTTGACTGTATCCGAGTTTAAAGTGGGTGCTTCGGTAAAGCTGAAAGGTTTTCTCAACAAAAAAAACCATGCCAATCCACAACTGGTTTTACACGCAAAAAGCGTAATTCTCATTTAATACGCATAGTTTAATAGGATTTTAATATGACACGTTTCACGAGACGTAAAGACAGTAAAGACAAGGAAAGAGAAAAAAAAGCCAATCGCCCTTTATTTAAGCGTAAGAAATTCTGCCGCTTCACAGCAGAGGGAATCAAGAAAGTTGATTATAAAGACATTGAAATTCTTAAAGACTTTATCAATGAAAATGGAAAAATCATTCCAGCGCGGATTACCGGCACACGAGCTTTTTATCAGCGCCAACTCAGTACTGCGATAGAACATGCGCGTTTTTTAGCTTTACTGCCTTACACTGATCAGCACTGAGGAAAAAACTACTATGCAAATCATATTAATGGAAAAAGTAGTCAACTTGGGTCAACTGGGTGACATTGTCAACGTTAAAAATGGCTATGCGCGCAATTATCTTATTCCTCAAGGGAAAGCTAAGCGCGCAACCGAACAAGCCAAAGCAGAATTCGAAGCCAAACGTGCCGAACTTGAAAAAACACAGGCAAAATCACTTGCATTCGCGCAGGCGCTTGCTGAAAAATTAGACGGGTTATTAGTGCAAATCTCGCAAAAAGCCGGCCATGATGGAAAATTATTCGGTTCAGTTACCAATGTTGGCATCACTGAAGCGCTTATTGCACAAGGCTTCGATATTCAAAAATCCATGTTGCGTATGCCAAATGGTCCCTTGAAAACAGTGGGAGATCATACACTGTCAATTGCGCTACACACTGATGTCACTGCACATATCACCGTTTCCGTATTGGGTGATACTGCAACCTAAAAAGTAGAATCTTTCAAAAGACCTAAAAAGGACTATGTGATGTAGTCCTTTTTTATTTGTCCTGCAGCAATGATAGAATGACTAACCGTATATTCAAATACCAATTATGGCACACGCACCTGTTAGTTTAAGTTTAAGTCAAGACCAGCTGCTAGAAACGTATAAGACGCCGCCACATTCATTAGAGAGTGAGCAATCTGTATTGGGCGGATTGTTACTGGATAATCATGCATGGGAAAAAGTTGCGGATGTCATTACCGATAATGATTTTTATCGACAAGACCATCGGCTTATCTATCACCATATTTGTAAATTGATAGAACAGAACAAACCAGCTGATGTCATTACCGTAGCCGAATCACTCGAAACCTCTGCCGAATTACAAACGATTGGTGGACTGGCTTATATCGGAGCCATTGTACAAAACACCCCTTCGGCTGCGAATATCAAACGTTACGCAGAAATTGTCCGGGAACGTTCGATCATGCGCAATCTAGCCAAGGTTTGCGTGGAAATAGCCGATTCTACCTATAATCCCGCAGGTCGTTCTGCAGCTAATTTATTGGATGAAGCTGAAGCCAAAGTATTTGAGATTGCAGAAGAGGGTGCACGCGGTAAGGAAGGCTTTGTCGATATCCAACCGCTGCTCAAGGAAGTTGTTGAAAGAATTGAGTTGCTGTATAACCAGGACAATCCGAGTAATATTACCGGTATTGCTTCTGGATTCTATGATCTAGACCAAAAAACATCGGGATTTCAACCGGGGGATTTGATCATTGTTGCGGGGCGCCCTTCGATGGGGAAAACGGCTTTTTCCTTAAATATCGCGGAAAATGTTGCGCTCGAACTTAAAAAACCTGTAGCAGTATTTAGTATGGAAATGGGTGGCACGCAACTGGCCATGCGTCTGCTGGGATCAGTCGGTAAACTCGACCAACACAAAGTGCGTACGGGACGTTTGGATGATCAAGATTGGCCTCGCTTAACGCATGCGTTAGGCAAGCTAAACGATGCGCCCATCTTTATAGACGAAAGTGCAGCACTCAATGCGCTGGAATTACGGGCAAGAGCCCGGAGACTCTACCGTCAGCATGGTGAATTGGGATTGATTGTGGTGGATTACTTACAATTGATGTCATCAACCGGTCCAGGAGAAAATCGCGCCACCGAGATTTCTGAAATATCACGGGCATTAAAAGCTTTGGCAAAAGAATTAAAAGTGCCGTTGATTGCGCTATCGCAGTTGAATCGAAGCCTTGAGCAGCGACCCAACAAGCGTCCCGTGATGTCTGATTTAAGAGAATCTGGGGCCATTGAACAAGATGCCGATGTGATTCTTTTCATTTATCGTGATGAAGTTTATAACCCGGATTCACCTGATAAAGGGATTGCTGAAATCATTATTGGAAAACAAAGAAACGGCCCGATCGGAAAAGTGGATTTGACATTTCTGGGCGAATACACTCGTTTTGAAAATTTTGCCCGGCCTGAATATTATTAACCCAGAAAGCTCAGTTGTTTGAAGTAAAATGCGCGGTTTTTAGCATTATGGCAAATCACAACAAAAAGAAAGTCGCCAAACTCAAAAAAATAAAAAAACCACCACTATCTGTGACTGCAGTGATCATGACACTCGATCCTAATGCAGGGTCGCGGCCAAATTTACGCAGAGTAAGCGGAATCAATACGCCCAGCAGCGCTGCCAACACTAAATTGAGTAGCATCGCCAACATCATCACCAACCCTAACTCAGGATCCTGATAGATCGCGAAGGTAAATACGCCGACTACAGTCCCCCACAAAATTCCGTTAATCACACTCACACCAACTTCCTTAGCAAGTAACTTCCAAGCGCTACGCATGTGGATTTGATCGAGCGCCATCGCACGTACGATCATAGTAATAGTTTGATTGCCTGAATTACCGCCAATACCAGCAATAATCGGCATCAATGCGGCCAACGCCACCAGTTTCTCGATAGAGTCTTCAAAAATACCAATTACCCGCGAGGCAATAAAAGCGGTCACTAAATTAATCGCCAACCATACCCAGCGATTTTTGACACTTTGGAATACCGATGCAAATAAATCCTCTTCTTCGCTTAATCCGGCTAGATTCAACGCTTCACTTTCGGCTTTATCGCGAATGAAATCGATTACTGTATCCACGGTTACACGGCCTAGTAGTTTGCCGGTTTCATCCACCACCGATGCAGAAACCAAATCGTAGCGGTCAAATGCATTTGCTGCCTGTTGTGCTACATCGTCCGGACATAACTTGATGATCTCTTTCGTCATGGCTTCTGCCACCAGTGTTTCAGGATCGCTCACCAACAATCGACTAATCAATAGCACACCTTGCAGTCGTTCTTCTCGATCCACCACAAACAATTGGTCGGTATGATCCGGCAATTCTTCAAAGCGGCGCAGATAGCGTGACACGACTTCCAAGCGAACATCTTCACGGATAGTAATGACATCAAAATCCATCAAAGCACCGACAGAATCTTCGGGATACGACATAGCAGAGCGCAACTGCTCGCGTTCTTCCATCGGCAGTGAGCGGAAAACGTCATCGATCACCTCTTGCGGTAAATCGGGAGCGAGATCAGCAATCTCATCGGTATTCAAAAACTCAGCTGCTGCAACCAACTCATGGCTGTGCATATCAGTAATCAATGTTTCACGAACTGCATCCGAAGTTTCGAGTAGAACTTCACCGTCATTCTCAGTTGTTACCATGCTCCAAACCAACAACCGATCTACTAACGGCAAAGCCTCGAGGATATGCGCGATATCAGCCGGATGTAGTTGATTCAGATATTGTTGAAGCTCCACCAGATTCTGTTTTTGCACGAATGAATTGGCCAGAGTTTCATCGGAAGAATCTGTTTGCAAATGCACCAGACCTTCAACCAACCGGTATCTTCGTAATAAGTTAGAAACGTGACTCTGCGGTGTCAGAGAATCTTCGTCACTATCGGTTTGATTGGTTTCTGTCATGGTATGAACACGTATTGTAAGAATCTCTGGAATTTATAGTAAAACAAAACCACCGTTTAAACTTTTACCGCTGGATTAAGCATACTGCCTCAGCCACTATGCCTTCTTTGCGACCGATAGCTCCTAAATATTCGGCGGTTTTAGCTTTGATGTTGACTTCATTAGTTTGTATTTCCAAATCCTGTGCAATGTTTTCAATCATCGCAGGTATATACGGAGCCATCTTAGGTGCTTGCGCAATAATGGTTGCATCGATGTTGACTAATTTATAGCCTTTATCAGCTAATAAGCGGTATACATTGCGTAACAGAATACGGCTATCGATATTTTTATAACGTGGATCGGAATCGGAAAAATGCTTGCCGATATCTCCCAATCCCGCCGCACCAATCAGTGCATCGCAAATGGCATGCAATAAAACATCCGCATCGGAATGACCTAACAGCCCTTTATCATGTGGAATCGTAACGCCACCGATGATAAGCGGACGACCTTCGATTAACTGATGCACATCAAAACCTTGTCCAATTCGCATTGCACTCACGCATGACTCCTTTTATGAATGATTAATTCTGCCAAAGCCAGATCATGGGAGTAAGTCACTTTAAAATTGTAGCTGTCCCCGATGACAAGCTTCGGACATAGTCCTATGGCCTCGATTGCGCTGGCTTCGTCAGTGACTAATTCTCCCGTGGTTTGTTGTAATGCTTGGGCTAATAATCCATGTCGAAACATTTGTGGTGTTTGTGCTTGCCAGATATTGTCCCGGGATTCAGTACGAATGACTCGATTCTCAGCATCGCCACGCTTTAGCGTATCGGCAACAGGCACCGCAAGCAACCCCCCCACCGGATCTTCGCGTACTTGTTCAATGAGATTATCCAATTGCGTTGTTGTTAAACAAGGACGAGCGGCATCGTGCACTAAAATCCAATCATGCGGTTCCACCGCATTTTTTTGTTTCATTGCCAGCAAGCCATTGCGTACACTTTCAGAACGCGTAGCGCCGCCGCAGTTTATTACCACCAACTTGGCCGAAAATTCGCTCCAATCGTAGTTGTACCAATCATCATCGACGGGTGATAACACGACAAATACTTTTGATAGGGTTTGATTGCTGCATAAGGTCCTAATAGCATGGTATATCATGGGATGATTATTGAGCTGCAGGTATTGCTTGGGTAACGTATTGCCCATTCGTGAACCTGATCCTGCTGCGGGGATGAGTGCATTAAACTGAGTCATGGATCAACTGGATAAATAGTTTTCTGGGGAAATAGCCTATACAAAATTTTTAAATGCCATGAAAAATTATAGTTTCTTTACTGTTTTGTAGTAGAACTATATTCAGGAGACGCGCGTACTGAGCCTCATTTTTGCTAAAAATGAGGCTACCAGTTGATATAATTACAACAATCTTAATTTAGGTAGACAACATGGAAGCAGAACACATTAATGCCATTGCCAATAAACTCCAAGATTTAGCAAGCCGATCCAACGAATTACGGAGGTTTCTTTGACTTTGATACGAAACAAACGCAACTAAGCGAACTCTCTCGATTACTCGAAGATCCAGCCGTATGGAATGATACACAGCGTATCCAAGAAATTAATCGTGAAAAGAAACTGCTGGAGGACATTGTATTAACGCTGGAATCGGTTCAACGGCAATTAGGCGACACTGGGGAGCTATTCGATATGGCCAGAGAAGAATCCGATCATGCTGCATTGGAAAGTATTGCGCTGGATATGGCAAGCCTGGAAAAATCGGTTGCGAATCTCGAGTTTCGCCGCATGTTTTCCGATCCGATGGATGCAAAAAATTGTTTTGTCGATATCCAATCGGGTTCTGGCGGAACCGAAGCGCAGGATTGGGCGGTCATGCTCGAACGTATGTACACGCGGTATTGTGAAAGGCAGCAATTTAGTGTGGAAATTTTGGAAGAATCTCCCGGTGACGTTGCCGGGATTAAAAGTGCCAGCTTAAAAGTAATCGGTGAATACGCCTATGGTTATTTACGAACTGAAACAGGCGTACACCGTCTCGTCAGAAAATCGCCTTTCGATTCTAACAGCCGGAGGCATACCTCTTTTGCCAGTGTGTTTGTTTATCCAGAAGTCGACGACACCATCGAAATTGAAATCAATCCCGCAGATCTGCGGATCGATACATTCAGGGCATCCGGTGCCGGGGGACAACACATTAATAAAACTGACTCAGCCATACGAATTACGCACAATCCCACCGGTATCGTAGTGCAATGTCAAAGCGGACGCTCGCAACACCGGAACAAAGCGGACGCACTTTCAATGCTCAAATCAAAGCTTTATGAAGCCGAACTGCGTAAACGTCATGAAGAAAAGCAAGCGATTGAAGACACTAAAACCGATATCGGTTGGGGACATCAGATTCGTTCTTATGTGTTGGATCAATCCAGAATTAAAGACCTTCGCACCAATGTCGAGATTGGAAATACACAAAGTGTGCTGGACGGCAATTTAAATGATTTTATTGAAGCAAGCCTAAAACAAGGTGTCAAATAAGAAGAAACTTTTAAAAGGAACCTACTGTCTCCTTGCAATGAAACAGCAGGTTCCTTTTTAAAACAAACTACTTAACCATACACCATCCAAAGTGGATCGACGCCAGCTTCAAGACCAACCAATTTTACTGACCAATCATTGGTAGTACCGTATACATCGGCAGTTAAAATATTAGTGGAATAGTTATAAGACAATTGAGAGTAGTAATCAAAATTTTGATTGCCATATTGTGTAACATCAGCATCAATTCCGCTAATATCGATGTAATCGCCTTCACTATAGCTAAGATTGAAAATGGTATCTCTTTGACCTGTTGCAGGACTCCCGCCCGAAAACAACCAAACGAAAGCATCATAACCTGACCCACCAATCAGCGAGTCTTTACCCAGACCACCTAACAGAACATCATTACCATTGCCGCCGTTTAGAAAATCATTGCCTTTACTGCCATCCAAACGATCATGACCATTTCCACCATAAAGGAAATCGTCGCCGCCCCAACCGTTTATATCATCATTGCCGCCATACCCCCAAACTTTGTCGACGGCATTACTTGTTTTTGGACCTCCCGTGGAATTATAGGTGTTATAGATAATGTCATCGAAATTTGTTCCATGGATATTTGCCATTTTCATATCTCCTTAAAGTACATATTGATTTAATAAAGCTAAAACAAATTGTCTACGATAAGACTTGAGTAATGATTCAAATTTATCGGCAAAATCTAAATAGGTTATTGATTGTATTGAGGGTTATTGAACTGAAATATTAGAATCCACGAGTAATCGTATTTGCCAATTCTTTTTGTTCTTGAGGTTTAAAAACGCATAACCAAAGTATCAATATTCAACAACTCAATTTAGAAGTGCGGGGTCAGGATAGGTGCTAATTAATTTAAAATCCGTGATAAAAATCACAACACAAAAACCTCTGCACAATTCCGAAGGCTTTGCTGTGATGACAGAGAAAAATCTCCAGATGAATCATTTCGGTTTTTAAAGTCTTTATTTGGGTGGAATTGGTTGCCTAAAATATTCTAAATTCGTTTGGTGTGATAATAGGCATACTTTGAAAACCAGCATCCGCTAGCACAGGTGCTTAAACGATACCTTGAAAATAAGTTAGAATAGCAATTTAGAATTTTTAATGGGAGTTCCTGAATGTCAATGGCAGACCGCGATGGTGTAATTTGGTATGACGGTAAAATGGTTCCTTGGCGGGATGCAAATACACATGTGCTGTCCCATACGCTGCACTATGGTTTAGGTGTCTTCGAAGGTGTGCGTGCGTATGAAACGGAGCGTGGTACCGCGATATTTCGCTTACAGGAACACACGAACCGATTGTTTAATTCCGCGCATATTTTGATGATGAAAATACCGTATGACAAAGCCACGTTGATGCAAGCGCAGTGCGATGTTGTCAGGCAGAATAAATTATCGTCATGTTATATACGTCCGCTCGCATTTTATGGCTCGGAAGCCATGGGGCTTTCCGCCAAAACACTTTCGGTTCACATTATTATTGCGGCATGGCCTTGGGGGACTTATTTGGGCCCTGAGAGCCTGGAAAAAGGCATTCGGGTTAAGATCTCCTCATTTACGCGGCACCATGTCAATATCAATATGTGCCGTGCTAAATCAGTTTCGACCTACACTAATTCTATTTTGGCCAATCAGGAAGTGTCAGCGAATGGATATGATGAAGCTTTGTTGCTCGATACGGATGGCTATGTTGCGGAAGGGTCAGGAGAAAATATTTTTATCATAAAACAAGGTAAGATCTTCACACCGGATTTAACTGCGTGCCTTGAAGGTATTTCTAGGGCCTCTGTCATCGAACTGGCGGGAGAAATTGGCGTGCCTGTCATCGAAAAACGCATTACCCGTGATGAAGTCTATTGTGCGGACGAAGCGTTTTTCACGGGTACAGCCGCTGAAGTTACGCCAATTCGTGAATTAGACAATCGTATGATTGGCGATGGCAAACGTGGTCCAATCACAACCCGAATACAATCCATGTTTTTTGAGTGTGTCAAAGGCAAGGCCCAAAAACATATGGATTGGCTTACCTTGGTTTAACAAAGTCAGTTATTTTGGAGTTACTATGAATCAACAGAATACCAATAACAAATCGCGAGAAATTGAAATTACTGCGGATGATTTACCATTACATTGCCCTATGCCTTCTATGATACTGTGGAATTCGCATCCACGCGTATTTTTACCGATTGAAGCAACGGGAGAAGCATTGTGTCCTTATTGCGGCACGTACTATGTTCTCAAAGGTGGTGCGAGGGGAGGGCATCATTAACCATAGCGTGATAGTTAAAAGCAGCTAGTTTGTTTCTCAACATTACTTTGAAGCAAAGGACACTATGAATCAGATTCCGCAGGAAATATTTAAAGCCTATGATATCCGGGGTATTGTTGGAAAAACAATCACTGTAGAGAACGTTGAAAAAATCGGCCAGGCAGTTGGTTCTGAAGCGCGCGCTAGAAAACTATCAACTGTTGCCATAGGTCGTGATGGAAGATTATCCGGTCAAGAACTATCGCAAGCGCTGGCACGGGGCATCCAGAAAAGCGGTGTTGATGTTATTGATGTCGGTATGGTCGCAACACCGATGCTATATTACGCTGCGCATGAATTATGTCAGTACTCGGGTGTTATGGTGACGGGTAGCCATAATCCACCCGAATACAATGGTTTTAAAATTGTTCTTGGAGGCACCACTTTATCGGCTGATACTATTCAGGCGCTGCGTATTCGTATTGAAAACAACGATCTTACACAAGGCAGCGGACAGTACTCTGAACATAATATTGCCAAAGTTTATGCTGAACGGATTACGAGCACTATCAAATTAGCTCGACCAATGAAAGTTGTGGTTGATTGCGGTAATGGTGTAGCGGGCGCATTTGCTCCCGCACTCTATCGTGAATTGGGTTGCGAAGTCATAGAATTATTTTGTGATGTCGATGGTACCTTCCCCAATCATCATCCCGATCCATCGGTACCTAAAAATTTACAAGATGTTATTCAAAAATTAAAGTCATCAGATGCTGAAATTGGTCTTGCTTTCGATGGTGACGGCGACCGTTTGGGTGTGGTAACCAAGCAAGGGCGTATTATTAACCCAGATCGTCAATTAATGCTTTTTGCTGCGGATGTTCTATCCAGAAATCCAGGTGGAGAAATTATTTTTGATGTCAAATGTACGCGTAACTTGGCGCCATGGATTAGAAAACATGGTGGCATTCCTACTATGTGGAAAACTGGACATTCCTTTATCAAAGCGAAACTAAATGAATCTGGAGCGCTTTTGGCCGGTGAAATGAGTGGCCATCTGTTTTTTAAGGAGCGCTGGTATGGTTTTGATGATGGTTTGTATGCGGGTGCACGATTGCTGGAGCTTTTAAGTCGTGAATCAGATATGAATGCTGTTCTGAACAATTTGCCTGACAGTATTAACACACCGGAACTACAAGTACGTACTGCTGAAGGTGAGAACTATTCATTGATTGCTGAATTACAAAAGAAAGCCGTGTTTAATAGTCCGCAGCAAGTTGTGACTATTGATGGGCTGCGTGTTGAATACAGCGATGGTTTCGGTCTTGCTCGGGCGTCTAATACGACGCCTGTCATTGTTTTACGGTTTGAAGCTGATAGTGAAACGGCTTTAAAACGAATTCAAGAAGACTTTCGTAATAACATCAAGAAAGTAAAACCAGATGCGCAGTTGCCATTTTAATTGATTGTTTTCATTGTGGTTTAAACGCGAATGCGTATTGCGATAGCGCAAATCAACCCCATCGTTGGTGATATTTCTGGCAATGCAGAAAAAATTTTACGGGCCGTGCAACAAGCGATGCTTGCAGATGCTGAGCTTGTCATAACACCCGAGCTTGCATTATGCGGATATCCACCTAAAGACCTATTGTTGCGCGACGATTTTTATCAATCGTGTCACCAAGCTTTACAAATGATCACGCAGGCAATTGGTGACATAACACTTGTGATAGGCCATCCACACCATGACGGCTGCAAGCTATATAACGCGGCCTCAGTCATTCGTTCAGGCGAAATTACGCATACGTATCATAAAAGATTTCTGAGCAAATCCCCTTTTTTTAATGAGCTCTATTATTTTGATGAGGGTTTGGAACCTTGTTTTTTAAATTTCAATGGACTCAAGTTTTGTATTGATATCGGCGCAGATGCATTGCTGCACTCCGATCCGAGAAAATATACGCATGCTGACGTCGATATTTTGTTGTTTCTAAATGCTTCTCCGTATTTCATCGACAAGCAAGTGACACGCTATCAAGATACGCAGCACTATATCAAATGCACAGGTGTCAGCGTCATTCATGTGAATTTGGTTGGGGGGCAAGATGGTTTGGTTTTTGACGGAGCTTCCTTTGTTATGAATGCTGCCGGGGAATTGGTTCATCAATCCGAGGAACTAATAGATACAATTGATTACATTGAGATTCAAAATAACCAACCGATAAAAAATAATACACTTGTAACTTCCTTGCCTCCTGTAGCCGGTGTTTACCAAGCGTTATGTTTGGGTGTCAAAGATTATGTTCGTAAGAATAATTTTCCGGGTGTTTTAATAGGGTTATCGGGGGGCATAGATTCAGCATTGGTATTAGCGATCGCTGTCGATGCTCTGGGTGCGGAACGGGTAAAAACCGTGATGATGCCCACGCAATATACCGCTGACATCAGTTTAGCAGACGCGCAAGAGATGGCCGGCCGATTGGGAGTTTTGCATTCAGAATGCAGTATTCAGGTTCTAGTTGATTTGTATTTATCGAAGATGACCAGTGATTTTGCGATTTCGCCCGAATTATTTAATACCTCGACGATGCCGGAAAATATACAAGCACGCATTCGCGGCACACTGTTAATGGCACTTTCTAATCACAGCGGTTCAATTGTATTAACAACCGGCAATAAGTCTGAAATTGCTGTGGGTTATTGCACTTTGTACGGTGATATGGCAGGTGGTTTGGCCGTACTTAAAGATGTTACCAAAACATTGGTTTATCAGCTTTGTCATTATCGTAATCAAATCAGCCCGATTATTCCAGAGCGAATCCTACAACGGGCGCCTTCCGCTGAATTACGGCCTAATCAAACCGACCAAGATACTCTACCGCCGTATGAGATCCTCGACGCTATTATTGAAGCGTATGTTGAAAAGAATTATTCACGCAATGAAATTGTAGCGCTACATTTTGATCCGGAAATCGTAGAAAAAATAATTCATTTGATTCATCTCAACGAATACAAGCGCCAGCAAGCTCCAGTGGGAATACGTGTTACGTGCTGTGATTTCGATCATGCATGGCATTATCCTATTACATCTCGTTATCAGTCTTAGCCGGTCATCGCTTGTTCAAGCTATGCTTGATCTTTCTCAGAAGTGGTTTTATGGGCTTCTTCTATAGATTCCGGTTTGTGAGATAAATGCTTATCGGTGTTATTTGTATTGCTGTGTTTGGGTTTTATTTTGCCAATGATAACGAAAAATAGTGGTACGAAGAAAATCGCCAAGAAAGTAGCGGCCAACATACCGCCAAAAACACCTGTTCCGATTGAATTACGGCTAGCTGCGCCTGCTCCAGTCGCTATTACGAGCGGCAATACGCCTAAGATGAAAGCCATGGAGGTCATGATAATCGGCCGGAATCTGAGACGTGCAGCTTCAAGTGCAGCGTCAGTCAAAGATAATCCCGCCATGCGTCGCTGATTGGCAAATTCAATAATTAAAATAGCATTTTTTGCAGCAAGCCCTATTAGGGTAACCAAACCAATCTGGAAATAAATATCGTTGGTTAAACCGCGAGCCCAAATCGCTAATAAGGCACCGAGTATGCCAAAAGGTATTGCAAGAATCACCGCAAACGGGATTGACCAACTTTCATATAATGCTGCTAAAACCAAAAAGACCATCAGTAACGCAAAAGCAAATACATAAACTGATTGTCCACCAGCTTTGCGTTCTTGTAATGATATGCCGCTCCAGTCAATGGTATAGCCGCGCGGTGTTAGGATTTCGTCAGCTACTTGTTGTAATGCTTCCAATGCCTGTCCCGAGCTATAGCCTGGCGCTGCACTGCCTAAAACTAATGCGGAATTGTAGCCATTGAAGTGGGTCACAGGATCGGGGCCACTGCTGAATGTTGTTGTAACGACAGAATCCAGTGGAATCATGGTTTGTGTTTCACCGCTTCTGGCGCGGATATAAATTTTACTGATATCGTCTGGATTAGAGCGATATTCTGGCAACGCCTCAGTTTGTACGCGATAGATGCGCCCAAATTTGATGAAATCATTGACATACAGATTGCCAAAATAAGCTTGCATGGTGTCAAATACTTCGGAAATGGGAACGCCGAGTGCTTTTGCCCGTTCACGGTCTACTTGGGCATGCAGTCTTGGAACGCTGACACGAAAATTGGTGCTGGCGACCGCAATTGCGGGGTGTTCCGTTGCTTTGGCAACAAAATCTTGTGCTACTGCCGCAAATTGAGCAAAGTCACCGCCAGATGGATCTTGTAATTGTGCAGTAAAACCGCCAGTGGAACCTAATCCGCTGATCGTTGGTGCATTGAAAGCCAGAATCAGTGCCTCAGGTATTTTGGCAAATTCCTGAAAGGCTGCTTCGATAAGACTTTGTGCTTTTTCATTGGGATTGGAACGCTCATCCCAGTGATTTAATGGGACGAACATGGTGGCTTGATTAGTGCCACGTGTGCCAAATACAAAGTTCTGGCCAGTCAATGTATCGGTTGAATGGACTGCAGGAATCGATTTGTAGTAGTGTTCAATTTTTTCCAGAACTTCTATAGTTCGGGCCAAAGAGGCGCCGTCAGGAAGCTGTACTACGGTGATAAAATAACCTTGATCTTCTTCCGGCAAGAAACTTCCCGGAATCGTCCTAAATAACCCAATGACGACCATGATCAAAATGAAAAAGATGATCAATGTCAGCAAAGATCGCTTGAGTATGCCACCGACAGTGCCAACATAGCGATTCTCTACCCATTCAAACGAACGATTGAACATTTGCCAGAACCGATTGGATGATTCGTGGCCTGGTTTAAGTACCAGAGCACATAAAGCAGGACTGAGTGTAAGCGCGACAAATCCAGAAATAGCAACGGATAATGCGATCGTGATGGCAAATTGTTTGTATAATTCACCGGTGATTCCACCCAGGAATCCGACTGGCACGAATACAGCTCCGAGTACCAGAACGATTGCAATGACTGGCCCGGATACTTCTTCCATGGCTTTTTTGGCCGCATCTCGTGGCGACAACCCTCCCTTGGACATATGCCTTTCCACGTTCTCAACTACGACAATTGCATCATCCACCACAATGCCGATGGCAAGCACCATACCAAATAGCGTTAAGGTATTAATTGAGAAGCCGAGCATGTCCATACCAGCCAAGGTACCGATCAAAGAAATGGGTGCTGCAAGCGCCGGGATCAGTGTGGCACGCCAACTTTGTAAAAAAAGAAACACCACTAGAATGACTAGAATGAGTGCTTCCCCCAGTGTTTTAATCACTTCCTTGATGGAAACTTCGACGAATGCGGTAGTGTTGTAAGGAATGTCGTAGGAAACGCCGGCAGGAAAGCTTTTAGTTAAGTTTTCCATTTCTGCTTTTATTCTTCGAGCGGTATCTAATGCATTTGCACCGGGCGCAAGGAATGTCAACAAAAAGGTGTTGGGTTTGCCATTCCATCGGCCTTGTAAATCATACGATTGGGCGCCCAATTCTACACGCGCTACGTCGCGCAATCTGACCATAGAGCCATCAGGGTAAGCACGCACGATCATGTCTTCAAATTCCTTGACTTCACTCATGCGCCCGTGAGTGATCACGGGAATTGTCAGTTCTGTCCTTGTCGATGTTGGTTCTCGACCGATTCGTCCGGATGGAAAGTCACGATTTTGCTCACGCACTACGGAAGCAATTTCTGATGGCGTTACATTCAATTGGGCCATCCGTACCGGATCCAGCACTAATCGCATGGAGTAATTTTGTCCGCCAAAAATAATGGCATCACCCACACCGGGAAGTCGCTTTACATTATCGAGAATGCGTAACAGCGCATAGTTCGATAGAAACACGGTGTCATGTTTCGGATCGGTCGAACTTAAAGCAATCACGATTAAAAGATCGGGTGATGTTTTTTTTACGGTAATACCTTGGCGTACCACTTCATCGGGTAATTGTGGTTCTGCTAAGCGTTGGCGATTCTGTGTTTGTACCTGGGCGATATCGATATCAGTACCTATTTCGAATGTGAGCCGCATCGTCATATGCCCGTCATTGGTGCTGGTTGAATCGTAATACAGCAGGTTATCAATGCCGGGAAGCTGCACTTCAATGGGACGTGCTACCGATTCTGCGACAACTTCTGCGCTAGCGCCTGGATAGTCCGCTTCAATTTGTATCATCGGCGGCGTAATTTGTGGAAACTGTGCTACGGGCAGTTTCTGTAATGAAACCAAGCCAAGAACTACAATGATGATGGAAAGTACCGACGCAAAGATTGGGCGGTCAATAAAGAAGTGCGAACTCATAGGATTTCTTGTGTGGCAGTTTCTTTAGAGGAAGGTATTGAAGGCAACGTTTCTTTCTGCGACGGGATCGCGCGTACTTGAACGCCTGGCAGAATGCGGAAGAAGCCTTCCACCACAATCCGTTCTCCAGGTTGCAAACCGTCTTCAATGAGCCAGTCTGTTCCTCGCCATTGACTTGCACGGATCGATCGTGCTTGAATTTTTTCATCTGAGTCGACAATATACACGAGAGAACCCATAGGCCCCTGTTGTACGGCGCGCTGCGGGATTAAAATAGCGTTTATGCGAGTGTAGCCTTTCACACGGATCTTAACAAACTGGCCAGGATAAAAATACGATTGTCCAGGAGATAAATTTCCTTCCGGATTAGGAAATGTAAAACGTCCTTGTAAAGTACCGGTTTCAGGTCGTATCGCAACATCCGCAAAATCAAGCATCCCTTCTTGAGGGTAGATGCTGCCATCTGAAAAAGTCATGGTGCCGCGTAATTGGAAAATATCGGGGCGCTGGACCTTTTGTTCGGCTATCTCACGACGGCGTCGTAAAAGATAGCTTTCGGGTACATTGACGTTTACATACATTGGGTCTAATTGGTCAATGGTGGTCAGCAATGTTGTTTGTGCTGAAACTAATCGTCCCTCATAAAAATGGCTGCGACCAATGCGACCATTCACCGGTGCGGTAATCACCGTATTATCCATATCGAATTTAGCTTTGATGACATCGTTTTGCGCAGCCTCAAGCGCTGCATTGGCAGATAACACTTCGGCCTGAGCATCATCAACATTCTTTTTGCTGACGGCTTGTTGCGCAAGTAGTGGGCGGACGCGCGCTAGATCCTGTTTAGCTTGGGTCAAGCGCGCTTTTGCTTGTTCCATTCTTGCTTTGCTGCTGAGATACACGGCACGGAAAGGAACAGGATCAATTAAATATAGCTTGTCACCTTTTTTTACATTACGGCCTTCGGTAAAAGATATTTTTTTGATAATTCCGCTGACTTGGGGACGGATTTCGACTGGTCTGAATGCTTCGGTTTGGCCGATGAAATCAGTTTCATCGGGAATCATTTGTGATGTTACGGTAATAACCTCAACCTCAGGAATGGGGGGAGCTGGCGGTGCTGGAGATTGATCAGAGCAGCCCACTAACAGTGGTATACAAAGCCCGATGCAGATATAAAAAGCCAATATGAGTAAGTTGGCATGGGCGCCGCAGATAGCTTTTTTTGTCATGAAATACAGATCGTCAGAAATTAAATTGGAATCAGTCGATTTAAATAAATAGTATCGATAACCAGAATCGTAGATTGAGAAGTTAAAGCTAATGTTTTCTGATTGGATGCAAAATTAACTACAATGTTTTTTTACCCAGGAAACATAACGATCAACCCAATTTTGCAATAGCTTTTTGCTGCTTTCACCAAGACCACCACTGGTGTCAAACATTCCATCACGTAATTGTAGAAACGCTTCAGGTTGGCCCATGGTTGGTACATCTAAATACGCCAAAATATTGCGCAGATGTTGTTGCGCCATTGCAGTGCCACTGCTACCTATGGAAACTCCTAATATACCGGCTGGTTTGCCACTCCAAGCACTTTCTCCGTAGGGACGTGAGGCGTGATCGAGTGCATTTTTCAGTATGCCTGGTATGGAACGATTATATTCTGGTGTTACAAATAACAAACCATTGGCGGTAGAAATTTCGGTTTTTAATCGCTTTACCGAGTCTGCTGGGGTTGCATCATCATCCTGATTATAGAGTGGTAAATCACCAATTGATATTTGCATGCATGAAAATTCTGCGGGCGCCAGTTTTGCAATGGCAGTTGCAAGGTTACGGTTATAGGAATCTTTCCGTAAACTGCCAACAATGATTGCGATTTGATAGTGCGTCATACTTGTCTCCTTATTGCGATATCATTTTAGGATCAGTAACTCGTTCAAAAGTGCGTTTGTCGTCAATTTTATTATCACTAACTACTGGTATCGGTATCGAAGAGGGTGCATCTTTGTCGGGCAACCATCCTCCACCTAATGCTCTATAAAGCTGCACAATCGAAACCAAGTGAAAACGTTGTGTAGTGCTTAGAGAAAACTCTGCATCGAATAAATTTCGTTTGGCAAGCAACACGTCTACGTAGCTCGTAATGCCGCCTTTATAACGCAGATCGGCTACATGCAGAGCTGAATACAAGGCATCGACTTGTTTTTTTTGTGCTATGAGTTGATTTTTTACCGTTTGAATGGCGATTAACGCATCTTCAACTTCTTTGAATGCGATCAGGATAGTCTGTTCATATTGCGCCAAAGCTTGCCGTGTTCTTGCTTCTGCGGCGCGTTGTTCGAAACCAAGGCTTTGTGCGTTTAATATTGGTCCAGCCAGACCTAAACCGCCCACACCAAACTCGCTGCCAGATAATAATAAATTGGAAAGTGCTGGACTGGCGACACCCAGAAATCCAGTAACCGAAAGTTTTGGGAAACGTGCTGCTTTGGTTGCACCGATTCTTGCTGTGGCGGCCGTTAGCGCTTGCTCGGCTTGCAGGATATCTGGGCGGCGTTGTAATAATTCGGAGGGAATGCCTGCTGGCACTTCAATTGGGAGAGTTTGTTCCACCAAGGAATGTCCCTGTGAAATAGTATGCGGATTTTTTCCCAATAGAACACTCAATTCGTTTTCTTTTTGAGTCAGCTTTCGTTCGAGCTCGGCTACTCGAGCCAAGGCATTTGCATATTCTGCTTCGAATTGATCAAGATCCAATCGGGAGATGATGCCCCCTTGCAATTGGGCATGAGAAATGGCAACGGATTCTTTCCAAGAGGCTAACGCACGGTGTGCTATATCAAGCTGAGTCTGAAATTGCAACAGGTCAAAATATGATTGTGCAACGGCGCTGATTAACAATAAAACGATTCCGCGGCGATTTTCCTCACGTGCCATCAAATCTGCCCGAGCGGCTTCATTTATGCGGCGAATCCGGCCCCAAAGATCGATTTCCCAATTTAGAGTGGTCCGTCCAAAATAGCTAAAGGGTGTTGGAAAACCAGATAGCAAAAATCCACCCAGTGTACCCATAACGGGTGCGTTTGCATCCGCTTCTAAAGTAGGCAAAAAATCCATGAATGCGATTTTTAAGCGGGCTTGCATTTCCTCGATGCTGGCTTCGGCTTGCTTAAGCTCTTTATTGCCTGACAATGCTTGATTGATGAGTCGTTGTAAATTTTCATCATGAAATAACTCCCACCATGTGAGGTTAGCGATAGATTTTCCTTCTGCGTGCGAGACACGAAATTTCTCGGCAACCTCAATTTGGGGGCGTAGATAATCCGGGCCCATTGCACAGCTTGATAAGAGTAAATAACAACAGGGCCCAATAATCCAGATAGAAAGCCGGTTGTTATATTTACATTTATCGCGGAGGTGTCTTAACATGAATTGCTAGAGCCGATGATTAACGAATCGAAAAAAATTTTGCTTTTAACCTGCCTAAGCGTTTCTAACTAAAAGATTAGGTGGGGTAAATGACGATATCAAAGTAGATGATGCCCGGATTCTGATTGGATCGCAAGGTCGTATGTGGATAAAAATTCAAACTTCCCTTGCTGTATTTAGCTGAGTATGAGTTATTAGACCGGTGTTTATTCCTCGAATAATTACAGAAGCTGATGAAAATGCATTTTGATCTTACCGTTCGGGATTTAAATAAATTATTTTTGGGGTTAATTCTTGTTGAGCTTTTGCTTGTTACCGGATACGTTCTGAATGTACTGTGGGGTAGTCCTAGTTGGATTGTTACTAGATTAGTCGACTTAGATGATGAGGGAAGTATCGCTACTTGGTTTTCTTCAATGCAACTTTTTATCGTGGGTTTGTTGTTTTTTTTTAAAAGCCGTCATGCCAATGCGGTTGAACTACCTTCAGCGATCTTTTTTTGTATCTTGGGGTTGGGATTCATTTTTTTATCGGTTGATGAAGCAGCGGCGATCCATGAAAAAATCAATATTGTGCTGAAACAGGTTGTGTTCATGCCGCGATTTAAAGGCGATCATGGTGTCTGGATTTATATGTATGTGTCGCTAGCGGGAATCTTCCTTAGTCTCACATTACGCAATTTTATTGCACTATGGAAGCATTCCCGTCGAATTGCTTTTATTATGGCCATTGGGTTGTTAACGTTTGTAACCGGTGCAGTCTTACTTGAAATTATCGGTTATCAATTTCTTCGCAACGATATGACATCTTGGCGCTATGTTACGGAAGTTGCTTTGGAAGAGTTTCTTGAAATGCTCGGAATCAGTATCGTGCTTTATGGTGTGTTGTTATTGTTGATGGAAGTTAATATTGAGGGTAATGAGTAATTGGTTGCATATCAGAAGGTGTTCTCTACCGTTTTTCTTCATTCTTGTTTAAATCCTCGACAAGCAATAGAATGAAAGTGTCGTTGTGTTGCCAGCCCTGGTAATGGCATCGATATTTCAAATATTTATAAGGATCTTAACAGAATGAGCAAAAAAATTGCTTCAATGGTAGCCGTTGGAATTGCGGTATGTATGCTTTTATTATCGGGCGTTGTATTAGCAGAATCTGGTTATGCGGTTCATTATAGTGATAAATTCCAAGGAAGAAAAACAGCCAACAATGAAATTTTTGATCAAAATGAGCTAACAGCCGCGCATAAAAAATTGCCTTTTGGTACACAAGTTAAAGTAACCAATTTAGCAAATGATCGTAGTGTTGTTGTAAAAATCAATGATCGTATGGCGCGCCGTAACACAAATGTAATTGATCTGACAAAACGCGCCGCAGAGGAGCTGGGTTTTGTAAAAAGCGGACGCGCCAAGGTTAAATTAGAGGTTGTAAACTAATTACGTAATAACTCTGTTTTAAAAAATCATTCAAACTGAAAGTCTGCACGAACATTGAATAGAGTAGGTATGTCGGAAAGATATACTGCTTATTTGTAAGTAAGGTTTCAGTAGCTCATACTACGTCCAGAGATAATCCAATTATGCAGAATCCCGAACCGCCTGAAATCAAACCGTTCGTTTTTGTTTTCAGTTGGCGAAGATTTTTCTTGCATTTCCTAATTATGAGTGTGTGTGCTGTGTTGGGTTTGATGACCTGGTATTTTTCCAAACCGCATAGTACTCGATTCTATGAAACAAGTTCCGAATCACCAATGATTGTTGCGCTAGCACCTGAGATTGATATGGCGCTGGATAAACAAAGTATTCTTGCGGTAAGAGAGGGTGATCCGCTGCAAGTGGAGTTATTTGGGGGAAGTGTTTATTTTGATATTAAAAATAAAACGATGCATGAATTGGAATTGAAAGTAGGTCAAGTTGTTATTAAAGATATCGGTACTCGATTTAGTGTCCGGATGCAGAAAAATGGCGACCACCAAATTGCTGTTGCGAATGGTCAAGTTGAAATTTATCTTGCATCCGGTGTTTTTTATGTGAATGCTTTTGAGCAAGCTAATTTTAATGAGCATCGCTTGGACAAGCGTATTCTAATCCATGAGAACGATGTTGCTCCGTGGCGATTTCTTTCCCATTAATATAGGTCGAAAAAATCCAATTAAATCAGATCAGATCGGATCCTAGGCGTATGTAACTTCTTTGCAAAAGATTTTTCGTAGATTTCCAACCGATTATTGGCGTTAATGCATTCGATAACCAGTGAGTTTTATGACCTTCCAATCAAAGCCATGAATGTGTAGAAGATCATTCGGCAATGACATCGATAATGCTCCTTTGGTAACGGGAGGGATGTCAGTGTCAATCGTATATATTCTGGCTTGGTGCAATGTGTCTTGATGTTCCATGTGGTGGTGCCCATGCCCATGCCCATGCCCATGAATCGGAACCATACTGATTGTTACTTGAGTGATGTGATAATCTTTGTTGCCATTATAAATACTGCCATTGAAGATGCCCCATCCAAATCCCGCATCAATTTGTAATTCTTGAATTGCCGTTTCTGGTAGTTCAATGGATTGCTTTGCACCTGCTTGCTGACAACAATCTGCAGCGTAAACAGTTACACTCGTGAAAAGTGGTTGTGCTATCAATAATGAGGATAATAACGCATAAATAATTCTTGGTTTGATTAACATAAAATTTTTCTTTCAAATAATTCTTTATTCGAGTAATTACTCAGAATAGCATCGGATTCTTAGCAAATTATTGCTCATAATAAGCTTTTTAGACTAATTTGCGACACAGAAACGAATTCACAAAATTGAAATTTGTGTAACAATTTTCCCACGTGATAATATTGATTCCAGAGATCCATATTATACCTGTTGTACCGAATTTATTACGTTACGATTCTATGAGTAGCATTTTTCCAGTCGATTCTACAATTTCCCCTGCTCTTGTTGCCGCGATACGCCGAGTGCTGCGTCCTCTGATCAAGTTAATGTTAGCAAAAGGAATTACTTTTCCTTATCTATTTGAGACACTTAAAGATATATTTGTCGAGGTGGCGGAGAAAGAATTCAAAATCAATGGTAAGCCCTCTACCGACAGTCATTTAAGTTTATTAACCGGGATTCATCGTAAAGATATTAGGAGATTGAGACAGAGTGTTCGTTCTAACATTGAAATTGTTCCACACGTTGTTTCATTAGGAGCACGCCTTGTTAGTGTTTGGACTAGTGATCCTCGTTATTTGGATGAGAATAGTCTACCTAAGCCTTTGCCACGTTTTGCTAAACAAGGTGGCAAAATATCTTTCGAAGGACTGGTTGCTGGTGTAAGCTCTGATATTCGTTCGCGTGTGGTGCTTGATGAATGGACAAGGTTAGGGGTGGTGCATTTTGATCCCGAGAAACGTGTTTGTTTGAATACAGCGGCATTTGTTCCGGCACACGGCTTTGATGAAAAAATTTTTTATTTCGGCCACAATTTACATGACCATGCTGCAGCAGCAACCAGTAATTTGTTAGGTGAAAATCAACCCTTTCTGGAACGTAGTGTATACTACGATGGTTTAAGTGCAGGATCGATTAGATATCTTGTTGAAAAGTCTGAATTTCATGGTATGGAATCGTTACTTTCAATTAACAAAGAAGCCTTGGAATTAGAAAAAAAAGATGTTTTGGATGATAATGCTCAGCATTATCGTATGACATTTGGAATCTATTTTTATAGTGAGCCGGTTGAAGTTAAGGTGCCTAGTAATAATAAAGATAATCTATAAATTAATTGAGTGCTGTACTGAAGTAAAAGCCGAGTGGATATCATATAACTAAGCGAGAGGTATTTTATGACAGTGTTATATAACATAAGCAAAACCGCAGTACATTTCAGCGTGTATTTGTTGAGTATCATTATTTTATTATTTGTCTGTGTTGTTAATACAGTAGCCAAAAATATATACGAAATTCAAACTCAACTGGAACCGGATACTGTTACTTTTTTCAATTCTCCCAAGCTATATCAATATCATCAAACGGTTGAGCCCACTATCGGTAATGAGAATTTGATTGTTTGTGAGGAAGTTCAACAGAGTGGAATCGGAGGGACAGGTATTGATTCAGAAGAAGACAATACAATTGGTAAGTACTCGGCTCTGTTTTTAGAGATTATTACCGGATTGACTGATCGATGTAGTGCTTTGAATACATAAGCAATCTAAATTAGTCGATTGCATATGTATGCGCATTATTGAGTGCTTTGAGTGCTGTTAGTCAAAAACGATGCGCGGATTTTTTCTTCAAGAGGAGGGCGCATACCTGCCTTTCGTCCAGCTTCAATGGCTTTTTCTGGATCTGTTCCTTTTCTAATAAGATAGGCGGCCCACATCGCGCCGGCACGATTGCCAGAACCGCAGTGAATGAGAATGGGCGTTTCTGCTGATTCAAAGGCTTTAGTGAATGCGGATAGTTGTTCTTCGCTGATGCCAGAAACGGTCATCGGAATGTTGATATAATTCATCGCGGTAGTATTAACTAATGCTTTTTCTTCTGCGGTACCTTCAGTTGATGTACGCATGTCAATAATGGTTTTAAAGCCATGTGAGGCTAAGGCTTTTACACCGCCGTCCCCAATCAAGCCGGATATCGCGATTTTATCAGTTGCACGACTGTAATTTTGTATTTGGAATACTTGATGGCCAAATGGCACAAGCCCAGACGAATTCGCCGCTGCTATCGTGATAGAGAAAGTGGTTAGCAATAAAAGTAAAGAAAAAATGTATTTCACATATACCTCCAACGTATTATAGGGAAACGCAATTGTTGATTCTATTGTAGCGCCAGTATATGAATAGTTAAACTTAAATTTACTCGTTTCAACGTCGTCCGTCATACCAAATTGGTAGTTTTTTCTTGTCAATTAATGTTCGGTGAGGGTGTAATAAAACACTCATCAATTGAGCGATAATTTCACGTCCGGAATAGAGCTGTACTTTACGAGGAGAGGTGACTAATGGATGATGAGTGAGAATAGTAAATTTTAAGCCTCGCTGATTGCCCCATCGCTTGAGTAATTGGCTTAGATGAATTTCATCAGCGGCAAACAGTTCCTGATTAAAACCGCCAACTTCCTGAAAAGCATCAGCCCGACTAACCACTAATGCGCCCGATGCCCAACGAAACGTGACTGAGAAAAATGTCCAAAGTTTTATGGCGGCATTGCCCCACCACGGCAAGTTCGGCATATGCATTACACTGCCACAACCGACATAGCGATTACTGTGTATCATTTTCATGATATCGGCAACCATTCCGCGATTAAGTAAGCTATCGGCATCGACAAACAATAGCCAATCGCCTGTCGCAATGGCTGCACCTGCATTGCGAGCCCGTCCGATTTGATTAATGGGTTCAAAAACGACTTGTGCACCTGCTTGTTGCGCTATTTTGGCGGTGTTGTCGGTTGAATTATTATCCACCACGATCACTTCATAAGAAAATTCGGGAGATGTCTGAGCATTGATTGCATCGAATACTGAATTCAAACAATGAATAATCAAGCTTTCTTCATTAAATGCAGGGATTATGATCGAAAGTTTCATAGCAAAGATAGTTCCATGATTAAGTGAATGGGTTTGTTCTTTTAATGCTGTTATAACAGATTCTTAAGGTGTTAAGCGCATTTGTTTCTCAGCTATTCCGGGTAAGAAAGGAGTCGCTTTTCCTTCTACCCAATCGGCATGTCCGCCACCATAATACGGAGAAAATGGATGTCCACTTTGTCCTCCAGGCATACTGAAATAGCCTTGTTCTTCTTTTCCTGGAATGACTACTGAACGCTGTGAAGCACCAAAGGTGGGTGTTTGGACGCGTGGCATATTGTGATCGCCTGGAAGTTGATCGGGTGGCATGTCCAGCCAATTCGAAATCCATGCGGGCAATCTTTTGCTGAGTGGATGACGAATGCGAGCCGTATTGATCATTCCCCACGTGCGTTCTGAAATATTGCCTTGTTTCTGAAGCTTTTCTACAGTTCGTTGTGCGCTTTTGAGCAATAAATCTTCCCAGCTTAGATATTCAGCCGGAAGTAGGTGCATGGGCTGATGTTCAATCAATTGCCAAACAACAGTTTCTGCCTGGCTTAACCGAGGCATTCTGAAGCTATTGTCCAATACTTTAATGGGTGCAGCAAAGCCATTCAAAATGGCTTTCATGACTTGATGGCGGTAGGTATAAACAATGCGGTAGGCAGTCGAGTCAACCGAAGCTTTTCCATCCCAATCAGCCAATGCTTTTTGCACAGATTCAACCCACGATTCCTTGCCATCTGCCGTTTGCAAAGTTTTAGTTAGTAATTCATGCCAGTTTGATAACAGCAGTGCACGATTATCTAGTTGAATGGCTTGCATATCTGCAACGGTCAAATGATCAAGTTCCATTAAGCGATCACGAATTTGCCATGCTCTTGCACCTAAATCATAACCGCCATCACCGAGTAAATCTAGTTGTTCATTCGAGACCAAACGTGAATTAGCGGACCATAGCCGCTGCGATGCGGGATTGCTGATAAGAGGATATTGCGCTGAATCTAGCCACCCTATCCAGCCGGTATCAGGTTCGCTCCAGTTTGCGGGCAATTGTGGATCGTAATTTTTAGTCCGTGCGGGAATACGACCTGCAAGCGTCCATAAAATATTGCCATCACGATCACCAACAATAAAGTTTTGCACGGGAATGCCGGAAAGCTGCGCAATTTTCGCAGCCTCTTGTGTATTTTTTGCATGCTCTAATTCAATCAATTTAAGGTTAATCGCTTCCGGTCTTAATGCCGACCATGCTAAAGCCAGCGGTGTTGCATCATGGTCTTCTGCAATGATTGGTCCCCATTCGGTTTCATAAACAGCGAGTACTTCGTCTGCGGCGTTATGGACACGGATTCGTTCTTCACTGATTTCAAAAGGTTTCCAGCCCGTTGAACTGAGATAACGGGTATTGTCGTTTTGATCGATCGTAACTCGCACCCAATCGGCGAAATCGCCTTGACTATTGGTGAAACTCCAAGCAACAAAACGGTTTGAGCCGATGATGAATGAGGGTGTTCCCGGCAAGTTGATGCCGGTTATATCGTGATGGGTATCTGTTACTGAAGGCGAGGGGTAAATTAATCGCGATCTAAACCATACATTCGGAACGCGTAATGTCAAATGCATGTCGTTGGCTACTAAGGCCGATCCGCCGGTTAATGTGCCAGAAGCCGCAAAACTATTACTACCAGGGATTGACTCACTATAAAATTGATCATTCGAAGAAGCTTGTTTGTTGAAAAGCTGCAGGTTGATATCCTTAGGGGGCGGAATATTGGGTAGGGAAATATCTTCTTCAACTAAAAGCGTATTCCAAGGACCATTTTTTGTGGTTAGAAAACGATACACTGATTCCGGAAGTGCGGCATGCATCGTTGATAATTTTAATTCACGAAAAATATTGGATTCATTCAATGTCAAAAACATCGCCAGGATTACTAAAATACTGTCCTCATTTTTCCATGGCGTCAGTTGTTTTTGTGCCAGCAAATAGGGAAAAGGGCGGGTGGTCAAAGATTCAATTCCATGATTGACACCGATTCGGTATGCATCCAGTAATTGACGTTGTGTTTCCGGAAGCTGTTCGAGTACCAAGCTAGAACGTGCGCGTAGACGGAATTTTCTGGCTTTAATATCGCGCATCAGCATGCTGGTGCCAAATAATTCTGCTAGCTCACCGGCTGCTTGTCGTCGCAATAAATCCATTTCAAAAAAACGTTCCTGCGCGTGCACAAATCCCATCGCTTGCGCTAAATCTAAACGGTTTTGTCCTTTAAAAGTGACTGTGCCTAGCGAATCTCTTTCGATTGAAACCGGCGCGGATAATCCAGGCGAAGCTTTTTCCCCATCGTAGTGGGGCAAACTGCCCAGCAGCAGGAATCCCACTATGCTAATCAATAAAACGGTGATTGTTACGCCTGTTATCAAGCAATAGCGAATGAACTGTAAAGTAGTATGCATATCCTTAATGTATCGAGCTACCGGAGTATTGGTTTATGTACAAAATTAGGGCATTGCAACGGTATCAATGGCTCAATGGTTTAATGGTTCAAGTATTGCACAAATAAAAGGGATGATTCTTTGTTTGTTCCTAACATCAAAATTGGCCTGTCACTATGATAATTCATTTGTGAGAATTTGGAGTTGTCATGGCTGAAGAAAATGATTTAGAACGCACAGAACCGGCGACGCCGCAGCGCTTACAGAAGGCTAGAGAAGAAGGTCAGGTCGCACGTTCGCAAGAACTTACCACGTTTACCCTGCTAATGGTAGCGGCTGGAAGTTTGATTTTACTTGGCTCTGATGTGATGAAGAAGCTCTTGTTGATCATGAAGGCGGGTATGCAAATGGAACGTGAATTAGCGTTTCAGCCGAATTTGATGATGACGCGTTTTGCTGAATTAGCTTTTGAAAGCTTGCTCGCTATTGCTCCGCTGCTACTGATTTTGACCATTACGGCTTTTTTTGCACCGATGTTTCTCAGTGGTTGGATGGTTAGTGCTAAGGCACTCATGCCTAATTTTGGCCGGATCAATCCAATTAAAGGGATTGCTCGTATTTTTTCTGCACGTAGCTTGGTTGAGTTAGTTAAAGCTATTCTCAAAACGATTGTAATCGGTGGTGTTGCAGCGCTGGTCATTTGGAATAACAAGCATGAAATTATGGCATTGTTAGCGATGCCGATTGATGCAGGCATCACTGAAACCGCAGAATATTTAGCCATCAGTTTTATTTTGACGGTGGGTGCAATGGCCCTAGTTGTTGTCATTGATGTGCCATTCCAAATGTGGGAACACGCTAAACAATTGCGTATGACCAAAGATGAGATTCGCCGGGAGCACAAAGAAAGTGAAGGAGACCCTTTTATCAAAGCGCGGATCCGTGGATTACAACGTGAAGCAGCACGTCGCCGCATGATGTCGGAGATTCCCAAAGCTGATGTGATTGTAACTAACCCAACGCATTATGCTGTGGCATTACGTTACAAAAATGATTCGATGCGGGCACCAAAGGTAGTCGCTAAAGGTGTGCATTTACTCGCTGATCGTATTCGTGAAATAGCAAAAGAACATCGTATACCGATTCTCGAAGCGCCACCGCTTGCACGTGCATTGTATTACCACGCAGAACTGGAAAGTGAAATCCCGGAAAAATTGTATACCGCAGTGGCCGAAGTTTTGGCCTATGTGTTTCAACTCAAACGCTATCAAGAGTATGGCGGTGATGCGCCTCAGCCGCTTGTTGATGTAGCCGTTCCGGAAGGGATGGATCAACCAAATGCACAGTTTAATAATGAATCATAACTAACCGAGGCCAATGCGTTTTTAAATAGCATCGCTTGTAATGAATATGAATAATACAGCCACATTATCCGGTTTGATTGACGCCAATAATCTTAAAACATTGGCTGGTCCGGTATTGATCATTATGATTCTGGCAATGATGGTATTGCCTTTGCCGCCTTTTGTGTTGGATGTGTTATTTACTTTTAATATTGCGGTATCCATTATCGTTTTAATGGTCAGCTTATATACACGCAATCCGCTGGATTTCGCAGTTTTTCCAACCATTCTACTCATCACCACGTTACTAAGATTGTCATTGAATATTGCTTCTACCCGCGTGGTGTTGTTGGAGGGACATACCGGCCCAGACGCAGCAGGCAAAGTCATCGAAGCATTTGGACATTTTCTGGTTGGCGGTAATTATGCGGTGGGGTTAGTAGTATTCATTATCTTAGTAGTGATTAATTTTGTTGTAATTACCAAAGGTGCCGGAAGGATTGCGGAAGTGAGCGCTCGGTTTACGTTGGATGCGATGCCTGGTAAGCAAATGGCGATTGATGCCGACTTAAACGCGGGTTTGATAGGTGAAGATGAAGCGCGCAAACGCCGCACAGCCATTTCCCAGGAAGCCGATTTTTATGGTTCGATGGATGGTGCTAGCAAATTTGTACGCGGTGACGCCATCGCCGGTATTTTAATCATGTTGATTACGATCATTGGCGGATTAATCGTAGGTGTATTGCAACATGATTTGGAATTAGACTTGGCGGCAAAAAACTACACTATGCTGACGATTGGTGACGGTTTGGTAGGGCAAATTCCGGCATTGATTATTTCAACTGCAGCGGGTTTGGTGGTAAGTCGTGTTACGACGGATGAGGATTTAGGCGAACAGGTACTGAGTCAGTTATTTAATCAACCGCAAATCCTGGTCATAACCGCCTGCATCATGGGTATTATGGGTTTAATCCCAGGCATGCCAAATTTTGTGTTTTTACTGATTGCTTCAATTCTTGGTGGAGTTGCATACTTCAAGAAGAGATCGATGGCAATTCAGGAAATTAAACCAGTGGTTGCAGAGGCTCCAATAGTAGAAAGAACTGATGCCAGTTGGGATGATGTGGCGCCAGTAGATACTTTGGGATTGGAAGTCGGTTATCGATTAATTCCGATGGTCGATAAGGCGCAGGAAGGAGATTTGCTAAAAAGAATTAACGGGATACGCCGGAAATTCGCACAAGAAATCGGTTTTTTGCCTCCAGTCGTGCATATTCGCGACAATCTTGAACTGCGTCCGAGTGCCTATCGTATCACCTTGAAAGGATCAGTTATGGGGCAAGGTGAATCCTATGCTGGTATGTATTTAGCGATTAATCCTGGGCGGGTTACGATGCAATTACCCGGTACAGTTACCAGTGATCCGGCGTTTGGGCTTCCTTCAGTCTGGATTGAATCCTCGCTACGTGAGACGGCACAAATTAACGGTTATACCGTCGTTGATGCAAGCACAGTAGTGACAACCCATATTAACCACCTCATTCATTCGCATGCGGCTGAATTATTAGGCCGCCAGGAACTGCAAAAGCTTTTAGATCATTTGAGCACACAATCGCCCAAATTGATCGAAGACTTAGTGCCTAAGTTGTTGCCGCTGTCTACGGTGCAAAAAGTCCTCCAAAATTTGTTGGATGAAAGTGTTCATATCCGTGATATGCGCACTATTATTGATGTTTTGATTGATCATGCAGTTGCAACACAAGATGCTGCTGAGTTGACTGTACTGGTCAGAAATGCATTAGGTCGTGCGATTACCGAGCAATATTTCCCAGCTGGCGCAGAACTGCAGGTGATTAGCTTGCATCACGAATTGGAGAGCATTCTGGTACAAGTGATGCATGCTGGCAGTACTCAAACCAGCGGAGGCATGGAACCAGGGCTTGCCGATACACTACTAAAAGAAGCACGTAACGCAGTGGAGCATCAAGAAAAATTAGGATTCCCAGTGGTATTGCTGGTACCAAGTTCTATTCGCCAGTTGTTGGCGAAATTTCTTCGTCGCGCTATGCCGCAACTCAGGGTCCTGTCGCACTCTGAAATCCCGGATACCCGAAAAATTAAAATCACTTCCGTTATTGGAGGTAACAAATGAAAGTAAAAAGATATGTCGCACGGACATCACGTGAAGCATTGCGTCAAGTCAAAGATGAATTGGGGAATGACGCCGTCATACTTTCAAATCGAAAAACTAGAGACGGCGTGGAAATCATGGCATTAGCTGAGGCAGAGATGTCAAATCTGGTGCAACCACAAATGACAGCAAGTGATCGAGAACGAAATATCGATAGCAATGCAACGCCTTCAACAGCATTGTACGCAAAAACATCATCGCTTCAACAGGACGATGAGCCAGTCATTGCGACTAAAACAGCTCCAGATATGCTATCCGCTGCCTTTGCACAAAGCATCATTACAGAAATACAAGCGATGAAAACCACCTTGGAAGATCAATTAGCCAATGTTGCATGGGGCAACTTTACACAACGCAAACCGGAAAAAGTCAAAATACTTCGTGCCATGTTGGAAGCTGGCTTCAGTCCATCTTTATCGCGTCGATTGGTCGATAAACTGGCTGCAGAGTTTAATTATGAGCAAAGTTTGAAACAAGCGATTTCTGCTTTATCGATGAATCTACAAACAGTAGTTAGCGATGAAATGATTGAGAAAGGCGGCGTCTATGCACTCATCGGTCCCACTGGCGTCGGGAAAACAACCACTACAGCCAAGCTGGCTGCTCGGTGTGTGATTCGTCATGGCACCGATAAGGTCGCGTTGCTGACGACGGATAGCTATCGTATTGGCGGCCATGAACAATTGAGGATTTACGGTCAATTACTCGGTATTCCGGTTCGCAATATCAAAGATACCGAAGATTTGCATCTGACTTTGTCAGAATTGAAACATAAACACATGGTATTGATTGATACCGTGGGTATGAGTCAACGGGATCGCATGGTAACCGAGCAACTGGCGATGCTGATGCAATGCGGCACCGAGGTCAAGCGTATCTTAATTTTGAGTGCTGCATCGAATGGCAAGACCTTGGATGAGGTTATTTCCGCTTACCAAAAATATGGTATTCATGGTTGCATTATCACCAAAGTAGATGAAACAGCATCGTTAGGTGTCGTGTTGGACGTTGTGATACGTAGAAAATTACAGTTGCATTACGTTGCAAATGGACAGAAAGTTCCGGAAGACATTCATGCTGCACATTCCCGATATCTATTACATCGCATTTTCAAGTCGTCGCAATCCGATTCTGCATTCACGCTTCAAGATGCAGAATTTGCTCTGGTTATGGCGAACCAAGGTCAAGAAGAGTCCTCGCGGTTGAATAACAAATCATTGACGGGGTTTGGGTATGACTAGGATGATTTTGCATGATCAAGCAGCTGGATTACGGAATCTGATTCCGTTTAAATCGCATGACCGTGCACGTGTATTCACTATCGCAGGCGGCAAGCCACGTATTGGTAAAACAAGTATTGCCATTAATCTTGCGGCTGCATTAGCCAAAAATGGCCAACGCGTGCTATTGATTGATGAAAACCCATGCCATAACAATATTTGTAGTCATCTAGGGTTACGTGCTCGTTTTGATTTGTTGCATGTTATCCGTCGAGATAAAGCAATGCATCAAGTGTTACTACAAGGGCCAGATAACATCAGTGTGTTATCCGCTACGCGGGGCATACGAGAATTAAATAAACTGAGTCCTATTGAGCAGGATTGGTTGATTCAGAGTTTTTCCGAATTGACACAGTCAGTAGATATCGTGTTAGTCGATACTGCCATTACTGGTTTGACTCATGTGCTGCCTTTAAGCCTGGCATCCGAGCAGGTCATTATTGTCATTTCAGGTTCGGCGACGTCACTGACCGGAGCTTATGCATTGATCAAAATTATGAGCCAGGTATACGCCAAGAAACACTTTCTGGTATTGGTCAACAAAGTTAATTCTGAAAAAGAGTCATTTGCTATTTACCAGAATTTATATAACGTTGCACGGCAATATCTGTCTGTCACGCTGGAATTTGTCGGTCATATTCACAATGATGAACGATTACGTACTGCTACACAATTATGCAAATCAGTGCTGACTACATTTCCAAACTCTGATGCATCAGTCCATTTTAGACAACTATCTCACGATATCTTTTGCTCATCTTGCCCAGATAAATATAACGGGGGAATTGATAATTTTATGCAACGACTCATCCGAACAAGCCATTTGAGTATGGCAAATCTTACGGCGTGATTGATATGTATACAGCGAGTGGAACTAAAAAAATAGATACCGAGCAGTTCGTTATAGAGTACACGCCATTAGTCAAGCGAATTGCTTATCACATGATGGCGCGATTGCCGGCCAGCGTACAAGTGGATGATCTGATTCAAGCTGGCATGATCGGATTACTCGATGCAATTACTCGTTATGAAGGTTCTTATGGTCGGCAATTTGAAAGCTATGCCGCACAGCGTATCCGAGGTTCTATTTTAGACGAATTACGCGAAGCAGATTGGCTATCGCGTGGTCTACGCAAAAAGATGCGTCAAATAGAAGCAGCCGTCAATCTGTTAGAACAACGCAATGGCTGTGCACCCAGTGAACAGGAGCTTGCCGAGGAATTGAAAATGCCGCTAGATGAATATCAATCAACATTGCAAAGCGCCCGGGGTGCTCAGCTTATCTATTACGAAGATTTTCAGCAGGATGACGAGGAGCCTTTTTTGGATCGCTTGGTGAGTAACACTGAAGGTGATCCACTTAATGCGTTGTTAGATGAGAATTTCCGTGCAACCTTAATTGCTGCGATCGATCACCTTCCAGAACGTGAGAAGCAGGTAATGGGCATGCATTATGAGCAAGAAATGAATTTGCGTGAAATCGGAGAAGTTCTTGGCGTCAGCGAATCCCGTGTTTGCCAACTGCATACACAGGCCATCGCTCGTTTACGTAGTAAGTTGAGAAACTCCTAAATAAGTAATCATCAGCTTGGCCGTGCAAATCGGTGCTTAATAGTATAATTTATTAAATTTACCTTGCTTTTTCAGTGGTTAGGTAATCTTGCTACGAGATAAATTGCATGGTTTCTAGGTTAAATGAATAAAAAATCGAATCTGGATTTTAATAGTGTCTTTGGCCTATTATTGGCTTTCGTGGCCGTTATTGGCGGACAAATACTTGAAGGTGGACATGCAGGTTCACTGATACAAGCTGCGGCATTTTTGATTGTTATTGGCGGTACGGTTGGTGCTGTGTTATTACAAAGTCCGATCAAAGTCTTTGTTCGTGGCGTCAAAATGGCCAAGTGGATATTTTTCCCTCCCAACTATTCTCCGCAATCATTGATAAAGCAAATTATTAGTTGGGCTCATGTTGTTCGTAAGGATGGCTTACTTGCACTTGAAGCCTATGTTCCTATTGCTAAAGATCCGCTGATGAAAAAGGGCCTGCAATTACTAGCTGATGGTAGCGCAGCCGATAAGCTGCGTGAAGCGATGGAGATTGATATTTCGATGCTTGAGAACCAACAACGCCAATCTGCACGTATCTGGGAAGCTGCGGGGGGCTATGCGCCAACTATTGGCATATTAGGCGCGGTGTTAGGTTTAATTCAAGTGATGGAAAATTTATCTGAGCCCAATCTGTTAGGAAGTGGTATCGCGGTTGCCTTTGTAGCCACAATTTATGGTGTAGGGTTTGCGAACTTGGTTTGCTTGCCGATAGCCAGCAAACTGAAAAGTATTATCAATGAACAATTGGTTATGCAAGAGATTCTGGTGGATGGTATGGCTGCTATTGCCAATGGTGAAAATCCGCGCTTCATAGAGAGCAGATTACAAGGTTATTGTATTTAGAATCAACTACCATCTTACAAAAAATGTTAAAGCGAAGAAGACGTAGAAGTGATGATTCCCATAGTGACAATCCTGATCGCTGGCTTGTTTCTTATGCTGATTTTATTACGCTTTTGTTTGCTTTTTTTATTGTGATGTATGCTGTTTCTTCTGTAAATGAAGGGAAATATCAGGTGTTAAGCCATTCATTAGTGACTGCATTTAAAAATACTGCTTCAGAAGGTTTGGCGTTTTCCACAGAAATCTCTCCTATCCAATTGCAACAATTAAAGCAAAATAATGACATTGAATTGCTAGAGCCTATTAATAAAATTCAGAAACGTGAAAAAATGCGCGGTATGGCTAGAACTATTCTCGATGCATTAGAGCCATTGGTGAGAGATGGACAGGTGAGGGTAACGCAAAGCGCATTAGGTATCACTGTTGAAATTAATGCCAGTGTTCTTTTTTCGCCTGGACAAGCAAAGCTTGCGGACAATTCGAGTGTGGCTTTACAGGCGGTAGCGCAGATCATTAAAGATCAAGAGCATGAAATTCAAGTAGAAGGCCATACCGATAATTTCCCCATTCATACTGATAACTTCCCTTCAAACTGGGAGTTATCGACAGCGCGTGCAAGCAGCGTAGTGCGGCTATTTATTGAACAGGGTGTTGATGCCAGTCGACTGACTGCGATTGGATATGGTGAAAACAGACCGATTGAATCGAATGAATCAACCGAAGGAAGAAAACGTAATCGCCGCGTCGCGATTATGATTCTTTCCGCTAACCCTGACAAGATCACCGAATTACCGATTGATTAAGAAAATGCCATCAGATTTTTGGTGGCTTAGCTTATTGTAATAAAATGAAATTTCTAGGAATTACGCAAATATCTGAAAGAGTCTCAGTAATAGATTAAATCTACTGTTGTGTCTTGAACATTGTTAATTTTTTGTTCTTTCAAAGAGCGCCAGTCACACCAAACCTTTTCGGCTTCCTTTACGTTATTAAAAGTCCATAGCACGACACCGTCTTCGGTCATTAATGTCGCCATTTTATTGGGCCATTCCTTGATTAAATATTGCATGGTTATTCTCCTATTGTGATAAGTATTGGTAATGCTCGGAGAAGCTTAACAAGTCATTGTGACAATGTTATGACAAAAATATCGTTAGAATGGGCGTGATGGGAAAAGAACGATAAGGTATCAGTAATTTTTTAGAAGAATAGTAGTACGAGTTTTTTGCAAAATGAAAATTACTAGTTAATGGTTTTTATTAATCCTAATTTCTTACAAATAAGATTTTGCAAAGGCTTTGGTGCGACTATAATTAATTTTCCCTCTTACTGTGTTGATATTAAGGAGTTGTTATGAATAAAACAAAATGTGCTCAACTAGGTATTACAGTTGCAATTTTATTTTTAGCGGGGTGTGCTGCAAACCCAGGAATAAGCACTCCTGATGGCGTTGCTGCACAAACAGGCCAGCAGGCGCTTAATGCGGGTGGTGTGGCTGCAAGTAGCAGTGTGGGGCTTAACCAAATTGGTTTGGTCGATATATTAGTTCATCGCCTGGGAGTATCACCGCAACAAGCTCTGGGAGGTGCTGGTGCCATCTTTCAAGCAGCAAAAGGAAACATGAATCCACAGGCATTTGCGTCGCTTTCTGAATCAATACCAGGTATGGGTACTATGCTCGGCGCAGCGCCTTCTTTGTCCGGAGCTGCAAGCTTGGGCGGAATGTCTTCCATGATGGGAGGAGCAGGCGGTGGTTCATCAGGTGGCCTTGCAGCACTTGCCGGATCTTTTCAACAGCTTGATCTCTCGCCTGACATGGTGGGGAAATTTATTCCCGTTATAACGAATTACGTCAAACAGTCCAGTGGGCAAGCTTCAGCACAATTATTGCAGTCTGCTCTGGGTGTGCGATAACAGAATCTTCTTGTGTTTATTGAGTAGCGTGTGATGTGTATTCTGATAACATCACACGCATACTAAATAATAACGATTAGGCTAGGTTTCTAAAACCCTACTCCTAAGTAACCACCTGCTGTCATGCCGCTTAGATTGATACCATCCGTTTGCCCGGCAGTTAACTGATAGCGTCCGTCGATACCGATAAAAAAATCTTTCCAGATGTTGTAATCAATTCCGGCACCAAATTGCACGCCTGGGACAATATAAGTAATTGATTCGCTTGGTGGGCTCATGACATGAACGGCTAGGCCGGCTGGAATAATCCAGGGTCTAATTTTTGAGCCTTCAAAGAATTTAATTTTGGGTGATGCGGTCAATGTAAATTGATTAACCGTAACATTAATCGGATTTAATGCACCGCCTGCTAGCATGCTGGGTGCGTTACCTACAGCACCATTACCGAGTACGTGCGCGCCGAACTGTTTGTATTCAAACATGAGCTCCGCAAATATGGTGGTTTTAGGCACGTAGCCCCACATATCTCGGCTTAAAGCCCAGTCAATTCCAGCGCCGACGTGCCAGCCATCCTTATCACTACGATCTTGTGCGCCAATGGGGAGTACGTCATTTTGTATGGTAACCCCATTACGATGATTCATCATATGTGCAAAGCCACCACGAAAAAACAGCATACGTGTTTTTTCTGTTACATCGTCACCTATTCTTTCTTTTATTCTTGCTTTTGTTTCTTCAAGATCATTATTGACCTTTTGCACAGTTTGATTGGTGGTTTGTTCTAGTGTGTTTACTTTTTGTGTAGCTTGCGACGATTCAGATTTCACTTTCTCAAGTTCTATTTGAATAGCCTGGAGTCTTTGTTCAAGCAACCTGACGCGGTCAGTCGCTGAATCGTGCGCCCAAGAGTGAGGTGCGGCGATAGCCAATGCAGCGACAGATAGGCATGCTAAAGGGATACGTAAAGTGGTTTTTTTAAAAAAAGTCTGCATTGAGTCCTCCAATAATGTGCTGTGATTTTTATCGTTATGCTGGATTAAGTAACAATCCATTTTGGAGTATAAAAAATGTGGTTGCCGCTTATTTGATCTGAGTCAAAGAATATCCAATTAGTGTTTTCCCCGGCTTACATAAGGATTAGTTCTTTTTCGATTGGTAATATGCTTAAGAAGCTGATTGGGATGTTAATTTTTGAAAAATATAAAATCATGTTGATACGTGTTGATGTTGTTGTTGGATAAGTGGGAATAACTTCGTTCATACATACTTGAAGTGAGTGGTTAATTGGAACCATGCTATAATAAAAAATTGAGCTAACCTTTTGTATTGATTACTGGCGTGCACTATAAATTTAAGTTCTAGTCGGTCAGTTTGAGGTAGGATTTAATGATTTTGTTCTGTCTCAATTAGCATCATATGCATGCATTAATTAAATTTAGCGGCCTTCTCAATTTTTGAAAAAACGACTAGTACAATTTGTGTAAAAGTATTCTTTTTGTGTGTATTGGCAATATATGCAGAAGTCCTATGGCTGAAGGTATATTTAAGCAATTGCTTATTGAATCGAATAAAGCCGATTGTAGAGCGAATTCTGCTGGACTTCATGCTTTGGTGGGGCGGCCGCCCGAGCCTTTTGCTTGTGAACTTCTGCTAAAAAAAGGAATTGATATTTCTGGTCATAGGGCTTGCCAAATCAATTCCGCGATGATTCGAAATGCTGATTTGGTTTTGGTGATGGAATTGAATCAAAGGCTTATTATTGAGAAGTACGATCCAAGTGCAAGAGGGAAAGTTTATCGATTAGGCGAATGGGGAAAATTTGATGTCGGTGATCCGTATCAGCAAGGGATTGCAGCGTTTGAAGAATCACTCGAATTAATTGAGACCGGGGTATCGCAATGGCTAGGAAAGCTATAAATGGCACAAAAAGTAATTTTTGCACGCATAAAATGCGCACGATATATTTTACGTTTTTAAACCTGCTATGAAATTAAATTAGCAAAAAACTCACAACAAAATTCTAAATAGCAGAATGAAGATCTTCAAAGAATTTAATCAGCATATTTTTAATAAAATTAACATAATAAAAATAAAAATGCCGCAACTTTTTATATTGAGTTGTAATATGTTCTTTTTTACCCTAAAAGAACATATTACAAAAAATACAATCAACCATTTGTTTCACATGCTATCGGATAAAAAGCTTTTTTTAGCAAAAATAGTGCTTATTCCAATCATAATCGTTCAGATTTCTGCATGTACGATAGTTCCTGGACAACATATGCGCCAGTTTGCCACGGAATCTAGTATCGAATTTCCGGTTACCGAAAATAATGATGTCATTTTCAAAAAACTTAATATTCGGACCATTGATGCCCAACTCATTATTGATCTAGAAAAGGATATTAATAATAGAAGCTTAGGCGTTAATAACGTAGCCAATCATTATTTTGATTATCGTATCGGTGCTAAAACAATCAAAGCGATACCGACACAGGGGGCTTATAGTCAATATCGTGTTGGGGCACGAGATATCCTTAATATTACTGTTTGGGGGCATCCTGAACTCACTATTCCAGCAGGAGAGTTTCGGTCCCCCGCTGTGGCTGGTAATGTCGTTGGTGAAGATGGCACATTTTTTTATCCTTTTGCCGGTGTTGTCAGAGCAGAAGATAGAACCGTTGAAGAAATACGCGAAGAATTAACTAAGAAATTATCCCGTTTCATTGAGAATGTTCAACTGGATGTCAGAGTTGCAGAGTACCGGAGTCGACGTGTTTATGTGGTTGGCGAGGTAAGTAAGCCGGGTGTTTATCTCGTTAGAGATATACCTTTATCCGTTTTGGAAGCTATTAATGGTGCAGGTGGTGTAACGTCCGATGCGGATTTGCGCAATATCACGCTAACCAGAAACGATAAGACCTATAGCATCAACTTATTGAGCCTGTATGAAGGGGGAAACATCAGTCAAAACGTACTTCTAGAGCAAGGAGATGTTCTGAATGTTCCTGACAACGCGTTCAACAAGGTTTTTGTGTTGGGTGAAACAATGTTTGGTCGTGGTTTTGGTGTTCGTCCGCGTAGTATCATTATGAGTAAGGCGCGTATGACATTGACAGAAGCCTTAGCTGAAGGCGGTGGATTGGATCAGGAAACTTCTGATGCGGCGAGGATTTTTGTTTTTAGATCTAATTTGGGTAAATCTGAAATATTTCATTTGGATGCCAAATCTCCCGATGCTTTAATATTGGCCGATCGTTTCCCGATGCAACCCCGTGATGTGATATTTGTTGATCGAGTTGAAGGTTTGCGCTGGAACCAAATTATTGCTCAAGTTGCGCCGACAGTCCAATTGTTGAATATATTTGATGGTTCAATGAATGTTCAACCATTCATATCTTTTCCCCCGATTCGCCAATAGCCATGTACTTTCTTTATGACGCATAAATATCATACACAGGCTAGGAGCTTACTTGATTTTTTACGATGATAGATCCAAACAACACTAAAAAATTGGCCGAATTCCAACCTGCTCGCGATGATACTGAAATCGACCTGGTTGAATTCTTGGCTATCTTAATAGATGGAAAGTGGATCATTCTTTGGGTGACATCACTGATCTTCTTGTTAGGGGTAACGAAAGCTTTTCTTGATGAACCTATTTATAAAGCTGATGCAATCTTACAGGTTGATGATAAGCCTAGAATGCTAGTTGGAATGAAGCAACTGGACGATACTTATCAAGGTAGTTTGCCGGTGCTGGCTGAGGTTGAGCTCATTAAATCAAGAAAAGTATTGGGCGAAGCAATAAGAAACCTCAATTTAGATATCGAGGTGAGGCCAAAGTATTTTCCGATCATTGGAAAAACGATTGCAAGTCAGTTTCAAAAGGATCCCAACGAGAGCCAGAGTAAATCGTCGCTGAGTGATGTTTCTTTCCTTGCACAATATGCATGGGGTGGAGAATCAATTCAAATTGATACACTGTCAATCCCGAAATCATTGCGCGATAAAGAATTGCTTTTGCAAGCCGGCGAGCAAGGGTATTTTCAGATTATTTATGATGAGCAAATCATACTCGATGGGATGGTTGGGGAATTGGTCAGTAAACCCATTCAACAGGTTGAAGGAATTTTTGCAATTCGGATAACACGCTTAGAGGCAAATTCCGGCACACATTTTACGCTAAAGCAATTTTCTGAAAATAAAGCAATTAATTTGCTAAAAGAGAACTTGTCCGTTGCTGAAAAAAATAAACTGACGGGCATACTTGAACTCACTTTAGAATCAAAAAACCCGGAGATGGCTGTTCGTGTATTGAATGAAATTGCAAACATCTATGTACAGCAAAATGTTGAACATAAATATGCTGAAGCGCATCAGACATTGGAGTTTTTAGAGGAACAATTACCGATACTTCAGAAACGAAAAGATGAGGCCATCAATGCATTGAATGCCTACAAGAACAGCAAAGGCTCGATTGATTTTTCTACTGAAACCAATAATGTCCTCAGTGATTTGGTAAATTTACAGACACAAACTACTTTATTGGAGCATAAGCGCGATGAATTGAGGCAGACTTTCACGCAATCACATCCCAATATTATTGCCATTGACAAACAAATTGCACGACTGAAAGCGCAAATTCAATCGCGTGATAACATGATCAAGGCATTGCCTGAAACGCAACAAGTTCTTTTAGGGTTGTCTGGAGACGTGAAAATCAGTAGCAATCTTTATAACACGCTATTTGATAAGGCTCAAGCCCTGAGGGTGACCAAAGCAGGTACTGTGGGTGATGTTAGGGTGATAGATTACGCGATCGTGCCCAATACGCCTATCAAACCGAGAAAAGAATTCATTATCGCAATTGCGTTAGTAATGGGATTCATATTCGGTATTGCGATTGTATTTATACGCAAAATGTTGCGCCGTGGGATGGAGGATCCAGATCTCATCGAGAAACAATTGAATGTTCCGGTATATGCCACCATCATTTATAGTAAGAATCAAGAAATTCTTAACAAAAAAATTGATAAGCCAAGTGCACGCCAGAATAATGAGTCTCTGTTATTGGCTAAAAGTTATAGTGAAGATAGTGCCATAGAGAGCTTGCGTAGTTTTCGAACGACTTTGCACTTTTCTTTGTTAGACGCAAAAAACAATATTATCTTGATTTCTGGACCGGGCCCCAATGTTGGTAAATCTTTTGTTTCAGCAAATCTGGCTGCAGTAGTTGCCGACAGTGGAAAAAAAGTACTGTTGATAGATGCGGATTTACGTAAAGGGGCTATTCATAAATTATTACGTGTTAAGAGAGAGCGTGGATTATCCGAGATCATTCTAAATTCCATATCGATTAAAGAAGCAACGCATAGTATCCCGGTAGCGAATATTGATTTTATTGCGACAGGGACATTACCACCCAATCCTTCAGAATTATTATTGCATGAAAGATTTGGCGTTCTTCTTGAGGCATTAACCCCGCAGTACGATTTGATCATTGTCGATTCTCCTCCCATTTTGGCTGCTACAGATGCCGCTATCATAAGCCGGTTTGCCAGCGCAACATTCATGGTCATAAAAGCAGGGTTGCATACTCGAAGAGAATTGGATCAAAGTATCAAGCGGTTTTCTCAGTCGGGTACAAACATTAAGGGTATCGTGTTTAATGGAATTCTTGAAACGTCGTCCCGATATGGATATAACTATAATAAATACGTTTATCAATATAGCTATAAAAATACTAAGCGATGATTTCTTGCTTAGGGCAGATATTGGTACTATAAGTGCATCGGACAATCAATGCCTGTGAAATTTACGATTTGCTACCGACTATAAATATATAGTCGGTAGCAAAATTCTTTAAGATACTTCCTCTTTCACGGTTCTGGATGTGGTTCTTATATCATTTCCCCATACGGAGTGGTATGCGGCGATCATTTTTTCAAGGCTAAAAGTCTCCACGACTCTATTTCGTGCTGCTACACGACGCGATTCCCATTCATCGTGATTGCTATAGGATAGCAATGCCGAATGGATGGCATTTGCAAGTAAACTGGCATCTGAGGGGGGAGCTATCCAACCCGTGTGACCAATAATGTATGCAGCATCACCGACATCTGTAGCGACACAGGGTGTTCCACACGCCATCGCTTCGGCCACTACATTGGGAAAAGCCTCGCCGTAAGTGCTAGAAAGGATATGTAGATCCAATGCATTCATTACTGCAGGTATATCTGTGCGTTGACCAAGTAATAGCACCTCATCTTCTAAATCATACCGGTTTACCCAAGAAACAAGCTGTGCATTATCCGTATTGAGACCGCGACCTACCAGTATGCAACGAAAAGACACGCCATTTTGTTTAATTATTGCAAGCGCCGCTAAAAGATTCTGGTGATCTTTTTGTGGATCAAAACGACCTACACAACCTAACAACAGTGTTTGTTCGTTTATCTCTAGTTCTGCACGTAATTTCTTTCTATCCTCGCTGTCAGGTTTGAAATAATTAAGATTATATCCGTTGGGTATCACGGTAAATCGGTCAACCGCAAATCCTAATTGCTGATGTGTTTGCTGTGCCCGATCGGCGCAACAGACAATGCCGGTTGGTACCCAGCGCGATAACAAAGCATTGATATAAGCTACGACAATAGTGCGCCAGCTAGACTTTCCAATTTCCAGGGAGCTGGCACGTATTCCCCAATAGATTTTATGGGCACCCGCTAGGCGAGCAACCAAACCACCAATGAGGTCAGCATGATACATCCAGGTTTGTACTACATCAGGTTTTAAACTTTGTATCAATCGATACAATTTCGAAATGCCTGATAGCGCTACACGCCCTCTTGGCATACCTAACCAATGAACTTGAATGTCTTTCTCTAGCAGTAATGAGCCATATTTTCCCTTTTCGGTCAGGGAAATAACGATATGAGTATTTATTTTATCCTCTGAACACAGACGATAGAGCACTGCTTCTGCGCCCCCGTCGCTCAACCCTGTAATGATATGAATAATCTTCACCTGTTAGGTCCTATAGTACTAAATTTGGAATAAACTCCCCCTAAAATTGTTAGGATAATAGAGTGGCTTTAGAATATAGCGTTCTTTTCTATTAGTTCTGTGTAAGGGCATTATACAGTATCATCAAATCTTTGGAATTTGAGTGCTGGTTCTTCAAAGTATTTTCTTTTATCGCGCTAAATCAGGCCGTGGCCGAATATCATTTCCCCATACGGAGTGGTATGCGGCGATCATTTTTTCAAGGCTAAAAGTTTCCACGACTCTATTTCGCGCTGCTACGCGACGCGATTGCCATTCATCGTGATTGCCATAGGATACCAATGCCGAATGGATGGCATTTGCAAGTAAGCTGGCATCTGAGGGAGGAGCTATCCAACCCGTGTGACCAATAATGTATGCAGCATCACCGACATCTGTAGCGACACAGGGTGTTCCACACGCCATCGCTTCGGCCACTACATTGGGGAAGGCCTCGCCGTAAGAGCTAGAAAGGATATGTAGATCCAGTGCATTCATTACTGCGGGTATATCTGTGCGTTGACCAAGCAATAGCACCTCATCTTGCAAATCATACCGGTTTACCCAAGAAACAAGCTGTGCATTATCCATATTGAGACCACGACCTACCAGTATGCAACGAAAAGACACGCCATTTTGTTTGATTATTGCAAGCGCAGCTAAAAGATTCTGGTGATCTTTTTGTGGATCAAAACGACCCACACAACCTAACAGCAGTGTTTGTTCGTTTATCTCTAATTCTGCACGTAATTGTTTTCTACCTTCGCTATCAGGTTTGAAATAATGAAGATTATATCCGTTGGGTATCACGGTAAATTGGTCAACTGCAAATCCTAATTGCTGATGTGTTTGCTGTGCCCGTTCGGCGCAACAGACAATGCCGGTTGGTACCCAGCGCGATAACAAAGCATTGATATGAGCTACGACGATAGTGCGCCAGCTAGACTTTCCAATTTCCAGGGAGCTGGCGTGAATACCCCAATAGATTTTATTGGCACCTGCTAGGCGAGCAACCAAACCACCGATGAGGTCAGCATGATACATCCAGGTTTGTACTACATCTGGTTTTAAATTCCGTATCAATTGATACAATTTCAAAATGCTTGATAGCGCTACACGCCCTCTTGGCATGTTCAATTGGTAAACCTGAATGCCTTTCTCTTGCAATAATGGACCATATTTGCCATCCTCTGTCAAAGATATGACAGTATGGATATTTGATTTATCCTCTGAACACAAACGATAGAGCACTGCTTCTGCGCCACCATCATTCAATCCTGTAATGATATGTATAGCTTTCATTTTTGTTATTGTTATTTTGGGCGCCTTATTTTCAAGAGTTAGGCAAGTTAATAGATTGAAAAATAAGAAAAATTATTGAGTGAATGTTAGAGATCGGTATTGCTCTCATTTCTGGATTAAGGAAGCAAAATTTAAGCAGCTTATTCAAGATTTTTCTCAGGATTTTACTACTACTTAGGTAGCACAATTGCCCTGTATTTCATTTGTCAATGTTAGTCACTTTAAGCCGGATTTATTTTTATATCAAATCACTACTGCTCCGCTAATGAGCAGGTATTGCGACCCGATACGGGTAAATATTACAATTTTTGGCCAGTAATTCTAAACTTGTAGCCAGCAATCATTGCTGATATCTACAGGGCATGTTGGCAAGTGGAGTTGTTCGTCAAATGGATCAAGCAAATATGATTCTTGCGTTATCGCGATGTAAGATTGTTTCTGGCATAGACTATTCCACAGTTGTTATTGATTCAGCGACATCAAAGCCTGCATCGATGATTGCTGTTTTAATTTGATCGATAGTAATTTTGTTTGGATCGAATTCAATCATTGCTTGGCTTGGATTTAAAGAAACATTTGCGCGGGATACGCCGGGTAATTTTTCCACCACTGTTTTGACGCTATTTACACATCCCATACAGGTCATTCCTACTATTTTGATCGTGATTATTTGCATGTTTTTACTTTAAATTTTGTATGTTAAGAGTATTCTGCAGCATATCAAAAATACAGATTGACTGCTTTTTTTATCCTAAAAGTCTACTTCATTCAACTGAAGTTTATCGATATTCATATCCTTATAGATTTCTTCTGCTCGTCGATATGACTAAGTTGCTTTGCTTACTCGAAGTGTAATTTCAGATTTAGATAGCAGTAATATAACTATTTGACATAAAAAAATAGACAAATGTTATTTCTTTTTATATGAAAAATTTGCTATTGTGCGCTTCCTTAATTTTTCATTCCTAAGCAGTCGATTAAAAATAAATCAAAAGTATATTGAATTCATTGATGAGTAATATGTGCTGAGTGATTGAAAAAAATAAGGTGTTAAATCGTTGTTTCTTGCGGTTATCTAAAAATAAAAATAAGCGAAAATCCAACACGGCAAAATTGTATCGATGGATTGGAAAAAATAAAAAGAGGAATGAGTGTAATGAGATTATTGTGTGTCTTTTTTAGCGCTGTGATGACAGGGATATTTTTTTTAAGCTCTGTCGTAATCGCTGAAGATAAGCCACGTACCATACATTTTCAATCTGCCCAATTGAGTGAGGTTCTGATAAACAATCCGAGACTATCTGATGCGGAAAATGTAGCAAAGAATTCCTCAAATGATTTATCCAAATCGTTACCTGCGATTGTTCCAGAAGCAAAACTTGATACAAAAGATGCGAGCAAGCAATCAACGACCTATTACCGCCGATCGGATAGCTATGCAACTAATCCTGAGTCTGATCCACCGCGTTATGTGCGTCGTTTAAGTGATATTGGCGTTGAGCGATTTAAAGATTTTACTTGGTTGGATGTTGGTTTGGAGCATCGCACACGCTACGAGTGGCGTAACAATGACGTTCGACGCATTGAAGGCGGCGAAGATCATCCAATTTTTTTGCGGCACCGTGCCTGGATTGGGATTCGCGATATCTTGGATCCATTCCGTTTTGGCGTAGAGTTCCAAGATTCTAGGGTAGTCAATAACAAACATGTACCGACCGATCAGGAAAGAAACGAATACGATTTGGTGAATGCTTACGGAGAGCTTTATTTCAAGAAAGGATTGGGTGTTGATGATCGCAATCAGGATCGCCCAATTCGTTTCCGTGTTGGGCGCATGGCTTATGAAACCACGGATCGACGGTTTATTGCACGCAATGAGTGGCGTAATACCACCAATTCATTCGAAGGATTTCGTTTAAATCTAGGTCGAGAAGCTAATGATTGGGAGCTAGATCTATTTGGTTTGCAACCGGTAAAACGTTTGCAAACCAGATTTGACGAAGCTAATGATCGTTTATGGTTTTTTGGGGCGATTGGTCATTGGCGCAAATGGTCTGATATCGTTACCCTCCAACCCTATTATATGGGTCAAAAGCAAACCGCCGATCCAAATGGTTTTACTACAACCAATCGGTTGGATCGAGAAATTCACATGCCCGGGTTCCGTGCTTACGGAAAAGTGGGTAAATTGTTTGATTACGATGTTAGCTATAACCATCAACTTGGCTATAACCATGACCCGCTGACGCAGGCCACTACCAGACAAGATGCACAAGGTTATACGATTGAAGTAGGGCGTACTTTTGATCATCCATGGAAACCTAAGCTCATGGGGTTTTATGGCTATGCCAGCGGCGATCGTAATCCGAATGATGGAGAAGATAATCGTTTTGATCGCTTTTTTGGTTTCGCGCGACCTTGGTCTGCCGATCACTATGTTATTTATGAGAATCTGAAAGCACCTAAAATAAGAATGGATTTTCAGCCAACACAGAAATTAGGGTTTGAGCTGACTTACGCATGGTATTTCCTGGCTAGCAAACGAGATCGCATGTTTGATATTCTTGATGGTAATATTAATAATACGATAAAAGACCCTGGGTTTAACCGAGATCGCACGGGTCAGAGCGGAGATTTTGCGGGTCATGCCTTTGAAGGGCGCATACGTTACCAAGTGACGCCTAAAATCGGTGCTACATTGGGATATACGCACTTTACTGCGGGAGATTTTGTGAAAAATCGCATTGCTGCTAGCCCTTCGTGCGCAACGGGTCACATACATCCTTGTGTTGATCATCGTTCTGGTAATACCGATTTTCTGTATTTTGAAGTATTAATCAGTCTGCTATAAAGAATATAATAAGCATGGAATTCCAAGGGCTAATGGCACTCAAACAATACGATGAGCACCTATATAGATTAGGTGCGTAAGCCGACAATGAATTTTCCCTTTTAGAGCAATAGATTTTCCATCAAAAGGCAAAATTACCTTGATAAAGTGATCTATTTTACCGTAAGAAAATTTTAAGTTTATATTAACATAGCCCTGCCACGTTTTAATCATTAAGGAATTATTGACAATGTTGACACACCTGCAGCGCCTTGAGGCCGAGAGTATTCAAATCATGCGGGAGGTGGTTGCGGAATGCGAGCATCCTGTAATGCTGTATTCCATTGGTAAAGATAGCGCTGTTATGCTGCATCTTGCAGTGAAAGCGTTTTATCCTTCCAAATTACCTTTTCCATTACTACACGTTGATACCACCTGGAAATTCAGGGAGATGATTGAATTTCGTGATGTCATGGCAAAAAAAATAGGTGCTGATTTGATTGTTCACATCAATCCAAATGGCATTGAAAAAAATATTAATCCTTTTACCCATGGATCTGCTGTTCACACGGACATCTGGAAGACCGAAGGCCTGAAACAGGCGCTGGATAAATATGGGTTTGATGTGGCTTTCGGTGGCGCGCGCCGAGATGAAGAAAAGTCACGTGCAAAAGAACGTATTTTTTCAATTCGTTCAGCGCAGCATCGCTGGGATCCCAAGTTACAGCGTCCAGAACTTTGGCGACTCTATAATGCACGTAAAAACAAAGGTGAAAGTATCCGTGTATTTCCATTGTCAAATTGGACTGAACTGGATATCTGGCAGTACATTTATCTGAATAATATTCCGATTGTGCCTTTGTATTTTGCTAAAGAACGCCCTGTTGTCGAACGGGATGGAACCTTAATTATGGTGGATGATGATCGCATACCGATGAAGCAAGGGGAAGTTCCTATGGTGAAAAAGGTGCGTTTCCGCACGCTGGGCTGTTATCCGTTAACAGGTGCCATAGAAAGCGATGCAGAAACCCTAACATCAATTATTCAAGAAATGCTACTGACCAAAACTTCCGAACGCCAGGGTAGATTGATCGATCATGATTCAACGGGTTCAATGGAGAAGAAGAAACAGGAGGGATACTTCTAATGGCGCATGTATCTGATTTGATCGCGGAAGATATCGAGTTATACTTAAAAACACACGAGAATAAAAGCTTACTTCGTTTTATCACCTGCGGTAGCGTGGATGATGGCAAAAGCACTTTGATCGGACGGTTGCTGTACGAATCTAAAATGCTATTTGAAGATCAACTAACGCAGTTGGAAGCAGATTCAAAGAAAGTAGGTACGCAGGCTGGTGACCTGGATTTTGCACTTTTAGTCGATGGACTCGCCGCAGAGCGCGAACAGGGAATTACGATTGATGTAGCCTACCGATTCTTTTCTACCGATAAGAGAAAATTTATTGTCGCTGATACTCCGGGGCACGAGCAATATACCCGAAACATGGTTACTGGTGCGTCTACAGCAGATGTTGCCGTTATTTTGATCGATGCGCGTAAAGGTGTGTTAACACAGACTCGCCGTCACAGCTATTTGGTTTCGCTTATTGGTATTCGTCATGTTGTGCTGGCAATCAACAAACTCGATATGGTTGGGTATTCAGAAGAAATTTTTAATCAGATCGATAAGGAGTATCGTGTATTTGCAAAAAATTTGGGATTACAAAATATCGTATCCATTCCCATGTCAGCCTTGAAAGGCGACAATATTACCGAGTTGAGCGCCAATATACCTTGGTATCAAGGGCAAACGCTGATGGGATACTTGGAAAACTTACAAGTTGAGGATGCCGTGATCGAGCCGGGGGTTTTTCGCTTACCCGTGCAATGGGTTAATCGTCCCAACCTGGATTTTCGCGGTTTTTCTGGTATGGTGGTACGCGGTAGTATTAAGCCCGGTGATACCATTCGAGCATTACCTTCCGGTAAAGAAAGTAAAGTTGCACGCATTGTCACCAGTGATGGAGATCTCGATAAAGCAGTTTCAGGACAATCCATTACCCTGACGCTGACTGATGAAATCGATATCAGTCGTGGTGATGTAATCGCCGCAACCGACTCCCCCCCTAGCGTAGCGGATCAGTTTGAAGCAACCGTTGTATGGATGTCTGAAGAACCGATGTTGCCCGGCAGGCCGTATTTGATGAAAATTGGAACAAGAACGGTTACTGTAACCATTTCGATGTTGAAACATAAGGTTAATGTCAATACGTTGGAACAGGTTGCGGTTACAAAATTAGAGCTAAACGAGATCGGCGTTTGCAATCTTAGCTCTGACCGCTTGATTGCATTCGATCCGTATAAGGAAGATCGCGATACTGGTGGGTTTATCTTGATCGATCGTTTGACGAATAATACGATCGGTGCCGGTATGTTGCACTTTGCGTTACGCCGGTCACAAAATATTCATTGGCAAGCAATCAATATCAATAAACAAGCGCACGCAGCACTTAAAGGACAGAAGCCTTTTGTACTCTGGTTTACTGGCCTATCTGGCAGTGGCAAATCAACCATTGCTAATTTGGTTGAGAAAAAGCTCTATTCGCTTGGTAAACATACCTACTTGTTAGATGGTGACAATGTTCGTCATGGACTGAACAAAGACCTTGGTTTTACTGATGCGGACCGCGTGGAAAATATTCGCCGCATTGCGGAAGTTGCAAAACTAATGGTCGATGCTGGGCAAATCGTTCTTGTATCATTCATTTCGCCATTCCGTGCGGAACGAAGAATGGCGCGTGATTTGGTCGAGCAAGGTGAGTTCTTGGAAATATTCATCGATACCCCGATTGAAGTAGCTGAACAAAGGGATCCTAAAGGGCTATATAAAAAAGTGCGTCGCGGTGAACTGAAAAACTTTACCGGTATTGATTCACCTTATGAAACGCCGGAAAACGCTGAAGTGCGCGTGAATACGACGAATCAAGCGCCTGAACAAGCAGCTGAGCAAATTGTAAATTACTTGATAGAAAATGGCTTGCTTGACTCGCATTGACACGATTGTTTTAAACAGCGCATCAATCATATGAATCATTACTACGTATTTAATGGCGACGCTGATGGATTATGCGCATTGCATCAATTACGACTGGCCAATCCGGGTGATGCCAAGCTCATTACTGGCGTAAAACGAGATATCAAACTGTTGGATCGAGTAGAAGCCGAATCGGGTGATCAAGTTACTGTGTTAGATATTTCGCTCGACAGTAATCGCAATGGTTTGATACGTTTGTTAGGCGCTGGAGTGCAGGTTGAATATTTTGATCATCATCATGCTGGGGAAATACCGCAGCATCCGAATTTGACTACGCGAATTGATTTGTCATCGGATATATGTACTAGCCTTTTGGTCGATCAGCATCTAAAAGGGCAATATCATTTGTGGGCAATGACTGCGGCGTTTGGAGACAATCTCGTGAAGAAAGCGCAACAGCTGGCCGCAGAAGCTGGGCTTTCCCCGTCTGCATCAGAGCAGTTAGCTTGTCTTGGCGAATACCTGAATTACAATGGGTATGGAGATCATTTGTCGGATCTGCATTTTCATCCCGTGGCGCTCTACGAAGCAATCAAACACTATGCCAATCCTTTTGATTTTATTGCGCAATCGACTGTGTTTGCAAAATTGGCTGCGGGCTATCAGGAGGATATGCAATGTGCAAATTCGCTACGCCCGCTAGCGGATGATGACAAATGTGCAGCTTATGTATTACCGGATGAAGTCTGGGCTCGTCGTGTGATGGGTATTTTTGCCAATAAATTGGCAAATGAAAGTCCGCAACGTGCACATGCTGTGATAACGCTTAATCATTCGGGTGACTATACGATCAGCGTTAGGGCGGCACTGACGAATCCACAGGGTGCAGATTCGTTGTGTTTGCAATTTGATACGGGAGGAGGGCGTAAAGCTGCCGCCGGTATTAATCACTTACCGGTTGATGCATTGGATGATTTTGTTGCAACGTTTAAGCAGCATTTCTGTAACTAATTGATAAAAAATAATAACAGCTCTCGAAGAAGCCATAACAGTTAAATTTATTCTTTCTTAAAGGCACGAGATTATGATTCTTGTCACAGGCGGAGCCGGTTATATCGGATCACATACTTGTGTTGAATTACTCAATGCGGGTTTTGATGTGACTGTTTTTGATAATTTCTGTAATAGCAATCCTGAAGCATTAATTCGTGTTGAACAGATTACGAAAAAGAAACTGGCTTTAATTAAAGGTGATTGCCGAGATCGGGCTGCCATGATAAAAGCACTCAAAGAAAGTCAAGCCTCCGCGGTGATTCATTTTGCGGGGTTGAAAGCAGTGGGTGAATCGGTTGAGAAGCCAACAGTTTACTATGATAATAACGTTGTTGGAACATTACGGTTGCTTGAAGCGATGCAGGAATGTCAGGTAAAAACATTGGTCTTTAGCTCTTCCGCAACCGTATACGGTGATCCTATTAAATTGCCTTTGACCGAAGATCATCCATTGGCCCCCACCAATCCTTATGGGCGTAGCAAATGGATGATTGAAGAAATGCTACGCGATCTTTATCAGAGTGATCACTCATTTAAAGTTGCCATTTTGCGTTACTTTAATCCGGTAGGCGCTCACGATAGTGGATTAATCGGTGAAGATCCGAGAGGCATCCCTAATAACCTGATGCCTTTTGTGGCTCAAGTGGCTGTGGGGCGACGGGAATCATTAAGTGTGTGGGGTAGCGATTATCCTACTCCGGACGGAACCGGTGTGCGTGATTACATCCATGTGGTGGATTTAGCCCTAGGTCATTTGAAGGCTTTGGAAGCATTGGAAAATGTTGTCAGTGAAAAATTGAATAGTTGCTTGACGATCAATCTGGGTACGGGACAAGGTTATAGTGTGTTGGATGTTGTGCGTGCTTATGAGAAAGCAAGCAAAAAAACCATTCCTTACCGTATTGCGCCAAGACGATCCGGTGATATCGCTTCCTGCTATGCAGACCCTAAACGCGCACACGATGTATTGGGATGGCAGGCAAAACTCGGTTTGGATGAAATGTGTGCTAACAGTTGGCATTGGCAAAGCAACAATCCCGCAGGTTATCAGCAAAATTGACTTATTCTAAGGAGATATCGATATGAAAGCGATAAGAAAAGCAGTGTTTCCTGTTGCTGGACTTGGCACAAGATTTTTGCCAGCAACCAAAGCTAACCCAAAGGAAATGCTGCCAATTGTTGATAAACCGCTCATACAATTCGCCGCTGAAGAAGCAGTTGCCGCGGGTGTTGATGTGCTTATTTTTATTATTGGGCGGAATAAAAATTCGATTCCGGATCATTTTGATAAGGCATTCGAGCTTGAAACCAAGCTGGAAGAAGGGAAAAAGCAAGAAATGTTGGGAATCGTGCGCAATATCCTGCCGCCGCATGTAGATTGCATTTACATTCGGCAAGCCGAAGCGCTCGGGCTTGGACACGCGGTTTTATGCGCTCAATCGGTCGTAGGCGATGAACCTTTTGCTGTGCTTCTTGCAGATGATCTCATTGATGCGGGAGAACGCACCTGCTTAAATCAGATGGTAGACATTCATAACCACCATCACTGCTCAGTCTTAGGGATCGAGCGAGTAGAACCAGAAACGGTGAATCGCTATGGGATTATTGATAGTTCCGCGATGGCTGAACGGCTTACAAAAGTCAATGCGATCGTAGAAAAACCGCCTGTTGACAAGGCGCCTTCCAATTTGGCAGTAGTAGGCCGCTACATTTTGACACCGCGTATTTTTAAACTACTCGAACAAACCGAACGTGGTGCAGGCAATGAAATTCAATTAACGGATGCAATTGCGAAGCTTCTCAAAGAGGAAACCGTACTCGGATATGAGTTTGAAGGAAAACGTTTCGATTGTGGAAGTAAGCTGGGTTATTTACATGCTACTGTGGAATTTGCATTGAAGCATGCGGAGCTTAAAAAAGACTTTGAGAATTACCTACGTGACCTGGTTAAGAAAACACAGAAGGTGTAGTTTTGTAGCAACCATCGCAGCACCTTCTTCTAAGCAAATTAGGTTAAACGTTTTTTAATTTGACCTAATTTGCTGCAAATACAAACTCATGATGCATTTATTATTACTGTGTCATGAGCTTTCTCAACACATAAGGCAAGATTCCACCGTGATTGTAATAATCCACTTCGATGGATGTATCAATCCGACACAATAGTTTTACCGCTTGACTGGAGCCATCTTTTCGGTGAATAATCAAAGTGACATCTTTTTGTGGTTCGATTTTTTCCAAACCCTCAATATCAAATTGTTCGTCCCCTTTGATGTTTAACGATTGCACAGTGTCATTGTTTTTGAATTGTAGCGGTAGAACACCCATGCCGATCAGATTACTGCGATGGATGCGTTCAAAACTGGTGGTAATAACTGCTTTAACACCCAATAATTGAGTTCCTTTCGCGGCCCAATCTCGACTCGATCCTGTGCCGTACTCCATACCACCAAAGACGATCGTTGGAGTTTTTTGTGCCTGATATTTCATTGCGGCATCATAAATACTCATTTCTACTGGTGTGGTCGGATTTTCTGCATAACATAGCGTAATACCGCCTTCGCTACCAGGGATCATCAAGTTTTTGATTCGAACGTTGGCAAAAGTGCCACGCATCATCACTTCGTGATTGCCGCGCCGAGCACCGTAGCTATTAAAATCAACTTTATCAACGTGATGATTTAACAGATAACGTCCGGCTGGAGAAGTATCCTTGATTGAACCGGCTGGACTAATATGATCGGTCGTAACAGAATCACCAAATATCCCCAAAGCAAAAGCATTTTTGATATTGGCGGAGACATTAGCACTAGGCTGCAACAAAAAATTCTCAAAAAAGGGTGGGTGTGCAATATAGGTGGATTCAGGCCAGTTAAATACATCTCCGGTCACTGAAGTAATGCTATTCCAAAGATCGTGATCTTTGGTGAGATTGCCATAGAGCTGCCGGAATGTATCGGCATTGGTCGCAAATTTCAATAAGTCGTGAATCTCACCGCTACTAGGCCATATGTCTTTTAACCAAATAGGCTGGTTGTTATGACCCATGCCTAAAGGTTCTTGGGTAAGATCTTTTAAGATCGTGCCAGCGATTGCGTAAGCGACAACCAACGGGGGGGAAGATAGGAAATTTGCTCGTATGTTGGCGTGAATACGTGCCTCGAAATTTCTGTTACCTGACAAAACAGCTGCACATACCAAGTCATTCTTGATAATCGCTTCTTCGATTGGATGGGCCAGTGGCCCGGAGTTTCCGATACAGGTCGTGCAACCGTAGCCAACTAAATTAAAGCCCAGTTGTTCGAGATATGGCATTAATCCGGTGATTGTCAGGTAATCAGTGACTATCCGTGAACCTGGTGCGAGCGATGTTTTGATATGCGGTTTTACCGATAGGCCTTTTTCAACGGCTTTTTTAGCCAGCAATCCCGCGGCAAGTAGGACGCTCGGATTTGAGGTGTTGGTACAAGAAGTGATAGCCGCAATCAAAACATCACCATGTCCCAGCTCAACGGATGAACCCATGAGTTCATCAATATATTGATCTTCCTCTGTGTGAACCGGCCGGTTACTGGTCATTTCGGTAACATTACGTACGGTTGTGGCAGATGCGGTTGCCTTGATTGGAGTTTTCGCTGTTATAGTTGCGGCAGTATCATCCACGATAACAGTGTCAGGTAGGATGCATATATCAGGGTTTTCCTCACAAACGCCCAATGCTACTACTCGAATTTCAGTGTGAATGTCAGTTGGAATGCATATATCAGGATTCTCTCTGTTAGAGTCTCGTGTCTGATAACGTTGATAAATATCATCATTCTCTTTGCCATACCCGTTGTTTGCGACGGGCTTATTAAATAGATCAACAAATTTGCTTTTGATTTCACCTAGATAGATGCGATCTTGAGGTCGTTTAGGTCCTGCCAGGGATGGAACCACAGAGCCCAGATCGAGCGTCAATTCCTGTGTGTAATCGATACTACCTGATAATGGGATTCCGTAGAGTCCTTGCGATTTGAAATACGTTTGAAACAAATCAATTTCTGGCTGATTTCTTCCGGTTTCTCTGAAATAGGTAATCGTTGCGTCATCAACCGGGAAAAAACCCATTGTGGCGCCATATTCAGGGGCCATATTCGCAATGGTGGCGCGATCAGGTAGTGCGAGGGAAGCTGTTCCCGTACCAAAGAATTCGACAAATTTACCGACTACATTGGCTTTCCTCAGCATTTCAGTAATAGTTAGCACCAAGTCGGTTGCGGTAACGCCTTCAGTCAGCTGACCCGTGAGATTTACGCCGATTACATCAGGTGTGAGGAAATAGATCGGCTGCCCGAGCATGCCGGCTTCCGCTTCAATTCCACCTACCCCCCAACCTACAGCGCCAATGCCATTGATCATGGTGGTATGCGAATCCGTACCCACCAGGGTATCGGGAAAAACAACGCCTTCTTTCTGATGCACGCCTCGTGCAAGATATTCCAGATTGACTTGATGAACGATACCGATACCAGGAGGAATTACTTTAAAGTTATCAAAAGCTTGCATGCCCCATTTAATGAATTGATAGCGTTCATGGTTGCGGGAAAATTCCATTTCCATATTACTGTTCAGTGCCGCCTTGGTACCGTAATGATCAACCTGTATGGAATGGTCAACTACCAAATCAACTGGAACGAGAGGTTCAACCAATTTGGGATCTTTTCCAAGATTAACCGCAGTACTGCGCATGGCGGCTAGATCCACTAACAAAGGCACGCCGGTAAAGTCTTGCAAAACAATGCGTGATACTACAAAAGGGATTTCGTCCACCCTGACTGTATTCGGTTGCCAATTCGCTAGTTGACGTACGTGTGCCTCGGTAATTTTTTTTGCATCATAATTGCGAAGCACAGATTCCAAGATGATTCGAATTGAGACAGGCAGGCGGGAAATTTTTCCGATGCCATTTTTTTCGAGGGATGGTAATGAATAATATTTCAGTTGACTTGATTTATTATTTGGTAATTCGCTCAGTGTGTTGAATAAATTATGATGATTCATCGAAAATTCCTGCAGAAAAACATGAAAAAGCACTTTAGTATGTATGTGATGATATATTTTTGAGCAAACAAAGTCACGTTAAGTACCATTGATTAATATTTAATAAGGAGGATTCCATTGTTCAGTGCTGGTTACCGGAAAATAGCTGTCTTGCTTAATAGCAGTGCCGATCTGTTGCCGCCTTTAATATTACGGCTAATTCTGGCCTATGAGTTTTGGGATGCTGGTTTTATGAAACTCAGTAGCGAAGGTTGGTTTGATCAGCTCAAATTTCCCTATCCTTTTAATCTAATTTCCGATGATAACTTGTGGATCATGAGTACTTGGCTTGAGATTGCCGGTGCGATTGGCTTGCTGCTGGGCTTAGGTACTCGATTCTTCACCGTAGCGTTGATGGTGTTGACTGTTGTAGCAATTCAAACAGTACACTGGCCTATCGAATGGCATACTCTGACAGATCTTAGTAAAGGTTTTGTCATCACGGATAAAGGTTTCGGGAATTTTAAGCTGCCTGTTATGTACCTTGCTATGTTCATGCCGCTACTATTTGGCGGAGCTGGAAGATTGAGCATGGATTACGTTATTAATTCCTATTTACGGAAAAGGAAATAAAGAGTCAGTGTGCTAGGTTTTGAAAAGGCGCAAACTTTTTCAAAGCATAATTTCCGTTTTTTCATTGAACAACGTAGCCCAGAAGCCTTGGGTAACTGCCGCATAAATGGGTATTTTGTATTCGCGGTTCGAGATTTATTGCGCTTAGGTAAGATTCCTCCCTTACAGATCTTGGTAGTATTCCTCTTTGACTCGATCAACATAATCAATCAAATTGTGCTTTGACAATGCATATTCTTTCAATGGCGATTCAATTGGGCAGCGAAGAATGTTGATCAGGTGGCCGAAAGCGGATGCATCGAGTGTTGTCGGTTGATTTCCTAGGAAATATTGCTTATTGCCAAGAGTCGTTGATAGTGCATCGATATCTTGTTTGCCGAGTGTGAAAATTTCTTCGGCTTGGTGTCTGCCGGTGCCGTGGCCATGAATTTGCTGTTTTATTTTTTGCCGCCACACATTGGCAGCGATATCTCGAATAATGGGCGGAAGCCCTCCAAAAATTGCTTTCTTATTGATTTGCCAATTGCTGTCAGTGTATTGCCAGCGCGTATACAGTATGGCCCAGAATAAATGCTCATCGAGCAAACGTTGCATGGCTAACGATATTGCTTGTTCTGTGTCATTGAGTGTTTTGTCCAAATCTTGATAGGTCGATTTGAGATAAGCAATGATAAAGCGGGAATCACCCAAAGCTTCATTGTTATCTTCTATAAAAGGTAATTTGCCTTTTGGAGCGCTAAAAGGTAGTGCTGATTTGATGTCATATTCGATACCAGCCATCCGCAAATACGTTTCTATTTTGCAGCAAAAAGGACTTAAGTTTGGAATGCCCCAGGTGCGCTCAAATTGGTAGAGTTTTATCATGTTATTGATCCTTATCGGTATATTATCCATAGTGGATTGTATAATGCAAGTTAATATACTTTGCACACTTGTTAATTGCAAGTTATTATGTTGTAGCAGACTAAATGCTTTATTTTTTGAAGGTACATTTCTTTATGACGAATGATCCGGACAAACCAATTTTCGAGCGATCATGTTGCCCGATTGCTTGTGCACTTGATCTACTAGGGGATAAATGGACATTGTTGATTATCCGCGACTTGCTATTGGGTAAAAAACGCTATCAAGAATTTCTGGAATCGCCGGAAAGGATTGCCACGAATATATTGGCCGATAGATTGAAGAAAATAGAATCTGCTGGGCTGGTGATTCACCAAGCTTATCAACAAAAGCCAGTTCGTTATGAATATGCTTTGACAAAAAAGGGAGAAGATCTGAAGCCGATACTTCAGGCTTTAGTGAAATGGGGGAAAGCACATTATCCTGATACCGAAGTTTTTGAATCCGTTGAAAACGATTTGCCGGATAAATCTGGTTCTTGCTCATTCAACTTCATCGGAAATATCAAAAGTTAATCTGCGCTATTACCTACTGTATTGGAGTTGAAACAAACCGCGCTTGATGTATAGAAACTACTACTCATCTATTTATTTCCATAAAATTTGCGGTGATACTGGTGGATATGATGGAAAGAAAACAAATTTTACTCCCAACGTTCCTTTTATTTTAATTGACAGTGTATCCTTCAAATAATGAATTCATGACCGATCACTCACAATCTTCGAAATCCCGTCGTTGGTTCGATATCAAAATGGCGGCTAAATTTGTTGCACCCTATAAACGTCAAGTGGTCTACAGTCTGCTGGCGTTGCTATTTACAGCAACAATTATGCTATCGATTGGACAAGGTATCCGTTTGTTGATTGATCAAGGATTGGCTACGCAATCAAAAGATATGCTGGGTCAATATGTGGGGATATTTCTGATGCTGGTAGCAGCTTTGGCTTTCGGAACATTCACCCGCTATTACTGGGTTACTTGGCTGGGTGAGCGGGTTATCGCGGATATCCGCCAAGCGGTATTCAATCACTTGATCCAACTGCATCCTGGTTTTTTTGAGGAAAACCGCAGCCTTGAAATTCAATCCCGTCTAACCGCCGATATGACCTTATTGCAAACGGTGATTGGATCTTCCATCTCGTTTGCATTGCGAAATTTTATCATGATGCTTGGTGGCATGATCTGGCTATTTATCACGAACCCGAAACTGACCGGGTTAGTATTGATTTGTGTGCCGCTAGTAGTGATTCCTATCTCGATCTATGGTCGGCGGGTTCGGCGTCTTTCGCGTGAAAGTCAGGATAAAATTGCGGATGTAGGCGCTTATGTAGGGGAAGTGCTTGGTCAAATTAAAACAGTGCAAGCTTACAATCACCAATCGATTGATCAGCAAAAATTTCATGATCAAGTAGAAGACGCTTTTGCAATCGCCAAGCGGCGTACTATGCAACGTGCTTTGCTGATTACTATTGTCATTTTGTTGGTATTGAGCGCTGTGGGTATGATGTTATGGGTAGGTGGCATCGATGTGATTGAAGGCCGGATCAGCGCAGGAGAATTGGCCGCTTTTGTTTTTTATAGCGTCATTGTGGGATCGGCGGTTGCCGCGATTTCAGAGATTATCGGTGAATTGCAGCGCGCAGCTGGTGCGGCCGAACGGACGATGGAGTTGTTACAAGCGCCTAATTTGATTCAATCTCCAGTCAAACCCGATACATTATCGAAAGTTTCTGGAAATATTGAAATTGATCATTTGTGTTTTGCCTATCCATCCCGCCCTGAGGTGCTTGCCATCGACAATTTGACCCTGAATATTAAATCGGGGGAAACTTTTGCATTGGTGGGCCCTTCTGGCGCAGGAAAATCAACATTGTTTGATCTGCTGCTGCGCTTTTTTGACAGTCAATCTGGCTGTATCAAGCTTGAAGGTATTGATATCCATAATCTGGATCTTTTTACCTTACGTCGATGTTTTGCGTTGGTATCGCAAAATCCGGTACTATTTTATGGCACGATTATCGATAATCTGCGATATGCTCGCCCCGATGCTAATGATATTGATGTGCAAGCAGCAGCTGAAGCGGCTTATGCGCATGATTTTATTTGCAAGCTGCCGCAAGGCTATCAAACGCATCTGGGTGATTTGGGATTGGGCTTGTCAGGTGGGCAGAAACAACGCTTAGCCATTGCTCGTGCGCTTTTAGCAGATGCGCCAATTCTGTTATTGGATGAGGCCACCAGTGCGCTGGATGCGCAAAGTGAGTATTGGGTGCAACAAGCACTACAACGATTGATGCGCGACCGAACCACGCTGGTCATTGCCCATCGATTAACTACGGTACAGTCTGCGGATCGAATTGCCGTGCTGGATCATGGTTGTCTCGATGCGCTCGGTACGCATACCGAGTTACTTCAATCGAGTGAGTTATATGCGCGCTTAGCGGCCTTACAACTGCAGAGATAATTCGAGTCATGCAAATATGCAATTTGTACTATTTCTAGAAAATAAATTTTTTCCTGCAATAAGAAATGGAGCCAGAAGGCTCCATTTCTTATGTGATGAATGAGATAAAAGCTAGCTTTCTGTGGCTGTGACATTGATTTTTTTAGGCTGCACTGCTTCACGCTTTGGTATCACTACTTCCAGCACTCCATGTTTCGATGCGGCGGAAATTGCATCGGCATTGGCTGTATCTGGTAAGCTAAAGCGTCGGTAGAATGAACCATACGTACGCTCTACACGTTTATAGCCGGCATTCTCGGTCTTGGCCTCCGTTTTTTTCTCGCCTTTGATGGTCAGCACACCATCGTGCATACTGATATCAATATCTTCCGGTTTGACGCCAGGAATGTCGGCGTGAATCACAAACTTATCCGCTTCTTCCTTGATATCCACGGCGGGTGCCCATTCTGCCGTTGCCGTAGATCCTTCGGCGCCATTTCTTTCCAGTTCTCTTTGTAATTGATTTAACAAACCCCAGGGTTCATAACGCATAATAGACATAATGAATTTCTCCTCGTCAGTAATGTAGTTGATACAATTTACAACTTGCGCGTAGCAACTTTCTCAGTTGATCGTAAATTGCTGCAACGCGCCTTCAGTACTGTATATAAGGATCATTAGGTGTTTTTCAAGTATGAGGAGATTCTTTTAATGGGTGCTGCGATACGGCGCCATTGAAAGATTGCAGCAAGTAGTAAAAATACCAATATTGCTATCCATAAACCATTGCGTTTGAGCCACTCAGACCGGTTTGCTTGTACTAAAAAATTCGCTTCGGCGAGGTCGAGAATTTTACTATCCAATCGCGAGCCATCTTGTGTCAAGAGATGCAACTGCAAGGTTAGTTCTTGTTGACCGGAAGATTCAGGGGTAACACGCCAACGCCAATTTGATAAACCTTGATACGAAGAAATGGGTTCTTGCGCACCTTCACGATCAATCAACCAATTTTTACCGACTATCTCGGCTTTCATATTGCCCGATACTGCGCCTATGATGCCCTGATATGATGCGCCTTCCGATGCGTTTGAAACAATTTCATTGAGAAATTTAGCAAGCTGAAGGGTTTCCAGGTTAAGCCCCACTTCAAAAGATTCATATTGCTTGACGTTGGATGGAATGGTGACCACGGTACTGTCCACCGGGATCTTCATAATCACAGGAGAGACTTGTCGGTTAGATGACAATAAGTGCAATAATGCATTAATCGAAAAAGGCACAATTAATAACACCACTAGCAATGCGATGGGTACTGTCAGATTTAGATTCAATCCCGGTTCTGTTTCTGAATCACGCACTTTGTCTCCTTTAGATCGGTTTATCCCGGTGGATAAACATTACGAGTTACTTTTTCTTGGTTTCTATTTTCTTAGTTTCAACTTTCTTCGTTACGACTTTTTTACTTTCTAGGATGAAAGTCACTTGAAGGTTAACACGATACTCAACAATCTTGCCGTTTTTAATTTCTAGCTTCTGTTCTTTGACCCATGCGCCACAAACGTTATTAATGGTTTCGCAAGCACGTACGATGCCTTCATTAATAGCATGTTCAAAACTTTTGTTACTGCTTGCGCTGATTTCGATCACTTTTGCTACGGTCATGAGTCATCTCCTTGAAAAGTTGCATCGTTATTTTAACGATAAATTGGTGCAAGACTATGATTTTCTGCACTGACATGAAGGTACTGAATGTTAATGGGATTTGTCAAGTCGTGAATGTTTTTTATTGTAGGAACGTAATTGTCAGGGTGCGCGTAATCATATTGATTGCTTTATCGTAAGGACAGCTTGTTAAGCTCTTTTCTGGCTGACAAATAATCCGCATAGATATCCTCGACCAGTGCCCAAAATGCCTGAGAGTGGTTCATTTCAATCAAATGACATAATTCATGCGCAACCACATAATCAACCAAACGTAACGGCAATTGAATCAAACGCCAATTCAAATGGATGACACCACGATTGGTACAACTTCCCCAGTTTGTTTTGGCTCGCGACAAGCGAAAAATAGGCTTGGGGAGGTGCAATTTCTGCGCATAGTATTGGATTCTTTCGTTAAAACAAGCAGTAGCTTGTTGGTAATACCAATGCATTACGATTTTTTCAATTTGCTCTGCATGCAATGCATGTATGGAAGGATGAAAACTCTGTTCAGTGGCCTTACGCACCATCACGAATTCTCCAAATTGTGCTGATGAGAGAATCCAGGGTTCACTGAGCAAAGGGTATTTATTGTCTGCTGTCCAGTTCGATAAGAGTTTCTGTTTGTTATCCCATAGTTTGAGTTTTTGGGTAATCCAATCAGCTTTTTCTTGTAAAACAATTTCAATATGCGTTAAAGGTACTTGCTGTGGGATGTTGATGCTTAAGCCACGATGATCAATTTTCAATCCGATGGATTGACGGCGGTTACTGCGCTTTAAGGTGTAACGGATAGTTTGTCCATTTAGGACGGCTTCATTATTGGTCTTCAAGTCCGTGATTGATTGCGAGTACTGATGCGTTGCGTTTCTGCTTCGATCCAATTTTCGATTTGCACATTCAAGTCATTCGCTTCCATGCCGGTTGGATCAATGGGTTTGCCAATGCTGACAGTAATCTTTCCAGCTCGTTTAACAAATGAATTTCTACCCCAGAATTCGCCGGCATTATGCGCGACAGGGACTACCTTTGCATCGGTATGGGTAGCCAGCCAAGCGCCGCCGATTTTGTATTTTCCCCGTTTTCCCGGTGCAATACGTGTGCCTTCTGGAAATATGACAACCCAAAATCCTTGCTGCAAGCGATCTTTACCTTGTTCGACAATTTGTTCCAATGCTTTTTTGCCGGATTTGCGGTCGATGGCAATCGGATTGGTCATGGCAAGCCCCCAGCCAAAAAAGGGGATCAACAATAATTCTTTTTTCAGCACCCATACCTGCGGTGGAAAAATTTCTTGAAATGCCAGTGTTTCCCAAGCCGATTGATGTTTGGACAGTACAATACTCGGGGATTTAGGGATATTTTCAGCGCCTAAAATCTGATAATGCAACCCGCATACATATCGCAGCAAAAATAACATGGTTTTCGTCCAGCTTGAAGTGACACGATAGCGTTGCATGGGCGACAATGGAAAACATAGCAGCGTAGCCAATGCGAAGGGTGGTGTAATAATGATTTGCAGTAACATGTATAAGGTAGATCGCAAGGCCGCCATAACTATCCTTTTCCCACCAGTGCGTCAACAGCAGTCTCTAGGTTGGCAAAAATCTGTGTATTGGCAGGAATTTCTTCATGATCGTAAGTTTCCTGTCCCTTGCCGGTCAATACGAGTATTGGCATTGCACCGGCAGTGATGGCGGCTTGTAAATCGCGCATGGAATCGCCGATTGCTGGCACATTTTTTAAATTCACGCCGTAACGCTGTATGATTTCTGCAAACAGCCCTGCCGCTGGCTTACGGCACGAACATTGATCGATGCTGGCGTGCGGACAGAAAAAAATCGCGTCGATGCGGCCACCACTCTGGATAACAGACTGGTGCATTTTTTGATTGATCGCATTATAGGTTGCCATGTCCATCAATCCGCGGCCAATACCCGATTGATTGGTTGCAATCACAACGCGATAGCCGGCGTGTGTTAAACGGGCAATCGCTTCCAGGCTACCTGGAATGGGGATCCATTCATCCGGTGTTTTGATGGAAGTATCGCTACATTCGTTGATCACGCCTGCTTGGTCGAGGATAATGAGTTTCATGTCAGGAGGCGAGTTTCGATAAATCGGCAACTTGATTCATTGTTTTGTACAATAAATCCAACAATGTGAGTCGATTGGCTCGCAGATCTTCATTGTCTGCATACACCATCACTTGATCAAAGAATGCATCAATAGGATTCTTGAGCTCAGCTAGCAGTTGTAATGATTGTGTGTAATATCCTGCCCTTACTGCGGTGTCAACTCTTGGTTTTATGTTGCTTAAAGCTTGGTATAGAGCTATTTCAGCCGATTCCGTCAAAATACCTTCGTCAACATCACGATTTCTGATCGATCCCACACCCGATACAGGCCCTTTGTCCATATCTTTTTTTAGAATGTTGTGTACTCGTTTATAGGTTGACGCCAGGCTTGCCGATTCTGGCAGATTGGCAAAGGCGCGCACGGCTTCAAGTCTCTTGGGAATTTCAAATAAAAGATCCGGAAGGTAGCTCAGCACGGCTTCTATTTCCTGTACTTTGTATCCTTGTTCACGAAGATTGTGATTGAGCCGATCATAGATAAAAAGCTTGAGATTCACGAAGGTATCGTTTTCTTGTGATGGAAAATTTTCTGGTGAATTGAAAGCTTCTCTAGATTGTTTTAACAATTCTTTTAGAGATAATGGTAATTCCTTCTCGATTAACAATCGAATCACACCTAGAGCGTGACGGCGAAGCGCAAAGGGATCTTTGTCACCAGTGGGGATTTGTTGAATGCCGTATAAGCCTGTTAAGGTTTCCAATTTATCTGCTAATGCAACACAAATGCCTGCTAAGTTTCTAGGTAATACATCGCCGGCAAAGCGCGGTTTATAGTGATCTTCAATTGCATGAGCGATGATTTCGCTAAGGCCGTCATGATGTGCGTAGTAATTACCCATAATGCCCTGTAGTTCTGGGAATTCACCAACCATTTCCGTAAGTAAATCGGCTTTTGCCAGATTGGCAACTTTTGCTGCTTGCCTAGATAATTCTTCTCCGCCGAGTTGAGAGCCGATGGCTTTTGCAATTGTACAGACTCTTTGAGTGCGGTCACCTTGTGTGCCTAGTTTATTGTGATAAACCACTTTGTTAAGCTCTGGTATACGCGACTCCAGCGTTTTTTTGCGATCCTGGTCAAAGAAAAATTGCGCATCGGCCAAGCGTGAACGCACCACACGCTCATTCCCTGCGATGATCAAACTCGGATCAGCCGGTTTGATATTGGCAACCAGTAGGAATTTATTGGCCAGTCTTCCTTGTACATCCAGCAGCGGAAAATACTTCTGGTTTGTTTTCATGGTGAGAATCAAACATTCCTGGGGCACTTGCAAAAATGCTGGATCGAATGTGCCAACCAGCACATTGGGATGTTCAACCAACGCCGTCACTTCGTCTAATAATGCGGCATCTTCTATGGGAGTAAGATTTTCATGCTGCGCAGCGGCGGTCATTTGCCGCACAATCTCACCTTGTCGCTCGGCAAAGCTGGCAATTACAGCGCCTTCTACTGCCAATTGCTGCGCATAGCTATCGGCTTCCTTGACAATGATTGACTGCACTGTGGCTTCAAAACGGTGTCCTTGTGTTTCTCGCCCGGATTGTAAACCTAAAATGTTAACCGAAATGACATCTGCACCATGCAGTGCAATCAGTGCATGCGCAGGACGGACAAAATCAACACTTTGCCAACCATCTGCTAACTGGTAAGTCATTACTTTGGGAATCGGTAATTGACCAATCGCTTCCTGTAATGCTTTTTGCAAGCCGGCGGCCAATGAAGTTCCTTTGATAGTGCTATCCCAAAAAAGGGTTTCCGTTTTACCTTCCATTGCACGTTTGAGTCGGGGTATGACCGATGCATCTGCTCCCAAACTCGCCAATTTTTTAAGTAGCGGTGGTGTCGCCAGACCTTGTGCATCCAGGCCAACCGCGACCGGCATTAATTTTTGCGTAACCGCTCTATCAGATGCCTGTGCTGCAACATTGGTAATATGCACCGCCAAACGGCGAGGGGAGGCATAGGCTGTGACGCGCGCTTCCGCTTCCGTTGTGACAAGGTCTTGTGCTTTCAGATTGGCAACTAATAATTCAGCAAAGCTATGCCCCAATTGTTTCAGTGACTTAGGGGGTAATTCTTCGACCAATAATTCAACAAGTAGATTTTGGGTCATGATGCAGATTCCAAAACATCCGCATCCGGCATTTGCGCGACCCATTCGCGCGGCGCCATAGGAAAGTTCAAGTTCTTGCGACTATCGTAATAGGCTTTGGCAACTTGCCGAGACAAATTACGAATGCGACCGATATAAGCCGCACGTTCCGTGACCGAAATGGCACCGCGCGCATCCAGTAAATTGAACGTATGTGCCGCTTTTAACACTTGTTCATAAGCAGGTAGGGCCAGTTGCTGTGCAATTAAATGATCAGCTTGCGCTTCGTGCTTACCGAAGGCTAGAAACAGAAACTCAGTATCGCTTTGTTCGAAGTTGTACGTCGATTGCTCCACTTCGTTTTGATGATACACATCATGGTATGTTAGGCCCTGAGTCCAAGTCAGATCAAAGACGCTTTCCACATTTTGTAGATACATCGCCAGACGCTCCAGACCGTAGGTAATTTCACCGGTTGCAGGCTTGCAATCAATGCCACCGACTTGTTGAAAATAAGTAAATTGCGTGATTTCCATACCATTTAGCCAAGCTTCCCAACCCAACCCCCAGGCACCTAAGGTAGGATTCTCCCAGTCATCTTCCACCAAGCGGACATCATTTTGTGTGAGATCCAATCCCAGTTCGCGAAGCGAAGCAAAATAGAGATCTAGAATATTTCTTGGTGCTGGTTTCAGCACTACTTGGAATTGGTAGTAATGCTGTAAGCGATTAGGGTTATCGCCATAGCGCCCGTCTTTAGGACGACGAGAGGGTTGTACATAGGCAACTTTCCAGGGTTCGGGGCCGAGTGCACGCAAAAAGGTCGCTGTGTGACTGGTCCCTGCGCCGACTTCCATGTCATAGGGTTGCAATATCGCGCAACCTTGCTTGGCCCAGAAACGTTGCAAAGTAAAAATAATATCTTGAAATGATTGTGTTGTTGGTTGTGTGATTGCCATGCGTCGATTAAATCCGGTCAGAGATAGCCAATAAATACAGTGCGAATTCTACAGGTTTTTTTGTGGACCTTTTGATTTTGCCCGCAGCAAGGCAAGTGCGATAATGCATAATAATCCAGCGAATAGCAGCACCGGATAATTACCGCCACGCACGTACGGTGTGGTTCCGGTGAAACCTTGCACCATGCTATGCAGCGCTGCGGTGGTGAAAATTTCTATGCTTTGCAGCACTTGTCCGCGTTCATCAATGATTGCGGTAACACCGGTGTTCGTTGCACGAAGCATATATCGCCCGGTTTCCAATGCACGCATTTGCGAAATTTGTAAATGTTGCTGTGGCCCAATTGAGCGACCGAACCATGCATCATTGCTGACGTTGACTAGTAGGGTTGCGTCTGGGAGTTGCTTGATGATTTCTTCACCAAATACGTCTTCATAACAAATGTTAATGGCAATCCTTTGTCCGGCCAGATACATCGGTTTTTGATCGAGACTGCCGCGCGAAAAATCAGACAGCGGAATTTGTAATATATGAATGATCCATCCAAAAACAGCTTTCAAGGGAATATATTCACCGAAAGGCACCAGATGATATTTGCGATAGCTTTGCTCAGGCGCAGAACCAAAACTGAACATGGTATTGTAATATTCTCCCTGATTGACTCCATGTTCGGCTAGGCCAACTAATACATCACCATTGTTGTTACGCGCATGTTCGGCCAACTGTGCTATATATTTTGCAGGTACGACATTGCTAAATAGTGGAATGGATATTTCCGGTGTGACGATTAACTGACTTGGGCTTTCCAGAATCAGTTTTTTATAAATTTCCATGGTATTTTCAATGTGATCGTCCCGCCATTTTAAGTCCTGCGAGATATTACCTTGTAGTAAGCTCACTGTTATTGGCTCTCCTTGGGGCTTGGTCCAATCAATCATTTGCAAAACGAAACCACCAAACCAAACCAAAACGAGCAGAGCTCCATAACGCCATGCTTTTAGCCTACTTTCGATGTAAAGAAAAAGCAGCGCAGCACTCAATACTAATAAAAAGGAAATGCCATACACGCCAATAATCGGTGCAAAGCCTACCAAAGGACTTGAGGGGGCTTGTGAATAACCCACTGCCAACCACGGAAAACCCGTAAATAAAGTGCCACGCAACCACTCAAATAGTGTCCACAGTGCAGCAGCAACACATGACCATAGCAAAGTGGATGAAATACGAAGGCGAGCTAGGATGTACAGACTCAATGCCGGAAATAATGACATATAAATGCATAGTATCATTAATACAACAATTGCAATGTGTGTTGGCATTGCACCGAAATCATGCAAGCTGACATAAAGCCAAGTGACTCCTGCTGAGAATAATCCCATGCCGAAGCTGAAGCCTAGTAAGCCTATTTGCCATGCGGATTGGCTGTTGCGGCAGAATTTCAACAGTAATGCAAGTGTTACAACTGGGATGGGGAAAAGGTAAAATGGTGCGAAACCCAAAACAGTGACTGCACCCAATATAGCAGCAGCGATTAATTTTATGCGATAAAATTCCGTCAATTAGACCTACTTATCTATGTGCGTTGTTAGAATCAAAAAGGTAATCAACATAAGACCATTAAAGTTATTAAGTTCTTCAAATTTTTCTATTATTTATATTCTTGAGCTTTTATGATTTTAATGCGTTATTGCCGGTAGAACTCACATGTAATACATGTAATTTTATCCGGTCGTATTCTTACCCGTTTTCAATTTTTATTAAATTGATTTATACATAGCCTAATAACAATTTATTCACTTTATTGTCAATATAGAAATAGGATATGCTGATACCTCAATATATTTGTTTATTGGTAATTGATGAGTAGATTCTGAAGCATATGCGATACGCAGGATATTTTTCTAACTTGTACAGCCACTCGATTTCCCATGAAATTTAAAAATTTATTTTTGTTGTTCTTGTTTGGATTACTTTATGCCTGTGCTCATACTCCGGCGACTAAAAAGGAGGAGATAGAAGAAACAAAGGAAATTGCCGAACAGGAAGAAATTAACCAAAAAAATTTACCCAATCAAGAATTGACTGCACACATTTTGTTTGATTTTTTAGTGGGCGAAACTGCATTGCAGCGTGGTAATTTAGATATTGCACTGAACCGCTACCTTAAGCTGGCTAAATCAACTCGAGACTTACGTCTTGCTAAGCGCGCTAGCGAGATTGCTCTGCATGCGGGCGATCCGACGGCGGCTGTGCAGGCGACTTCTTTATGGGTTGAGCTTGATCCTGAATCAATTGATGCTCGTCAGACTATGGCAGCCCTGATGGTTAATTTGGGAAATCTGGATGCTGCTCGTCCGCACCTTGAGAAACTGTTGCAGACAGAAAAAGAAAAAAGTGGCATCGCAAATGCTTTCTTACAACTGAATCAGATATTTGCACGCAATCCAAATAAAATTGCAACTTATCAATTATTGCAGCAACTTGCACATCCTTACAAAGATTTGCCCGAAGCACATTTTGCGGTTTCTCAAGCCGCATGGCTTGCTAATCAACGCCAAGAAGCTCTTGATGAAATGGAAGAAGCATTGAAGCTGCGGCCGGACTGGGAAATGGCCGCGATTCATAAAGGCAGGATATTACAGCGAACCAGTAGTCCTGAAACTGTTCATCAATTTTATCTGGAGTATTTATCCAAATATCCCAATGCCAATGAAGTCAGGATTGCCTATGCCCGCACATTGATTACTGATGGCCGTAATGATTTGGCCGATGAGCAACTGCAACTGTTGATCAGTAAAAATCCAACTGATCCCGAAATTATGCTGGCGATTGGATTGCTGGCTACTGAAATGGGTGATTTCGATATGACTGAAAAGAGCCTGAACAAATCGTTGGAGTTAGGCTATAAAGATCCAGATGCGGTACATTTTCACATGGCGCAGGTATATGAAGAATTGAAACACAATGATAAAGCCATGGAATCTTATCAACTGGTAAAAAGTGGTTCGCGCTATTTACCTGCACAAATTCGTTATGCTGATTTATGGGCATCAAAAGGTAATATTAGTGATGCGCGTGAATATTTAAAAAATTTACCTGCAACCAGTGATCAACAAGCTGCCCATTTGATTCTAGCAGAAGCACAAATACTGAGAAGATCAAAATCTTATCAAGAAATCTATGAAGTGCTTAGCAACGGTTTGAAAAAATTACCTGATTATCCCGAATTGTTATATGACCGTGCTTTGATAGCGGATAAACTGGGGAAATTTAATGTTCTTGAAAAAGATTTACGGAAGCTCATACAAATAAAACCAGACAACGCTCATGCTTATAATGCCCTGGGCTATAGTCTTGCTGAGCGGCGTATTCAGCTGCCGGAAGCATTGAAGCTGATTAAAAGAGCTGTGGAACTTGCTCCGGATGATCCTTTCATTATGGATAGTTTAGGATGGATTTATTATCGTATGGGTAATCTGTCGGAAGGGTTGAATTACTTAAATCTGGCATTCGCCGCACGCCCTGATCCGGAAATTGCCGCGCATCTGGGAGAAGTGCTGTGGGTGCAGGGCGCAAAAGAAAATGCTAGAGATATATGGCGCTCGGCATTAGAGAAAGAGCCGGATAACGAAGTTTTACTCGAAACGATAGAGCGCCTTACCAAAAATAAACGCCTTATTAATCGTTAACTGAAACAGCTTTTCCTGCGAGTTAATGAGTTTAAAATATTCTGTATTGCTATACATCTAGAATTTTCCAACAGAGGTTTCTAGCAAAAAGGTACTGCCGTACCATTTGGTGTTTGCGCAATAATGATGCACCCATTATAAAATTGGTATAGCATCACTCATATTCCATATAATCTATCTGAGTCAGTGAAATCATTCTTTATCTTTTAACATGCCCAATAACTTGCCAGTTCTTGAATTCAAAAGTAGTACGTTTTTTGCACCCATTTTGATTTTATTCAATAATGACATTGTCGGTATTGAAGAAGCTCTCGAGAAAAAAGTTAAATTGGCACCTGAGTTTTTCAAAGATTCACCACTCATTATCGATTTAAGCGAAATAAATAAACACAGTAAAGAAATTGATTTTGTTCAAATCACGCAATTATTACGCCGTGTGGGCTTTTTTCCCGTTGGAATTCGGGGGGGGAATGAGCAGCAAAATCAACAAGCCAGAGAACTTTTTATTCCCATCGATACTGTCAGAGAATTGACCAACTTGATTATCACCGATGAAAAAAATAAACCAGAGGTTGCACAAAAAGGTGATTCCCAAGCTATGCCCGCAACCAAGCAAGAAACAATCAATGCTATTCCGCCCAGACCCGTGTATGTGGCAGCAACCTTGGTCACTCAACCTGTACGGTCTGGCCAACGTATTTATGCATCCGGTGACTTGGTGGTCATGTCTCAAGTGAGTGCCGGAGCGGAAATTATGGCTGAGGGAAATATTCATGTTTATAATACCTTAAGAGGACGTGCACTAGCGGGAGTGCATGGCAATACTGCTGCTAGGATTTTTTGTTTCGATATGCAGGCAGAGCTTATTTCCATCGCTGGGGATTACAAAACGAGCGAAGACTTAAATAAGCAAACTTATCGGAATCCAGTACAGATTTATTTACAAAATCATGCTTTGATCATTACAGAGATCGTTTAGACTTTATCTAGCAAAGGAGACTCAATTGGCAAGAATTATCGTTGTGACATCAGGCAAAGGTGGCGTCGGAAAAACGACAACCAGTGCAGCAATCGCTATGGGGCTAGCAAAAAAAGGTCACAAAACTGCTGTAATCGATTTTGATGTGGGCCTACGCAACCTGGATTTGATTTTAGGGTGTGAACGTCGCGTAGTTTATGATTTCATTAATGTAATCAATGGTGAAGCTAGCCTGAATCAAGCGTTGATACGGGATAAGAACTGTAACCTGCTGTATATTCTTCCTGCCTCTCAAACACGTGATAAAGAAGCATTGACGCAAGAAGGGGTAGGCAAAGTGCTGGATGAATTATCCAAGGATTTTGAATACATTGTTTGTGATTCGCCTGCAGGTATTGAAAAAGGCGCCAACTTGGCATTGTATTTTGCAGATGATGCCTTTGTCGTGACAAACCCGGAAATTTCCTCGGTACGAGATTCCGACCGCATGCTCGGCATTTTATCCAGCAAATCCAGACGTGCTGAACGAGGTGAGGAGCCGATCAAAGAATACTTATTATTGACACGTTATGATCCTGAACGTGTTAAAAATGGTGAGATGTTGAGCCTAGATGATGTTCAGGAAATATTGTCGTTGCAATTATTGGGAATTATTCCCGAGTCGAAATCTGTTTTAACTGCCTCCAACGCTGGGGTGCCGGTCATTTTAGATGAAAAAAGTGAGGCAGGCCAAGCTTATGCAGACATTGTGGCGCGGTACTTAGGGGAAGATTGTCCGCATCGGTTTGTTGAATCAAAAAGAGGCTTCTTCAGCAAGTTGTTTGGAGGTAAAAAATGAGCTTACTGGATTACTTTCGGCTATCTAAACCTAAAACAGCGCCACTTGCTAAGGAGCGGCTGCAAATTCTTGTGGCACATGAACGCAGTTATCGCAATCAGCCTTCTTATTTGCCCCAATTACAACAAGAACTGTTGGAAGTTATTCGCAAATATGTCAATGTGGAACAGAACGCTATTTCTGTAAATTTCGAACAGGACGAAAATCAAGAAACATTAGAAGTCAATATCGTATTGCCTGAACGACATTCTCCAGCAGATAAAGGAATAACAGTTAATGAATAGTTTTTCGTGGATATGATTGTGCTGTTCATGGTGTACTGAATTTAGCGAAAATGCACTATCGAATCATGATATATTTTTTCGTGATAGTTCTGGCTGGATGTGCTACTACGCCCCAGCAATCGACGGCTATTAAGCCAGCAAAAACAGTTGTTATTGAAGCGGCTGTAAAAGAACAAATGATTGATACAGCTCGCTTTAATATCTTGGGAAGAATAGCTGTTCAAGATCGAAGTCAAAGTTCTTCCGGTAGTTTTCGTTGGAAACATTGGCCTGCAAATGATGAAATTATTTTATTTACACCTTTAGGTCAAGTAGTCGCTGAGATTTCCAGAAATCCGCAAGGCGTACGTTTGATTACTTCCAAATTGGAGGCTTTTTATGCTGAAGATGTGGAAGGCTTGACGCAAGAGGTTTTAGGATGGCGTTTGCCGCTCAGTAGCTTGCAATATTGGATCCAAGGGATTCATTCTCCATTCACACGAGCAGAAAAAGATTTTAACGAGAAAGATCAGGTGATGACAATTCGTCAAGATGGTTGGGAAATCCACTACGGCAGCTATACGGCTGCACAAGCAAATCAACCCAATCAACCCAATCTTCCTAGGCGATTGGATCTAACCTATGATTCCCTGCGTATCAAATTGATTGTTGACGAGTGGAAGGCAGAGTAAAAAGTTTTCGAAGATTTGTATATTTTTGTTTAACACATGCATACGTTTCCCGCACCCGCAAAACTGAATCTGTTTCTCCATGTCGTTGGACGCAGAAGCGATGGCTATCATCTTTTGCAAACTGTTTTCCGATTTCTTGATTTTTCTGATCAAATTACTTTCAAAGTACGTGAGGATGGCATAATCAAACTGCACAATCCGTTGGTTGGCGTGCCTGAAGAAAAAGATTTATGCGTCCGTGCAGCAAGACTTTTGCAGCAAACCACTGGAAGCAAGCAGGGGGCGGATATCTATCTGGAGAAAAAAATTCCGATGGGGGGAGGGTTAGGGGGTGGCAGTTCAGATGCTGCAACAACGCTCTTGGCACTTAATCAACTATGGTCATTGCACCTTAGCCGAAAACAATTACTTGAATTGGGATTGCAGTTGGGTGCTGATGTTCCAATTTTTATTTTTGGTCAGAATGCTTTTGCCGAAGGTGTGGGTGAGGAATTGACCTCACTTACTTTATCACCTGCTTGGTATCTGGTGCTTATTCCATCTGTTCAGATTTCTACAGCAGAAATTTTTGTAAACAAGGAATTGACACGTAACACGATACCCATCAAAATACCGCCCTTTTCTATCTATCAAGGACGTAATGATCTGGAGCCCGTTGTTTGTCAGAATTACCCTGAAGTAGCGAGATGTTTACAGTGGCTAAAGCAACTAGAAAATACTACAATAGCAGCCATGAGTGGTTCAGGTTCTTGTGTTTTTGCGGAATTTTCAACGCTAACGGCTGCACAAACAGCTTTTGAACAAATTCCTGAAGATATGACAGGATTTTTAGCAAAAGGGTTAGAGTGTCATCCCATGTACCATTCAATGGGGTAAAATTTGGGGAGTCGCCAAGCGGTAAGGCACCGGATTTTGATTCCGGCATTCGTAGGTTCGATCCCTACCTCCCCAGCCAACCTCATTGATCTAAACCGTAGATATAAATTTACCCTTTTTAAATTAGAATGAGCGGTTGTGAAAGGTAATTTCAAGCGCTCTGAATTTATACAAAAATGAAATTAATGCCGCGTTAAATGGGCTTCTTCAAAGAAAATTGATGTTATGTCTTACGATAGCTTAATGGTTTTTACCGGCACAGCGCATCCAAAGTTGGCCCAGGATGTCGTCAAACATCTCAATATCCATCTCGGACGGGCAAATGTTGGGCGTTTTAGCGATGGCGAAGTGATGGTCGAGATCCTCGAAAACGTTCGAGGAAAAGATGTTTTTGTATTGCAGTCCACCTGTGCTCCGACCAATGATAGCTTAATGGAAATATTGGTTATGGTGGATGCGCTCAGACGTGCATCGGCAGGGCGAATAACCGCCGCGATACCTTATTTTGGTTATGCCCGCCAAGACAGAAGGCCGCGCTCGGTCCGGGTTCCGATTACTGCCAAAGTGGTCGCTAATATGCTGACTACGGTACGCATAGATCGGTTATTAACAATGGATCTGCATTCCGATCAAATCCAGGGTTTTTTCGACATTCCTGTTGATAATATCTATGGCATGCCTATTCTACTAGGCGACGTCTGGAAACATAATTACCAGAATTTAGTCGTGGTATCACCTGACGTGGGCGGCGTGGTTCGTGCTCGGCATATGGCGAAACGTTTAGAGTGCGATCTGGCGATTATTGATAAAAGACGTCCAAAACCAAACGAAGCCAAAGTAATGAATATCATTGGTGAGGTTAAAGATCGGACGTGCGTCATTATTGATGACTTGGTTGATACCGCCAATACGTTATGTGAAGCAGCGCTGGCTTTAAAACAGTATGGTGCGAAATCAGTGTTGGCTTACTCGACGCATGCTGTGTTATCAGGAAGCGCAGTGCAGCGTATTGAAAATTCGGTACTGGATAAATTGGTCGTAACGGATACCATTCCACTGCGTGAAGATGCCCTTGCTTGTGATCGTATTTGTCAGCTCAGTATTGCCAATTTACTGGCGGAAACGATGTTACGTATTAGTAATGAGAGCTCATTGAGCTCATTATTTATGGAATAAAAAGATTTGCATGTTTTTTAACCGGACTTGCTTTGGTCGCGAACAAGTCATTTTTTAGGAGTGGAGTATTATGAAAATAGAAGTTAGTGCTGAAAAGCGCGTATTGCAGGGAAAGGGTGCGAGCCGCCGCCTGCGTAGATCCGGCAAAGTGCCTGCGGTTGTGTATGGTGGAGATCAAGCAGCAGAATCGATAGAGATGGATCATAACGATTTGTTCTATAAACTAAAAATGGAAGCATTTCATGCATCAATTTTGTCCTTGAATATTTCTGGGAAATCGGAGCAAGTATTATTGCGCGATACGCAATGGCATCCATTCAAACAGCAAATATTACATATAGATTTTCAACGCGTTGATAAAAATAAGAAAATACATATGAAAGTGCCGTTGCACTTTGTCAATGCTGAAATTTCTCCGGGGGTAAAAGTTTCTGGTGGTATCGTTTCACATATTTTGACGGAAGTGGATATCAGTTGTTTACCGAAAGATTTACCTGAATATATTTCGGTGGATTTGGCCGAAATGACAGCCGGACATTCTTTGCATTTAAGTGATCTGGTATTGCCAAAAGGTGTTGAGATTGTTGCCTTGACAAAAGGGGATAATTCTCCCGTGGCTACCATCGTGATTCCGCGGTCAGTGCTTTCTGAAGAAGATGCTGCCGCTGCAGGAACCAGTGCTGAGAAGAAAGCTGAATAAAATACGTCAACGTTGATCTTATTGAGAGAGCTGCCGCCATTTAAACGAATGCCGGCAGTTTTTATTTTGATTGCATAGAATACTTCGTGTGTACCGTCTTGTATGAAACTGATTGTTGGTCTGGGTAATCCTGGTAAAGAATATGCCGGAACGCGCCATAACGCAGGATTTTATTGGATTGATCGATTGGCCGAAGCGCTTCGAATAACGCTAAAGTCCGAAGCTCGATTTCATGGAATAGCTGTACGCATTCAACAAAATAATCAAGAATGTTGGTTGCTGCAGCCGCAAACCTATATGAATGCGAGTGGTCGGGCTGTGATCGCATTGAGTCAATTTTACAAAATTCATCCGGATGAAATAATGGTCGTTCACGATGAGTTAGATTTGCTTCCCGGTGAGGCCAAGTTAAAAAAAGGTGGTGGCTTGGGTGGTCATAATGGCCTCAAAGATATTGCTGCAAAACTGGGGACGCAAGATTTCTGGCGTTTACGCATTGGCATTGGCCACCCTGGGGAACGTAGCGCCGTGGTCGGTTATGTACTTCATCCGCCGAGAAAAGAAGAAGCGCAATTAATCGAGCAAGCGGTCGAAAAAAGCTTGGAAACTTGGCCGCTGATTGTGCAAAGTGACTGTCAAGCTGCAATGCTAAAGCTACATACTAAAACATAAAAATTCCAAAACACACACTGGAACATAAATCATGAGCCTTAAATGCGGTATTGTAGGACTGCCCAATGTCGGTAAATCCACGCTTTTCAATGCGTTGACAAAGGCAGGCATCGCTGCGGAAAACTACCCTTTTTGCACCATTGATCCAAACGTTGGTATCGTTGAAGTACCGGATACGCGTCTGCAAAAATTATCGGATATCGTCAAACCGCAAAAAATACAACCGGCTATTGTTGAATTTGTCGATATCGCTGGCTTAGTTGCCGGGGCATCCAAAGGGGAAGGGCTCGGTAACAAATTTCTCGCCAATATCCGCGAAACCGACGGCATCGTCAACATGGTGCGCTGCTTCAGCGATGATAATGTCGTGCACGTTGCGGGTAAAGTCGATCCGATATCGGATATTGAGGTGATCCAAACCGAACTGTCTCTGGCTGATCTCGCCACCGTAGAAAAAGCCATTCAGCGCGAATCCAAAGTGGCCAAATCTGGCAACAAAGATGCCATTAAACTTTGTGCGTTACTGGAAATGGTGCAAGCGCATCTTGATCAAGGCAAACCCGCCAGAACACTGGATTTGGATAAGGAACAAAAGCACTTGCTGCAACCGCTGTGCTTATTGACCGCAAAACCGGCGATTTACGTCGCCAATGTCGACGACCACGGCTTTGTAAACAATCCGCTGCTAACCCGCGTGCAGGAATATGCCGCACAAGAGGGCGCCCCGGTCGTCGCGATCTGCGCCGCGCTCGAAGCGGAAATCGCGGAATTGTCCGACGAAGACAAGCAAATATTTTTAGCCGACTTGAATTTGGAAGAACCCGGCCTCAACCGCCTGGTGCGCGCCGGATATGAGCTGCTCGGGCTGCAAACTTATTTCACCGCCGGTGTCAAAGAAGTCCGCGCCTGGACCATTCATAAAGGCGACACAGCGCCACAGGCAGCCGGTGTCATTCATACCGATTTTGAAAAAGGCTTCATCCGCGCCGAAGTGATTAATTACGATGATTTTATTACGTATCATGGCGAGCAGGGTGCCAAGGAAGCCGGCAAAATGCGCCTCGAAGGCAAGGAATATATCGTCAAGGACGGCGATGTGATGCATTTCCGTTTCAACGTCTAAGGAAACTCTGAAAAACTACTGCGCTCTGCCATGATGCATTGAAATCAGGTTCAAAATGCTCATTTACTATCTGTAAATTGCGCTTTTTCACCTGATTTCGCCTTGCCTGCCCGTCGCTCGTTACCTTTTTCAGAGCTTTCCTAAATAGTAGATATGTCGCAAAAACAGAAAATTTGCGACATACTCGATTGACCTGTCGCTGTGAACGACATAAACTGACGACGTGTCGCAAAAATGAAAAAATTAAACCATGATTGCCTGGCGTCCGGATCAACCTTACAACGACCTACCGCTGTTGCTTCCCGCAGCTGAGCTGGAAACACGCACGGTGCTGAAACAGTGTATCGCCGCCCGGGCGGCACTGGCAGAACTTAAGCAGGCTGCTGAACTCATCCCCAATCAGGGTGTTTTGATCAATGTCTTGCCGCTGCTTGAGGCCCAAGCCAGCTCGGAAATCGAAAACATTGTTACCACTGCCGACCGGCTGTTTCAGTTTCAAAGCGCAAACGAGTATGCTGACCCAGCCACACGCGAAGCCCTGCGCTATAGCAGTGCACTGCTGGAAGGGTTCCAAGCATTAAAGCGACACCCGCTGAACACCCGCACCGCAGAACAAGTATGCACACGCATTAAGGGCATGGACATGCAAGTGCGGCGCGTGCCCGGAACGGCACTGGCCAATCAGGCCACTGGTGAAGTGATCTATACACCGCCCGCCGGGGAAGACCTGCTGCGTACCAAATTGGCCAACTGGGAACGTTACCTGCACGAAGCACGCGAAATCGATCCGCTAATCCGCATGGCAGTCGGGCATTATCAATTCGAGGCGATTCATCCGTTCACCGATGGCAATGGCCGCACCGGGCGCGTGCTGAATAGCCTATTTCTAATCCAGGAAGACTTGCTGACGCTGCCCATTCTGTATCTGAGTCGCTACATCATCAAGAACAAAACCGAGTATTACCGCCTGCTGCTCGATGTCACACGCGACCAAGCATGGGAACCGTGGATTATTTTCTTGCTACACGGCATTGAAGACACCGCACGCTGGACTATCGCTAAGATTGCCGCAATCCGCACTCTCTCAGGATTCACAATTGATTATTTGAAGCAGAAAGCACAAAAAATCTACAGTCGCGAGTTGGTCGACTTGATCTTCGATCTGCCATACTGCCGGATTCAGAACCTGGTTGAAAAAAACATCGCCGGACGCCAAGCCGCCTCGCGCTATCTTAAACAACTGGCAGACATCGGTGTGCTTGAGGAAAGAACTATCGGGCGCGAAAAACTCTTTATTCATCCCAAGCTGATGTATTTACTGACGCGGGATGACAATGCCGTGACGCCCTATTGATTACTGGCGAATGCATATTGCGCTCTTGAACTTTTGCTTTCTTAGAAACTGCCGATTGGCGTTGGCTTCCTGGCCCCTTGTCGGCATCTACCTCCAGTGTGATGGTCTTTTTAGGGCATGCCGCTGACTCAATCAGCGTGGCATCAATTACCGCTCCCGTCGCACCCTTGATCATCAATCCGTGTGATTGAAGCTGTTCATTAATAGAGGCCAGCAGATCATCCAGCCGGTTACGGAATCGACACAGGGAGGGTGGTTTCGTCCGGTATTGCATCTGACAAGAAGAATCCACAAAATTGCAGAAAATCAATGCGTACACACAGCGCTTGCTCCATGCCGCATCTGATAAACTATGCCACTGACCCAGCAGGATCGCTTTGAACATCAACAACCCATCAAACGGTTCCTGTCTTCCATCATGCGATAACTCGCGCTTGTATAAACTCGTAAGCTTCGGACGTAATTCCTCCCATACAATCAGGGTATCAATCTTCATCAGCACACTGTCTCGCTTCAATCGCTGTGCCAATTCCAGTGTTCCAAAACTCATCCGCATCTTTTGCTCGAACCGTTTTTTAACACTTCTATTTTAGTTGGTTATTGCATTGACAGGGGAGGTTGTGCAGGAGTCTTTCTGAGATTATCGCTGCTTACACCGTCAGCGACCGTGGAATAAGTGATGGTAACCAGAATACGCTTTGCGAGTAAGTATTAGAATCAGATGTGACAAGCGGATCTTTAGATTTATACATTGTACTTCTATAGTGTTTTTATTTAAGAATCTGATTTGTTGTAGAATTGTCTGTATGGCGCACATTTCTAATTTCTGGAGAATGATAGTGAATTGGGCTGAAAAAATTGGGAGTTACATGACGAATGGATGGGGTCTTATAAAAAGATTTATTTGCAAAGATCATACTCCTAAAGGCCAAGTAGTCACTAACAATTACACCTATAATTTCAATGACACAAATATTGATACATTCGTACAATCCTCTGATGCTTTGTATGAAGCTAATAAAACAAACTACTCACTAGAAGCACAAGCAACAGCACTTGAGAGAGTGGAGGATGTTAACAAAAAGTTATTTCACGAGCTAAGTGAAAGAAATCCAGAAGGAATCAAAGAATTCAAAGATCCTGCAATACAAGAAGCCTTATTCAAAATCCAAAAGTATTATGCATTAAGCGGAGACCCGATACTCTGTGACATACTTACAGATATCTTGGTTGAACGAGTTTTCAATATAAACAGAGATACTACTCAAATAAGCCTGACTGAAGCCATAGATATTTTACCTAAACTTACATCCAGCCAACTAAAAATAGTTACATTGGCATGGCTTCTGAAAACAGAATCATTTAAGGTATGTAAAAGCTATTTGGATATAATTGATTATTTTGAAAGAATTCTTTGTCCACTTGCGGAAGAAATAACAGCCAACGCTAACTATTATAATGAATATAGTCAACTTGAGTATCTGAGATGTTTTTTGTGGAGATCAAATACTAGCACACCTATAGAAAATAATATTCTTGAAGCATGTAGATCGTATTTTAGTAGAGAATTTATGCTGGAAGAGATCAAAAACTTGGTTAGCAGATACAGTTACCATGCAAAATTTGATGAATTGTTTACCACGAGTATTTTTGATTCTCAGAAACTACAATTGAAGACCCCTTATGAGGAAATGCTAGCTAAAATTATTGAAGGACTTGAAATCTCGAGAGAAGAGGGTCATGAAATAAGAAGTTTATTTCGTAATTTTAAATTTATGTCGAATCAGCATCTCGAAGCGCATCTCACAAGTAAACTACCCAATTATTATAAGGTTTCTGATATTGCATCTCATCTATCAACTCTAGAATTGACGAATGTTGGTATTGTGATTGCTCAAGCAAATTATAGAAGAATGAATAAAAAGTAGTTGCAAATCCGACTCACCATTCGGCGGCTATACAGATCAAGAACCACCGCCGGATACAACCAGCCAGCATCGGCCTGGATATAGATTCACTTATTCTATTCACGCACGATTAGGTACGTCAGGCAGGGTATTTCGGTTGAATAAATTTCAATATTCTCATCTTAGGCTGAGTTGAATACCTTCTTAACGTTGTGACATTTTTTCCTGGCACATCCTACCTCGGGTATATCTACTCCACCTGGTCAAGTAAAACCGGACAACCCAGTTAAGCTATTTTCTCTTAACTGTGGAATGTCCGGATCCATTAGACCAGGTCAGCATTTATTGTCGTACGCTTGAGGTATTTCAAGGGTAATTAGGCAGTCCTTGTATTTTGAAGCCCGCTTTAATTCCTCGTTCCATAAACCAGCCTTGATTCATTTCTAACGCAAAGCGGACAGGGCGATTTGAACAATGCGTATTTTCTGTTTCCGGTTGCATATCTTTTGTGTTGACTATCGTGCCATCATCAGAGATGAATGCAATGGTGAGGGGGATTAACGTATTACGCATCCAAAAACAGCGAATTTCCAATCGATCATAAATAAACAGCATGCCTTCATGGCTACCCATGGACTGACGGTACATTAACCCAATTGCTTGTTCTTGCGTGGTACGAGCAATTTCTGCCTGAATCACATGGATACGGGTTGTCAATTCGATAACGGGCAAGCGCGGTTGCGGTCCGTTTTGTGCGTAAACGGTTATAGGTATTACAAAGCTCAAAAACAACAGAATCTGCCAAGGAAGCAAATGTATTGGATTGCGGTCAATGGAGTGAGCGGTTTTTTGAAATGTGTTTTTAACAAGCATAATCGTAGAATAAAAAATATAACAGATGCCTATGACTCAGTTCTTTTCAATCACCAGTTGTAAGGTTTGAAAGAGCTGGCGATAGCTTTTGGGCGGTTTATTCGCGGTTTTTTCTTTGTGTGTGTTGCGTATCAAAACACGTAATTGCTGCAAATCCGCGTTGGGGTGTTTTTGTGCAAACTCGGTGAATGCGGCATCATCGTTTAACAGCCGTTCGCGCCAACGCTCCAAATGGTGCAACCGGGCTGTTTGTTGTAAAGAGGTTTGATTCCACGTAGCTAGTTTTTCCTGAATGGGTGATACATCGACTTGGCGCATCAGTTTACCGATATATTGCAGTTGTCTGCGGCGTGCGCCATGTTTATCAATCGTTCGTGCGAAGCGGATGGCATCTGCAAGATTTTCAGGTAAATCGAATTCAGCTAATTTCTTTGCATCCAATTCAACCAATCGTTCACCGATTTCTTGTAGAGCGTGCATATCCTTTTTCAGCTTTGTTTTACTAGGACTTGCGTATGGATCACTGGCTTCGTGGTGATCGGTGTATGGTTCTTGTGAAGTTTTGGGCACGGTTGTCAGGCTGTATAATGTGGTACTCAGAAGCTGCTATCATAACGCTTTTGTTTAATTCTATTCCAAGGATTTAATTTTTTCGGTTTATTTCTTGACCAAGAACCCATTTATGAGTGATCTTACCGTTTCCACCAGTCGATTTTCCTATCCATTCACCACGTTGCAGCAAATTGCCCGAGATATCCTGACGCAGGCTAAGCAGGGTGGCGCTACCGCTTGTGAAACCAATGTTTCAGACGGTTTCGGTCAAACAGTTACGGTTCGTCAAAGCACAGTTGAAACAATTGAATATAATCGCGACAAAGGTTTGTCAGTAACAGTTTATTTGGGACAAAAACGTGGTAATGCCAGTACTTCGGATTTTTCCCCACAAGCTATTCGTGATACGGTAGCAGCGGCTTTATCCATTGCGCGTTACACGGCCGAAGACGACTGTGCCGGGCTTGCGGAAAAAGATCGGTTAGCGCGCGACTACCCCCAGTTGGCGTTGTATTTTCCTTGGCAATTATCGGTTGAGCAAGCGATTGAATTGGCTAAAGAATGTGAGCAAGCCGGTTTTGCGGCTGATCCGAAAATTACTAACTCGGAAGGTGCGACGGTATCAACCAGTGAATCGCAATTCATTTATGCTAATAGCTTGGATTTTATGGGTGGATATCCGGTATCTCGCCATAGCGTGAGTTGTGCATTGATTGCCGAGCACAATGAAAGCAAACAACGTGATTACTGGTATAGCGTTGCGCGAGATGCTGTTGATTTAGAGTCGGCCCAAGAAATAGGAAGAAAAACAGGGTTACGTAGCGCAGCCCGTTTGGGTGCTAGAAAAATTGCTACTTGTGAAGTACCAGTGATATTTGAAGCGCCGATTGCTTCAAGCTTGATCGGACACTTTGCATCCGCAATTAGCGGTGGTAGCTTGTATCGCAAATCTTCTTTTTTACTCGATAGCATCGGTGAACAAGTTTTCGCGCCAGATATTCAAATTCTAGATTTGCCATATTTGCCCAAGGGCCTTGGCAGCGGCCCATTTGACGAAGATGGTGTGGCAACGATGGAACGGAAAATAGTTGAGAACGGTATCGTGCAAGGCTATTTTCTCGGCAGTTATTCGGCACGAAAATTGAAGATGGACACCACTGGCAATGCTGGCGGCGCGCATAATTTAATCATTCAAAGCGCAAACACACTCGATGTTCCGGCGTTACTGAAAAAACTGCATACCGGTTTGTTAGTAACAGAACTATTGGGGCACGGTGTCAACGGTGTAACAGGGGATTATTCGCGCGGGGCTTCGGGTTTCTGGGTGGAAAATGGCCGTATAGCTTATCCGGTTGAGGAAATCACCATCGCGGGCAATTTGAAAGATATCTACCGCGGAATTTTAGCGATCGGTGATGATGTCATTGTGCGTGGCTCAAAACAAAGTGGTTCTATTTTAATTGATCGAATGACGGTTGCGGGCGATTGAGCGACCTGAATTGCTGAGAATGGATGCGTTACGCCAGTTTGAGCAGGTGATCGGAAAGGTTTCTGGTGCGGCGGGTTGGTTAGCCGGATGCCTGTGCTTATTGATGATTGCTGTGGTATTTATCGATGTGGTCAGTCGCTATGCCTTCGACTCGGGCTCCATAGCTATGCAGGAATTGGAATGGCACTTGTTTGCCGCGGTTTTTCTGCTGGGTGCCGCCTATACCATGCGGGAGGACGCGAATGTCCGCGTCGATGTTTTTTACACAAAAATGTCACCTGGAAGAAAAGCCATTGTCGATATTTTGGGTACGGTATTTTTTGTTATTCCAATGTGTTCCTTGATTTTATGGAGCGCCTACGATCCGGTAATTTATTCCTACCAACTTGGTGAAGTTTCGATGGACCCCGGTGGATTGCCTTATCGATTTGCTTTTAAGGCATTGTTGCCGATAGGTTATTTCCTCGTCATGCTGCAATCTCTTGCGGTCATTTCCAAAAATATTCGTATCCTGCTAGCAGGGAGTGATACCGAACGGCTTTCAGGATGCTCTGATAAGAAAAAATGATAGCACTGGTCATGTTTCTGGTGTGCCTGATGATGCTAGCTTTGGGTTTCCCTGTCGCTTTTACATTCGCCGGTGTGGCATTGATATTTGGCTTGTATTTCGAAGGCTTGCAATTATTCATGCTGGTTGTGTATCGTATCGAATCCATCATGACCAATGTTACGTTGATGGCGGTACCCCTATTTATTTTCATGGGGTTGCTGCTGGAGAAATCGGGCATTGCAGAAAAAATGCTGGAATCGATGGGATTACTGTTCGGTCAAATACGCGGTGGGTTAGCGGCGTCGACGGTGATCGTCGGTGCTTTATTGGCAGCATCCACCGGCGTAGTTGGCGCTTCTGTTGTAACGATGGGACTCATCGCGCTGCCAGTCATGCTTAAATATCATTACGATAAAAAGCTGGCTTGTGGTGTTATTTGTGCATCTGGCACATTGGGACAAATTATTCCACCATCGATCATTTTGATTATCATGGCGGACGTTTTGCAGCAACCGGTTGGAGATTTCTACCGTGCGGCCTTATTACCGGGTTTGTTGCTGGTTTTGTTATATGTGATTTATTGTTTGGCCATGGCAGCGATCGCAAAAGACATTGCACCCCCCATGCTGCGTTCGAGTACAGCGATATCATCGCAATACTGGCCAGCCATAAAAGCAATTGTACCGGCGTTAGCATTAGTTGTTATTGTATTGGGCAGCATAATCGGCGGTATCGCTACACCGACCGAATCTGCTGCAATGGGTGCGGTTGGCGCAATGGTACTTGCTGGTTTTAGTGGGCGATTGCGTTTTGCTATGTTGCATCAGATTGCGATGGAAACTACTAAGATCAGCGCTATGGTATTTACCATACTGATAGGGGCAACCTTTTTTTCAATGGTATTCACCTATACCGGTGGCGATGAAGCGGTTGAACAGTTAATACAACACATTCCTGGTGGTCAGTGGGGTTTTGTATTACTCATGATGGCGGCGATTTTTCTATTAGGGTTTTTTATTGATTTTGTTGAAATCGCGTATATTTTTATTCCGATGATTGCACCGATTCTGATTAAATCGGGTATCGATCCGCTTTGGTTTGGTATTTTGGTGGCTTTAAATTTGCAAACATCTTTTTTGACACCCCCGTTTGGTTTTTCACTGTTTTATTTACGCGGCGTAGCGCCGCCCTCAGTGACTACTTTGGATATCTATCGCGGGGTAATTCCTTTTGTTTTCTTACAAATACTGACAGGTATGACGGTTATGCTGTTTCCCGACATTATCCGGGCATTTTAATTTTTTGGAGAGAGGTTTTGCTAAAGAAGCATGTTTCCATTATTATCAGAAAAGTAATAATGATTAGGATAAAAAATTGAGAGTAAAAATGGGAAAAAAATTTCTAGTAATTCTGTTGATGGTTGTTATAGGCTTTGCAGCATTTCCTGCGTGGTCGAATAATCCAGACCTTTCGCCCGATAAGCTGGTTGAAAGAACAGTTCAAGAAGTAGTAGGGATTATGCAGAAGGATGAAGATTTGAAAAGTGGCAATAAAGAAAAATTACTCAATTTGATCGAGACCAAGATTCTGCCGCATTTCAATTTTGTTCGCATGACACAATTGGCGATGGCGCAGCACTGGCCGGCTGCATCCTCGGATCAGCAGAATGTGTTGGTGGATGAGTTTAGAACTTTATTGGTACGGACTTACTACAATGCGTTGACTTCGTATTATAACGAAACGATTAAGGTCAATCCGTTACCCGCTTTAGGTGATCGCGATGAAGCTACGGTTCGAAGTATCGTTATTCAAGGAAACGGTAAACAACCCGTGCCCATCGACTACAGTATGGAAAAGAAACAAAATGGCTGGAAGGTCTACGATGTAACCGTTGCTGGTGTTAGCTTGGTAACCAATTACCGCGGTTCATTTAATAGCCAGGTACGCAAAAACGGTATTGACGGTTTGATCAAAACGCTCTCTGATAAAAATAAATCTTTGGAAAGTAAATGATGGCCAGTATAGCGATTCACGCCAGAATCTAATTGTATGGTTTATCTAGAGGATCAAAAGATCATAGTACAAGGCCCTGCGACGGTTGATAACATTACAGCGTTAACAAAACAGGGATTTCCTTTGCTCACCGGAGCAAATTGTACGGTAGACTTGAGTCAGGTCACTGAGGTCGATTCCACCATCCTGAGTATGTTTTTGGAATGGTTACGTGCGGCACGTCAAACTAGCTGTCAAATCAAGTTTATCAATATGCCATCTAGCGTAGCTAGCTTGATTCAACTCTATGGCATCACGGAGCTCATTCCAACAGAAAAAGATTCCTTGGAAGCGTGGACTATTACTTCTTAAACGTAAGCTGTTAGTGATTGTTATCGTAGAAACATGCCTACGTCTGTGTTGAATGGGTTAACCAGATATGTTACCCGCGCTTGAAATTAAAGCAATCTACAAAAGCTACGGTCAGTTGCCGGTGTTGCAGGATGTCAGTTTAGAGATCCAGTCGGGTGAGTTTTTTGCATTACTCGGTCCGAATGGTGCCGGAAAAACCACGCTGATCAGCATTATTGCCGGCTTGACATTGGCTACCAGCGGTTCCGTCCATGTCATGGGTTACAATGTGGTAACGCACTATCAAAAAGCACGGCTTAATTTGGGTGTGGTGCCGCAGGAACTGGTGTTTGATCCGTTTTTTACCGTGCGGGAAATATTACTGATTCAATCCGGTTATTATGGCATCAAACAGAATACGCGCTGGATTGATGAAATTCTCGCGCGGCTCGATTTGGCAGACAAAGCAGATGCCAATATGCGCAGCTTATCGGGTGGAATGAAGCGCCGAGTACTGGTTGCGCAAGCGTTGGTACACAAACCGCCTGTGATTATCCTGGATGAGCCAACCGCAGGCGTGGATGTTGAATTGCGTCAAACGTTATGGGAGTTTATCAAACAGCTGAATCGTGATGGTCATACGATTGTGTTGACAACGCATTATTTGGAAGAAGCCGAAACACTTTGTAATCGGGTTGCGATGCTAAAACAAGGGCGAATTATCGCACTGGATACGACACAAAACTTGATCAAAAAAATTCCGCATGGCCACACAGTGCAGTTGCGATTACAACCGGATGTTTTGCCGCATGAATTGAAGCACCTGCAAGTCAGTTGCCGAGATGGGGCAATCGAATTACGCTTGGAAAGTTATCAACAGATTGAATGGGTTTTGGCTTCGCTACGCACAGCCAGAATTGAAGTTCAAGAATTTCGTTTACAACAACCGGATCTGGAAGATGTTTTTGTATCGTTGATGAAAAGCGACCGGAGTGCTCTGCAATGACAGCTTTCTTGACCTTGTTTCATAAGGAATTGCTGCGTTTTTGGAAAGTCGGATTTCAAACCATTCTGGCACCCATGGTTTCAACGTTATTATATTTGCTCATATTCTTACATGTGCTGGATGCCCATAAAGAGGTTTATCCAGGCATTCCTTACACTATTTTCTTGATTCCTGGTCTAGTGATGATGGCCGTCATTCAGAATGCCTTCGCCAATGCTTCATCCAGCATGATTCAGTCAAAAATCAGTGGCAATATCGTGTTTATCTTGCTATCGCCACTGACGTGTCAACAAATATTTTATGCGTATGTGTTGGCTTCCATTGTCCGTGGACTGTTGGTTGGGCTCGGTGTTTACTTGGTCACCTTGATATTTTTCGATATTCCATTGCATTTGCCGCTGTGGGCGATACTTTTTGTGGTGCTGGGTAGCGCTATTCTGGGTGCGCTGGGTTTGATCGCTGGTATTTGGGCGGACAAATTTGACCAGTTGGCTGCTTTTCAAAATTTCATTATCTTGCCGCTTAGTTTTCTATCCGGTGTTTTTTATACCATCCATGCTCTACCAACAGGATGGCAGTATCTATCTCATTTGAATCCTTTTTTTTATATGATTGATGGATTTCGTTATGGCTACTTCGGTGTGTCAGATATTTCGCCTTATGTTAGTCTCGTGATTGTGGCAATATGCTTATTAGGGATTTCGATAGTCGCCATTCGATTATTAAAAATGGGTTACAAATTGCGTCATTGAATGTGAAGAGCAATACCAATCCAATACTTTTAAAGAAATAGGGAGAGAATATGATTACCGCAGAACAGGTAAAAGTTTACATTGAAACAGCGCTGCCTTGCGAACATGTAGTCGTTGAAGGTGAAGATGGCCGTCATTTTCAGGCTTGTATCGTCAGTGGACAGTTTCAAGGAAAAAGTATGGTGCAACAGCATCAGTTGGTTTATAAATCGTTAGGTGAGCGGATGAATCAGGAGATTCACGCGCTTTCAATCAAGACATTTACGCCTGAGCAATGGGCGAATCAAGTGTAATTAAGTTAACAAACGAAGTTGCTTGATATGATTTAAAGATAGGAACATGGCTTGTTAGTTGCAGGTTGTATGCTCATCGATAACATTTAATCCTCTTTTTACTCTTTTTTATTTTGCTGCGAATTCCATTGTTTAGGATATTGGGTGCTATTGCCGGTTATTTTGTTTTCGGCTTTTTCGGCATCTTCATAGGTTATTTTGTGGGTAGCCTGATAGATCGTTCGATCAGGCTGGGCGTGTCCGGTATGAATCCTTTTACGGCCGTGCGCCGGCAATCGGTTTTTCTCAAAACGGCGTTTATCATGATGGGTGCGCTCGCCAAATCCGATGGGCGCATTTCGGAGTCAGAAGTGTCACATGTTGAGGAGTTCATGCAGAAGCTGGGTATGAATTCGCAGCACCGGCTCAAAGCAATCACATTATTCAAACAGGGTGCTACAGTTGACTATGATATCCACCCACAACTGAATGAGTTTTTGGCTATTTGTGGCAACGCTGATAATTTGAAGCAAATGTTACTGATTTACCTCGTTATCATGGGGTTATCGGATGGTGAGCTTAATGCTGACGAACATGGCTTGCTGGAAACCATTGCCGCACGCCTTGGTTACAATGCCTTAGCGCTTGATCAGCTTATTAATATGGTGATGAATCGTGCGCATTTCGCTGATGGTCAGGCCACGTCCCCATATGCACTGGATGATGCTTACAAAGCTTTGGGGGTCGATCAAAACAGCACAGACGAAGAAATTAAACGCGCATATCGTAAGTTAATGAGCCAATATCATCCGGATAAGCTGATTGGTCAGGGTGTTCCAGAAGAAATGATCGCAATTGCCACAGAACAAGCCAAAGAAGTGCAAACTGCCTATAATTTGATTAAGAAAAATCGTGAACATAATCGTGCGTAAGGATTTTAACTGGTTGCTTAGATTCGATTAATCAACTTCCTATCATTGTACAAGACAGGTATACGTTTTAAGATATTGTCTGCTGATTCTAGCGGAATCATAATTGCCACTAATGCTTGTCTTCTATAGTAAAAGGGCACTAAAACAGTATAAAGCTACTACATAATGATTGCATATACACTCTCCTAAGAAATTATCTTGAATATTCTGGCTCTTGAGACTTCAACGGAATTTTGCTCGGTGGCGCTGTTGATAAGCGGCGATATTCTGCATACGGAACGGCATGCCGGCAATCAGCATTCCGAACTGGTACTATCAATGGTGAGTGATTTATTGCTGGAATCAGGAATATCTTTACAGCAATTGGATGGCATTGCTTTTGGTGAAGGACCCGGATCGTTTACGGGGTTGCGTATCGCGTGTGGTGTTGCACAAGGCCTTGCATTTGCAATGAATATACCTGTCGTTGGCGTTAGTACGCTTAAGGCATTAGCAACACAAGTTGGAAATGCCAAAGTGGTTGTGGCTCTCGATGCCCGTATGGGGGAAATTTATTATGCGGCATATGAAAAAATAACCGACCAAGATTGGAAAACCGTGAATGCTCCAATTTTGTGCACGCCAAGAAATGTACCGAACTTAACAGGAAACGACTGGGTGGGTTGTGGCAGCGGTTTTGACGTCTTCAACAACGAGCTGAGTGAACGGTATTGCAATCACATTCGAGAAACTCGCAGCGGCCTATTTCCGCGTGCGAAAGAAATTGTGCAATTGGCATTGCCGGTACTGAAGTGTGGCAACGGCATCCATCCATCTGAAGCGGTACCGAGTTATATTCGCAATAAAGTTGCGTTGAAAGAAAGTGAACGATAAGTATGTCGACAGAGCCCACAATTGAAATTCGAGAAATGTGTCTCGAAGATGTACAACAAGTGATTTCAATTGAGCGGGAAATCTTCCTTTTTCCCTGGTCACCTGGGAATTTTTCAGACTCTATCAGGTCAGGTTATGTCTGCAGAACTATCGCCGAGGAAAGTACCATACTGGGGTACGGAATTACCATGATGAGCCTTGAAGAGGCGCATATTTTGACATTGGGTGTGAGTGCCAATTGGCAAAAGCAAGGCTTGGGTAGAATGCTGATTGAGTATTTTGCAAACTATGCACGCATAGAGGGCGCCAAATCGATTTGGCTCGATGTTAGGGAGTCTAATCAAGGCGCGATCAGTTTGTATAAAAAAATGGGATTCATACACGTTGCCATTCGTAAGGGCTATTATCCTGCTATGTGGGGGCGTGAAGATGCGCTGGTTATGAAGCTGGAATTATGAATAATCGACGCAAGCAGATTTTGCATGAACTCGGCCTAACCCCGATATGGAAAACAAGAACTGATTCTATACCAAGATCAATGGCTTCCGAGTCTTGTGAGATAGCATCGGGTACGATGGATGATCTTTCCATTCCTGCATCGGAAACCACGCGCTATCATTCAGTGCACTCGATGAATTGGGATCAACTCAAACTTGCTGTTTCAAGCTGCACCGCTTGCGCACTTTGTCAAACACGAAAAAACACGGTGTTTGGGGTTGGGGACCAGCAAGCGGATTGGCTTTTTGTGGGGGAAGGCCCGGGTGCGCGAGAAGATGAAATCGGCGAGCCTTTCGTAGGGCAAGCTGGTAAGCTTCTCGATCAAATGCTCGTTGCGATTGGCTTGAAACGTGGTGATGGCGTTTATATCGCAAATATTGTTAAATGCCGACCACCGAGTAACCGTAACCCCTCAGACACTGAAGTCAGCGCATGTGAGCCTTTTCTAAGCCGACAAATTCAATTACTTTCTCCGAAGTTGATTATCGCACTGGGTAAAGTCTCCGCAGGGAGCTTGCTCAACCGGAGCGACAGCTTGTCCAGTATGCGTGGAAAAATTCATGATTATTCTGGAATACCATTGATCGTGACTTATCATCCGGCTTATTTGCTGCGGGCGCTTCCGGATAAGGCCAAAGCATGGAAAGACTTATGTTTTGCTAAAGCAACGATGCAATCCTTGTTGTGACTCTACTTGCGTGTTAATCGCTGAGAAATACCTGCTTAAGATAAGATGGATTTCTCAAGTAATAATGGTATCTTTCCTTGGCTATCGTTCAGAATTGAATAAAACCATGACCCAAAACACCAATAACCTAGCCGCTTATATCTGGTCGCTGGCCGATTTGCTGCGCGGTGATTTCAAGCAAAGCCAGTACGGTCGTGTGATTCTGCCGTTTACTTTGCTGCGCCGTCTTGAATGCGTGTTGGAACCAACTAAACCTGCCGTGCTGGCAGCGTACGAAAAAGTGATCAACATGAATATCCCGGAAGAAGCGCAGGAAAAGCTGTTGCTGAGAGCCACGGGCGGTTTGTCATTTTTCAATATCTCCAAAATGGATCTGGCCAAATTGGGCGAAGCAGGCATTGCGGCCAATCTGGAATCGTATATTCAGGGATTTTCCAGAGATGCGCGGGAGATTTTTGAGCACTTTAAGTTCAGGGAATTCATCGGTGAGCTGAACGATGCCAACCTGCTGTACAAAATCGTGCAAAAGGTGCGGCAGACCGATTTAAGCCCCATAGCGGTTTCCAACCATGAAATGGGATTGGTATTTGAAGAACTGATCCGCCGCTTTGCCGAAAGCTCGAACGATACCGCCGGAGAACATTTCACCCCGCGCGATATTGTTCGCCTCACCACCTCGCTGGTATTCATGGAAGATGATGACGCCCTCACCAAACCAGGCATTATCCGCACCATTTACGACCCGACCGCAGGCACCGGCGGTTTTTTGTCAGCGGGCATGGAATATGTGCACGAATTGAACCCGCAAGCGGTGATGCGCGGCTATGGGCAGGAACTGAATCCCGAAAGTTACGCCATCTGTAAAGCAGATATGCTGATCAAAGGCCAGGACGTCAGCAATATCAAATTGGGCAACACGCTGTCGAACGATCAACTGTATACCGACAAATTTGATTACATGCTATCCAATCCGCCGTTTGGCGTTGATTGGAAAAAAATCGAACAAACCATCAAAGACGAACATACGCACAAAGGCTTTGCCGGACGCTTTGGCCCCGGTCTGCCACGGGTTTCTGATGGCTCGCTGTTGTTCCTGCTGCATCTCATCAGCAAATTGCGCGATGGCGCCAATGGCGGCGCGCGCATCGGCATCATTCTGAACGGCTCACCGCTGTTTACCGGCGGCGCGGGTTCGGGAGAATCCGAGATTCGCCGTTACATCCTCGAAGCCGATTTGCTGGAAGCCATCGTCGCATTGCCCACGGATATGTTCTACAACACCGGCATAGCCACCTATGTGTGGATACTGTCGAATAAAAAAGCCGCGCAACGCAAAGGCAAAGTGCAGTTGATCAATGGTGTCAATCTGTGCAGCAAAATGCGCAAATCGTTGGGCTCCAAACGCAATGTGATGGAAGAAGACGATATCGCCACCATCACCCGCGCCTTTGGTGCGTTTGCAGTGGTTGAAGCGCGCGAGCTGGACAAACCCACCGAGCAAAAGAGCAACCGTGGCCGACAGTCGGAAAACCCCAAAACAGCCGCCGCAAAAACCTTTGCCAGCAAAATCTTCTCGGCCCATGCCTTCGGTTATCGCCGCATCACCATTGAACGCCCGTTACGGCTTTCCTATCAGTTCAGCGATGAACGCCTGGCGGAATGCCGCTATGCGCCCGGCGCACTGAATGCGGCGATGCAATGGATTTATCAAGAATATCATTGCTGGGAAGGTAAAACTTGGACGGATGCGGCAGACTGCCCTCACTATGGCGATGTGGCTGAACACGAAGAGGCCATCCGCCGTTACCTGAAAACGCACTTTGCCGAGCTGAAGGAAACACAGATCAAGGATCTGCTCGATCGACAAACCTGGCTGGAACAAAAACAGGTACTGCTCAAAGCCAAACAACTGCAAACCGCCATCGGCACCCAGCAATGCGATGATATGAATGGTTTTGACGAAACGCTCAAAGTGGCCTGCAAGCAGCAAGGCATTGCACTGGAAGCCAAAGAGAAAAAACAAATCACCGATGCCGTGAGCTGGAAGAATCCGGCAGCGGAAAAGGTCATCCGTAAAATTCACCCCACCAAGGCCAATCCGATATACGGCTTATTTGAAGTCATCGGTGCGGATAGCAAGAAAAAAGTGGTGGAATATCAGGCCGATGGCGATTTGCGCGATTTTGAGAACGTCAACCTGGATCCTGCCCAATCCGTAAATGCGATCAACGAAGCGTATTTTCTGAAAGAAGTGCAGCCGCATGTGCCGGATGCATGGATCGATGCCAGTAAGAAAGACGACAAGGATCAGGAAATCGGCATTGTCGGCTATGAAATTCCGTTTAACCGGCATTTCTACCAATATCAGCCGCCGCGGGATCTGGCGGAGATTGATGCGGATCTGGATGCGGTATCCGCCGAGATTATGAAATTGCTGCAAGAGGTGCATTCTTGATGCCCATTTCACTGTCGTTCCCGCATGCCGTCTCCCCTTCGTCATTCCTGCGTGATTTAAGCAGGAATCCACAACACACTAATGCAACATTAACGCGGCCTTTTAGCCGGAATCTCAGCGCTAGTCATGGATTCCCGCTAAGAGCATGCGGGAATGACGAGGCGAGGAAGTTTTATGGGAAATAAATATCAAGCGTATCCTGAGTATAAGGATTCTGGGGTTGAGTGGTTAGGCCAAGCCCCAGCGCATTGGAAAACCATACCTGTTGGACGTTTGTTTAGACGAATAAAAAGAGCTGAGCATACAGATAAAGAACTACTTTCTGTTTATAGAGATTATGGAGTAATTCCAACTTCGAGCCGAGATGACAATAGCAATAAACCTTCGGAGGATCTGTCGCCATATCAACTAGTTGAACCAAATGATCTCGTCATGAATAAGATGAAAGCATGGCAAGGTTCAATAGCAATATCGGAGTATGAAGGGATTGTGAGTCCAGCATATTTTGTTTACCAACCGGTGCCTAAACTTTTTGATGTGGCTTATCCAAAATATATACACTATTTATTACGTCACCCAATCTATATTGCACAGTATCTTAGGCAATCAAAAGGGATCCGAGTTAACCAGTGGGATTTAGACCCTGATGAATTTCAACGTATCGAGTTATTGCTACCTGAGAAAAACGAGCAGATAAATATATTTCGATTCCTCGACCACGAAACCGCCAAAATCGATACCCTGATCGAAAAACAGCAACAGCTCATCAAACTACTCAAAGAAAAACGTCAGGCCGTTATTAGCCATGCCGTGACCAAAGGTTTAAATCCCAATGCCAAGATGCGCGATTCGGGGGTTGAGTGGTTGGGGGAAGTACCGGAGCATTGGGCGTTAAAGAATTATCGGTATGCCACGAAAATTTATCGTGGAAAATTTGGGCATCGACCTAGAAATGATCCTGCGTTTTATGATGGAAACTATCCATTTATTCAAACGGGCGATATCGCTAGAGCAGGAAAGAAAATCACAACGTATAGCCAAACTTTAAATGAAAAGGGGGTTAGTGTTAGCCAAAAATTTCCAGCAGGTACATTGGTTATGGCGATAGCCGCAAATATTGGAGATACAGCCATGCTCAATTTTGAAGCTTATGCTCCAGACAGCGTGGTTGGATTTAAGCCAAATCATGATGTTGATTTGGAGTTCTTAAGATATAGTTTATTGGCCGCTTTACCTGCTTTAGAACAAACATCGACGCAAAGTACACAAGCAAACTTGAACATTGATCGGATTGGAACTGTGAAGGCTTCTTTCCCTCCATTAGAGGAGCAAAGAGTAATAATTAACAAACTGGATAATCTTCTTGAGCGGTACGCTGATATCGAATTAAAGGCTGTGCGTGCTATTGAACTGCTACAAGAACGCCGCACCGCCCTAATCTCCGCTGCCGTCACCGGCAAGATCGATGTTCGAAACTGGCAAGCCCCCAATGGCTAACGATAACAACACCTCAGCTGAAAACATCACGCGCGTGATTCATGCGCATGCACAAGTGGATGCCATTTATCTGTATGGTTCGCGCGCGAAACAAACGGCGCGTTCGGATAGCGATTGGGATATTGCTGTTGTGTTCAGCCATTTTGAGCCGGATGTGAATGCGCGTTTGCTCCGTCCGCAAATGCTTGAAGCCGCACTGGAGCGCGAATTAAAACTTTATAATCAGATCAGTGTGATTGATCTGGAAGCGGCGCCGGTTCTGTTGCAATACAGTATTTTAATGTCGGCGGTGAAATGGTTTGATCGCAACGTGCCGCATGTCAAGCGGGTTGAGCAGAGTATTTTGTCGAAATGGGAGAAGGATTATGAGAGATATTGCCTATGAGCAGGCATTGCTCCGGCATCAACGCAAGATGTTGCGCATTTTGGATGAATACAGCCGCGAAGACGGCAATTCCTGGACCGAACGCGATTTTCTGGCGATACAACGCGCCTTGCAGATCTATATCGAATCATTCATTGGCATGGCGCGGTATTTTGCCCAGCAAAAATACGATTTGTCCGTGAGCCAATCCCGCGAAGCGATCGACGAATTAAAAAACCGTGGCGATTTGAGTCCTCAGCAGCATGCGGAATTGCTGAAAATGATCGGCTTTCGCAATGTGCTGGTACATGATTATCTGGAGATTAATGACAACATCGTGCAAGCCGTGGTCACTAAAAAGGATTACGCCATCATGGAACCATTGATTGTGCAGTGGCAGCAAGCCTTAAACATGCTGGGCAAGGACGCAAAACAGCCGTGAATTTCACACCTAACACCGGCAAAGCCAACGAGCTGACGTTCCAGAACGACATGCTCAGGCACCTGATCGCCAATGGCTGGCTGTTGGGCAAGGCAGAAAACTATCACCGCGAACTGGCTTTGTACCCCGAAGATTTACTGGGTTTTGTCAAGGAAACGCAGGATGAACAATGGCAGAAATTCTGCACACTGTATCCATCCAACCCGGAACAAAAATTTCTGGAGCGTGTGGCCCATCAACTAAATAAGTCCGATCCCAACGCCGCCGACAAGGCGATGCGCACTTTTGGTACGCTCGGCGTATTGCGCCATGAATTGCGCGACCGTGGCACGCGGTTCAGCTTGTGCCAATTCAAGCCCGAACATGAATTAAACCCGGATACGCTGGCGAAATACCAAAAGAACCGTTGCCGCGTGGTACCGGAGCTGGTGTATTCGCCGTGGGCAACGGACGAGCATCTGAGTCAGACGGGAACGAAAACCAAGGCGTGGCGCATCGATTTGGTGTTGTTTGTGAATGGCTTACCGGTCGCCACGCTGGAACTGAAGTCGGAATTCAAGCAGGCGGTGTTCAACGCCATCCAGCAATACAAAACTACCCGCTTCGCGACAGATCCTGTCACCAAAAAGCCCGAGCCGTTATTGACCTTCAAGCGCGGTGCGCTGGTGCATTTTGCCGTGAGCCAATACGAAGTGTATATGACCACGCGCCTGGAAGGTGAAGACACCTTCTTCCTGCCGTTTAATAAGGGTACCAAGGATGACGGTGCGGGAAACGATGTGCCCGAGGATGTGAACCAGTACGCCACCGACTATTTATGGAATGAAGTTTTGCTGCCGGACAATCTGCTGACCATTCTCGCGCGCTATGTGCATTTGCAGATTGAAGAGAAAGAAGACTGGGAAGGACGCAAAAGTAAGAAAGAAACCCTGATCTTTCCGCGCTATCACCAATGGGATGTGGTGAACAAGTTGATGAATGCGGCACGGACTGAAGGCCCCGGCCATAAATACCTGATCCAGCACAGCGCCGGTTCGGGCAAATCCAATTCGATAGCCTGGGTGGCGCATCAATTATCGGCACTCTACAACCCGCAGGGCAGCAAACTGTTTAATTCCGTGATTGTGGTGACGGATCGCACGGTACTGGATGATCAGTTGCAGGATACGATCAATCAGTTTGAGCATGTGGACGGTGTGGTTGGGCGCATCAATCGTCAGGAAGGCGACGGTTCCAAATCCGAGAAACTGGCCGCCGCGCTGGAAAATTCGCAGCCGATCATTATTGTGACCATTCAGACTTTTCCGTATGTGTTGCGTGCGATCGAGAACAGCGTGAGCTTGAAACAACGTTGCTACGCGGTTATTGCCGATGAAGCGCATTCGTCACAAACCGGCTCGACCGCGCGTCAGTTGAAAGAAGTATTGATGATCGATGCGAAAGCAGACGGAGAAGAAGAGCTCAGTAGCGAGGATATTCTGGATGCCGCCGTGGCTTCGCGCCGCGCTTCCAATAATCTGAGTTATTTTGCCTTCACGGCAACGCCTAAAACCAAAACGCTGGAATTGTTTGGCCGTTTGCCGAATCCAAATGAGCCGCCATCCAAAACCAATAAGCCGGAGGCCTATCATGTGTACAGCATGCGTCAGGCAATCGAGGAAGGTTTTATTCTGGATGTATTGAAAAATTACACCAACTACAAGGTGGCCTATAACCTCGCGCAGAAAATCCAGAGCGCGGATCAGGAAGTCGAAAGCCGGAAAGCCAAGGTTAAGCTCAATCAGTGGGTGCGCCTGCATGAATACAACATAGCGCAGAAAGTGCAGGTCATCGTCGAGCATTTCCGTTCCAATGTGCTGGGACTGTTAGGCGGACAGGCAAAAGCGATGGTCGTCACCAGTTCGCGAAAGGAAGCGGTACGCTACAAACTGGGTTTTGATAAATATATTGCGCAACAGGGTTATCCAAAGATTCATGCCATGGTGGCTTTCTCCGGCGAAGTGGAATTCAGCGAGAAAGATCCGAACGCGACCGCGTTGCTCGATGAGAAATTTACCGAAAGCAACATGAACCCCAGTCTGAAAGGCCGCGACATGCGTAAAGCCTTTGATACCGATGATTATCAAGTGATGATCGTCGCCAACAAATTCCAGACCGGTTTTGATCAACCCAAACTCTGCGCCATGTATGTGGATAAAAAACTTGGCGGTGTGGAATGCGTGCAAACGCTGTCGCGCTTGAATCGCACGTATCCCGGCAAAGCGGAAACCGGCACTTTCATTCTTGATTTCTTCAATGAACCGCAGGATATTCTCGATGCCTTTCAACCCTATTACCAGACTGCGGAACTAGCTGATGTATCCGACCCGGATTTGATTTTTGATCTGTATGATAAACTCAAAGCTGCCGGTATTTTTACCTGGAACGAAGTAGAACAGTTCTGTGATGCCTTCTTCACCAAAAACAAGAGCAATGCCGCCATTGCCAATATCTGCAAGCCTGCCGTAGAGCGTTGGCAGAAACGCTATCAATCAGCGCTGGAAGCCTACCGATTGGCGAAAGAAATGTTTGATCGCAGCAAGAAAACCCGTGATGCGGTATTAATCGCCAATGCGGAAAACAGTTTCAAGGCTTGCAAGAAAGAGAAGGATGCGCTCGATATCTTTAAAAAGGATTTGGGTACTTTTGTGCGGTTCTATGAATTCATGTCGCAGATCGTCGATTACGACGACAAATCATTGGAAAAACTCAGCCTGTATGCGCGGCATTTACGCCCCATGCTGCGCGAAACGTTGATGGAAGAAGATAGCATCGATTTAAGCAGCGTATTGCTCAGTCATTACCGCTTGTCCAAAATTCGCCAGCAGGACTTGAAATTACAGCAGGATACCGGTGAATATCAGCTTAAACCCGGTGAGGGATTGGGCACGGCCAGCGCTAAAGATAAACAGGAAGAATTTCTGTCACAGATCATCAGCCGTTTGAATGAGCTTTTTATTACCGACCATCTGACAGAGAAAGACCTGGTGAATTACGCCTACACCATCCGGGATAAAGTCAGTGAGAATGCCCTGGTCATGAAGCAAATCGCCAATAATTCACCGGAGCAAGCGATGCTGGGAGATTTTATCAAAGCCGTGGATGACGCTGTCATAGATAGCAGCGAGGCGCATCAAAACCAGATGATGCAATTATTGTCCGATCCTGCCAAATCAGCCCGTTTTGCCAAGGTGGTGTTTGATTTGTTGAAGCTGGCAAAGTGAATCGATTGATTACGGTAGCTTGCGACATAAAAGTACCCATCGAATCGATTAATGGATCTTTTTCTCGCCAATTAAGTGCAATGAATCTAGTTTGCTTTGATTCAGTAAATGCCATTTTCGAATCAGTGCCATGGTAATTGATACGAACAACCCAAAAGCAGCGATCACTATATAAATGTGAACATCCAGCCATACTAATAAGGCATAACAAGACAGCATGGCAAGAATACTTAAATTTTCATTAAAGTTTTGTACCGCAATCGAGTGTCCGGCTCCCATCAATATATGCCCGCGATGTTGCAATAGTGCATTCATCGGCACCACAAAAAAGCCGGCCAATCCACCAATAATCACCAATAGGACAATAGCAATCCACAGATTTTTCACTAAGATCATGGCCATTACCACAATACCCATGGCAATTCCGAGCGGTATGACTTTGACCGATTGCCGCAACGAAACCCAACGCGCCGCAAGCACGGCTCCCACTGCGATTCCCAACGCTACAACACCTTGTAACTGTGCTGCCTGATTCAAGGGGTAATTGAGCGCGATTTCTGCCCATTTCAACACAATAAATTGCAAGGTTGCGCCAGCACCCCAGAATAGCGTCGTTACCGCCAAAGAAATTTGCCCCAATTTGTCGGACCATAATAATCTTAAACAATGACCAAAATCTTGCACTAAAAACAAAGGGTTCTTATTGGGAATGATATGATCGACGCCAGTATTAGGAATATACAAATTAAAAGTCGCTGCGATGGCATAAATAATAGCTACGATCAAAATACTGCTTTCAAGAAAATTATCAATACCGGTATCGATAAGTGGAAAATCAAAGTCTAGCAAAATATTGGCAATGCTTGGCGTAATCAAAGTGCCTCCTAATACTGTCCCAAGGACGATAGAGGCAACCGTTAACCCTTCGATCCAGCCATTTGCAATCACGAGTTTCTCGGCTGGCAATAATTCTGTAAGAATGCCATACTTGGCCGGCGAGTATGCTGCAGCGCCTAATCCGACAACTGCATAAGCCGCCAATGCAGAATATTGATGTGCTGCTATGAATAACAAACCGCAACCCGTAATTTTGATGGTATTGCTGATAAACATGACGCGACCTTTCGGCATAGAATCAGCAAATGAGCCAACGAAGGGGGCCAAGAGTACGTAGAACAATACAAAAACAAACTTCAAAATGGGGGTTAAATAAGCAGGTGCATGTAAATCGATCAATAGTGCAATGGCTACGACCAAAAGCGCATTATCCGCCAGTGAGGAAAAAAACTGCGCCGCCATGATTGTGTAAAAACCGCGTTCCAAATGAGTTCCTAATATTTTTATTTTAAAAATGAATTATCAATGGCTACGGATATTTTTATTATTTTATTCAGTAGCATTCAGCAGCAGATGTATAGGTATTCCTATTTTGCGATGGCAAATATAATAACCAAGGTTGTTTTGAATAAAGCAATTTAGTTTATGATTGATTGCAAATAATACACTTACTCCTGCTTACTTTCTTCATAAAATTTAATGTCACGCCCTATTCGAGCTTCGATCAATTTGCCTGCTTTGACGCATAACTTATCCATAGTGCGTAAGTATGCCCCAAATTCGCGCATCATGGCTGTTATTAAGGCAGATGCCTATGGGCATGGATTGCTTCCTGCCGCGCAGGCTTTGAGGGCTGCTGATGGATTTGCATTATTAGAACTGGATGCGGCCATAGCATTACGAGAAGCTGGTTTTAAACAGCCTATTTTGTTGTTGGAAGGTTTCTTTTCAATGCAAGAATTGCAGCTATTCCAGCAATTTCAGTTAAATGCGGTCATTCATCATAATGAACAAATCAGCATGCTGTTAGCTTCAAAGGAGCGCGACCTTGGTTTGTTTATGAAGATTAATACAGGAATGAATCGCTTGGGATTAAGACCCGAGCAATACTTAATGAGTATTAAAAAGCTACAAGAGAATAGCTATGCCAACAATGTGACATTGATGACGCATTTTGCATGTGCTGATGATTCCGGACAAAAAGAAAGCGTTGCTGCACAAATTAACTGTTTCAAAACAATCACACAACAACACGACTATCCAGTTTCATTAGCGAATTCTGCTGCTATTATTCGTTATCCAGAAACGCATGGTGATTGGGTTCGCCCTGGTATCTTACTGTATGGCGCATCACCCTTTGCCGATCAAACGGCGGATGATCTTAAGCTTCAGTCCGTGATGACTTTATCGAGTAAGATTATTGCAATTCATGATTTAAAGGCGGGCGATAGGGTGGGCTATGGCGGCTCTTTTCATGCTTCGCGTGCTATGCGGATTGGTATTGTTGCATGTGGTTACGCTGATGGTTATCCACGTCACGCACCTACCGGAACACCTGTGTTAGTCAATGATCAACCGAGTCGACTACTAGGAAGAGTTTCAATGGATATGTTAACAGTGGACTTAACACATATTCCAGATGCTGGGATTAATAGCCCGGTGATTCTTTGGGGGAGTGGAGTATCGGTAGATGAAATAGCCAGTCGTTCTAATACAATCAGCTATGAATTGTTGAGTGCACTTGCGCCACGAGTAGAAAGAACCGTTGCGGCGTAAAATCAATTATTATTTTTGATTATAAATTCTTATCTACTCGTGATGAATCAAAAAGCTTATTCCACTTTGGCTTTGCTGCGTAAATCTTGTACCACCGTTCCAAATTCACGCTGTAACACGCGTTGCTGTATATTTTGTTTAACTTCTTCAAAGGGTGGAACTGTCATTGGGCGTGTGTCCATCAGTTGAATGACATGCCAACCAAAGGAGGTTTGCACTGGCTGATCGGTCAAACCACCTTTCGATAATCTTACCAACGCTTCGGAGAAAGGTCTGACATAAGCGGCAGGTGGACTCCAGTTAAGTTCACCACCATTACTTTTGCTTCCTTCATCTAATGATTTTTCTTCAGCGATTTTTGCGAAGTTGCCGCCTTTTTTAAGGCTTGCGATGATATCTTTAGCAGTGTTCTCGTTTTCAACCAGAATATGTCTTGCCCGATATTCCTTATCGCCCATTTGCACTTTGAGCATATCGTATTCTTTGCGGAGTGTGTCATCACTCACGTTATTGTGCTTAATGTAGTCTGCTTGGAAGGCTCTAACCAAAACAGCCTGGCGTGCGATTTCCATTTGTGCGATCACTTCCGAATCTTTGTCTAGTTTCTTTTTAAGCGCTTCTTGCGCAATGATTTCTTCGGCAATCAAATTCTCGCGCAGTGCTTTACGCATTTCAGGGCCATCAGCTTGCCCCTGAGCAACTGCGGCTTTTACCATCAAATCAAGGCGAGACTGTGGAATTACAACACCATTGACTTTAGCTACCGATTGAGCTTGCACCGACATCACTGCACAGCACAGAATACTACCAAAAACTACTTGCGAAAATTTCGTCAGACGCATGGAATTTCCTTTTTTGAGATTAAGATAGATTTATATTCACTTGAATATATTTACTTGCGAGAGTATACGCTTTAACTGATTGAACGTGAATCTTTATGGTATAGAATTGGTACGTGCCGCGAAACCAGAATGTCCAAAAATATTTTCTAAATTCTGAGGGAATATCAATGTTATGTCGGCAATACCTTTTTGAAGGGTTTTACTGTAACTTTTTCATAAATACCTGTGCTGACATAGGGATCAGCTTCCGCCCAATCCTTTGCAGCTTGTAAAGAATCAAATTCTGCTACGATTAAACTGCCTGAAAATCCGGCTGGTCCAGGATCTGTGCTATCGATGGCTGGATGTGGTCCTGCCAAGATTAATCGCCCTTCTTCCTGTAGTAATTGCAGCCTTCTTAAATGCTCCGAACGAACAGCCATTCTCTTTTCTAAGCTGTTTGGAACATCCTCTCCACTGATTACATATAACATTACTATTTTTCACCTTTTTCACTGATATTTTTTTCAGAGTTATTGACATCCTGAGAGTCAACTGTTAGCTCAGTTGAATTTTCTTTTAGATGTTTACCTAGTGCCAAAATTTGTCCGACTATAAAAACTAGCATGAGTCCGGTAGATCCAAACAATTTAAATGTCACCCAGGTATCAACGGGAAAATTAAATGCTACATACAGATTGATTAAGCCCATTGTAGCGAAAAAAATGACCCAACTCGTATTCAATTTCTTCCAAATCGGAAGCGGTAATGCCATTTGTTTTTCCATCATTGCCCGAATCAAGTTCTTTTTGAATGCAACATCGGAAACCAACAAAATAATCGCGAAAAACCAATACAGTACAGTCGGTTTCCACTTGATAAACGTTTCATCTTGTAATGCCAATGTGGCACCACCAAAAACAATGATAATCATTAGGTTGATCCACATCATTTTATCAATTTGGTGGTGTCGCAACCAAACCCAAATTATTTGTAAGATTGAAGCAGCAATTGCTACAGCTGTTGCAACAAAAATATCGTAAAGCTTAAATGTTACAAAAAATAAAATGACTGGGAAAAGATCAAAAAGAAATTTCATATTAGAAGATTGATAGAGCGCTACTCGAGATAAATACTTAACTCAGAAAGACTACATCAAGATCGCCGGTAAGCGAGGTGTGAGTGCACTTTTCTCAGCTGTAGCCGCTCCGAGTAGTGCAAATCCCATCAGTTCGTTCGCTTCATTGATAAAGAGCGCTTTAACGCCATTTTCATTGGTTTCAATATGCCAATCACCCGGCATATCAAAATCAGGCGGAGATGCAATCATTGCGCAAGATGGTGTTTTCACGAGTATCGGCATGGCAGGATAGCAAACAGGAGTTGGATTACCTGCTAATGTTGCTGCCAAAGCTCTTGCTGCATGTGTGATTGGCATAACAAACGGCAAAAATTTACCGGCAACTTCTGCGCAATCACCTAATGCATAGATATTGTTTGCTTGGGTTTGTAAGAAACGATTGACGATAATGCCGCGATTAACAGGCAGTCCAGCCGCTTCGGCAAGCTCTGTGCGTGGTTTCAATCCAACAGCAGACAACACTAGATCTGATTCAATCTCTTCCCCGTTTTTCAAAGTGATTCGAATGGTCTGTTCGGTTTGATTCACGGAGTGAACAGAGGTGTTCAGGTGAAACATCACGCCGGCTGCTTCCAATTTGTGTCGAAAAAAAGCACCTGCTTCCGGCGGCAATAATCTACCAAGCGGTTCTAAACTAATATCGATGACATGAACACGGTAGCCTGCAATAGCTAAGTCATTTGCAAATTCACAACCAATCAATCCGGCGCCAATGATACTCACACATTTCTTTTCTGCCAAAGCAGTATAAAAGGTTTGATAATCATCGAGATCATTGACTGTATAAATTTTCCCGACCGCATCACCTTGCATCGGCAAGCGAATTTGATCAGCGCCAATTGCTAATATTAATTGATCGTAAGAAACGTCTTCCCCATTTGTTGATTGAATAACATTCCGGGCAACGTTGATCGTTGTCACGCAATGATTGGGGCGAATATCGATCTTGAGTTGCGAACGCATTTTTTCAGTATTGCCGGTAAGCAATGATGCTGGGTCCTTGCCTGTTGATAATACATTCGACAACATGGGTTTGGAGTAAAAACCGCCATGATCTGCAGACAGCAAGGTTATAGGAATAGCTGTATTTAGTTTACGCAGTTCCCGGGCAACTGCGTATCCGGCTAATCCGCTTCCCACAATGACAACAGAGCTATCCACAGATATAGAAAATCTCAAATCATCTCAGAAGGTATGCAAAGATCAACGAAAACGATTCCAGTGCGCTTCATCAACGGTATCTTCATTATTAACTAAGCTTTCTCTTCGTTGCATATAGGCATCGCGCATAAATTCATAGGGATCCAGAGCGGCCTCGTCAATAGTTTTTTTCGCATCTAATAACTGTGCGCGTAAATTGATAACTCGTCCTGCGGCGACCGGAAAACGCAATGAGGGAGAATTGAGATAGTCGACATCGCGCATGAATACCCCGGTAACACCTTGTGTTACCGGATCCATAAAGAAGCTATCTACCGCTAATCCGAAGCCATCACGTAGCGAACTCGGCCCCAAAAATGGTAAAACTAAATAAGCGCCATGCGCAACACCATAACGACCCAGTGTTTGGCCAAAATCTTCATTGCGTTTATTTAAGTTAACATCGCTCGCTGCAGTAATATCGCTGGCTATATCGAGTAATCCGAATACACCAAAAGTAGTATTTACAAAAATTCGGGCACCTGTCGCCGCAGCACTTTTGTAGTTCAATTGCAAAATAGAATTCGTCAGTACAACTACATCATTTAAGTTGGAAAAGAAATTACCTGCCAGCATTTCAATGGGATCAGGGACTATCCACCGATAGCCTCGTGCAGCCGGTTCAAAAACATGCTTATCGAATTTTTCATTAAAATTAAAAACAGCACGGTTCATAGATTCCAAAGGGTCTCCCGGCTCTGTTGGTGCTTTTGTTGAAGCGCATCCAACTAGAAAAAGGCTTGCAGCGAGTAGAATCACTACTCTGAAATGTGTGTAAGTTGTCATGATTTCTTGATTTTGGTTAAAATTTCGAGTGATCTTGCCATATTTGTAGGATTGGTTCAATAACTTCTGTCGCGCAAATGATGATAACAAGCGTTCATCAAGCCACAACAATGCCATTGTGACGAAGCAATGCATCTAATTCCGGTTCACGTCCGCGAAATGCAATAAAAGACTCCAATGCGGGACGGCTTCCTCCAACCGCAAGAATTTCTTTTGCAAACTTTGCTCCTGTTTCGGTATTTACAACGCCATCGATAGTTGTTTCCTCAAATAGACTATACGCATCAGCTGATAATACTTCAGCCCATTTGTAGCTGTAATATCCCGCAGCATAACCACCTGCAAAAATATGCGCAAAACTGTTGGGGAAACGGTTAAAGCCTGGAGGAATTATTACTGCAACATCTCGACGTACTTCATCCAGTAATTGTAATACGGTTTTTCCAGCATCAAGTTTAAAGTCATAATGAATGTGCATATCAAATAATGCAAACTCAATTTGCCGTAGCATTTGCATTCCGCTTTGAAAATTTTTTGCTTTAAGCATTTTATCAAATAACGAACGTGGTAATGATTCTCCGCTATCCACATGTCGTGTCATGCCATTAACTACGTCCCACTCCCAACAGAAATTTTCCATAAACTGACTGGGCAATTCAACCGCATCCCACTCCACGCCATTGATTCCGGATACGCTTAAATCTTCCACTTGCGTCAACAAGTGATGTAGCCCATGGCCAAATTCATGAAACAGTACGATTACTTCATCATGTGTAAATAAAGCCGGGCGCGAGTGATGATTGAGGGTTACCGGTGCAGAGAAATTGCATGTCAGATAAGCAACGGGGATTTGTATTGACGATCCGCTACCAGATTTGTTTTCGACGTGTCGCCGAGTAATCGCATCATCCATCCAAGCTCCACCTCGTTTACTGGGGCGTGCATATAAATCGAGATAAAATTGTCCGATCAGTTGACCGCTTGCGTTATGAATGTTAAAGAATTTCACATCTGGATGCCAGCACTGAACATTACTTGTGGCGGGAACCTGTGTGATACGAATACCATAAAGATTCTCCACTAGCTTGAACATACCTGTAAGCACTTTATTCTCAGGAAAGTATTGTTTCACCTCTTGATCGGAGAATGCATAGCGTGCTTCACGCAGTTTTTCGCTCGCATAAGCCAAGTCCCAAGCTTCTAGGCTGGGTAAATGGAGTTGTTTTTCGGCAAACTCTCGTAATTCCTGCAAATCCTTATCAGCGTGGGGCTTTGCTTTGTCAGCCAGTTTCTTCAAAAAATCCAGAACTTGTTGCGGTGAAGTGGCCATTTTGGTTGCTAAAGAGACTTCGGCATAATTACTATATCCCAATAGTTCTGCCGCTTCTTGACGTAATTTTAAGATGCTATTGATGATCGGCATGTTATCAAGGTCAGCCTCTGTTATGCGCTCTAATTCGCTGGCACGCGTAACATAAGCATGATACATCTTTTCACGTAAATCACGATTATTTGCGTATTGCATGACCGGAAGATACGAAGGCATATGCAAGGTAAATTTCCAACCTACTTTAGTATCAGCTGCTGCTTGTTCCTGGGCCATTTGTAGCACATCATTTGGAATGCCTTTTACAGTATCTTCACTTTCTATATATAAGGCAAAGGCGTTGGTTGCATCAAGTAAATTGTCACTGAAATTTGAAGATAACTTCGATAACGCTTCTTGAATTTCTAGGAAACGCTGCTTTTTATCTGCAGTCAGCTCCGCGCCACCTAAACGAAAATCACGCAATTCATTATCAATAATTTTTTTTCGTGCAGTCGATAAGCCCTGAAATTCATTGCTTTTCCGCAATTGCTTGAATTTCTCGAATAGCGCTAAATCCTGGGATAGCTCTGCATAGAATTGTGTGATCAATGGTAAGTTTTGATTATAAACTTCGCGTAGTTGCAGGTTATTCATGACTGCATTTAGATGCGATACCTGTCCCCAAGCACGAGAAAGACGTTCATTCGCATCCACCATTGGCTGAACAAAATTTTGCCAAGTGACGGGTTGTCTGTCGCTTCGAACCTGTTCAAGCAGCGCGCGGTTTTCTTTTAATAATGCATCGATAGCCGTTGTGACGTATTCGGTCTGGAAATCAGCAAAGCGAGGTAGGCCCGAAAAATCAAGTAGTGGATTTGACATGATGTTAGCGTATTTAAAAATAAAAGTTAGTTCTGTTTTTCATAAACAATATGACCATTCACCAAGGTATACTTGGTTTTTCCGGGTAGCTCCATACCTAAGAAGGGCGTATTTTTTCCTTGACTTAGAATGGAATTCGATGTCACCTTCCAATAGTCATTGGGGTCAAAAATACAGATATCAGCAGCTTTGCCGACAGACAAATTTCCTGCGTTGATACCCAGTATTTGTGCCGAATCACAGGTAATTTTGCTTAATGTTTTAAGGAGCGGAAGGCGCATTTCTAATCCCCACTTTAAGGTGAGTGACAGCAGCAGTTCTACACCTGTAGCTCCAATTTCAGCTTGGCCAAATGGTAACAATTTTGCATCTTCGTCTACGGGAGCATGATCCGAACAAACAGCATCAATGGTTCCATCTAACAACCCATGTCGCAGCGCGTCACGATCGCTAAAGCTACGCAAAGGAGGCATCAAATGACAATTTGAATCAAAGAAACCAATATCCATATCTGATAAGTGCAGGTGATTAATAGTGACATCACAAGTTACTGGTAAACCTTGCTGTTTCGCATCACGAATCATTGACAAACCCTCGGCGCTTGAAATACGGCATAAATGCACCTTAACGCCAGTTTCTTTCATTAATAATATAATATTCGAGATAGCGATGGTTTCTGAGCATATGGGAATCGTAGGTAAACCTAGGCGTGTTGCCACTTCTCCATCATGCGCTACGCCGTGATGCGTTAAACTGATTTCTTGTGGGCGCAACCACACTGAAAAATCAAAAGTGGATGCATAATGCATGGCTTGCATGAGGATACGTAAATTGGATAACAAACCATCCGGCTGACCGAAAACCACGCAACCGGCATCAAATAATTCAGCCATTTCAGTCAATCGTTCGCCTTTGAGCCCTTGCGTCAAAGCACCCACCGGATATACATGTGCTTGATTGAGATTGCGCGCACGATGTTTGAGCATTTCAACCAAACCCGGCTCATCCAATGGTGGATCGGTATCGGGTGGACACGCGAAGCTGGTGACTCCGCCAGCAACAGCTGCAGCCATTTCAGATTCTAACGTGGCCTTGTATTCCAGCCCTGGTTCACGTAATCTAACTGATAAGTCAACTAATCCAGGGCATACCACCAATGATTGCGCATCAATGATTCGACTGGCCTGAAATTCATCGGGCGCTATTCCAGTCGCGACAATTTTTCCTTTGGCAATGAAAATATCCTGGACGGTATCAATGCCCTGCTTTGGATCTATCATTCGACCGTTTTTGATGTGAATTCTCATGGCAATTTTATGTTTGATTACCCGCAAGAATCGACATTACCGCCATACGAACAGCTATGCCGAAGGTAACTTGTGGCAAAATTACCGACTGTTTTCCGTCAGCGACTGCAGAATCTATCTCTACACCTCGATTCATTGGTCCTGGATGCATCACAATGGCATCTCGCCGAGCTAATGATAATTTTTCAGGCGTTAATCCATAGTATTTAAAATATTCTTCAGAACTTGGTAAGTTAGCACCTGTCATGCGCTCGTTTTGTAGTCTCAGCATCATCAACACATCAATATCTTTCAATCCCTTTTCCATCGTATGATAAACGTGCACACCAAGGCGCTCAACCATTTTCGGTAAAAGGGTTTTAGGCGCAATCACACGTACTTCCGGAACACCGAGTGTTGTTAAGGCATGAATCTGAGAGCGCGCTACTCGTGAGTGTAAAATGTCACCGATAATGGCCACGCGTAAATTGCGAAACTCTCGTTTGTAGCGACGGATGGTAAACATGTCTAACAGGGCTTGTGTCGGATGCGCATGGCTTCCGTCACCGGCATTGATTACGCGAATATCTGATCGCACATGCTTTGCAATCAAATGAGCCGCGCCACTCTGAGCATGTCGCACGACAAACATATCTGCATTCATGGCTGACAGATTATTGACGGTATCAAGTAGCGTCTCTCCCTTGGATTCCGAAGAAACTGCAATATTGAGATTAATGACGTCGGCAGACAATCGCTTTGCGGCAATCTCAAAAGTCGTGCGTGTGCGCGTGCTCGGTTCAAAAAAAAGATTGAAGATCGATTTTCCGCGTAATAAGGGTATTTTTTTTACATCTCGTTCGGTAACTCCGACAAACGATTCTGCGGTATCTAAAATATGTAATAGAACAGAAACCGGTAAACCCTCTGTAGTTAATAAATGTTGCAATGTACCATTTTCATTAAGCTGGGGATTTCTGCTATTCATGGTTAGAAGTTTTATCGTATATTTTTAAGCTGAGCTTATCATTCTCATTGCGTTGCAATTCCAACATTTGATTGTCGGGTATTTTTAGTTCGGCACCCACATATTGCGGAGTAATCGGTAATTGCCTTCCACCCCGATCGATTAATGCAGCCAGACTTATACAGCCAGGACGGCCATAATCGAATAATTCGTTAATTGCGGCACGGATAGTACGTCCGGTATAAAGCACATCATCGATCAGAAGAATGTTTGATTTTTCCACATCGAACGGAATTTCGGAGGGCTTTACTTGTGCATGCAATCCTCTTTTGTCAAAATCATCTCGATAAAAAGATACGTCTAGCATACCCAGCGGACGCTGTATGTTCAGTTCTTGATGCAAACGTTGCGCTAACCATACACCGCCTGTATGTATGCCTACTAATGCGATATTTTGAATTCCAGCGGAACGTATCTTTTTTGCTAAAATTTGAAAAAGTTCTTCAGCATCAGGTAATTGCATGTTTGTTTTCGTCAAAAAATGATTGTAATATTTGCTGTGCAGCCACTTGATCCAAAATTGATTTTTGTTTTTCCACTGTTACCGCTGCTTCACGCAATGCAATTGCGGCAGTTTGACTGGTATACCGCTCATCCATGAGAACAATCGGAATACTGAAGCGCCCGTGAAGGCGCTGCGCGAAGCGTCGACTTAAGTGAGTCATTTCATGGGGTGTGCCATCGATATGCATCGGTAGTCCAACTACCAATAATACTGGTTGCCATGTTTGAATCATTTTCCCGATAATCGAGAAACGTTGCGCATTAGTTTCGTGGTGTATGGTTTTTAAGGGGCGCGCAAATGCCGTTAGGGTATTGCCAACCGCTACACCAATGCGTTTTTTACCAAAATCAAAAGCTAAAATAGCGCCCTCGGGTAATTGTTGTAAACTCATTTTAACCGGCAGATCATAGCCGGGCGATTCTTCGATCATTGGGTTCTATTTTTATCGATTACGCATGCCCAACTTCATGGGAAAGATTGGCATCTCGGATCCCTAGGGATTGCATGGCTGCAGTAAATTTTTCTTCAGAGGCTAAGTTGAATATGATTTCCTGTGAAGCGGGTACAGTCAACCATGTATTTTGGCTTAATTCGGACTCAATTTGCCCTGGGGACCATCCGGCATAACCTAGTGCAACCAAAGTTTTTTCAGGACCTTGATCACTGGCTATTGCTTTCATGATATCCAAAGAAGTGGTTAAGCCAATCCTTTCATTTACTGCCAAGGTTGATTGCCACTTGCCGACTGGGTAATGCAATACAAAACCGCAATCCATTTGCACTGGTCCACCAAAAAGTATTGGTGTCAATTTATTAACAGGTTCGTCCAATTGCGCAATACCTAATTGTTTAAACAGGCTCATCAGATTCAAGTCGGTCGGGCGATTAATTACAATTCCTAATGCACCATAATTGTTATGCTCGCAGATATACGTCAAGGTTTTCGAAAAAATCGAGTCCTTCATGGTTGGCATTGCCATTAGGAAGTGATTTGTTAAGTTAATGTTTTCCATAAAACAATTGAGTGTTTTATTATCGTTCCTCGAAAATTAGACTAGCTGCGATCAAATTATCATTTAGACCCAGTAAGCGGTCTGAGTCATTATTTTAGAGCTAAATTTCATGGCCACTTTTACAGGTACCGGCAATTCGGCACCGCCGTGTGATAATGCCATAGTTGCATGACTGGCCTCATCAATTTTCATTTGCATCACGATCGCGCGACTCTTTTCATCATGAATCGGTAGCTTCTGCAAATGACTCGATAAATGTTCCTCAACTTGACGTTCGGTTTCCGCAAGAAATCCTAAGTTCCACTTGTCACCTAATAACCCAGCGACACATCCGATTGCGAAGGATCCACCATACCAAAGCGGATTTAAGAAACTTTTTCGACCACCCAGCTCATGGATTCGTTGCTCGGTCCAAGCCAGGTGTTCGGTTTCTTCGCGCGCGGCTTTCATCAATGTTTTCTGTACTTCTTCATTGCGCGCCGTTAGGCTTTGGCCTTGATACAAGGCTTGCGCGCACACTTCGCCAACATGATTCACGCGCATGAGTGCGGTTGACAACTCTTTTTCAGCATTGGTTAGCTCATTTTCGGAGTTATCACTTCCTGGAGTTTTACGAATTGTTTGTGCCGGCACCAGTAACGTACGCAAGGCAGAATCAAAACCGATAATGAGTTTATCAAAATTGATCATAATCACAGTGTTAAGTCGGATGGGGTAAATGGTTCATTATAATGGACATGCGTAATGAACGTTAAAATTTTTCAGCAAAAATATCTTATAGGTGTAGCAAAAGTTTATCTGTGAGCGTTACCCCAATCAATTCATCAGCAAAACCCCATTTGCCGGGCGAGTAGCGTTACCGGATGTAATACTTCTACCGGAATATTTTCACCCCACAGTCCTTGAGTAATATGCATTGAACACCCGATATTTGAAGTTACCAGGTATTTTGCATCGTGTGCTACCAAATCATGTAACTTATGCGTCAGTAAAGCATTGGCTATATCGGATTGATCTAAAAAATAAGTTCCAGCCGCACCGCAACATTGATCATTATTTGCCAAAGCGATCACCTGAGCATTAGGAATGCGTGACATGAGCGCATAAGGGTAAGATTGCGCTTGTAATACGTTACGTAACGTACAGGGATCATGAACGATAATTTTATCGGATAACGGCGCAATATCGATCTGTTCCCACCCAGGTGAAGCAGCCAGAAACTGGCTAATATCCGCGATCGAATGATTTTCATCAAACAAACCGTGCTCTGCTAATTGCGTACCACAACCGGAGGCTGTGGTAATAATTGCATCGACATGGTGCGACTCAAACGCGGTTTTGTTTTGCTTATTTAATGATGATACTTCTTTTATATGACCACTATGTTGATACAAGGCACCGCAGCAAGTTTGTTTTTGAGGCACATGGACGGTATATCCCAAGCGATTTAACACATAAATGCTCGCATTTAAGGTCGCAACATCAGTTAATCTTGCCACACACCCGAGAAACAAAGCGACTTCTCCGCGCTTGTTTTTATTGACTGGGTAAGTTTCTTTCCATGTGTGGGCAATAAAAGGCAGTGCTTTTGTTTCGTTTGTATACGGAAACTGAGCAACTGGAAGACTGGCAAGTAATTTTACCAATGGGTTCGTCTTTAATCGATTAAACGAATGAATCCACTTCCAAAAACCGCTTGTTTGTGCAAAATAGTACAAGCGATGCAGTTTTTCTAAACGGTCTGGTCGTGTAAGCAATGTTTTTTGTAAAAGATGCTTTAATTTGGATTGGCTTGGTTTTTTTATCGAGCGAGGTTGTTCTAACAGTAAAGCTCGGGTTTGATCGATCAATCGACCATACGAGACATAATTTGGACAAACGGCTTCACAAGCTCGGCATGTCAAACAACGATCCATGTGTTCGATAAATCGTGTATTCATGGGGATTTTTTCCGTTGCTACAGCCTGCATAAGTGCGATACGACCACGCGGAGAATCGGCTTCAGATTTCAGCAACCGATAGGTTGGGCAAGCTGGCAAACACAAGCCGCAGGACACACACTGGTTTGCCTCGTGAGCAATAATTTTTTTAAAATCGGAAGATGAAGAGCGAAATAACAAAATATCAATCTCCTCTATATAGTGGTATGCAATGCACTTTTTCTTAATTTTTGTTTAATCTACAAAGGAAAAGCAAACCTTAATGGTAGCATTCCCAATGCATTTTGTTTCTTGTCAGATGGGCTAAAATTACTGTAAAATTAACGGTTCTTCTTTTATACATGCAGTCAGGGGCTTACAGATAAAATATGGTTATCATTAGATTAGCAAGGGGCGGCGCCAAAAAACGCCCATTCTTCAATATGGTTGTTGCGGATTCACGTCACCCTCGTGACGGGAGATTTATTGAACGAGTTGGATTTTACAATCCCAGAGCTGTTGGAGGGGAAGAACCCTTGCGCGTTCAATTGGATCGCATTTCGTACTGGCAATCTAAAGGTGCCCAGCTATCGCCAACTGCAAATCGCCTGGTTAAACAGTTTACGGTTAATACCAAAAAAGCTACAAACAGTTAGTGTTGTTATTGCTTAGCTGTTATCGCGAATAAGAAAATATCTCGCGTATGATTGTGATGGGGCATATCTTAGGGCCCTTCGGGACTCGTGGATGGGTTAAGGTTTGCCCATATACAGAATATATTGATGGGTTGCTGCAATATTCATCATGGTGGTTGGGTACAGAGGAAACTGCGAATTGGCATAAAGCGGAACTCGTGACGGGTCATGTCAATGGCAATAACTTAAATGTCAAATTAGCGGAATATTCTGACCGTGAGCAAGTTTTTCAACTAAAAGGATTACAAGTTGCAGTGCCACGTAGTTATTTGCCTGTTTTATCGGACGAGCAGGGTGACTACTACTGGTCGGATTTGATTGGTAAGGATGTCATCAATTTAAAATCCCATCATCTGGGTAAAATCATTGGATTATTAGAAACCGGTGCAAATGATGTATTGCGTGTACAAAATGATTCCATGAAGGATTCTAAAGAGATTCTCATTCCTTTCATCAAACAGATCATTATTCAAGTAGATTTAGATAAGTCACGGGTGATTGTTGATTGGGAATTGGATTTTTAGTGAAATAGATGATGCCTTTTGCGTGCGATGTTTTGACACTATTTCCGGAAATGTTTAATGCTGTTACTCAGTATGGCGTGACAGGGAAGGCCTGGAAGAATCGTATTTTTGAATTGACAACATGGAATCCACGCGACTTTAGCCATAATAGTCATCGTACTGTCGATGATAGTCCCTACGGTGGCGGGCCGGGGATGGTGATGATGGCTGAACCCCTGGAAGAAGCCATTATGCAAGCCAAGTCAAGGCAACAGGGGCTTGGAATTACGCATCCGGAAGTCGTTTACTTGTCGCCGCAAGGAGAAAAACTTACGCATGCAACGGTTAAAGAATTGAGCCTCGGTAGTGGATTGATTTTTGTGTGTGGAAGATATGAAGGTGTTGATGAACGCCTCATTGTACGGCAAGTGGATAGAGAAATATCGATTGGCGATTATGTGCTTTCGGGGGGTGAAATTGCTGCAATGGTGCTTATTGATGCAATTGTCAGGCAAATCCCTGACGTATTAGGTGATCCTGAATCAGCAAACCAAGATTCTTTTGTCAATGGACTGCTGGATTATCCTCACTATACTCGACCAGAAATATATAGAGGGGACCAAGTGCCTGAAATACTAATGTCCGGGAATCATGCGCATATCCAACGTTGGCGTTTGCAACAGTCACTCGGAAGAACTTGGTCTAGGCGACCAGATTTGCTTGAAACAAAACTTGCACATGGTATGACAACCGAGGAACAAAAACTTTTAGAAGAATATAAACAATTACACAAAACAAGGTAAAATCGGCAATCTGAAAAATGGAGCAAAACAAATCATGAATCTTATCGATCAATTAGAAGCTGAAGAAATTAAACGGCTTAACAAAGACATACCCGATTTTTCCCCAGGGGATACAGTCGTCGTAAACGTCAACGTTGTGGAAGGAGATCGTAAGCGTGTACAAGCTTATGAAGGCGTAGTCATTGCGAAACGTAACCGGGGATTGAATTCGTCTTTTATTGTTCGCAAAATTTCAAGTGGTGAGGGCGTAGAGAGAACTTTCCAGACATACTCACCATTAATTGCGAGCGTTGAAATTAAACGTCGTGGTGAGGTGCGTCGCGCTAAACTGTACTATCTTAGAGATCGCTCAGGAAAATCAGCACGTATTCGCGAAAAATTATCGACTCGTACACAAGCCCTTAAAGAATCAGTATCAGGTTCTGCTCAAGCCAATGCTGCCGCAGAGCAAATGGAAAATAGTGGCGATGCAGCAAAGGAATAGGAATAGAACAAATTGATGAGGGTTTGAATGTTTGATTCGCTAGATCTTATTGAATAGCAATAAAAAAGCCCTGCAAGAAAAAGATTCTTCTTGCAGGGCTTTTTAAATTGGAGACTATTATCTTTTACTGTTTTATTTTCAATAAATCGAAAACATTTTCGGGTGGACGGCATATCTTAGCTTGGTTACCGCGTACTACGATAGGACGTTGCATTAAATCCGGATTATCAATCATTGCTTGCATAAGCTCTTCGTCCGAGGCGCCTGTTAATTGATTAGCAGACGGTTCATCTTTACGCAAAATATCCCGTGCGGTTACACGCAATTTAGCAATCAGCTCTTTCAACTCGCCAATCGTCAAAGGCGTATCATAATAATTCACCGAATCGAACTCTTCCCCGCTCTCTGCCAGAATGGATAGCGTGGTTCTACACTTACTACAAGTAGGTTTCTGGTAAATCTTTATTTTATCGTTCATTCATTGTGACGCTTAAAGTTTTATAGGCATGAATAGGATGCACTGATTTATCAACACGTCATTTATTTGATACCACATTCCGAGGATATGGTTTTATAAGCTGCTGACGAACCACTTAATCCAAAAGTATCAACGGTGCTAGTGCCGCGAGAAGAAACACCTTTCACAACTAAAGAACTACCTCGTTTGATCGCATCTACGATTTTATCATCGGTCGATTGATCGCGGGCCCATGCTGAATCGTCCTGGGTAAAGAGTTGAAAAGTCAGATTGTTTACAGTAACTGAAGCTTCACTTCCTGTCTTATAGGTATAACCCGATACATAACTAAACACGTTTTTACTTTTTTCTGCTGGACGATGGGTAACCAGTACAAACACATCTCCTCTTTTCGAGTAATTTCCAGAAGTTTTTTTAGGCTGGCTAACCATATAACAAACTTTATTGCTATTCTCCATAAAAGTATAAGCTATCCAATCACCATGTTCACCAATCATCTTGGGTTCCGTAGCATGTGCAACGTTACCAAACAGAGGAAGTAGAAACATGCTACACAGTAGTAATTTTGTACACTTTAATTTCATTTTTTGAAGAAACCTTGAAAATTATCGGAATGCCAAGCAATTGCTCAATAATCATCAGCAATACACCAGACAGTTAAAATGATACTGTTTCGTCTTTATTTGCACCCTTCCATTTTATAAATATAAAACCCATTTTCGTTGATTTCATCAACCACATGATCGGGTGCACTTTGACTGTGACAGAAACTGCATTCTTTACTAGTGACGACTGCATCATTTTCGCCAATTGAAGCAAGCCATTGTTTTGCATATTCAACAGCTTTTTTATCGTCCTTCATGGACGTAAAAACATCAAAATGCATAGTGTGGCCATCCTTGGCTTTAACATAGGTATCATATACATGAATTTGCATTTACTTAATCCTTTATTACAAAATCAATTATTGTCGCGAAATATGGATAGCATCACCGTACTATCTGAACTATCCGAATAACTTTTCTGAAACAGGCAAAATACTATACCAAGTTATCAGTAAAACTTAAACCTAAACTGCTATACATATAGAGAACAAGTGTGCAGTCATGTTTGAAGTATAAAGAATTTCATATTCTATAAGAAGTAGGAGTAATTTTGAAATAAGACGATCACAGATCTATTCCTTATCAGGCTTTAAAGAGGGTGATTTTTAGGAGTAATGAGATGATAGGCATCAGGTCAATGATCAGTCGGAGCTTCTAGCAGGTGTTGAAAAACTACCTGCGTTATCCGCGACGTTATAAACAGGCTCATAATGCTCTTTCTTTTACTATACATAAACTGCGCTTTTCGCCTGCTTCTGCCCTGAATCGTCTTCCTCGAAAACGTTTTTCAGCGGTTTGCTAGGTGGCATAGTATTAATGCGGATGGCAACACAACAAGTTGTCTTTTGCAGAGGATTGTTCCTGAGAATCAATAATCGTATGATCTATTATCAATGCTTAAGTGCTTTGCTGAAATCAAAGCAGTCGGTGATCGTTTGCTGGTGGTTTGCTGGTGTTTACCTATCTGCGAGGGTAGAATAGCGCGATTTAGTCCTTCATGGGCTGTTTTATTTGATCATCGCAGTAAGTAGTCTGTAAAAAATTTCCAATGGAGCATCTTTTAAATAAATTGATAGTTATTTCGATTCGGTCATGAAAGCTCTTTTCTTTCTTCGTCACTACAATGATATTGACCATATTACGCCGGTTATTTACAAGTGGATCCAGTCCGGTCATCAATGCGATGTGGTGTTAATTGGTTCTGCAAAATTTCGCCGCGATTTTCGTGTGCAATTTTTGAGTCAGTTAAAAGGAGTTCGTGTAGCGCATATGCGAGAGCTGTTTTCATGGTTGGATTATCTTAAATGGCGCTTACAAATGTTATTGCTGACGCGAAATGTTCGTCGCATAAAAATTATTGGAAATATAGTTGCTGCATTGGCAGAGCATTTTGATGAAAAAAAACGCGAACCGTTATGGCGGCATACGGCAGGTTTTTTATTGGAACGCTGTTTTGCCGGAAACAACAGCCAAGGTGTTGTCGCTTTTGATTGGATTGAAAGAAATTCGGTGATTTGCGTAGAATGGGTAGAAGTAGTTGTGGCAATGGCGAAAGATAGAGGTTTTAACGTTGTTTCGCTGCCACATGGCGATAGTCCACATGCAAGTCAATTGATTCGACGCGGTGAAAGGCGTGTGGTCCCGGATGCTTTGTTTTCTACCGCGGCGATTTTTGATAAATTGGTCGTGCCTAATGAATTGTGTGCGATACGTTTTCGTCCTTTTCTACCGGAAAGTAAAATTGCTGTTCTCGGTTCGCCAAGATACTGTGAAGAATGGCTGAGCATCCTTTCCGGTTTAATGCCGCCATCACCGCTGGTACGTTCAAACAGTCGGCTTAAGATTGTCATGTTTTTGAGAAAAGCTAATTTCACGACCTTTTGGGAAGAAGTGGGAGAAGTGGTACAGATGATTGCAGAGTTTCCGGATGTGGAACTGATTATTAAGCCGCATACGCGTAGTGGTTGGAAGCAATCATTGACTACAGACAACACGATTCGAAAATTACACAGTGTTCGGATTGCTGATGATAATACACATTCCGTGCACTTGATGAACTGGTCGGATGTGATTATTGATTTAGCTACATCGGTAGTTTTTGAAGCAGTACGTGTGAAAAAACCGGTTTTGGCAGCTGACTATTTGATTGCTGCCCGTTCAACGGTTGCTTATTACATGCCTGAGACCGAGCTTAAATGCCGCGACGATGTATATGAAAGGATCAATGGTTTTTTGACGCAAGGACTGGATTCCTTTTACGTGGAAGAAAATCGACAGCGTTTTCTGAAAGAGATACTGGATGTTCCGGATGGTAACGTCCTGTCGCGCTTTGTGGCTTTACTTGAAAAATCAGCGGAGTGATGTTGTTGCATGATGACCATCAATTAATGTCAATGTAAGTTAACCTAAAAGAAAATACATAGTGTCAATTAAAGAGATTATTAATGAATTAGTTGTGGTTGCGTATAAACTGAAAGGGGGCTATGTAAAGGTCCCAGTCAGAGACCAATCTATTTTGATTTCAGTAGACCATCTGCGTACTTTGAATCGCGCAAAAACCTATTCAGTTAAAGAACCAGATACGCTGGATTGGTTGGATAGCTTCGAGCCAAATTCTTGTTATTTTGATATTGGCGCGAACATTGGGCAGTATTCTTTGTATCCAGCAAAGAAATATGGCGACAAGATTCGGGTTTATGCTTTCGAACCCCAGAGCAATAATTATTATGCACTCAATAAGAATATATTCTTCAATAACTTAAGTGATAATATTTTATCCTATTGTGTAGCGATATCTGGGCAAAGTGAATTTTCCAAACTGTATATTCCGAAATTTATTCCAGGGGGCAATCGGTCGCAATTTGGTGCTGAAGATCTAGAAAATATGAAAATATCAGCAACACATACGCAAGGTATGTTCGGTGTAACACTGGATGATTTGTGCGGTCAGTGGAAGTTTCCTTGCCCAAACTATATCAAAATCGATGTGGATGGTTTGGAAATCGCTATTCTGAAAGGTGCGGCCTCTATTCTGAAAAATCCTGCATTGAAATCGATTATCGTTGAGTTGGGTACTGAAAGTGAACGTAATGAAGCGCTCGCGCTTATGCAACAAGCCGGGTTTGAAGTAAAACAAAAATCAACTAGAAATTGGGGTGAAGCTTATTTGATTTTTGAAAGAAGCTGATATTGGCTATGGACAAACCAAGCCTATTGTCTGTTGATGTTGTTATTCCTGTTTATAATTCTCCCGATATAGTAAAACGCTGCATTGATTCGGTAATCGCGCATCTGAATCAATCCATTCATACAGTATGGATTCAAGACGATGCTTCCAATGTAGAAACACGCGAAATGCTGGATGGATTGACCTACACACAAGTACATGTGCATCATGCTTTGAGAAATCTAGGGTACGGTCAATCGGTCAACGAAGCAGTTGCGCGTTCCGATGCCGATCTGGTACTGGTGCTTAATTCAGATACTGAATTGCGAGAAAATTTTCTGCCGACGCTATGCAATGCGTTGCAACAAGATGAGAAGCTTGCGATTGTTAGTCCAGTACACGATTCTTTCTTTCATTATCATCCCAGTCAGTATCAGCGCCAAACGGGTGGTTATATTACGACTTACCGTTTTCAAGGCTATGGTTTCTTGGTTCGACGTAAGCTTTTTATGTCGATTGGGGGTTTTGACCAGGAATTTGGCCGCGGATACTACGAAGATACTGACCTGGGGCGCCGCTTGATCGAACAAGGTTGGCGCGTGGGTATTCATGCGGATTGTTATATCCATCATAAAGGTGGCGCTTCATTTGGCCGCGGGCAGGATTTTCGAGCGCTGGTTGCACGCAATCGTGCGTACTACTTTTTCCGTTATCCCGATGCGAAAAAAAATATCTTATTGATTTCTTGTAAGTATTCTTTGCTGGATTTGTCGCCCGAGTTGACCAATAACTTGAATGTCGTTATGCAGCGTGGCGGAAGTGTTTATTGGTTGACGCCATTATCATCGCCGCAGCTATCGTGTTTGCAAATGCACAATGTTTCTGCCAATTTGTTTAATATGCTTCGCTTAATGTTGAGAGGTCAATCACGTGCTGATAAACGTATTTCTGCAGTCTGGATGCTGGCGGGGGTTCCATGGGTATGGCAAATACTACTGAAAGGATTTGTTCGTCTCAACAAACTTAAACTACGAGAGTGGGCAAATTGATTTAAATTTCTATGCTAGTAATGACGGACATTCGTTATTTTGCAGCGATTCTGTTAGCAACTTTTTGCTATAAAAGTGTAGGGTGTAAAGCCGCCTTTCCTGGTGGGATTTTGCTACTTACGGTATAAAATCTTTATACAAAATTATTTTCAATGAATTTTATGTACGTTAATTCTAACTGGCAAGAGGTATCGATTCGATTGGTATTGGTATTGGTCGGTTTAGGGTTTTGGCATGGCGTGCTTAATCTCATTGTTTTTCCCTTATTGGTGGTAGCTTGGATTATGGATGGCGGTTTGCTCCGTTTACGCCAAACTATCCGAGAACCACTGGTTCAAGCGCTCTTGCTGCTCTGTTTGTTGTTGATAGTGGGTTTGTCATGGAGCGGGCAATTTGAAGATGATCGCATGAAATGGGTGAAGTATTTCATGTTATTGATTTTTGTTCCTTACTATTCACTTCTGAATCAGCAGCGACTGCCTTGGGCATTGGTAGGATTGATACTCGGTTACGTAGCCGTTCTCATTTTGGGAATGTATCAGTTGATTGCTTTGGATACACAAGGTGTGCCGCTATTGGCGATGTCATATTTGGGTTTTTCGGCGATGCTTGGTGTGGGTTTTGTGACTCTGATTGGAGTTTCGTGTATGAGTCGATCCCTGTTTGTGCAAGCACTGCTGTGGATTCTTGCATTTGCCATACTGCTGATCCAATTTTATCAGAATAGCAGGGTTTTTCTTTGTGCTGCCTTGATAGCAGCGGTGGCCATGTTTTTTTGTTATTACAGGGGGCAACGTTTGAGGTTGGCGACCGTCCTGTTATCATTACTGACTGTTACCATTATCTTTGCCCTGAATAGCACAGTATTTCAGGAACGTTGGGTACAAGCTAAAAGCGATTTCGAATGGATGCAACAAGGCCATTACGATTCCAGTCTTGGTTACCGTATTGCGATGTGGGATGTGGGGTTGCATGGCATTGCAGAACGTCCCTTACTCGGGCATGGAACGGGTGCGGCGGCAGGATACTTTGAGAAGACCATTCAAAGTTATAAAGAAGGTCGCTATAAAGATTTGCCAAGATTCCAGGAAACAGCACACTATCATAACGATTGGATTGAGATTGGTATGCATTTGGGATTGCTGGGCATGTCGGCATTAGTATTTTTGTTCTGGAGTTGGTATCGTATCCTCGAAAAAAATGGCCTTGCGATATTGGGTATTGGCTTGATGAGCTATGTATTAGTAGCAGGGCTTGCTGATACCTTCCTGATCTTTAGTAGAACTTCCTTATTTTTGCTGATGATGACAGCGATAGCTATGCGTTGGAGAGAATAATGACAATAAATTTGCTCCGCTGCTCTACGCCTATTCCTGTGGCAAGACTACGGGAAATCTCAAGTTCATTCCTCGCTAATATGTGCAACACAAAAGACTTATTGGGCGATTTCTGAACGGTTATTGCTGACACATGCAAAACAATACGTTTCCTATCACTACCGAAACCAATGTTGTTTGTTATTTATGCGGTGAAGGTGGAGCAATCATTTATCGTAATTGTGTTGATCATTGGTTTGGTGCACCTGGTGAATGGAATTTTAAGAAATGTACTGCAATAAATTGCGGTCATGTCTGGCTTGACCCAAGGCCGCATGTGGATGATATAGGCAAGGTTTATCGAAATTATTACACACACGATGCAAATGATACGCACCTGACCGGTTGGTTAAAGATCCTACGCACTGTGTTACATCGATTCAGTTTATTGGGACTGTATAAGGAACGTCAGCGATATAAACGCATGTATCTCGATGATATCGTGCATGGAAGCTTGCTGGAAGTTGGGTGTGGAAATGGTAAACGATTAAATAGATTGCGTGATTTGGGGTGGAAAGTGACCGGTCAAGAAATTGACCCTGTAGCTTACGAATTCGTAACCCATAACTTAGGAATATTCGTTTACTTGGGCTCGCTCGAGAGTTTAAATATTTCTGAGCAATATGATGTGATTCTGATGAGTCATGTCATTGAGCATGTATATGATCCGGCTGCTTTATTAGCATCTTGCTTTCGATTACTAAAGCAAGATGGCCTTATCATATTACTTACACCTAATGTGGATAGCTATGGTCATCGGAAATTTCGCGCTGGTTGGCGAGGGTTGGAGCCACCTAGGCATCTCCATTTGTTTACTTCAAAAACTTTGACACGATTGATGCAAAAATCGGGTTTTCAGTGCCAAAAATCATGGACAACACCGATTACTGCTTTTGGTATCGGTCAAAATAGTTTTGTACCCACAGATTCCGTTACGAAACAGCAGCAATCGATTACCTATCGTGATATTTTTCGAGGATTCTGGTTCCAACTGTTTGCACGCATTGCATTTGTGTTGGACAAGCAGTCAGGCGAAGAATGTGTCCTGATAGCCAGAAAGCAAAGGATTGATACAGAATTGAAATAAGGAAGCTTGTATGAAGCAAGAAAAGAATCAAATGGATATCATTCTGCCCATAGTTCACCCCGAGATTGAAAGTTATATGCGTACCTTGGCATCACTTACGGATGACTCCGTATTACTTGAGATGGAAGCATTTGCGAAGCAACAGAACTTTCCGATCGTCAATCGTTTGGTCGGAATTTTTTTGGCAACGCAAGCTAAAATGATTCAAGCAAGGCGTGTTTTTGAATTTGGCAGTGGCTATGGTTATTCTGCTTATTGGTTTGCTAAAGCGGTAGGTGCTGAAGGCCAAGTGATTTGCAGCGATATCAATCCAGCCAATCAGGCTGCAGCCGAGCACTATCTGGCGAGTACCGGTTTGTGGCAACGGCTCAATTTTCAAATTGGAGAAGCCCAGGATGTTTTTTTATCGACTGAAGGTATGTTTGATATTTGCTATAACGATGTTGATAAAGAAGCTTATCCGGAAATATGGCAAATGGCGAAACACAGAATACGTCCGGGTGGTTTGTATATTGCTGATAATGTTTTGTGGAGCGGGCGCGTGATTACACAAAATGATGTTGGCGCTATCAGTAGGGCGACGAAAGCCATCATAAAGCATAATCAGATGATTTTTGATGATGCTGAATTCGAAACTTTCATTAATCCTATCCGAGATGGCGTGCTGGTGGCCAGGAAGAAGTAATCGCTGATGCAGAAACTCAGAGCACACCGAATTCTTGGATGTGCTAAATAGTTTTTTATCACACCAAACGCTGGTATGACCAATAAGTTTTAGCTTCTTAAGCAAAGACCTTATTCTGTTTGTTAATCACTGCGCTTCGTTACTTCCAGCAAGTGATATCCAAATTGTGTTTTTACCGGCCCTTGCACTTCCCCAACCGGTGCGCTGAATACAACCGTATCAAATTCTTTTACCATCTGTCCGCGACCGAATTCGCCCAGATCTCCACCTTGCTGTCCAGATGGACATTGTGAGTGTTGTTTGGCAAGCTCGCCAAAACTAGCACCATTTTCTATTTCTGTTTTAAGTGATTGGCATTGTTCTTCGGTTTTTACCAAAATGTGACGTGCGCTGGCGCGAGGCATGATTTTTCTCCTTTTTTAGGATCGTGCTTCCAAAAATTAATTTTTTACAACGATAGGTAAGGTCTCTAGCAATTTCTAACCGCAAAGTATTTCAAATTTTTAGCAGCACCATCGGTTATTTTAACGTGATACAGTTAAGCATAACTTGATCTGAAAAATCATGCACTGCTTTATTTTGCAAAATTTCTGATCGTTTTTTTCTATACAGAGTGAAGTGACCGCAATGTCTTTAAATATTCTAGAGTTACGCAATATTAACAAAGCTTATCCGCAAGGGCGGAAGGTATTGGACAATCTAATCTTTACGCTTAAAGCGGGTGAGTATGTGGCCATCATGGGTGAGTCCGGTGTGGGGAAATCGACATTGCTGAATCTAATTGCGGGCCTGGATACGCCTGATTCCGGAGAGGTACTTATTGATGGTGTCGCTATTTCTTCATTGAGTGATGATGCGGCAACGCAATTGCGCCGTGAGCGGTTCGGTTTTATTTTTCAGGCCTTTCATGTTCTGCCACATTTGACATTGCTGCAAAATGTTGCTTTGCCGTTGCTACTTAATGGACAATCATTACAGCATGCTGAGCAGATGCTCGATCAAGTTGGCTTGCAGGGGCGAGGACAGGATTTTCCACGTCAACTCTCCGGTGGTGAATTGCAACGTGTAGCCATTGCACGGGCTTTGATTCATCGTCCTAAGTTGATATTGGCTGACGAGCCCACAGGAAACCTCGATCCCGATACCGCGCAGGAGATTTTGCAATTAATACGCGCTGAAATTAATGCGAATAACGCTAGCGCGATTATCGTGACACATTCGCATATGGCCGCGGCGACAACTGATCGTGTCATGAATTTGCGTAAAGATGGTTTACATCCGATGAGTTTATGAAAACAGGAAATACAATGATGTTAAACCGCTGGTTACTCGTGGGTGAGTGGCGGTCGCATATCGGCCAAGCATTGGTTACTTTGTTGGCGATTGCGATTGGTGTTGCAATGGGATTCTCGATTCATTTGCTCAATAGTGCTGCATTTAACGAATTTTCCGCTGCTAGTAAGGACCTGTCTGGACAGTCGGATTTATTGGTGCGTGCCAAGACTGCTTTAATGGATGAGGCGCTTTATCCTCAATTGGCGGTTTATGATGGTGTGGCAGTAGCCAATCCGGTGCTGGAATTGGATATTGCGATGCCCGGTAAACGACAAGCCCGCGGCGATTACAAATTGAAAGTAATCGGCATCGATATGTTTCGTGCAGCACAAATTGCCCCCGATTTGTTAGGTGTTCCCGAAGAGGGGAAGGCAATGGATCGGTTGGCAGATGACACGATCTTTTTATCGCCAGCGGCAATGTCTTGGTTAGAAGTGAAACAAAACGATACGCTGTCATTCCATGTTGGAATACAATCCGTGTCATTGCGTGTTGCGGGTGGTTTGGTGCGCGCCAGAAGTGGGCAAAGTATTGCCGTGATGGATATTGGTGCGGCGCAATGGCGCTTACAGCATTTGGGTAAGTTGTCGCGTGTTGAGTTGAAATTAAAAGACGGTGTAAATCATGCTGTATTTAAGGATAAATTGGAACAGCATCTAGGAACATCCTATGCGGTAGTTGAATTGGAAAATCAAGAAGCACGGGTGGCCAATATGTCACGTGCCTATCGTGTCAATTTGAACATGCTGGCGCTGGTGGCCTTATTCACCGGAAGCTTTTTAGTGTTTTCGACACAAGCGCTCTCGATCATACGCCGCCGTCAGCAATTTGCATTGCTGCGGGTATTAGGTTTTACCCGCCGCCAACTACTTTGGCAAGTGATGATAGAAGGAATGATGCTGGGAATACTCGGCTCGATTGTAGGAGTAGTATTGGGATATGCGATTGCCGTCAGTGTGATTGAATTCTTTGGGGGAAGTTTAGGCAGTAGTTTCTTTCCAGGTATTAAACCCGATATTAATTTTGAAATTTGGACTGCTTTGATCTATTTTGTGGTTGGATTGGGTGTGACATTATTGGGAAGTATTGTGCCCGCGTTGGAAGCTGCGCGCGCAAAACCTGCATTGGCATTGAAATTAGGCAGTGAAGATGCCGCCATGAAAAAAACATCGTTTCCTTGGTTTGCCATAATGGGTTTGTGTCTTGCTGTCATCTTCACGCAATTACCTGTTTTGAATGGATTGCCGGTTTTTGGCTATTTGGCCATTGCGCTGTTATTAATTGGCAGTATCGCTTTAATACCGCATGTAATCACTTGGCTTTTTGCTGCTACTGTTACTTTTAGAAGACATATCCGTATGGGCGCTGTTGGGTTTCTATCCTTGGCGCGGTTAGAGAATGCGCCTAATCATGCATCGATTGCGCTAGGAGGTATATTGGCGAGTTTCAGCTTGATGGTTGCGATGGCTATTATGGTAACGAGTTTCCGTGAATCGGTTGATCAATGGTTAGATCGTGTGTTGCCTGCTGATCTTTATGTGCGTACTGCTGCTGTTGGAGATCTCGGTGGTTTTCATTTAGACACACAACAAATCATCTCTGCGTTTCCAGCTTTTTCTCGAGTGGATTTTTTTCGTACACAGCAAGTATTATTCGATGTCGATAGACCGGAGGTGACCCTATTTGCGCGTCCGATCGATCGAATAGATCCGCGCAATACATTGCCTATCATTAATGATGAAACACATGCAGTCATAGCATTGGATTCACTGCCGGAGAATGTTTTACCTGTTTGGGTATCGGAAGCCATGGTGGATTTATATGGTTATCAGGTTGGGGAGCGAGTGATGTTGCCGATTGGTGCGAGCACGCATGAGTTTATGGTAGTGGCTGTCTGGCGTGATTACGGGCGTCAGTTCGGTGCGATACAAATACAATTGGATGATTATCGAACCATTACAGGTGATTCCACCGTGAATACGGTTGCATTGTGGTTGCAAGCCAATGTGTCAATGCAACAAGTGATTGAGCAATTACGACAATTACCTTTTGGTAAGGAATTGGAGATTTCTCGATCAAGTGATTTGCGAGCAATTAGTCTAGAAATCTTCGATCGTAGTTTTGCGGTTACCTACTTGCTTGAATTGGTTGCGGTCATTATTGGATTGTTCGGCGTGGCTGCGAGTTTTTCTGCGCAAATGCTGGCACGTGCTAAAGAATTCGGCATGCTGCGGCATATTGGCATGACGCGACACCAAATCTTACTCATGTTGGCAACGGAAGGTGGTTTGTTGACAAGCTTGGGTATTATGTTTGGATTTTTGCTCGGTTGGGGAATCAGTTTAGTTCTGATTTTTATCATTAATCCACAATCATTCCATTGGACAATGCAAATGTACTTACCCTGGGGTTGGTTGATAATGATCGCAATCGTTATGCTGATTACTGCAACATGTACGGCATTATTGGCAGGGCGACGCGCGGTTTCAAAGCAAGTAATACAAGCCGTTCGGGAGGATTGGTAATGAAACAATCGTACAAAAAAAATAAGAAACGATTCGTTATGTTGATCGGCTTGTTATTTCTGATGATCAGTGTAATGACAGTCAATGATTCGGCGCTGTCTTCGCGCTTATTGCCGGTTTTACCTGATCATTTGTTGGTTTTTCCGAACGATTATGGAGCTCATCCGGATTTTCGCCTCGAGTGGTGGTATATCACTGGATGGCTCGAGACGGACGATAAAAAGAAATTTGGTTTTCAGGTGACTTTTTTTCGCTATGCGACAGACTTGAATTTCGGGAATCCGAGCCGATTTGCCGCGAAAGATGTGGTTATTGCACATTTGGCGCTATCGGACCCTGCAGTGGGTCGATTAATGCACCGGGAAAAAACTGCGCGTGAAGGTTTTGATTTGGCTTATTCGAAACAAGGAAATACGGGTGTGAAGTTGGATGATTGGTTTCTGGTTCGCGAAGAGAACGGAACTTATCAAGTGGATATGCGTTCGGAAGATTTCGGCTTGCAACTATCGTTACGGCCAACACAAAAACCAATGCTGCAAGGTGATCAGGGTTTTTCTCGCAAGGGTCCCAAACCAGAGCAGGCAAGTTATTACTATAGCGAACCACATTTAAGTACTACCGGTACAGTGTTCAAGAATCATCAATCGTTCAGCGTGGACGGCGTGGCTTGGTTGGATCATGAGTGGTCAACAGCTTATCTCGATTCAGATGCGGATGGATGGGACTGGATAGGCGCGAATTTGGATGATGGTTCCGCATTGATGATGTTCCAAATTCGTGGCAAAAAAGGTGATCGGATATGGGCTTATGCTGCGCTTCGAGAGGTTTCTGGAGAGATGCGTTTCTTTACTGCCAATGAAATTGAGTTTACACCTATTCGTATGTGGGAATCACCGCATACCGAAGCGGTATACCCTGTTTCCATGCGTATTCGTACAGGTGAAATTGAGTGGCAACTGATACCGCTCATGGATGATCAAGAACTGGATTCCAGGCAATCCACTGGCGCAGTTTACTGGGAAGGTGCTGTAACATTGATCAAAGATAATCGTTCGGTTGGACAAGGTTATCTTGAATTGACTGGCTATGTAAGGCCTTTAACGTTATAACAGTGCGTAAAGGTGGTTGGATGTTATTTCAATACTTTCATTGTTGATAAATGTGAGTTAGAATTCAAAAGTCAATGTGATTGACGTATCGAATGTATGATATAAAATCATTGTGAACTGACCATGCTCACTTGTTTATTACATCGGTTGATGTAATAAACAAGTGAGAGGTGCATGATCAATAGGTATGATCATGAAGGTAGGGGAAACGTTTCTAAATTTAGAAACGGGGTTGTTTATAGTTTTTAAATAATAAGGAGAGAAGGATGCAAAACGAAAGTGGTGTTAACAGAAGAGAAACAGATGCGCAAGTATTGAGACTGTTCTTTATTTCAACCGCTATTTTTATTGTTATCGGCGCGGTTATTTACGGAGTATTCTAGGTTTTGAGTAGATTTGATGCTCTGCTTGCATAGATTGATCAGTCAAAGATTGTTTAGAATAAAACTGATTGCTAATATGTTTATGCATGAACTGCTTGTTTCACCGGTTTTTTATTTAGTGAATTGCAGAAAAAGGCCCTCAGTCTAAAGATTCCTTAAAATTAAATACCCATTCATCTGATTACAGATGAATGGGTATTTATGTTTTATTACGGCGAATGAGCGCAGATTTTATTCTAGAACTCACCGTCTTTGATGTAAGGCTGAGACCATAATATAACTTGTATCAAAACAGATTTTCTCCAGGCATCTTGCATACGATCAACATCATCACGGGAATGGCCACCTTTCTCAAGAAATGGACGCAATGTTGTGGTGATTGGAATTAATAGCGCAAAAATGTAATGCACGTGAATGATGGGCACTGATTTTACGTTATCGGTTTTGTTTTTCTTTGCACTATGATGGCGCAAACCAATTTCGTATTGGTAATTTAACCAATTTTGATCGTATTCACCTTTAGCAGTATCTAGAATCCATTGTCCAAAACGTTTTCTTACTCCGCCTAGATAATCCATATTCGGTGTGCCGTCAGCTGCATTGGTAAAGTAGTGCAATAAGAAAGGTGTGGAACCTACAAAACCGTACCATACATCCAGGATTTGTTCGACTTGATCTTTTAGGATGTCATGTGACATTTTCAAATAACGAACATCGTCATCACCAAATAAAGATGCTTGTTTGAGCTTTGCAAAATCGTCTATTGACAGGGGGGATTTTTTTAGATCTGCACTACCATAGGTGTAACCTGGTATGTTTGTTGTTGCCATAAAGTTATTTCCTTTTCTGAGATGATTAATCACTTAGGTTATCAGGAGTAGAACGCGAATCAAAAAAAGATTGCGACTACGCCATATATCGATGAGTTGTTACATTTTATTTCAAATAATCAATTCAATTGAGCATTTGAATGAAATTTGAATCGCGAATTTTACAGGAAAGCGTTGATTTCGTGAATATTCTTTTATTTATTTGGAATTACTTGCTTGGTTTGGATGAGTAGATCGGCTCATGTAAGTTTGTGATTTTAGTATTGCAATTACCGATTGTGTTTCCGGACGTACATTGCGCCATACATAAAAGGATTCCGCAGCTTGCTCAACCAACATACCGATTCCATCTGCCAATCGACTAACACCGCATTGTTGAGCAAATCTCAAGAAAGCGGTCGGTTCGGCGTGATACATCATGTCATAGGCTAAGCTATCTTCAGCAAAGATACATGCGGGTATGTCAGGGAAGGTATTTTGCAAACTGGCTGAAGTGGCATTGATAACAATATCGAATGCCTGATTGGATAGATTATCGAAATCACAAGCGGTAATATTTCCGTAGTATTTAAATTGTTGTTGTAATGTTTTAGCTTTCTCAAAAGTACGATTGGCAATAACTAACCGGAAGGGTTTTTGTTGCAATAAAGGCATGATTACACCGCGTGAGGCTCCGCCAGCGCCGATCAACAATATGCGTTTTGCAGCTAGATCTACTGTCAAATTGCGAGTGATGTCATGTATCAATCCTATGCCATCGGTATTGTCCCCAAGGATTTCGTTGTTCTCAAACTTTAAAGTATTTACTGCTTGTGCGAGAGATGCACGTTCGGTTAATCGAGTGGCGATTTGATAAGCTTCCAGCTTGAAAGGAACCGTTACATTCATGCCACGGCCGCTTTGTTGAATGAACTGCATTACTGTAATTTTAAATTGATCCAGTGGTGCAAGAATCGCTGAATACTCCATCGATTGACTTGTTTGTTGCGCAAAAATAGCGTGTATTCGGGGGGATTGACTGTGTGAAATAGGATTGCCAATTACTGCGTACTGATCAAGCATCATTATCGGCTGATTAATGTATCGGATGGAGCAAATACCCATGTACGGGTAATATGCAGGATGTCGGTATCTTGACTAATATTGGGAGGGAAAGGGGCAAAACCATTTTGTCCGGATAGCTTGACAATGTTGATGGCGGCATTATCAAGAATTTTTTTGCCGGAGGAGCGATTAATCTCAATACTTTCTAAACTTCCATCTGCACGAATGCTGACGGTAAGTTGTAAGTTTCCATATAATTTTCCTTTCCTCGCTTCTTCTGGATAATTTAAATTGCCTATCCGTTCAACTTTGATGCGCCAATCTTCAACATAGCGCGCAAATCGGTATTCTTTGGTGCGTGCACCGACAAATTTTCGCTTCGGGCGTTTTTGATATTCATCGTAATCTTGATCAACTTGTGCTTTTAATCGAGCAATATCCAAACTACGCGATAATAATTCATGGGCATCAATTGCATTCGCAAGATCTGGAGTGTTATCCGGTTTATCTTTTGGGGGTTCGATGGGTTTAATTTCTGGTTTGGTGCTTACGGCCGCCATCAATTTTTTGGCTTCTTCTTCAAGTTGTTCCACTTTCTTCTGTGCAGCAGCTTCCTTGCTCAATGGTTTGTTTTTTGGAAGTATGGGGAATGGTGTTTTCGCTTGCCGATTTTTATCAGTATTGCCACCACCATCCAGGTTATCTTGCGCAAGAAGCTGTGTTTTGGTGGGCTTGGTCTGGGTTTGCTTATTGACTAGCACGACTTCCAGCGATGTGCTGATTTTATTATGTAGTGGTTTTGGGAATTGAAAAGTCAAGCCAACCAAAACAATCAGGTGTAAAAGTAAAGAAATGGCCATGGCGGCCGACATGCGATTGTTTCTGAAGTGTTCAGAACTAACAGTTAATACAGATTTCATTTAATGTGCGCAATAAACAAAAATCAGTGCTTAGGAAGAAAGTGATTGTAAATAGATGATGGGTATTGTCATCTTATGAGCAAATTAAATATTAGTTTTCTGAACGAATTCAGCGTGAAGATTCCGTTCAAGTAAATCGATCTTGGATAATTTAAGTTTGACATAGGAGCCAGGCACGATTTCAGGTAATGAGGCTATTCGAGTAATAAGTGGAAGATGGTCAAATTTTACCAAATTTTCTTTAATGACCTGTGCATTGATGGTTTCCATGTTTTCTTGTAACAGCCAGCGCAAACACCAATATCGTTCCATAGTACGTTGAAATTCATTATAAATTCCATAGCTTGTTTCGAAATCATTAATCGTTACGCTAAGATTGGCGCTTTCTTTGTTGTAGAAAGGTGTTTCACCACGCAGCAGTGAGATAATTTGTCTCTGATTGATTAAATCGACGTAGCGTCTCATGGGGGAACTGCTCCAAGCATATTGCGAAACACCCAATCCTTGATGCGGAGCAGGGGATGTGCTCATTCTTACTTTGCCGTTGTTTTGACTACGAAAAATACCCGTAATGCCTGCATCACTGAGTTGCTTGCCCCATTCGGTATTAATATAAATCATGAGTTCAGATACCACTTTGTCGATGGGGGATCCTCTCCTGCGCTCGTTGATAGTGACACGGTCATTTTGTATTTCAAAGCTATAATCAATCTTGTCATTATTATCATTGGCTTTGCCACGCGAAGCTTCCATTTTGCAAGCAAATTTCCACAATAAAATTAATTCCGAGCTAAATGGGTGAAGAATTTCTCCTTTATTTAAGGCTGTTTCGTTAAATTGTGTTTCTAATAGGTTGCTGCGCAAGTTTGCGGCGATTTTTATTCTTTCAAGTTTGCTTTCACAGCTAACGATGCTAAAGTCATCTGATACGTTAAGGTATAGTGATACCACAGGGCTTAATCGATTTTCACTGAGCGTGAAATGATGGATGATATCATCGGGTAACATGGTGATTTTGTTACCGGGCAAGTAAACCGTCGAAAGGCGTGTTGCAGCTAATCTATCGAGCGAAGATTCGGGTGCAATTCCGAGCGCGGGCGCAGCTATGTGAATGCCTATGCGGAAACTTCCAAAAGGGAGCTGGGTAATGGAAAAAGCATCATCAATTTCTGTTGTTGTTGCGTCATCAATACTAAAAGCAGCAACATCCGAAATAGGTAAATGATCGAACTGATTAATAACATTTAGCAAATCCAAGTCTTTAAAGTCGGTGCCATCTGGAAAATGCTCAAAGATAAATTGATTAAAGTGGTAATCGTGTGTGGATGGAATTGCACCACATTTATTCAATAACTCAACTGCTGTGAGCTTAGTTTCTAAACTAACAGCTTCAAGTGCTTTCCATTCGATTGAATTCTTGTCGGGCTTGTATAGCAGGTCATTGATTATGGAATAAAATTCCTTAGGCAACATGAAGCGTTTGAGTTGTTCCGCGTAGTGCGCTTGTTGTTCTGCCTGCTGCCGTTTCTTTTCTTGACTCGCTAAAGCAGCTTTTAAGGCATCGGGAGGGGCTGCTTTATAGCGCCCCGGGCCTTTTTTATAAAAATACATTGGCGCACTTTGCAGTAGCAGCAGAGTTGCTGCCGACTCAAGTGCTGTTGGTGTGTGACCAAAGTATTCGGTGGCTAGATTAATATTGGAAAATTCGGTGTCTTGCGTACTGCATTCCCAGAGAAAATTCGCATCCAATTCATCAGCCAATTTTTGCGCATTGTGCATAAACTCCGACAAAGAGGGTGTTTCAAACTGAAATAACACTGAATTCGCTTTAATTTTAGAGCGCTTGCCATGAATTGCTTCAACTTGTAGTGAAGAATTATTGTCGAGCAATACGGCACCTACTTTAAAAGTGCCGGCTTCTTCATAAAAAACATTCATTGGATTGTGTTTTTATAATTTCAGTTGGGTGATCGAAAGATCATTGTTATTGGAGAACTGTATTGAATGCGATTATCAAATATGAATTTTGACACTCAATTCGGAAATCGGTTTTTGGCAATTAATCATGCCAATCAGTATGCATTATATACGAGACAGGGGTGAAGTTAAAAACTGAGTAGAACTCATTGATGCATCATCAATTTCCTATTGAGATGTAAATTTACTGGAAATTTGCAATCAATGATGCTCTAACGGTAATGGGAGCTCCCGGTGAAATATTGAAGTCGTTATGCGCTGCAGCAAAGTATTTGGTATCGAGTAAATTTTCAATATTTAATTGCGCACGGAAGCTTTTTGACAATTGCGCGAACAATGCTGCATCGACTCGCGTAAAGTCGGGTAATCTCACTTTGTTAGTCAGGGAAGCAAACATGTCATCGCGGTAGATAACGCCAAATGCTGCGCCAATTCTCGGTGTGAAATCGTAGCGACTCCATACGGAAAAAGTATGGCGCGGAAGTTCGGCGACAGAAGCGCCTTTCTTGGCTACCGCAAAAACATCATTAGTGAGTTCACCGACTTGATAGGCATAACCACCCATAACGCTGAGCTTGGGGGTGAGTTGGCCAGTCAGGGTGATTTCAACGCCATGAGTACGTTGACCTTTGGATAGAAAGGTTTGGCCAGGGGTAACTGAGTTGATGACATTGGTGCGATCCAGTTGGTAAACGGCTCCGGTCAGGGCTAAATCGGGGCGAATGTCCCATTTTACGCCAGTTTCTAACGTGGTGAATTTTTCGGGCTTTAATGTTTCTATCGTGACATTGAGTGAGGCCAATTGATCCCCAGCTCGAGGTACATAGGCTTGGCTGTAGCTGGCGTAAAATGAGATGGGGTCAAAGGGTTTGAAAACGACTCCAAATCTAGGGGCTATTAGATCATCCCTGGTTTTTAAATGATCGCGTGGGCCATTCTTTTGTTGAAAATCAACCTCAAATAAATCGTAGCGTACTCCAGCAATAACCTGTAATTGAGGGATAATTTCTATTTGGTCTTGGATGTACAGGGATGTGACATTCACAACACTGCGGTTGAGTGCATCCACATCACCGCCAGAATTCCTGTTTCGAAAAGCAATCGGTAAATGGGTTACCGAATTGCTTAAGGGTACCGATATACTGGTCGATGAAGCATCTCTACTGTCAAATAAACCGGTTTCACGTCGATTGTGTGTTTCTTGTCGACCAACTTCTATGCCTGCCATTAAGGTATGGGAAATGGGGCCGGTGTTCAATGAATACAGCAAATTGGTTTGATTAAATACATTGTCGCGTGTTGTGGTGTTATTGTAAGCACCTAAAGAAACAGACGAGAGTGTGTCAACGCCTCCGCTTGCAAATACATTTTGGTAAAATTTGTCGTATGTTGTATAGTTGGTTCGGTTTTGCAGTGTCACTCCGGATTCAAATTTGTGTTCAATAAAGGTGTTGAATGACAAAACGTCAATGTTGGCGTGACTGCGTCTAGGGTCGCCAAAGAATTGCGATCGATGGACATCCACGGGACCAGTGATTTCTCCAGTACGTCCGATAACCGACGTAATGCCACGGTCGGCTGTGCGATCATCGTGAAATCTTTCCATATTAGCGACGATTTTAGTGCGATTTGTTGGCTTGAGAGTAACTGTCGGTGCAATACCGAGTCGTTCCATATTCACGCCGTCACGAAAGCTTCCTGCATCTTCGTATACTGCATTCAAGCGTAATGCGGCTCTATCATTAATTACGTAACCGACGTCGGCAGTCATGCGCTTCTGATTATACGATCCGCCTTGAAATGAAAATTCTTTACTGGGATTCCAATTGGCTTCTTTGGTCACGCGATTAACCACGCCACCTGACCCGCCGCGGCCGAAAATCATACCATTGGCGCCTTTCAGTACTTCGATGCGATCGGTATTGTAAAGATCACGATAATATTCAGCATCGTCACGGATACCATCGATAAAAAAATCTCCGGTAGATCGATTGCCGCGAAAAACCAGTGCATCTCGATTTCCTTCACCTTGTGACACGCCTACACCGGGAACATAGCGAACTGCATCACTCAAGCTGCGAATAGATTGATCCTTGATTAATTCATTGGTAACTACCGAAATGGCTTGCGGTACGTCGCGTAGCAGTGTGTTGGTTTTTGTGGCTGTGCTGGTGCTGGTGGCTGCGTAGCGATTGGTGTTGTTTGCAGTGACTACAATAGAAGGCAACGTAGTAACAGCCGGTTCGACCGGAGCATCGGATTTGATTTGAATAACATAGCGATGACTATTGTCGGCACTTTGAATGGCTTGTAAGCCTGAACCCACTAGTAGCCGGTCTAGCGCGGATTTGATCTCAAAATCGCCTTCTAATCCATGTGTTACTTTACCTTCTAAGATTGCTGAATCAATATTGAGCTTGATATTGGCCTGATGCGAAAATTGCTTTAAAGCATCGCTTAAATAACCTGCCGATATTTGGTATGTACGTGTAAGGGATTTTTGAGCATCGGGCATATCCGCATGCAAAGGGTGTGCTAGTAGGGTTATCACTAAACTCAGAAAGAATAAAGTGTAACGAAACCAAATGTTCTGGGTAGAGCTTAGTTCAGTCATGATGATTTTATTTTTCACTTCTACCCATTTTTCCAGGCTCAAATATTAAATATGAGCATCATGCAACAGTGCGAGCCCCGGAAAGATAAATTCTAAAATACAATGTCTTATTGATGGAAGAAGGGAGTGAAATCTTGTCTTGGTAAATATCTTGAGTATTTTTTCAAGTTTGATGAAAATGATGTTAGTAAAAAATTATTAAACAGAAAAGTACTTATTATGTGAATAGTAAAGCCACAAGTAGGGAGGTATGGGCCAAATCTAACTAAAGGTATGCATCGCAAGCGCAAGCTGAATGAGATTGCATGTTGTGCAGCAATTGCGATTTCTCAGATAAAGCTTCATCCAATACTTGTTTAGCGTGACATGCGCAGCGACCACATTGCTCTGTAACACCTAGAGTGCTTTTCAAGTCCCGCATGCGATCAGCGCCCTGATGAATTGCTTCGCGCAATTTGTTTTCAGTTATTCCTTTGCAAATACATACATACATAATGTCTAGTGTCCCGCTATAAAAGCAGCCAAGAATAATCCAATAAGATGCTTATTACTAATGGTAATGAGAATAATTATTAATTATACTTATTTTTTTATAAAGTGCAATAAAACTTTTCCAATCTTTTTGATAAATATCTTATTGAATAGGTATGGGTATGGGTATGATAGGGATAAATAGGATGCTGACAAATTTTATAGCGAGTTGTTTTTTATCGAGATGAGGGCAAGTTAAATTGATCTCCGATATTGCAAGAGATAAAATTGCCGAAGCCAAGACGTTCTAATTAAGGTTTAATCTTTCGTTTGTGTAGCGATGTAACCGACTGGTTGTTCTGCGCCACTACCAAAAAAGTGCGCTTCCATTTGTTCGGCTAAATACTTTCGTGCTTTGATATCTGAAAGATTCAGTCGGTTTTCATTGACCAGCATTGTTTGATGTTGAATCCATTGATTCCAGGCTTCTTTAGATACGTTCTCATAAATTCGTTTGCCTAATTCGCCAGGATATGTTTGATAGTCTAAGCCTTCTGCTTCTTGTTGAAGTTTGATGCATCTAACCATTCGAGTCATGCTTGTGTTTACTCCATAGCAGTGGAAAAATAAAAATTGTTTTACGTTAAATAGTTTAGCAAAGTGTTATAAAAAGTTATTGCTTGGTCAGTTGAAATGATATTACAGTTGTTTGCGTAACATTTTTGAGCGCCGTTGATAGTTATACAAGCTTTGTTTTGATTTGGGTAATTCAGTCAGCGTAACTTCAGTGAAACCGTGCTCAATAAACCAGTGTGTGGTTCGTGTTGTTAGTACAAAAAGTGTTTGTATACCTTGGGAAAGGGCTTTTGCTTCAATATATTTGAGTAACCGGGTTCCGTGCCCGAAATCGCGATAATCGGGATGAATGGCTAAACACGCAAGCTCGCCCGCTTTTTCTTCAAGAAAAGGATACAATGCAGCACATCCTAGAATTACCCCATCATGCTCAAAGACACTAAATCGTTCGATTTCGACTTCGAGTAGTTCTCGCCCGCGCCTGACCAAGATGCCTTCAATCTCAAGCGGCTCGATCAATTGTAAAATTCCGCCGACATCTTCAATTCTTGCTTCACGGAGCGATTGCAGAGTTTCTCTAGAAATCATCGTGCCAATGCCGTGATGTGTAAAAAGCTCTTGCAAGATCGCGCCGTCAATATGGCGACTAATTAAATGTACGCGATCAACAGAAGATTCACAGGCCTTAATGGCACATTGGAGAAAAAGCAGAGCTTCTTCTGAAAATGTAGTAGGCGATGATTTTTTATTAAAAAAAGCTTTGCTCTCTTTGACCGTCAATTCGCGGGGCAATATTGATGGATTATCTAAATCGTTTGTTTCTTTGGTAGGTGTGTCCCAAAGAAAAATCAACTTCTCCGCATGCAGCGCAATGGCTGTTTCTGTGGCTACATTTTCCATGGTCAAATTAAAAATTTCCCCTGTTGGTGAATATCCAAGTGGAGAGATGAGTACTACATCACCTTGTTCTAGGCTTGTGTTAATGGCTTGTGCATTAATTTTTCGCACTTTTCCGGTATGCAATAAATCAATGCCTTCAATAACACCATAGGGGCACGCAATAACAAAATTACCACTCGATACGCGAATCGCTGCATTTGCCATGGGTGAATTGGGTAATCCCATTGATAGCAATGCAGCAATTTCATGGTGAATTCGTCCGACCGATTCTTTGACGCATTGTAATGCGGCAGGATCAGTTACGCGAATATCCATGACGGTTTGTGTTTCCAGTTGCGATTCATCGAGACGTAATTGAATTTGCGGACGTGCGCCGTGCACTAAAACCAAACGTACACCAAGACTGGCCAGTAGATTAATATCGTGAATAAAGTGTACAAACTTTGTGTCGGTGATCATTTCTCCGTTAAATCCGATGATAAATATTTTTCCCCGAAAAGTATTAACGTAGGGAGCAACGGAACGGAACCAAGAAACAAAGCTGGGAATGGTTGGCGTATTCAAATTAATTCGGAGAAATTGGATAGGATTACTTGGCAGTTAATCAGAAATCACCCCATAATGTTTGTATTGCAGCAATAATAGCTAATCCTGCTGTCTCTGTGCGAAGTATGCGATTTCCTAAGCGAATGGAAGTATATTCACCCTGTAGGATGGATAGTTCTTCCGTTTGCGAGAAACCACCTTCAGGACCGATCATAAGTGTAATACTGTCATTATTCGGTGGTCTAGTGATATTTTTTAAATATTGCTCTGAGGTGGGTGATAGCATCAATCGCATTTCCCGATCAGTGTGTGCTGATTGCTTTTGGTCAAGCCATTTAGACAGAGAAATCAAAGGGAAGATTTTTGGTAAGAGATTTCTTCCGCTTTGCTCACAAGCTGAAATAATGATTTTTTCCCAATGCACCAGGCGTTTATTAGCACGTTCATTGGAGAGTTGTACGATACTGCGTTCGGTAGAAATAGGTTGGATACGGTTAACGCCAAGTTCTACGGCTTTTTGAATGATCCAATCCATTTTTTCGTTGGTACATATCGCTTGAGCAAGCTCAATCACCACGGAAGATTCACGTTCCTGCCCTAAAAACTTTTCAACAAGTACTTTAACATCTGAATTATCAATGACTTGGATGTGCGCTAAAAACTCGCCACCAAGGCCATTAAATAAAGTTACTGAATCGCCTTTCCTTAATCGCAATGTGCGCATCGCATGGTGCTTGTTTTCATGAGAGAGTTCAATGCACTGCCCAACAGTAATCTCGGCTGGATGATAAAAACGTGCGTGCATAAGATACGTGAATTCAGGTCAATGACAAGACAATTTCGCTAAAGTGAGTCATGCTAATATAGCATGTTCAGTCTTTAATGTTGCTTGCGCAGAGTACTTTGACAAGCAAATTAAAATTATATGAAAGTCAATGGAGGTAGGAGAAAAGTATGGCCAGTTTAGAAACGCCAATTTGTGAGTTCGGCTGGAAGGCGGTTGATTTTGATTTATTGGGAGTTGATGGAAAGCGCTATAACTTGGCTTCCTGTAAAGGGAAGAATGGATTGTTGCTAATGTTTATTTGCAATCATTGTCCCTATGTGAAAGCTGTGCAAGATCGCATCATTCGTGATGTCAATGAATTGAAGTCGTATGGTGTTAATACCATTGCCATCATGTCAAACGATTCCGAGAATTATCCGGAAGACTCATTTCCAAACATGAAGTTGATCGCAGAAAAATTCAACTATCCTTTTCCATATGTTTGGGATGAAACGCAAGCAATCGCAAAATACTATGGTGCAGTATGCACACCTGATTTTTTCGGTTTCAACAGCGATTTAGCGTTGCAATACCGCGGACGGCTGGATGCATCGCGTAAGGAAGCGGCACCGCCGGATGTAAGGCGTGATTTATTCGAGGCAATGGTGCAAGTTGCCAAAACGGGTCGTGGCCCGGAAGATCAGATTTCCAGTATTGGTTGTTCGATTAAGTGGCGTACGGAGTAAACGTGCTAGAAAAAGTTGTTGCGCTGGTTAAAGAAGTCGGGCAACAAGTGATTATGCCGCGCTATTTGAGAGTCGGTCGACAGTATAAATCTGATGGTAGTTTTTTTACCGAAGCCGATGTGGCTGCACAAACTGCTTTGTTCGATGCGTTGCAGAAGATTCATCCAGCGCCTTTGCTTGGTGAAGAAATGTCACGAGAAGAACAGGAATTACAGTGGATGCAAGGCAATGAAGGTTTGTGGAGTGTGGATCCAATTGATGGGACTTCAAATTTTTTCAATGGATTGCCCTATTTCGCTATTTCTGTTGCCTATTTAGTACAGGGGAAAAGTGTTTTGGGGGTGGTTTATAATCCGGCCACACATGAAATGTTTTATGCGCAAAAAGGTGGCGGTGCTTTTTTGAATGGTATGCCGTTGCCTCTTAACAGGTATGTTCCAAATTTATCCAATGCCATGGCCAATGTCGATTTGAAACGTTTGGATCGAAAACTAGCGGCAACCGTTGCGGCATATCCACCCTATGCTTCGCAGCGTAACTACGGCGCTAGTACATTAGAATGGTGTTATATCGCGGCAGGTTATTTTGATTTATATCTGCACGGAGGGCAAAAGCCTTGGGACTATGCCGCAGGATCCCTGATACTTGAAGAGGCAGGGGGGAAAATGTGTGGATTTGACCATGAAGATTATTGGGCAGGCTCACCTTGGCGGCGCTCAGTGATTGCGGCTTTGGATGCTGGGCTATTTATGCAATGGCGCGATTGGGTACACAAAAATCGTTAAATTACAAATGGCACGAAAAAACTTAACGCAGGATAGATTCTAAATTGAAGATTATTATTCTGGGAGCAGGCCAAGTTGGATCATCGGTTGCCGAAAGCCTGGTGAGTGAGGCAAATGATATTACTATGGTCGATGTCAATCATGAGCGATTGTCAATTTTGCAAGATCGGCTGGATTTGCGTACCGTTGTGGGTAATGCTTCGCATCCATCCGTTTTAGTCGATGCGGGGGCTATGGATGCCGATATGATTTTAGCGGTGACAGAGCACGATGAAACGAATTTGGTGGCGTGTAAATTAGCTGCCAGCTTGTTCAATACACCAACCAAAATTGCGCGTATTCGTTCGACTGAATATTTAAAGAATCCAGAGATTTTTTCAGATGAAATTTTTTCTGTTGATTATGCTATTTCTCCTGAACAAATACTGACTGAATATATAGAGAAATTAATCGAATTCCCGGAAGCTCTGCAGGTTCTAGATTTTGCTATGGGAAAGGTCAGTATGGTAGCCGTGCGAGCATTACAAGGCGGAGCGCTAGTCGGACAACAGTTGCAAGAATTACGTAATCATATTCCCAATGTAGTAACCCGTGTCGTAGCAATTTTCCGGAAAGATCGCCCTATTATTCCCGAGGGAAATACTACTATCCAAGAGGATGATGAAGTTTTTTTTATTGCCGCAGCTGATGACATTCGGAAGGTCTTAAGGGAATTGCGCAGCATGGATAGGCCCGTGAAGCATGTGATGATTGCAGGAGGTGGGAGAATTGGTAGACGTCTCAGTCATACATTAGAAAATGATTATCAGATTCGTATTATTGAGCGTAATCCTAAAGCGTGTGAGATGCTCGCGGCAGAGCTCAATAACGCCTTGGTGTTAAATGGTGATGCAACGGACGAAACGTTATTGGAAAGCGAAAATATTGCTGAAATGGACATGTTTTGTGCGCTGACTAATGATGATGAAAATAACATCATGTCCGCGTTGCTGGCAAAACGCCTAGGGGCTCATAAAGTCATTGCCTTAATCAATCGGAAGGCCTATGTGGATTTAATGCAAAGTAGTGGGATCGATATCGCTATTTCTCCTGCACAAGTTACCATTGGTTCGCTACTGGCCTACGTTAGACATGGTGATGTTGCTGCGGTGCATAGTTTGCGGCGGGGTGCTGCAGAAGCTTTGGAGCTGGTAGCTCATGGTGACGAGAAATCATCGAAAGTGGCCGGTAGAAAAATAGAGGATATTAAGCTTCCTAGGGGGGCTATGATCGGTGCTATTGTCAGGGGATTGCCAAAACACGAAGGAACATGGCGAGAACGCCTTATTACTGATATCGATACTGTGAGCGATGAATTGATAAAAGGTGCTCAGGTTATTATTGCCCATCATGATACCGTGATTCAATCCGAAGACCATGTTATTTTGTTTGTAATCAATCGGAAGATGATCCGTGAGGTTGAAAAATTATTTCAGGTTAACGTCGGTTTTTTATAATCAATACGTAGCATGAATCGTCTTTTTCGCGTTGCTAATGTTTTAGGTAAGATGATCCTGGTTTTTGGATTTGCAATGTTGGTTCCATTGTTTTGGTCTGTGTGGATGAATGACGGTGCCCAAACCGTATTTGGTAAATCAGTATTGATCACTGTTGGCGGCGGATTGATATTGTGGTTGAGTACTTTTGGCTATAAACGTGAACTACAAACCAAAGATGGTTTTCTTCTGGTGGTATTGGTTTGGTCAGTGTTACCCGCATTTGCAATGATTCCGCTTATTTTATTATTGCCGGATTTAAGTGTTAGTAAAGCGTATTTTGAGGCGGTTTCTGGGTTGACGGCAACGGGGGGGACAGTGTTATCTGGATTAGATGCACTACCGACTTCTGTCAATTTATGGCGTGGCGAAATAGTGTGGCTAGGTGGCATGGGCTTAATCGTACTGGCGGTGGCGATTTTGCCATTATTAGGGGTTGGCGGTAGGCAATTGTTGAATGCCGAAATTCCTGGACCTATGAAAGAAAATAAGCTGACACCACGCATTGCTGAAACGGCAAAAGGTTTGTGGGCAATTTATACCAGTTTAACGTTAGGCTGTATGATTGCATATCGTTGGGCTGGTATGGATTGGTTTGATGCAGTGATGCATGCTTTTACAACAATGGGCCTGGGTGGTTTTTCTTCGCATGATGCTAGTTTTGCTTACTGGGACTCACCTTTAATCGAAACCGTTGCAATGGTTTTTATGTTACTTGCGGGTATTAATTTCGCGGCACACTTTTTGGTTTGGCGCGCAAAAAGCTTGACTCCTTATCGTTATGATTCCGAAGCTTTTTCATACCTTTCGATTGTATTGCTAAGCTGTTTTGGGGCTGCGCTATATCTGTGGTCGTCAAATATTTACCCTGATATGGTGACAGCTCTGCGATATGCGGCTTTTAATGTGATTTCCGTAGCCACCACCACCGGTTATAGTAATACCGATTATAGTGTGTGGCCTATTCTTATACCTTTGTGGATGTTGCTTCTGTCGGGAATTGCTACTTCGTCTGGTTCTACCGGTGGCGGAATAAAAATGGTACGTGCGCGTATTTTATATAAATTGGTTTATCGAGAAATGATTTCTATTATGCATCCGCAGGCAGTAACGCCTTTAAAAATAAGTAGAAATGTAGTATCTAATCGGATTATTCTGTCGGTGTTAGTATTTTTATTTGTGTATGTTGCTAGTTATGTGATCATGGTGCTTGCACTCACTTTTAGTGGTCTAGATTTTATTATCGCTTTCTCTGCAGCAGCTGCGTGTTTAAACAATTTAGGTCCTGGGCTTGGTAGTATTGGTCCCGCTAGTAATTATGCGTCCCTAACAGATTTACAAATATCAATTTGCAGTTTTGCAATGTTGTTAGGGAGATTAGAATTCTTTACGCTGCTTGTTATCTTAACTCCGGCTTTTTGGAAGAAGTAGCTCATCAGACTCATCAGAGTGATTTGTTCCAAACTATATTGACATTCGCTATTTAAATGACTAGGGTATCTCCGCCCTTTACTATGCCAAGAATTAGTTAATGTATGATGAAGAGAAGCAGTTGTTTGATTACGATTGGATCAAACTTGTTAAAGGATAAAGGAGTTTACCTTTGGGTAGCGCCAATTTTCTCTCTTCTCTGGGGGTTAATCAATATAAACACCCGTCTTTGCCGTAGGGGATTTAACTTTACAAGGAGTTTTTGTGGGGAAAATCAACAAAGCATTAAAAGAAGTTAAAGTGATGATTATTGATGATAGCAGCACTATTCGAAAGAGCGCAGAAATTTTTCTAAAATCTTCAGGGTGCGAAGTTATTATGGCTGAGGATGGATTTGAAGCAATGCACAAGATTGTTGATAATCAGCCTGATATTATTTTTATAGACATTGTTATGCCTCGTTTAAATGGCTACCAAGCTTGTATGTTGATTAAAAAGAATCCTGTCTATCAATCAATCCCTGTAATTATGTTATCTAGTAAAGATGGTTTGTTCGATAAAGCGAAAGGTAGGATAGCGGGTTCGGACGACTATTTGACTAAACCTTTTTCGTCGGAAAATTTGATCAACATTATTCAAAAATACGTAGCCATAGCATAGGTAGTATTAATTCTACGAGGTGTTTTATCTTTTTGAGGAATGTGTAATGTTATGAAAATAGTTTTTATCGGAGCATGGGGTTTTCCAAAAGGATAAAAAAGAATAATATCGGATATCAAATTTTTTATTAAAAATAAAAATGTTTGATTATGGTGTTATGACAAATAGTTCTTGACGAGTTGGGGGTATGTCGACTAGCCTGGAGGGTGTAGCTGGGTTGGGGATAATATAT
>JAMXAG010000004.1 GCA_024281675.1 Nitrosomonas sp.
ACAATTTTCGCAGCAGTACTATGCAAATCTACTCGCTGCTTAAACCTATGGACTCCATTTTTGACAACATACCTCACATCCGAATCGATATGCGCCAGCTCAACCCCAAACCCCAAACCAACACAAACCAACTGACTCCTCAGGTTTGCAGTAACCGGCTCAACAACCAAAGCCGCAGCCCCCTCACCCGGTATAAAACCATTCGAATTCTGACTGGTTAACAACCGCTCCCTGTCTTCGAAATACGCGAGCGTTGGGCCAACCAACAAGCTGTCGGTTGCGGCGATCAGCACATGCGACACCTTTAGTTCCTGGATCAGTTCGCGTGCATGCTTCAACGCAATAGCAATCGACACATGGCCTTGCGCGATGACACGTGATTTCGGGTGAAATTGCAGTTGCAATTCCTCCTGTAAATCGAGAAAGAATTGATTGTCATCGTCAAACACCCGGCCGGAACGTTCTTTTTCCGATAAACACAGCAGTAATGGTGTTGCTTCTGGAACAATTTTCTGATCACCAGAGAGGCATTCTTGAATTGCGGCAGTGGCCATTTTGATCAGTTTAGTTCTCCCCCGCCACGGTTGCTCCAATGGCACTTCGCACCCCATGATCCATTCCCCGCCGCTATCCATGAAGCGGGTTTCCTGAAAATTGTCGATGGCACAACGAATCGCTGCACAGGATGCCGGGGCGCTTAAGCCGACACCGGTTACCATGCCGGTTGCTGTGATGGCTAAGGGGAAGCTACTCACTCTTTTTTTCTCTTTGTTTACCAGCAATTTGAAATCAATTTATTCGGCATCCTTATTACGCAAAGCCATCGCACTGCGGCTCAGATCTTCAAAGGCGAGCGGTTCCTCCAACGCCTGATGCCATTTTGTATAATCAAACGGTTCTCTTTGGATGAGCGCAATGAATCGCTCCGCCTCAACATCGCCAAGATATTGAGCAAGAATTTGTATTCCTTTTATTTTAATTTCCGTGTCCGAAATCATGGCATTGCTTTCTATAAAATCATTGGGATACTTCCAGTAATTCGTCATGCCCGCAAAAGCGGGCATCCAGACCGTCGACCTTATTGGATCCCCGCCTTCGCGGGGATGACATTCCTAAATGAATCTTTGATGTCGCCATTAATTATTCATCTTCAGTTTCAGCCTTCTTCGACTGTGCCAGATGTTCCGGCGAAGGATAATAAGTTTTACCCAGTTCACGCGCGCGCCACCAACCACGGGACATTTTACCCACCAGCACTTGCGGGATTTCAAACATATTTTTCTTGAGCGGCAGACAGGCGCGCCAGGTCATGGTAAACAGATTTTTGTCCGGTTCAATCACCAAAGTATCCATCACCGCTCGGATTTCATGACGTTCACCTTTTTTGCGGAAAAAGACGACGGGCACATCAACGGTTGGCAGATAAAATCCGGTTCGGCCTTCCGGCGTCAGGTTGACCAGCACGACTTCTTCTCCGCCACGAAGATAGGGAACTTGCTGATCCAAGGGGGCGGCCTGGTAATACGCGTCGTTAAAATCGGCGGGCAGGAATGGAAACGTGTTATCAATCCAGTTCTGGTCATAGGTGCCGGCATACGGCAGGCGCGATGCCCAGCCACGCCCCACCGGCCCCAATGCCATTGGCGCATAATCACCATCCGGTTTCTCAACGGGCTGATCCAGCGCTTCGGTCTGCGGTAGCGGCGTGCCATCCACCCATTCTTTCTTGAGATGTTTATGAAATCCACAGCCGACGGGATTGCACATGAAGGCGGCATGCATGGCAGGGTCTTCGGAGTAATTATCGACGCCACCAAAGGCGACATCATAAGAAAACGGTTGCGTGACAAACGGTTCCGCAGGTGTGGCACGGATACCGGTCACGCCATAATCCCATAATCGCTTGCCGTTCACTGCAAATGTTTTTTGCCAGTTACCTATCCTAAGCCCAACCGGAAGCCGCTCAACCGGTCGTCCACCCGGCGCATACCCACTGCCTTGCAGCAAAATATCACAACGTAATTTACGCGGTGCAAAATCGACTTCGGAATACGGCGCGGAAAAACCGGGTTCACCGGTAAACGTATCGGCCATGATCAACGGCAACTGTACTTCATGCAACCGCGGTTCCTCGCCGGACTTGGGCAAATGAAACGTTCCCTTGACAACAACCACCAGCAATTCACACCCAGATGGTTCCATACCCATCGTGTAGCCTGCGATCATGTTGGTTGCGTTGATTAGATCCATTACAATTCAATTGAAAAATATTAACCGATACTAACTTATCCTAAGAAGCTTTCGTTTTTGCATCCAGCCATTTTTTGAAAGACGACTGGCTTTCTCCTGAGGGGATGCCGGCCAGTAAATTTCCAACGCTGATATCTTCATCGAGTTCTTCCCAATGAATTCCATGACCTTTGCCAATTATCCGCCAACTAGACCGCTCTTGTTCAGTGGCATGGGTCAATCGAGGATACCAATCGATTGGAACAGAAATTGTTCTTCCGTCACTCAACTCAACACTGAGCGTATCTTCAGATACATGAACATCCATTGCTTCGGGTATTTTCAGTTCAATATCCAAAGTATTCATCCCATGCCTCCGCAATTTGTTTATTAAGCTTCCACCGCAGCAGCTTTTTCGTGAAACACCTTCACAAGCGGTTGCACCAAATTGGATGTTATTATCGATTCAGCCAGAAAAATCAATGAAGATTGAAATTCACGCCAAACAACCCGGCCTTGGCATGGAAGCGCGTGTAACACAAATGGATGCCAGTTTTCTGAAAAATGATGAACAAAGCCTAGATGCTTATGAAACATTATTGCTCGATGTCATCGAAGGTGATCGTTCATTGTTCATCCGTTTTGATGAAGTCGAAATGGCTTGGCAAATCATCGAGCCGATTCTGAAACACTGGAAGGAAAAAACCACCACCATTGCGATCCCCACCTATCCTGCAGGAAGCTGGGGCCCCAAAGAAGCTAATCAGTGGTTCAGCAATCAAAACCAGAATTGGCGCAATACGCTTTGAAATAAGCCTGCTGGTTCAATGAACACACAATTCTTTATATTAAATCTATTAGGGTCAATTAATTATTGACCCTAATAGATTTCTTGAATAGAGAACTCTCAAATTCAGACAGGTTAAGAAGCATTGCGCTTAAATTTAATAGTTAGGTTTTTCCTCACTATTTGACGTATTTTCTGCTAATGCTATTTTATTCTCTAACACCATAATCCGCGATTCCAATCTTTGCACCAATGCTTTTGTTTCTGGTGATTCAACAGGGATTTGAACGGGCGGTTTTGCCGTAGCAACACTTGTTTCCAATACCGCTATGCGAGACTGTAATCGTTCCTCCACTTTCTCCGATTCAGGGCCTGCAAGGTGAGTGAACTCGACGCTGTCTTCATAAGGTTCACGCGTAGTACCGGTTGCTCTAATGATCGCACCAGCTGTCAATCCACCAACGATTGCTATGAAGAGCGTAATCATCATACCGTTAAACTGCGCAATCGCCACATCAGGAACAACCAGGAAAGCACTCATGCCACCTAACAATCCGGGCATTCCGTGCAAATTATGAACACCACAGGTATCAACAAGTTTGAATTTTGATTCCAATACAGGTTGTAAGAACACATAACCCAATACTGAAACTGCTCCTGCCAATAATCCTATGCCAAAGGCCCCAGTGGGAGAAACAACATCACACACTGAACCAATAGCCACGCCTCCGGCCAATGCAGCATTAGCCATATCAACCATCGATGTTTTTCCATGATGCAATTTTGAGCTTAGAAAATAAGTCGCGATAGTAGCACCTGATAAAGCCAGCAAGGTATTAACGACAGTTTGTGGCATATTTTCTAAAGGCACGAGTGCAGTCGCAAAGCTTGGCCAAAATAGCCAAAGTACCATTGAACCCAGCATCGCGAAACGATCAGAAGTATGATCCGATTCAATCGGTTTGGTACGTTGATAAGCTGTGGTCAGAACAATCGACATACTGAGCCCAAAATACGCACCAAACGCATGAATCACGATGGATCCCGCCGCATCCTTAAATCCCGTTGTATAGCCGATTGCATCATCTAAAACCAGCCATTCGTTTAACAGATAAAGCGGAACAACCAGCAACGCTAATAAAGCATATTGAAAGACGCGCAAACGTCCCAGAACAGCCCCCATAGCAATGAGTGCTGTCGCCACCGATAACTCAGCAAATAATAAAGCATCAAGCGTGTGGGGCGACAATTGGTGACCAAAAATCCCATTCGCTCGTAGCAGTATATACAGTGGAAGCCCAACTGCAACAACCAGATAGGTGCCGGTTACAGCCCCAAAACCATAACGACGAACAAACACCATCAAAAAACCAAAACCAATAAGCAACATGGCCAAGATATGAATAATATAATTATATTGCGCGACAACGCGCGCTTCGCTTAAAACAGCTGCAGTTTCGGCACTTACCCCACTACTGAAACTGAGAGCGAACAGACCGATTGCTTGTAGCATGGTCAAGTTAAAGCTTTTTTTCATGTGATACTTCCTTACTCTAGTAATTATTCGGGCTTCTTCTCAGAAAAACCGGAAGAAAGGAAAGTTATCAATGCTGCCAACTTCCCACCGGGAGTGTGATCCTTAATCACCATTAATACAATATGGTCTATCACGATTTCATCAGATAACAGGATTAATTGGCATTGACAGTTTAATAAGCCTTATTAGACTTATTCCCACTAACGCTTTATGAAACGATAAAAACCAAAGTAATTAATCAGAAAGAAGAAAAAGATTTACCCAAAACTTATGCAATTATTCATACAAAACAGCAACGATTTATGCCTGACATTAAGAAAATAACAAATCTGATCTGAATCTTTGTCGTGATCAATAGCGCTATCTTTTGATAGAATTCGATTGGCTGAATTGAGTTTTGTGAACTGCTACCAAAAGCTCGATTACGTACAGATTTAATGCAATAACATTTGATCAACAACCTACCAAAATCTTGACATACAAGCTCAAGATTTTCCTTAAACAAAACATGATAGAAAACGAATCTTCACTTAAACAACAAATTGTTAGTGATCCCAATGAAGTACCTTTAATTCTCCATTCGCGTATCAATCAACCCATTTCGGACTTATCCCTATTTCAAAAATCCTTGTTATTCGCGGAATTATCTATGATCGCGTATAACGATCCTGCCGAAGCCGAACGTGCTGTTAATCTCGTGGGTTTTTCCACCAGTATTTTCTTTGACCATGATGGCGCACAAGGTTATTTCTTTGAAAATGATCATGATAGTGTAATTGTGTGTCGTGGAACTGAGCCTCATGAATGGAATGATATTCACGCAGACACCAATGTGGGAACCGTATTAGCCGAAACAGCCGGGCGCGTACACCGTGGCTTCAAGCAAGAAGCCGATGATTTATGGCCAATGATTGAAAAGCATCTCAAAGGACTCAACAAGATCCTCTGGTTTACGGGACACTCACTGGGGGCGGCCATGGCCACGGTATGCGCCTATCGATGCCGCATCTCGAATGAATGTGCCAATCCAAAAGAACTCTATACGTATGGCAGCCCGCGTGTCGGTAATAAACACTATGTCAATTTTGCACAGCTAGAGCACTACCGCTGGGTAAACAATAACGACATTGTGACACGTGTTCCGCCGGTATGGATGGGTTATCGCCATACCGGCATAGAGATGTATCTCAACCGGAATGGCATCGTACGGACACTCAATTACACTGCTAAGCGGCTTGATCGTTGGCATGGATTTCTTCGAGGGCTGAGAAAATTTCGCCTCGATCATTTCTCAGATCATAGCGTGCACGAATATGTCACGCATATTCTAAAAGCTGCGAAAAAAGAAGAAGGCTTAAAAGATTAAGCGTTTAATCGCCTCAATCCTCCAAACCTTTTTTAGAATCAGGAAACTTTAGCTTGCTTAGAGCCAGTTACTTACTTTCCATTGTCTTAATAAATGCATTCGCTTCATCAATGGATTTTTCCATCGACGCAACCAACGTGGAAACATCTGACCGGATGTTTCCCAACTCACCTTTCAGTGATGCAATTGCGCGAGCATTCAGGTTGTGTTTCAAGAACATGACTTGATCTTGGAAAACTTTCAGTACCGGATGGATTTTCGCTTCGGCTTGTTTCATCGAAGTGATTAACTGGCGGTAATGTGCTTGCGTTGCAACGAGTTTTTGCTGACTGCTTTGCTTGAAACTCTGGTTGCTGTATTGCGTGATTTCTTCTTTCCATTCGGTAAATAGTGCTTCGGATACACTCTCGATATCGGCGATTCGTGTTCTGACTTCCTCAGCTTTACTGTTGCTTTCTTCGTAGGCATCGTTGAGTCGTTTGTAAGTATCCTCCAAATCGCCGCCTTTAAAATTGGTCGCAACCGTAAATTGTTCCAATGCGGATTTGAACTGCTCCTTGGTTTCTTCCTGTGTATCGCGGGCCTTCTCAACGCGATGCACCATCACGTCACGTTTGGGAATACCGATTTTTTCCAGCCCCTCCAAATACATCGTGGAACACGCACTCAACATTAGAAAGAGAGCAGCCAACAATAAACGATACGAACGATTCATAAGATTATCTCCAAAAAAATGTGCACAAAGTATGCGCGAAACGATGTTTGACCCAATGCGGCATGTTCGAACAAAATAATCAGCGCAATACGCCACGGCGCAATAACTGACGCAGCGCGACCAGTCCGAGCAAAATCGGATGGCGGCGTAGCATCGGGGTAACTTCAATACGCACCCCGGTATGTCGCTCGATTTTCCACACCGCGTACTCAACGCCATTGACGAACGTAAACACCGCTTTTCCTAAACGTAACAGCGATAAAATCCGCCCTTGCCAGCGGCGCAAACGCCAACGCCAATGCGCTTGCCGTTGCATTACAGGCGTGGTTAGGCAGCGATACCCTCCATCTTGCTGTTGCAGCAATAATGACGTAAGCATCGGACTTGCCGCTTGCGTCCAGCGAGTAAACGCTGACAGATTGGTTTGCGCCAAGTGGCGTGCGCGCGTTTCTTGCTCAGCGCGTAGTTCGGATGCATAGGTCAGCATTAAACAACGTGTCCAGATTTCCTCCACGCTCAATTCTCCGGCCTCAATCGCAGGTACCCCTGATTTTAGAAAAGTCACAACCGAATGCGCGATCGCAGTATAAATCCGCTGATGGATCGCGTCATCACGCGCAAACAACAAACGAGAAGGCTGTGCAAAGCGCGCCCAGATATAAGAGTGAAACCAGAATTGCGCACCGCGCTCAAAATCAGCCGTTGAAATGACGGCATATTTCGCCCGTAAAGTCTTCCCTTGATGTATCACTTCGAGATAAAACACATTCGGCGGCAACCATCCATTGAACAGGGCCAGCAACCTTTGCTGGGGATAAGCTTTACGGTAATCATCGACCAACACATACAAATCGACAATGCCTTCGTCCAAGCTACAATTGGAATGCAAACACGAACCGTACAACAATACGGCATCCAATGAATCCGCAAAGCGTGCTGTTAAGGCCCTAACAAAAGATTCCAACTCCAATGGAACCAACAAATTGCTTTGCGCCGCCACTGCATCGATCAATTCAGCCGGTAATCGATCATCTGCTGCTGTTCGGGAATTCGTATCCATGATCGCTATACCACTAAAAACGTGATTGGAGGGGTTGCTGAGATCCGCAAAGGCTCGTTTTGGTTGTTAGAACGATACAATTCACCGTCCACCACATACTCATCCTTCAAATAAAGCGATAATGTTTGCATATTCCGGCTGAAATAACCGTCCGATTCCTTCAACTTACTCCCCTGCCCCGTCAACAGTGGCCATAGTGAACGCCAAAGCCTCTTCGGATGTTGCTTGACCCAAGTGACGTGCAAAGGCAATGTTTCTTCACCCCAATAAGGGCGCATATTCAGCAAGATCCGATGCGATGCACTGATCAAAGCAAACAAAAAAGTACCTTGATGCGTTCGTTGATCGGATTCGACAAGTGTCATTATCACCGGTGCCCAATCAGCATGATGTCGCCCCAACAAAATACCGAACAGTGTTGTCACCACAGAATACAACATAATTAGAAAAGTATAGCTATTCCCGGTAATGCCAACTTGTTTAACCGAGCTCCTTGAAAATTTCACCCCACGCGCCACCAGACCCAGCGCAAAAAACATACCGTACAATTTATGGATACCCGTCTGTTCGATACAGAATGCGGCGCGTTGCACCAACTGAGGGGGTAAAGGTTTAGCCAGATAAGCCTGTAAACGATGTAACACCTGATCGGGCTTGCCTTTAATTCCCAGATCGAAGGACGTCATGTTGGTGGTGCCGCCCGGCACGATCATTAAAATGGGCCAGTCATCGCAGGATTTAAAATGTTGGAATAAATGTGCAAAAATTGCATGCGTAGTGCCATCCCCCGCCACGATCACCAACAAATCAATTTGCGCTTGAAGCAATTCATCGAGCGCAGCTTTAAAAGACTCCGCATTGGTACCTTCACGAAGTACGATAGCGGGTATTTGCTGCAAAATCTGCCGAATCTCTAGCAGCCTAGTTCGCGCTTGACCTCCGTTCGGATTCAGCAAACAGCCGATTTTAGCTGAACCCGCTTTCAGACGATCAATCCGTTGTGGCAGCAGCATTGTGTGAAATTAATGATACGCTAGGTAGTTCAGTGCAATGATTTCGTTGATAAGCTTCTTATGTCCAACGGAGCACGGGTAAATATTTTCACCGCCCATTGATCGCGGTCACGCGCGGGATCAATATCTTGCAACCAAGATCGCAACGTGCCCTCTTTATGTTTAGTCAGCCAAGCAATCATCAAACGCCAAATCAAAACACCCGTTGAAATCAAATGCCACACAACTACCAATGCAAGACCCAAAGCAGGTTGCCCAATCAACCAAGAAAAGGTGAGCAAAAGCAAATTCGGATTGCGGCGCGCGGTGATCAAGCGGTTAAATGAATCCAATCTGCGCCAAATAAAGATATCAAATGACGCCAAAGAAAACTGGAAAACCCCCTCACATAAGCGGCCACCGATGTAACCGACAAACATCAAAAAGATCAGGATTTCAAATCCTGGAATTGCCTCAGCGGTACCAATCAAACCTGCGCCCCAAGCCAAATACCACAATGGCGGATGGATAATATCCAAACCATGATCCAGAACATCGCCAAGTCGGCTCGACGTAACCGTCACGCGCGCCAACTTACCATCCACGGTATCAAGGAACGTCATGAACCACGCCATCAACAAACCAATACCGTAAAAACCACCCCAGAATGCCAACCCAGCGGTAACCGCCAAAACGATGCTCAAATAAGTCACATGATTCGGTGACCAGCCTTTACGTACGCAATAATGCGTTACCCAAAATGCGGGCTCTGGCCACAACCACTTGGTAATGAAATCGGTAACGCCTTTATAAGAACCTGAAAACAGCTCTCGCTCCAACAAAGTCCGATTTATTTCGCTGATCGGCAAAATGTACGGCGGATCCTTTTTCTTCAAATTTTGCTGAAAATCAATCTGCAGATCATCTAAGCTAATCCTCGGAATAGTCAACAAAGCAAATTTATAATTGTGATCCTTGTCTTTATCCAAATTCCTTAGCAACTGCTGCGCATAATCTCCATCGCTACGTATTGCAGCCGGACATCCATCCACGCTATACAATGCAACCTTCTTGTCTAAACCCAACAATGCATTGAGTACACGCCCATCAAATAAAAAATTGGCATTGAGAAATAACGTCGCCGCACCGGAAGGTATCTTGTCAACATTGTCTATAAAAGTAACGTTTGTTTGCGCGTTGAACATGCGACGTAAACGCTCTTGTCCGGTTAGCCCCCAAATTTTGGGCTCACCGTCACCAAAGAGATAAATATAAGTAGTTGTTGGCATACGATCTAGATTTGATTTACAAATGAAATGAAAAAACAATCAAAGAATGGTATTCATTGGATAGGAAATATACATACTAACAGAAGCCAATCATTACTTGCCACATCAAAAAACTCTGCGCAACCACAGGTTCGCAATCAGGATTATGGCAATACTGGGTGCAAGCGCCACGAATACAGGATTGAGGCTCAATATCAACCCCGCATTGGCAATGATTTGATCCAGCAAATAAACAGCCACGCCAATCAAGGCGGCAAAAACCAGCTTATTACTTAAACCGGTGCGGATAGAGCCAAAAACAAACGGGATCGACAATAACACCATCGCTACGGTCATCAATACACTTCCGAGTTTACGCCATAGTGCTAATCGGTAGGAATCAAAATCCTGCCCAGTAGTGCGCAAAAATTCAGTATGCCGTGCAAGCTCAATAGGTGAAAGACTTTCCGGTGGTTTGGTCAACGTACGAATATCATCAGGTCGCAGAAAAGAGCGCCAATTTAGAGAATTCAAATGTGCCGCCGAAATTCCATCGTTCGTGAACGTGCGCGTGATGACATCATGTAATTCCCAAACATCGTCATCAATAATTTGTGCAGACTGTGCCAAAATATGCGAAATCAAATGACCCTCCGGAGAAAATTGCAAAATCTCAATGCCAACTGCATGTCTTGAATGCAACATTTGGCCGATACGAATAATATTATGTTCATTACGTGTCCAAACACCCAAATTTCTCCCTAGTTCAGCACTCAGATTTAACGCCAAGGCACGATAGGTAATCGCCTTTTGCTGTAATTGTGGCGCAACAAATTGTTCCAATGCAACAACGCTCAATAACAACAGTGCGCCCGCACTCAACGATGCCAGACTAATTCGTTGCGGCGAAAGACCAGCTACACGCATAGCAATGAGTTCCGAATGCACCGCCAATCTTCCTAATGCAATGACCGTACCCAATAGGGCGACAAATGGCGCGATCTGAATAAATCTTCGTGGCATCAGCATCGTCGTATATAAAAAAGCATCTTTAGTACGATACGTGCCTTTACCAACATCATCCAGTTGATCCAATAGATCAAAGAAACCAAATAGCGGCAACAAAATCGCAGTAGCGATCAGAAATCCCAATAACACTTGAATGATCACGTAGCGGTAAAGTATCACGCCTACTTCCTGAACCACTGATGTTTTAAGGAAAATGCATATAAGCTGAGCCCAATCAACATCAAGGCATCTAACCACCACATTCCTGGAAAAGCCCCCACCACACCGTTCTCCACCCAGGTTTTTGCTAATCCATTCAAATTATAGTATGCCGCAAATAACAGTGCGGCAACTAAATAGGTTCGATCCGTCTTGTCCTGGCGCGGTGAAATACGAATAAACGTCACCGCAAGCAACGCTAATAGAATCGTGGCTAACGGCCGGGAAATACGCCATTGAAACTCAGCAATATCGCGCGGCTCCTCCGATTCCCATAACGTTCGCGTAGCTGCAGCTTTGCGACGGTAATTGAGCACATAATCGGTATCAATGTAATAGGTCATGTTTTTAAACTCTATCGCGGCATCCACACTGGCATCACTGCTGAGTTTATAAATGACACCATCAGACAGCTGAATATAAGGTTTTTGCTCGGATGATGTCGGTTGCACCTGAAAAGCTTGCTTAGCAATGACGATTTCGCTGTTATGTGGATTCTTCACATAGTGAAAAATGTTCTGCATTTGCTTGATTGATTCGTTTTTTTCTTGCACATAAATCACCCGACCGGAACGTTCACTACCGTGAAAACGTCCGGCTTGGAAGCGATTAGTATTTAATTCCGCTTCCGCCTGCGCATCCAAAATATAGCTTTCTGTGTATGCCCAAGGACGAATATAAGATGACAAAATACCGCTGATAATCCCTATGGGTATAGCAACGGTCAAAACCACCCATACGATACGAGTCGTACTGATTCCAACTGAACGAAGCACCGTCAACTCGTGGTCTTTATTCAGTCTGCCAAGCCCGATAATGACGGAAATATATAAGGCAATTGCAATTAACACTTCCAACGAGATCAGCGTCTTAAGGAATACTAGCTTAAAGAGTGCGACGATACCAAGCGACTCAGTCACTGCGCCAGCGAGCAATCTTGCACTGCTGAAGCTGGCAAACAATCCGGCCAGAATCAGTATGACTACCGCAAAAGGTAGCAAAATTTCACGTGCGATATAACGGTCAAGCAGCTTCATGCATTAACGATTCCGGCTTATTCCTGCACTAAAAGTATTCGTTTTTTAATTTTTTAATAGCGATTCCACCAATTGAAGGTCGGCTACTTTGTCTACATCAATTCCCGCACAAGGATTATCCAGTTCAATCGCTCGTATCGTAACACCCGATTTTTCTGACACTGCAGCCAAACCCTGCTGCAATGTCAATGTACCGAATAGATAGGCAACCACCGTTCTAAAACCGAGTACCCGAGCAATTAATTTCCATGGTTTTTTGCGTAGATCTTCAGCTTGGCGCCAGAAATTCACGAGCGCGCGCCCCTGAGGTGTAAAGGTAAACAAATTGCAACCACAAAATCCTCCATCGTGTAATCGTATCACTGTCCGTTTGGCATCGGGAAAAACTGCAGCAATGCGCTCTTGTTTCACGATACCGACAGTAGCATCACCGGCAATTACACTCGATCGCTGCAGAAATTGCTGCACAATAGCCGGCGTTAACAAAGCATGATCCGCAGTGGTGATTAATACAGAAACATCTGCCGGTATTTGCTGCAATGCACTATTCGCGCTGCGGCTGGGTGAATCCAAATTAGGAATCCATGTCACCTGCCCAGAATCAATTCGCCTTTGCAATTCAGGACAATGACTATGAAGTGTTTCCGGAGGACCGCACAAAATAATCGAAGTAATTTGCTGACACGCTTGTAGCGCATCCAGTACGCGAATAACCATAGGGATACCACCCACCTCTGCAAAAGCTTTACACGCAGCACCTGTAAATTGCGTAATCGGATCTTTTCCAGTGCGATCTGCGGCTAATACTATGGCAGCAAACCGCTTGTCGGTATTGTGATTCTCTGTACTCACAAGGTTTTTTGATAAATGCGATAGCGCTTATATTCTTTACTGCCAATACTCTTAAGAATATGCCGCATGGGTAAGTTATCTTCCAATATCCAAGATAACTCGACTTCGTCAATCCCGCGAGCAAGCCCCGCCTGACGTGGCGCATCGATAATCAAACATGCCAATGCCAAGCCTAAAGGTGTATTTTGGAATTCCTTGCGCACACCCATTAACGGAATACGACCGCTACGGATTTCATTATTTTTGATCCGTTTAATAAGTTTCATCCAGCCAAATGGAAACAAATTACCGTTCAGTTCTGGCAATATTTCGTTCAAGTTAGGTAAGCCCACCATAAAAGCTGCTGGCACACCCTCCACTTCAGCAATTTGAACAAATTCATCGGGTAATAACCACTTTAAAGTATTGCCAAGCTCGACAAATTCTTCTTCTGTAAAAGGTATAAATCCCCAGTTTTCACACCAAGCATCATTGAAAATATCTCTGAGAATTTCCATTTCCTCAGTCAATCTATTGCGCTGTAAAGTACGTAGTTTAATTTTTGATGAAAATCGATGTATGACCGCCTTCATCACGGGTGGAAATTCGAAATCGACATTAATTTTATACGCCAGCATATCCTTTGCTGGAACGTATCCTTGTCCTTCCAACAATCGTCCATACCAAGGTGCCGAATGCGTCATCATAATCATAGGAGGCGTATCAAACCCATCCACCAGGATGCCAACCTCTTGATTGATAGAAAAATTAAATGGTCCAGTAACATGCCGAATACCGCGCGCGGCTAACCAAGCTTCTGCATGTAACATCAACGATGCAAAAACTTGCACATCATCAATACATTCCATAAAACCAAAATGTCCGGCATCAAAACCATAACGTTCGCGATGAAGTTTGTCTATCTGTGCACTAATACGCCCAACCGGTTGCCCGTCTCGATAGGCAACCCAAAGTTGCCAATCACCATGCTTGGAATAAGGATTGAAATGTGATAAATGAAAGCGTCGCTCAAGCCGGAGTGGCGGGACCCACATGGGATCATCCGCATAGATATGCCAAGGCACGTTTATAAACTTACCCACATCATGGTAGGTCATTGCAGGACGAACCACCACTGGCGAATTGCCAGCTGCCAATTGTTTAACCATTGCGATGAAAAAGAATCAAAGCGAATCGTGAATGTTTCAAACTAACCCAATCATATATGGGTATGTTTGAGCAGGTTATCCACCAGTTTATGAAAAACTTCTTTGGGATCTTCCGCATGCACCTCTTGCTGATCGTCGGTCATTACTTTGGGTGTATAAGCATTGGCTTCGCATTGCTCATCGGTAATATTGCGGCAAAAATCCCGAAAATTATTCCAGTCGGTATTGTACTGAAGCAAATGATCCTGACGAATAAATAATCGCAACACTTCAAAATTATGCTGTAGCTCGGGCATACGTGCGGCGAAAAATTCCTGAATGTTCTTAGGCCAAACCTTATGCTTCGGATATAAAGCCGCAAACTCTGTTTCAATCGTATCGCGAAAATTTTCAATTGCATAGGAACGCCGCTTGCGATTAATAATTTCTATAAAAACCCCTCCTATGATCGCAAAAGTAAATAAAGCGATCGCCCAAAACGGCACCATTTCGACATATTCGGTTATCTGACTGAGATTCTCGTTCAAGGTTATTTCATTCCTAGATTAGATTGTATAGAGAGATCAACGCCCGTTCCTATTCAGATGAGCTTTGATTGATAGTTTATTATCTTGCCACAGTGAAACTGATGTATCAACAGATAGTCATTATAGCCAAATAAAACACTGACCTATTCAATAATCCTAGAAATTTCAGTTAGATTATTGAGGGTGAATTTTGCATCAATCCTTTTATTTCACGGCGAATTAAAATAATTACATCACAGCAGCAAATTTGCATTGACCTAGTATAGTCAATTGCGCTATTTTTGTTTCCTTTTTCACAATCAAACTACCTGTTGATATTTTTTGTTTTTTGCTGCTTTTAATTCTTGAAATTTTTATGGCCAAATCTTCCAAAAACACTACTGCTAACACAGAACCTGAAAGCTTCGAAGCAGCTTCGGAAGAATTAGAGAAAATTGTAACTGATATGGAAGCTGGACAAATGTCTCTGGAAGCATCTCTCATGGCTTATCAACGCGGAGCCGAACTGTTACAGTACTGTCAAAAAAAACTTCAAGGCGCACAACAACAAGTTAAAATACTTGAAGGCGATATGTTAAAAACTTTTAATACTACAAGCGATCTTGATGACCATTGATTTTCAGAATTGGGCCAGTGATTGTCAGGCGCATATTGAAATTTTTCTTGCATCCAGACTTCCTGCCGTTGATTGCGTTCCCGTTCGCTTACATAAAGCCATGCGCTACTCTGTTTTAGGTGGTGGCAAGCGCGTACGCCCCTTGCTTGCTTTTGCTGCGGGAGAATTAGTGCAAGCAGATAAAGCCCGCGTAACCATTGCAGCCGCTGCTGTTGAGCTCATTCATGCATATTCATTGGTGCATGATGATTTACCTTGCATGGATGATGATATTTTGCGGCGCGGCAAACCAACTTGCCATGTGGAATTTGACGAAGCGACCGCATTACTAACGGGCGATAGCCTACAAACGCTCGCCTTTGAATTGCTTGCAGAAAAAAAGCTATCCGATACGCCGGAGATACAGTTAGAGATGATTGCTCAACTGGCTCGAGCTTCTGGGTCACGCGGCATGGCTGGTGGCCAAGCGTTCGATCTTGATAGCGTCGGTAAAACATTAAGCTTGCCAGAACTGGAATTCATGCACATTCATAAAACTGGTGCATTGATTCGTGCTGCTGTGATGCTGGGCGCACGTTGCAGCAATCGCCTGGATGAAGCACAACTGAAGCAGTTGGATCATTTTGCCAAATGCATTGGCTTAGCATTTCAAGTAGTTGACGATTTGCTTGACGCTGAAGCCACAACCGCTACACTTGGAAAAACCGCCGGGAAAGATGCCGAAAACAACAAACCAACGTATGTCAGCATTCTAGGTATCAGTCAAGCACGGGAATTGGCGCAAAAATTACAGCATGATGCCTATCAAGCTTTAGATCATTTTGGTGATAATGCGTTAAGATTATGTCAGGTAACTGACTTCATTATTCAACGCAAATTCTAATTACAATTCTTTCTTAACTTTTCAGATTCTGAATGTATCCACTGCTCGATACCATTAATTTACCCTCTCAATTACGCGAATTGGATCCAAAGAAATTACCGCAATTTGCTAACGAATTGCGTAATTTCCTTGTTGAATCGGTAGCCAAAACCGGTGGACACTTATCCTCCAATTTAGGTACGGTTGAACTCACCATTGCGATGCACTACGTTTTTAACACGCCTCATGATCAAATTGTGTGGGATGTAGGCCACCAGACGTATGCCCATAAAATCTTAACAGGGCGACGGGAGAATATGAACAAGCTGCGCATGCATGGAGGCATTGCCGGCTTTCCACGGCGCGATGAAAGCGAATATGATGCTTTTGGTACCGCACACTCCAGTACTTCTATCAGTGCTGCATTAGGTATGGCGGTAGCAACACAACTGAATCAAACGGGCAAACGTGCCATTGCGGTCATTGGCGATGGTGCCATGAGTGCTGGCATGGCATTTGAAGCGCTGAATAATGCCGGCGTAATGGATGCCAATTTGCTGGTCATTCTGAATGACAATGATATGTCTATTTCTCGGCCCGTCGGAGCGTTGAATAATTATCTGGCTAAATTAATGTCCGGACAGTTTTACGCAACAGCGCGGCGCGCAGGCGAAAAAGTGTTGGGCGTCATGCCGCCGGTCCTTGAACTGGCAAAACGTGCTGAAGAGCATGTTAAAGGAATGGTTACACCCAGCACTTTGTTTGAAGAATTTGGTTTTAACTATATCGGACCAATTGATGGCCATGATCTCGATGTTTTAATTAAAACATTAAACAATATCAAACAGCTCGATGGACCACAGTTTCTACATGTTGTTACCCGTAAAGGCGCTGGCTATAAACAGGCCGAAGACGACCCGATTCTCTATCACGGCGTCGGAAAATTTGATACAAAGAAAGGGATCGCTCCCAGCAAAACCGTTGCCAAACCGACTTACACACAAATTTTCGGTGATTGGTTATGCGATATGGCAGCACAAGATTCTCGTTTGATTGGCGTTACCCCCGCCATGCGTGAAGGTTCTGGATTAGTTCGTTTTTCGCAGGAATATCCGACACGCTATTTTGATGTCGGCATCGCTGAACAACACGCGGTCACTTTTGCAGCGGGTGCCGCATGTGAAGGATTAAAACCTGTTGTAGCCATCTATTCAACTTTCCTACAACGCGCTTACGATCAATTAATTCACGATGTCGCAATTCAAAATCTACCTGTTGTTTTTGCCATCGACCGTGCCGGACTGGTTGGTGCCGATGGCCCCACACATGCCGGAAGTTTTGACTTGACCTATTTGCGCTGCATACCCAATATGACTGTAATGGCTCCCGCTGATGAAGATGAATGCCGCCAAATGCTATATACCGCTTTTAAGATTGATACACCTACGGCAGTTAGATATCCAAGAGGCAGTGGTAGTGGCGTACCGACTCAAAAAGAGATGCACATGTTACCGATCGGACGTGGCGAAATTCGCCGCCAGGGAGAAAAAATTGCTTTACTGTCTTTTGGCAGTATGCTGACCCCCTGTCTTGCTGCCGCAGAAGAATTGAATGCTACCGTTGTCAATATGCGCTTCATCAAGCCTTTAGATGATGAATTAGTCGCTTCACTCGCTGCCAATCATGATTTGCTAGTAACCGTGGAAGAAAACACCATCATGGGTGGTGCCGGCAGCGCAGTCGCAGAATCGCTTTATAAACAAAAAATCTACACTAAAATACTGCAATTAGGTTTACCCGATACGTTTATCGATCAAGGCGACCATGCGCAAATGTTGGCTAATTGTGGCTTAGACAAAGATGGCATCATCGATTCAGTGAACTCAACATTATCTAATGGGTCATTATTGTAAGTTTACTGCAATATGAAGCATTAACAGGCCGTTGAAAAACACATTCGAACATCGACAAATGCAAAGGAAGAAATAGGCAAAAAAGTACGATTTATACTTGATGATGAGATTTTTAGTCTATTTTTTAATACCTTAGCTGCAACACAGACTGTTCTTCAACAACATACCATTAAGAATAGGATTCCTTGATCAGAAGGAGAACAAATAGCATGAATAAACAAATAGATCTGCCAATTGCAGATGTACAAAGTACTCCAGATACCCGTCATATAGCTATTGACCGAGTAGGCATTAAAGCGATACGTCATCCGGTTATTGTTGCAGACAAAGATGGAGGAATTCAACATACCATAGCTATTCTCAACATGTATGTTAACCTACCGCACAACTTTAAAGGAACGCATATGTCTCGCTTTGTCGAGATTTTAAACAGCCGAGAACGTGAGATCTCAGTGGAATCCTTTGAATCTATTCTGCGTGAAATGGTAGAAAGATTGGAAACCGATTCTGGGCATATTGAAATGAGTTTTCCTTATTTCATCAACAAATCGGCACCTATCTCTCGGGTCAAAAGTTTGCTCGATTATGATGTGACATTTATTGGTGAAATTGTTAAGAATGAATACATTTTCACCATGAAAGTCATTATACCTGTAACCAGTTTATGCCCTTGCTCTAAAGAAATTTCCAGTTATGGCGCGCATAATCAGCGCTCACACGTATCAATCTCGGTACGTACTAATAGCTTCGTTTGGATTGAAGACATGATCAGAGTTGCAGAAAATAACGCTTCTTGTGAGCTGTATGGTTTGCTTAAGCGCCCTGATGAGAAGTACGTCACCGAACGCGCTTACGACAATCCGAAGTTTGTTGAAGATATCGTCAGAGACATTGCCGATACATTAAATCGTGACAACCGTATCGATGCCTATGTGGTGGAATCAGAAAACTTTGAGTCCATACATAACCACTCTGCTTATGCATTGATCGAAAAAAACAAAAAACAACATTAATGACTTATAAATAAGCCTGAGATTTTTTTGGCTATAGCACTTGTTGCTTGGCAAAATCTTTTAAGCGAAACCCCAGGGCCCACAATGCGGCAAAGTAACTCGCCGCACCCAAACAAACAATCCAGCTCAACTTTACCACGCGCTCCAAAGTGGAATCGACTAACCAGCTGGCGTGATCACCGACTGTAAACCACAAAACGCTTCCCATGACCGCCAACGCTACTAATATCTTGATAAAGTACATGGCCCATCCCGGCTGTGGTTGATAGATATCTTGACTACGTAATTGATAATACAGTAAGCCGGCATTTAAGCACGCACCCAACCCTATCGCCAATGCCAATCCAGTATGTTTAAGAGGAATAATGAATGCCAGATTCATTAATTGGGTGGCAACGAGTGTAACGATACCAATTTTTACCGGCGTTTTAATGTTCTGGCGTGCATAAAATCCTGGTGCCAGAACTTTCACAAGAATCAGCCCAATTAACCCAACGCTGTAGGCGATCAGCGCTTCGCGCGTCATCCACACATCGTGATCAGTAAAAGCGCCATGGTGAAAAAGTGTTGCAATCAACGGAGTTGATAATAATCCCAGGGCCAACGCAGCAGGAAAAGTTAACATTATGGTCATGCGTAGTCCCCAATCCAATAAACGAGAAAATTCATCAGCACTGTTGCTGCTATGATGTCGCGCAAGCGACGGCAACAGAATCGTACCCAATGCAACCCCCAATAACCCAGCAGGAAATTCCATTAATCGATCTGCATAATAAAGCCAAGACACACTCCCAGTAACTAATAATGAAGCAAAAATAGTATTGATCAATAAACTAATTTGACTCACCGATACCCCAAAAACCGCAGGCCCCATCAATTTAATCACACGCCAAGCACCGCTTTCCCGAACATTAAAACGAATCCGTGGCAATAATTTGAGGCGCATTAAAAAAGGCACCTGGAAAGCCAATTGCAATGCCCCACCGATAAAAACCGCCCACGCCAACACCAAAATAGGTGTCTCTACATAAGGAGTAAGCCATAATGAACAAGCAATAAAAGACAGATTCAGAAAAGCGGGCGTAATCGCTGGAATATTAAATTTCCCGTAGGTATTCAAGATACCACCAGCCAAAGCAACCAATGAAATGAAAAAAATATATGGAAATGTGATGCGTAGTAAATCAACCGTTAAAGTAAATTTATCGGGGTTATTTAAAAAACCTGGAGCACTGACATAGATAATTAAAGGTGCAGCAATAATACCAATCAGCATAATTACAAACAACGTAACGGCTAGAAGCGTGGTAATGTGATCAATTAAATCACGCGTTTCTTCGGCAGAACGAGTATTTTTATACTCCGCCAGAATAGGAACGAAGGCCTGTGAGAATGCCCCTTCGGCAAATAATCGCCGCAGCAAATTAGGGATACGAAAAGCGACAAAAAAAGCGTCGGTCGCCATACCCGCACCAAAAATTCGCGCAATGATCATGTCACGTACAAAGCCGAGAATACGCGATATAAAAGTCATGCTGCTAACTGCAGCCAAGGCTTTGAGTAGGTTCAAAGTTTATACAGTGCGCAGTTTAGAAAGCATGAAAAATGAACATCATTTATTTGAAATTAGAAATTGTGATCGCACTACGCTGTAAAAAAACGTCTCAGTTTCTGAATCAAGTTTTCCTCTCCCCATTTCCATTGTAGGCAGTATTCGACACCTACTTCAGGATTCCTAATATCCGCTTCTATTCTTGTTTGTCCAGTAACAACAGGCGGTATCAGCGCTTCTTCAATGCCATTTCTTTTGCAATACAATCTTGCCGAAGAAATGGCACGTCCTTTGGGTAGCTCCACAATCAAGCTTAATTGTCGCGTATTGCTATCCACCACATGCGAAAAAATTCCTTCAGGATGTATATAACCCCCTTCACACTGATAAGATAAAACCAGATCACAGCCATCTGTTACTTTAATCCCAGTCGGGAATCCCGTACAAACTTGGTAACTACCATTAGTATTTATTTTCGCGACAGGATCACGATCATTCACCTGAATGTTGCTAATACTTCCGACAGCACGAATATTTCTAAACCAGTATTCAGTACCACCAGCATAACAAGCTCTCGTCATTTGAACTTGCCTTACTGTCGCCTTGTTGCCACCCATATCGTGTACGGTTAGCACTTTATTTAAATGATCAATCGTATAGGCCGATTTATTTTGTTCAAATTGATCATAAATCAAAGCTAACGCACTTAAAATGAATAGTAATCCCATCACTGCATATGGCGTAAACAGTGCCACCAGCACACCAAAAAACGCTATGCAGCTATTGAGATAAAAAACAATTTGGTTGGACCTATCAAACATACAAAACTCCCCTTCTTAATTACCTTGTCACAATATTTTCGTTAATCGCAAATTTTATCAGAGAAACCGGCAGAAAAAATAACACAGAAAAATCCTAGGGCAATCAAACACCGCCTTATATAGGCAAGAAGCGACATGGAGATTTTTTAAAACAAATCAATTAAAACCCGATTTATTCAATTAAAGTTTGATGAACTCAAGTCGTTAAAATCTAGGAATAATCGCTTCACAACAACGTTACCCAACCCTTAATCAATTAAACTTGCCTGGAAGAGAATAATGAAAATTCTTGTAAACTTTAAATCAGGTTTTAAGCAAACTTTTATCGTCCCTAAAGAAATGCTGACGGTAGATTTTAGAAATATGGCTAGGGAAATTGGTGGAAATATTGAAAGTATCGAATTTTCATTACCCTCACGCCAGCAAAAATCGATGAATTCCAGAGCAAATCTCAGCGTCGGTGTTGTTCAAATGCCAGACAAACGGTAATAGAAAACTCAAGAGCTATTATTTAAACCTCAAAAAGGTATATCATCATCCATATCGTCAAAACCACCAGCACTCTTAGAAGCACTTGTGTTTAAATTTGGAGCATTTTCTTCATGATCGGCAGGTGCCTCAAAACTACCACTTCCCGATCGATTTCCTAGCATTTTCATATCCGTTGCAATAATGTCCGTCGTATAGCGCTCGACTCCATTTTTATCTGTCCACTTACGTGTTTCCAATCGGCCTTCGACATAGACTGAACGGCCTTTTTTTAAATATTCTCCAGCAATCTCGGCCAATTTTCGATAAAACGTCACCCGATGCCATTCAGTTTTCTCCTGCTTCTCGCCGTTTTTGTCTTTCCACGTATCAGTAGTCGCAAGCGTAATATTCGTAACTGCCTCACCATTCGACATATAACGTGTTTCTGGATCTTTCCCCAAATTTCCGATCAGTATCACTTTATTAACCGATGCCATTTATTTGACTCCTTCCTCAAGTAATTTAATGACGCTGGTTTCATCAAAACCCTGCATATCCACCTTAAGATAAACTACTTCTTCATTAACCATTACCAAAGCTTCGTAGACGCCTGGCAATTCCGCGAGTCTACGTGATAATTCCTTAGATTGCCCCAAATCCATAGCCTGTACGGAATACATTTTAGAGCGAACTGCAGCCGGTGTTTTCATTGTGATGGCCAATACTAACCACACAGCCAGTAACAATCCACAGAAACTATAAAGTGATTGGCTGCCAAAGTTACCAAATAAATATCCTCCAATAGACGCTCCTGCAAAAGCACCAAGAAACTGTGTGCTGCTATAAATACCGATCGCCGTACCTTTTGCCCCAACAGGTGCAATTTTAGAAATTAGTGACGGAAGGCTCGCTTCTAGTAAATTGAATGCAGTAAAAAATACCCATAAAGCGATTGCAGTAGCTGTGATTGAATCCGCAGTGATTGCTAACAAGATTTGCCCTAATAGCAAAATAGCGATAGCCGCAATAAACACCGGTTTTAACTTAGCTTTTTTTTCGGCGTAAATGATAGCAGGGATAATGCAGACAACGGAAAGAAGCAACACGGGTAAATATATTTGCCAATGATCATTCGCTTCCATGCCTGCTTCACGCAAAGTCAGCGGCACAACCAACCAAAGCGCCATCAATGTCGCATGCAGCGCAAAAATACCATAATTTAAGCGTAATAATTCTCCATCATGTAACACATCTCGAAAGCGGATTGCAGCAACTTCGGTGTCCGAATGAAAGCGGCTGATTTGCGGATCAGGGATTATTTGCTTCACCACCAGCATCGCCAAAACGGCCAGAATTCCAGTCAAAACAAAAATTCCCGGTACACCGATCCACTGATTCAAGGCTGGCGCTATCGCCAACGAAATTGCAAAAACCATACCAATGGTCATGCCAATCGTGGCCATTGCTTTAGTGCGATGCTCTTCTCGCGTTAGATCAGCCGCAAGTGCCATCACAGCGGCTGATATCGCTCCGGCACCCTGGATAACACGACCTATAATCACCCAATAAATATCGACAGCAACCGCCGCAACCAAGCTACCTACCGCGAATAAAATCAAGCCAAGATAAATAACCGGTTTTCGTCCAATTCGATCGGATAGCCAACCAAACGGAATTTGTAATATCGCCTGTGTTAAACCATATGCGCCTAAGGCAACACCAACCAATGTGTAATTATCGCCACCAGGCAAGTCTTCAGCATAAAAAGCAAATACCGGCAAAATAATAAACAGCCCAAACATACGCAACCCATACACCCCTGCCAAACCAATGGTTGCTCGTAATTCTAGCGGGGACATTTTTTCAGATGAAACAGACATGAATCAGATTGTGATATTTCTAAAAAGTTGGGTATATTAACAGGTTGACCAATACATAGATAGCCGATGGAATTTATAAAAATACGCGGTGCGCGCACCCATAACCTAAAAAACATTCACCTTATTCTCCCCCGTAACAAGCTGATTGTGATTACCGGATTATCTGGATCGGGCAAGTCTTCGCTTGCCTTTGATACGCTTTATGCGGAAGGTCAACGACGTTACGTTGAATCACTTTCTGCTTACGCGCGCCAATTTCTACAACTCATGGAAAAACCGGATGTTGATCTGATCGAGGGATTATCGCCTGCCATTGCGATTGAACAGAAAGCCACCTCACATAATCCACGTTCGACTGTCGGCACAGTCACGGAAATCCACGATTATCTACGCTTATTGTTTGCCCGCATTGGCGATCCTTATTGTCCAGAACATCACATTATGTTGTCGGCACAAAGCGTTTCGCAAATGGTGGATCATGTTCTACAATTGCCTGAAGAAACACGTTTAATGATCCTTGCGCCCCTGGTCACAGAACGCAAAGGAGAACAAACCGAGTTGTTTGACGAATTACGCGCACAGGGTTTTGTTCGGGTACGCATTGATGGCGAAGTATACGAAATCGACGCATTACCAAAATTACAAAAAACCAAGAAACATACCATTGAAGTCGTCATCGATCGACTCAAGGTTTCCCCAGAAAGTAAACAACGACTAGCGGAATCTTTTGAGGTAGCACTGCGTCATTCTGATGGCAAAGCACTCGCGGTAGAGATGGATAGCCATAATGAGCATCTTTTTTCCGCCAAATTCAGTTGTCCGGTCTGTAGCTATTCATTATCCGAGCTGGAACCCAGATTGTTTTCGTTTAACAATCCACTGGGGGCTTGTACTAAATGTGATGGTTTGGGGCAAATTACCTTTTTCGATCCGGCGCGAGTAGTTGCTTTCCCTCACATATCACTCGCTGGCGGTGCTGTAAAAAATTGGGATAAACGCAATCAATTTTATTACCAATTACTCGCTGGACTTTCAGAACATTATCAATTTGATTTAAATACGCCATTCGAGAATCTTGATGAACCTATCCGTAATATCATTTTGTATGGCTCTAGCAAAGAGAAAATACAATTTTCTTATTACACGGATAGTGGAAAAAAGTTTCAAGACACCCATACGTTTGAAGGCATCATTCCTAATTTGACACGGCGTTATAAAGAAACTGATTCGCAAACAGTACGTGAAGAATTAGCCAAATACTTAAATGCCCAAGTATGCCCGGAATGTCAGGGAACACGATTGTGCCAATCTGCGCGCCACATTCAAGTTGCAGGACAAGCCATCTATCAAATCAGTGCGCTGCCACTCAAAAAAGCGCAACACTTTTTTGATCATATTGAGCTATTAGGACAAAAGAAGTCGATTGCTGATCGTATCATTAAGGAGATTTCCAGCCGTTTACAGTTCCTTAACAACGTTGGATTAGATTATCTTTCGCTTGATCGATCTGCGGATACACTATCAGGTGGTGAATCCCAACGAATCCGACTTGCCAGCCAAATCGGTTCAGGCCTAACCGGTGTAATGTATGTGCTTGATGAGCCTTCAATCGGACTACATCAACGCGACAATGGCCGCCTGCTAGAAACACTCAAAAAACTACGTGATTTAGGCAATAGCGTCATTGTGGTAGAACATGATCAAGATGCGATAGAAATCGCAGATTATGTCGTCGACATGGGCCCAGGTGCGGGCGAGCATGGCGGTTATGTAATCGCGCAAGGTTCTCCCCAAGATATCCAGCAAAATGATGCTTCGATGACAGGGCAATATTTATCGGGCAAGCGCTCGATCCCTATTCCACAGCACCGCCACCCCCCCACTATTGACCGTATGTTGCGGATTAAAGGCGCAACGGGCAATAATCTTAAGGCCGTCACATTGGATTTACCGGTTGGACTGTTTGTTTGCGTGACCGGAGTATCAGGATCGGGCAAATCGACCTTAATCAATGAAACGCTTTACCGAGCGGTTGCTCGACATTTGTACGGCAGTAATGTGGAACCCGCAACCTATGAAAGTATAGAAGGATTGGCTTTTTTTGATAAAGTCATCAATATGGATCAAAGCCCAATTGGACGTACACCTCGCTCCAATCCAGCAACCTATACCGGCTTGTTTACACCGATCCGTGATTTATTTGCCGGTGTGCCACAAGCGCGCGAACGTGGTTATGCCCCAGGCAGGTTTTCCTTTAATGTAAAAGGCGGTCGTTGCGAATCTTGCCAAGGCGATGGCGTCATTAAAGTAGAAATGCATTTTTTACCCGATATCTACGTCACATGCGATGTTTGCCATGGTCAGCGCTATAACCGGGAAACCCTGGAAATTCAATATAAAGGTAGAAACATCAATGAAGTACTGCAAATGACGGTTGAAACGGCGGCTGAGTTTTTTTCTGTCGTCCCGGTTGTTGCACGTAAATTACAAACACTTTTAGAAGTTGGCCTTGGTTATATTACTTTGGGGCAATCTGCAACGACATTATCCGGTGGCGAAGCACAACGGGTAAAGCTTTCGCTTGAGCTCTCCAAACGCGATACAGGACGTACTTTATACATTCTTGACGAACCCACCACAGGATTGCATTTCCAAGATATCAATTTGTTGCTAACCGTTCTGCATCGGCTACGCGACCACGGCAATACGGTTGTGGTCATCGAACATAATTTAGATGTAATCAAAACTGCCGATTGGATCATCGATTTAGGCCCTGAAGGTGGCGATGGCGGTGGTCGTATCATCGCAGAAGGCTCTCCAGAGGCCGTTGCAAGCAATAAAGAAAGTTTTACGGGCGAATATCTTCGCCCTATCCTCAGCAAATGAATCTGAATCCACAAGATTATTTATTGCACAGTTTTACTGCAGCAGTAAAAGCAGCCGACCCCTTGCACCTTGTTCCACAACACTTGCCCAGCCCACCCAAAGGACGAACTTTCATCGTAGGAGCTGGCAAGGCCTCTGCTGCAATGGCACTTGCCACAGAAAATGCTTGGCCTCAAGACATGCCGTTAGAAGGCATCGTTGTCACGCGCTATGGACATGCACTGCCCACCCAAAGAATCAAGATCATAGAAGCCAGCCATCCGATCCCGGATAGCGATGGCGAACACGCCTCAAAACAAATAATGTCTGCCATCAGAACACTCCATGCTGAAGATTTGTTGCTGTGTTTATGGAGTGGTGGCGGCTCAAGCTTACTGCCCTTACCTATTCCTGGCATCACACTACAAGATTTACAACACATCACCCACCAATTACTCAGTTGTGGCGCCAATATTCAGGAAATCAACACGGTGCGCAAACACCTATCAGCGATTCAGGGAGGAAGACTTGCCGCAGCTTGTAAAGCACCCGTTCTCTCGTTGATCATTTCCGATGTTACCGGAGACGCTGCCACACACATTGCATCTGGGCCTTGCGCGCCCGATCCGACGACTTGCGCCGATGCACTGGCCGTAATTGACCGCTACGATCTTGAGGTATCCTCGAGCATTCGTGAAATATTATCCACGTCCAATACAGCAAACGAAACGCCCAAACCCGGCGATGCAGTCTTTAATCATGTCAAAAACCAAGTCATTGCAACGGCCCGTCAGTCTTTGAATGCCGCCGCACAATATTTCCACAGCATGGGCATTCATTCACTGATATTAGGCGATACTGTTACCGGAGAAGCACGCGAAATCGCAAAATCCTATGCGGCTTTGGCACGCGAGATCCGCTTGCATCCACAACAAAACATCAAAGCGCCCATTGCGCTACTATCAGGCGGAGAAACTTCCGTCACGATCAAGGGCCATGGACGCGGCGGACGAAATACGGAATTTCTGCTCTCCTTATTGATTGCGCTCGATGGAATCGAAAATGTCTATGCATTAGCCTGCGATACGGATGGAATCGATGGGAGCGAAGATAACGCCGGTGCAATCATCACACCAGATTCTTTAACAAAGGCGCAACAACAGAAGTTAAATCCAGCCTCGTTTTTATTCAACAACGATGCATACACATTTTTTGCCCGATTAAATGATTTAGTAGTAACGGGCTCCACCTATACCAATGTTAATGACTATAGAGCCATTCTTTTGCTATAACGAAAATCGCGTTTTTCCAGTAATTCCATGTATCCTAGACTAAGCCGGACAAACGGTTAATCTAAAACCTTTAGGTTGCTTTTGAAAAATAGTACTATTCTGCTATTGATACAACCCATAATCTCCAACCACTTTTTTCTTAAACATGGCAACGACAAAACCTTCTTTTCTAACTGGAATTTCATGCAAGTATGATCAAGATGCTTTGTCCAATATTGATTATTTTTGGGATGAAGTCTGTGGGACCTACTCCATTAGAGATGACGCAAAATCAGAATTAGAAAATCATGAAGAAAATAAGCGAAAAATCGCCTGCGTACTTGCACAAAGAAAATGCCGCAGAATAACTTTTTCTTCCCAGATTACCATCGATAAAACAGGAAAAGATAGCGATTCTATGCAAGAAAAAATTGAAGATTTGCTTTCTCTTTATCCATCACCATCCGAAATATTTGATGAAGCTTTACTTAATCTTTCTTATTTTGTAACACATCCTAGCGACAATATCACGATAACTCAAAATAAAAGCTGGTATGTTTATGCCTATAATCTTGCATCCGCTTTATGGATGTTGCAACAACTTGAAAAACTCGATTACATAGAATTTAAAGAAAAATTTCTTAATGAAATATTATTTTCAATTACAGCGAAAGGATGGTTCAAAATCTCGGAAATCAACAAAAACATCAATAAAGATAGTAACCAAGCGTTTATTGCCATGTGGTTCGACGATTCCATGAGCAGCTATTATGGCAGTATCAAAGCAGCGATTGAGCAAAATAACAATGAATACCTTAGGATTGATGCACTACAGCATAACAATAAAATATGCGATGAAATTATTGCTGAGATTCGAAGAAGTAAGTATCTGATAGCAGATTTTACAGGGAATCGTGGTGGCGTTTACTATGAAGCCGGCTTTGCATTCGGACTCGGCATCCCCGTTATATGGATAGTGCATCAAGACCATCTAGAAAAAATTCACTTTGATACTCGCCAATACAATCATATTGTTTATGATTCCCCAGAAAACCTACAAAAACAATTATGCGATCGGATCAAAGCCACTATCGTATAGTTCAAAAAGATTTTAAGCCTTTCCACAGCCCTTCGTACTGTTATCCACAAATAGAAATGTCCGTTTATGTATCAAGTAAAGCACCCCCACCGCAAGTAGAGGGCATTAACTGCGTACCTCAATCTACTTATTTTCAAACAGTTCTGCCCTAAGAAACGAGAAATTGAACCCACAAAGATTAAAGATAACGAAGTGGTTACGTTTACTCATCCAGCCAATGTATATCAAAATAATCGCTTCAATTTTCTAAAGATCAAGTCCCGTTTACAATTTTGTGCGCAAACGCTTGATGCCATAAAAAATAGCCAGTATCACGACCGGAATAGCGATGCCGGTTAACAATTCCACATTAATATCGTTGCCAGCCGCTTTGAGTGCCTTGAACCCATACCCTAATATACTCAACAAATAATAGCTCAGCACCACGACTGACAAGCCTTCAACCGTTTCTTGCAGACGCAATTGCAAGTGCGCGCGCTGATCCATCGATTTCAACAAATCTCGGATTTGTGCTTCCATCGATAAATCGACTCGTGTTCTTAATAAAGCTGTTGCGCGCTCTAAACGGGTCGACAATATTTCCAATTTGGAATGCACTAACTCACACGTTCCCATAGCCGATGATAACCGTTGAATCATAAACTCCTGCAGCATTTGCAATCCTTCGATGCGCTCCTCGCGCAATTCGGTGATACGCAACTTCACAATATCGTAATAAGCACGGGAAGCATTAAAACGGTGGCTCGTTTGCGCAGATAAACGTTCGGTTTCAGCGGCCAACTTAGTCAACTCATAGAGCAAATGTTGCTCATCTTCAATACAGCTTGCCTCAACACTATTGGCCGTTATTTCAGCCAGTCGTTGATCGGCGCGTGCCAGTTGCGGGATGATGGTTCGTGTAACCGGCAAAGGCAACATCGCTAACATACGATAGGTTTCAATTTCCAACAAACGCTGTATCAATCGCCCCACCTGACGGCTGCGCAAGTTTTCGTCGTGAATTAAAATGCGCCCAAAGCCATCTGCATGAATTTGGTTATCACTCCACACCGTCGCAGCCCCTGCCGCAACCTTCGAGCCGATGACCGTTCCTGATGCAAAAAACACAGACAATTCATGCAAACTTCGCTTAGGGCGTGTTCGATCTTCCAGCACAATATGCGTCGCCACCAATAATTCACCGGGTAGGCGATTCAACCAATCTTGCGGTATATATTGAATGGCTGGATGTTCGAAAGGTATCTCGAGGAATTGTGTACGATAAATCGTGTAAGTTGAATACTCGGTATGCCGTTCCCAACGTAAACGAAACTCGCCACAATCCATGCTGAATTCGTTTTCATGCGCGCCCGGAGAATTAACTTGGAAACGCGCGCATAACTCAGCAATCAATTGCCGTTCCTGTTCTATCCAATGACGATCTGATAATAAAACCAGATGCGAAAGCTGCAACGGCGGCACAAGCAGTTCATACACGACTGCATTTAATTCAGCATGTAATTCCTGCCGTCCGGTGTATTCAGGAATTATAGGCGTTATGGCATTCGTTGCCGGAATTGGTTGAATTGATGAAGATTCTGTTGAATTCACAAAATGACCCAATCATGTTTAATTGATTTCATAGTGTAATGCAGAATGATTACATTGCCATGACCAAATAATAGAAATATACATCAGGATTTATTGTTCAGTCGATCCTTTAGATTGGCGAATGGATTGAAGGTGGCGCCTGCGCCTACTTGGCCTTCCCCTACTCTTCCCATTGCATCTTTCAATTTGGAATGTTCGTGCTCATGACAGTAGGTACATAACAATTCCCAGTTACTGCCATCGGATGGATTATCATCATGATTGCTGTTTTTGTGGTGCACTTCCAGCAACTGGAGATTTTTATGATCGAAAGTCCGCGCACACCGTCCGCATACCCACGGAAATAATTTCAAAGCCTGTTCCCGGTAACCTTGCGCACGTTTTTCTGCTTGACGGCGTGCCTCCAAAACGATTTTATCCAGCTTATTCAGGTCTTTTGCCATGTCCGTCGACTCCTTTCATACAACGCACGCAACTACATCATCTGCAACTAAAAATACCTTAGCCAGTTTTTCAACGACCTGTTAGCGCCCAACGTAAAATTGATCAATTACCTCGCGATATTTTTCCATCACTTTGCCGCGCTTTAGTTTCTGTGTAGGCGTCAATAATCCATTCTCCACAGTCCATGGTTCATCGATCACCGCTACCCGACGTATCCGTGCGTAACCAGGAAAGCCACTCGTCTGACGCGTAACTCTATCCAGCAAGACTTCCTCAACACGGTTTTTTTGTCCTTCTTGATTGAGTGCATGATCAAAACCGTATCGAGCCATGAATTTTTCTTTAGCTCCCGCATTACATACGACCAAAACACTTAAGAAGGAACGCGCCTCCCCTACGATCATCACTTGTTCGAACAACGAATCTCGCTTAATAGCGGATTCCATATCAGCGGGAGGAATTTTTTCACCCGTCGATAACACGATGATCTCTTTTAAGCGACCGGTAATAAAAATATGGCCTTGGTCATCAATGCGTGCAATATCACCGGAATTCAACCACCCGTCTGAAGATATGACCTGTTTTGTTGCTTCTGGATTATTCCAATAACCCAACATGACGTTGGGACCGCGAATCAGCAATGCATCCTGTTCTCCCAGTTTAACCTCGACCCCTGGGATTGTGCGACCGACACTCGCGGGGATATTATCATCAGGGCGGTTAACGCTCACAACGGGGCTACTTTCCGTCATCCCGTACCCTTGCAAAAGCGACAAACCCAAACCTATAAAAGTACGTGAGACACCCGGTGACAACTCGGCTCCACCGCTAATCACATAGAGCAACCGCCCACCCAGTTTATTTAATACCTTATCGGCCACTAACCTTTTTAAAATGGGCCATAATAAGTGCTTCGGATTCCAGGCCCCTCTTCCTTGTTGATGTTCAAAGCGGCTGCATCCTACATCGACTGCAAAATTAAATAACCAACGTGCGAATGCAGGCCCATCCGCAAGTTTTGCCTGAATACCAGAATTAATTCTCTCGAAGATGCGCGGCACAGAAAACATCAAGGTAGGCTGTATGATCAAGAAATCTTGCTGCAACTCTGAAATAGCTCTGTTATAAGCCGTAGTCGCACCGGCCATCATCGCTAAATAATAAGCCGAGGTGCGCTCAAAGGTATGTGATAGCGGTAAAAATGAAAGCAACAGGTCTTGTTGAGAGATCGCAATGACTTCAAGACTAGCATGCGCATTGGTTAAAATATTATGATGACTCAGCATCACGCCTTTAGGAGGCCCGGACGTACCGGAGGTATAAACAATCGTCGCCAAACTGTGTACATCTTCGTTGAGATGTTGCACATCGCCAGCCTGTGCAGGCAACCAATCATGCACCGGTATGACTCGGGGATCCTTTGCATCGCTACCTGTAGAGCCTAATTCAGCAGAATGCAGTATCGCTATGCGCTGCAATTCATCCGTCTGTTGTTTTATTTCTGCAGGCAATGCAAGTAACTCGTTCCATTGTTTCAGATTCTCAAGCAACAATACTTTAGCACCCGAATGTTGCAGAATATAGGCCGCATTTTCAGCCCGATCCTCGGTATATAGAGGCACCACCACCAAACCCAATCCAAGCGCCGCTTGTTCAAACATCACCCATTCGGGACAGTTTCGCATCATGACCGCAACACGATCGCCCCGCACTAATGTTTCCTGTCCTAAAGCCGCTTGCCAACACGACACAAAGCGATTCATCTCGCCCCAGGTATAGCTGGCCCATTGCTCAGTAATGGCATTGAAATAGCGATACGCAACATTCTCAGGTGAACGTTGCACACGCTCTCTAAAGAGCCCATCCAGTGTTTTGGCCTGCTCAACCGGAATTACATCAATCATACCTTGCGGTTTTGTCTGCATCGCACTCCCCTAACTGATCAGCTGCTAGCTAAGTTTCTCTTCGGTATTGTCTTCGGTATTGGTACCAAAATCCGCTGCAAAGTCGTCTACTTTGATCACTTTACTGCGCAACTCCCTCAACCGATAGAGCAAATCCGCTTCTGCATCCGTTATAAAATTCAACTGCAGCGCTTGTGCAATTTTCCCTTCACCACTCGCAGTAATATGTTTCGATTTTACGCCTTCGCGCATTTTCGCTTCCGCCGTTTCACTATCAATAGCACATTGGAACGCCAGTTCCAAATCAGCTAACGGTTCATTATTTGCATCCGAATCACTTTTTGGTAAATATATCCCTGCCGTCAGACGGTCTCGTATCGCACCGGGTTTCATTAAAATCCTAGCGACCTGGTGTGACAATTCATCACTTGGCAGCCGACAGCGTTTACCTAATGGAAATACCAAAGATTTTAGCAACCAAACGAAAACAATCGGCACAGGAAAATTCGTGAGAAATTCATCAAATGCACGTTGTATGTGATACAGCGCATCTTGCATCGACCAATGCAGCAACGGCAGGTCGGCATCAGGACGACCATCATCTTCAAAGCGCTTTAGGGTGGCAGAACACAAATACAACAAACTCAAAATATCGCCCAATCGCGCTGATAATCTTTCTTTGCGTTTTAGTGAACCTCCTAACCGCATTAAAGCAATGTCTGCAATACAAGCAAAACTGGCAGAAAAATGCGTCAACTTCCGATAATAAACCACTGTTTCCGGTGCACAGTTTTGTGGCGCTGCATCTTCCAGATAATGACTCAACAAGCCATAAATTAAGCTATTGGCAGTATTGCGCACAGTAAACTTAGCGTGTCCGACCAACGCAGCATCAAATTCCATTAATGCTCGTTGCTGATCACTATCGTAAGCAGCATGGACTTCTTTTAACAGATAAGGATGGCAACGCATGGCCCCTTGACCAAAAATAATCATGTTGCGTGTCAGTATATTAGCGCCTTCCACTGTAATACTCACTGGGATTTGCTGATAGGTTCGGCCAAGATAGTTTCTGGGCCCAATACAAATCGCTTTGCCACCATGAATGTCCATCGCATCATTGACTGCTTGTCGTCCACGTTCGGTCAAATGATACTTAACAATCGCTGAAGCGACTGATGGCTTCTCGCCCAAATCTACTGAACTCGCCGTCATCACCCGCGCCGCATCCATCATATAGGTATTGCCACCGATTCGCGCTAACGCTTCTTCCACACCCTCAAAGTAACCGATTGGAGTTTTGAACTGAACACGCACCCTGCTATAAGCTCCGCTCGTTCGGGCCGCCAGTTTTGCAGCACCCACACCGGTTGCTGGCAGTGAAATAGCACGACCTGCAGCCAAGCAATTCATCAACATGCGCCAGCCTTGCCCGATCCCCTCTTGGCCGCCAATCACCCAATCCATCGGGATAAAAACGTCTTTACCCGAATTGGGGCCATTTTGAAACACAGCATTCAAGGGATAATGGCGTCGCCCAATATTGACCCCAGGTGTGTTCGTCGGAATAAGTGCCAGTGTAATACCGAGGTTTTCTTGGCTTCCCAGCAATCGGTCTGGATCGTGCAATTTAAATGCCAAACCCAATAGGGTTGCGACCGGGCCCAATGTGATATAGCGTTTCTCCCAGGTAACTCGCATGCCCAACACATCCGTTTGACCATCGTAATCTTGACGGCATACCACAGCGGAATCTGGCATTGCTCCCGCATCAGATCCTGCTTCAGGGGAGGTTAACGCAAAACACGGAATTTCCAATCCTTTGGCCAGTCGTGGAAGATAGTATTCCTTTTGTTTTTCGGTACCATAATGCAATAACAATTCCGCCGGGCCAAGTGAATTGGGTACCATTACGGTTACCGCTGCTGTACCACTGCGTGATGCAAGCTTCATCACAACCTCGGAATGCGCCAATGCAGAAAAACCATAACCGCCATACTGTTTGGGAATAATTAATCCAAAAAAACCCTTGTCGCGAATGAATTGCCAAACTTCAGGCGGCAGATCTTTTAATTCGTGCGTAATCTTCCATTCATTCAATAACGCACATAATTGTTCTGTAGGTCCATTCAGAAAAGCTTCTTCTTCTGCTGTCAGATGTGGCTTCGGATAGGCCAGCAATTTTTTCCAATCAGGCTTGCCGCTGAACAAATCACCCTCCCACCATACCGTACCCGCATCCAACGCTTCCTGCTCGGTTTGCGATATTTGTGGCAACATGCGGCGAAAAATCTTCAACACTGGGTGCGATACCAAAGTCCGGCGCAATATGGGTATCATCAGAACAACACTGATCAATGCAACAACAATCAAAGTGACATAGAAGAGAAACGCTAGCATAGTTATTTTCTCCGTGATGATTGGAATAGCCTGCGCACAACCACATGCTATATGTGCAAAAATGGAACCGGCAGGTAAAATCCGGCTTCTATAAAACGCTTACACTTTCAAATGTACCTGATAATCGCTTAAAGCTCTATACTAGTCGCGTATTTTTACACCATGATCGTAACTTTAAATGCTGCAGCGAGTGAATAGTCGATCTACTTAATTCACAAAAAACAATTCAATTTCCATTAGTTAGGAAACAATTTATGCCGAATGACACACTCACGCTTGCACAAACACTCATAGCCCGCGCCTCGCTGACACCACTCGACAAAGGTTGCCAGGAAATTCTGATTGCACGCTTAAAAGCACTCGGTTTTCATATTGAAACCATGCGCTTTGGCGAAGTGGACAATCTTTGGGCGCGACGTGGCAATACCGCACCGGTGGTGTGCTTTGCTGGACATACCGATGTCGTACCAACCGGCCCGCTAGAACAATGGGACAGTGATCCGTTTGTGCCAACCATTCGCAACGATTGTTTATATGGTCGCGGTGCCGCCGATATGAAATCTTCACTTGCGGCGTTTATCACCGCCATCGAAGCCTTTCTGGATAAGCATAACGATCATCAAGGCTCCATCGCTTTGCTCATCACATCCGATGAAGAAGGAGTCGCGATCAATGGCACCGTCAAAGTAGTCGAAACGCTGCAAGCGCGTGGTGAATTGTTGGATTACTGCATTGTCGGCGAACCGACCTGCGTGGATAAATTCGGCGATACCATCAAAAATGGACGCCGCGGTTCTTTATCCGGAAATTTGACGATCAAAGGCATTCAAGGCCATATTGCCTATCCACAACTGGCAAAAAACCCTATCCACCTCGCTGCACCAGCAATTACCGATCTGGCAAACACCGAATGGGACCAAGGCAACGAATATTTCCCTCCAACCACCTGGCATATTTCCAATATTCATGCCGGTACCGGCGCAACGAATGTCATTCCTGGAAAATTGAACATTCTATTCAATTTTCGTTTTTCAACCGCCAGCACCATCACATCACTCAAAGATCGTGTCCATACCATTCTTGACCGTCATCAATTAGACTATGATTTGGTTTGGGAATTATCTGGAAAACCCTTTCTGACGCCTAAAGGTGAATTAGCCAATGCAATCAGCGACGCCATTACACAAGTCACGGCTATCAACCCGGAACTGTCAACTTCCGGTGGCACATCGGATGGGCGATTTATCGCAGATATTTGCAAACAAGTCGTTGAATTCGGCCCGCGCAATGCCACCATCCATAAGATCAACGAACACGTACATGTTGATGACCTGGAAAAACTTGCGAGTATTTATCAACTCACATTAGAAAATCTGTTGGTTCGAAATCTGTAGATCTTGGATTACGGATCCATCAAAAAAAACATAAATTCAATAGCTTAAATAAGTTAATTTAAATATTCATGATTCGAGAACTTTGCACGGCTAGAGTCATTTTCAGGTGTGGATGATGATATAATAACGTTTCCGACTTCGTATCTCCTACAACCTTGGTGTAGACTTTGCCGCCTCGCTTCAATATGCCAAATACAGCAACTTTACCTGCAGCACCGCGACCAGGTTTACCTTTACGAACACCACCAAAATAGCTTTCACCCAATTCAACTACATCATCAAAGATTTCATGAGATTCTTGTTCCAGATGGTACGCAGTAACTTCCCGTATTTTGCGATAAAACAGCGCTGCACTATTAGGCTGAATCCCCAATATATCGGCTGCTGATCTCGCTGTAACTTCCAGTACAAAAAACTCTAGTAACCTTAACTGTATTTTCTTCAATAATCTACAATGACTTATCTTCATTTGATTAGCCTAACATCTAAGCTAATCTACTACAGCCCCTAAAATTTTAATCAGAAGGTCACGAGTTCGATTCTTGGTGTCGGCACCATAAAATCACAGTTAGTTACAAGTTTCTTTGAAATATTATCTTATTTATGTAGATGCTATGTAGATAACAAAAATGAATAGGATATAAATTTACTCCTTGCGCCCTGCACCTATCCACGCAGCAAGACCGCGGGGTATTACGGCGCAGAAAACCAAAAAAACGCGCTACGCTGACTTCAAAAACACAAAAACTATAATGCTCCTCGTGGCAAGACCACGGAGAATCGCGAACTCAAAAATGTGAACTTTCTATAAATATATTGTGAACTTTTTGTGAATCGCGCTATCTTAAATACAACGAGGCCATATTTAAATAGCTTCGATAAACTTCCAACCAGGAGATTCACATGAAAACAAGTCAAAATACTATTTACACAGCCGTAAAAATCACTTTCGTTTTATTTGGCATTGTGCCTCTGATTGGGCTTATGATGTTTGGCGACTTACCTTCGTTTTCAATAATGCAAACTGAAGTAAACTGGATAGAAGCTGATATCATTTTAGGAGTTCTATTTTTTCTAGGCTACCTTGTATTCGCCAGCATAGCTAATAAAGCACGTATTTCTCGGCAGAAAATTCATGCCTAAATTTTCCTAGGCTAGAAGAAGGCCAATGTTGTTATACATTGGCCTTCTTCTATTTAGAAACAAAAGAGTGTGAAACTTCTTTGCAAGAATAGTGCAGATATTTGTTCAATTGGTTTTCATAAACGTTCTACATCGTTGGTCATTATTCGCCGAAGTGTGAAGTACAGGAAGAACTGCAGCAACTGCGAGAAAATACCCGCCTCAAGGCTCTACTGACGCGTTACGGTATCGTCTGGGAAGAAACTTCTACGATATATACATCAGAAATTTACAGCTAGGCTTCGTAATCAGTAGGCCGGGGGCTCGATTCCTCTCAACAGTACCTCTTTTCTAGATCACCACGATATTCGCATTGGTCATGTTCAAACCCGTGCCAACCGTAGTAATTTGTACAGCACCACCACCACCATTACCATCGGCATCGTATAGCAATGCACCGGTAGCTTTATTGTAGATAATGAAATCATTCGCATCTAATGCTTTCGCGCCTAACTTAAATTGGCTAGCCGCCAGCATACCTGTTGCTGTTAATGACTTAAACACAGCATTTTCTAATTGAATGCTGTCATTCGCTACGTTAAAGTCAGTAATTGTATCAACGTGGCCTTTGGTCGTGAATTTAAAAATATCTTTACCTGTTCCACCCGTTAATTTATCGACACCAAGACCTCCATCAAGCGTGTCGTTCCCAGAACCTCCATTTAATTGATTGGCAGCGCCATTTCCAGTGATGATATTATTCTGGCTATTACCGGTACCATTAATCGCAGCTACACCGGTCAGGATAAGATTTTCCACATTAGTGGACAATGTGTAAGTGACGTTACTGCTGACAATGTCCGTTCCTTCGTTGAGTTTCTCGATAACAACATCCTTCGCATTTTCAACAAAATAAGTATCATTACCCAACCCGCCGATCATGGTATCCGCACCAGACCATCCCCTTAGGGTGTCATTACCAGCTTTTCCATCCAAAACATTATTGAGTGTATTGCCTGTTAGTCTGTCATTGAATGCGCTACCCGTCAGGTTTTCAATACTGATCAGCGTATCCAAACCGGCACCGACTGTATTCTGCTGCGTGTTAACCAGCAAGGAAACTGTAACCGACTTGGTAGCAGCAGCGTAGGTAGCGGTATCGTTATTGGAGGGCGTGCCCGTTAACGTATTATTCCCCGCGGTACTCACCAGGAGGAGGCCATTGTTAACAAAGAATTGTATATCGCCAGAACCATTACCCACGAAAGTATCCAGATCGCCATCGCCATCGATATCCCCCAGAGCCGGCTGAGCCCTGTATCCTACATCGACGAAACCCAAAGCATTCTCGGCAGGAGCAAATTTTGGATTATGCAGGGTGCCTATATTCCTTTGAAATACCGTATTGCCGTTCCAATTGCCTTGGAAAGCATCTAAATCACCATCGTTGTCAATATCTACAAAGGAAGTTGCTCCATTACGAATGAGATTTAAGCCATAGACACTAGCATCACTGCTGTTAAAGCTTGGCTCGTTGGCTGTTCCGGTATTTTCATAAAATTTCGTAATGAAAAACGATTTATAACTATATCCAACAAATATATCAAAATCGCCATCACCTTCTAGATCCACCAACGTGATATTGTTACTATACGGTGGAAAACCTAAGTCAAAAGGATCATGCTCACCGATGAAAACTGGATTACTAGCCGTTCCCGTATTTTCATAAAAGGAGTCACTTATAAAAGCATCCGAATCCCCATCGTTGTCGATATCCGCAAAAGCAGGATTAGCTCCATAACTTCCTCCATTATTCAAACCAAAAGGATCTACTTCGGGAGAGGCAAAGATCGGATTGCTGACAGTTCCCGTATTTCTAAAAAATAGCGCACCCACAAAAGCATCTCGATCACCATCGCCATCGATATCGACAAAAGCGGGGCTAGTAGCCAAGATACCTACATTGCTCAAACCAAAAGGATTGGTAGAAGGAGCCGCAAAGATTGGATTATTGGCAGCCCCCGTATTCTTAAAAAACTTCACATCACCCGATCCGCTACCTATAAAAGCATCCTGATCGCCATCGTTGTCAATATCGACAAATGTGGGTTCAGCGTCGTTGCCCACGTCAATCAAGCCCAGTGAATTGAAACTCGTAACAGCAAATTTTGGGTCACTTTTTGTTCCAATATTTCTTTGAAACACAGTGTTACCATACCCTTCCCCTAGGAGAACGTCCAAGTCTCCATCGCTATCGACATCAGCGAAAGTGGGACTGGCATATTCACCCAATCCAATCAAGCCGAACGGATTGGGGTTAGCAGCGGCAAACTTTGGGTTACTGACAGTTCCTGTATTTCGAAAAAACAGCGTGCTACCACCAAAATATCCATTGCCAATAAAAGCATCCAGATCACCATCGTCATCAATATCGGCAAAAGTGGGATTGGCTCCAAAATCAACATTACTCAAGCCAAAAGGATTCGTGATAGCCGGAGCGAACTTGGGGTTATTGACTGTTCCTGTGTTTCTAAAAAATAGTGTGTCGCCACCAAGGCTATCATACAATCCATAAATACCTCCATTGCCCACAAAAGCATCTAAATCCCCATCGCCATCGATATCTACAAAAGTGGGGCTGGCCAAGGCACCTACATCGCTCAAACCAAAAGGATTAGTAGAGGGAGCTGCAAAAATTGGGCTATTGACTGTTCCTGTATTTCTGAAAAACGCTGTATTGCCATCACCCTTTCCAACAAAAACATCCAAGTCTCTATCGCCATCAATATCAATCAATGTCGGACTGGCAAATGAGCCCACATCCCTCAAACCAAATGGGTTAGTGGTAGTTAAGGTAAAAATAGGGTCTGACATAATCATTCTCCAAGAAACATTAAGTATTTTTATTAGTTGTTACGTGATCAACTGCACGTTGCAAATGTTGATGTAACTTCTTTTCGATTGGTTGATGACGATAGGCCGGTACAACATACGATGATAATAATTCAATATGAGTTTGTTCATTCTCCTGCCAGCATTCTGCGATAGCCAAACCAATCATTTGGCCATCTATGGATGCGGATACGCCGAATAATTCACCGCGCTGCGGTCGGGTTTGCCAGCGACTTCGTAAGCTCGGGTTGGTCATTGTCTCATAGGGCAAAAGATTCTCTGGGGTTAAATTGCAAATCTTTTGATATTTAATCGCAAGGTCTTCTGAACTCTCCATTTGCGGAGCACGTGGCAAGCCGGCTACTTGCGTCGCTCGACTTAAGCCAGGCCGATTAACGGTAGGCTTGGTGGTAATCATCCCCCCAGAGCCGGGAAATGAAATCAAGCGTTCGATGTCATCATCCTGAAAACCCAACGCTCGGGGTTGACGAACACTTGGTAACACCACTACATCAAATAGTTCTTCGACTACACCTTCAATATGTAATGCGTGTATCTGGTTGCCCGTGTTCAAATCGATAATACCCAAAGCGCATTGGGCCGACATGTTTTTCTCTGCAAGACGCGTTTCCAAGGGCAGGTCTGAAAAAGCTTTTGAACGAAGTTTCGATAACCCCACCAAGGCATAGTTTTTCCAGAACGCTAATCCTCGCACAAAACCTGGACAGAATGTCACAGGCACAAATTTCTCTTTATCCAAATAACCCAGCTCTCCCGTACCGGAATTAAGCAGCCATAGCCTGCCTTGATACCAGCGTGGCGAATGTGGCATGGATAAACCAGTGGCTATTATTTCATTGCTAGGAATGTGCATTACGATGCCACCACTCGTACGATGGTTACGCCAGCCCGCTGCTTCGTCAGTCGCGCTACATGCCGTGACATAGGCAGGCTCACCTTCTTGCATAGCCAGGCCATTTAAATGACAACGATCTTCAGCCACAAGTTTGGATATAAAGGGTGGTTTCCAAACGGGAACAAAACTAAACCCAGTCTGCAAGGTAGCCAAGCAACTGAAATCCGTATTGATAAATAATACTTGATGTTTTTTGTCGACGACGACATCGTGAATATTCAAGTCACCCGTGGTGTATGATTGGCCGGGTACGTATAAACGATCACAGCCTTGATACCGCTCGTCTTTTGCCAAGCGATTTTCCAGTTGCCAAATCTGGTAGCGAGTTGCCATGTAGAGGCTTTCATCGCTTGCATATAAGCCCATCGGCTTATCAAACAAACGCTCGTTAACCGCCAAATGCCCATTTTCTTTACGTCCGACTAAAAACAGCCGATTGGTTTGATAGGTCGTGAAAGCAAGACTAATCTGCTCACTATCCAACCATTGATAAAGATGCTCAGAGCCATGCATAGTCACAGCAGGTTGGTCACTGGAAGTCTTTTGTTGGGTCAATAGTTTATTGCTCAAGGTTTTGATATGTAGTATTTCAGTTTTAGTGGCATTACTATTTTTCTTTAAAGGTTGGCATGTAAACATTTTCCCAATCTGCAATTGCACCTGCCTTGAGTTGGAAGAGTGGATGAGTCTCCGGCCTTTCTAGTTTTATCCAGGCTTGATAGGTTTCAGGGGAACGGACCTTTAACTTAGCCAGTAGGTGCTGCCATTCATAGTCGAGTTGTCCAGTAGTCGCGTAGATTAGCTGAGTCGTGGTTGAGATTGGTTCAAATTTCGATTGATCGAAGTTATAGCCACGCTGCACAGATTCTGCGTGAACATGAAAAAGATAGGCATTGATAGCAGATTGGGGTGATTCGTGATTGTAGAAGCGATCGAGTTGAGGATGATGTTTATAGCCTTTCGTAAGGCCACGAATCACTGCTTGGGCTAATAATGCTTCACGCCACAAAGCAACAAGACCTTTAGCATCTAGATACCTTGGGTGAATCGTCCATAAGCGCATGGGTTTCTAGGTTGAATGAATGAGCGATCGATAAATTTCTTGATACGCAATAGCACTGGCCTGCCAGCTGAAATCTTTCGACATGGCATTTCTCTGTAATTTCCGCCAGGTCTTTTTATTTTGATAAGTATCGATTGCGAATTGAATCGCCTTCAAGAGACTACCCACAGTAATTGGATGAAACAAAAAACCACTAGCAGTGCCTTTGGTTAATGAGCTAGGTGTATAGTTAACAACCGTATCTAACAAACCACCCGTTGCATGGACGATAGGCAGCGTGCCATAGTGTTGGCTATACATTTGATTCAAGCCACAGGGTTCAAAGCGAGAGGGCATCAAAAAACAATCCGCGCCAGCTTCAATCAAATGCGATAAAGCTTCATCAAAACCAGTTTGCACCGCAATTGCGTGTGGATACATTTTTGCCAAGAGTATGAGTTGCTGTTCTAACTCTATGTGATTACTGCCAAGAATGACGAGCTGTGCAGGTAACTTCACCAGTTCTGGGGCGATCTGAATCAGTAAATCAGTACCTTTCTGATAACTTAAACGACTGATGACACCCAAAAGCGGGATGTCGTCATCTATATCTAACCCCATGTACTGCTGTAGCGCTTTTTTATTCACGATCTTGCCCGATAACTTCTCGCGACTATAGTTCTTTGCCAAATATGTATCAGTTTCAGGATTCCACTTGTCGGTATCAATACCATTCACAATACCCGTTAGCTTGTCATTGCGCGTTGTGAGCAGACCTTGCATCCCAAAACCCAGTGTTTCACTCTGGATTTCTTGAACATAATTCGGACTGACCGTGGTGATATGCTCAGCATAATAAACACCGGCTTTAAGAAAAGATACGTTGCCATAATATTCAACGCCCTCGATATTAAAGCTGGATGGTGGCAATCCGAGCTGAATGACCGTTCCAGGCGCAAAAACGCCTTGAAAAGCCAGGTTATGAATCGTCATCACGGTTGCGGCTTTTTGGCCAGGATGAAAATGCAAATAAGCAGGGGTTAGACCGCTTTGCCAATCGTTACAATGCGCGATGTCCGGTCGCCACTTGAGTGGACTGGCGTCACTCGATAAAATCGCACCAATTTTTGACAATAAACCAAAACGGAGTGAATTGTCCGGCCAATCACGACCCTGCGCATCCAAATAAGGTCCACCTTCACGCACGTACAACCCTGGGCAATCAATGACAAATACCGGCAGGGATTCAGTCTTGCTTAAAGCAAGCTTTCCCGATAGCAATGTGGCCGGTGGGAAATGCTGCAGATCATTGAATTCATGCACGGCTTTCTTGTATTTAACACCCTGCAAAACAGATGGATAACCGGGCAACAGTATTTTGATATCCGTTTGCAAATGCTGTAATGCCATCGGTAAGGCAGCGCTGACATCACCTAAACCACCGGTTTTACAGGCAGGATAAATTTCCGGTGTAATAAAAAGAACCCGTAATTTTTGTGTGCGTTCCATAAATACTACTGATTGGCCTTGAAAAAATTGATCAGACCATTCGTGGAAGCATCGTGTGATGCGACTGGAATGTTTTGCTCGAGTTCAGACAGGATTTTTCCAGCCAATTGCTTGCCCAATTCAACGCCCCACTGATCGAAAGGATTGATGTTCCAAATAACACTTTGCACGAATACTTTGTGTTCATACAATGCGATCAATGCGCCTAATGTACGCGGATCTAATTTCTTGAATAAAATCGACGTGGTAAAGCGATTACCAGGAAAAATCTTATGCGGCAACAACTGTGCAATGACATCTTTACCTTTACCTTGTGCTTCAAGCTCAGCGCGTACTTCTTGTGCATTCTTCCCAGTCATCAGCGCTTCTGTTTGGGCAAAGAAGTTGGCCAACAGCATGCGATGATGAAGACCGATCAAATGATGGCTTTGACATGGCGCGAGAAAATCGGCTGAAACGGCTTGAGTACCTTGATGCAATAGTTGATAAAAAGCATGTTGTCCGTTGGTTCCTGGCTCTCCCCAGACAATCGCACCCGTAGCATAGTCAACGATTTGCCCATCGCGCGTAATGCGCTTACCATTACTTTCCATTTCTAACTGCTGCAAATACGCAGGGAAGCGGTGCATCGATTGATCATAAGGCAAGATGGCATGCGCTGAAATACCAAGAAAATTGATTTGCCAGATACCCACGAGCGCCAACATGACGGGTAGATTTTTATCTAATGGCGCGGTGGCAAAGTGCCGGTCCATTTCGTGCGCACCGGCTAATAATTCATAAAAATGATCCATCCCTACCGTCAAAGCAATAGGTAAACCTATGGCTGACCATAAAGAATAACGTCCGCCCACCCAATCCCAAAATTCAAACATATTGTCAGGATTGATGCCAAAATTCTCTACCGCAGATCGATTAGTCGATACCGCAACAAAATGCTTAGCAATGTCTTTTTCGCTACCGCCCTTTGATAGAAACCATTGCCTAGCTGAACATGCATTGGTAATGGTCTCAAGCGTGGTAAATGTTTTTGAAGCAACAACAAACAACGTCGAAGCGGGGTCAAGGTGCTGCAACACATCGGAAAGCTGGGTACCGTCAATATTCGAAATAAAATGGGGCGTAATGCCCGGGAAGCGATACGGCTTAAGTGCTTCTGTCACCATGACCGGCCCCAAATCAGAGCCTCCGATACCAATATTGACAATATCCGTGAAAGTTTTTCCAGAATAACCAACCCGTTCGCCGTTTTGTACCTCGGAAGTCAACTTTTCCATTTGTTTCAGAACGCGTTTCACCTCCGGCATAACGTCGATGCCATCGACTTTAAACGAGTTTTGTCCACGTAAAGCAACATGCAGCGCAGCACGATGTTCTGTTGAGTTAATTTTATCGCCTGAAAACATACGGGCTATCCAATTGGGTAGCTGTTGCTGATTGGCTAGATTAATCAGCAATCCAAACGTTTCACGGTCAATTAATTGTTTGGAATAATCCAATAAAATACTGTCAAACTGCAGTGATAACTCATTAAAACGTTGTGGGTTTTTTTGAAACAGATCGCGTAAATGTAATTGTGCGATTGTTTTCTGCTGGTTTTGCAATGCAAGCCAAGCAGGAGATTGTGTTAGCGATGGCATACCGTTAATGATATTTTCTAGTTATTGTCGAGAGTAATAATCTATTGTTCGTCAGAGTCCAGCATGCACTGACGAATTAGTTTTCATGCACCAAGGCACAATCATAAAGCATTACACGTGATTTCTTGCATGAATTGCAAGCGTAACAGTCAATTCTTGGGTACTAATCAGCCATTCCAATTCCAACGTCACAGCCTGCATAATTTTCTCAAAACCACTTTCCGATTGCGATACAGAAAAATGCGGGTGCGCACGTAGACTTACGGGGGCAGAGGTCTTTAACACAACATGACCGCCTAACGTATCGTCATCCAGCATAATTTCTGTCACATTGGATAATTCGATCCATTGACCGAAACCACCTAGGATTTCTTGTTGGTACCGATAGCGCCCGCCCATACCGTCACAGCTAGGCATTGCGAGATTAATTTCAGTGCAGAATGTTTGCTTTGTTTTGGCACCAAATCGATACAACACGTGAAGTTGATTTTTCTCAAGTATAAAAAGTTTATGAACTGTCCCTAGATTGCTATGCGATACAAAATGTAAATTCTCTAGCGCAGAATTCTGTGAACTGTAAGCGATCGGATAACCATTCACAAAGTCTACGAACAGTCTCTTCGGATGATCATCAGCGAGAATGTCTTGCGCGCTGATTGCATGTTTGAAGCTGATCCGATCATGCGCCGAAGCAATGCCTCCATCGTTTTGATGAGCTGCATCACGATGACCATCTTGAATTTTTTGATAATAATGCTCGATCTGGCGGCGTAACGTATCCGCAAAATTATGCTGCAATTCATAAGCATCGAACTCGCAGACACTGGCATATGAATCCAATTTGACCACTACCTGTAGCGCTGCATTGTGCAGATAAGCTTCTTGCATGCCATCCAGATCAGTATCTTCCACGAATGATTTAGGGCGTGATTTGCAAGCATCAAGCATCACCTCCAGCGTCAGCATGGCGTTGTAAATGGCACGTCGCAAGTGCGGCAGATACAACCCGCCAAACATGCCATGCCAATAGGCATCATTAGCCTGCGCCTCATAAAGTTTTTGCTGCATTTCTATGGTTTGCTGCTTTTTGGGCAATTTTGCAAAACGCGCTGAAAGGCTTAGCATGCGTTTATGCATCCAATTCGATTCAGGATAACGGGAAAAGAAATTTTTCCAGATACCCCCACGTAGAAATGCTTTTTTTTGCTCATACCAACCTTGCAATTTTGCTTGTTGCGTCAATTCCCCATAAGCATGCGCGGCTGTAGCCGGTAAAGTCCATTCGTTCATTTCGATATAGGAAACAGTGGGAAGATAAACAATACCTCGTGTTCTTTCCGCGGCATGATATTCACTGAAATGTTGTGTCGTAATGATGTTGGAAGCCAGAACTTTCTGGATGAATTGTTCCAACCATCCTTTCTCATACACCCAATGATAGGTTTCAGGCCAGATACCAAATTTTTCGATATCATCAAAATAAATGGCTGCATTTTGCGTATGTGTGGTGGTTTGGTTTACCAAAGATTCGAGATAAGCAACCGTTTCTTCAGCCGGTGCAAAAGGGATTTTATAGCGTAGTGCCTCGGAAATTGGGAACAGATCAAGTTTCTGCGAACCTTCTTCGGTAGTGAAATATCCGTTAAGTTCTGTTAGTGCTTTTCCAGCGCAAACAAAATGATAATCATCGACCGTTACATATCGAATACCACAATCGGCCAGCGCCGGAATGACCGTCGATTCCCAAACACGTTCCGTTAACCAGGCACCTTGTGGCCGCTGCCCGAGTTTCTGCGCTAACTTATCAGAAAAAGTTTGAATCTGTCCGATGCGATCCCGATTAGGAATCACCGCCAGCACTGGTTCGGTATCGCCCGCACCAAAAAGCTCTACCTGGTTGCGCGCCACCATCTGCTGTAACAGTGCCATGTCTTCCGGATAATTCGATAAAAGATAATCCAGCAACCAGCCGGATAAATGAATCGCAAAACGAAAATCTGGATAGCGATAAAGTACCTGCAAGAAAGGTCTATAACACCGCAAATGAGCGTCTATTAGGACGCTGGGAAAATTGCCCACAGGTTGGTGTGCGTGCACACCAAAAAGTAACGATACACGTTGTGACATTTAATGATTCCCAGTTACTGTTCTAAAAATAAAATAACTACACCGCCGATCAAAACCTCACTTGCCCCAATAATCCTGAACAGTATTTACGAAGATCGCCGCATAGCTCCTCCGTCTTGACTTTCGTTGTTACCTTTGCTGATGGGATCAAACAACTGGGGCGGTATGGGTGATTTGAGCAAACGATACAAATTCATGAGGTTTTTTCTGAATAATTGATCAAAGCTGGCAACTGAATGAGCCGGATTATAATCACCAAACCACCAAAACCAATCGGAGCTTTCGCACGATGACAATTGACGGATAGCTGATTTTTTTTCTTCCTCCGTCAATACATTGTTTTCCATGACTTGATCGAAACAGCGTTTGGCCGCGCATAACAAATCCCAAGCACTATTTTTTTCATAATCGCCGATCCAGGTAGAGAAGGTTCCGTATACCCAACTTCCGGCAGTCAATTTACTTAAGGTTGTCGCCCGTTCGGTATTCTGGCTATCCGCAATATAATCACGATAGGTAGTGGTGCGAATAAACGGATGTTGTGCCAATATTCGATAAACATCTTGCAGAAAGTAATATCCATTATAAGGATAGGATTCCCAAGCATTTTCACCGTCAAGTATAATACTGACAACAGGATCTCGATCATCAAGGTCATTGTGATAGATATGTTCTAATTCTTGTACAAAGTTTTTTGCGGCATCCGGTGCAAACCATTTGGAATACTCAAAACCGATTAAGTCAGATAGCCGATCATCACGAAAAAAACAAACCATAGATGATGCCTGACCGGCAATCCGATAAGGCTGGTACAAATAATTATTTTTACCTGGTAGCGGTGTATCTGGAAAAGAAGCTCTAAAGCTATTGATCAGGACGTTTTCACCACTAGCACTCCATTGGCAATCTTGTTGTGCCATCATTTCAAGCAAAGCTGTCGACATCGCCCCCTCAGCAGGCCAGATACCGCAAGGCTTATGATTAAAATAGCGTGTATGGCTTTGCAATGCGGAAGTCAAATGAAAATCCACGCGATCATGTCCACCTGGATAACCCAAACAATCTGGCATCAAGATATCTGCTTGACTATCTTTCGCCGATGAAAAATCGATCATCAGCGGCGCCAAAGGATGATAATGCAATGTTGTCGATAGTTCGATTTGTCCGGATTCTACCAACTTACGATAGCGTGGAATCAAATCGCGAATCAGCTCGCCAATCAAATCGAATAACTGCAAACGATCTTGGTAGCTGAATTCTTTGTTTTGTTCCAATAATTTCTGAACAAAAACGTTATGGCGGCGTATGCCCTCGCCCATCCACACGATATGATACCAAACAAGGAGATCAGCAAAGTATTGCCCAGATATATAACCCAGTTCACTGTCATTGTACTTGCTAAAAACTTGGCTGAGCTCATACAAGCGTTTATAGCTTGGATATGGTTTTAGCATATTTTCATGATTGCTCAGAAAACAGCTATCAAGTAGATAAATACGTTCTTGTATGGAAATATCTTCAAGCCGAGGGTTCGACAATTGTTTTAACAATGGATTGCGCATCTCACCCGTGGAAAATTGCTGCGCAAAATCTTCTAACTGATCCAGCAAAATCGGTACGAAATTAACCACAGCTTTTACCTGAGGATGTGTCTCAAGATGGTATGCCATATCCGTGTAATCTTTGATAGCATGCAAATAAACCCACGGCAATACAAATTCCTGTGTCGCATAGTCGCGATAATCCGGTTGATGCATATGCCATAAGAAAACGAGATTCAGTTTTTTCATTTGACAGATAAGTAATTATTATTCAACGATAGATCAGAAACATTAGAGTTTTTGCGAGTACTCATATAAGTTTTGCCCTAACATTTCTGATGTAATTAACGTGACGCCTCTTTCAGTAACACGAAATCGCTGCTGGTCTTCTTTGAGATCATAGCCAGCAACCAATCCCTCAGGAATGATACAACGTTTCTCGACCACTACCCTGCGTAGGCGCGCATTTCGGTGAATCACTACATCGGGCAATATGACAGAATCCTCAATGATACTGTAACTGTTCACTTTAACATTTGAAAACAATAGCGACCGGCGCACCGTCGCACCACTGATGATGCAACCACCTGATACGGAGGAATCCAATGCTTGTCCACGTCGATCATTATCATCAAACACAAATTTCGCTGGCGGCAATTGTTCCTGATGTGTCCAGATAGGCCAGTCGACATCGTATAAATTTAACTGTGGCGTCACCGAAGTCAAATCCAAGTTAGCTTCCCAATATGCATCAATAGTTCCAACATCACGCCAATAAGGAATACCTGAGGACATGTTGACGCAACTGTTGTAAAAACGGTGCGCGAAAACGCGATAGCGTGGAACCATATAAGGAATCAAGTCCTTACCAAAATCATGCGAAGACTCATCGACATGATGATCTCGAATCAGCTGCTGATACAAAAACTCAGCATTAAAAATATAGATTCCCATACTGACCAATGCCTTGTCCGGATGCCCAGGAATCGGCATAGGATTATCCGGTTTCTCAGCAAAACTGGTAATTTGCCACTGATTATCCACACCCATGACACCAAAAGCACTGGCTTCTTGCACCGGCACCTCGAGACAAGCCACAGTCATATCGGCTGATTGTTCGATATGTTCCGCTAATAATTTGCTGTAATCCATTTTGTATACATGATCACCACCCAGAATCAAAACGTATCTTGCATTATGCCTTCTCAAAGTGTCCATATTTTGAAATACTGCGTCAGCAGTGCCCTGATACCAGGTTTCTTCGGCCGTTTGCTGTTGCGCGGGTAGTAATTCGACAAATTCTTTAAACCGCCCATCGAGAAAACTCCAACCGTGCTGAATGTGTCGAATCAAGCTTTGTGCTTTGTATTGCGTCACCACACCAATACGCCGAATACCTGAATTGACACAATTCGACAATGGAAAATCAATAATGCGGAACTTTCCGCCAAAAGGAACAGCCGGTTTTGAACGCCAATCGGTCAGCTGATGCAAGCGACTGCCACGCCCACCCGCCAAAACCAGGGCAAGCGTATCATTATGCGCAGCATGTCTATAGTTGCGACCATCGGAAGAGCTACTAGTACAAGACTGATTAATCATATACAGCGTCCTATCATATTTTATGGCTATCAAGCCCTATCGTTAAATAATAAGCTCATCTATCTACTCTTGTATGGTATCGCATTATGGTAACTTCTAATATCGGTAACTGGATTTTGATGATGATTTTTCAGTTTATATCGAACTAGAACATACGATGACAAACTTGTTTGATCACTTCGATGAAATTCTGCAGAAATTGCAGGTAAAGAAAAGTACGATTTTTATGCTGATCTAATATTAGCCACAACCCAACTTAGGGCTGGATTTCAACGATTGCATTTACACGAGCAATTCCACTGAGAATGCGTCCCGATTTGTTACGTACCTGAACGACTTGATTTTCTGCTGCATCGCTTAGCGCATTTCCTTCTGAACTGATACTAAATCCTCGCCCCGTAACAACCAGACTGACTTTCTGTCCCCTTTGTATTACGTAAGGCGCGCGCAGCATATGCTGCCGGACAGGTTGACCAACAGTAAGATTAGTAGTAGCAACTTTGCCGATAATTTGGGAGGGGCTAGTAAATATGCCATCTGGCATTTGAGTTAGATTTACAATTTGCAAAGTTACATCTTCGTAAGTTAAGGCGTGACCTGTTGAGACAGGGCGAGCGACATGTAATACATCAGACATTACATTAATTTCTGCTTGAACGTAAATGGTCCAATTCGCATCGTTATGATTGCAGCGAACGCCAACAGATGTTTTTCCCCACAACCGGCTTCCAGGTGGAATAAAAGGTTGCAACTCTGAACACTTCGGTAAAATAAGGTATTTATCGATTTTATCGACATTCACCGTAACCTGCCCAGATAATGTTGCTGTATTACGATAAACGAAATCTTCAATTGCACTCCGAATTAGTAATAAATCTTGATGCTGCTCCATAGCGCTATGGTTTGATGCAAACACAGCATCGTGCATAAGTATCAATATTAATGGAAGTAGGCTTTTTGCTTTGAAGTTCATCGTGATTTGGTTCATCATTAAATTCTGCCGTAGGCGGCAAATATTGCCGTTATGAGAACCCATCATAAATTATTAATCAATAAGTTATCTATCAAGATAACCTTCTTTACCTGCTTTTATCATCGATTGAGCTACAACTAAAAGCTTTTATCATATCTGGCACACTAAATGCTAGTAAGAAGAACGAGAAAATATTTTATTTGAGCTTAAAAATGATTAATAAACTTGATAAAGAACTCAATTTTTACCACCAAGCTTTGGGATTACGGGTTGCAAGGCAAGAATTGCTCTCAAGTAATGTAGCGAATGCAGACACTCCCAATTTTAAAGCAAAAGATATTGATTTTGCGAGCGTACTCAATCAAAAAATTGGATTAACTACTGCTTTTGGCAAGGTTGATTTAAGTACAACGTCTCCATTACACATTAGTTCTACTGCAGCAAACACTCTTGCAGATAATATACTCTATAGAACCCCCTTACAACCGAGTGCAGATGGCAACACTGTCGATATGGACATGGAGCGTACCCGATTCGCTGATAATGCAATCAAATATGACGCTAGCATATCATTTATTAATAACGAATTTAGAAACATCACGCTAGCCATGCAGGAGAGATAGAAAATGTCTTTATTCAATGTATTTGGTATTGCAAGCTCATCGATGTCGGCTCAGTCGCAACGCTTAAATGTAGTAGCCAGCAATCTTTCAAATGCCGATAGCGTTACCAGCTCAACAGGCGAACCTTATCGTGGCCGTCAAGTAGTTTTTAGTACATTGCAAGCTAATTTAAATGGCGCAAGCGGCGTTAAGGTTGCCGGCGTTGTTCATGACGCATCTCCGATGAGGCAAATCTTTGAACCTAAGCATCCTATGGCTAATAAAGACGGCTATGTGACGATGCCTAATGTAAATGTGGTTGATGAAATGGTTAATATGATGTCGGCATCACGTTCATACCAAAATAGCATCGATATGATGAATACCACGAAATCGTTATTGCAAAAAACGCTCACCATCGGTCAATAAAGGAGAGAAAAAAATGAACTCGGCACAACAAATTAGCACGCAAACGGTTTCTTCTTCTAATGCTACGACCAATGTTACGAAAAAGAACGCTGAAAATCCTCAAGATCGTTTCTTGAGGCTGCTCGTTACGCAAATGAAAAATCAAGACCCACTAAAACCACTAGATAATGCTGAAGTCACTAGCCAACTAGCACAAATCAGTACAGTCTCTGGAATCGACAAACTAAATAACACACTTCAGCTTCTCAATTCGGATGTTGCGGAAAGCTTATCAATGGAAGCTACTAGAATGATTGGACATAACGTTCTCGTACCAGGATCAATGCTAACACTTGAACAAGGTGCTGCAGTTGCAGGAGTCGAATTGGAGCAATCTGCTGATCAACTTAAAGTCACAATTCTTGATAACTCTGGACTACCTGTTCGTCACATAGATCTAAAAAACATGCCAGCCGGAGTTAATGCTATTCCCTGGGATGGAAAAACTGATAGCGGAGCTGTCGCTGCCGATGGCGAGTATACATTTGCCGTAACGGCCAATCAGGGTAGCAATAATGTTAAGGCCAATACATTATCACTGGGGCTGGTAAATAGCGTAACCCCCAATGAAAAAAATGCACTTCTTGATATAGGCAAGCTAGGGCTTGTCAATTTATCTGATATTAAACAAGTGTTTTAATTAGGAGAATGTTATGAGCTTTCAACATGGATTAAGCGGATTGAGTGTAGCTTCCACCAATCTGGATGTGGTTGGTAATAATGTCGCAAATGCGAATACCATTGGATACAAACAATCACAAGCACAGTTTACAGATATTTACGCCAACTCATTGGCTGGAGCCGGCCACTCTCAAGTTGGTATTGGCTCAAAGGTAGCTGCAATAGCTCAAGCTTTTAATCAAGGTGATATTTCACCGACTAGTAACCCATTAGATATTGCGATTAATGGGCAAGGTTTTTTCCGCATGAGTGATCAGGGTGTAATCAGTTATAGTAGGAATGGTCAATTTCAAATTGACAAGAATGGCTTCATAGTTGATTCGAAAGGAACCAATCTAACGGGATATGCCACAGATACCAATCAAAACATTGTTTCCAATCAACCTACAAACCTCAAGATAACCACTTCTGATCTTCCCCCTAAAGTCACCTCAACGTTTGACTGGGGCTTTAATCTGGATTCACGCAAAAGTGGCCCCAGCATCACGACTTTTAATGCGAATGACGCAAAAAGTTATACCAATACATCATCAGGAACTGTCATTGATAGCTTAGGCAATCCTCATACTTTAGCGATTTTTTTTCAGAAGTCATCAAGCACCTCCAATGCATGGGAAGCCTATGCAACAATAGATGGAAAGGTTGATGCAGCCGGCCTACCCGTTGGCGTTACTTTAGATAATGTGGGCTCAAAACCTATGACCTTTAACGAAAAAGGTATTCTGACAGCACCTACCGGTTCGATTAATGTATCCGTTGATCTTAATGCAATTAATCCAACACTCGGTGCAGAATCCCCCTTTAACTTTACATTAGATTTAACTAAAACCACTCAATTTGGTTCAGACTTTGGCATCAATTCAATTACGCAAAACGGCTACACTTCTGGTCGACTGTCTAGCTTCCAAGCTTCAGCAGATGGAATTATTCAAGGTATTTATACGAATGGTCAAACAAGAACACTTGGTCAGGTCGTTCTAGCTAGCTTTGTTAATCCTCATGGATTAAATCCGGTTGGTGATGGTCGTTGGCTAGAAACACCAGAATCAGGGCAACCTCTAGTGGGAATTCCCAAAACCGGTACTTTAGGAGTACTACAACCATCAGCCGTCGAAGACGCAAACGTTGATTTAACAGCGGAGTTAGTAAAAATGATTACAGCACAGCGTATGTACCAAGCTAATGCCAAAACAATAGAAACCCAAGATGCCATTTTACAAACTTTGGTTAATCTTTGAGTCAATTTTCGTAAATTTTTGGTGAGATTATATGGACAGACTTATCTATACCTCAATGGCTGGTGCAAATCACACATTGCACCAGCAAGCTACAGTTGCACATAATCTTGCGAATGTATCAACAAATGGTTATCGCGCTGAGAAAAATGCTTTTCGTGCAGTCCCTGTATTTGGAGATGGCTCGCCTACGCGGGCTTTTGTTGTGGATTCGACTACATCCGCAGACTTTACACCCGGTCCAATTCAAACTACTGGGCGCGACCTCGATGTTGCAATTCGTGGCTCTGGCTGGATCACCGTTCAACTAGATAATGGCGAGGAAGCCTATACGCGAAGCGGTAACTTACAAGTAAGTCCTAATGGAATATTACTCACACAAAATGGATTCAAAATAAAAAACAGTGAAGGCGGCACCATTTCTGTTCCACCTGATACACGCATCACCATTGGAGTGGATGGAACAGTATCATCAGTACCCATTTTCCCTCAACCCAATACTGTCGCACCCGTGGCTCGAATTAAATTGGTTGATCCTCCAGAGGATCAATTGGTGAAAGGCGTAGATGGCTTGTTCCGACTCAGAAACGGTGACATTGCACCTGTAGATGCAAGGGTTAGGCTTGCAGATGGCGCATTAGAAGATGGTAACGTAAATGTTGTACATGAAATGGTCAGCATGATAGCACTCGCAAGGCAATTTGATATGCAAATGAAAATGCTTGAAAGTGCTCAGAATAATGCTCGACAGGCCAGTGAAATAATGGTTCTAAGAGCTTAATTTGCATAAAATAAAAGGTCAATAATCATGATACGTTCGTTATGGATTTCTAAGACAGGTTTGAACGCACAACAAACTAAAATGGATGTCATTGCCAATAACTTGGCAAACGTCAGTACCAACGGCTTTAAACGCTCCCGCGCTATTTTTGAAGATTTGATGTATCAAACAATACGACAACCCGGTGCACAATCATCACAACAAACGCAATTACCAACAGGTTTGCAACTAGGTACCGGTGTTAAACCAGTCGCCACAGAAAGTGTATTTATTCAGGGGGCACCTCAACCCACAGATAATTCACGTGATATTTTTATCAATGGTGCTGGTTTTTTTCAAATTTTGCTTCCTGACGGGACAACCGCATACACTCGCGATGGCGCCTTTCAATCGGATATTAACGGACAAGTTGTAACATCGAGCGGCTATCCCGTTCAACCCGTCATTACTGTGCCACCCAACGCGATTGATATAACAGTAGCTCGAGATGGCACGGTTTCTGCAACAATGCCTGGTACCGTCTCACCTATTCAAGTTGGAAATATACAACTTGCGAGTTTTATCAATCCCGCGGGATTACAAAAAATAGGTGAGAATCTCTATTTAGAAACCGCTTCCAGCGGAACACCGAATCAAAACTCTCCCGGCACCAACGGCCTAGGGACAGTGATGCAGCGTTATGTTGAAGCGTCTAATGTCAATGTAGTAGAAGAACTCGTTAATATGATTCAAACACAACGTGCATATGAAATGAACTCAAAATCCATTGAGACTTCGGATCAAATGTTGCAGAGGTTGGCTCAACTATAACGTGGTGATTGAGTAAGGCTAATACTATGTTAACTATAATCAAAGAAAGCAAGAATCAATGTAACTGGATTTACACATTTCTAATTGCTTACTTTATGACAGGTTGCAATACACTAATGACTCCATCCACAGTGACACATCAGCCCTACACATTAAGACCACCGCAACAGAGTGCCGTAGCAGCGCAACCCAATGGTGCCATCGCTCAGTCCATAAATAGCACAGTAAATGGTGTCCGCTACACACCTCTTTTTGAAGACCGCCGAGCACGAGTAGTTGGAGATACTATTATTGTTAATCTTAGAGAAAGAACCAATGCAAGCAAAAGTTCTGAAAGCAATGTCGATCGGTCTGGAAGCATTGATTTCTCGGTACCCAATTTATTAGGCGTTCCTCTTACTCTCTTGTCAAAGAATGCCTCTATCAAAGCCAACAGCAGTAATAAATTTGATGGCGGTGGCGGTAGCTCAAGTAAAAATGATTTTAATGGCACGATTACGGTGACAGTAATTGAAGCATTACCTAACGGAAATCTGGTCGTCAGTGGTGAGAAACAAATAGGGATTAACCAAGGTCAAGAATTTATAAGACTCTCGGGTGTTTTAAATCCAACACATATCATAGGCAACACAATTTCTTCTACACAAATTGCTGATGCGCGGATCGAATATAGAGGTAATGGATACGTTGATGAAGCACAAACGATGGGATGGTTATCTCGATTCTTCTTATCCATTTCTCCTTTCTAAATATAGCCTTATTCACACTAAATCCATTATCACTAGCAATGTTATGAAAATACAACGAACTTTTATTCTATTGATACTTGCCTTTAGTTTCCTTTCGCCTGGATTATGCATGGCTGACCGCATAAAAGATTTGGCTTCAATTCAAGGAGTACGTAGCAATCAATTAATAGGTTATGGACTTGTAGTTGGGCTTGATGGCAGTGGTGATATGACAACGCAAACACCATTTACGGTGCAAAGTGTGATTACTATGTTAGGTCAGTTAGGTGTAAATTTGCCACCTGGTACCAATTTGCAATTACGTAACGTTGCAGCAGTCATGGTAACCGCGACATTACCTGCATTTACAAAACCCGGACAACAAATAGATGTCACAGTATCTTCTATGGGCAATGCAAAAAGCTTGCGTGGAGGTACACTACTGATGACTCCACTCAAAGGTATCGATAACCAGGTTTATGCATTCGCCCAAGGAAATGTATTAGTAGGCGGTATCGGCGCAGCAGCTGGTGGCAGTAGTGTGCAAGTTAATCATTTAAGTGTTGGCCGTGTAACAGGTGGCGCTTTAGTAGAACGCGAAATACCAACGACTGTCGGACAAGGTGATTACATTAATTTGGAGCTAAACTCGACAGATTTCACAACCGTTCATCGCATCGTTGATGCGATCAATCAGCTACATCCTTCCACTGCAACACCAATAGATGGTCGAATGGTGCAAGTTAAAGCACCCACTAACAATAGCCAACGCATTGCTTTTATTGCACAAATTGAAAGCCTAGATATCAATCCTGCAAAACCCACGGCTAAAGTTATTGTTAATTCTCGAACAGGCTCTGTAGTAATGAATCAGAGTGTAACTCTCGAATCCAGTGCCATTGCACATGGTAATTTGTCAATCATCATAAATACAGAGCCCGTTATTAGCCAACCAGGACCCTTTGCTCAGCGTGGAGAAACGGTCGTTACACAACGCTCACAGGTTGAAATACGTACGGACGAAGGAAATTTGATGCTACTACCTAACGGCGCTAATCTAGGCGAGGTAGTAAAAGCCTTGACAGCCATTGGTGCAACCACACAAGACCTGCTTTCTATATTACAAGCATTAAAGGCCGCCGGTTCTTTGCGTGCAGATTTGGAAATAATCTAATCTCATTTCTATAAGGACAAACAACTATGATTATTTCACCCGATATCTCAAGCAAGCTCGCAATTGATGCCAGAAGCATTGATGAATTGCAGGTACTAGCCAAAAGAAATCCAGATAATGCTTTACAAAAAGTTGCTCAACAATTTGAAGGGTTATTTATGCACATGCTCCTAAAAAGCATGCGTGAAGCCACCCCAAAAGATGGATTGTTTGATAGCCAGCAAACACAATTCTTTACTCAAATGTACGATCAACAATTGGCACAGCATATATCAAAAAGAGGCATTGGTATTGCAGATATGATGGTAAAACAGCTATCACGATCCCACTCATTAGGGATTTCTATTCCTAATAATGCTGACCCAGTACCATCAACAATCTATTCAGATAAAAGATTGCCCGTTATTCCGGGGATGCATCCCAATGATGAATCGCCGCAGCTATGGTCTACACCAAAAAATTCTTTAAATATTAGCCCTATCAACACAGCCAATGTAGCTAATACGCGCATGGAATCCATCCCCTTTTTAAGACAACCGGAACTAACAAACAATAAGCTATCGAATCAAGTCAGCAATTTTATCGACAAGCTTTTGCCTCATGCAAGAATTGCCACTCAATCAACGGGTATTCCTTCTCAATTTATTCTAGCGCAGGCTGCCTTGGAGAGCGGCTGGGGAAAACATGAGATCCGACGTATGGACAATAAACCTAGTTATAACCTATTTGGCATTAAAGCTGGAGGAAATTGGAAAGGGGAGATAATCGAAACAGTAACAACTGAATACATCAATGGCACCCCACAAAGAGTTGTTGAAAGGTTTCGCGCCTATAACTCGTATGCAGAAGGATTCAGTGATTACGCAAAGTTGTTATCAGAAAACCCGCGGTATGCCAAAGTCGTAAGAAATACTGATGCCATTGCATTTGCAAATGGCTTGCAACAAGCAGGCTATGCAACGGATCCACTCTATGCGGACAAACTAATCAAAATAATTAATAATGAAGCAATGCAAAGCCGGAAATCTATTTGATTACTTGAATCTTCTTAATACTTCTTTTATCACGTCGATATAACGAATATGGCTTTCTAAAAATACGGGATTAAATAATGTTATGGGAAATAATATCCTAAATATTGGTATTTCTGGTCTTCTAACTGCACAAAATCAGTTACAGACAACCAGTCATAATATAAGTAACGCCACCACACCTGGCTTTAAGCGACAAGAGGTGCTGCAAGGTACAAACACTCCACAGTCATCAGGAGCCGGGTTTGTAGGAAAGGGCGTTCATACAACCACCGTACAACGCATATATAGCCAATTCCTTGTATCGCAATCACTACAAGTTCAAGCACAAAGTCAATCACTAGACACTAATTATGCAGAAATCAAGCAGCTTGACAATATGCTAGCCGAAGCAACTTCAGGTTTATCACCAACGTTGCAGAAATTTTTTAGCGCCATACAAGATGTTGCTACAAATCCTTCCTTAGTATCCTCACGCCAATCGATATTAAGTAACTCAGAGGCCCTTGTTTCGCGCTTCCAAAGCTTGGATCAACGGATGTCTCAGATTAGAAGCGGTGTAAATGAGCAAGTGACCAGTCATATTGACGAAATAAATTCCTTATCGAAACAGATTGCTGAAGTCAATCATCGAATTTTACTAGCAGAAGGCGCTGCGGCAGGTCAACCTGCCAATGATTTGCTAGATCAAAGAGATGATCTTATCAATCAATTAAGCAAATTTATAAACACAGACACTGTAAAGCAAAACGACGGAAGTATGAATGTTTATATTGGTAATGGTCAGGCAATCGTTGTTGGTTCTAGAGCTCTGTCACTCGTAGCGATGAAATCTCCTGATAACCCAGACAATTTAACAGTAGGTCTGAATAATGGCGGAAATATTATCCAATTACCCGAAGAACAAATAACTGGAGGAGCTCTAGGAGGTCTTTTCTCTTTTCGTAATGATACTTTGGACAAGACCCAAAACTCATTTGGGAGAATTGCAATTGCATTAGCTCAAACTTTTAATGAGCAACACCGATTAGGAATGGATCTTAATGGAGAAATGGGAACTGATTTTTTTACCATATCTTCGCCAAAAGTTATTTCCTCTTTAATGAATAGTGGAACATCAAGTGTATCAGCTGTTATCACTGATTCTGGGGCTTTGACAACGAGTGATTATCAATTCTCTTTTGATGGTACGAATTACACGTTGATGAGATTATCAGACAACGTCTCCATCAGTACATCTCTAGCACCCTCATCAAGCACCCCATTAACACTTGATGGTGTCGCCATCACTGGCGCAACAATTCTTGCTAATGAAAGATTTTTAATTCAACCAACGATTAATGGTGCCAAAGACATTGAGGTTAACATTAAAGATACCTCCAAAATCGCCGCAGCAGGTCCTAACCGCACGAGTTCTACATTATCTAATACTGGCACGGGGACTATAAGTACGGGAACGGTCACCACATCGCCTGTTGATTCTAATCTCCAGCAGCCGCTAACAATTACATTTCAAACACCTTTTAACGGTCTGTATGATGTAACTGGGATTGGCACAGGACTACCGGCAACTAGTCAGGTTTATACCTCAGGAGCTGATATTACATTTAATGGATATACTTTCCAAATTAGCGGTGAGCCAGCTGCTGGAGATATTTTCACAGTAACTCCTAATCATAACGGTTCAGCAGACAATCGAAACGCACTTTTACTGGGTGCCTTGCAGACAAAAAATACTTTGGAAAGTGGCTCAGCTACTTATCAATCTTCCTACGGACAATTGGTCTCACAGATAGGTAACAAAACCCGAGAACTAGAAGTTACGAGTAAAGCTCAAGCAAATCTATTGACTCAAACTAAAAAATCAATGGAATCTATCTCAGGCGTTAATCTTGATGAGGAAGCTGCTAACCTAATGAAATTCCAGCAGGCCTTTCAAGCATCAAGTAAGGTTATTGAAATCAGTGAAAAATTATTTAGTTCAATTTTGCAACTTGGCTAGTTTTTTTGAAATTCAGGAGCGATATTATGCGTATCAGTTCAAATACTATCTATGAAACTGGAACGAACTTAATGCTTCAGCAGCAAGACACATTAATTAAGACACAGCAGCAACTTTCAACCGGGAGGCGGATCCTTACACCTGCCGATGACCCTATTGCAGCTGCACAAGCATTGAGTATCAGTCAATCAATATCACTTAATAAACAATACTCAATTAACCGTACAACAGCGGAATCCTCGTTAAAACTTGAAGAAAACATATTAAGAAAAGTTACATCATTACTGCAAGATGTGCATGAATCTGCGATACGCGCAGGAACGGCCTCATTTACTGATGCAGATCGAATAATTGTTGCAAAGGAAATACGAAGTCAGTTGGAGTCTCTTGTAGGCTTAGCGAACACAACCGATGAAAAAGGTCAGTTTTTATTTTCAGGATATCAAGCAAACACAAAACCTTTTAGTCAAATCGGACTAAATGTACAGTATCTAGGCGACCAAGGTCAAAGACTGAGTCAAGTTGGCCCTTCTCGTCAATTAGCTGTAAGTGATCCCGGAACTGACATTTTTGAGCGAATCAAAAACGGTAATGGCGTATTTACCACTGCAGCTCACTCTCTAAATCAAGGAACAGGGGTCATTGATACTGGATCTGTAGTGAATCCAGCCAGCTTAACTGGGAATAGCTATGAAATAAACTTTTCGGTTACTGGGGGCGTTACAACTTATAATGTCATAAATGCGACAACGTCAACAACGGTTTCATCTGGTAATTCTTATAATAACAGTACCAGCACAATCAATTTTGATGGAATGCAATTTAGTATTAAAGGAGATCCTGTCAATGGCGATAAATTTACTGTTTCTCCTAGTAATAACAAAAGCATGTTCCAAACCATTAGTGATTTAGTTGTAGCACTCGAAAAACCTGCTAGTGGTCAACCTGGCGGCACTCGATTCGCAAATGCTTTAAATTCTTCCTTACAAAATATAAACAATAGTCTGGAAAACGTATTAACCAAACAATCATCTATTGGTGCAAGACTTCAAGAGATTGACGCTTTAGAAAGCGTAGGGGGCGATCAAGAAATTCAATTTGAAAGCTTATTGTCAAATCTGCAAGATGTCGATTTCGCAAAAGCGATATCAGATTTACAGCGACAACAACTTTATCTTCAAGCTGCACAACAGTCATATGTAAAAATTTCTGGCTTATCGTTATTTAATTATATATAGCTCAGAATGATTCTAACTTGAGCGATGAATACTCTGATAGCCAATATCTTGACGAAACTGACAGCCCTCAAAAAAAATTTTGTTCACTAATTGATAACTATTTTTCTGTGCAATTTCTATTGTTTCACCTAATGATGTAACGCATAAAACACGACCTCCAGCAGTAACAATCTCTTCGTTATTATCTTTCTTCCGAATGGCAGTACCAGAATGAAAAATATGAAAATCATGATTACTTTTTTGCTCAAGCATTAATCCTGTTAACCCTTGAACGACATCATTTTTCCTTGGATTCTCTGGATAACCATGCGCAGCAACTACAATACCTAATGCAGTACGCAAATCCCATTCAATAAGTGCCTGATCCAACGTTTCGTTAACAGCATGCTCTATGATTGAAAAAAAGTCACCCTTAAGTCGCAGCATGATTGGTTGTGTTTCAGGATCACCAAGGCGGCAGTTAAATTCCAAAACCTTAGGTTGTCCATTCGGAGTAATCATGAGCCCAGCATACAAAAAACCACGATACTGAATACCCTCTTGCCTCATTCCATCAATCGCGGGATAGATGATTTCTTGCATAATCTTTTCATGAAGCTCAGAAGATACAAAAGGTGTAGGTGAATATGCGCCCATTCCACCAGTATTAGGACCTTGATCTCCATCATAAAGCCGTTTGTGATCTTGACTATTCGCTAACGGCAATACATGTTGCCCATCCGTCATAACAATAAAGCTGACCTCTGTGCCTTGAAGAAATTCTTCGATGATGATTTCGTTTCCTGCTTTCCCTAAATTTTTAGCAACCAGAATGGCATCCACGGCAGAATGCGCTTGTTCTTTTGTTTCTGCAACCACCACTCCTTTCCCGGAAGCCAAACCATTTGCTTTGATAACAAGCGGCACAGAACCCTCATCAATATAGCGATAAGCACATACAGCATCGTTAAAACGTACATACCTCGCTGTCGGAATTTTATGTCGCAACATGAATTCCTTAGCAAAAATTTTTGATGTCTCAAGTTGCGCAGCTTGCCAAGTCGGGCCAAAAATTTTTAATTGGACCTTCTGAAATGCATTAACGATACCATCAGCCAACGGCGCCTCAGGGCCAACGATAGTAATGGCTATAGATTCTTTTTGTGCAAACTCAATAAGCTCAGGAATCTCAGTTATTTCAACATTTTCAATACCAGGCTCTAATGCAGTACCTGCATTGCCGGGTGCCACAAATACTTTGTCAACACGAGGAGATTGTCTTAACTTCCATGCAATTGCATGCTCCCTACCACCTCCGCCAATGATCAATACTTTCATAATCATTAAAACAAATTAATGCCTGAAATGACGAATATTTGTAAACACCATCGCAATACCTTGCTCATCGGCTGCCGCAATAACCTCGTTATCGCGAATACTGCCACCTGGTTGAATTACTGCGATTGCACCAGCCTGTGCCACAACATCTAAGCCATCTCGGAAAGGAAAAAAAGCATCCGAAGCAACAACAGAACCTGATAGTGAAAAATCAGCTTGTTGAGCTTTAATAGAAGCAATGCGCGCACTATCCACACGACTCATCTGTCCAGCACCGATACCCACAGTTTGACCATTACGACAAAACACAATGGCATTCGATTTAATAAATTTCGCTACACGCCACGCAAATAGTAAATCAGCAAGTTGCTGTGTCGTTGGTTTTACCTGTGTAACTATCTGTAAATCTGAATCAGCAATGTTTTTCATATCTGGCGTCTGCACCAAAATGCCCCCACCAATTCGCTTCAAGTCATACTGATGAAAACCATTTTCCAATGGCACAATCAATACGCGAATGTTATTTTTTTGCCCCAGAACTTGCTGTGCCTCAGATGAAATTTGCGGAGCAATAATGACTTCAACAAATTGCTTTAAAATGACTTCGGCCGTTTCCTTATCGAGCGGTCGATTAAATGCAATAATGCCGCCAAAAGCAGAAACAGGATCTGTAGCAAAGGCACGTTGATAGGCTTGCAATATTGTTTCTGCAATTGCTACACCACAAGGATTTGCATGCTTGACAATCACACATGCTGGTTGATGAAAAGTTTTGACGCATTCCCATGCAGCGTCTGTATCTGCAATATTGTTATAAGATAATTCTTTGCCTTGTAATTGCTTATAATTGACCAACCCGCCAGATACTACCACTTCATCGCGATAGAAAGCTGCTTTCTGATGAGGATTCTCACCATAACGTAATTCCTGAACAAGATGAAAATTCAGATTGAGAGATTCAGGGAAACTTTTACCAATACCGGTAAGGTAATTACTAATAGCACTATCATAAGAAGCCGTATGAGAAAATGCTTTTTGCGCTAAATTAAAACGAGTAGTTTCACTAATTTTTCTGTGACATTTTTCTAGTTCTTCACAAACAAATGAATAATCAAATGGATCGGTAACGACAGCAACCTTTTGATAGTTTTTTGCAGCCGCTCTTATCATGGTTGGACCACCGATATCAATGTTTTCAATCGCTTCGCTCAAACTGCAACTTGGTTTTGCAATAGCTTGTTTAAACGGGTAAAGATTAACAACAACCAAATCAATATTGGGGATTCCTGATTCTTCGAGTGCTTGTTGATGCTCTGCCAAATCGTTACGAGCCAATATCCCTGCATGGATTTTAGGATGCAAAGTTTTAACACGGCCATCCAACATTTCAGGAAAGCCAGTATGATCACTAACCTCAGTAACGGTTAACCCTTTTTCTCGCAATAATTGAGCGGTACCACCTGTAGATAGTATCTTGATACCATTCTGAATCAATTGCTGAGCGAAATCTACTATTCCTGTTTTATCGGACACACTCAGGAGTGCATATTGAATAGTCATTTAATTTGATATTGTTTCATTTTTTGGCGTAATGTATTACGGTTTATTCCAAGCAATTCCGCTGCCTGAGTTTGATTACCTCTAGTATGTTGAATTGCTATTTCAATCAAAGGCCTCTCAACGCTATGAATGACCATATTGTATAATTCCCCCGGCTTCTCTCCGTCCAGATCATCCAGATAAGTACTGATAGCTTTGCGAATACACGTTGCAATTTCATTCTCCTTCACTGTGTTCATGAACTGATTCCTCTCCTTCTATATAACTCAATCTTTGGCCTTTTTCGGCTAATTCAGAAAAAAATAGATTTATTTCGAAGATTTGCTGTTCACTGGTCTGCAATTGATTCATGTTATGCCGAAAACCAGCAGAACCAACCAAGCCTTTGGTATACCAGGATATATGTTTGCGTGCGATACGCACACCGGAGTATTCTCCGTAGAAATCATATAAGTCATGTAAATGGTTAATGAGAATTTGGTGTATTTCAGAGACTTTAGGCGATGGTAACTCAGCCTTGTTTTGTAAATATTGATCTATCTCACGAAATATCCAAGGACGTCCTTGAGCCGCGCGTCCTATCATAATGGCATCGGCTTTAGTATATGCAAGTACCCGATCTGCTTTTTCAGGCGTTGTAATATCGCCGTTCGCTATGATCGGGATTTTGACATCAGCTTTAACTGCCGCGATAGTGTCATATTCAGCATTGCCAGTATACGCACAAGCCCGAGTACGGCCATGAATAGCCAGAGCTTGTATTCCAGAATCTTCAGCAATATGTGCAATAGTTAAAGCATTTTTATGTTGTTTATCCCAACCCGTACGTATCTTAAGCGTTACCGGAATATCAACTGCTTTAACAACGGTATCAAGAATCTTTCTAACGAGCAATTCATTTTGCAATAAAGCCGAACCCGCCATGACATTACATATTTTCTTGGCAGGGCAACCCATATTGATATCAATGATCTCAGCGCCTCTTTCAGCATTGTAACGTGCTGCATCTGCCAACATCTGGGGATCAGAACCCGCAATCTGAACGGAAATTGGAGATACTTCACCTTCGTGGTTAGCACGACGCTCTGTTTTTTTCGAACCCCACAACAGCGAATTACTAGAGACCATTTCAGAAACCGCCATGCCAGCACCCATTTTTTTACATAACTGCCGAAAAGGCCGATCTGTAACGCCAGCCATTGGTGCGACAATAAGTTTATTTTTAAAAATATAAGAACCGATCTGCATTTAGGTCGAATATGTTTCAGAGAAGGAAAATATTTTGAGCAAGCTGTTTTTACAACTACCAGAAACCACATCATTTTTAGAGAGGTATCTAACCATTTTTTAAAAAAATGGTTAGTGTGAATTATAGCGCTTTGATCACTGGCAAAGTAGCAACATGCAATAAATTACCCCCCCGCCCCAAAAATCATACGACGAGAAACAAATCTTTTTAGAGGCGAAACACAATCTAAAGCACTTAAACCAAGTCCGCAGGCAGATTTTAACAATGCATGCTCGTCGGAAAAAAGTTTAATAAGCATATCTGTAAAAATCATGCCTCCATAGCTATCGATTTTTCTCTTTTCACTATATTTCGTTAGCATGGCAGATGTACCGATTTTATTGATCGTATTGTGCATACTCGATACAGCTCTTGATAACTCATAGGCATCACGTAATCCCAAGTTAAATCCTTGCCCTGCAACTGGATGCAACGTTTGAGCTGCATTACCTATCAAAACCATTCTTTGCGCTGTAATCGAAGAAGCATATTTTAACATGAGTGGAAAAGCAGATCTCTCCCCCGTTGCAACAAACTGACCTAGCCTATCCCCAAAATGATGATGCAAACACTTAAGAAAGGTTACATCATCAAATTCACAAATTTCTTTAGCAACTGAAGACGGCGCTGTCCAAACCAAAGCAAAATCCTCCTTATTGGGTAATAATGCTATCGGCCCATCAGAAGTGAAACGTTCATAAGCGACACCAACTTGCTTTTTCTCGGCTCTGATATTAGCTATGACTGCACATTGTTGATAATCCTGGGTTTTATACACGATATCTGGAATAAACTGCGTCAACTTACCGCCATCGGCTAGTACCAGCATTCGGGCATCGATTTTTACTTCCCTACCTTGATAGTCAAAATATACCGTACCTAAATTATCAGAAGTTTCCAATTGGGTTACGGTGGCTCCCGCAATATAATCAATATTATCCGTAGGTTTTTTCGCCAGCTCTTGGTACATGGAGCGATATAAATCGAAATAACTGACCACATAACCCAATACCGGAACATTGGCATCTTCTGGTGTAATCAATGTTTGACCTAAGCTGCTCTTGTTAGAGATATGAATGGATGTAATGGGTGTTTTCTGGGTTAATCGATCCCAAACTCCTAACCGCCGCAAGATCAATTGACTACCATACGATAATGCCAAAGGCCTAGGATCTCCAACTTCTTCCGGTATACCACGAGCTTCCAATAATAATACCGAAGCATCTGTGTTGTGTAAGGCTATTGCTAACGCCATGCCAACAGGACCGCCTCCAATGATGACAATGTCGTAATGATCGTTAGTCATTTCAATTGATTGATAATTGATTATGAAATCGAGATAAAAATTAAACTTGAAAAATTTGTATCGTTTGAACTGACACCATTATAGACTAACATGTTCGGTATAAAGTAATTAACAAACGGTAAGATGATCACACAAGAAACCAATGGCATAATTCGTTTTTTTAATTTGTTACTATCAATATATGAATAATAGTAGGGTAAAACTTTTAATGCTTAAATTGGCGAAATTCGCATTGCCATTGTTTTTGGTAAATCCCAGTTTTGCAACCGCACTAATTGATAGTGAGCTTGTAAATGCGGCTAATAAAGGCAACATTCGATTGGTAAAGCAAATCCTTGACGAAAAGCAAATTCAGCCAGAAGAACTCAATACAGCATTTGTAGCTTCGGTAAAAAAAGGGCATACAGAAATAGTTGAACGCTTTTTACAAGCAGGAGCGAACATTAACAGCAAAAATGACGAAGACTATACGCCGCTCATGCAAGCTGCACACGATGGCCGCGATGAGATCGTAAAGCTTTTATTGAAAGCAAGCGCAGATGTAAATGCTGTGAATGATGAAAAGGACACCGCTTTAATTTTGGCTGCAGGCAAAAATCGAAGACAGGCAGTCGAATTGTTATTGGCTGCGCATGCCAATGTAAATGCGAAACGAATCAATGGCATGACACCATTATTACTAGCCGCACAAGAAGGACATCAACAGGTTATTCAAATGCTGCTGGATGCGAATGCCGAAAAAGACTATCAATTGGAAAACGGTGCTACTGCGTTGATGATTGCAGCACAACACGGTCATTTACGGGCGGTATATACCCTTATTGCAGCAAAAGTGAATTTAAATTTAAAAACCAGTAACGGAATGACTGCGTTAATGCTTGCTGAACGATACCGATTTAGTGAAGTAGCGGAGATATTGAGAAAATCTGGTGCCATAAAATAAATCTACGACAATATCAACAGAAACATGCTCATCAACAGCATATCTTAATTCGATTCAGTTCCGTACTATAAATCACCTTTTTATTTAAATAGGAAAATAATTATGAAAACATTATCTTATCTTTTATTTGTTGCAGTTATTGGATTGATTGTTGGTTGCGACAATAATTCCGTGACCGATAAATCCGACACTCAGACTAAAGCAATTGTTTCGGATGAAATCACGCATTTAGGAGAGATTCCCTCTTCACTTTCAGAAGGTTTATCGGATGAAGAAAAAAGTGAATTAAAAAAACAAATCTTCCCACAAGAATTAGATAATGATTCTGAAGCTGCTGAAAAAAAATTTAAGGCGCTAGTAGAAAATGCAAAAGCAGGAAATGCAGAAGCACAAAACAATCTAGGTGTAATGTACTATACCGGTGAAGCCATCTCAAAAAGTCCCTCAGGAAAAATTCTCGATAATGATCCAGAACTCGCAGCTGGATGGTTTTATCGTGCAGCGGAGCAAGGATATGCCGATGCTCAATTCAATTTAGGATTGATGTATGTAAACGGTGAAGGTGTTGAAAAAGATATGAACCAAGCGGTTGAACTATTTAAAAAAGCAGCAGAACAAGGTCATGTAGATGCGCAAAATAATTTGGGCGCAATGTATTTTACTGGAGAAGGTGTCAACAGAGATGAAAAAGAAGCTATCAAATGGTTTGAGAAAGCAGCATCACAAGGCAACTCGGACGCCCAAGCCAATCTTGATGCAATCAAAGCAAACCAATAATACTCACTCTGAAGTTATCGTTAATAAAGACTAGTCAATTCCGAACATTTGAGGCTTTTGCAACACTCTGCTTTCTTATTGCTTATAGCAATAGAAATATCACAAGCTAAGAAAACCAAAAAAGAGTCTTGCAAAATCCTCATTCGTAAATGATAAACTCAATACGCGTTATCTTTGCGAACAACGGTCCAAACTGTTCGAATAATAATCCAGAAATCAAGCCAAATTGACCAATTCTTCAGGTAATACAAGTCGTGTTCAATGCGAGCTTTCATTTTCTCTAGAACCTCAGTTTCTCCACGCCAACCATTAACCTGCGCCCAACCTGTGATTCCCGGTTTCGCTTTATGCCGTAACATATAACCTTTAATTAGCTTTCGATATAACTCATTATGTGCAACCGCATGGGGGCGTGGGCCGACAATGCTCATGCGTCCTTGTAACACATTGATGAATTGTGGCAGTTCATCTAACGAAGTACGGCGCAAAAAACCACCAATCTTTGTGAAACGTTGATCATCTTTCGTTGCTTGGGTCACATTAGAACCATCTTCAGCAACGGTCATCGAACGAAATTTATACACAATAATTTCTTCACCGTTTAAACCATAGCGTCGCTGCCTAAAAATAATCGGACCAGGCGAAGTCAATTTCACCGCAATTGCAATACCCAGCATTAACGGTAATAAAAGAATCAGAATAATTATCGAGAGAATGAAGTCGCTGGTATTCTTTACTACTCCATCAACACCAACAAACGGTGATTCATTCATGGATACAACCGGAGCATCCCCAAAATAATCAAATCGGGCTTGCATTAAATCAAAAACATAAATATCAGGAAGAAAATAAACAGAAGCTGTGGTATCAGGAATTTCATCCATCAATTTCTGAATACGCGGTTGAGAAGACATTGGCAAACTGATAAATACCATCTCAATATTATATTTATGAATATAAGCAATCACATCGCCGAGACTGCCCAAGTGCCGACCAAAACGATTATCAGGCGAGTCGATAATACGTGAGTGATCACGTTCATCGAAATAACCGTGATAACTAATCAATAAGAAAGGTATTTCTTCGATATGTTTAATGAAATCAAGGCTTGTCTCATTGGCACCTATAACGATTGCCGAGCGAAGATGGTCTTTCGCATAGAGCCACGAAATGATACTACGCCCAATGACATGACTAATAATGAGTGTAATAGGCGTTACAACAAACCAAGTAAGCAGTACTTGATGAGAAAACTGATCGTGAAATTTAGTTGCATACCCCAGAAAGGTAATAATCCCCACGATCATTATCCATCCAATTAAAGTATCACGCACATAAGCAAGTAATCTGCCTTTACGCCAATTTCGATAGACCAGGGTGCGTTCGTATATATAAGACGAAATAAAAAATGTGATAATCACCAACACAAGATAATAACTCGTAAAATCTTCATCATAGAGCCATGTTGTCAGTATCAACATGCCCCATATAATAAAAGGATCAAGCAGGTGCTTGAAAAAAGCTACTATCGGTAAATCATTGCTTGTCATCGTTTTCCATACACATACTGCAAATTAGCGGTCACACCATTTGCATTAAAACCACCTGCCGTAGCATCAGTACTTAAATCAGAATGAAAAATAGAAGTACTTAATAGCAAGCTAGGGTGGGGCACATAAACCGCTCTTAGGGTTGCATTGCGAAAGGTATTTTTTCTACCAACGATACTTGCATCGTCAAAAAAACCTGTGAGTCGATCAAAATTCCTTTTCTCGTAAGAGAAATCTCCCTCAAACCGAATTCTCTCGGTAATCTGCCAATAAGGCTGCACACTGACACCCGTGTTCAAACTAAAGTTTGTAGTTAAGTTATTCATGGCAGCAGTTACACGCCAACCATTAATGCTTAATCCCAGTTTTTCTGTCATTTGCCAAGTATAAGTACCACGTGCATTAAATCCACTAAAATCACGTCCTTTAACGCTTGCGTTTAAGCGCTCAACCCATCCACCCGTCACCAAAAATCGGGATTTCTCAGTCACAGCCCAATTCACTTTTCCCATCACTTCTTTTTGATCGAAATCACTACTTAATGGAAGCCCAGTAATTGGATCAGTGCCAGACGCTCTGGAAAAATCCCCAATGATGTACCGAAAAAGCACGCCAATGGTATTTTTACCTGGAGTAACATAATCGATTCCACCCTCAAAACGATCTTCAGTACGTGTAAGATTAGCTGCCCGTTGAGCAGCAAAGCCTGAAGTAAGATTATTTTTACCCACATCCAAATCATAGTGCAGATACTCACTATTTAAACGCCACCGCGGATGGATGGTCCATACGCCATTGACAAATTGCGTTTGCTCAGTACGAAAAATTTTTGCGCCCGGTTGAAATAAAAATGGCATCAATGATTCGTTATAAGTCACTCCCATATTGCCTTCCAGTCTTTTGCCAACGACCCAATTCCAATTACCAGCGGCATTCTTGAAATCATTACTCATATCACTGAATCTTTCAAATTTGTTGTAAGCCCAGCTCAAATCACCAGTGAATCGTTGGCGACTGATTTCTTTATTGAGTAAAACTCCTCCTACAAAACGATTGGAGATATCAGAACGATGCCCCTTTAAAAGTTCATCTTTTACTTGCGAATCTTCAAGAGTACCTGGGTTGAACCTATCACGAATCCTCATTATATTGTCGTCGGCGACAAGCGTATAACTAAAATAAGGCTGAATGAGTTTACTAGAAGCCGACGGTTGTAGGAACTTATTAGGATCTACTGCAGCAGCACTTGAAATGACAAGCATTGATAGTAGAACTATTGGGATACACAATCGCAACAGATATGAAACCATACTGCAGAACCCATTAGACATATATTTTGAGATATATAAAAATAACGATTTGGAACTTCACTTTCCTGCCTTTCTTTTAAAATCTACGGACCTTTTCAGCGCTAAGCATCATTTCTTATAACACTCTTGCACTGAACATATTCTCATAAAATTATTGTAAACAATATTTTTTCTAAATGTTTTCAGAAAAATCACTCAAATCGTTTGTTATTTTTACCAATCAAAAAACTATTGCTATTGATTGATCTCCTAATTTTTGTAAATTTTTAACCTATTACTCTATGTTCAGTAGATTATATAAAAATTTGCATTTCTCAGAAAACCAATTATAATGATAATCATTCTCATTAACAGTTTTGATTACTATATGAACAAAATACATACCCCCCAACTTAGTGACATAGATCCTAATTTTTATTCAAAAGGCTCAATAGGAAGCGCCAAAAAAATTCTGGATAGCGAGTGGCTATTTAAAAATAGTGACATCGTGTTGATATCGCACAAAGGAGAGCAGTATTCATTGCGATGCACGCGTAATGGCAAGCTACTTTTGAACAAATAGTACGTGGATTTAAAGCGGTAATCAGGTATATTAGCATTGTGAACGAATCCATGAGTAGCATGGTAATTTTTCGAAATGACGAATAACCATTACACTATTCAAAACTCAGCACAATCTTCATCATGCATTTTGATGTTTACGTACCCGTGCTTTTACCCTTTTACCTGTATTAGGAGACAACCATGAAAGGTAACATAGAGATTATCCGTCACTTAAACCAACAATTACTGCATGAATTGACCGCTATTAATCAATATTTTCTACATGCCCGCATGTATAAAAATTGGGGGTTTCATAGTCTTGGCAAACATGAATTCGAAGAATCCTGCGAAGAAATGAAGCATGCAGATGAATTAATTGAGCGGATTCTTTTTTTGGAAGGCTTACCCAATTTACAAGATCTAGGAAAATTAATGATCGGTGAAAGTGCACAAGAATGCGTTGCTTGCGATCTAAAACTTGAAGTAAGCGCAAGAGAATCATTATTAAAAGCCATTGCAGCTTGTGAAACCGCAAACGATTTTATTTCCCGTGAATTATTTAAACATATACTTGAAGATACTGAAGAGCACATCGATTGGTTAGAAACACAGCTCGATGTCATGCAGAAAGTCGGTATTCAAAATTGGCTGCAAAGCCAGATGTAAGTTTTTTCCAACACTGCTGGAGTTTTCTCTTCCTTCTCCAGCAGTTTATTGAGCCAGCCAGCCTAATCCTCCCAGGTCAGCAAGCGATTTTTTTACTCATGAAATAAAATTTCAGGAGGCTTGAGATCATGAGAACCTTAAAAAACCCTGTGTTAGCAATTAGTCGTGCATTTCAATCGATTACCACTAATCAATCTTCTGCATTCATCGATACTTTTTTAGTATCTTGTCTTCAGAACCTCGAACTCCGTGCATCACAAGCCATGAAGTTTTTGCTCTCATATCGGAAATCAAACATTCTAAATAAGTATCTCAGCCAGGATAATCCTGAAAAATTGCTGTTCAAAAGTAAGCAACATGAAAAATCCACTCGAAGTTCATTGCAATTAAAATCACAACCTAGGCTGATCAAAACTTTGTCGGCGGAGAAATACAATACCATCAAACCGGTTAGCGCCCAGGATGGATATGATCTGTCGGGGCAATCTGTTTTATGCATTGGTGGCCACATAAGCCTCTATGCAGAGTATGAACAACTTACTCAAAAAATGGGAGCTCGTTTTATGTCCTTTCACGGTGCTCCAGATGACACACCTATTGAACGGCTACTACAGCTTTTGGAAAAAACAGATATGATTGTATGCCCGATTGACTGTATCAATCACCAGGTGTTCATTATTGTCAAATGCTATTGTCAATTCTCTGAAAAACCTTGTGTTCTATTAGACAGATCAACATTGACTGCCTTTCAACAGGGAATTCATACATTGGCAAACTGGGCAAGTGGATTGTCCGATCTAGCGCAGAAAAAGATGGTTAATCTATCGAGTTGATAATTTTATCTGATTGCCATTTAGATGATCATATGATTACGGGAATATCTACTCACTGGCAAGTAAGCCCCATAAAAAATGAAACACAACGTTAGATTTTAACGTTATGATTTGAAGTTCCAATCTTAATTATTAAAGGAAAATTTATGTCTAAAAAAACCACGAAATCAGTTTCAATCGTATTAGGCACTGCTTTTGTTTCCACTCTGGCTATAAGCAATCTATCGGCCAATACCGAAACGAACAACGCTAATCCTTTTGCAATGAAAGCACTATCGGGTGGTTATATGCAGTTAGCGCAAGCCGATGCCGCTGATAAATCTAAACACGACGATAAAAAACCGGTTCAGGAAGGTAAATGCGGTGAAGGAAAATGTGGCAACAAAGATGAAATGAAAAAGAATATCGAAGGTAAGTGTGGCGATAAAAAATCCGAAAAAGAAGGCAAATGCGGTGAAGGAAAATGCGGTAGCAATAAAAAATAATCTAATTATTCAAAGTTTTGCACAATATATATGAACTATCCTGTTCATGGTGCAGGCCTAGGATTACGGCGAGCGTTTATACGCTCGCTTTCGGATCATCCAACTGAATGTGTTAACTTCTGGGAAATTGCACCCGAAAACTGGATAGGTGTAGGCGGTTATTTTGGCAAAAAACTTCACGAACTGACCGAAAAACACCCCTTCATTTGCCACGGCCTGTCACTTTCGATTGGCGGCCCTACTCCGCTCGATCAAGCATTCTTACAAAAACTAAAGAAATTCTTGCATGAACATAATATTCGCTACTACAGCGAACATTTGAGTTATTGCAGTGATAATGGTCATCTGTATGATCTGATGCCAATTCCATTCACCGAACAAGCAGTTCACTATGTTGCGAATCGAATCAAACAAGTACAAGAGCAGCTGGAACAACGCATCGCAATCGAAAATGTCTCGTACTACGCCGCACCGGGTCAAGAAATGGAAGAAATCGACTTTCTAAATGCGGTATTACAAGAAGCTGATTGCGATCTGTTACTGGATGTCAATAACATTTATGTTAACAGTGTCAACCACGGTTATGACGCTCATACTTTCCTACAGCGATTACCTGCCGAACGCATTGCTTATATCCATATCGCCGGACATTACAAGGAAGCCGAAGATCTGATAATCGATACACATGGTGCCAATGTAGTAGACCCAGTATGGCAATTATTGAATAGTGCCTATCAACATTTTGGAATCATTCCGACCTTATTGGAACGAGATTTCAACATACCATCATTGTCAGAATTATTGAAGGAAGTTGCTAGCATTCAAACCATGCAAGCTAAATGGCAAGAAGAAAATTGTGAATATCATAAACGACAAGACTGACCGTGATGATTTTACTGCCCTGCAATACGCTTTTGCAGCCTATATCCGCGATCCCCAAAAGAACTCTTGCCCTAAAGATATAGATCCACGACGTATGGATGTATACAGCGATTTATTTTACCGCAATATAGAAGATTTTATCGCAAACACTTACCCTGTATTGCGTCAGATTTTACCGGATAATCACTGGCATGCCATGATACGTGATTATTTCTCCAATCACTTAGCACATACACCGTTATTTCCTGAAATGCCGCGAGAATTTCTCAAGTATCTACAATATGAGCGTCATCCCTCTTCTGACGATCCTCCTTTCATATTGGAATTGGCGCATTACGAATGGGTTGAACTCGCCATTTCGACATTGGATGTAGAAATCGAACAAACAATTTTTGATCCTAATGGTGATTTGTTAACAGGCACTCCTGTCATTTCTCCATTAGCTTGGATGCTCAGCTACCACTTCCCAGTTCATCAAATCAGCCCCACTTTTCAACCACAAACCCCTTGTAAAGATCCTATTCATCTGATCGTTTATCGTGACGAAGATTTTGCCGTGCATTTTATGGAAGTTAATGCTGTGACTGCTCGTTTAATGCAATTACTCAACAATACTCATGAATCGTGTCAATATTTATTACAACAAATTGCTGTTGAATTGAACCACCCAAACCCTGAAATAGTGATTCAAGGTGGTCTAGAAATCATAAAAAATTTACAAGCACATCAAATAATTCTTGGCACAAAACACCCCCTTTAAGTAGTCTTCCCCGCAAAACATTTGGAACTCGCATGGATTGCAGGAAAAACCAAGTCGCTCTTTTACGAGATTCGGCAGACAAACAAGCAACACAAGAAGTGCGCCTAACCTCTTCCCCAATCGGACACACCATAATAAACCTTTTAGCTTGGACGTTCTAATAGCTATAGTAGTGACCCACACCATTTTGAATTTTAGCCATTTCCCAGAAATGTTAAGATGGAACAATGAAATGGAATGATTTAGAAAACTGGAGCGGTTACTGGGAACAGTTGCGCACGGCATTTACATCACCGAAAGTCGATCCCGACGTTCTGGATGCTTCTTTGCACGCCGCACGCCAACACGTGCCGGTACCGGTTTTATGGTTACTCGGTAAAACCCAAGCTGGCAAAACTTCGATCATCAAGGCATTGACCGGTAATGAAACGGCTGAAATCGGCAACGGATTTCAGCCGTGCACGCGAACTTCACAGTTTTACGATTTCCCCACACCAGCACCGATCGTACGGTTCCTAGATACGCGCGGCCTTGGTGAGGTTTCGTATGACCCCAGTGAAGACATCCGCTATTGCGAAACGCAAGCACATTTGCTGGTTGCCGTGGTGAAAGTGGCCGATCTCAATCAAGCCAGTGTTTTTGACGTACTGCACGCGATTCGCAAACGCCACCCCGAATGGCCGGTATTGATCGTGCAAACTGGATTACATGACCTTTATCCTAACGGCTTCGCGCATGTCCTGCCTTGGCCTTATGATGATGATCCATTGCCAGATAGTATTCCGCTGGATTTACGCCGTGCATTGCAGGCACAACGTAATAGCCTCAAGCCATTACCCGGCTTTGCACCGGTACAGTGGGTCGCAGTAGATCTGACCTTGCCGGAAGATGGTTTTAGCCCTGTAGAATATGGCCTAGAGGCACTATGGCAAAGAATCGAAGCGTTATCTTCCTTGGGGTTGCAGTATCAGCTCAGTGGTGGCAAGGAAGTACGCGATATCTATGCACGTGCCGCACATCAACACATCGTCGGTTATACCTTCACTGCTGCAGGTCTGGGCGCTTTACCGGTAGTCGATCTAGTCAGTGTTTCGGCAGTTCAAGCAAAGATGCTGCATGGCTTGGCCAAACTGTATGGACAACATTGGGATCAAAGTACTATCAGTGAATTTCTGGGATTGATGGGCGTAGGCATCGCATCGAATTATTTGACCCGGTGGTTGACCCGCACCGTGGTAAAAATCATCCCAGTTTGGGGTCAAACAATCGGCACCCTTTGGAGTGTCGCTTCGACTGGCTCTTCCACATATGCATTGGGTAAAGCAGCAATTTATTTCTTTGCACGACGAAAAAATGGTTTGAATATTGACCCCGACTCACTACGTCGGTTGTATGCTGAGGAATTAAAACGCGGTGCTTTGATTCTGAAGCAACGCTTACACAAGCCGGAAAAATCCGAATGAAGCATTTTTCGTTGTTCAATCCGCTCAGGGTGTTGATATTTTTGTTACTAATTTTACCAGTGCTGGCGCTACTTGGTTTTGGCGTCGTATGGTTGTGGCAAAGTGATTATTTGGTAGATTGGCTGATCGCGCTTGTAGCATGCGGTGTTTTGAGTTATGGCTTACAATCCTGGCTTGTACAGCGTGAAAGTAAACTATTACGTGATGCCACCACAGCCCCCAATCCAATTTGGCCACCCAATACTGATGCAGTGTGGAATCAGGTAGAAGCATTGGCGGAAAGCACACACCCTGAAGATTGGCCATTGGAAAATGGCGCATGGACGTTACAACTTGCACAACAAACCTTGCAAACGGTCGCACACAATTATCACCCGGATGTTGAAAAACCGTTATTGGAACTGACCATCCCCCATACACTGCTGATTATTGAACGTGCTAGTCGTGATTTACGCCAGGATGTCGCGGAAAAAATCCCTTTCAGTCACCGTCTGACAATCGGGGATTTATTTCGGATCCAACGCTGGAAAGTTAAAGCAGAACAACTGTTCAACATCTATCGCGCTGGCAACATCATCGTTAACCCTGTCAATGCGCTGCTCAGTGAAGCTTGGCGTCATTTGCGTGAACGTAGCTTCATGCTGGCGAAAGATGAATTGCATCGATGGTTTTTACGTGCCTATGTGCGCAAAGTCGGTTACTACGCAATCGATCTTTATAGTGGGCGCTTGTCCTTGGGTATCGAACAACCCGATGCAGCCATCCCCATTTCCGAAACCGATCTGACACAGGCAGCCAATACGCTAACAAAACAGCGCGACGAACCTTTGCGCATTCTAGTTTCAGGTCGCTCAAATGCTGGAAAATCCAGTTTGATCAATGCATTATTCGGTGAATTCATTGCTGCAACGGACACACTACCGGATACTACGAATACCATCAAACCGTTTGTTCTGACACGCGAAGGTTTATCACAAGCGATTATCCTGGATAGCCCCGGCTGCGATAGCCCGCTATTCAGCGAAGAACAGATGCTAACGGCCGCTGGCGAATCGGATTTGATTCTGTGGGTAACGCCCGCTAATCGCCCGGATCGACAAATCGAGCGCGATAGTCTCGATGCACTGCGTGCATTCCAAGCTATGCGCACGCACCGCCATACGCCACCTTTGTTGGTAGCTGTCAGCTTCATTGATCACTTGCGACCCATCAATGAATGGCAGCCACCCTATGATTTAAACGATACCAACAATCCCAAGTCGCTCAACATTGATCGCGCGATACAAGCCGTTGTCAGCGATCTTGCGGTACCAATTGAACGTGTTATCCCTGTAAGCCTGGCCGCAGGCAAAGTCTATAACGTGGATGATGCACTGTGGTCTGCAATATTAAACATGCAAAGCGAAGCGCTGCGTGTACGTTTGATGCGTTGCTTGGATGCACGAAAAAATGCCGAGAACTGGAACATGCTGCAATACCAAATGATCAGCACGGGACGGTTTCTTAAAAAATTACCGGACTTGCTGATGGCTAAAAACAAGAAATAATATCTTCGAGTATCAGTGTTCTCAAAACTTCCCCGATTTTTTACCTATTTTTTTGATTTGACCCGCTATGAAACTTGTTTATTCCTTATTTTTCCCGCCATTTCTGTTATGCATGCTATTTTTTACTCATTCGGTACATGCACAATACTGGTGGAATGCGAGCCGAGAACCCGCCGGGTTGGCTCCCAATCCCACTACCACACCGGAAGCAATCATTCAGGTGTATGGTGCACGTACGTTCAGTTGGCGAGGATACTTTGGGATTCACACTTGGATTGCCGTAAAACCAACGCAAGCAAAAACCTACACCGTGTATGAAGTGATTGGTTGGTTACAACGCCGAAAACTGTCAGTGGTATCGATCCATCAAAATGCCCCTGATCGACACTGGTATGGTAATTTACCAGAAATTTTGTTGGAAAAACGCGGCGGCGGCGTTGATGCAATGATTAAAAAAATCGACCAGGCCGCACGCACTTATCCTTATTCCGATAGCTATACCATTTGGCCAGGTCCCAATTCCAATACCTTTATCGCTTGGATTTCTCGGGCAGTTCCCGAACTTCAATTGGATTTACCGCCGACCGCGATCGGCAAAGATTATCTCAACCCATGGTTCTTCTCACGTGCCCCAAGCGGCAGCGGTTATCAGTTTTCGTTATTTGGACTACTCGGTATACTGGTCAGCCCCATAGAAGGCTTTGAGTTGAATTTTCTGGGACTGACTTTTGGTTTTGATCTTGATCCTCTTGCCATCAAGCTTCCTGTGATCGGTCGTAAAAACTTTTCGCCTCCCGCTTCTTCACTTTACGCACTGGATTGATAAAAATACCACTGGATTTAATTGATAACTATTCCTATTCATACTATAGTGATTGACAAACTTATTACCAAACCAAACGACAAATAGGCTATTTTTAACAAAACCATTTAATTTACTCATCATTTCGAATTCTTTTATGTTTAAACTCAATATGAACCGTTTTATCCTCGCTTTACTCTGTTTCTTTACGTGGTCCGTACAGTCGACACAGGCACAGGAAGTCGTCGTTTATTCTGCCCGCATCGAACAACTGATCAAACCGATGTTTGATGCATTCACCAAAGAAACTGGTATCAAAGTAAAATACACCACAGACAATGAAGGCGCTCTGCTCGCCAAACTTGAAGCGGAAGGCAAAAATACACCTGCAGATATGCTGGTAACTTCCGATGCTGGAAATCTTTGGGCGGCTGCTCAAGCGGAGCTACTGAAACCCATCAAATCCAGCGTCCTTGCGCACAACATTCCTGCTCATCTGCGCGATCCGCAAAATCAATGGTTCGGCTTATCGATTCGTGCCAGGACCCTGGTTTACAACACAAAAAAAGTCAAACCAGAAGAACTTTCATCCTATGAAAACCTGGCTGATCCCAAATGGAAAAATCGGTTATGCTTGCGTTCATCCAAAAAAGTTTATAACCAATCATTAGTCGCGATGATGATTGCGGAACATGGCGAAGCCAGAACAGAGGAAATCGTCAAAGGCTGGGTCGCCAATCTAGCGACGGATCCGCTCTCGGATGACACCAAAGCATTGGAATATGTCGCTGCGGGAAAATGCGATGTGACCTTAGTAAATACCTATTATTTCGGTCGTTTGATGAAAAAAGACCCGAATCTACCTCTAGCAATTTTCTGGCCCAATCAGGATAAAAACGGTGTTCACGTAAACGTTTCGGGCGCAGGCATCACTCGTTACAGCCGTAATGAGCAAGCTGCGGTCAAGTTGCTTGAATTCTTATCCTCTGAGAAAGCCCAAAATCTATTTGCTGATGTGAACATGGAATATCCAGTAAATCCCGCCATTGATGCCGATCCATTTGTCGAAAGTTGGGGTGAGTTTAAACAAAACCCAATGAATTTGGTAAAAGCAGGCGAGCTGCAAACAACCGCAGTAAAACTCATGGATCGTGTCGGATACCGGTGATGCGCGAATGTAACATGAAGCGCTGCCAAGAGTGATGCTAATAGCTCGCTTCATGTTTTCTTGTTTTATCTTTTAATCTTTGCGGTACGATGCTTGTCTGGCGTTTAATTCCTTTTCTAGCTGCAATATTAGTGTTGGCGCCTGTTGGTGTAGTCGTTTCATCGCTACTCGCCCCAACCAGCGATATTTGGCAACATTTAATCGCAACATCGCTGCCACTTTTATTACACAATACTTTTTGGCTTGCGTGCGGCGTTATCACTGGCACAGCGATATTAGGTACCAGTTTGGCTTGGATAACCGCGGTATATGACTTTCCTGGGCGTGGCTTTTTCTCTTGGGCACTATTGCTGCCTATGGCTATGCCAGCGTATGTTACTGCGTTTGTTGCATTAGGCTTGTTCGATTTTACCGGTCCTATCCAAACCACGTTACGCACCGCACTCGACAGTGATTTATCTTGGTTTCCCGAGATACGCGGTCGCATGGGGGTTATCGCCGTAATGTCCTTGGCCTTTTACCCTTATGTATACCTACTTGCGCGCAATGCATTTTTGACGCAAGGCAAGCGTTCACTGGAAGTCGCTCAATCGTTAGGCCTTAACCGAACACAAGGATTCCTTCGTGTCGCATTGCCGATGGCCCGTCCTTGGATTGCCGGCGGCCTGATGCTGGTACTCATGGAAACATTAGCAGACTTCGGCACAGTCGCTGTTTTTAACTACAATACCTTTACCACCGCGATTTACAAAGCCTGGTTTAATATGTTCTCCCTGCAAGCGGCTTCGCAACTGGCTTCATTATTGATCATCGTCATTTTTATTGTGATCGTGATCGAACAGCGCTTGCGCTTGCGCATGCGTTACGCGGAAACAAAAGTGAGCGGCCGAGCGCAGCGCATTCAACTATCCGGATGGCAAAATGTACTCGCTATAGGTTTCATAATATGCATTTTAATCTTGGCATTTGCATTGCCTGTCGCACAGCTTGCACTCTGGTCTATCGAAGCTTTTTCACAAGATTTTGATGGCGCGCGTTATTTAGGATTTCTGTCGCATTCAATATTCCTATCCAGTTTAGCTGCCGTGCTCACTTGCTCGGTAGTAACCCTGATGATTTATAGCGTGCGTCGTCACCCGGATATTACTACACGCAATGCTGTTCGCATTGCAACAATTGGCTATGCACTGCCGGGTACTGTCCTAGCCATCGGTGTTTACGTACCCTTGACATGGCTGGATGGCCAATTGTCGGCAGGATTGGCACAATGGTTTCAGATAGAAATCGGGCCGATCATTCAAGGTACCATTATTTTAATGTTGATCGCCTACCTAATACGCTTCATGGCTGTGAGTCACTATGCCATTGACAGTGCAATGCGCCGAATAACGACCAGTATTGATGAAGCGGCCATGAGCCTTGGATTGAACGGATGGTCGATTATTGGCAAAGTGCACATACCTATACTCAAATCGGGCTTATTTACCGCGATGACCTTGGTATTTGTCGATGTCATGAAAGAAATGCCAATTACACTGATGACACGGCCTTTTGGTTGGGATACCCTCGCAGTACGTATCTATCAAATGACTTCCGAAGGACAATGGGAGCAAGCTGCAATTCCTGCTTTGACGCTGGTATTGGCGGGTTTGATACCTATTTTCCTATTCATGCGCCAAACTGAGTAATCAACAATGAGTCATCCATTTTTACAGCTTAGTATGATTCAGCAAACATATGGAGATCGTATTGTCGTAGATGCGCTGACACTGACACTCGAGCAAGGAGCAATCGGTTGTTTATTGGGCCCGAGTGGATGTGGAAAAACCACCGTGTTGCGGTGCATTGCTGGCTTTGAGAAAATCACCGCCGGTGAAATTCGACTGGATGGCATTTTACTGTGCAGCGCACATCACTTTGTCCCTCCCGAACAAAGACACATCGGTATGGTTTTCCAAGACTATGCTTTATTTCCTCATCTCAGTGTTGCGGATAATATCCGCTTCGGTTTGAATCATTTGAACAAAATCGAGAAACAACAACGTGTACATGAATTACTCGATACCATGCACTTGACGGACTCGGTCAACAAATTTCCACATGAACTATCAGGTGGACAGCAACAACGCGTTGCTTTAGCGCGCGCACTCGCCCCTAGACCGAAACTATTATTACTTGATGAACCATTCTCGAATTTGGATGTAAATTTACGTGAACGTCTTAGCATGGAAGTGCGCGATATTCTTAAACAACAACACATTACCGCCATTCTAGTCACCCACGATCAAACCGAAGCATTTACGATCGCCGATCAAATCGGAGTCATGTACCAAGGTGCCATTCAACAATGGGGTACTGCGGATAATCTCTATCACCACCCTATCAATCGCTTTGTAGCACATTTTATTGGACAAGGCGCTCTATTGCCCGGGATTATGCAGGATTCTCATCATGTAGAAACCGAGCTGGGTGTTTTACCTGCCGCATTAACGTCACAAGAAACTAATACGAACACTCACGCCGTCGACGTTTTTTTGCGCCCCTCTGATATTGAATTCGACGAAGCCAGTAATACATACGCAACAATAACCCACAAAGCTTTCCTGGGCGCAGAAATCCTCTATACTGTTCGTTTAGACAGCGGCGTAACATTACTTTTGCTCGCTTCCAGCTCCGTCAATAGAACCATAGGAAATCGCACCGGAATTAGGTTACGTTCCTATCATCCTAAAAAAGCTATCATTTTCAGTCACCCATAATCGCCATCATTTTTTAGATTTGATGCTTCACATTTGACCGTTTTTTCTATAGCATAGCAAAATAAGTTGTTTTACAACCTTTCAATAAATTTAATCCCAAACTTCAATCAGCTAATTGATATCCCGATTTTCAACGATAGTATTGGGTTTGTGCTTTTACAATCACTTATTTTACAGAGGACTATATGAGTCAGCATATTCATCATGTTACGGATGCTAATTTTGATGCAGAAGTTTTACAATCAGCCACGCCTGTTTTAGTAGATTACTGGGCAGAGTGGTGCGGCCCTTGTAAAATGATTGCGCCGGTACTGGATGAGGTCGCGAATGAATACGGAGACAAACTAAAAGTGGTCAAACTCAACATTGATGAAAATCAGTCTACGCCCCCTAAATATGGCATTCGCGGCATTCCTACTTTGATGTTATTCAAAAATGGCAATATCGAAGCAACAAAAGTCGGCGCTTTATCGAAATCACAACTTACTGCATTTATTGACAGCCACATCTAAACCGATTAGTCTTACGCGCCTATGGATGTGAGTCATGTGGGATTCTTTCTTAGCCACATTATCCACTTGAGCAATTCCACCTGTAACCTTTTCCTTCCCTATTTTCATCGTTCATTTGATTATCCTTTATCACGAGTACCCTCATGCGCTTATCTGATTTAAAAAATCTTCATGTTACCGAGTTAGTCAAAATGGCCGTCGAATATGAAATTGATGGCGCCAATCGAATGCGCAAACAGGATTTGATTTTTGCCCTGTTAAAGAATCAAGCTCGAAAGGGCGAAACCATTTATGGACATGGAACGCTAGAGGTATTACAAGATGGCTTTGGCTTTTTACGATCCCCTGATACATCTTATTTGGCTGGTCCAGATGATATTTATATTTCACCCAGTCAAATTCGGCGCTTCAACCTACATACGGGCGATTCGATTGATGGAGAAATTCGTCCCCCTAAGGATGGCGAACGATACTTTGCATTAGTTAAAGTTGACAAGGTCAATAACGAACCACCAGAAAACTCCAAGCAAAAGATTTTATTCGAGAATCTTACCCCTCTATTCCCCAATGAGCGCCTTATATTAGAACGTGATATTAAAGCCGAAGAAAACATAACCGGTCGCATCATTGATTTAATTGCACCTATTGGAAAAGGACAACGTGGCTTATTGGTAGCCAGCCCCAAGTCAGGTAAAACCGTGATGCTGCAGCACATTGCTCATTCCATCGAAGCAAATTATCCCGACGTTATTTTGATAGTTTTACTTATCGACGAACGTCCTGAGGAAGTAACTGAAATGACTCGTTCGGTGCGTGGCGAGGTGATCTCCTCTACTTTTGACGAAGCCGCAACGCGTCACGTACAAGTAGCCGATATGGTCATTGAAAAAGCAAAGCGCTTGGTTGAGCATAAAAAAGATGTAGTCATATTGCTTGATTCTATTACACGATTGGCGCGTGCCTATAATACGGTGGTTCCTGCTTCAGGCAAGGTACTAACTGGCGGTGTCGATGCCAGCGCGTTACAACGTCCGAAACGTTTTTTCGGTGCGGCAAGAAATATCGAGGAAGGCGGATCTTTAACGATTATCGCAACTGCTTTGATTGATACCGGATCACGTATGGATGACGTTATTTATGAGGAATTTAAGGGTACCGGCAATATGGAGATCCATTTGGATCGACGCATGGCAGAAAAACGCATTTATCCGGCCATCAACGTCAATCGTTCAGGAACCCGTCGTGAAGAACTCCTCATATCCGCTGAGATTTTACAAAAAATTTGGGTTTTGCGTAAATTGCTCCATCCAATGGATGACATGGATGCTATGGCTTTTCTACTCGACAAAGTCAAAGGAACGAAAAACAATTCTGATTTTTTTGATTCGATGAAACGAGTTTAAATTTTATAGCCTTTAAGGAAAGCTATTCATTTCTTCTCTTGTGTTCGATCAAGAATATCGCTTGCGAAACGAAAGTTTTTGGCGTCTTTTGCATTGCTACACTCAACGACCAACTCTTGACGAGAGCAATAACAATTGATCAATCCTTTCTCATTCAATTGGCTGATCATATCATCAGCACTCATATGAATGGGAATAGTCAATCCAAGTAACTTTTTAGCTCCATTTTTAGTCAAGAAATAAGCTGTAAGTCCCCAGAAACGCCCTACAAATTTCGACACATACGGATTGATGTGTCGTATTTTATTTTTTCTATGGTTAATGAAAAAAATATCCGCATCTTCTGGAATATAGTGGGTGAATTTTTGTAACGTAGCCGTATCGCATTGAATCAATGCATCGTCTTCAAGAATAAAAGTGATTTTATTGACTGAATTGGCTGCTTTCTCCCAAAGTGCATGATGGGAAAGATATACCCCTATTTGTGCTAAAGAAAGGGGATTTCCAGAACCGAGGTCCTTATTATCGGGTGAAAGAATACCTTGCTTCATGAGATCTTCTATATCAATAGTCGCACCATCAACCGCAGGAAACATTTTCAAATTAAAATTTACATTATCAAACTGATCTTCAATAAATTTTTTCTTATCGGTCCTACGAAGAAGGTTGATGCAATACGTTTCAAAATGAATGTATTCACTCTGCCTGAATAATCTTTTTGTACTATCTTGCTGGAAAGAAAATAAAAAATAATCAACGGTTAATAACGCAGCAGAAAAAAAAGATTGAAGCGAGTCCTTTATATAAAAAAAAACCTTCCATAACATGGATTGACTACTCCAACGTGAACGAACAAATTTTCTTAGAAAGCCTGTAGTATGGTCGTTTTCCATAAGAAACCCAATCAAAAGCAATTAATCGACTCAAATAATATTTTTGAAGTCTATCAAAACTCAAGTTTCTCATCACTCAAAGAAAAGCCCATTTTATTAGGCTATTCGATGATAAAAATAAATTTATCACTTACGGTACGCGCCTAATATTAGAAAACAATTTTAGAATCACTATCACATTCCAGCCAATTTAATTTCCACCAACAAAAACTGAACAAGGATACATACTAAATTATATAGCAGTATCCTTGTTTATAAGGCAGAGATTCTAGTAAAAAATATTATTAAATATACTTTTTGTTAGTTTGTTTTACAAGATGAAAATGCACTCGGGCAGTTCGAACGCAACCCTCCAGAGAGAGCGGTTGCCTGGGTTTTGAATCTTAAAAATTCAAGAATTTTGTCTTTATACTGTGGAAGCCTGGTCCAAAAAATATAATTAACATCTAATTCATTCTTGGCAAAATTATTCAGTTGAGCCATCGTCGGCACAAATCCTGTGTTGTCATGGCGGGTATTGAGGTAATTGGCGTGCTCAATTTGTACCATTAAAGGCAACACACCATTATTCTTACGATAATAACTATAAATCCCTGTTGGATGGTTCACACCCGGGTCTTCCAAAAACACATCAGGACAACCTATTCCGGTATCGGATTGCTTGAATTTCCCAATCAATTCCGATAATTGATCTCGCGGATAGTTCAGATAATGGAATGTCACAGTATTTGGAAACGCTACGCGAATTTTTTGATGAAGAATAGCCAAATTATCAAACCAGCCATTTTCTTGAGCATCCGTCATGCTTGGCAATGCATTTCCAAGAGCAGTTTCATTCATTGTAATGCCTTCAAAAAATGGATGCGAATTATAACGTTTCCCCATTGCAGTAAATAGCGCCGCCAAACGATCTCTAACTTTTGGATTCCAAAGCTTTACATTGCGCCCTTTAGGTGTTTTTGAGCCAGACTTCGCCCAAACAAATTGACCCCCCTCGTATTCAGGTACTTTCATGTAATTAGGAACAACATTTCCATCAAGATCAAATGATTTTAACCCCACATGAACAAAAAGTCGTTTTTTCCGACTGGATAACTGAGCAAGAAGCTTATCAATCAACGCAAAGTTATAAACGCCTTTTGAGGGTTCTAGCTCCGGCCATGAAAAGCGCGCTTGCACTCCTCGCAAGGCCGGTGTGCTTTGCAATTCGTCATAAACCATATTCATGTACGAATCAATCGATTTTTGCTTAGGCGTAAGTATATAATAGTGGCCAGGGTGCCATTTCATTGCACCTGCCGCATTTACTGTTCCCAAAGGAATTAAACTCATGCCTATGACAAAAGTTATCCCAAAAATTAAATTACAAGCTCGTTTGATTTTAAGCGAGAATTTATCGTCTTGTGTATTATCCATTTCGTAGTTAAAGCATTTTTTCATTAAAAGTTCCTTTTGTTATCTTGATTAAAATTCGATTACCATTGGTTTTATTACTTGAATTTCGGCTTTGTAAAAACTTATAAACACTTACTAGACTGCTTCAAGCACTGATAAAAGAATCGTCTTGAATCACATTGATTCGATCTTGCTATCCTCCAATTTTTCATTATGACGTTTTGAACAAATATTTCTTATTATCTGATTTACAATAAGAAATTCATAGGATCCTGCTCAATTAAAACAATTCCGCCCGACTCGCGATTTACTGCGTTTTTTAGGGCGTTAATGCAAAAATCACAAAATTCTAACTCAGAAGAAAACATGAAAATTTTTTCGTGTGATTATTTCCCCCTCCTAAAAATATACGTGGGAAAAAATACCATGTCAACCATTGTTTCATAAAATGACGCAAGTAAATAAACTATCCTGGCTTGTAGCGCATGATCTATCCGGCTTTACATGGAATCCGATGAGAATTTCAAATGAAACTGATGAAATGCTTATAGGAAATCAAAAGAATGAGATTTGAAGAAACATATGGCAATTGCAAAAGTGACATGCGTAGCGAGGCATAACAACTATGTCGGTTTCAATAACATCAAGCTGCAGATTCCTGCAGATCAGCACGATGTTACTACGTGAAGGCAAAGGTGACTGCACTACGCCCTATAAGAGTGGCAAACTCCCAGTCTTACATGAGCTACGAAAAAAATATTAATCACAAGGATATTTTAATAAAACTGATAACACATGCCAGTCGCCTCACCAACAAGAACTACCTTCATCTTTTCTGGGATCGTTAAGTATGCTAGAGTACAAGAGTTCCATCTCATTTAGTTCAAATTAAGTATCTTTTTTACAAGCTTATTTCCGAATAATTACTGTTATTGCTCAAATCCTCATGGATAAATATCATGAGTAAGTAACTATTTAATTGATATCTGTTTTGGATACCAATACTCGCCAAACTTGTTTATCAACAACTTAAGAATATCTATGTATCAATCACTTCTCAACAAAGAAAATACACTTGCAGTTATTGGGCTAGGCTATGTAGGATTACCCATTGCATTATCATTTGCTAGAAAAATCAAGGTAATAGGATTTGATATCCATGCACATAGATTAGAAATGATGCGTAATAACATTGACCCTAGCAACGAGTTGACTAGAGATGATTTCATTGATTGCGATATCGAATTCACAAATGATTTGAATGTCTTAAAAAAAGCAAAATTTTTTATCGTAGCTGTACCTACCCCTGTTGATTCACATAATGTTCCTGATTTAACATCTGTTTTAAGGGCCTCCGAAACGGTTGGGAAAGTTATTAAAAAAGGCGATTATGTAGTATATGAATCAACGGTATACCCCGGATGCACGGAAGAAGATTGCTTACCTGTTATAGAAAAATCATCAGGATTGAAAGCCGGTATCGATTTTAAATATGGATATTCACCTGAAAGGATCAATCCTGGCGATAAACTTCATACACTGGAAACTATCGTAAAAGTAGTATCCGGAAATGATGCGGAAGCGCTTGATCAAATTGCGAAGGTTTATCATTTGGTAGTGAAGGCAGGCATACATCGAGCTAGCTCAGTGAAGGTAGCCGAAGCGGCAAAGATTATTGAAAATACACAACGTGATTTAAATATCGCCCTCATGAATGAGCTATCAATCATTTTCGATAAAATGAATATCAATACTTTTGAAGTACTTGAAGCGGCCGGAACCAAATGGAATTTTCTGAAGTTCTTTCCTGGACTCGTTGGAGGTCATTGTATCGGTGTAGATCCTTATTATCTTACTTACAAATCACAACAACTCGGCTATAACAGTCGCGTCATTTTATCTGGTAGAACAATTAATGACGAAATGGCTAATCATATTGCAAAAAAAACGGTTCAAGCCATCATTAAATCCGGCGTAAATGTAGCGCAAGCTAAAGTGCTCATTATGGGATGCACATTCAAGGAAAACGTATCGGATATCCGCAATTCAAAAGTAGCTGATGTGTATAATGAGCTGATTGCATACCAGGTACAGGTAGATGTATCCGATCCTCGCGCAAATAGTGATGAAGTTAAACATGAATATGGCTTTAGTTTATGTGAAAAAATAGGAACAAGTTATGACGCAGTCATTGCAACAGTTGGTCACAATGACTACAAAGACTTAACTGAGGAATATTTCAAATCACTGTTAAAACCCAATGGCATTTTAGTTGATATCAAAGGCCAGTTCAGGAACAAGATTCAGAACTTGAAATACTGGAGCCTTTAATGACTTTATTTCATTCAAGTTCGCTTGATCAGCATACTTTTCTTATCACTGGGGGGGCCGGTTTCATCGGCTCGCATATCGTTGAATACCTGTTAAACAATAAAGCTAAAAAAGTCAGGGTATTGGATAACCTGAGCACAGGTCTACAAAAGAATATAGATCTCTTTAGTAATCATCCAGCTTTTGAATTCATTCAGGGTGATATAAGAGATTTTGCTATTTGTCAGAAAGCTTGTGAAGGAATAGATTATGTTTCCCACCAAGCAGCGCTGGGCTCGGTTCCTCGCTCGATAAAAGACCCACTCACTACCAATGAAGTCAATATTACTGGCTTCATTAACATGATAACTGCTGCAAAAGATGCACACATTAAAACATTTGTATACGCTTCATCGTCCTCTGTTTACGGCAGTGAACCCACGCTACCCAAAATTGAAAATCGCGTAGGAGAGCCACTCTCACCTTATGCGGTAACAAAAAAAACAAATGAACTATATGCTTCTGTTTTTCATGAGCTATATGGCATGCAAATCATTGGTTTTAGATATTTTAATGTATTTGGACCAAGACAAGATCCCAACGGTCCCTATGCAGCCGTTATACCGCTTTTCATCAAAGGCATACTCGACAAAACACCTGTTTATATCAATGGTGATGGTGAACAAACTCGTGATTTCACGTTTGTGGATAATGCTGTACAAGCCAATATTCGCGGCCTATTTTGCGAAAATCAGCAAGCTTTTGGTAAAGTAATCAATGTAGCCGTCGGTGAAAAATTTACCGTAAACTATATGTACGATGCAATCAAGGATATGTTGCAATCTCAACATGAAGCAACCCATCGAGCCCCACGTGCTGGAGATATCCGCAACTCCTTGGCAGATACCTCATTGGCCCATGCCTTGATTGGATATGCCCCAACACATCGTTTTATGGATGGATTGAAAGAAACCGTGAATTTCTTTGTAAAAATTTATCGATAGCTTCTTAAGCTAGAAACCTCGTTTTACTCGAGGAATCTAGCTTGGATTTATTAACTGCCAGTAGATTGTTGTAAGTGAATCAAAGCTTCACTGACATGCTTGGTAGCTTCATCTGCATGATTTTGTTTGGCGTGTTCAATAGCCTCATTCAGATGCTTAACAGATTCAGAAGCATGTTGTTTATTGGCACCTGAAAGTTCATTCTCCGCAGCTTCTGCATGTTTCAAGCTTTCTTCTGCATGTTCCAACAATACCTTAGTATGGCCTGCTTTCCCATGAGTTTGTGCAGATTCTGCATGTTTTATTGCTTCTGCAGTATGCGGATTGATATCCGCAGCAACCAGCGGAAAACTAATAAGAAGTGTGATGATCGCGATTACTAGTAATGATTTAATGCATTTCATAAGCCTATCCTTTTTATACTCCGTTATTAAAAGAAAGAATTCGCCATTCAGTTTCCTAACTCACAGTGAACAGTGTAATTCTATAAAAATAGACTAATACGATTAACAGTAGTTCAAATTACCTTCACATAACCCATTCAATATTAGCCATTATTTCAACAGGCCATTAAGAATCTCGTAATCAATCCATTGCTGTTTAAAAGTTTCTCCACTGATTTGTGTAAACGGTTTTTCTGGCTCACCCAAATCAGACAAAATTGCTAGCGCACCAGAAAAGTCTTGCAAATGTGTGTAACCGTTGACTGTAATCAATGTTAGCAGATTTGCCGCCATTGCTGACTTTAACCCATTCTCAGAGTCTTCAATTGCAATACATTGCCGCGCATCCAATTTAAGCTGGTTCAATACCCAGTGATAAATATCAGGAGCAGGTTTCTTCATCGGCACAATATCTCCGGCACCAATCACATCAAACCAATCAATGGACTCTTCTCCAAGGGTGGATTTTAGCAGTGAAGTAACATTTTCCAACGTGGTGGTTGTGGCAATGGCTAACATTATTTTTTTGTCACGCAATTCATGGATCAATCGGACTACTCCTGGCCGTAGTGGAATGCTACCTTTTTCCATGAGCATTTCATAAAAACCTGTTTTGGTTTTATGTAAATGTGCGATCCAATCTTTCAAATCATTTCTGTTCAATAATCCTGGAGAGTATCTTTCCATGTAATAGCGAATGCGCTCTTTACCACCCGTTATTTGTAATAATTCACCATAAAGCTCGATACTCCATTGCCAGTTCAATCCATTTTCTTTGAATGCTTGATTAAAAGCGACACGGTGACCATCTTGTTCGGTATCCGCGAGTGTCCCATCAACGTCAAATAAAACAGCTTGCAAAGTGTTACCAAAATTCATACGAATTTACCTTAAAATAAACTTATATTGTGTGATGACTGGCTCGCTGCAGGCGATCCTCAATAGCTAGCCAACTGGAGTGATCGGGCACCATTTCGACTAATAAATAATCAAATCCTACCTGGTCCAATTGATGCAAAATCGCATACAACTCCCTACCATAAGATTCGGGATCATTGGGCATGGAGCAATGCTGCAAATATTCATTTTGCTGCAAAGGTCGTTGAATAGTCGACCAAGTGATAACCATCGTTTTTAACTGCTGACTCGTCAATTTTTGTGCGTACTGCCACAGTTGTTCTGTCGCACACAATTTGAGCGGTGTCGTTGGCGCATAGTGCGAAGGCAACGATCCTGGTACGCGAGTCGTGGATGAATCTGTCCGATGCATCATACTAATCGAAGCACCGAATACTGATTCGAGTTCAGCCAAAGTGATTCCACCAGGCCTAAGCACCTTAGGATTATCACCCACAAAACTGACTATCGTGCTTTCCAAACCGACTGTACACGATCCTCCATCTAAAATCATGTTGACTTCTGCACCCAACTCTTTCTGCACATGCGCTGCCGTTGTTGGACTGATCCGACCGAAACGATTAGCAGAAGGTGCAGCGAGCGCTTTCCCCTGCCCTAGAGATCGAAGCAAGGCCAATGCAATAGGATGACTGGGAACACGTACTCCCACAGTATCTTGCCCACCCGTTACAACATCCGACACACGTCGATTGCGCTTCAGAATCAAAGTCAATGGCCCAGGCCAGAATTGTGTTGCGAGCTTCAAAGCACTATCCGGTATTGCTTGTGCCCATTCGTGCAGATACGAAAAATCAGCGATATGCACTATCAGAGGATGATTCATTGGTCTTTGTTTGATACGATAAATATCGCTAACCGCTTTGATATTTGTTGCATCAGCACCAAGACCATAAACTGTTTCTGTCGGAAAAGCGACGACTCCACCCGCATTCAAGATACTCACAGCACGGGAAACTTGTTCGCGCTGTTGCTTCGTAATAACAGCGCTTTCCAAAGAAAAAGATGAGGCTTTCATAGTATAAATAAAACTATGAAATCTTTAGCATTCGATCCAATGATAATTTGGCAAGCTTGGCCTCATTTTCTGGCACTTTGATTTGATTGACCACATTACCATTGACTAGATTTTCCAGTGTCCAAGCCAGATGCTGTGGATCAATACGCGCCATGGTTGAACACATACACACCATCGGTGACATAAATTGAATGATCTTTCCTTGTGGTTTAAACTCCTCAGTAATTCGACTGACCAGATTCAATTCGGTGCCGACTAACCAACGCGTATTGTTTGGCGCTTCGGCAATAGTTCTAATAATATATTCTGTAGAGCCAACAAAATCGGATGCTTTACAAACTTCAAAACTGCACTCTGGATGAGAAATAACAATGCCATCTGGATGCTGATTACGAAACCGAATAATGTGATGCGGTTGAAACATTTGATGAACCGAGCAATGACCTTTCCACAGTAGAATTTTGGCTTTCTTAATTTGCTCAGGTGTAAGCCCTCCTAAAGGCTCATCAAAATTCCACACCGCCATTTCATCCAAAGGAATACCCAACTGATGTCCACTCCAACGTCCTAAATGCTGGTCTGGAAAAAACAATACTTTTTCTCGCTGCTTAAAAGACCATCGCAATACTTTACCGGCATTGCTGGAAGTACATACAATTCCACCGTGCTCACCACAGAAGGCTTTCAGATCCGCCGCCGAATTGATATAGGTTACCGGTGTAATTTTTTCATCGGGATCCAACACATCCGCTAAATCATGCCACGCTCGCTCTACGTTCGACAAACTAGCCATATCCGCCATTGAACAACCTGCGGACATATCAGGTAAAATAGCCACTTGCTGTGGGCTAGAAAGAATATCTGCGACTTCTGCCATAAAATGCACACCGCAGAAAACTAGGTAATCTGCATCGGTTTGTGCCGCCAAAAATGAAAGCTTTAAGGAATCGCCCGTCAAATCTGCATGCCGATAAACATCGGCACGTTGATAGTGATGTGCCAAAACAACCGCACGCTTGCCGAGCATTTTTTTGGCTTCGATGATGCGCTGAGCACACGCCTCATCTTGTAATAAATCATAATGTTCAAAATCAATTGCTTCATGCTGCATAATGTTTATTTACTTCCAGTAATGGTGGCTGAAATGATGCACATTATCATATTAAGGTACAGATTCAAATGCGCTATTTGAAGGTCAATATAAAAGAAAAGAGGAACTCATCATAAAAGTAAAAATATCCGGTTCTGATATAATTCATACCATACAAAACTTTGAATAGTCTTAAGTTGTGTTGAATAAATTAATTTTACTGCAATCACCAAACCAACCATTTTCCTTTATCTAATATGATTAAATATTCCCATATTAGTTTTCCTTTAGCGGTGTTTATTTTTCTCGCGCTGATAGCATTATGGTTGGATCAGATTTCTCGACCTTATGAATCCATCAACGGTAAAGGTATGTTTCATAATCCTGATTATATTATTGAAGGGGTATCGGGTATCCAAATGAATCATACACAAGCCAACCGTAGAAATTTCTCGGCGGAAACGTTATCGCATTATTTTGAAGAAAATGTTACACGTATGCAGCAAGTCAGTTTTGTAAACTCTGGGCAAGGCAAACCTGTGTTTCGCTTACAAGCCGATATTGCGGAGATTAGAGATAAAAACAAAAATATCTATTTAAAAGAAAACATCACTGCTATTCGCGGCACTGAAAATGAAAAAGATCAAATTACTTTGACTACCGATTTTCTATATCTTATTCCTGATGAAAGCATGGTCATCACAGATCACGCTGTAACGATTTCTAAATTAGGCTCTACAATTAGTGCCATCGGGATGGAATTGGATAATCAAACCGGTATTCTGCAGCTCCTATCTAACGTAAAAGCCATTAACTTCAAATCATCATCGAAATAATGAAATTATTATTCACGGCTTGTGCTTTGTCATTTTTTATTACTGCTAACGTATTGGCTGAAAAAGCTGATCGAAACAAACCGATACATCTTGAAGCGGACCGAGCGACAGTTGAAGATGTCAATCGCAAAGAATCCACTCGTATCAGTACGTTTATTGGCAACGTCATCCTCACTCAAGGCACGCTACGCATTAAAGCAGACAAATTGGTCATGAAAGAAGACATCAATGGCTTCCGTCATGCCACAGCAACTGGGAATTTGGTCACCTTTCGCCAAAAACGTGATGGTTTGAATGAATATGTCGAAGGTTGGAGTGAACGCGCTGAATACGATAGTAAAGCTGACAAAATTGAATTATTCCGTCGTGCTCGCTTGAAACGTGGCGAAGATGAAGTAAACGGTGACTACATTTCTTATGAAATGAGCAATGAATTTTTCAAAGTGGTTGGAAATGATAATCGTAATATCGAATCAGCTCCTAACAAAAGAGTGCGTATCACCATTCAACCCAAGAATAAATCAGAATAATTAATCTACACGGCATCGAAATAAGCGGCAACCTGGAATGAGTGAATTAAAAGCGAATCAGCTGAAAAAAAATTATAAATCACGCACTGTAGTTAAAGATGTATCATTTTCGCTGAATAGTGGTGAAGTCGTTGGACTACTGGGACCCAACGGTGCCGGCAAAACCACTTGCTTTTATATGGTAGTCGGGCTTGTTGGCTTGGATGGCGGCGAAATAACATTGGATGATATTGACCTCAGCCGATTACCCATTCACCAACGCGCAAAACTTGGTTTAAGCTACTTACCCCAAGAGACTTCTATCTTTCGACGCCTAACCGTTGAAGAGAATATTTTAGGGGTATTGGAATTACAAAACTTCGAAGAGGACGAAAAACAACGCCATTTAGATAGCCTATTAAACGATTTACATATCTCACATTTGCGTAATAATTCCGCTATGAGTTTGTCCGGTGGCGAGCGCCGGCGTGTTGAAATTGCACGAGCTTTGGCATCGCAACCAAGGTTTATCTTGTTAGATGAACCGTTTGCTGGTGTTGATCCAATCGCAGTCATCGACATTCAGAAAGTTGTTGCCTTTCTCAGGCAACTCAATATTGGTGTCTTGATTACTGATCATAATGTTCGAGAAACTTTAGGAATCTGCGATCGGGCTTATATCATCAGTGAAGGGCATGTACTGGCAAAAGGCAAACCTGAGGAGATCATTCATGATGAACGAGTCAGAGCAGTTTATTTGGGTGAGCATTTTCGACTGTAACATAATGAATAAACCAGTGAATTTTTAATATAATGGCCGTTTTCTTGGAATCATGAAACCAGCACTGCAACTAAAGCTTTCGCATCAACTTAAACTGACACCTCAACTGCAACAATCGATACGATTGTTGCAACTCTCTACTATTGAGTTGAGTCAAGAAGTCGAGCGGATCGTGCAAGAAAACCCGTTGCTGGAATTGCAGGATACTCCCCGAATACCAGCTAATGATGATTACTCAGAGATTGAATCTAGCAATCATGAAACTAACAACGAAAGCAAGAATGCTGAAACACTTCCTTCTGAGAATTCGAATAAAGGCAACGAAGAATATGATAGCGGCACGGAATGGCAACAGGAAAATTTCCCAACGTACCAGGTTTTGGAAGACGATGACTACGATGAACCTCAAATCCCTGCAAAGCCTACCACTTTACGAGAACATTTACTTTCGCAAGTCGCCTGCTCACAAAGAGTTTCTGAATTCACCCGGAAAATTATTACTCTGCTGATTGATAGTTTGGATGATGACGGCTACCTAACACAATCCTTGGATGAGTTGAATGCATTCTTACCGCCTGAATTAGAAATTGATCCACATGATTTGGAAATTGCTTTGAAGGATTTACAAGCTCTCGACCCAGTTGGCGTAGGCGCACGCAATTTACAAGAATGCCTGCTCATACAACTGCAAGCCATGCCTGCACAAACGCCTTATCGAAGCGAAGCTTTTAAAATTGTTGCAGAGCATTTACATATCTGGGCATCTCATGACTACGGTCAAATCAAAAAATTACTGGGATGCAATGATAAGGCACTACAAGCAATTCAGAAGTTAATCACGCATTTAAATCCAAAACCTGGTGCAGAATTTAACGCATCGATCGAACGATATGTTATACCAGACATTATTATAAAAAAGAAAAGTAGTGTTTGGGTTGCGGAGCTTAATATGGCTGCTTTACCGCGCCTAAATATTAATCATCTGTATGCTAACATATTGAGACAAAATGGCACTGCCAATAACCTGTCAAGTCAACTGACTGAGGCTAAGTGGTTGATTAAGAATATTCAACAACGCTCACAAACGATCTTGCAAGTCGCTACTGCTATTGCTACGCGCCAACAGCAATTTTTTGAACATGGAGAAGTAGCTATGCGACCACTTGTTCTCAGAGAAATCGCGGAAATATTAAATCTACACGAATCAACGGTTTCACGGGTGACAACACAGAAATTTATGCATACACCGCGTGGTATTTTTGAACTTAAGTATTTTTTTGGCAGTCATTTGGCAACAGATACTGGTGGCTCTTGCTCGGCCACAGCAATTCGCGCACTGATTAAGGAATTAGTTAAACAAGAAAATACTAAAAAACCTTTAAGCGATAGTAAAATCGCTGCAATTTTAATGCAACAAGGAATTGTTGTTGCACGCAGAACCATTACCAAGTACAGGGAAATATTACAAATCCCTCCAGCTAATCTTCGTAAATCATTTTAAATAGAATAAAGGATCATTATGAATCTTAAACTTATCGGCAATCATGTGGAAATTACCGAAGCATTGCGTGAATACGTTACTTCAAAAATCGGTAAAATTACACGGCATTTCGATCATGTTATTGATGTTAGTGTCATCTTGTCGGTAGAAAAACTAATACAAAAAGCAGAAGCGAACATTCATATCCGCGGTAAAGATATTTTTGTCGAAACAGAAAGTGAAAATATGTATGCATCGATTGACAGTTTAGTCGACAAATTGGATAGGCAAATACTGAAGCATAAAGAGAAGAACCTTGAAAAACGCAACCATAGCGGGTTAAAAGATCAGGATTTTGAATCTTAATCGTACTGAGTTTTTCCATAAAGACCATCACGTACAAGTGTACTTAACAATATTCCGTCAAAATAATTATTAAATAAACACATTCTTAATGAATCTTATTTCTCAACTACTCCCTCCAACCAATGTCATTGTTGATTTAGATGTTGCCAGCAAAAAAAGGGTATTTGAACAAGCCGGATTATTATTCGAAAATACGAAACAAATTGCACGCAGCCAGGTTTTTGAAAGCTTATTTGCCCGTGAAAAACTTGGCTCCACCGGTTTAGGACAAGGTGTAGCCATCCCGCATGGTCGTATTAAAGGATTACGTGAGGCTGTGGCAGCATTGGTAACCTTAAAAGAACCAATTCCATTTGATGCCCCTGATGGTCAACCTGTCAATATTGCTTGTATTCTGCTCGTCCCAGAAAAAGCCACCGACCAGCATTTGCAAATCCTCAGTGAATTGGCACAAATGTTTAGTGATAAGCAATTTCGCGACAATCTTTTACGTCATAAAGATGGCGCTGCAATTCACCAAATGATTGCTAACTGGAAACCGAATGTCACAAATTAGCATCGCACAGTTATTTGAAGACAAGAGGGAAAAACTCAAGCTCAGTTGGGTTTCAGGTTCCGAGGGAAGCAATAAATTACTGACAGACGATTCTGTCTTAAATACTGACAAAGAAGCCATTGGTTACTTGAACTTCATTCAACCCGATTGGATTCAAGTATTAAATAGCGACGGAATCAATTATTTAAATCGGCTCGATACTCATACATTAGAAAAAAAAACCAACCAATTGATACAAAGTAATATGGTTTGTATCATTATTGCGGATAATGCGGAAGCACCCAAATCCATTCTTGCGTTATCCAATGACGCCAACATCCCTTTACTCAGCTCACCCTATCCTAGCTCTGAGATCATCTGGATAATCCGCGCCTATCTCAGCAGTGTGCTCGCACCCTCTTGTATTTTGCATGGCGTGCTGTTGGATGTATTAGGTATGGGCGTGTTGATCACGGGCGAAAGCGGTGTTGGTAAAAGTGAGTTGGCACTTGAGCTTATTAGCCGCGGACATGGCTTGGTTGCAGACGACATCGTGGAGTTGCGCCGCATTGCGCCTGAAACCCTTGAAGGGCGTTGCCCTCCAATGTTGAGAGATTATCTGGAAGTTCGTGGATTAGGCATATTAAATATCCGTACCATCTTTGGCGAAACTGCGGTAAGACGCCGCAAAAATATGAAATTGATTGTCCATTTGCAAAACGGTACCTTTGGAGATCAAGCAGCGCCAGAGCGCCTACCGTTGAGCAATCTCAATCAAAACATCATGAACGTTGATATCCGCAAAGTGATCATTCCCGTTGCAGCAGGTCGCAATCTAGCGGTTCTGGTGGAAGCTGCGGTACGGAATTACGTGTTACAGTTGCGCGGTATCGATAGCACCAAAGATTTCATCGAACGGCAAGAACGTGAAATGGATAACTTCACAGAAACAAAAACATGAATACCAGGATAACTCCACTACATCAGCTATACGCTACATTTCGCAAAATTTGAATGTCATTGATCCAATGAGGTTCTTCACATGCCTGATCAAAAAACCATCACACTCGCATTTACCGGCGCATCCGGAATGCCCTATGGAATCCGCCTGCTAGAGCAATTATTGGCACATCAACAACGCGTTTATTTACTCTACTCGCAAGTCGCCCAAATAGTCGCGCGGCAAGAAATGGATTTGACACTGCCTTCCAGTCCCAAAGAAGCCGAATCCTACTTCAATCAACGCTATCAACTCCCTGATGGTCAGTTGCGAGTATACGGTCGTGAAGAATGGTTTGCGCCTGTCGCTTCGGGCTCGAACCCTGCTGACGCAATGGTCATTTGTCCTTGCACGATGGGCACATTGGCTGCAATTGCTGCCGGGCTGAATCAAAAACTCATCGAACGCGCGGCCGATGTCATGCTAAAAGAAAACCGCCCATTAATTTTGGTTCCCAGAGAAATGCCTTTTTCGACTATTCACCTGGAAAATATGCTGAAATTGGCACGCAGTGGCGTAACCATCATGCCCGCCAATCCGGGTTTTTATCAGCACCCCAAAACTATTGAAGATATGGTTGATTTTGTCGTGGCCCGCATCCTGGATCATTTAAAAATCAGCCACTCCCTCATTCCACGTTGGGGTGAAAAAAATTAAATTCGGATTTTCCATTTGGGTCGCTAGAAATGCTTAGTTTTTGGTGAACCAAACAACCAATCTATGCGAGCTTGATCAAGTCGTTTCGGTTGCGTTAGTGTCGTAATTGTTTACGTAAACCTACGACAAGATCATAGGAAATCACAAGTTCAATTTAAAAAAAGAATGTTTCAGTACTTCACCGTTGACACAATACTTATAACATCATGAACTCATCTCATCTTATTAACCCATGAAAATCTAGCATCTTCAATAATTGACACTTACATGCTTAAAACTTTAATACATTGGTACATACCGATACAAAAAGCAACCAACGAGCTAATTAACAGCAAAAAAATAATAGCCCTTCCGATACCATTAAAACCATATCCTTGAAAATCCTCTACATTCAGCTTATTCAAGAAAAAATCATTTACTTGATTGGCAATATGTACAGTAGCTTGGCTTGCAACACTCATTAAGGGAAAATATACCAGAGCCGCCAATATTGCCCCGATAAAATACATAGTTAATGGAAAAACGAGATCTGAAAAATAAGGTAAATTTTTACCGGCATTGGCACCAATAAAAGAAACAAGCAATACAATTCCCGTGCCATTACCCAAAACAAGAAGGCGAAAGAATTGTTGGGTATATTGCTGTTCTTCTTGAGATTTTATACTCAAGGCATTTAAAAAAAGACTACGGAATGCTTCTTGTTGCTCTTTTGACATTTCTTTGTATTTCATATACTCGATACTAAATCTTTAAAATTGTCAGAATTATTCAAGTAATGCCTACGTTTATTCTTCATCCTCTATACAACCCCCTATCATTTCTCTAAAGACTCTTGATGAATTTACTTTTCTGACATGTTTAATTTTTTACATTTTAATAACAAGTTTCTTACAAACATAGGATTTTATAGAATCCCTTAAATACAACTAATCTCCCCTATTAATCAGGTTGTCATTACAACAAAAAGTACCCGCTTCCGTCACGACATATTGCATGGGTATGTCGTGTGGCTGCGGATGGATATTTTCCAATCGTTGCAATTCAAACGCAATGCCGATGGTCAAAGGCAGAGAATCATAAGTAGCGAGCGTACAGTCAAAATAACCACTGCCATAACCCAAGCGATAGCCACGCGCATCAAACCCCACCATAGGAATCAACAATGCATTGGGCAACACTTGCCGGGAATCTACGGGCACTGCGATCCCATACAACCCGGTTTTCATCGCCATATCAGGTGTCCACTCACGGAAACACAACGCTTCATTGCGTCGAATCACTTCTGGAAGTGCCAAGGTAGCCCCTTCATTCAACAAGCATTGCGCCATGGAACGCGGATCATACTCACCGCGAAATGGCCAATAAATTCCCACAACCATCTTTTGCAACTGTGGAAATTCTTGTTTGAGGAAATCAGTAATATTCTGGCTCCATTGCTGGTGTACTTCCGATGGAATTGTTTCACGTGCGGCAATCAGTTGTTTGCGTTTCTCTTTACGCCAGCTCGGCCAATCGGTATTCATCGTTTATACAGAAATAGTCAGATTATTCGATGATGAGAAGGTGCGTTGCAATAACTTTCTAACCGGAGCGGGAATGCCGCGTTCGAGAGCTTCGGAAGGATGTATCCAGATCGAATCGTCAGACAAAGCCGGTTTTTCTGATTGAGTGGTCAGCAATTTTGGATAAATACGCAATTTAAAGTGAGTGAACTGATGGTTCAAAAGAGGCAATTCGTACAATGTATCGACCTGAATACGCCATTGGTCGGAGCAATATGCCGAAACATCTATTCCAGTACCGACTTCGGGTGGACACCATAATCCGCCCCAGATACCGGGAGCTGGTTTTTTTTGCAGAAATAACTTCCGATCTCGCAATAAAAATAAAAAAACAGCTTCCTTTTGCGGTAGTGATTTTCGCGGTTTTGGTGTAGGTAACTGATCAATACGATGTTCGATTGCAGCAATGCAATGACGATTTAACGGACAGATTTCGCATGCTGGCGCACTTCGACTGCAAACCGTTGCACCTAAGTCCATTAATGCCTGCGTATAGGCTCCAATCCGGCCATTTTGGTAATCATGGGGCAAAGCTTCTTCCGCTTTCTCCCAAAGTATTTTTTGCACTTTGGGCTCACCTGGAAAACCATCAATGCCAAAATAACGCGCAAACACGCGTTTGACATTGCCATCCAAAATTGCTTCACGTTGTCCAAACGAAAAAACTACGATTGCCGCAGCGGTGGAACGCCCGATCCCAGGCAATTGCTCCAGCGCACATCGATCAGCAGGAAAACAGCGTTGATGATTTGATACGATTGCACGTGCCGACGCATGCAAATTGCGCGCACGCGAATAATAACCCAGACCGCTCCATAGCGCCAAAACAGCTTCTAATGGTGCATCCGCCAAGCTAGCAACGGTAGGGAAAATCTGCATAAAACGCTGATAATAAGGAATAACCGTATTGACCTGCGTTTGCTGCAACATGATCTCGGATACCCAGATTGCATACGGATCACGGTTTCTTTGCCAAGGCAAATCGTGGCGTCCATACTTGCGGTGCCAATCTATCAATAATGAAGCGATGGCTATCATCAGTTTTTATAACCAAAAAGCATCTTAACCAAAAACAACTTCCTTAAATCGGGCATTGGGCGTTAATACTTCCATTTTGACTAACTCAGTCAAATCAATGTGCTGCTTATCATCACCATTCTGGTCAATGACCAGGCATTCACGCTTTTCAGGCGAATTCACAATATCCATCGCCTTGCCTTCTACGATTTGCTGATTCTTGAGTGTCAGTTTTAAGCGATAGCCATACATACAAGCCACTTCAACGAAATCATGCAGCTCGCATGAAATTACCTCCATATTCATCGTAATATCCTCTCCAACCTGTAAAAATCGTACTATACAGGATTCTTTGCAATGTTCGATCAGCGTTACAATTGCGTTTCTCAGGATAAGCATGGTAAATTTTTCGTTTTGCCATCACGCATTAGTAACAAAAATAGCAGCAATAACACGGCTTTTAACAGCCCATTGAAAAACGTTTTCGAGGAAAGCGATGAAAACAAAAACAGGCGAAAAACGTAGTTTATGCATCATAAAGAGCATTATGATCCTGTTTTTAACGACCTGTTAATCTCAGCATGACTGCGCTATAGTCAAAGCTGATATTCTGTCATCCATTAAGCACACAAAGGAAAACTCATGGCAAATTGGTTTAAAGATAACGCATTTTCAATTGGACGAACTCCATTGGTACGCTTGAACCGTGTTACCGATGGCGCTCCTGCATTGGTATTAGCGAAAATCGAAGGACGCAACCCGGCTTATTCGGTTAAATGCCGGATTGGCGCGGCAATGATTGATGATGCTGAACATAAAGGGTTGCTCGGCAAAGATAAGGAAATTGTTGAGCCAACCAGCGGTAATACCGGCATTGCATTGGCTTTTGTTGCAGCGGCGCGGGGCATTCCTCTGACTTTGACAATGCCGGAAACCATGAGCTTAGAGCGGCGTAAATTGCTTATAGCACTGGGTGCAAAACTGGCCTTGACCGAAGGAGCAAAAGGCATGAATGGCGCAATCGCCAGAGCGCAGGAAATTGTTGATTCCGATCCGGGTCGTTATGTTTTGTTGCAACAATTCAAAAATCCTGCCAACCCAGCGATTCATGAAAAAACCACTGGTCCGGAAATTTGGGAAGATACCGACGGTGCAGTTGATATTTTTGTCGCAGGTGTCGGAACCGGTGGTACGATAACCGGTGTCTCACGGTATATCAAAAAAATCCGCGGCAAAAACATTGTTTCGGTAGCCGTCGAACCATCGGCTAGCCCGGTAATTACACAAAAACGCGCCGGTGAAACACTGACACCAAGCCCGCATAAAATCCAAGGGATTGGCGCTGGCTTCGTGCCGGATAATTTGGATTTATCATTGATCGATACCGTCGAACAAGTCACGAATGAAGAAGCCATTCAATACGCACGCCGACTGGCCAAAGAAGAAGGCATACTGGCTGGTATTTCCTGCGGTGCCGCCGTAGCGGCCGCTGTACGCCACGCCAAACATCCTGAGAACGCGGGCAAAACCATCGTGGTCATCCTGCCGGATTCTGCAGAACGATATTTAAGCAGCATTCTGTTTGAAGGCATGTTTGACGAGCAAGGCATGGCATCACTGTGAGCACTACCAAAAGAACACGTGACATTCTAGTGCGCAATACATATCTGAATGTGGATGAAATCGTTGCCGAATTGCGCAGCATTCGCGTAACGGATTTAGAACGCCGCAATCGCCATACCGCACCGCCACGGTTACCGTCACGTCGTATTCTAGCTAGCGTCACCGAAGGCTTATGTGCCGCGTTGTTTCCTAACCGCTTGGGATCTTCCGAGTTGGCTGATGAAGGGATCGATCATTATGTTGGGCATACCTTGAACCGGACATTACGTGAACTGATGGTACAAATCCAACACGAACTTCACTATAACTCCGGTTTGGAAATCCTTAACAACGAAGATCGCGAGCAATCAGCGATCATCACGCAAGCATTCGCCAAACAGCTTCCGCAAATACGTAGATTGGTTGATAGTGATATCAAAGCAGCGTATGAGGGCGATCCCGCCGCACGTAACATCGATGAGGTCTTGGTATGTTATCCGGGTATTATGGCAACCATGCATTACCGTCTCGGACATGTGCTCTATCAGCTTGGTGTTCCGCTGATCGCTCGCATGATCTCGGAAATCGCGCACTCAGAAACGGGTATTGAGATCCACCCAGGCGCACAAATCGGCGGCAGTTTTTTTATCGATCACGGCACTGGCGTCGTCATAGGGGAAACCGCCGTCATCGGTAACAACGTGCGGCTCTATCAAGCCGTTACACTCGGCGCAAAACGCTTTCCAGTCGATGAAAATGGCGCTCTGGTCAAAGGCAATTTACGTCACCCGATTGTGGAGGACGATGTGGTGGTTTATGCCGGCGCAACGATTCTAGGAAGAATCACCATAGGACGTGGATCCACCATTGGCGGCAATGTGTGGCTAACCCGCTCAGTCCCACCCGGAAGTAACGTTTCACAAGCACAGATGCGAAATGAAGTATTTGAAAATGGAGGCGGAATCTAAATGACAACAGAAAAAATCATGTTAACTTTGGCGGACGCCAAAAAAATCGCTCAGGCTGCCGAACAAGAAGCGCTAGCGAATCAATGGCCGGTTGTCATTGCCATCTTGGACGATGGCGGGCACTTGCTCTATTTGCAGCGCTTAGACAACACCCAGTTTGGCAGCATACAAGTCGCGATCGAAAAAGCACGGGCAGCGATTGCCTTTCGCCGCCCTACCAAAGTCTTGGAAGACAATATTAACCAAGGCCACCTGCGCTATTTGAATTTACCGGGAGCCCTACCGATTGAAGGCGGACTTCCGATCGTCATCAACGGCCAATTTGTCGGCGCAATCGGTGTCAGCGGTGTGCGGTCTAATCAGGATGCACAAATCGCCCAAGCGGGGATTACTGCATTTATCCAAGATTAAATATTGAGAATAACAGGCCAAATAAACGCTCAGTATTTATTACCAGCATAATTCACACGAGATACTATCAAATCTATTCGCTGCTTAAACCAATAGGCTTCGACTTCTTAAACATACCTCAATGGATTAAATTAAAAATTCAATACGACACTTACTCTTTTACTAAGCATTGACATTTATTAGCGTTACTGTGAGACTACAAACTCTAGTGCTCTCGGATATAGCTGAGACTCTGGTATGGGAGATTCAAACATTGTTTGTCGCAGGATTGATCTGACCGTAGCATTTTTCTTCTCAAGTTAGAAGGGAACTCCCAGGTTAATAAATCCTCTGTATTCAAACCGCGTAACGAGTAATTACTCGTCAAAATAAAGGAAGCAGAAAATGAGATTATATTCATTAATCATTCTAGCAATATCACTTTCAATCGTTGATGTATCTGCAAGCGAAACAATATCAGAGAAAGCTGAAGCAACTGCTAAAGATATCAAAAGAGACGCCAACGAAGCGGTAAATCGTGTCAAAGAAGCTGCCTGCACAGGAAGTGATGCAGAATGTGCAAAACAAAAAATTGAGCACCGATTAGAAGAAACAAAAGATGCAGTTAAAGATAAATCTTCAGAAGCAATCAATAAAATTGATTAATTTGAAATAAATTTGTTTTAAGTACCCTATGCGATTCCCTGTGGCAAAACCACAGGAAATCGCAGGTTAACTTTATGAGGTCAATTTATCATCATCATTTTGCACCAAATAAATCAACACGACGTTAAGAATCACTACAAGACGGAAAGCTGCATCCTGCCCATTTGCCGTTTGTGATTGCCACATCAAAAACCATTCACCGCCAATCGTCATAAATCCGCCAAACCAGAGCAATATTCCTAGTGTCAAACCAATAATTGCCGCGCCTTTGGATTGATTGAAAGCACGCGCATCATGGCGTTGTTTATACAGCCAGAAACCACCGATCCAACAGTACACCGCGATCACAAATTCGATGGCGATAATAACTACGTAAACCGCATGGTGCATAAACGATGCATCTATCGCACGCCAACGTCCCTGGCTATCCGGGAAAATCGTATCCATCATTAACACCTGCCGAATCAATGTGAAATTTGAACCGTAATCCATCACATTGTTAAAAACAACAAGCGAAGCGAATAAAGCGACAGCCCAGATCAGCATGACTTTTGACAATCTTGTTAGCATGTCATCTGAACCAAGATATTGTTAAGGCCGAAAATTGAAAATCCGGAAACCGCTTCCTTAAAAAAACAGGAATTGCAACTTCCGGATTTGGGAATGAAAGTCAAAAAAACAATCGACCTTCAGCAAAGGTTATATTAAGAGATTTGTTGAATACCTGCAAGCAACCACGTGGCATTCGGATCTTTGAGATCTTTTTGCACGTGCCAGATTTCATCAAAAGGTTCGGCTTCGCCATCAGGCAAATCTCGCAACTGACCTGTAAAACGCACACTCGCAATGGCTGTATCACTCGTGGTTTCAACTTCGAGCAAATTGGCATCAATAAACATGACTTCGGTTTGTTGCTGCACACCATTTCTCTCATTAATTTGGGCAGTGATCTCAGCAACCATTTCCGGTGTCGCATAATCGCGAATTTCATCGACATCGCCACGATCATTAGCGGCTTGTAGGTTGATAAACGAATTTTTTGCATTGCGTAGGAATGGTTCTACCTTAAACCCTTCAGGAATATTAGGTTGCTGAGTCGCAGCAGTACTATCCATCGGTGGAGTAGTGTTTCCGGCAGCGCCAAAAGGTGGCGTGTTGAATTGACCTTGTTGCGTATTCGTATTCATTCCAGAATACTGCATGCGCGCTGTCTGTTCTGCCATCTTCGGTTTACGTAGCATGCGGATCACAAAAAACACTGCACCGATCAACAAAGCCAAAACCAACATGTCCATCATGTTGATATCTTCGAAGGCACCACCCATAAATAGTGCAGCCAAAAGTCCACCCGCAGCTAAGCCAGCCAGTGCACCGCCCCATTTACTTCCAGTCGAAGGCGTCGCCCCAGGTGCCGCAGGAGATTGTTTAGGGTTGTTTGGCGCTGCTTGCTGTTGGTTGACCGATTGTCGTTGCGAACCGATATTTTTACCGCCACCCATACGTTTGGCTGCTTCTGCTTCGACAGCATCAAACGCGAATAGTCCAAAGCTGAAGATAGCCAATGTCAGGTAAGTGAGGATCTTCTTCATAGTTGTCTCCTAAACAAGGTTATCGAAGTTGAGTATATTATCGTGTTTATTAACACCGCTACAATGTTTTTATTCTACTCGCTCTTTGCTAACGCAATAAAATTAACCGTGCGATTGCGCCATGATCCACCCATACGATGGCATTCTGGCCAAATTGCCGCCCAATACTTTGTGCCGCATGGAGCCCGAGATCAAAAACAAAAAAACTTTTTTCCGGCGGCCATGTTTGAGTGGGGTCAACATTCAAACTTTCAAGGAAGCGGTAGTCATTTCTAACCAGAAAACTCCTTAGCAATTCATTTGCAAGGCAGTTTTCATTCTCATTGTTTAATTGGCTATACGGATTATAAGCTGTCACGATGCCCGCACAGGATGCCTCGGATTGAGTTAGTAACGATTTAACCCGCTCCGAATAATGGTCAATGCAAACTACTACCTTCTCATACCCTATAGAAACCCAATACTGCGTTTGGCAATAGCCGACGATCAGCTTTTTATCGATAACTGAATTTGAAGTATCAATCGTCATGTTGCTAATTCCAGTATGGAGCTTCACAGTATTATAGAAGTTAACAAATCTGACAAAACTGAGTTCACGATCTTTTCGTAAGGTAGAAAAATGTTCGTTCATGCCATATCGCCAGCATAGCTTTAATCATGATTTAATAGCCTTAAGACGCAGGCGGATCCGCTTTTCGGTTTCAATGATGATAAATAGCACGGCACCTATGCCAATTACCAGCCAGCAATCTAAAAAGGGCACTGCTACCGTGGCAAATATCGCCTGTAGGGGCGGCAGATAGGTGATGGAAAATTGCGCTACGGTAATAATAATTACCGTCATCCACAACACTTTGGTGCCACGCAACGCTTTCCAGGTGAGCGATGTCCCGTAGATATTACGGATAAAGAACAGATGGAAAATTTCCATTACCACCAGCGTATTCATCGCAAGGGTACGAGCCAATTCAACGCTATAGCCCCGATCAATCGCGTAAACGTAAATTCCATACACACCGCACAAGAACAAAATGGACACCAGCACAATGTGCCATACTAATTCGCTACTGAGCAGCGGCTCTCCTCTTGGACGCGGTGGACGGCGTATGGTGTTTTCCTCAGTTGGCTCGAAGGCAAGCGCTATGCCCAATGTCACATCAGTAATTAGATTGATCCATAAAATCTGGATAGGGGTTACCGGCAACGTCATGCCGAACAGCAACGCCACTATAATGGTCATCGCTTCCCCAGCGTTGGTAGGCAATATCCAACTGATGACTTTTTTGATGTTGTCATGAACCGTACGCCCTTCGCGCACGGCGCTGGCAATGGAAGCGAAATTGTCATCCGCCAGCACCAGCTCCGCTACCTCCTTGGCGGCTTCGCTGCCTTTTTTGCCCATCGCAATGCCTACGTCGGCACGTTTTAGTGCAGGCGCATCATTCACCCCATCACCTGTCATGGCTACCGTCATCCCGTGTGATTGCAATGCCATGACAAGCCGCAATTTATGCTCCGGACTAGTTCGGGCGAAGATGTCACATTTCAATACAGCTTCTTTCAAAGAAGCATCATTCATCCCATCAAGATCAGCTCCGGTAAGAACCTTGCTAGGGTTCTGCAAGCCAATTTGTTTGCCGATTGCTGCTGCTGTCTTGACATGATCGCCAGTAATCATTTTCACACGAATACCGGCTGTGTGACATTCCGCTACGGCTGCAATGGCTTCTGCACGCGGTGGATCAATCATCCCAGCCATACCGAGCAGTGTGAGTGTACTTTCAATATCTGTGCGTTCCAGTACCGTATGCTCTGATTTTACGGGCTTGACAGCGAATGCCAGCACGCGCTGGCCGAGGGCGGCAATGCTATCCGCCTTTTCTTGCCAATAAGCTTTGTTCAGCGGCTCCACATTCCCGTCCGCAACGCTTTGAGTTTTGCACATAGCAAGAATCTGCTCCGGCGCACCTTTGATGAACACAAATGCGCGGTGTTCATGATCATGATTCAGCGTTGCCATGAAGCGGTGTTTGGCATCAAAAGGAATGACGTCGGTGCGCGTCCAAGTCGCCTGCTCCTTGCGAATTTCAATGCCTATTTTACTGGCAAAGGCTAGCAACGCACCCTCCATCGGATCGCCTTCCACCGCCCACACACCATCATGATCACGCAGTGCTGCATCATTACACAGGGTTGCAGCGCGAGCGAGTTCTTCCAGAACGGTATATTCGGCGGGAGTAACTTCGGTATTTTCCAACAATATAGTTCCCTGTGGTTCATAGCCGATGCCTTGCAATGTAAAGAGATGTTGATGCGTTAGCACTGAGGAAACCATCATCTCATTACGAGTCAGTGTGCCGGTTTTGTCGGTGCAGATCACCGACACTGAGCCGATAGTCTCAATCGCAGGCAATCGACGTACAATGGCATTGCGCCGTGCCATCGCCTGCACACCCACTGCCAGCGTGATAGTTAGCACAGCGGGCAAGCCTTCCGGAATCGCCGCGACCGAAAGTCCCACCACTGCCATGAATATCTCAGTAAATTCATGGTGGCCGACAAAATAACCATATACCAGTAAAATCGTGGCAACCCCTAGGATGAAAATAGTCAGCCACTGAGCGAATGCCTCCATCTGTTTTACCAGTGGCGTGGTCAGCGTTTCCACTTCCGACAGCAATCCGCTGATGCGTCCGATTTCGGTGGAAGAGCCAGTGGCCACCACCACGCCTTTGCCTTGGCCGGAAGTGATCAACGTACCGGAAAACGCAATACAGGAACGGTCACCCAACGGCGAATCGAAGGAAACAGGTTCGATATGCTTCTCTACCGGAACGGATTCACCGGTAAGAATCGACTCCTGAATCTGCAAACCATGTGTTTTCAGCAGCCGCAGATCAGCGGGAACCTTATCGCCAGCCTCGAGCAACACAATATCACCGGGCACGAGTTTTTCTCCTTCAATACTATGACGCTCACCGCTACGCAGCACCGAGGCATGGGGCGCCAGCATTTGACGGATGGCATCCATCGCCTTTTCTGCTTTGCCCTCCTGGATGAAGCCGATGATTGCGTTGGTTAACACCACCACCAGAATAACGAGAGTATCTATCCAATGATCTAGAACTGCCGTGATAATTGCAGAACCGAACAGCACATAAATCAGGATATTGTGGAATTGCAGTAGGAAACGCATGGCAATACTACGTTTTGGCGGATCCGGCAACCGGTTAGGACCATGGGTCTTCAAACGTGCCTCAGCTTCGTGCCGATTTAGGCCCGTAGACGTTGCGCCCAGTTTATCCAACACCAAATCAATACAGATGTTGTGCCAAGAGGGCTGTGTCCTTTTTGTTTTTATTTCCTGCATTATTGCCCACTATAGTCAATAATATGAAACATAAGATTACTCCCAGGCACGGACAACCCTTACCACGCCTTACGCATAGCTGAATTATCGGCGGCGGCACAACTGCTTGACGAGCAGCGGATTCTTTATCTTACCCATCACGATCAAATCACGGTGATACTCACGTGAGAAGTCGGTGATGACTTCGGCTGGATTGCCAACCACGTACGTACACATCGAACACGATACCCGCACTTTCAAGTGCGCACTTCCGCAGGCATCAGTATATCGGTACCGCTTCTTTGCATGCTTTCTTGATGCTCAGCATATCTAAAAGCGAATCTTCGTTAATAACAATTTCGTTTATTTGAATTGGTTCTCACACATAGAGTAGATACACATGTAGCTTACTTGTATCCAGTATCTCATCGATGGCAGGCATCGCATTTTCTGAATCATCGACAACAATCAGGGCAATAGTCATAATGAGATCCTTTTTCCTATAATTGCGCTCAAAAGATTAAAACTTTAACGCACTAGAATTAATCAACTGCTTTAGCTTAATTATCTCAGGCTGGTTGAGTGTCTCGTTTTTTAGTAATTCCTCAGCAGTCTGATCAAGCAAAACTCTATTAGCTTGCAGTATTTTCACTGCATTCTCCAATGCCTGATTAACCAAAGCACTCACCGCAACATCAATTTTGTTGGCGGTTTCTTCGCTGTAATTGCGACTCTGTGGCATTGGGATGTTGAGCTGTAGGAAAGCAGATTGTTCACGATCATAGGCGACATTTCCCAATGCCTCACTCATTCCATAACGAAGCACCATAGCGCGGGCAATATCAGTGGCACGCACCAGATCATCCGCGGCTCCGGTGGATACTTCATTGAATACAACTTGTTCTGCTGCGCGCCCACCCATCAATACCGCCATTTTATTTTGCAACTCCACGCGAGTCATCAGAAAACGGTCTTCCGTTGGGCGTTGAATGGTGTAACCCAATGCACCGATACCTCGTGGAATAATAGATACCTTATGCACTTCATCCATACCAGGCAACGCCAATGCCACCATAGCGTGTCCCAGTTCATGAAATGCCACCACTCGGCGTTCATTGGGATTAAGCAAACGGTTACGCTTTTCCAAGCCAGCAACGATACGCTCGATGGCATTGTTGAAATCATCCATCGTCACAGATGTTGCGTTGCGCCGCGTAGCCAGCAAAGTCGCTTCATTGATAAGGTTTGCCAGATCAGCGCCGGTAAAACCGGGAGTTAAAGCAGCGATTTGTTCGATTTTTACATCCATATTCAGCTTTACTTTCTTCGTATGTACGGCAAGGATCTGCTCACGACCAATCTTATCGGGCCTATCCACCAGTACCTGACGATCAAAGCGTCCAGCGCGCAGCAATGCCGGATCAAGAATTTCCGGCCGATTGGTAGCTGCCAGCAGCACGATACCACTGCTGGAATCAAAACCATCCAGCTCTGCCAGCAATTGGTTCAGCGTTTGTTCTTTCTCATCATGCCCACCACCCAATCCATAGGCACCACGAGCACGACCTAACGCATCCAGCTCATCAATAAAGATGATGGCTGGCGCCATTTGTCGTGCCTGTTCAAATAAATCACGCACTCTGGCTGCGCCCACGCCGACAAACATCTCAACAAATTCTGAGCCGGATATGGAAAAGAATGGCACCGCGGCCTCACCTGCCACAGCACGAGCTAATAATGTTTTACCTGTACCCGGCGGACCAACCAACAAAATCCCCTTAGGTACACGGCCGCCCAAACGACCATAATCTGCCGGGTTTTTCAGAAAATTGATAATTTCAACCAACTCTTCCTTGGCTTCATCCACTCCGGCCACATCATCGAAGGTCACCTTGGTTTCCTTCTCCACAAATACCTTGGCATGGCTTTTGCCAATCGACATCAACCCGCCACCCATGTTACTGCCCATACGACGAATGATAAACAACCAGATGCCAATAAAAATAGCTGTCGGCAAAATCCAGGAGAGTAAATCACGCAGCCAGGTACTCTGCACGACACCGGTATAAACCACATTGTATTTGTCCAACATCTCAGCCAATTCTGGCTCCACCCGTGTAGTGACAAAATCCTTAAATCCGTCTGCGTGTTTTTCCTTCAGCGTGCCAAAAACCTGATTCTCAGTAATCGCAATCTCGCTCACAAGCCCCTGCTCTAGAAAATATTGAAATCGGCTGTATGGAATGGGCTCTATTTGAGTGTATTGAGAATACAGTTTTTGTATGAATAACAGCGCCAGTATCGTCACGATGATAAACCAGAAATTAATGTGTACTTTCTTATCCATTGACTACCTCAATTTTATGGGTGGTAAATACCTCGGTTCTGTTGCATTAACTGAGCAGGGTCCTAATTTTGGGTAAATTTTATCAAACGCACAGTCAGACTTGGCGCTATCAGCCCGCTCGTGCATAAAATTATTCATGCGAAAGATATTATCTCCTTTCGGGGTGATTATCTAATCTTTGCGGATCATGTACATCAACTCAATCCCAACAGCAGAATTTTGTGTCTTGTCACGATGAATGGCGGGGATACAGTTCCCGTGAAAAATCAACGATGCCTAAAAATAAGTAATCTCTCTCGGCAGAGTATTGATCTCACCTTTGAGCAAAGGTAAGTGGTGTGGTGTTTTGTATCGAAATGAACCACTTCACCAAGGCAGCTTTTATTATAGCGACGGTCTGCAAGAAACGTTATTGGTCGATTTCATGAGAGAAAATCCCTGTTTCCTCGCTCGATCAATCACTTTGTAGATCTTTGGCCAGAATACTCGGAATCCTTATGAAAAAGTAACAACTCTAGCTCTTAAGGTCGCCATATCTCTTCAAGATCATGTGTGGCGTAAGCGTATTCGCGTTATATCCATGTCTACATCCTCTCAAAAAGGTGTAAACAACGCTAAAAATCACATATCGATACTGTAGTATTTTTGATTTCTAATTGAGCCTATTTGCCGGCAAACAAATACACAGGTTGATTCTCTTAATGAGTATGGTCATCATGACCGCGATCATGTGAATGATCGACTTCTATCGTACGGACTAGACTCTCATATTCTGCCGCACTCATACCATGCAACTTTACAACAAATGCCGCCATTGACCAGATCGACTGATCGTCATGACTCAATCCCCAAGCCGGCATACCGGTCATTTTTAATCCATTCTTAATAACCCAAAAGTATTTTCTGATAGTATCGGATCTGATAGTTTGCTCCGTCATAGGTGTCCGTTCATGAAAAGCGGGTGGTTGGGGATACAAACCCATGGAAATTTCCGTGGCCTTAAAACCAGGCGCCAAATGACATTCAGTACACATTGCATGATAATGCTTGAATCCATTTGAAAGTACAGCACGGTCATCCAGTTGAGGTACGGTTAGATTTTTGGCATGAACTTCAATCAAGCTATCACGAATCCAACCAATTGTTTTTTCAGTGATACCCCAGTGCTTTTCAGTGGCAGAGATATTGTGAGCACCACTTACTATGGCAATAGCAATCACCAAAATAATACCAAACGATAAGTATAGGAATAATTTCATTAGTTATACGCCAGAACGATTCTTATAGAAAACGCTGATTCGTTATTGAGAAACATCTATAGATCATAGTACCCGCAACTCTCAAGATCATCAACCTTAAATCAGCCAAGTAACATTACTTTACCATGAAGAAACACCGAAGCCAGAAGCCTCAGCTAGACGAAGCAATGTTTCCGCATTGAGAATTTAATTGAATCAATTCCCTGATTCGTAGCTTTTTAACACGAACTGAAAAGGTTCAGTATTCACCAATTGCATACGAACATTATTAATCATGGTCGTAGGGCTAAGCATCACGGTAGGGATCGATACCTCCCCGCTTTGCGGCAAATACGTTGCCACATTTTCAGGTCTGGATGACAGTATTTGCATGCTGCCCGAATCTAATTCAAATAATAGCTCCGGATCACTTTCAACCAACCGTAATTTAACTTCCAAGATGTTACTTCCATCGCTGATATCGACAGCAAAACTGGCAATGCCTTCGTGAAAAACACCGGTTGGTTTCTGGACGGTAATCTCACTTACTTGCACCAAATTAGTGATCGGTATCTGTGGCTCGCTAGTCGCCAAATAAGGAAAATGACTACTCGTTCTCGGTAATTGTGCGATTGCATCAAACACACTCATGCCGTCAAAAATAACCCGACCAAAAACCGTGAAACCGCTATTCTGAGTATCCAAATTGTTCGGATCCCCTGAATTGTCGACTAAATTGACGAACCATTGACTGGTTGCACTATTCGGCTGGCGATCAATCTTTGCCATCGCAACTGTACCGCGAGTATTGGAAATTTTGAATTCGTTGTTAATGGGTGGTAGCGTTGCTACAGTCACCAGAGATTTTCCTGCAGCGCCATCCACGATTTTAAAACCGCCACCTTGTATGACAAAACCCGGTACGCTGCGATGGAATACACCGTTCGTATAAGAACCATTATGGATATAATTCAAAAAATTGGCAGTGGTAATCGGCGTATGCGATTCAAATAACTCGATACAGAACTGCCCCATGTTGGAAGTAAAACAAGCAACAGAGTTGGCGTATGAAGTAGCCGCCAACATGCACCAACATACAATCTGTATCGTTTTGTAACTGAGGTTTATTAGATTCTTGGCCATAATCATCAATTCCTCTCAGGTTGTTTTACTTACGCTGCAGCACGCGAAGCCTTTTTGCGTTCATGTTCCAGTAAATAGCGCTTGCGGATACGAATGGTTTTAGGGGTAATTTCCACCAGCTCGTCGTCCGTGATGAATTCGATTGCAGATTCCAAAGTTAATTGAATCGGAGGTGTTAACACGACGGCCTCATCGGTTCCGGATGCGCGAATATTTGTCAGCTGCTTACCTTTAATCGGATTGACCACCAAATCATTGTCGCGCGTATGAATACCAATCACCATACCTTCGTACAGACGGTCACCTGGATTGACAAACATGCGGCCGCGTTCTTGTAACTTCCAGAGGGCATAGGCGACTGCTTCGCCATGTTCGGAAGAAATCAGCACGCCATTCTTACGCTGCGGGATTTCTGAACGCATCGGTGCAAATTCATCAAATACATGACTCATTAAACCGGTACCGCGCGTCATCGTCATAAAATCAGACTGAAAACCAATCAGGCCCCGCGCTGGAATACGGTAATCCAACCGCACCCTTCCCTTAGCATCCGATACCATATCCTGCAAATCGCCACGGCGTTCTCCCAATGCCTCCATGATGCCACCTTGATGCGCTTCATCGATATCCACAGTCAGCAACTCAAATGGCTCGCATTTCACACCATCGATTTCACGAATCACGACATTTGGACGCGAAACAGCTAACTCATAGCCTTCACGACGCATATTTTCCAGCAAAATGGTAAGGTGCAATTCACCCCGTCCGGAAATCAAGAAAGAATCCGTTTCATTCATTTCTTCCATACGCATCGCAACATTCGTTAACAATTCTTTTTCTAGGCGTTCCCGCAACTGGCGGCTGGTCACGAATTTACCTTCCTGGCCAGCGAAAGGTGATGTATTGACCTGAAACGTCATGGTCAATGTAGGTTCATCCACGGCCATGACAGGTAGTGCTTCGGGCTGATCGATATCCGCCAAAGTGGTACCAATACTTAGTTCTTCGATCCCGTTAATCAGTACGATATCCCCGGCCAAGGCTTCTTTCATCTGAATCCGTTCCAACCCCTGGAAACCCAATACTTGATTCACTTTGGCTTTTTTCGGCGGCTTACCGTCCATTAAAATCATTACTTCCTGTGCTGGCCTTAGCTTACCTCGGTGAATTCGACCAATACCAATACGTCCAACAAAACTGGAATAATCCAGTGCGCTAATTTGCAATTGCAATGGCTCCTCAGGATCACCAGTAGGCGCAGGAACATGTTTTAAGATGGTATCAAACAGCGGTCGCATGTCATTGCTAGGTTTTTCTTGCTCCAATGTTGCGAAACCATTGAGTGCTGAAGCGTACACCACCGGAAAGTCCAGTTGCTCATCACTCGCACCGAGCTTATCAAACAAATCAAATGTTTGGTCAACGACCCAGCTGGCGCGCGCGCCAGGGCGGTCAACTTTGTTAATCACAACAATTGGACGAAGACCTAATGCCAATGCTTTCTTAGTCACAAACCGTGTTTGTGGCATCGGACCTTCTACCGCATCAACCAACAATAATACGCCATCGACCATCGACAAAACTCGTTCCACTTCGCCACCAAAATCGGCGTGTCCTGGTGTATCAACGATGTTGATATGAATCCCGTTGTAATCAATCGCACAATTTTTGGCTAAAATAGTAATGCCTCGTTCACGCTCAATATCATTAGAATCCATCACGCGCTCAGAAATTTGTTGATGTGCGGCAAAGGTGCCGGCTTGATGCAGAAGCTTGTCAACCATAGTGGTTTTACCATGATCAACATGCGCGATGATAGCAATATTACGAATCGGGCGAGACATAAAAAAATCCTCAAAAATAAGCTGTTAGTTCCTGTAAAGGGGGGCAAATTATAACAGTGGGGGATAAATAAGACTAATATTAGTTGCGATCTTTGTGGATTACGTTGTTTTTGATAAAAATCTCAATGAAAGAATGATCAGAAGCACTGTAAGAATCTGAATCGCCCTGGATTTGAACTACCCTCCCCCAGAAGTTGGCGTTTAAAAAAATAGCTGACTGCATTGCAAACTATGACCTATAGTCTACCGGACTCAATCCGTTCAGCTTGAGCTTTATCCTCTCATGGTTGTAATAACGAATGTATCATGGTGGCCGCATGAATAATGCGGCGAACATCACACCCCTTACTGTTACTTACTTACAGTGCGAGGAAGGCAAAGAACAAACCATTTTTTCTGATACAAAAACACCTAGATTAGGTTTGCGTGTCACTAAATCAGGAAACAAGAGCTATATTCTTGAAACGAAGCAAGAAAGGATTTTACTGTTTCTGAACGAGTTGAAATTACAAAGGCTGTTGGGTCGGAATTTAGTAATAGACAGGACCAAATAAATGATTTGAAACTTGTGCAAAATTTTGCACAAGTAAATAAAGATACCGGAAAGAAAACCATTGAAATAGCCGCTGAAAAGTCTGACTTTGGTAACAAAAAAGCTTACCGTCAAGCCAAGAAAGTAGTTGGAACCGCAACTAACCGTGTCAACGTAAAGATAATTCAATCGTTATTAAAATTGTTTCTAGCCTCCCCATTCATCAGTTAAGCCATTTTCTGGTGAGTGATTCCTTCCAGTGCGTTTGTAGCGGCACCCCTTTCCGGTACTTCGCACTGGTTTTTCATTTATAAGCAAATTATGCATCATTCAAAACCAGTTCGGGTACAGGAATATATCTAATTTTGTAAGAGCGGGATTGGCTTTACAAGCAGAACTATTGACTGCGGCAAAGGCTAAAAAAAGACGAGACGCAAGAAATGATTTGAACATTATGGCAAATTTGCCGCCAAGTGAACAAAACCTAAGCTAATACAATCCTATTATATGTTAAGCTCTATTCCCCAACTTGGAATACTTTACTACACAGGAAATTCAGAATAGATTGCAAGAATAGAATAGGAAAGAGTACAAGAATCGTCATCCACTATAACGCCTTGACCATATTTTCAACCATTTTCTTGGCATCACCAAAAATCATCATAGTTTTATCCATATAAAATAGATCATTATCAAGACCAGCATAACCTGCCGCCATACTTCGTTTGACTACCATTACAGTACGAGCCTTATGCGCATCAAGAATTGGCATACCGTAGATCGGACTACCTGGTACATTTGCAGCTGGATTAACTACATCATTAGCACCTAAAACAAGCACTACATCAGTATTTGAAAAATCACTGTTAATTTCTTCCATTTCTAAAACTTGCTCATAAGGAATTTCCGCCTCAGCCAGCAAAACGTTCATGTGTCCAGGCATACGTCCAGCCACTGGATGAATTGCAAAACGTACGTTCACACCTTTTTTATGCAGTTTCTCTGCCAATTCCTTTACGGCATGCTGTGCCCGTGCAACTGCTAAACCATATCCCGGTACAATAATCACACTATCAGCATTACCCATCAGAAAAGCAGCATCTTCAGCACTGCCACTGCGATGGTTTTTTTGAGCGCCATCAGCTGTCGCCGCTACAACACCACCATCACTACCAAAACCACCTAATATAACCGATAGGAATGGACGGTTCATTGCCTTACACATGATGTATGACAAAATAGCACCGGAACTACCCACTAGTGAACCTGCAATAATTAGCATCGGATTTCCGAGTGAAAAACCAATACCCGCTGCAGCCCAGCCTGAATAGGAATTTAGCATGGAAATGACAACAGGCATATCTGCCCCGCCAATAGGAATGATGATCAAGAAACCTAGTACAAATGCAATTCCTGTCATAACAGCAAAAGCTGTCCAGTTGGTAGTTTCATCAAAGAAAAACCATAAACCAAAACCAATCATGGCAATAGCCAACAACAAATTAAATAGATGCTGCCCGGTAAAAACAATCGGAGTTCCACTCATGCGACCAGACAGTTTCAAAAATGCAATTACCGAACCTGACCAAGTCATAGCACCGATAAAAGTCCCTAAAAACAACTCTAATTTGCTTCCTTTAGGCAAAACTGCTGGTAATCCGAACGAAACCGGATTATTTACCGCAGTAATTGCAATAAATACAGCGGCTAAACCAACGAGTGAATGCATGAAAGCAACTAATTCCGGCATTGCAGTCATTTGCACACGCTGAGCCACAATCGCTCCAATCACACCACCAATTGCAATACAACCTAAAATCAAAGCCCAGTTCTGGGTCAATGTGAGCGTGGTACCAATGGCAATTGCCATACCCACCATGCCAAAAAAATTACCACGACGCGCAGACTCAGGCGAACTCAATCCTTTAAGTGAAAGTATAAAGAAGACTGAAGCAACTAAATAGGCAAGTGCTACTACATTAGCTGACATTTATGCATTTCCTTTTTTATCTTTTTTCTTGAACATTTCCAGCATACGTTGACTCACCAGAAAACCACCAAAAACATTGATCGACGCCAGTATTACTGCAACTGCACCGAGCCAGATACCCCAATCTGTTTCTGCTGGTCCAGCGGCCAGCATAGCACCTACTAAAATAATACCGGATATCGCATTGGTAACCGACATCAAGGGTGTATGTAACGCAGGCGTCACATTCCATACCACGTGGTAACCAACGAAAACCGCTAAAACAAAAACTGTCAGATTAATAATAACTGGATCAATTTCACCAATCATAATGACTCCTTAAAAATTCGATCACTGCTATTCAATCGCAATGACAAAGATATATTTGAATATCAAGATATTGCACGTTCCGCTATCGCTTTGATGAATCCTCATCAGGATTTGATAACGACTTCACCATCAGCACAAACCAACGTGCCAGAAATAATTTCATCGCTTCGATCAATTTTAAGCTGACTGCTTTCCTGATCCAACATTAGATTAAGAAAATTCATGACATTTCTTGCGTACAAAGTGCTGGAATCGGCCGCAACCAAACCAGGAATATTGGCAATCCCTACCAAGTGTACGCCATGCTTAAGCACTGTTTTATCCAATTCAGACAAAAGACAATTGCCTCCTGCTTCAACCGCCATATCAACAATCACAGAACCGGGTTTCATGGCTTTCACAGTGTCTTCTTTAATAAGTACAGGTGCTGGACGCCCAGGAATCAATGCCGTGGTGATGATGATATCAGCTGCGATGGCTCGCTCATGTACTAACTCACCTTGGCGACGCTTATAATCGTCTGACATTTCAGTTGCATAACCACCAGCAGTCTCCGCCTTGGCTTTTTCTTCATCACTTAGAGCCACCTCAACAAATTTCGCGCCCAAGCTTTCAACCTGTTCTTTTGCTGCTGGTCTGACATCAAAAACTTCTACCACCGCACCTAATCTTTTGGCGGTTGCAATTGCCTGTAAGCCTGCCACACCAGCCCCTAACACTAGGACTCGAGCTGCCTTGACAGTACCTGCAGCAGTCATCAGCATGGGGAAAAACTTTTGATAGGCATTTGCGGCCAGAATAACCGCTTTATAACCTGCTATGTTGGCCTGAGATGATAAGACATCCATACTTTGAGCACGAGAAATTCTTGGCAATTTTTCCAAAGCAAATGCTGTCAAGCCATGTTTAGCTAATGCCTCAATTCCCTCTTTTTGATGTGGAGATAAAAGGCCGATCAATAAAGCGTTTTTACGCATCATCCCAAGTTCATGGGGTTCCGGACCTTTAACCTTCAATACGATATCCGATTGCGAATAGAGCTGATTCACGTCATCAACAATAGTAGCGCCAGCTTCTCGATAAGCTGAATCAGTGATGCTGGCATTGATACCGGCTCCTGTTTGCACCAATACTTTATAAAGGCCCTTAGTAGTAAATTTTTTAATAGTTTCCGGTGTGGCAGCCACACGCGTTTCTCCCCCGCGAATCTCTGCGGGTATGCCTATATGCATGGATTATTTCTCCTCTTTTGCCAATCTGCAAAATTCCTACGGTGAATAAATTTGTGAATTATAAATCAATTTGTGCAGGATGCCATTATATGGTTTAGAGTACTGTAGATCAGAAACCACAAACAAAGCATTCCACTCTGAGTAAGTAGTCAGTTATATAAAGCTCCTATCTTAGTTCACCGGCGTTTTGGTTAACCTTGAAGTTTCAATTTAGAGCGAATCGCTGAAGATAATTTCTTTATTTTTTAATGAATAGAATAGCCACTTTCAGCTTCAAACAAAGAAATCTATAACCCGATGCTAATCTAAAGAAATTTATTAAACCAATTTTTGGCAGCGTTCACAAACACCATGCAATTCTAATTGCTGATGAGTCAATTTAAATCCCGTGTTTTGAATACTTAATGCCAATTCACTCATAATGTGTTTTTTGATTCCAATTTCCTTAACATTGCCACATTGATCGCAAATCAAAAACTGCGGAGTCTCGTGTTGATGATCACAAGTGATATGCTCACAAGACATATATTGGCTTGCTGTTTCGAGCTTATGTACTAATCTTTCGTGAATCAGAAAATCGAGCATACGATACACCGACATAACCGGTAGCGCTTCATTAAAATGAAAGCGATATTTTTCGGCGATTTCATAGGCAGAAAGCGGTATCGTTGATTCCAACAAAATGGTTAATACATTTTTACGTTTATTCGTAAGCTTGACACCCGCCAAAGAGCATGCTTCTTGGGATTTCTTGATAATCTGATCAATATTAGCAGACATACTTTAGATTAATCTCCCAAACAATCTCTATGATACAAAAGGAATCATAAACTGTAAAAACCTACCTGGATATTTAATAGATCATATTAATTAATGCCTTAATCCACTTGGGATCATAGCAGGCTTTTTTTGATCCAAGGGTTGAGGATCTAATATCGCAATGGTTAAATTGTCTTCTATGAAATATTTTGTAGCAACTTCGCGTATTTGCTCCGTAGATACCATTTTAATTTTCTCTAACAGGGTGTCAATATCACGATAAGACAATCCCGTACTCTCAAACCGACCTATTTGCATAGCTTGCGAAAAAATCGAATCACGTTGATAAACATGGCCCGCTATCACCTGCGCTTTAACCCGAACCAATTCTTCTTCAGTGACCCCCAACTTAATAATTTTTTCAATTTCATTACGCAAAGCTTGTTCCAATTCTTCGATGGTTTTCCCTACCCGCGGCACAGCACTCAGGAAAAACATGCTCGGACCACGAGATACTCCACTATAGCTAGCATCTGCAGAATTTGCGATTTGGTTTTCACGAACTAATGTCTTATTCAATCGGGCAGAAGCATGGCCATCCAAGATACTTTCCAATACTTCCAACGCATAGGGTTCCCAATCAGAAGTAGTATTTTTAATCGATGGAACATGATAACTCATAATGAGATAAGGTAATTCCGCCGGCGCTTTGACAATAATTCGTTTGGTCCCTTGTTGTACTGGCTCCACTTGAGGTTTACGTGCATTCAGTAATGGAATATTACTGGTTTTAATCGCACCATAATTTTGTTGCGCCAATTGATAGACCGCTTTTGCATCGACATCGCCAACCACCACTAAGATTGCATTGTTCGGTGCATACCATCGGTTATACCAGTCTTTGGCATCCTCTACACGCATGTTCTCTAAATCATCCATCCAGCCGATGATTGGGTTTTTGTAAGGATGTGATTGAAAAGCCATTGCCATCATTTTTTCATATAACAAAGCTCTCGGTTGATCATCTGTACGCAGCCTTCTTTCTTCCATTACAACTTTAATTTCTTTGGAAAACTCTTCTTCTGCAAGAACTATGTTGCGCATACGATCCGATTCAAGCTCCATGGCCATGGGCAAGCTATTTTTATGGAGTTGCTGATAATAACCAGTGTAATCATAGCTAGTAAAAGCATTTTCACGGCCACCAGCGGCGGCAATTTTTTTAGAGAATTCACCACCAGGAAATTTCTTGGTGCCTTTAAACATCATATGTTCAAGTACGTGTGCAACACCCGTGAGTCCATTGACTTCATCAATACTGCCAACCTTGTACCAAATCTGTGAGACGACAACCGGTGCGCGATGATCTTCTTTAACAATCAATTTCAACCCGTTATCTAATAAAAACTCATGCGGATTACTCCATGCTGAAAATGTAAAAAGAAATGCGCACAAACCTGCGCCCAATAACAGAAAAAAGCGTGAAAAAGCAATACAGTATGCGGATTTCATTTTTACTAACCTAAGTGTGAATAAACAGAATAAAATTGCGCTTTCGCTTACGAGCAATCCATGAAAATATTTTGTAGAGCCTACCAGAATGTTTAGCTTTTTTAAATCCAAAAAGAATTCCGAAGAAACAATTGAAAGTCCAGCTATGCAAACAGATGAATCTAGTTCGAAACAACAAGATTCGGTTAGTTTCGCGGATAAACTTAAGAAAGGCCTTACGCTTACTCGGCAAAATCTTGGAAAGCAATTATCCACTTTGTTTGGTGGCGGCAAGATTGACGAAGCATTGTTCGAGGAATTAGAAACTATTTTGTTGACTTCGGATGTGGGTATCAACGCAACACAGCTGTTATTGGAAGATTTACGCAAACGCGTAAGACGTGATGGATTGACTGACTCCAATCAATTGAAACTAGCCCTCAAGGAATCACTTACGGCGATGCTAGAGCCATTGGAGCAACCATTTGATACCAATACGCACACTCCCTTTGTCATTATGATTGCTGGTGTCAACGGTGTTGGTAAAACAACCTCGATAGGGAAGCTGGCTAAATATTTTCAGACCCAAGGCAAATCGGTTTTATTGGCTGCGGGAGATACCTTCCGAGCCGCAGCGCGCGAACAGTTAATGGCTTGGGGTGAAAAAAATAATGTCACCGTGATAGCACCCGATAGTGATCCAGATAAAAAAAGCGACCCTGCTGCAGTAATCTTTGACGCGGTTAATTCAGCAAAAGCACGCGGTATTGATATCGTATTAGCGGATACTGCCGGACGTTTAACAACGCAATTACACCTCATGGAAGAAATTAAAAAAGTCAAACGTGTCATTGCCAAAGCAATGCCCGATGCACCACATGAGGTGTTGCTCGTACTGGACGCTAATACCGGTCAAAATGCAATTACGCAGGTTAAAGCATTCGATGAAGCCTTGAACGTGACCGGTTTGGTGTTGACAAAACTCGATGGAACCGCTAAAGGTGGCGTAGTGGCTGCTATCGTTGGACAGTATTCCCATAATCCACCGGCACTAAGGTTTATCGGTGTGGGTGAAGGATTAAACGATTTAAGGCCCTTTAATGCACAAGTCTTTGTGGATGCGTTGCTTGATTGATAAGCGATGTATCCATTATAAATAAGGCCTTGCATGATTACTTTCAAAAATGTCTCCAAACGCTACCCCAACGGGTATGTTGCACTCAACAATATCAATTTGTCGATTAATGTTGGGGAAATGGTGTTCCTGACAGGCCATTCAGGCGCGGGTAAAAGCACCTTATTGAAATCGATTGCTGCAATAGAGCGCCCAACGTCAGGAACCATTACGATTAGCGGGCAAAATATTGCACAGCTCAAATCCAGCGCAATTCCCTTTCTACGCCGCAAAATTGGTATCGTATTTCAGGATCACAAACTACTTTTTGATCGTAGTGTTTTTGATAACATTTTACTACCGCTACAAATCAGTAATTTTGATACTCAAACCGCAGCCAGTCGTGTACGCGCCGCATTAGACAAAGTCGGTTTACTAAAAAAAGAAAAGGTTATGCCTATCACGCTATCCGGTGGCGAAAGGCAGCGTTTGTGCATCGCGCGAGCCATCGTTCATCGTCCTGCCATACTAATAGCCGATGAGCCAACGGGAAATTTAGATATTGCCTATGCACGCGACATCATGGCGATGTTTACATCTTTTAACCAAGTGGGTGTAACCGTGATAATTTCAACGCATGATGCTTCTTTGCTGGAAAATACGCAGCATCGTATTTTGTCGCTAGCACAAGGAAGTTTACTAGCATGATTCGCGTCTGGTTGGCTCAACATTGGTTTATTTTTGTGGCAACATTCAAGCGATTGCTTGCGACGCCAATTACTTCACTATTAAGTGTCATCATCATGGGAATCGCACTCAGTGTGCCTGTAAGCATTTATGTATTAGTCGAAAATTTACAAGCAATTGCGAACGAAAGAAATAGCCCGCAGATGAGCATTTTTCTAAGAAATGATGCCAAACAAGATGATATTGATAGAATTAGACAAGACTTAGAGCAATATCCACAGATTATAGGACTTGAATTCGTCACAAAGGATGTTGCCTTGCAACAGCTTCTAGAAAAAAGTGAATTGCCGAATATCACAATAAATTTACCGCGTAATCCGCTACCCGATGCTTTTGTGATTACCCTTAACGAAAACACTTTAGAAAACTTAAAACAATTACAAGAAGATCTGAAAGGCAAGCCAGAAATAAAACATGTCCAATTTGACTCTGCGTGGATTGAGCGATTCAGCGCATTGCTTAAGTTAGGTCATTCAATCATTTTAATGATTACCATGATTTCCAGCATTGCAATCATAGCGGTGATGTTTAATACCATTCGCCTGCAAATAGCGACCAAACATGATGAAATAGAAATATCCAAACTGATTGGTGCAACTGACTCATTCATTAGGCGCCCTTTTCTTTATTTCGGTGCGCTACAAGGACTCGCAGGGGGCGCAATCGCTTGGCTAATCGTATTACTATTAATCCATTTGATAAATGAGCAATTGATATTGTTCTTACGTTTCTATGAAATGGAGTTTGTGCTGGAATCACTCTCTACAGAAAACGGTTTGAGCTTGTTGTTTTTTTCAACCTGGTTAGGTTGGCTTGGTGCACGATTATCTGTGTCAAATCATCTATGGCGAATAGAACCGCAATAGCTAAGGTTCTTACGAAACTTTCTAAAAAATTAGCACTCTCATGATAGAGAGTGCTAACATAAGCTACAAATAACAATTTTGTGTAAATAGGAGATTATCATAATGACGAATGCTTTAGCATTGCCGGAAATGGGTGGCAGCATTGAAAGCTATATTCAGTCGACTAATTCTTTTCCTATCTTGTCTCAAGAAGAGGAAACAAAACTAGCTCGACTTTTGTGGAATCATGATGACATTAAGGCTGCACAAAAATTAATTTTGTCACATTTACGTTTTGTGGTTGCCATTGCACGTGGTTACAAAGGATATGGTCTGCCTCAGGCAGACTTAATTCAAGAGGGAAATGTCGGCTTGATGAAAGCAGTTAAACGCTTTGATCCTGAAAGAGGCGTTCGTTTAGTATCATTCGCTGTGCATTGGATTAAAGCTGAGATTCATGAATTCATCATGCGTAACTGGCGATTAGTAAAAATAGCGACCACTAAACAGCAACGTAAATTATTTTTTAATTTACGCAGTATGAAAAAAGGCCTCGATTCAATGAGCCCGCAAGAAGTGAGTGAAATGGCCGAGCAACTCGGAGTAAAATCAGAAGAAGTGATTGAAATGGAAAAGCGCTTCAATGGTTCAGATATTTCATTGGAGCCACTATCCGATGAAGTAGATGATAATGCCACCTTCAGTCCTATTCATTATTTGACAGACGAATTAGAACCTTCTTGCATTCTAGAAGAAGAACAGCTTACGGTGATGCGTGAATCGGGATTACAGAAATCTCTCGGGTGTTTAGATGACCGAAGCCGCCGCATTATTGAAGCCAGATGGTTGAAGGAAAAAGAGGACACAGCAACATTACACGACCTTGCTGAGGAACTTGGCGTATCGGCAGAACGTGTCCGCCAAATTGAAGCCAAAGCATTACAAAAAATGCGTGCGACAATGGTAGCAAGCGCTTAGCAGAAAAATTATACTTATAACCTGTTTGTTGATAACAGTTTGGAACAGGTTATTTTTTGTTCAATACAAGAAGAGGTAACGAGAAGTGATCATAACGGCACTGACTCGGAATCACATGATTGGCTACATTAAGTAGTCGGTCCTGAAAAACTGCATCAATCGCTTTTTTAGATCAGCAGTATTAAAAGGCGGCGTGTTAATAAAGACAAAATCAAGCGATTTGATCTTTTTGCATCAAAGAATTTTCGAAGTCTGCAGTTTTCGCCGCGGGAAGAAGAAGAATCAAAAAATGGCCAATAGCCATTGCTTTAGATTCCAGGCAACAGCAGCCATCAGTAGATTGATGAGATCACCAATGGCGCCTTTCAGGTAATTTCTGGCATTCGGTAAATCCGATTTCAAGTGGCCGATAATGGGTTCAATCGTCGCGCGCCTTCTGCATTGTTTCCGCTTCTTGTCTGTTTGGTAGCGTGTGTCTCGTTTTAATGCTCTTCCAGGTAGAACGATTTGCGTTCCCATTGACTTCACGTTTGCCACCACGGTAGCCGCGATCGCATACGGCTTGCTTGGCTGCTTTTCCACGCGAAGAGACCTTTGCGCGACTGAGAACCGAATTGATGGGGTGGTGATATAATCACGTTTTAAATCAATGTTATTGATGTCTGGACATAAATTCTTCAGACTAGTTACCGCGACCTGGCCTCAGCGCATGCCTAGCACATGCTACTGGCGATGGCGTATAACTTGAAAAGACTCCCCAACTCATTGCCGATCGTCAAATAATTACGCAAACATAGGGATATTGCACTCTCTCAACCGGAAATAGCTGGTTTTGAGTGATTATTCCTGGTTCGTGTGGAGAAAATTGGCTAAAAAATACCCGGTAACTTACAAATAAATCTGGAATTACACTCAAAAAAGAAATTTGCACGATTTTGCAGAGATCTCCGCAAATGAATCCACAAGGCGCTTATCGGCATAGGTGAGTTGATAAATGGTTTCCGGACTGATGGCAGCAAAATTGCTTGATTTGCTCCGGACTCCATTGTTCACGTAGCCGAGCCCGGGCAAACTACCAAGTGTCTTCAGTAATCTGGCGCGCATTGACCAACCCGCCGTTTAAATGCAGACTGGTGTCTTGTTGGGGTAATAGCCGTGTTGACCACGAGTTGCGGATCAATTCTCTGCTAATAGTCGAAGGATTTTGCTCCAAAAGGTTGGTAATATCTCTTTGAGACCTTTGCACGGTCAAAAGCAGATTTAGGTACACGAGATGATATAATTTATTTTTGAATCATGCTGTTGAACCAATCCACTGAGTTTCTCTGAATATGATGTAACCCGCCGAACCCGAAAAGGGAATTTCTTGAAGCAAATCGATGAATTGATAGACTGGGACTCGATAGAGAAGGCGATCGAAGTGCATTATGCACCGACATCGGACGTAACAGGACGTCCTGCCTATCCTGGGTTGCTGCTTTTCAAAATGCTATTAGTAGGAATCTGGAATGGTGGTTTAAGTGATGAAGCGGTTGAAGAAATGGCTAATTCTAATTTGCACGTGATGCGATTTCTGGGATTGTCGCTGAAAGATGAAGTACCGGATCATTCTGTGCTGTCGCGCTCTCGAACCCGTTTGACGATAGCCGCATGGGTGGGATGGCTTATTGGAGCAAATCAATCACCAAATTCAGCGGCTCAATGTTACTGTAGCCACTGGGTATCACGTTGACGCCAGCATCACGCATAGCCCACGTAAGCCAAAGACCAGGACTGCCTATGAAGTAGTGAGTGATCGCGAAGAGCGTGATGACGAAACAGACGCACAAACATCCATGCGGGTCATTGCAGTCACTCAACCTGGTGTCGATATTGAGGCGCGTTGGGTTTCGATCCGCGGCCAGTCGGTTTTTTGTTATAAACAGCACACAATAAAGACCTCTGCACAACCGCGAGAATTTAGCTGTAGTGACAGAGAAAAATATCCAACTGAGAGTTATTGCACGTCATTTTGGTAGAAAGTGAAGTTTTTTCCTTTTTTTAGGGGAATTTTCCCCCTTATGCAACATTTGGACGGATTGCTCTCCTTAATGGTTGGTCTACGAAGATTTTGTTGGCTGCTTTTTTCAGGTTCATCAGATCTTTTTCAGTATGACTTGGGCGTTGACTTTTACCGTACCGAAGTAGCTGGCGCGCCCCATTCTGAATAAGCGTTTGATTGTGCCAAAACACTGTTCGACAATATAACGTTTTTTGCTGATCAATTGATTCGCCAGCTTCTGGCGTGCCAAGTAAGTGGTTTGTTCTTGTACGCACGATGCATGATTGCGCTCTTGATCTTTTGCTTTCTTAGAAACTGCCGATTGGCATTGCTGGCAGATCCCTTGTCAGCATATACCCGATTCGCCTCGATATGCGCACCATCGATAGCTGCTTCGAAATGCATCATTTCACTCTGGTTGGCAGGAGTAGTGTGAACCCCGCGCACATAGCCGTCTTGTGCGTCCACCACCAGGTAACTGCAGTAGCCAATTGCGACTTCTTGCCTTTCTTTAGCCAAGTCGCATCCGGATCCGCACTTTGTTCTTCGGTACAGCTGATTCCAGGCTGACTGCCATCTTCAAACTGAACAGCCTTACCTTCGGTATCTACCTCAAGTAGGATGGTCTTTCTAGGGCGTGCCGCTGACTCAATCAGCGTGGCATCAATGACCGCTCCTGTCGCACCCTTGATCATCAATCCGTGTGATTGAAGCTGCTCATTAATAGAACCTAGCAAACCATCTAGTCGGTCGTTGATTACCAGACGGTTACGGAACCGGCACAAAGTGGTTTCGTCCGGTATCGCATCCGACAAGGACAATCCACAAAATTGTAGAAAATCAATCCGTACACACAGCGCTTGCTCCAACGCAGCATCCGATAAACTATGCCACTGACCCAGCAGGATCGCTTTGAACATCAACAACACATCAAACGGTTCCTGTCCTCCACCATGCGATAACTCGCGCTTGTATAAACCCGTAAGCTTCGGACGTAACTCCTCCCACTCAATCAGCGCATCAATCTTCATCAAAACATTATCTCGCTTCAATCGCTCTGCCAATTCCAGTGTTCCAAAACTCATCTGCATCTTTTGCTCCAACTGTCTTTTAACTACCTCTATTTTAGTTGGTTATTGCAATAGCAGGGGAGGTTGTGCATGAGTCTTCAATAGTTGATAACCATGGTTTGGTAATAGCGGTTGAAACCACGGCTGCTAACTGCCATGACAGCAAACCTTTGACAACCTTGCTGGATAAAGCAAACATCAAACCGGACATCCGTGTTCATGCGGACAAAGCTTACTGTAGTCAGAAACATCGTGAAGCCTTGAAATCGCGCAGTATCAAAAATGGCAGTCAGGCGCGCTGGTTTGGTAGCAAGATCCTGCGTTACTACGGTCGAGCCAAAGCACATGCCTGGCATATCCTGCAGGCTATGCGTATAACCTGAAAAGGTTGCCAAGATTGTATGTTGAGAGGCTTCTACCACGACAACCACAAGCTAGTTGTGTCTTCTAACAAAGAAAGGGCGTAATAATGTCTTTATCTCTTGGTTTTTGCAAAAAATTCACCGAAATTCCCCAGAATTTCAACATTGAGTTGGATTTCTAAGAATCTGCAGCAGAAGTGGATAGTTTTGCAAAGGTCTCGGCATATGTATTTACCGTCGGGTTGTTCCGGTAGCGTGGTGGATGGCAGAACTGGATGCCATTATCAGTCAAGATTGTATGTATCTTGTAAGGCACTGCCTTGATCAGGTTGTGCAAGAATGCCGTTGATATCTGCCTATCTGATTTATCATGCAACTCTACATATGCGAACTTTGATGTCCGATCGATAGCAACGAACAGATAAAGTTTACCTTCTTCCGTGCGTACTTCTGCAATGTCGATATGGAAGTAGCCGATCGGATATTTTTTGAATTCTTTCTTTATAGGCTTATCGCCTTCGGCATCTGGCAGTCGGCTGATGTCATGTCTTGAAAAGCAGCGTATGCCTACACAAATGGTTTCTCCTTCCTACACCAAAACCGTCGATGCCGGTTCCTTCCGCCCCATCTGCGCATCATGAACAAATGAGCCACTTCTCGCTACCGTCTTCTCATTGATTCCGTAGCGCACGCGGCCAGAACTTTCAGACCCTCTTGACTATGTTGTATCGCTCGATGCACCGCCTCTGTCGCGCGGTCGCTTCCGTGCAGTATTTGTCCCATAATTCTTCCCTCAGTAGGTGACTATATTACTCAGGTACACCGTGAGACTAAACACCTAACTGAAGTGTAGCAGGCGGTAATCGCAACATTTATATGAGTTTTATGTGTGGCTGGGATAAAATGAAACTTCGGGTACTAAAATTGATTTTGATTGTGCCAAGATTTTCAATTGTTAAAGTTAATTGTAAGATTGTCGATAAAGCATTCAATAAAATCCAATCTAAGGAAAAATAATGAAGATAGATAAATCATTACAATCAGTCACGACTGTGTCGTTAGCTGAAGGGAAAAAGCGTACAGATGTGAATTCAGCAGGCTCAGACTTGCCACAAGTAAATAATGTGCATTTAAGTCCTAATGCTACTAAGCTGCAAAATATTGATAGCAATTTAGCTTCAGGATCAGTAGTAAATTCTGCTCGAATCCAAGAAATTAAACAAGCAATTAGTGAAGGAAATTTTCAAATAAATCCCGAGGTTGTGGCTGATAAACTCTTAGAAACTGTTCGAGAATTAATACAATCGAAAAAAGGTGAAGTTTAATGGCATCTGGTATGGTGTTAGCAGGGTTTGCTTCATGTTTGAAGATTGAGAAAAAATTATTTGAAGAACTAGTAGGTATTCTAAAGCAAGAAGAAAACGCATTGACGCAAAGCAGTTTTAATAAGCTTGATGATTTTGTTTCAAAAAAAGCTTCTTTACTAGAGCAGCTATCTCAATTAGACTTTAAGCGCAATCAACATTTCAAAAATAATGGCGTGGCATTAGAAAAAAAATCTATTAATCAGTGGCTTGAAATAAGCTGTCCAAATAATAATGAAATACAGGATTTATGGAATGAGCTTCTTGTACTTGCTGATGCAGCTAGAAAGCTTAATCATACTAACGGTTTGATCATTTCAAAGTATCTTCAACACAATCAACGCACATTTGTAGCTTTACAGTGCGCATCGGGAAATGTATCTCTATATGGCCCAAGCGGTCAAGCGTGTATCTAGGGGGGATTGCAAAATCCCTCGCATTTTTCTGAATCTTAGAAACTCGTACTTTTTTTGCTAAAAATATCTGGTGAATTCAAGGATGAAATGCAATTTTGAATAATAAAGGTTAGGAGAGTGGGATGCGGTAGCATCCAAGCTTTTTGACTCGTCAGTCGAAATTACAAGACGAACTACCACACTTCACCCAAGTGAACGATACCAGATTTACGCCTTGCAGAAGGCGGACATACTCAAAGAGAGACCTTTGCAAAACTATCCACTTCTGCTGCAGATTCTTAGAAATCCAACTCAATGTTGAAATTCTGGGGAATTTCGGTGAATTTTTTGCAAAAACCAAGAGATAAAGACATTATTACGCCCTTTCTTTGTTAGAAGACACAACTAGCTTGTGGTTGTCGTGGTAGAAGCCTCTCAACATACAATCTTGGCAACCTTTTCAGGTTATACGCCATAGCCTGCAGGATATGCCAGGCATATGCTTTGGCTCGACCGCAGTAACGCAGGATCTTGCTACCAAACCAGCGCGCCTGACTGCCATTTTTGATGCCGCGCGATTTCAAGGCTTCACGATGTTTCTGACTACAGTAAGCTTTATTAGCATGAACCCCCCGGGTACCTGGTACGATCTCGGCTTTATCGAGCAGCGTTAGCAGCAGCTTGCTGTCATGGCAATTAGCGGCTGTTGTTTCAACGGCCATCACCAAACCATTGTGATCAACCAACGTATGCTGTTTATAACCAAAAAACGACTGGCCGCGGATCGAAACCCAACGCGCCTCAATATCGACACCAGGTTGAGTGACTGCAATGACCCGCATGGATGTTTGTGCGTCTGTTTCGTCATCACGCTCTTCGCGATCACTCACTACTTCATAGGCTGCCCTGGTCTTTGGCTTACGTGGGCTATGCGTGATGCTGGCGTCAACGTGACACCCATTGGCTACAGTAACATTGAGCCGCTGAATTTGGTGATTGATTTGCTCCAATAAGCCATCCCCACCCATGCGGCTATCGTCAAACGGGTTCGAGAGCGCGACAGCACAGAATGATCCGCTACTTCATCTTCCAGTGACAATCCCAGAAATCGCATCACGTGCAAATTAGAATTAGCCATTTCTTCAACCGCTTCATCACTTAAACCACCATTCCAGATTCCTACTAACAGCATTTGAAAAGCAGCAACCCAGGATAGGCAGGACGTCCTGTTACGTCCGATGTCGGTGCATAATGCACTTCGATCGCCTTCTCTATCGAGTCCCAGTCTATCAATTCATTGATTTGCTTCAAGAAATCCCCTTTTCGGGTTCGGCGGGTTACATCATATTCGGAGGAATTCATTGGATTAGCTCAACACCATGATTCAAAAATCAATTATATCATCTCGTGCACCTAAATCTGCTTTTGACCGTGCAAAGGTCTCATGCCATATGTTCGGCATGTGCCGTGATGAGCACGAAATCGAACACCGAATGATGAAGCCAAGATACTCTTGGAGCAACGGCCAAGTCGAGCGCATGAACAGAACAATTAAGTGTAGTAGTCGCGACCCGATTTGACGATTTGACTGTCAGATCAGGTCTGAGCTAGTACATTCAATGTGATGATTTTATCGTGCCACAATTACTTTGCGTCAATTAATGTTTGCATTATTCAACCGCCTTAATCAGTCTGCGGTAGCGGACGCTGCCGAAGTATGATCGGGGTGGAATGTAGTGCCTTTAGCGAGTAGCACCCAGATGATGCGTGCATTCTTGTTCGGCGGCCACATTCTTATTACGCCGCGCTATCAGTCTTCGTAACCAGCCTTCTGGTTTAGTTTTGTTCTCGGCAAAACGGACGGCCGCTCGTGCCCCGTGGATCAGTAAGATGCGCAGGTAGGTGTCGCCACATTTATTGACCCCAAGCAATATTTGCTTATCATTGCTGGAGTGTCGCTGATTTGCCTACACGGTTCTGGTTTTAACAAAACCCTGTCTGACGCGGTGCATCGAAAGGATTGCTTGTTGTTCAACGTTCTTGATCAGCACAAAGCGCATATTCGATCGGTTGACTGTTTCGCAAATCGCTTCTGCATCCGACATATCATTCTTGTCGGTCTTCACATAGGGTTTACGAACTGAGGCGATATGAGCTTGACGGCATGTCAAAATTCACATAGCTCTCTCACTCAATGATGTGAGCTACCGTATACTTCCATCCCAATCATGCAGGACTAGTGGGCGTCCATTCCATTACTTCACTTAATTTGAGTTTTTGTTGTATCAAAAAGCTTACGGATTGTTCGATGATAGAATCTATTTCGTTTTTAAAATAAAAAATAGAGAAAAAATCTTGTGTGTAAAATTAACTTAATGAAATTAGGATTGTATAGTTTAATTGCCTTTTCGATGTTTGGTTGTTCAACGGTAGCCGTACAAGAAAATGTTTCGTCAGCGGAGTCTTCGAATGGAAACTCTCGATCAATTTTTCATTCGAACCCTGAATCCGAAGTTTCGGTGGATCGATCCACTTCCGAGCAAGTAAGCCAAAAAAATATCTCTACAGTTTTTCCTGTTCAGCAGAATCCACAAAAACAAGACCAGAAAACCAAGTTGTCGAGTGATGCATCGCAATGGCCCGTGGAAACGGGTATGGCTACTTATTATGCAATGGAGATGGAAGGGCGTTTGACGGCAAGTGGCGAACCATATTCGCCCGAGTTGTTAACCGCAGCGCATCGTACATTACCCTTAGGAAGTACGGTACGTATTACGAATCTAGAGAATAATCAGCAAGTGGTTGTGCGGATTAATGATCGCTGGGGTGGTGGAAGCGGTCGCGTGATCAATTTATCGAAACAAGCAGCGGTCGATCTTGGGTTTGGTTCTTCCGGTATGGTTTCGGTGCGCCTTGATGTTGAATCATTATCTTCACAGAAAGCGGTGCAGCCGGCAAGCATAGCGCAACCATTACCTGCACGCATTGAGGTGAGTGACCCCAAAAATCATTCAAAATTGAGCGTTTGTCAAAACGAGGCAGACATACTGGGTTTAACAGGAGATTTTTATAAAAATCATATTGCAGCTTGCATGATGCGAGGAAATTAGTTGGGTTGGTAAACGAAACTAGGTTCTAAGGCGTTTCCGACTAATGATCTAAGCGGGCTTATTACATTTTAAAGATTCTTGTGAATTCTAATAGGCGGTATTCTTAAGTTGTCATCGGTAGATCGCAGCTTCATTTTTAGCACGGTAACATTGAATAATTTTATAAAGGAAATCATGAACACTTCATCACATAAATGGCGTTTCTTTCGTTCAGGTGGCTTTGATCAAGTACGGCTAGAAACAGGCGAAGATATTAAATTATTGACGGAGCTTGATCCTAAGCTTTGGGCAGCGCTAAGTTGCCCAACAACGAGCTTGGAGTTTGATCAGAAAACCTTGGAGTTTCTCGATTCGGATAAAGATGGTCATATTCGTGTACCGGAAATCACTGCTGCTGCCAGTTGGGTTGCTTCGATGTTGAAGAACCCAGCAGATCTAGTGAGTGGATCAGCCGTATTGCCTTTGGATGCTATTGATGATAGCAGTGCCGAAGGTGCAGCTTTGCTGGCGTCGGCTAAACAAATATTGCATAACATCGGGAAAAAAGATGAAATCACAATCAGTGTTGAAGATACCGCTGATTTAAATAAGATTTTTGCGAGCACGAAATTTAATGGTGATGGTATTGTTCCACCGAGCGCGGCAGGTGATGCTGATATCCAAGCTGTTATGGAAGAAATGATCACTTGTGTAGAATCTGAGCTAGATCGTTCAGGGTTACCCGGTGTTTCTGAAGAAAAATTCAATCAGTTTTTTATCGAGGCACAAGCATTTTCTGAATGGTGGCAAGAAGCTGAGCGAGATGCAAGCAATATCTTGATACTTGGCCAAGAAACTGAAGCGGCTAAAGCCTCTTTTGATCGTGTTAAAACGAAAATAGATGATTACTTTACTCGTTGCCGCTTGGCTGAGTTTGATCAGCGCGCGAGCGAACCTTTAAATCCTGCATTAACGGGCTACGAAGCGATGGCAAGTAAGGATTTATCCGCTGCATCTGAGCAACTTGTCTGTTTACCACTGGCAAAAATTGAAGCAGGGAAGCAGCTTCCACTCGAAACAGGAATCAATCCGGCGTGGTTGCATGCGATTACGGAGTTCAAAAATAAAGTCGTTGTGCCTTTAATCGGTAATAAAAATACTTTGAGCAATACCGAGTGGGGGATTTTATGCGAGAAATTCGCAGCACACCAAATCTGGCTCGACAATAAACGTGGCGGAATCGTAGAAAAGCTCGGTATTCAGCGTATTCGCACGATTTTGTCAAATGGCTACCAAGAAAGTATTAGAGCGCTCATTCAGAAAGATAAGTCGCTCTCTGGCGCTTCCGATGCAATCGATTCGGTCGAGAAATTAATTCGCTATCATCATCATTTATTTCAATTACTTAATAATTTTGTATCGTTTCGCGATTTTTACACTCGACGTGACAAAGCAGTTTTTCAAGCAGGTACACTTTTTCTGGATGGACGTAGTTGCGATTTCTGTCTGCATGTTGTCGATGCAGCGCAACATAGCGGTATGGCGAATCTGAGTGGTACTTACTTAGCCTATTGTGAATGTAAACGTCGGGGCGATGACAGCCAGAAAATGAACATTGTTGCAGCATTTACGAATGGTGATGCAGATAACTTAATGGTTGGACGTAATGGCATTTTTTATGACCGTAAAGGCCGAGATTGGGATGCTACCATCACAAAAATTGTTGAACATCCAATCAGCGTGCGTCAGGCATTTTGGTATCCGTATAAACGGATAGGCAAAATGATCGGTGAGCAAATCGAGAAAATGGCCAGTGCTCGTGAGAAAGCCGTACAAGATCAAGCCGCATCGGGTATTGCAAGTTCTGCACAGTCGGTCGAAGTAGGTAGTAAAACGCCGCCGACACCGTTTGATGTGGGTAAGTTTGCTGGTATTTTCGCTGCCATTGGTTTAGCCATCGGCGCAATCGGTACTGCAATCGCATCCGTGGTTACAGGCTTTATTAGCCTGACTTGGTGGCAAATGCCGCTGGCAATATTGGGATTGATTTTGTTGATTTCCGGTCCTTCCGTTTTGTTGGCTTATCTCAAACTGCGTAAACGCAATCTAGCGCCTTTATTGGATGCCAATGGTTGGGCGGTGAATACCAGGGCAATCATCAATATACCATTTGGCGCTTCATTGACCAAAATGGCAGCATTACCGCCGGGTGCGCAACGTTCAACAGCCGATCCCTATGCTGAAGAAAAAAGTCCTTGGAAGTCGTATTTGTTTATTTTGCTACTGCTAGGAGGACTCGGTTATCTTTGGCATACGGGTCATATCAACGAAGGCACGATTGATCAAGTCCGCAAGTACTTTGCTGGTGAGAAACCAGCCATAACGAGTACGGATACAGCAAAGTCGGATGCTCCTGCAAAGGATGCAGATGTTAAACCAGAAGCTGCTTCTAGCGTTTCCGTCGAACCTGCTGCGACAACAGCGAATGAGAAACCGGTGAAAGAAGCGCCTGCAGCTAGTACAGAAACACCGGCTCAGGCTCCTTTGCCCGCAAAAAATGTCCCACCAGCTAAACCGGCTCCAGCCACTAAATAATTTTCATCTATTTAGGCTCAGTAGATAAAAACGATAACCTAGTCCTGTTTAATAACAAATAGGGCTGGGTTATTGTGGGTATCCCAGTAGGAGTATTCCTGTCAGTAACACGATTACCTCAGAGAGCTCGACTAACGCACCTGCGGTATCTCCAGTTGTTCCCCCGATACGTTTTAACATTATGTGACGCAGAAATAAGAACATCGTAAGGGTTACCAACATTAATACATAACCATTTTGTATGAGCAATGTTGTACACAGCAATACCGCTATCACGATCGCGATACACCAGCGACGAGAATGATGAGCGACTAAACAAGCACCTAATCCGATGTTTCTAACATAGTGGGTTGTCAAAAATAATAATACCAGCATCGTTCTGGCAAGTATTATGGAAGCTAATAGAATAGCCCACTCACCTGCTTGGATTAGGGTATGCAACGCAGTAATTTTAAGCAACATGACTAATACGATTGCAACGACACCCATTGGGCCGCAATTGGGGTCTTTCATAATGACTAGCGTTTTATCGTGATCACCCATTCCGCCCACCCAAGCATCAGCACTGTCGGAAAGGCCGTCCAAATGTAGTCCACCGGTTAACAAAACCCAGGCAGTGAGCACAATAGCGGCATTTATCCAAGGTGTTGAAAAGCTACTCAATAGCCACCCTAGACTGATTACGAGCATTCCAATCAGCACACCGACCAATGGATAATAAGCTAAAGAATGGCCGATCTCCTGCTCCGTGGGTTGGCTTTTTAGCGCCACGGGTATACGGGTCAGGAATTGTAGGGCAATTAAGAAAGGCCTATGCATCGGATGTATGATAGGTGACAGCGATATTTGCTGCAGTCTTAGCGATGCGTACAGAATACCTATCTGCATGATTGATTTTGAAGGCCAATAAATTTTCCAGCGGCTGGCTTTGAATGTGGCAAAGAATGCTGCGAATTACCCCGCTATGCGTGACCAGAAGTATCTTTTTACCCGTATGCTGACAGATCAATTCTTGCCATGCGGATAGTACGCGACAGTTAAAACTCAATAGCGGTTCGGCATTCGGCGGTGTATTGACCAAAGGATTGCTCCAGAAATGCGTGAGTGCATTTGCATCGGTTTGCATTAATTCAGCCGATGATCGATTTTCCCAATCACCGAAATGAATTTCCTGGAAATGAGCATTCTCAATTACTGGAATGCTGTTACGTTGTCCAAGTTCGGCTGCAAAAGCAGCGCAACGCTGGAGCGGAGAAGTCACAATATATTGCCATGGGCGCGGATTGGTATCCTGTATTTTGATTGCTTGCCATAGCTGCTGCCATCCTAAAACTGAGAGCGGGTGATTGGTACTGCCGCAATAGCGGTCACTGTATTGTGTTGCTCCGTGCCGTAATAAATCAATCTCGGTTAGCAAAGTAAGTAGGTTGGCTGATAAAATCGAATCAAATTTTCTCAGAAACCTGGGCTTCAGTGAAAGTCGCCATTTCATTATGCAATTGGCAGGCTAATCTGAGCAAGCTGATTGCCACCGCAGCACCGCTACCTTCACCTAAACGCATCTGTAAATCCAATAGAGGTTGCGCGTTTAGTTTGTCCAGCACCAAACGATGACCTTTTTCCTGTGAAACATGCGAATAAATGAACCAGTGTTGACACCCGGGTTTGATCGACTCAGCAAGCAACGCAGCGACCGTACTGATAAAACCGTCAATCAATATGGGTATTCCTATTTGTGCGCAGCGTAGGTAAGCGCCTGTCAGCGCTGCGATTTCAAAGCCACCTAGACGACGTAATGCTTCCAACGGAGAATCGATGTTGTGCTGATGAAGTGCAAGCGCTTCTGAGATGACGCGAGTTTTATGTGCGATACCTTGTGCATCCAATCCCGTTCCCGACCCAGTGAGTTGTGCCGGGAGAATATTGAGCAAACAACACGCCAAAGCAGTCGCACTGGTGGTATTGCCAATGCCCATTTCACCGCCGATAAATAATGGGTTAGGGTTATTTTGGATCCGTTCAATGGCATCATGACCTGCATGCATTGCAGTCTCTAATTGGTCCGCTGTCATGGCAGGCTGATACAAAAAATTCGTTGTGCCAGGACCTAGATTGTAATTTCTGACGATAGGGAGCGCTGAAGTGTCGCTGACTGTGCCTAGATTAATGATCTCTAATGTCGCATTCTGTGCTTTGGCCAATACATTAATGGCTGCACCGCTGCGAACAAAATTTTTGATCATTTCAACAGTGACCGATTGCGGAAAAGCTGAGACATTTTCTGCGGCAATGCCATGATCACCGGCAAATATCGTAATAAAGACTGAGTCGATTGAGGGTTTCTGGGTATGTTGTAACGTTGCCAAATGAATGGCTACTGCTTCCAGACGGCCAAGTGATTCCGGAGGCTTTGTCAGTTGCATTTGCCGTTTCCGTGCAAACTGAGTAAATAATTCGTCAGTATCAGCAATAGGTGTATTAAGCCAATCATCAGCAAGTTTTGGATTCACGGGTGTTCTCCTTTTAACATCAAAGGAAGTCCTGCAACGGTCATAATGACTTGATCGCAAAGTTGTGCAATGTCTTGATGCAGCTTCCCTGCCTCATCACAATAGCGACGACTTAGCTCACCTAATGGCGTGATGCCGAGATTCGTTTCATTACTTACTAAAATGACCCTTCCTGTAAGACTTGGGAGTGTTTCGAGCAAAATCTGCCGTTCCTGATCAAATTGTTCGAGATTGTTTTGCACCAATAGATTGGTTAACCATAGTGTGAGGCAATCAATCAGCAAGCAACGGGAAGGTGCAGCATATTGCTGTAAAACTGAAGCCAGTTTGATTGGTTCTTCAATGACTTGCCAGTGATCTGGTCGATGAGTTTTGTGCTGCACGATGCGTTGACGCATTTCTTCATCTTCGATGGTTGCGGTAGCAATATAAATCACCGACAATTGAGTTTCGTGTGCTAAGCGTTCAGCTAGGCGGCTTTTCCCTGATCGGACGCCACCTAAAATCAAGGTTTTTGTGTTTTTCACAAGCATTATAAATCAATGCCTTTTTGTGCTTGAATACCTAGCCGAAAGGCATGTTTAATGTCCTGCATTTCCGTTACCGTATCGGCTACTTCACAAAGTGCATCCGGTGCAGCACGTCCGGTAATAACGACATGTTGCATGGTGGGACGGTTTTTCAGGTCATGGATGACCGTCTTAGTATCAAGCCAGCCAAACTTCAAAGGATAGGTTAGTTCATCCAATACGATCAGATCGAGCGATGGATCACGCAGCATTTCTTGCACGATAGCCCACCCACGTTGTGCTGTAGCCGTATCACGTTCGAGATCTTGCGTATCCCATGTAAAGCCTTCCCCAAGGACATGCCAAACGATATTGCTTTGCTTACGGAAGAATGCTTCTTCACCAGTATCAGAACGGCCTTTGATGAATTGCGCCACACCAATACGCATGCCGTGACCCAAGGCACGTGCGATCATGCCAAATGCCGCAGAGGATTTTCCTTTGCCGTTGCCGGTGTGGACTAGCAACAATCCCTGAGTACGATCAGCTTTAGCAATCGCAGCATCGACGACTTGTTTTTGTCGCTGCATGCGGTTGCGATGCCGCTCAGAACGAGTTGTGTCAATCATTTATGACGAATGTGCGTTTGTTGCACAATGGTCGTTAGCAAAGTATGCAACACGACGGCAATCGCAATATAGAACATGAAGGATTCCACATAAGAGGGGAAATATTGCGAAAACCTCGCAGCATATTCATTGAGCGAAGTTTCGGTAAAGCGTCCGGAGAAAAAATAAAATCCTCCACTAGAGAAAAATTCGCAAGCAAGCAATCCGGTAGTCATGCTGACACCAAGCCAGGTAATGTTATGCCAGGAAAATTGATATTGCTTGGCGTACCAGCGTCCAGCTAACCATAGCGAAGTGTAAGCTGGAATCAGGAACAAATAGGCTGGCGTAATACAAAAATCGTTGACACCGCCCCAGGTATAAGCAGCGTAATCCAAGCTCCAGCTGAAAAGGAATAACCCGAGTAAAGGCCAAGCAGAGCGTAAATAAATACCAGCCAGAAAAAATACGGCCCAAGAGGCATCGGCTAAATTGTGGGTCCAAACTAAATTATAGCCACGGGTGAGGATCATCATAATAACCAGTAATAGGCCAATGATGATTTGATTGCGAAGTGATAGCGTCAACATGTGAGTTCCTTATCAAGGTTGATAACGTACCATGGCGATAAAATTACGCCCGGGTTGGTTGAAAAACGCAGCGGTTTCATAGCGTTCATTAAATAAATTCTCAATGCGTCCTTGCAGGCGCCAATGCTTGTTAATAATATATTCAGCGCGCAAGTCGAACTTGATGTAGCTATCCAGTTTTAGGGTATTAGCGATATTGTCGTAGCGTTGTCCTTCAACCAATAATGTGGCGCCAAGCATATAGGGCCCAAACTGCCGGTCTGCATTGATGCGGAAAGATTGCTCCGCGCGCCGTGGCAATATATTACCGCGATTTAAGTCGTCAGAGCGATTTTGCGTATCCATCAAGGTCACATTGGTATTGAATATCCATTCCTTGATTTGTCCGTTGATAATACCTTCAAGTCCTCGAATTCGCGCCTGATCAATATTGGCAGTCGTGAATGTTGTGCTATCAAATGCGATCAGGTGATAAATGTTGTTTTCGAAAAAATTCAGCGACCAGTCCCCAAAGCTTGTTTTGCCGCGCGAACCGAATTCATAGCTGCGCGAATCTTCGGGGCGCAAATTGGGATTGCTAAAACCGGGAAAGTACAATTCATTGAATGTCGGAGCTTTGAAGGCGCTACCAAAATTGGCCAGTAAACGAATATTTTCGGTAAGAGGATAACCCCAACTTGCATTACCGGTGACTCGACTGCCAAATTGCTGGTTATCATCATGACGAATCGATAATAAGAAGTCATGTTTTGCGATCGTGGCTTGATGTTGCGCAAATACTCCCCAATTGGTTCTGGAATTGACGGTGAAAGCTTCGGTACTACTGACTCGGTCATTTTGGAAATCCATGCCGATAGTAAGCCGGTGGTTGGGATTAATGGTGAATTCATTTAATACGGAAACCGTGGTACGCACAGTATTAAAACGGGTCAGAAACGTGCGCCCGAGAAAATTATCGGAATCTTCGCGGCTTAATCCACCGATTAAACTCACTCGCCAAAAATGAGTGGGTGAATAGCGCGCTGTACCTCCAAAGACTTGTTGCATCATCGTTGCTTTGTTGACAAAGCTGCCATCGTATTCGGTCTTTCCAGAAGATTGCGTGAAATTGCCATCAATTTCTAATCCATTCTGGAAGCGATAACCACCGCGAAAACTACCCGCCACATTACGGTAACCATCGCGATCCGGTTCAAAAGTAAAACATCCTGCTGTGTCGGTGCCGTTGCAAGAATTAAACCCCCGTGTGCCAATACCGCTTGCGGTTAGATTAAGCCAACCCTGTTGCCAGGAGCGTGACAAACTGGCCGATCCTTCTAGCGTGCCATAAGTACCGCCGCCAAAATTAAAGCTGGGGGTCAATTTTTCACCACCACCTTTGCGCGTAAAAATATGAATCACGCCACCAATGGCTTCGGAGCCATATAAACTTGAACGCGGGCCGCGCACGATTTCAATTCGTTCAATCTGATCGATCGGAATGTTTTCAAACGCGGTCGTGCCAGAAGTCGCCGAACCGACTTTGATATTGTTGATCATGACCAGCACGTGGTCGGATTCGGCGCCACGCATAAAAACATCCGTAAATTTACCGGCGCCGCCACTGTTAGAAATACTGATGCCTGGCAAACCACGAAACAAATCTTGTATCGAGCGTACTTGTTGGCGTTCGATATCTTCGCGAGTGATTACGGTCATCGAAGCTAATGATGCATCGGCCGTTTGTGGTGTTCGCGTGGCAGTTATCACCACAGGCTTTTCTTGCGTGACATTATTATTTGCAGATAAATCAGTCAAGATACTAAGCCCCAGTATCATACCCACACTATAACGAATTTGAAGCATTTAGGATTTCCTTTGTGCACACCCGCACACAGTTAAAAATTAAAAAGCTGGGATGTGAAAAGGAAATGGAAAAAGACAAAAACGAACGACGCACTCCATGGTATGGATATACGATCACACATTTAATGCCTTCGATTGCCCTCCGCAATACCGCAGTCATATTGGCTTCGGGCCGGTCTCCGGACTGATGAGTGGAATATCCCAATCTGCGCCTTCCCATGTAACAACACAGTGGCGTGATGCAGATTGTTGGCTCATTTACCGTTGCGGGGGCAGTGCTGGCTTTGTTGCTGATCGATGATTTCGGTCGGCACGCACCAGCTTCCCGTTTAACCTTCAAAATGGATAATCTTGAAGGCACCTGAAGCAAGGTCTCGAAGGCTACAGAAATGATTTTAGTGTGTCAAGTAAAGAAGAATTGCAAGATACATCTGACTTAATAGATTATAGACTATAACAATTATATCAAAGAGTTAATCAATTACTCTTATTGCTGCTTATTGTGGTTTTTGCTGGTTTTTTATCTTTGAGTTTCCCACTAGTGCCCTGCAGAATCCAGTCATGTAACAGTCAGGTTAACAATTGAATTTAATAATATCTGATTTGTACTATCAATCTCTATAATATTTTTCTATAAGAATTAACCACAAAAGCCATGAAAGGGTTAAGAGGTACCTCATTTATCATTACATTTGACAATCGAGCCAGCTTTCAGTACATTCTAACCTTGTTGAAAAGGCGGTTTATTTTTTTCTATACCCAATTTAATAAGGGAATTAATGTAATGAAATCGTTATATTTGGTTGCGTTTTTAATGGTATTGTTTTTAACTGGTTGCTTTGGTGACATTGATATGAGTGCCACAGGCGTTGGAGAGAATTGTGAGTTTGGATTAGACGGTAACGGCAACTGCCTAAAAGAAGGGGCTTCTGGTATCCCTCCGAAGCATTAATCCAAAAACAATAAGCAACCCCGTGGCAAGACCACGGGGAATCGCAAGTTGAATAAATCAAAATTTGACCAAAGTCTCCATTCCCTCGTTAATTTTTTAGATTTTTATAGAAAGTGGCATGCCTAGATCGGTCATTCTGTTAAGTGCAGACGCACTAATCCATGTTTCCGTTTTTTGCTGTTGGAGTGTCAATGGCGGAGTAAAAAGGCACCAAATAACGCACGAAGAGTGTACCAATTAGGTTAATAAAAAAGTGACCTTGCCCCGGTAATTCGTACATCTTAACGCGCTTATTATACGATTTTTCCCAACTGTGCCACAAACCAGTTTTGCTCAAACTTCATTGAACTGATGTAATTCCGTGTCGAATGTAATCTTTTGTGATTGTAGTAGTTAAGCCAATCAATCACTTCATCTATTGCCTGACGGCGTGTTTCAAATCGCATTCTATACAATCTGCCGATCCCCATAGGCTTTCAATGGGAGCATTATCCCAACAGTTTCCTTTTCTGCTTTCATTTCTTCGTCTCCTTAACCTGTATAGTGTAACCTTAGTTAAGAAATACATTTTTACAGGGCAAGGTCAAAATGTGGCTGAGCTGGAGTGGCCGCAAGTTGATATGCAAAGAAACGTTGCATGGGTACATGCAAGCCAAGGGAAGGCAAGGAAAAGTATTCATATTTCGCTGAATACAACTGCTATGAAAGTATTAAGAAAATAAATTGGCAAACTTCCGGAAAGAGTATTTACTTATCGGGGAAAGCCAATTATTCAGGTCAATACTAAAGTATGGTATAGAGCATTGAAACGTGCTGGCATTGAGAATTTCGCTGGCATGATTTGCGGGCATACCTGGGTGAGTTGGTTAACTCAAAAAGGCGTTCCGTTAAATGTGATTCAAGAGATGGGGGCTTAAAAGTCAACTGAGATAGTGAAACGTTATGCTCATTTGGCTCCTGAGCAATTCAGAAAACATGCAATGGTTGTTGATGAACTCCTGAATAACACAATTTTGACACAAGTGTTAAATCAGGAGTCTGGGAATGTTACTTAAGTTATTGTTTTAATGGTGCCGACACCAAGAATCGAACTCGGGACCTTCTGATTACAAATCACAAATCCCGTGTATTTATCCATATTTATGGAAATTTATATAAATACGCAGACCTTTACACAGAATGGCATTAAGGGTAGATTTAGCATTTACGTACATCGATAGAAATGCACTAAAATGCACCCGGAATGTAACCCCGGCGTAACCCCAATTTGCTATGACCAAAAAATTCAACTTTACAAAAGCGGAGATTGACGCCCTCCCCTTGCCACAAAAAGGCAAGCGCGACACGTATCATGACACAAAGGTGAGTGGTTTGCACTTGCGTATATCATCAACCGGGATCAAAACATTTAGTGTTTTTAAACGCATCAAAGGCGGCAATCCTGAGCGCATAACACTAGGACGCCACCCTGACATGACGATTGATCAGGCAAGGCGAAAAACTATGGAAATCAATTTGGTTATAGCTGAGGGCAAAAGCCCAGCTGAAGCTAAACGCAAATTAAAATCGGAACCCCTCTTCTGTGATTTATTTGCCGAATATTTAGAAAGACACTCTAAACCAAAGAAAAAAACATGGACAGATGATCTGGATAATTATAAAAAACATGTTGAAAAACAGTTTAGTAAAAAAAAGTTATCAGAAATAAATCGAGCAACAGTATCGCTACTTCATAGCAATATAACAACTAAATCAGGACCAATTGCTGCCAACAGAATATTAGCTTTAATTTCAAGCGTGTTTGGATGGGCAATATCAGCAGGGCTTTGGGAAAACAACCCGGCTATTGGTATCAGGCGTAACAAAGAAAAGAGCCGGGATCGGTTCATTCAAAGTGATGAATTGCCAAGATTCTTTCAGGCACTCTCAAAAGAGCCAAATGAAACGATTAGAGATTATGTTTTAATCTCGCTATTGACCGGCGCACGCAGATCAAATGTCTGTAGCATGAAATGGCAGGATATTAATTTCGAACGTGCTGAATGGCGTATAGAAGAAACAAAAAATGATACGCCTCAAACAGTAACGCTTTCACCAGAAGCGATTGAGGTTTTGCAAAACCGAAAATCAGATGATAGTGAATTTGTTTTTCCCGGCATCGGCAAATCAGGACACATTCAGGAACCAAGAAAAGGCTGGGAACGCATATTAAAAAGCGCAGAAATAAAAGATTTGCGACTTCATGATCTAAGGCGCACATTGGGAAGCTGGCAAGCAAAGACCGGTGCATCGCTGGCGATTATTGGCAAATCGCTTAATCATAAGAACCAAAATACAACGGCGATTTATGCGCGGCTTGATCTTGATCCGGTTAGAGACTCGGTTAATACAGCCACAAGCGCAATGCTTGCAGCAGGCGGGCTAACAAAGCCAGGTGAAATTGTGCAATTTAAGAAAAAGAAATAACAAATTGCAATATGTATGTAGCGACAAACTAAATGACTGATTTATCAAATAAACTCAGGATCGATTCCATACCCAATTATTTATCTTATTATCAATCAGTTGCATGCCAAATGATGACTAGGTTTTGGCATTTTTGGTAAGCATTTAAGGATGTCTTTTTGCAGAAATTTCGGTTCATTTTTGAATCGTTTTGACTTGTACTAATGGAATGAGCGCCCACCGGGTTTACTATCAAGTCAACTGTATCTGAGCGACAAAGGGATTATGAGACGCAGCCATTGAATATGCAATTAATATAATCAATCGCTTACAATGCTTGCCAAGCACAAAACCAGTGTCAAACAGCCTCAAATGATGGTATTTCTGCCGCAGTTTGGCACAAATTTGACACAGTCATTTCTTAGCAATGATTGTTTCAATATCTGTTTGCTGTTTCAATTTGCAAATCATACTTATCTATGCCAAGATTAAACATGATTACTTCTGATTAAGGAATAAGAAATGGCAAGCGAAACAGGACGCATGAGTGTATCAGTGGCACCAGAAAAACAAGAAAAGCTGGATGCAATTGCGCACAGTCTGGATCGTTCCAGAAACTGGTTAGTTAATCAGGCTATTGATCACTATCTGGAAATTTACGATTGGCAAACAAAAAAAATTCAAGAACGTCTGGATATTGCTTCAGGGAAAAATGCAAAATTTCATTCAAGCGATGATGTTGATGCCATGATAGATAAATTCAAAGCATGAGCGCTGTTGTATGGCTCGATGAAGCACTAGAAGATTTAAAATCAATTGGCGATTATATTGCACAAGAGAACGCCAATGCTGCTTATAATGTTTTAATTAGAATAAAAGCTACTGCCAATAATCTATCACTCCACCCCGAAATTGGTCGCCCAGGCCGTGTGTTTGGTACGCGTGAAATAGTGATGAGCGATCTTCCATACATTCTTGCCTATCAAATAACCGACAGAGATATTCGCATATTAGCTGTCATGCATACATCCAGAAAATGGCCTGAAAATTTCAATCGATTACGCTAGTGGTTATGCTTACAACAACTTTGGCACTTCGATATCGTAAAAATAGCGAACATCCATTCCATTACAACATGAAAGACCTCTATTACAGCTCGTCATGCCATACTGCAAATGATTCAAATTGGAGTAGTGTGTCCATTGACATCAAAATGACACTGCATTAATAACCTTTTTATCCTTTAAAAAAGATCCAGAATTAACGCTATTTGTTGTCGATTAAACACAAATTTTGTGAATTTCTGATCGCTTTATAGCGTGATGGATTAACCATTGAGCTCGAAAATTCGGCGAACAAAGTGTATAGAAAACCCCGATGATTAAACCGTTGGGGCGTCAGGTCACATTGCGAGATGATCCGCCATTCCATAATCACGCGTCTGATATTCAGTTGACTCTACTGTGAAAGTTAACGAGACAGTAGTGGTTATTTCTTAACATATCCTAAATGCTTATGACGACTACATCCGCACCCAGGCACGTGTAGGTGATTTACCGGATCGGTTTTTGGTTGAAGTGAACGTATTGCCAGATCACGGCCACGCGCCATGTTGCCATGCGCCGCAGGAGCAGAAAGAATAACCTTTTCTGTCGTACTCCCGCATACCGGGCAATCTGGATTGGTCGCATTGATTGAATGGCGTGTCTCGAATTGTAGTTTGCACTGTGTGCACAAGTAATCATAAGTTGGCATTTAGAATCCCTATCCATTAATCAAGGCATTTCTCAGAAATGTTATGACGCGACCACTTGGCACAACAAGTGATCACGTTTCCAGGTTTTTCTCTTGAACTTAGCTCCAACGAGGTGGTTGCTTCACTTTGACACCGAATTGAGCGGAGGTGACATCGGTTCTGGCCCGTTTTTCAGGGTCTCGGGTTGGCGCTCTCAGCCGGCGCGTCTCGACCTCCCAGATCCAGCCGCTGATGGCTACGTCCTTGGGAATGAGAGGATGATTTTTGAATGTCTCGATGGTCTTCAAGCAGGTTTCGTCCACGTCATCCATCATTCCGATCCACTTGGCGAACGCACCTTTCTCCAGCTTCTGCTCCGGCAGGGTCGGGTCCAGCGCGATATTGTCCGGATCGATCCCCTTGTCGCGAAAAGCCTGTTCCAAATCGGCTGCATTCGCCGACAGCATGCCGCACTGCGTATGTTGCACGATGACGATTTCCCTAGTACCAAAGAAATTACAAGTCAGCATCGCTGAACGGATTGCATCATCGGTGACAATTCCACCGGCATTGCGGAAACAGTGCGCATCGCCATGTCCGGCCGGTGTGTCTACGTGAATGCCGAGCGCTTCATCTACCGGCAGACGTTCGTCCATGCAGGCAAGTACCCATAATCTCAGGTTGTTATGTCCAGCCGGCCCATGGCGGCGACGCTGTGCCCAGTGGTCATATGCGGCAACGCGTGTGTTTAGTTCATCTTTGAGAGTTTTCAATGTTAAGTCTCCTCGGTAATAGGTTGCAATTTTAAAATTACTTTAAGTGATCTATCTTTTCGATAGACCCTAAAGGGATTCATAATGGATATTTAACAGGCCGTTGAAAAACTATCTGTGTTGCCGTTACGATTTTAAAAAAATGGGTTCAAAACGCTCATTGATTAAGCATAAACTGCGATTCACCTGTTCTTGCCTTGTATCGGCAGCCTCGAAAAAGTTTTTCAACGGCCTGTTAACCCGCACACCTGGTAATTGTTAGATGCAATAAAATTACATGCAAATACCATGCCACTGAGGATCAATAATTTTTATTATTAATTACAATAGGTTATTTATGAGCTGTTGCTACATTAGTGTAGCTGTGCTTCAATTGATGAAGTTTCACTTCACAAATCATCCATAAACTATGAACAAGAATCCTCTTGCTGAATTAACACCGGTTTTTTTTCTGCAAACCTTTATTCTTGAGCTGATGCATGCCAGTGAACAACAGGGGCAAAAGCATTGCGAGCAGTTGATTGAACATATCGCCAAAACCGCCGGATGCTTTTTTGAAGAAACTTACCGGGAGAATACCAATAAAAGTGAGCAGCTCGATAGTGAAAGCTATACCGAACTCATACTCGGCATCAAAAACAATATCGGCGGTAAATTTTCACTTGTTTCCAGTAATCCGGACTGCATAACGGTTACCAATTCACGTTGTCCTTTCGGCGAGCAAGTCACCAGCTTCCCTGAATTATGCCGGATGACTTCCAGCGTATTCGGGGGGATCGCAGCCAGAAACTTCGGTTATGCCAAGGTTGAAATCAAAAAAAGCATAGCCCGTCAGGATGGCCAATGTGATGTATGTATTTATACCAATCCGCATGCAGCAAAAGGGCACGCCGGAATGGAATATACTGACACGACACCGGTTAAGGAGATTAATGATATCAATGAATTACAGTGCCGAATTGAAACAAGCATGCAACGGCTTTGGCATAAACAAAGCAGGCAAGCATCAAAGAAACATCAATCTCCTGCAATCATAGCAAAATCACCAGTGATGCAGAAAATACTGCAATCGATCGAGGTTGTTGCGCCTACAGTGGCAACAGTGCTAATCCAGGGGCAAACAGGTGTGGGTAAAGAGTTGATAGCACGTGCCATACATGCGATGAGCGAGCGTTATCATAAACCGTTCATCGCTATTAACTGCGGTGCAATCCCGGAAAGTCTGATTGAAAGTGCCTTGTTTGGGCATGAAAAAGGTGCTTTTACCGGAGCCATAGAAGTACACCAAGGCTACTTTGAGCGAGCCGAAGGCGGTACTCTGTTTTTGGATGAAATCGACTCATTGTCGCCAGCAGCACAAACTCGATTGCTTCGTGTAATCCAGGAAGGGGAACTGGAAAGAGTTGGCGGCAAACAAACATTGGCGATTGATGTAAGGATCATCTCTGCAACGAATCAAAATCTGGAGAGTCTCGTAAAAGAGGATTTGTTTCGCAATGACCTGTACTATCGCATCAACGTAGTCCGCTTAAACATCCCTCCTTTGGTCGAACGGTCGGAAGATTTACCTTACCTGGTGCAATTGATCATTCAGCGATTGAACAAGCGTTATAACAAAGAGGTTGAATCAGTAAGCCGTGAAGTCATGCGGAAAATCCGCGCCTACCATTGGCCAGGTAACGTCCGCGAGCTGGAAAACATTCTTGAGCGCAGTATCCTGTTTGCCAGTGGCAAAGAAATGACCGAACTGGATTTAGAGCTTCCAGCTAAAACCAAAAGTGTTGTTGAATGGAAAAGCGTAAAAGAACATACTCTTGCCAAAATAGAGCAATCGTTCCTTGAGACAGCTTTGAAACAGCATCATGGAAATATAAAAAGAGTTTCTGAGAACATGGGAATTACTTCACGTGCTGTTTACGCCAAACTAAAAAAATACGAAATAAACTTGGCAGAATTCCGTATTTTTGATTGAAGCCATCATATCAATCTCGAAGTGGCCACGCAAATTCGGACAGCCCGCTAAGTATTAGCTTTGCTCAACCTAAACCGTAGTGTACTGGGTCAAATTATTAGAAAGTCACAATGCGTCAAGACTGCAATAGAAGCAGAAGCAACGTTTTACAGCAGATCCATCCCATTAATCATTACAAATCTAAGTGCTGCCGATGCGGAGTATTAGTACCCATACCGAATTACGAGAAATTGGCACGCTAACCCTAATCCGATTAGCACGATTCCAATCTAAAAATTTAACAAATTTCTACACAAGAATTCTATACTGCATACAGTTAGCTTCTTATCGAGGCTAACGAACAACTAATGGAATTGAAGGAAATTAAATGAAACTCGGAATTATCATTTATTCGAATGACTCAGAAACTGTATGGAACGCCTTCCGACTTGGAATTTTCTCCCGCAAGCAGGGGGATACTGTTTCAGTGTTTTTACTCGGAAAAGGTGTGGAGGTAGAATCTCTTGATAGGGACAAGTTTGATATTACCGGCCAGATTCACAGTTTTTCGGATATAGGCGGTGCAATTTTAGCTTGCGGAACCTGTCTTAAGCTTCGTGAGTCTGAAGAGTTAGGAATCTGTTCGATATCCACGATGCAGGATTTATATACGCTGATTCACGATTCAGATAAGGTATTGTGCTTTTAGAGAAATTACCCCATGGATAATAAGCGGCATTGGGAACAGGTATACCACTAAGGCATCTGACTCAGTTAGTTGGTTTCAGGAACACGCTGACCAGTCTCTGCGATTAATCCATAATACAAGACTCGGTAAAGATGCGGCCATTATTGATGTGGGAGGGGGGACTTCCAGACTAGTAGATGACCTTGTGGCAGAAGGCTATACTGATTTGACAGTATTTGATCTGTCATCGACTGCGCTTGCTGTTGCAAGGCAGCGTTTGGGGAAACATGCGAATATTGTTCACTGGATAGAAGGCGATATTACCCGTGCAAAGTTTCCCATGAACCGATTCGACATTTGGCATGACCGTGCAGTGTTCCATTTTTTGACTGATCCGGCAGATCGCCATGCTTATGTCGAGCGTGTCTTAAGTTCGGTTCGGCCAGGCGGCCATGTGATTGTTGCCACTTTTGCCGAAGATGGGCCAGAGAAATGTAGTGGTCTACCCGTGATGAGATACCAACCTGAAGCCCTACATGCGGTATTTGGAGATACTTTTCAGCTGGTCGAACATGAAAAAGAAGCACACCACACGCCATTTGGCACTGTTCAGCAGTTTGTTTATTGCTACTGCCGCAAGAGATAATAGCTAATTCTCCGAATATTTTTAAAACTGAATGTCTTTCCCGGATAGAAGCACAACTTGTTTATCCTAATTACTTCTTTTTGCTAAGCACTTTTGAGATTTCTAAACTTTTAGACTCTTGAAAGATAATCGAAGGCACCAATCGTATGTAAATCAGCTCACCGATTAGTTCCACCAGCGTTTGAGTCACGATTACAACAGATGCCAAAATCCAACCATCCGGCAAAGCCAGCGCTAAAGGCAGAACCACCAACGAATTCCGCGTCCCTGCGCTAAAAACAAGTGCTCTTCCTGCCTGTGTGTCCAGGCGAAATGCATATGCTATCAAGCGAGAAAGAAAGGGCATGATAGCCATAAAGGCAATATAAACTGGCACAACTTGTTCCACAACAGGGAGGTATTCTTCTATTCTGCCAATTTGAGATGCCACGACGAGAAGTAATGTAACCGCCATAAATGGCACCGGAAACCACGCCGTGACTTCAAGCCAGATTGCACCGCTACGCTGGCGCTTTGCCCAAAACTCCGTTAGTAAGGCAAGCCCTAGAGGAAACACAATCAATACAAGAAAAGCCTCAAGGAAAGGCTCAGCACTCATGACTTGTGCAGCTTGTTCTCCCATGAAAAGCCATAGATACACGGGCAAAAGAAGCATCTGGGTAAGCAGCAACAAAGGCGTGGAAGCAAGTACAAGCCGGGCATTGCCACGACCAAGGTGAGTAAAAACGACAACGTAATCAATACATGGTGTTAACAGAACCAGATATACCCCTAGTAACAGCGGCGAGTGCTCCGGCAAAGAAAATGACAATAACCAAACAACGATGGGCACGATGCTAAAATTAACTAGCAATAGCGCAGCTGTAAACCGCTTATTCGCGAACGCCTCGCGTAGTTGAAGAAAAGGGATTTGCGCAAACATGCTATAAAGCAATACTGCAAGCACGGGGGAAATCAAATACTCCAGGCCTGCGCCAAAGCTAGAATTCCACAACCCAAGCCCCATCCCGACAGCCAAGGCCACAGCATATAACCCTATCTGATTTTCTTCCAGTTGTTCTCTTCGCATTGTGTTTCCTTAAAATACATACCGTAATGGGATAGTGAGCAATTTGTGCCATAATTTGGCGCAGCGTTTTATTTCAATGTTTCTGATCATGTTGACATAACCATTGCAGTTCAGTCTACGAATCTCCGATCGGTTCCATCTAATTTTAATATATCCGCTATTTTTAGAAATTCACATGTCGGAAAGAGAATCTATATATGGCACATAACCACTCCCCCGATCATGATCATAGCCATGTTCCCAAAAACTTTCATCGCGCATTCGCAATAGGGATTGCGCTAAATGCAGGTTTCGTTGTGGTTGAAATTGTTTTTGGTTTATTTGCAAATTCTCTCGCGCTGTTGGCAGATGCAGGCCATAACCTCAGCGATGTTTTGAGTTTATTATTCGCGTGGGGCGCAAGCGTCTTAGTGCGCAAGTTACCAACACAGCGGCATACTTACGGTTTGCGCCGTACTTCTATTTTGGCTGCATTGATTAATGCGCTAGTTTTGCTTGTTGCTGTTGGCGCTATCGCCTGGGAAGCCATTCTCAGATTTGGCCATCCCGAGGCAGTGGCAAGTGACACAGTCATCTGGGTGGCATCAGTTGGCATAGTCATCAACGGGTTCACGGCATGGCTGTTCATGTCCGGCCAAAAGCAAGATATGAATATTCGCGGTGCATATTTGCACATGATGGCTGACGCAGCAGTTTCTCTTGGCGTCGTTTTGGCAGCTATTGCCATAAAATTTACGGACTGGTTGTGGTTGGACCCATTCATGAGCCTTGTGGTCGCAGTAATTATTGGTATTGGCACTTGGGGCTTGCTCCGTGAATCGTTAAGCCTTGCTCTTGATGCTGTTCCAGCAAATATCCATCCGTCCAAAGTTGAAGCTTACCTCGCTAGTCTTCCAGGGATTGAAGCAGTTCACGACCTACATATCTGGGCAATGAGCACGACGGAAATTGCACTAACCGTGCATCTAGTCAAGCCAGATGCGGTCATTGATGATTTGCTATTGGTTCACATCAATAATGAATTGCGTGAGCTGTTTGGAATTCAGCATACCACCGTCCAATTTGAGCGCGGAGATACATCCCATCCCTGTAAGCAAGCACCGGCAGAAGTGGTTTAAAGTAGAAATGAGTAACTTTTGTTTTATCATCATAATAAATAATTATTTGAGAGCTCCGAAGGTTTTGTAAACTTAATAATTACGTGATAAATATGCATAAATGAAAACGATACAGTTGCAATCGACTATTACTTGCCCGAATTGTGGAACTCAAAAATTGGAGACGATGCCGACCAATGCCTGTCAATTTTTTTATGAATGTGAATCTTGTCACCATTTATTGAAGCCTAAAGCTGGAGACTGCTGTGTTTACTGCTCTTATGGCGATGCACCATGTCCACCGATTCAACTGTCCGGTAGCAATTCTTCTTGCTGTACAGATTCTTGAACACCAAGTGCTAAACGTTATCGTGGTTTCTAGTCCTTATTGGAATTCTGTCAAGGTTGTAATAAACCTGTTTAGACTTAACTTAAAAAACACTCAATTTGATAAGTTAATGTAAATGTGTACATTAAATAACTATATCATCTTGAACGCTACTAATTTTTAAGTTAAACAAATTCTTAATAAAGCACTCCGCTGCTTGCAGCAGCGGTATAAACTACGCACTTCAATGTACTAGTTTCAACTAGCTTCTCTGTTCCAAGGAGTGGGGAATTGAACCTGCAAAGATTGTTCAAATCGAATGTTAAGCAGATTATTGCTTACTAATATGTGTGCAAAACTATATTTATATCGGAGTGATAATCTTGAAAAGAAACATTAGTAATGTTTTTGCCAATATTTGCAGTATGTTCGTGCTAATAATATTGTCTGGAGTGTTGGCCATGCAACTTGCCGATATAGCAATCGCAGCACAGGAAGAAATGGTCGTCTCTCATGAGGGTATAGCAACTGTCAAAGCGATTGATATGAACCAAGGCATCGTGAAGCTAGCCCATGGCCCGATTGCATCCCTCAAATGGCCGTCTATGACCATGAATTTCAAGATTAAGGATAGAGCATTATTGCAAGAAATCAAGGTGGATAATGTTGTGACCTTTACATTCATTCAATCAGGCAGTGACTATATAGTCACGCGTATCCAGTCTAGCAAATAGCCATCAAAACCATTTTTTAGAAAAATATAGTGCCAACTCCGGATATGCGCTTCTTTACCAGATACAAATTTATAATATTATTATTTTTATTAATACCAGTTTCAGCGTTAGCACACGGTATTTCTGAGGAAGATAAGCTGCGAATGTTGAGTGGTGGGTATCTCCAATACATAGGGCTTGGCGCTACCCATATGCTGACTGGATATGACCATTTATTATTCCTATTTGGGGTAGTGTTTTTCCTGACCAGCTTCAAGGATATAGCCAAGTTTGTAACAGCCTTCACGGTCGGACACTGTATTACTCTGATTTTTGCAACCTTCTACCAGATTACCTGGAATTATTTTTTGATTGACGCGATTATTGCACTTAGTGTGATCTATAAGGGTTTTGACAATAACGGCGGCTTTCAGAAGTATCTGGATATGAAATCACCCAACCTGTTAGGCGCAGTTTTTCTATTTGGTTTACTACACGGCTTTGGCCTTTCAACCCGCCTTCAGCAGTTGCCACTCGGTGACGATAGTACTGGCATTCTATGTCAATAGCGGAGTAAAAAGGTACCAAATATCGCGCGAAGAGTGTACCAATTAAGTTAATAAAAAAGAGGGATTTGACCTCTGTTTTTGCGCTTCTGATTTTTTATATTTTCTGGTTGCCGGTAAAACACAGCACCCTCCACATTATTTATATTGGTTAGTATCCTCCTTTGTTGATTTGGATTGCATCGTCTGTTTTTTGTCGTTTTTTGCTTGCATTCAAGCGATAAGATTCGCCATTCATTTCGAGAATATGGACATGGTGGGTTAAACGATCCAGTAACGCGCCAGTTAATCGTTCTGATCCCAGAACACTGGTCCACTCATCAAACGGCAAATTGGACGTAACTAAGGTGGCACCATGTTCATAACGACGGCTGAATACCTCGAACAAAAGCTCTGCCCCAACTGCTGTAAATGGCACATAACCCAGTTCATCAATAATCAGCAACTTGACGTTGGCCAAATGTTTTTGCAAGGTACGCAACCGCTTTTCATCACGCGCTTCCATCAATTCATGCACTAACGCTGCAGCTGTCGTGAATAAAACACTCATGCCTTTCTGACAGGCAGCCAGCCCTAAAGCCAGTGCGATATGAGTCTTGCCAACACCAGATGGGCCCAACGCAATGATGTTCTCGCGCAGGTCGAGCCATTCGCAGCGCATCAATTCCAGTACCAATGATTTGTTCAAGCCAGGGATAGCAACAAAGTCGAATGTGTCCAGGCTTTTAGTCACCGGAAATTTTGCTTGCCGTATGCGTCGTTCGGTATTGCGTTGTTCACGATCGATGCATTCCAGCTCGCACAATCGTAATAAGTAGCGTGCATAGTCTATGCCCTCACGTGCGCACTCGATGCCAACTTTCTCATATTCATGTGCAAAGGTCGGTAACTTCAATGTCTTGAAGTGATTGATCAGCAAGACTTGCGGCGCAACCGTGGTAGAGATGGAGGTATCAGTCATAACGCACCTCCATAGATGGTTGGTTTGCCCCAGACATTTGCAGCAAGCTTAGGTAAGATCTGGGTTCAGTGGATTTAACACTGGCACGAGGCAAATAGGGATAGAGCGTCAAGTCGAGCTTGGCAGGTCGTCGTTCAATTGCACAAAGGATCAAATGCTTGATGGCATCAAAACCGATTGTGCCTAACCCCATCGCTTGTTTGATTGCCTGCTCGACTTGTGCTTGGCTGAAATTCTCCAGCAACCGCAAGATCTGGATATATTCCTTGCGACCGCGGCGCTCCATGCGAACTTCCAACACGCGACGTAGCCGATCGAATACTTCAGGTAGCAGCCAATCTTGCAAGGGGGCTGCTTGATCGAGTGCACGCGGTTTCTGTTCCAGTAATGCCAGGTAGTGCAATGGGTTGTATATGAATTCTTCCCGACCATAGCTGCGCACATGTCGCGCGATGATGTCCGCGCCTGAGCAAATGTCGACATGATCCACATAACCCTTGACCAGTACTTCCCGGTGGCCGTATTCAGTAGGTACTGAGTAATCATTGCTTCGATAACGTACCAGAGACAATGAAGATACTCGGGTAGAAATCTTATGGCAGGCATCAAAAGCAACCGCAGGTAAAGCCATCAGTGCAGTCGTATCGCGTTTCATCCGTTCAGCGATGGTTTCAGTTTGGCCGCGTAGCTTAGCTTGTTGGCGCTTGATGCATCCATCCAGCAGTTTCGCATTCAGGACATTAAAATCAGCAACAATAGGTCGCGGCACCATTAAGTGGCGGCGACTGTACCCAACCATGCCCTCAACATTACCCTTGTCATTGCCGCGGCCAGGCCGGCCAAACTTGTCTTCAAACAGATAGTGACTTTGCAGTTCACTGAATGCCTTTGTACGCTGACGTTTGCAGTCGCCCAGTATCTTGGCTACCGCAATCTTGGTATTGTCGTACAGAATCGATTGCGGCACTCCACCCAGAAATTCAAAGGCAGCCACATGCCCATCCAGAAAGGATTCGGTGTCTTCAGTCGGATAGGCTTTGACAAAGCAACCATCCGAATGGGGTAGATCAAGGCAGAAATAATGGAATCGAACCAGTTTACCGCCAATATAGCCATCGGCCTCACCAAAATCCACCTGCGCATGACCAGGCAGGTGCGCCAATGGCATGAACATCTCTTTCTGCCGCGCTGCAGCTTTGTGGACATAGTTACGAACAATGGTATAGCCACCAGTAAACCCATGCTCATCGCGCAACCGCTCCAGTATCCGCACCACAGTATGGCGTTGTTTGACATGAACTTGTTTGTCGGCTTCCAGAATGGCATCAATGATGCCGGTGAATCCCGCTAGCTTAGGGGAAATGGGTTCTCTCTTGCGCCGGTAACCCGGCGGCATTGAATATTGACACATCTTCTTAACAGTCTTGCGGTGAACCCCAAAATATCGCGCAACTTCACGCTCGCTTTTGCCTTCCACCATCACCGCTCGTCGAATCTTCACATATAGTTCCACTGTATACATCCTTATCGCCTTTCACTTGATGCTCATCGCATCAGCTTACAGGCTTCAGATTGGTACACTATTACTGCGCGATTGTCGCGTAATCTAGTGCGCCTCAGTGGTGCATTTTTACTCCGCTATTTACACTTATACTTCACAAAAAAAAGATCGCCAGAGATCGATTTGCGACGCGTGCGAGTCCCAGCCAAGGTCATCATCCTTCGTTCGCAAGATGCGGTAAATGAAGAGGCATTAATCTCTGACATTTCCAAGTATGCCAATAGCCAAAACTCGGTCAAACAATCCGACCTGTCGGCCAACAATCCCTTTCATGTCGAGATGGAAAAGCTTGCACTATCAACGTATTGCCCTGATGGGGTCGGTCGCTGGTTTTACGAGAGGGCCGCTGGTAGTTACAGCACAATGTTGGCGCGAGAGGGGGTCACACCCGCTCGCCTGAAACACCTAAAGGAAGTTGTTACTCCGCCTTCTCGAAAAATCACCAAGACGGATCTTGCCAAATATCTCAATGCATGGGATCGCAAACCCGATCTCGTTAGTCTTGGCTCGCAAAAGAACTTTGAACGATTCATGGATAGTCTCAAGGCACCTGAGGGGCAGCCACCGATGCCTCTTCCTGACGTTGTAATCTACAAAGTAATGATTGCCAAGGCAATTCTTTTTAAGAAGACCCATGCGCTTATCCGCCCAATGTTCCCGGCTTTCCAGGGAAATGTAGTGGCCTACCTCATCGCCGTGGTCGCCGACCGAGTCGGTAGTACAGTCAATTTCGAGAGAATCTGGATCAACCAGGATATCTCACCCGCTCTCAGAAGTCAGTTGCAGGCTTGGGCTCCAGAGATCAACGCAGTTCTGCACCGATCTTCAGATGGGAAAATGATCTCAGAATGGGCCAAGAAACCGGATTGCTGGAATACTGTCCGACTTGCCACCTACTCGCCAATCCACGAAGGAATCCCTGAGTTGCGTTGATTGGAATCCTCTGGGGTGACAGATATTATCGGACCAGTTTCGGATATTTCAGAAACAAACCAGGAGTAAACATGAGCGATATGATGTCTGAAACAAAGCGGAGCGAGTTGATGTCTCGTATACGTGACAAGAACACATTGCCCGAGTTGAAATTGAGGCGCGCCGCATGGGCCATTGGTCTACGGTATCGTCTTCATCAGCGCATTGGACGTGTCAGACCTGATTTGGTGTTTAAGCGGGCACGCTTGGCCGTGTTCGTTGATGGCTGCTTCTGGCATCAGTGTCCACTTCACAGCACAATCCCAAAGGGGAACCGAGCATTTTGGCAGGCAAAGTTGGAGCGAAATGTGCAGCGCGATATTGAAACGAACCAAGTGCTTACCACGGCGGGATGGGGAGTGTTGCGTTTCTGGGAGCATGATGTCGAGGTTTCAGCTGAACTTTGTGCGCTTAAGGTAGCCGAGTTCGTGGCAAGTCGTCTTTCAGGTATAGGGATAAAACAATGATGAGTGTTTATTCAGGTGAGGAACTCGGCACAATGTAAGCGTCCAACGCCACCATCTATCTCTATCAATTCATCTACTTTAGCGTTTCAATAAACTCAGGTGACAACGGCAGCAATTCGTCAATTCGACTATTTGTCAACAGCAATTGAAATCTGACCCACTTATCAAATAAAAACGTCAATCTAAATTTGACCCATCCTGATGCTTATCATTGTTTAACTTGTTCGGCAGTGGGGGCTATCCCTGCCGATTTCTTTCCTTTTAACCGGTAGCTGTTACCACTGATTTGCACGATATGCGCATAATGCAGCAATCTGTCCAATAATGCTGCGGTTAAGGTTTGATCATCAGCAAAAGCAGTTGACCATTGTGAAAATGGCAGGTTGCTGGTGACGATTACACTGCCTTGCTCGTAGCGCTTGGCAATGACGTTGAAGAACAGATTGGCTTCCTCCCTGCCAAACGGGAGGTAGCCTATTTCGTCAATGACTAATAGCTTAGGAGATAGCACGCTGCGTTTGAGATACGTATCCAGTCTCCCTTGTTTTTTGGCAGTTGCCAATTGCAGCATTAAATCAGCTGCGGTGATAAAACGGACTTTTATACCACGCATGATGGCACTGTAAGCCAGCGCAATAGCTAGATGACTTTTACCTACGCCACTTGGACCGAGCAGTACAATGTTTTCGGTACGTTCAATAAACACCAGACTGGTTAATTCCTGTAGCTGTTTACGTGGTGCGCCGGTGGCGAAGCGGAAGTCAAAGTCGTCGAAGTGTTTGATGGCCGGCAATCCTGCCATTTTAAGTAATACTTCGCGCGTGCGCAGCCTTCTGGCCTCTATCTCTACCTGGAGTAAATTGTCGAGGAAGTCGGCAAAGGTATTGCCTTGTGCGGCACCGCGATCAGCTATTGCTGACCATTCTGTGGCGATAGCAGGTAGTTTTAATACGTCACAGGCATGCAGAATGCGTTGTAATTGCAGATTCATCGCATCACCTCCAACAGTTGATCATACACTGATAGCGGATGCTGGAAACTTTCTACCGGTATGGCCTGCCGCTGCTTTATCGTTATACTTGTCAGGCAATTTATCATGCCCTCGGGCAATGGCTGTAAACTGAAACGCTCTTTTTCCAGCAAGACTTGAGGCTTTTCGTTAGTGGTGGCATGGATACGCTGATTAGCCACCTCATGCAGCCAGTTACCTACCTGAGCATTTGCGGTATCGACATCCAGCGCCAGCCCTGCTTGTTTGAGTGACGCAACCAACGGTGTGATAAAGCAGGATTTCAAGTAACCGTTAAACCGCTCTACCTTACCTTTGGTTTTGGCACGATAAGGTCGGCATACTTTAAGATTAAAACCGTAATCCTTAGCCATCTCAAGTAATTTGGCATTCCAGCGATGCAAGCCTTCGCCATAGGCATCGCGCTCAATCATGATGCATTTGGCGTTGTCAAACAGCAGCTCTTTGGGCACGCCACCAAAGTAATATAATGCATTCTCAATACCTGACAACCAATCTTCCTGGCGTTCATATTCACTAAAGCGCACATAGGTTGCTCGGCTAAAACCGAGCGTGGCGACAAAAGCTTTTAGTTTCTGCCTGCCACGGCGAATAGTGGTAAAGTCCACTTGCATTTGCTGCCCTGAGGGAGTCTCAAAGCGCCGCACCGGTTCGGTCCGGATCACCTTAAATTGCCGGATATAGTTTCTAAGAATGCCTTCCTTGCCATCATATCCTTTGGCCTGAAGCTCCCGAAACAACACAGTTGCCGGTATCCACTCTGGTCGGGCCGCTTCAATTCGCTCAAGTAAATAGGTCTTGAATGGCTCAAGTTTTGAGGGTCGATCATCCCGTCTGCTGTAGGTTGGTGTTCTGGCAATATCGCGCAAGTATTTACGCACGGTATTGCGTGAAACGTTTAATGCTTTGGCTATCGAACGAATGCTCTTGCCCTGCCGGTGTAACACATGAATTTCCACTAATATCTCCTGAGTCAACATTTAAATTACACCGCCTTGTCCATAAAAACATCAGCGGCAATTTTGCCTCAGGTGGGTCAATTTTAAATTGTCGTTAGTGGGTCAGTTTTACATTGTTGGTGACAATTAGGCCAAGTGGGTAGTTTGATGAGCGTATCTTTAAGCCAGGCAGAAGGGTTCAGGCCGTTGAGTTGGGCCGTGCCGAATAAAGTTTGAATGGTTGCTGCACGTTGACCGGCACGTTCAGAGCCGGTGAACAACCAGTTCTTTTTACCAATCGCGATGGGTCGAATGACGTTTTCTACGGGATTGTTGTCAATTGGCAGGTGTCCGGTCTGCGCATAGCGAATCAAGCTGGCCCAACGTTTCAGTGTGTAATCCAAGGCTTTGGCGGAGCCACCGCCATTTGCTGTTTGAGCGCGGGTTTGCACCAGCCAGCCATGTAATGCTTTCAACTCGGGCAGGCTTTTTTCTTCTCGTAGTTGTTGACGGTCTTCGATAGTCAGGTCTTTACCTTCTGCTTCAATTGCATATAGGTTTCCAATGCGTTGTAACGCTGCAAAAGCCATCGGACTGTCATTTGCCTTGTGCAAATCGAAGAATTTACGCCGTGCGTGTGCCCAACAAGCCAATTCAATACATGGGTTTGCCTGCTTTCCAGAGAACAGGGCTTTGTAGCCACCATAGTCGTCGACCAGCAAATGACCTCGCCAATCTTCCAGGAAGCTTTGCGCATGCCGGCCACTGCGACCGGCTTGATAGTCGAACACGATGATGCGCGGCCCAGGCTCCAGGTCGTTGCTGCGATAGGCCCACAAGTAGGCCTTGCGAGTCTTGCCTTTGCCGGGGTCAAGTTGTGCGACTGGTGTTTCATCGGCATGCAGCGAGTTGCCTTGCAACAGGTGCCAAGTCAGTCGGTCTGCTAAAGGTTGCAAAGCAACACCGCCACGACCGACCCATTCCGCCAGGGTGGAACGTGATAGCGTAACTTGCTCACGCACGGCAATCTGTTCTAAGCGATAGAGCGGGAGATGATTCAGGTATTTGCTTGTCAGTACCCAACTCAGTAGACCGGGCGCGGCCATGCCACCATCTATAATGGCTGGCGGGATAGGTGCGGCGGTAACGTTTTCACAGGTCTTGCAGGCATATTGTGGGCGGATGTGACGGTGAACGAAGAATTTTGCTGGCTCCACATCCAACTGTTCGCTAACATCTTCACCGATTTTGACCAGATTCTGGCCACACTGATCGCATTGACAGGACTCAGGCTCGTGACGGTGTTCAATACGTGGCAGGTGTTCTGGTAACGGCTGGCGGCCAGCGCGGGAACGTGTTGATTTAGCCGGATCGGCTTTTGCTGATGGGTCGAGCTGTTCGATTTCGGCATGTACCGCCGCCAGATCAGTTTGTAAGGTTTCCTCGAACAAATCGGAGTGTGCAGATAACGACTCGCTCTTTTTGCCAAATAGGTTCCGGCGCAAATAGGCCAGCTCCATAGTTAATGCTTGAATTTTGAGTTGCTGAGAATGAATCTCTTTTTGTGACTGCTCAAACAGCATTTGAATCTGGATTTTAGTATCCGCATCAAGGTTCAATTGGTCCAATTTGGCGAGTGCATTCATGCTGCTAATTATACCGCATGACCCACTAAAACACTGATAAATAGATGCTTTAACTATCTTTCAAACCTTTAAATGTGCAGGTGGCAACGCCGATAATCGCTGCCAATTAACACCGGCTACCAACCAATTCCACTGTGCTGGCGTCAATACAAAACAGCGCTCATCTGACTTTGGCCAAACAAATTTACCCTGATGTAAACGGCGCTGGCACAACCACACGCCGGTGCCATCCCACAACAACACCTTGATGCGATTTCCGGCACGATTGCAAAACACAAAAGCTGAACCTGCGCAGGGCGCATGCGCCAGAGACTCTTGCACCAGCATCGACAAACCATCAATACCACGGCGCATATCAACCCGCTCTACTGCAAGCCAGATGCTACCCGGATTAGCAATCAATCCAGACATTTCAGCAACTGCCCCAGCCATTGTGGTGATATCTCTGCTGGTAGTTCTAGCGTATGACCTTGCGGACAATGTAAACACAGTGACCCGGATGACGAAGGCTCCAACTTGATCTCAACCGGAATCAAAGTCGAGGCAACTGCAGCAACTGGTTGAGTACGATAAACCCGCAACCAGTTCGCGAACGTTTTGGAATTCAACTGATGCTGACGACAATAGGCCACCTGCGATAATCCACTCGACTGCCAGGCTGCTATATGTTTATGCTGATGTATCGGTAATGCCATTGGTTATCCTCTCAAAAAATGTTTGAGGATAATTGAGCGCATTAAAAATTGTTAGATGGTGGCGTTGGACGCTTACGGCACAATCGATCTTATTGTTGATGCTCTCTACAAGGGTTTCAAGACTGACAAAGGTGGGGTGGCAGACCCGTTGGTGAAACTCGTTGGGGTAAGTCGGCAGGGTGGTTTCCGCTATCGTGGCACCCGCGATCGACCGACACTACTTGTTCTCACGTCGAATCTTGCAGAGGCCGATTGGCCCGACGAACTTGATCCAACTACAGGCCGGTTCGTCTACTACGGCGACAATCGCCAGCCGGGTCAACAACTGCATGACACTCCGCGGTTCGGAAATCTACTATTGAAGAATATATTTGATCTTGCGCATAGTGGTCGTCGCAAAGAAGTTCCACCCATCCTCATCTTCACTTCTGAAAGTCCAGGTCGGTCCTTTCGTTTTAGAGGCTTGGCTGTGCCTGGACATCCTGCAATGCCGGCGACGGAAGACTTGGTGGCGGTATGGAAGACAGCCAATTCGGAACGGTTCCAGAATTACCGTGCTGTTTTTACGATCCTTGATGCAGCCGTTATCAGTCGTGAATGGATCCACGCAATGGGTACGGGTGTGCCAAGCAATGTGCAAGCTCCGATGGTTTGGCAAGCCTGGGGTAAAAATGGTGTTGCTAAACCGCTTGAGGCACCAAGGACGCAGTTGATCCGAACGAAAGCGGAGCAACTACCAGCAAACGACAAAGACAAGGCTCTGATACATGTCATCAAGGCTCGCTTCCAGAACGACGCGTTTGGATTCGAAGCGTGTGCTGGCGCTCTTGCAAAACTACTTCTCGGAAATGTCACCAAGCTTGATCTCACCCGCCCCTGGCGAGATGGCGGGCGTGACGGCATTGGTATGCTTCAACTTGGCCGCGGGTCGGCGTCCATAGAGGTCGCTTTTGCACTTGAGGCAAAGTGCTATGGATTGACCAGTTCAGTCGGGGTACGGGAAGTCTCCCGGATCATCAGCCGAATCAAGCATAGGGAGTTCGGTGTGCTCGTGACAACATCATTTATCGACAGACAGGCCTATCAGGAAGTTGTCGATGACGGGCACCCGGTTATTTTCGTCTCGGCCATGGATATCGTGCACTTGTTGCGCAATGCCGGCTATAGTTCACCAACACTAATATCAAGTTGGCTGGACGGCATTTCAGTAGCAATATAAGTTGGATTGAGCCTGCGACTAAGCAATGGTGTGCGTTATTGAAGCGCGAGTTACCGACTTTGAGCTCGTAGTATGCGACGGATGCTGCATGGCGCTTATCCATAGAAAGATTGCAACCATGACGTCAGAACAGACCCCATTTCCACATAGCCTTACTTTCTCACGTCTAGTACCATAAGGGAGCAGATGTTCCTTGCCCCCCCCCATAGCCTTCAATAATTCCCCCGGTTGTAGCATGCGCAAATAGGGTTTATTACTTTTCCATGTAACCAAGCCGAACCGGTCGATGGTGGTTACGGTGCGAAGAGGGGCATCAAGCGTTTGCCAACCACCTGCAGCATCAGAGCCATAATAAACAATTATGAATGGTATATTTCGACCCAAACTTGCAATAGCTCGCTTTGCCCGCTCTATGGTAGCCTTGGCCCTTCCAGGGGAGTAAAGTTCTTTAGAAAGATAACCTGCATTCCAGTCAATGATATCCCAGGAGCGCATTTTTGGGTTTTCCTTGGTCATCAGAAGATCTTCTTTGGTCACTAAAGAACCTTCCCTATCACAAACCAAAAACATCCTCTTGCGCGCCTGAGCCGATCCAAAATCTGCAGAATTTAAATAAAGATCGCTGATTGTGTAACCCAAGCCTTCAATAGTTTCGACCAATTCATTGTGGCGAGTCCATTTTTTCATCTGGTTCACATTTTCGACAATTACCCAGCGTGGTTGCATCGATTCAATCCACGGAACAATATCAATCGCCGACTCTCTGCTACTCTCTAATCCTGGTTTGGCCCCGCGGGCGATAGAATGTGCCGTACATTCTGGGGATGTGAGTAGGACATCAGGCCTGTAGCGTTTACCCAGATCATTGACATTCACTTTCTCTATGTATTCCGTGATAATGTCTACTTCCGGAAAGTTGGCTTTATATGTTTTTGTGGCCAAATGCCATGCGTCCAGTCCCAGCAAGGGAATGCCACCTCCTTGCACAGCTCCCCGAGCGCCCAAACCTGCACCACAAAATAGGTCTACAAAAGTTGGCATTTATACGCTTCGCTTCAATGTTTTCATATGGTACATCGTTCATCCCTGGTAATCATTCTCCATGAGAAGCCTTACCTTTGTAAATAGTCACTTCTGAAAAATTACTCATCCATCACTTTTCTGGAGTAGCAGTTTCAAAAGGCGGGTATTGATAAAAAGTAAGATCAGGGGATTTGGTGTAAATTAGCGCCCATAATTTAGTTCGTTACAAACTTGTTGTTATATATTATAAATTAATAAAAGATCGCCACATTACTTTGTTTTTGAGCTTTTCTGATCACTGGGTTATTTTGCATAAAGGTACGTAACGCACCAAATAAGAATTACTAATTGCCTGAGTTACAATGAAAAATGGATATTCTTCAACCCCTAAAACCTGGGTGTTTTTTACACTAGAATTTGGATACTTCAAAGAAGACAATATTGATTCATTTTCGATAGGATAGCTGGAATCCTTTGGTGCGTTACGTACCTTTATGCAAAATAACCCATTATTGATCCGCCAACCTAACCAGTCTTGGCCAGCGGTCATGTATCCAGGCATATTCATGTGGCGTGTTGATAGTCACCACGTAAACCCGCATTTCATCGTCTCTTTCTGCCAATAATCCCTGAATCACCATCCCCTTATCCAGCTCTATCCAGCGGGATTGACTGTCATGGTCTTTTTCCATGAACTGGTTAGCGGCAATTAAAACTGGTCTTGGATGCCAGGGCTTCCATTTTCCGCTTTTGATGGAATTCAGTCGTGCCCAGCCGCCATTCGGAAATTTACCGGTGGCTTCATCCTTGCGCCTGCCCCACGTTATCCAAGTTACACTGCCATCTCGCAAACGCACCGGCAACCGCGCACCCGGTTGCGGGAAATATATCTTTTCACCCTGATATTCAATTCCGCCGCACATAGACTCCCTTGCCGCGTATGGACATAGATTATCGGTCAGTTTCCAGCTGATACCAATACCCGGAATCTATACTGCTAGAGGCGTCAACGTATAAACCCGACCAAATTTTCCTGCGGCACGAATATCTCCGCGCTGCAAGGCAGCACGAACATCATCCAATTTATATGCGTCTTCAATCGACAAATAAGGCGACCAGCCTTCTCCTGCGTCTATCAACTCGATCTCAACTTCCGCAATGTATTGGCCTTCTCGTACCAATTTTGTTAGATGTTTATTATTCATCGTAATCTCCTCAAAAAATCATTACTCCACTTATCACAGTCAGGACGATAAGCCGTAACGACAACAGCTGGCATGTCCGCATTTCTAGGAATACCCCACACTACATGGATTGGCTTGTTCTTTTTATCTTTTTGTAACACCAGTACGCATGGGCCTTTCGGATAGTCTGGATAATCTTCCACGACTATTGCCTCACCAATACTTGAGAGAATATCTCTTGCAAAGATATTGTCGTGTGACAACTCATCATAACCATGTTCAGATATACGGACATCCCCGTTACTGACTAATGCTATAACCCGTTGTAAAGTCACACTCATGACAAAGTATCATCAGGTAAAATTATCAACACGAAATATGCCATCTATTTTTCCTGGAAATCATCACTCCAGCTTATCCCTTTATTTTTCATTGTATTTTATTTAGCTTCCTTAAGTTCCATCTCCGACAACGAATCTTGGCAATAGGATCGGAACTGTATATGCGATCAAATAAAACTACCAAGGTTTCATTGTATCAATAATAGCAAGCCAACTCATGCAGTTAAATTTTGATACAATTTTAAATGTTACAGATCGAAAAATTGATTGTGTCAAATTTGTGCCAAACTGTGCCTGAAATAACATCATATGTAGTTGTGTGACACTGATTTTATGCTTGGCAAGCATTGCAAGTTATTGATTTATATAAACACAAAATTTATAGCTAGGTTTCGTAATCAGTAGGTCTTGGGTTCAATTCCTCTCAACAGCACCATTAAATCAATAGATTGAAATAAATTATACAAAATTACTGATTCGTGTAGACTCTATGTAGACAGCAAAACAGGTATAAAAGGCGAGTGAAAAATTTTTTTTAGAAAAATCTACTCATCCAACTCTGGAGTTAGTCAAATTTGTAATGAGAAGGTCCCGAGTTCGATTCTTGGTGTCGACACCATTAAGTCATTGGTTGTTTGTATTGTTTCAGATGAAAATATTCATGTAGGTGCTGGATCGATAGGGGAATTCTTCTGATTAATGATTAGATCACGGTATAGCCACTGCACGTATATCTAACTGGGCGCTAACCGGAAATTGACAAATAAATCGACTTAACAACACCCCGATTGGGTATTGACTTAGACGAATTCAGATTTACTCTGATCACATTGATTTTATTAAGTCACTTATTTATGAGACGACCAGGACAGTATTTCAACTTCTGAATTTGTTCGATTGTGAGCGGAGCTGATGTCATTTCCTTTACTCCTTTGGCATCTTCAGACATTGCCAACAATTCGATTCTGCCTACTTTCTTTTCTGGTTCCCTGAATTGAATTATGGCTTGCAAAATAATGCCATCATCGATTAAAGTTTTGGCAAGAGTCTGCACTGCTTCAATTGGAGTATCGGGTCCACAAGCGATGGTATTTGTTTTAAATTTAGGCAACTGCGCACGGGTGGTGAAATAAGGTATGCCGCCTTTCTCAAGGCTATCAATAATTCTTTCGCCATCCCCTATTTTTTGATAATAATACAGTTGAATCCCTCTAAACGCATTTCCTCTCGAATCTGATGGTTCACCAATTAATTGTATTGTCTTTCCGCGAGTGGCAATAGTGGTGGCAGCTGGGTCCATATGAGCAATTGGTTGATTATTACTATACAATGCAAGTTTTTTAGGCGATGCAGTTGAATAACCAAAGATGACCTGACCAGGGCTAAATATGTCCTCGACGGTGCCGAACTGGGGGGTTTGCTTTCCTTTATTCGTTATTTCAGTTTTAAGCCACCAGCCAAGCTCTACAGCAGTGACCAAGCCATCTTTATCAAGATCTGCACCACCCTCAAGCCCTCGGATAAAGGCAGGAGTAAAATCACTTATAGCAGGCACTTCTTCATCTTTGCTGCCTGCAGTAATAAAATATTTAGCTGGTTGGTCAACATCCCGAATAAACAATTCGTTAGGAGGACGAATATTTCCTCTCTTAAGAAATACGGAACCTGAGTAACAACTGTCAAAAACAAATAAAATATGTTTAGCTTCCGAACGACCAGCCCATGTTTTAATTACGTCCATGCCTAGAGCAGTTTTATTGAACTTAGTATCTGCTGGATCAGCAGGAGCATCTACGGGAACTAAATAACCTATGTATTTATTATCAGTTGTTCCGTGACCTGCAAAATATATAACTAAGCGTCTTTCCCGTATTTCTTCACTAGTGCCCTCGTTATTGCTAAGGAAATCTTCTATGCTTTGTCTTAGTTTTTTTCCATCAGGATTTAGTATGGTTCTGACATAAAAACCCTGTTTCTCAAGAGAGTTTTTTACATTAATAACATCTTCTGGAACGGAATCTAAGGGACTCCAAAATTTATATTTGGCCGCTCCTATGACAAGAGCACGACTACTTTTATAAAGAAGATATGGCCCTTTTTCCGTCTCAACAGAAAATGAAGATTCAGCTTGTACAACCCAGCTACTTGCTAGCAAAGTGAATATAAAGATTAATATTAATTTGTCCATCACTTTGGTTGCTCCAAGAAATTGATGCTCACGCAATAGCGTGAGCTTAATGACCACTATCCATGGCCGTGGAAGTTTTTGGGAAATTTTTATATGAATGCACTAATGATGAGTAAACTGGTAAAAAAAGTCGTTGTGTGATGCCATTGTATTGAATAGTGTCTTTTGCCTCAAAATGCAGATGGATAGTTGTTGGAGTGCCATTGAAATGGTTAGAGACTAAACCTATTTTTTGACCTTTCTTAACCCTTTCTGACTCACGAATAGCTAATTTATTCATATTAAGGTGTAGATAACGATACATCGTTCCCTTTGGGGTTTGAAGGGTAACGCTGTATTTCCCAACTTGAGCAATAAGACCATCTTCCACAGCCACAGCCCAATGTGTATCACGCTTGCATGTTGCTGGCCGAATATCTTGACCTTGGTGACCACGCCCCGAAGAACACATAGCCATCGGCCTGTGACGGCTCTCACAATAGTTATCACGCCAAGGATAGTTATAATTAATTTCAGCACATTGACTTCCAGCCTTTTGACCGCCTGGACGATGAACCTGTGAGTTTAAGTAAGCTGCTCCCTGCAAAGGAAATTGCATTTCAGGAAAATATATAGTGTCATCTTTAAATCCATTTCCACTACCTGGCTCCAGTTCGCCTGCTGGCATATAGTTTTGTTCATTTGCATATAGGGTAATTGACGTAGAGCATAAAAGAATAAAGCTTTGTAATAACATCATGTTGATTTTCATTTTCCTGCTCCCCCTACAGCAATTAAGCTTTGATAGGCGTCTACTATGAATTTTGTGTCGGTACAACGCTTATCCGATGCTGTTGAGCAGGTAATTCGTAAAGTGTATGCTGCACCAAATTTTGAAAAGTTTAAGTCTATGCCGTCTTCGAAAAAATCAATCGTGTAAGATGACTTGCCGTCTACCTTAAATTTTCCATAGATGGCTGAATGTTCATCAATAGCGATAGCACTGCGAGATCCGAGAACAGTAAGTTTCGAATCATTGCCTATGCGGTAAGTCGACGCATATGCGTCACCCTGCGTATAAATCTTAGGTGCTGCTCTTACTGGTCCGGTACCTAACACTAAAATTGGTAGGCGCGTTTGCTCAATAACCTTGGGCGAAATCATGGCTGACCGAAATGCTTTAATTCCTTTAGCGTCACGTACTGCATCTTCTTCTTTTGCTATATTAGCAGTCATCCAATCAATATCTTGGTCAACTCGCTGTATCTCTTTCGCTTCTATTGAGTTTGTGATAACAGTAATTACAAAACTCAAGTACACAGTAATTATTGTAATTTTCATAATGTCACTTATCCACGATCATTGAAAACCCCGAGCTACTTTGGAAAATAAAAGGTTGAGTATGTACCGCCTCCTACGATGACTCTGACAGTTAAAACTATAAAGGTGAAATTCCATTAATTTTTAATAAGTAATTGTAAAGTTCACTTATTATCTAGCTATCATAAAAAATAATAAGAGGCAATAAAATTGCGGTGTTTGTTCGATGATTTAACTATATATCATCCTAAAATGAAACGCCATTCAGTTTCGGAGATAAGAAGTGGCCTCACTTGATTGGACAATTTTTTCCATATCTTAAGTGGAAACCTTGCGTTAATGCCTACCCTGCTTTTTGCATTGTAGGCAGGTTATCGAAGTAGAACTCATTTGGCGTTTTGTCGTCAAGCGCGGTGTGAGGTCTATTTTGGTTGTAGAACATGAAATATTTTTCTAAGCCTTGTTTTGCATCACATACGCTGTCGTAGGCGTGCAGATATACCTCTTCGTATTTGACGCTCTTCCAAAGCCGTTCGACAAACACATTGTCACGCCAACTGCCCTTGCCATCCATACTGATCTGGATACCGTTATACTTCAACAACCCGGTGAATTCCAAGCTGGTAAATTGACAACCTTGGTCAGTATTGAAGATATCCGGCTTGCCATGCTTGTTTATGGCTTCTTGTACAGCTTCAATGCAGAAGTCGGTAGTCAAGGTGTTAGACAATCGCCATGACAGCACTCGACGGCTTGCCCATTCGATCACAGCGAACAGATAAACGAAACCGCGCTTCATTGGGATGTAAGTGATATCTGCTGCCCAGACATTGTTTGAGCGGGTGATGGACAAATTCCGCAACAGATACGGATAGACTGGATGCGCCTGATACCGCTTGCTGGTGCTGGGCTTGCGGTAGATTGCGTGTATTCCCATTCGCTTCATCAGCGTAGATACACGACGCCGACCGAATAAACTTCCTTCGCGTTTGAGCATTTTGGAAAGCATTCTGGCGCCTGCAAAGGGATGGTTCAGATGTAATTCGTCTATTCGGCGCATCAGTACAAGCTCCTCCGCTGATAGCGGAACCGGTCGGTAGTATGCTGTTGAGCGTGCCACATCCAGTAGCCGACATTGCTTCACCAGCGGCAGTGCGTGAGTTCGGTTTATCATCGCTTTGCGCTCAACAATCCCGACTTGATGAGCGCGCCTTCTAAAAAATCATTCTCCAACGTGAGCTGTCCAATCTTGGCGTGAAGTATCTTGAGATCAGGCGCGGCGGCCTTTGCTTTTGAATTACTCCCGAATACATCGATTGCAGATTCCTGTAATTGCTGCTTCCATTCCGAAATCTGGTTCGGATGCACATCAAATTGTTCAGCTAACTCAGCTAGTGTCTTATCACCCTTGATCGCAGCTATTGCCACCTTGGCTTTGAATCCCGCTGCGTGATTCCTTCTCGTCCTTCTCATACTCTCGCTCCTTTTTTGCCGCGAACTTCACGGATTTAGATTGAGCAAGATTACCACTTATCCGACTGTCCGAATTTGCGAGGCCACTTCTCTCCAGAGTTCTCCGACTAAATGTCGGTTATTTAACAATCCAGAGTGGAAACTTTTCAACGCTGTTTCACCCAGAACCCTGGTAAGTTTTGCACGCTGATTAACACTTCTGAGCCGTATTAGTTAATCCCATTGGCGAGTAGAGTGTGATACTTTGCTTTGAATTTTAGTTTTAAGCAGAATTTATCCAGAAATGCTTTATTCTCATATTTTTATCGACGGTAGTGTTAATAACCAATTAAAGATTGGATATGGTGCTTACCTTGTGGTTTCTGAGCTAGGTGCAGCTATAGAATCGCTAAAAGATACGGTGAGAGTGAAGCGTTTTGAACATACCAACTCGACTAAATTGGAATTGCAAACATTGCTGTGGGCATTGAGTGAAACGGTTGCTTTAGGCGGTGGTGGCGACATGGTTTTGACGGTTTATACAGATTCACAGAGTATTATTCGTCTGCCGGGAAGGCGCGCTCGTCTTGAACAAGGCAATTATTTTTCTAGTAAGAACAAACAACTCAATAATTACGATCTGTACCAGGAATTCTATCGATTGACTTCCAAACTAAATTGCGAATTTGTTAAGGTAATAGGACACAAACCATCTGGCAATAAAGGCGAGATTGATAAACTATTTGGTTTGGTAGATCAAGCATCCAGGCGTGCACTACGAAGAGATTTTCAGCGCATGGAATGAAATAAAATAAAATATTGAATGGTAAACTATGAGCCAATCTGCCGATCATTTCGTAACACAAATCAATTCATCCCAATTTGTGGTGTAGTTGGGACTTTTATTACCCTGTTTCATTCTCCACGGTTGTTTGTAGCCTTCGGATGCCAGTTTTAAAGTGCCTCGACCCATACGAGCATTGATTTGATCCATGACACTCATCAACTTGCTGGATTGATTATCTGCTGCTGATACCGAACCAAAGAGATCCAGTTGCCGGTATTGCCTTGGCACCAGTTCAGACAACATCACGCCCGCTTTCTGATACCGATAACCGCTGCGATAAATTCTGCGTAATCCCCAGAGTGCAACCTTGGTCAGTAATCTTGTATCGTCCGTTTGCCTTGGCAGAGAAATTGTCATGCTGTTGGCATAAAAAGGTTCTTTTTCATTGAATGGACTGGTGCGAATATTGACGTGAACCGATCCAGCATACGATTGTTGTCTTCGCAGCTTCTCTGCTGCACGGCTGATGTAGAGAGAAACCGATTCTTCCAGACTGGCTAAATCGGATACAGGAATTCCAAACGAACGGGAACTGACGATCTGTTTTTTCGGCGGATTGATTTCTTCCAGTTCGATACAGGCAGTGCCATTGATTTCGCGAATGGTTTTCTCCATCACGACCGAGAAACGGGCGCGCAGTTGCGATGGCGATGCTGTTTTGAGATCCAACACGGTTTTGATGCCGATTTCATGCAGTTTGGGTGCAAGCCGCCTACCAATACCCCAGATCTCACCGACTTCTATTTTTCTGAACCATTCATCTTGTTGCTGTGATGACATGGCGCTCAGATCGCACACACCATTGAACTCAGGATTCTTTTTGGCAATGTGGTTAGCAAGTTTGGCCAGCGTCTTGGTTGATCCAATTCCGACACAAACCGGCAATCCCGTCCATTGCTTGATCCGCTGACGGATATGCTGACCATAGAGAATCTGGTTTTGTTTTCTGAATCCAGTCAGATCAAGAAAGCATTCATCAATGGAATAAATTTCCTGGTTTGGGCTAAACACTGCCAGTATGCTCATCACTCGATTGCTCATGTCGGCATACAAAGTATAGTTGGATGAGTAGGCAATGATTCCGTGTTTTTTGGCCAGATCTTTCAGCTGAAACCACGGTTGACCCATTTTGACGCCCAGCGCTTTCACTTCGTTACTTCTGGCAACCGCACAACCGTCATTATTAGATAGCACTACAACCGGTTTGTCTTCCAGTTTGGGATTGAATACCCGTTCGCAACTGACATAGAAGTTGTTCACGTCAATTAATGCGATGGAGCGGTTATGCTTATCCATGCAATGCGATTACTTCGACATCTTTGCGGTTCAGGAATTTCAGCAGATAGCGGTAAGTATCACGATCAAAATGGGGATGCGTCGCTATTTCATCAAATTCCTGATGATCTCTTGCTGTTCCGAGATGACACCATTGGTCAAACACATGCACTTCTGTCATGTCATTATCCGGATTATGTTCTCTAATCCCGATGCGACCATTAAACGGCCACGCTAAAAGCTTGTAACCACTTAAAGCTGTCAAAAGGCGTAAGCGATGAGATTCCGCAGATTCTTTGTCCGCACATAAGCCTTTGCAGTGTTTTAATTGATGAGAAAAACACACGCCAGAGCCTTTTTCCAGTCCTAATGCCTTATCACATAACCCATGCTCATCGGCAAGCTTATTTAGAATTTCCAGTGCTTGTCGTTTGGTTTTGAAAGTGCCATAAACATTATCTAAGGTAGTCCAGTCAATATCACTTTCATAAATCAAGGTAACCAATGGCCGGACCGCAGGGTTATCCGAAACCTGCCATGCACATAATTGTCTCTCACGCCTGAGCTGCCGGTTGTGGATAGGCTGAAATTCTTTAATCAAGTGCGATTCTAATAGCAGCGCTCCGAGTTCCCCGCTGGTGACGCGGTACTCGATTCGCTTGATTTCTTGGGCAATACGCATTTCCTTGGCTGAGCTATGATCACCCTGAAAGTGACTGAGTACACGCGTTCTTAAAGTGACACTTTTACCGACATACAGCAGCGCACTCTCACCATGGAATAAATAAACACCGAAGGTGTCCGGTATCGCATTGATTTCAAGTTGGTCGAGATTAGCCGGAATGGCTTGCTGTTTCAGTAATGCCAGGGCAGCTTCCTGAACGACATGCTCACCTAATTCATTGAACGCCGCCGCAATAAACGCCGCCATCATTTCCGTATCACCCATTGCCCGGTGGCGATTCTCACAAACCAGTTTGAATCTTTCTATAATGGCATCTAAGCCATGTCCTTTATGTTGCGGATATAGCTTTCTTGAAAGTTTAACCGTGCACAAGAGTTTTTTCTGGAAGGTAATACCAATGCGCTTGAACTCATTTTTGAGGAAACCATAATCAAAACGCACATTGTGGGCGCACAAAACGGCATCATCGACCCAATCTAGCAGGATATTGCGAACTTCAAAGAAAGTCGGCGCATTTTTTACCATGCTTTGGGTTATGCCGGTCAATCTCTGAATGAATGGTGAAATACTGACTTCTGGATTGATGAGCGTAGTCCAACGACCGACTTCAATACCGTTTTCATACCGGATTAAGCCAATCTCAGTGATACGATCCTGAGTTGGGGTAGCACCCGTTGTTTCCAGATCAAGCAATACATAACACGGCAACAACGTACTCATTTGAAACGGCGGAATGATCCTATCACGACACCAAAAATCTCAAACTGGGTATCTGGGCGAATGTAAATAGGTTTGTAAGTACCTGATGAATTGGCTGGCATCAGCCTGGGCATTTTGTTCGCCCCGTAATCAAAGATTTTAATAGTGAATTCACGGTCCACCACTGCAAGCACAATGTCGCCGATGCTTGGTGTCTTTGATCTATCTACCACCACTTTATCGCCTGGCAGTAAACCGACATCAATCATCGAATCTCCCTTAATCGTAACGAAGAACGTCGATGCGGCATGATCAATTAGAAATTCACTGACATCGAGGCTTTTCTCGACATGATCATCCGCCGGACTGGGGAAACCTGCTGTCACTTTGGTGGAAAAAAGCGGTAACAAGGTTGATTGATCGCTCATGGCAGGAATAAAGAACTCATCCACGTTGGTTGCTTCATTAGCGGAATCTGTTCTTTTACGCTGGTATGCGTCAAGAAAGTTTTTGATGGAAGCTCCCTGACTCTCGGGTATACGCATTGTAACCGTCGGTTCGCCATATTTGCCCTGTCCGAGCGGCCTGCCTGCATTTTCTCTTTTTCCACCACGGCTTGACATGTTTGAGTGCTCCATATTTGATATATGAAACAGCATTCAAACACACCAGCCGTAGCAATGTCAATCAAGCTGAAAGAATCTATATCAGGTCGTTGGATGATGGTTCCGATTCTGGCCCGGACAATCTGCGCAATCTTGGCCAGCGATCATGAATCCAATGGTATTCAGGTGGCGTTTCTTCAGTAACTACGTAGATTCTTTGTTCACCATCCCTTTCAGCAAGTAATGCCTGCATAGCGATGTCGGGTGCCGGAGTGATCCAATGGGATTGTTTGTCATGGTCTTTTTCCATAAAGCTTTCAACAGGAATTAATACCGGTCTTGGATGCCACGGCTTCCATTTTCCTGCTTTGATGGAATCAAGTCGTGCCCATCCGCCGTTGGAAAATTTACCTATCGCCTCTTCCTTTCGTCTACCCCAGATGATCCAGGTAACACCGCCATGTCGCAGCATTACAGGAAGCCTGGCATCAGGTTGCGGAAAGTAAATCTTCTGATCTTGGTATTCAATACCGCCGCACATAATAACCCGGCCATTAGCTACTACGTGAACGTGAAATTGTTTTTGTGGCTATTGCAATTAGCCGTTGACTATCTTCATGCTCAAAGGATGGTGCCATACGTTTGATTTCATCGTTGCGCAATTGATGACGTTTTGCGGTCAGTTGCCAATTACCCAGACTTTCCCCGATCTTTTGTAATGCCAAGTCTGTTACTGACTGATTTAATGCAAAGTATTCTGCCAGCTCCAGACAGGTATCTAATGATGGTTTAACGCTTTGGTTAAATGCCAGTTGATGCACTCGCTGGGCAAAAGGCTGGGGGGTTGGGTTTAAATCATAAGCAGGTGCCAGTCGCCATCCCTGGGAAACACGCAAAAAACCATGATTACGGAGATGATCATCAATATTGCCGGTCATAGCGTTGAATGTCATGCGCCGCCATAATTCCAGGCGATCCTGTCCTGGTTGTGCAGATTCACGATTAATGGCATCGGCAATTTCCAGATAGCTCGCACCCTCCTTGGTATCTTCATTGCGTCCTAATAGCGTCATGGCGGACATAAAAGGGGTACGCAGTGTTTTCTCACGGTCAAATCGCTTGACCAGTAGAACAGGTGAATCACTCTTTGCATTTAAAACCCTGAATGCTGTTACCTCAATTCCGGCTTGTTGTGCAAGATCCAGCATAACGGCTTCCCATAAACTGACTCGTTCGGTATCGTTCTGTGAAGAAAACTTGGCAATCCACAGTTCACCGGCGTCTTCAATCGCCGCTTTAGGTCGCGCTCCGCCAAGTGATGAACCAGGCTGCGCAAGCATGGCAAGATCAGCTGCGGTCTCAGTACCGCTCTCAAAATGTCTGGCTGCGGTTTCAAGTTGTCGCATATGAATCAGCTTTGGGATATTTGTATGTTCTGCAAGAAACACGTCCGGCATATGACTGTGACTTAAGCGAAGTCCACCCATGCGCATGTAATCACTAACACCCAACATATAGTCACTGTCACTTAAAAAAATACCAGTTGTGCGTGTCTGAATCAGTCTGCCCCAACGATCTGGTGAAATATCCTGGAAAGCACCCCATAAGCGGTTGTTCAAATACGGCATATCAACCAGTAAAGGGAGTTCCGGGTCAATGGCAAAGCGATTGGGGTGTTTGATCCAGGAGCGTTCATAGATAAAGCGGTAATTTTCCCTGCCACGGCTTTTATGAATTTCCAGGTGACCAATGCGATGCAATTGTCCTTGCCAATCTAATGAGACAAGCAGGTGCGTATCACTCATTTAGAGACCCTGACCCGTTTGGGTAGTTTTTCATCCATCAGATCCAGACCGAGAGTATCATGGGTACGATCCATCAGCATTTCGAGTTCATCGGCTTTGCCAAGGATGTATAACGCCATCGCGTAATTGCCCATACTGGTATTAGGCTCACCGCGTTCAATTTTTGCAACCGTAACCCGTGTGACGCCCATGCGCTCAGCCATCAATTGCACAGTAATTCCCCGGCGCTTTCTTGCGTCACGAATGTCACCACCGAGTTTCTTCAGGACTTGTTCAATACGAAATGATCTGACAGACATAATGAATACTATAGCACACATGCAATGATATAAAGATCATTATAGTATACTATAGATATCAAATACCGAATAATTGTCAGCGTGTACGACTTCTGCGTTTGCTCAATCCGCCATCTTCCTTCACAAAGGTTCTGGGTTTCCTAAAAATGGCGCTTATTTCACCAGATATCGATGCAAATAACCCTTCTTCCCGCAATGAACGATAATCAGAGCCCTCTACGGTTAGCACATCTTTTAGTATGCCAACTTCACAGGCTTTGGATAATACCGGGTGCCTATAATCATTGGCATTCGTGATGGCAAATACCGTATTGACGCCGGAATTGCGTGCAAAATTTTGTAGCCGCGCCAGCAGCAGATTTTGAGGACGATTCAGTACAGATAGAGGTAATTCACTTAACGACAATACAAAACCATTTGCACTGATGCCTATCAAGTTAAAAAACTGGTCTCGCTTTTTTAAAGCATGGCCTATCTTTGCCAGATCCTCCGGTGAGGCTATTTTCTCCAGGAGCAGTTCATGACTTTTATAATGATTATTCTGATAACCTCCTGCCTGATTACCCATCCAATCCACAAAATCGACATGACCGTCTTTATCAATGACACTGTATTGACTGGTATTGATAACGACATGGCCTTTGAAACTCGGAACAAATGATGCGATTATTTCTGTGAGCCTGATATCCTGACTCGATGGCGTAGCATTACCCGATGGGTGATTATGCAATAACCAGTAACCATCGGCTTTAACATGTCGCCTAGTCTTTTCTACCAAAACACCCAGATCATGTTTGGCATGTCCAATCTTTTCCAGATAGACTGCACCCGGCAATCTGGAACTCACAGCCGTATGATGAACGATACGATTCATACGGGTATAGAAGATTCTGAGTGTCTCATAACGCGGATCGCGCAGTATTTGCGCCATTATTGCCAGATCTTGGCTTGACTTAATGGGCTGATTCAGGAAGGTGGTTCCTCCTTTTTCTCGGAAGTCTTTTGGGAAATCACAACCCAGTAAGGTGCCACCTGCCCATCGAGCATGAGCTTCAAGCAGTTCTGTATAGGCGCCTCTTCCTGCTTCCTTTTGCTTTTCGGTAGTACCGGGACGAGTCTCAATTTTTTCATAAAGATCACCTTCATCAGAATTGGATGGGATTCCTGGAGTCTTCAGCATATTATCGCGCATCTTGTAGTCTCCTTAAAAGATTACCTGGCCAATGCCCGTTTTTGCTTGATTTCCTGCTGCTTAGGTTCAATAGGGACTTGTAACTTCATCAAGCTGTCCTGTTTAACCTGCTGCGATATTTTTTCAATAACTGATCCAACCTGACGTTTGACGGCCTCAATACCCAGAACGCTTTGATTGGCCAGATCATTAAAATCATTTAATTTCTTTGAGTCTCGCTCACTCGGCGCAAAAATCGGAAATACTGCAGACCCATTTACCAATTCCGCTGCTTCAAGTGCTTTTTCCTTGCCGGGGTTTTTGCCAAGGGTTGATTCCAGGTGATGATCATCATCTCCCGCAATAATGATGGGCTTGTGCGGATACTTTTCATGCAAATCCTTAGCTACTTTGGGCAGGTTGCCTGAATCAAATGCGGCTATGACAGAATAACCCAGCACCTGAGAGAGCGTGTCCGCCGTGGCATAGCCTTCAGCAATCACAATGGCAGGTGCAGCATCCAGTGCTGTGGGTCCCTGACTCTCGCCACCAACGATATGAAAATTATTCTCCTTTCTGCTACCCGCTGCAAAAAGCTTTGCGCCACTCGCCTGTATCGTTTGTACACTCCAGATTTGTCCATCAACATCTTGTGCGGACAGCAATAAATCACCGGCGGTCAGTACAATGCTGTTTGGATTTTTTTCTCGTAGTGCTTTGACTTCCTGCCAGTTTTGACCAATTTTGATGATTGAGTCATTGGGTAAATCATCCGCATTCTGCGGCACAATTCTCAGATTGCCTGGCCGGGCACGCTTGTCCATCAAGTAAGGATGCCCGGAATCGGCTACCGGTGCGACAGCCAGCAATTCTTTAAGCGCATCAGCAACCTTGATGTGCAGTGCCTGTTGCTCAGCTTTTCTATTTTGCTGCTTGATAGCGGCTTGGGCGATCAGTTCTGCTTTTTGCTCATCCGTTAGCGAATACCCCTTAGCTTTCCAGCGTGTTTCGATACCGGTTCGATTGTTCTTAAAATATCCGGCAGGATGACCATCCAGATGCGCTACATAAAAACCTGATTTCTCACCGGACTTGTCGCTTTCAACTTTAATTCTGTGTTTGTTGCCATCCATCACCGGATGATTGCCATCAACCAGACAACTATTTGCGCGCAGCAATTCAGCAAATTCCACGTGAGGATCTATCGCAGGTTCCTGTCGACTGGAAACATTCTCCGGCAGCCAACGTTGTAATGTTTGAATATCTGCTTCTGACCCTACATACCAGGCATGAGCCTTTTTATCCCAACGAGCGCCAGCGGCCTTTGCCAAATCTTTTTCCGTATAAGGAACAATCAAATATTGACGAGCATTGTCATC
>JAMXAG010000005.1 GCA_024281675.1 Nitrosomonas sp.
GTTAATTTGATTGCGCCGATTGCGATGGAAGAGGGTTTACGTTTTGCGATACGAGAAGGCGGAAGAACAGTCGGTGCTGGTGTCGTCGCAAAAATTATTGAGTAATATCAAGGCGATTTTTCATCGTTAGTAAATAATTTTTAATTTAGTATCGAGTGCTTAGTGCATTGATCGAATTGGGGTATCTAATTAGTATATGCAAAATCAGAAAATAAGAATTCGGCTTAAAGCGTTCGATTATCGACTTATTGATAAATCAGCATTGGAGATTGTCGAAACGGCAAAGAGAACTGGTGCAGTAGTTAAAGGGCCTGTTCCATTGCCTACTCGAATAGAGCGTTTTGATGTGCTACGTTCACCACATGTTAATAAAACTTCACGTGATCAATTTGAGATTAGAACGCATTTAAGGTTAATGGACATTATCGATCCGACAGATAAAACTGTTGATGCTTTGATGAAATTAGATCTTCCAGCAGGTGTGGATGTTGAAATTAAATTATAGAAGCCATTAAGTCTTAATGAGATCTTTAGAAATTAAAAATTAGAAAATCGATAATACTCTACTAAAAATTAAAAAAAGGCAAGGAAATGAGTTTAGGGTTGATTGGACAAAAAATTGGAATGACGCGCATTTTTTCAGAAACTGGTAGTAGTTTGCCGGTGACGGTCGTTGATGTTTCAAATAATCGCGTAATTCAGATCCGAAATAAGGAAATCGATGGATACAATGCTGTCCAGCTGGCTTTTGGAAAAAACAAACTCAATCGATCCAGTAAATCCGTCCAAGGACATTATGCAAAAGCTGGTGTTGAAATAGGTCGTGTTTTGAAGGAATTTAAAATAACTACTGAAGAAGAATTGAACTCTCTTGTAGTAGGTAAATTAATAGCTAGTGATATATTTAATATTGGCCAAAAGGTTGATGTAACCGGAATCACCATAGGTAAGGGATATGCAGGTGTAATAAAGCGCCATCACTTTTCTTCCAATCGGGCGAGTCATGGGAACTCTAAAGCGCACAATAAACCAGGATCAATTGGAATGGCGCAAGACCCTGGTCGTGTTTTTCCTGGGAAACGTATGTCTGGACACTTGGGTAATGTAAGAAGGACCATACAAAATCTTGAGATATTGAAAATAGATAACGCAAGAAGCTTATTATTGATTAAAGGGGCGATACCGGGGCATAAAGGTGGTCGTGTCCTGATAAAGCCCAGCATAAAATTAAGTATAGTTTCAAAAAAATAGTTAATGAATGATAAGAAGTAGTGATAAGGTATATAAATAATGGAACTTAGGCTTCTCAGCAAAGAGAATCAATCGGCAAATGTAGTCGTATCTGATGCTCTATTCAATAAAGATTATAATGAAGGACTTGTTCATCAATTAGTGACTTCTTATTTATCTAATGCTCGGTTAGGTACGAGAGCTCAAAAGGGAAGATCTGATGTTGCGAAATCAACTAAGAAGCCTTGGAGGCAAAAAGGCACTGGTAGAGCACGGGCTGGTATGGCATCAAGTCCTCTTTGGCGTGGGGGCGGAAAAATATTTCCAAATAATCCAAATGAGAATTTTAAGAAAAAAATCAATAAGAAAATGTATAAAGCTGGTATGTGTGTTATTTTATCCCAGCTTATACGAGATGAGAGATTGCTAGTCATTGATAACTTCACAATTGATACGCATAAAACTAAAGAAATGGCAGAGAAACTCAAAAATAATGGACTGAATAATGTTCTTATTGTTACTCATGAATTAGATGATAATTTGTTTTTTTCAGCAAGGAATATTCCAAATGTTTGGATTGCAGAGCCAAGTTATGTTGATCCAGTTAGCTTATTAAAATTTGAAAAGACTATTGTGACTCTTGAAGGAATAAGAAAATTTGAGGAGATACTTTCATGAAAAATAATTATTTAGAAAATGAAAGATTGCTAAAAATAATATTAGCCCCTCATGTCTCAGAAAAATCTACTTTTTTGGGCGAAAAATATAATCAAACAATATTCCGTGTGATGGCGAATGCAAGCAAGAATGAAATTAAGGCTGCAATCGAATTATTGTGGAAAGATCAAAAAATTGAAGTAGAAAAAGTAGCAACAATAAATGTAAAAGGTAAATATAAAAGGTTCGGTCGTTTTATGGGGAAAAGAAAAGACTGGAAAAAAGCTGTAGTCAGTATAAAGAATGATCAGGATTTGAATTTTACTAATTTTGCAAATATAGAGATTAAGTAATATGGCATTAGTCAAGTTAAGACCAACATCACCTGGTCGTAGATCGGTAATAAGAGTTGTTAATGAGGAGCTTTATAAAGGTCGACCTTATAAAGGATTAACTGAAAAACAATCTAAAACTGCTGGACGCAACAATCATGGGCGAATAACAACAAGGCATCGTGGTGGTGGCCATAAACAGCATTACAGAGTAATAGACTTTAAAAGAAATAAAATTGGAATCTCAGCGATTGTTGAACGTAAAGAGTACGATCCCAATAGAACGGCAGCTATTGCTTTAGTTTGTTATAAAGATGGTGAGAGAAAATACATTATATTGCCTAAGGGGTTAAATGTTGGTGATCAAATAGTGAATGGGGATCACGCAGAAATTAAACCAGGAAATGCTTTGCCTTTACGCAATATACCACTTGGTACTATTATACACTGTGTTGAACTTCAGCCAGGTAAAGGTGCGCAATTGGCTCGATCGGCTGGAACATCGGTACAATTACAGGCGAGAGAGGGTAGTTATGCGCAATTAAAACTACGTTCAGGTGAGATACGAAAAGTTCACGTTAATTGTTTTGCTACTGTTGGTGAAGTCGGAAATGCTGAGCATAATCTGAGATCTATTGGTAAAGCTGGTGCGGTAAGATGGCGAGGAATTAGACCTACAGTTAGAGGGGTTGCAATGAATCCAATTGATCATCCACACGGTGGTGGTGAAGGTAGAACTTCTGCAGGTAGGCATCCAGTGAGTCCTTGGGGAACACCGGCTAAAGGTTATAGAACTCGAAAAAACAAAAGAACAGAGATTATGGTAATTCGGCACAGATATTCGAAAAAAGGATAATTATTAAATGCCCCGTTCAGTAAAGAAAGGCCCTTATGTTGATGCGCATTTAATCAATAAAATTAAAAAAGCGCAAGAAAGCAACGATAAACGCCCTATAAAAACATGGTCACGACGCTCTACCATTTTGCCTGATTTTATTGGGCTTACGGTATCGATACATAATGGAAGACAGCATATTCCAATTTTTGTTACAGAAAATATGGTAGGTCATAAATTTGGAGAATTTTCGCTAACACGTACATTTAAAGGACATGCTGGCGATAAGAAGGCTACAGCTAAGTAAACGGGGACAACGATGGAAACAACAGCGATTTTAAAAGGTATCCGTTTGTCAGCCCAGAAAGGACGATTAGTGGCTGATCAAATACGAGGACTTCCAGTAGAAAAAGCCATAAATATTTTAAAGTTTAGTTCTAAAAAAGGTGCTGTAATTATCCAAAAACTTTTAGAATCGGCTATTGCAAATGCTGAACATAATGACGGTGCAGATATAGATGAATTGAAAGTTTTTAAAGTTTTAGTGGATCGAGGGACTTTATTAAAGCGAACGAGTGCTCGAGCAAAAGGGCGTGGTAATAGAATTACTAAACCAACTTGTCATATCGAATTGACAGTAAGTGATGATAGAAATATTAGTCGTACTAAAAAAGGTATTAGCTGATGGGACAAAAAATTAATCCAATTGGATTTAGATTATCAGTTCAAAAAAATTGGTTATCGAAATGGTATGCTAATAGTAACGATTTTTCTACTATGCTCAATGAAGATATAAAAGTAAGAGCTTTTTTGAGTAAAAAGCTTAAAAATGCATCAGTAGGAAAAGTTTTAATTGAAAGACCATCTAAAAATGCACGAATTACAATTTTTACTTCTCGGCCAGGTATTGTAATCGGTAAAAAAGGCGAAGATATTGAACTGCTTAGAGCAGAATTGCAAAAAAGAATGGGTATTCCAGTTCATGTCAACATTGAAGAGATAAGAAAACCCGAACTTGATGCGCAACTTATTGCAGACAACATAGCGCAACAATTAGAAAAGAGAATTATGTTTCGTCGTGCTATGAAACGAGCGATGCAAAATGCAATGAGACTTGGTGCGCAAGGCATAAAAATTATGAGCTCAGGACGATTGAATGGGATTGAAATCGCCCGTACGGAATGGTATCGTGAAGGCAGAGTTCCTTTGCATACATTAAGAGCAGATTTGGAATATGGCACATCAGAGGCACATACAACATACGGGATTATTGGAATTAAAGTTTGGATATTTAAAGGGGAAATTTTAGGTAAAGGCGAAATTCATACGAATAATACTTCCCCATTAGATAATGAAAAAAAGAAAACTTTTAAAAGGCCTTTATCGCATACTTACAGCAAGCCAAGCCTAGATAGCGGAAAAGATCTAGGCGCTCCTGTTGTTGAAGTTAATGAAAATGAGAATAATAGCATTTCAAAAAAACAATTAAATTCTGGGGATAAGAATGCTTCAACCAGCTAGAACTAAATTTCGTAAACAACAGAAGGGTAGAAACACTGGTGTAGCAACGCGTGGAGCAAAAGTAAGCTTTGGAGAATTTGGTCTCAAAGCAATAGAAAGAGGACGAATAACTGCTCGACAAATAGAAGCTGCTCGTCGTGCTATGACTCGGTATATAAAAAGAGGAGGGAGGATTTGGATCAGAATTTTTCCTGATAAACCAATATCGACTAAACCTGCCGAAGTGAGAATGGGTAATGGTAAAGGGAATCCGGAATATTACGTTGCCGAAATTAAACCTGGAAAAATGTTGTATGAGATGGATGGTGTAAATGAAGATCTGGCTAGAGAAGCTTTTAGATTAGCTGCAGCCAAGTTACCCATTAAAACAACTTTTATGATAAGACAAATTGGTGGGTAGAGTTAATAATGAAAGCGATTGAGTTAAGAGGTAAAGAAATACGTGATTTGAATACAGAGTTGCATTCATTATTAAAAACACATTTTGCGTTGAGAATGCAATTAGCAACGCAGCAGTTATCAAATAATGCAAAAATAAAACTGATTAAAAAAGATATTGCAAGAGTTAAAACTGTAATTACACAGAAAATGAGAAATCATGACAATTGAGAAGCTTCATCGAACATTAAGTGGTAAAGTTACAAGTGATAGAATGTCGAAAACCGTAACCGTGTTAGTTGAAAGAAAATTGAAGCATCCTCTTTACGGAAAGTATATTGTACGTTCAAAAAAATATCACGCGCATGTTGAAGAGAATGGCTTGTATGGAATTGGTGATAGCGTCATTATTGAAGAATGTAAACCGATATCAAAAACTAAAGCATGGAAGGTTATAGGTTTATTGAACGAATCCATAGCGAATAATTAATTTTAACCTTAACCTTAACCTTAACTGTTTATTTTTCATAGACTTCTTTCAATTAAGAAGTAAAGAGTGGCTATATGATTCAAATGCAAACAATATTAAAAGTTGCTGATAACACAGGTGCTAAATCTATTATGTGCATAAAGGTTCTCGGAGGTTCGAAGAAGCAGTATGCTGAAATAGGTGACGTCATAAAAGTTAGTGTAAAAGATGCTGCTCCTCGTGGTCGAGTTAAGAAGGGTGAGGTTTACAATGCGGTAATTGTTAGAACTGCAAAAGGCGTGAGGCGTGTAGATGGATCTTTATTAAAATTTGATGATAATGCAGCTGTTTTGCTTAATAATAAACTAGAACCTATTGGTACTCGTATTTTTGGTCCGGTGACTAGAGAGCTAAGGAATGCGCGTTTTATGAAAATAGTTTCATTAGCTCCGGAAGTTTTGTGATTGTAGACAAAAGATTATGAAAAAATTGAGAAAAGGTGATGACGTAATTGTAATTTCTGGCAAAGATAAAGGGAAAAGAGGGGCGATTGTTAAGATAAATAGCGATGATCGCGTTATTGTGCAAGGAATTAATCTAGTAAAAAAACACCAAAAACCAAATCCATCTACTGGCACATCAGGTGGGATTATTGATAAAGAAATGCCGATTCATATTTCAAATATTGCTATTTATAACTTTACGACAAAAAAGCCGGATCGCGTAAGTTTCAAAATTAATGATGAAAATGAAAAAATTAGAATATTTAAATCTTCTGGTGATGTAATTCCATTCGCAACATTAAGAACTAAATAGAAAACTATATAATGACCCGCTTACAAGAATTTTATAGACAGACTGTTACAAAACAGTTAATTGATCAATTTAAATATAAAAGTGTAATGGAAGTTCCTAAAATTACCAAAATAACACTTAATATAGGTTTAGGTGAAGCTACAACGGATAAAAAGGTAATTGAATTTGCATTAACAGATTTGAAGAAAATTTCTGGACAACAGCCAATAATAACAAAGGCAAAAAAATCAATAGCAACATTTAAGGTCAGAGAGGACTATCCTGTGGGTTGTATGGTTACTTTACGCCGTAAAAAAATGTATGAATTTCTTGATCGATTGATTACTATAGCTATTCCAAGGATACGTGATTTTCGTGGAATTTCAGGAAAATCTTTTGATGGAAGAGGTAATTATAATATGGGTATTAAAGAACAAATTATATTTCCTGAGATTGAGTATGATAAAATTGATGCTTTAAGGGGCATGAACATTTCGATAACGACTACTGCTAAGAGCGATAGTGAAGCGAAAGCTTTGCTTACAGCATTTAGTTTTCCATTTAAAAATTGAGAATGAAATGGCTAAGTTAGCTCTTATAAATAGAAACCTAAAGAGACAAAAGATTGTTGCTAAGTATCAAGAACGACGAAAACTTCTTTTTGAAAAAATTAATAATACAAATCTAGATGATAAAGAAAGATTTGAGGCAAAGCTTAATCTACAGAAATTGCCAAGAGACTCTAGTCCAGTGCGTATTAGGAATCGATGCTCGTTAACCGGAAGGTCACGTGGTGTTTATTCTAAATTTGGATTAGGTAGAAGTAAACTTAGAGATATTGCTATGAGTGGGAAAATTCCCGGGATAATCAAGGCGAGTTGGTAATTATTTTGAGATTTACGAATGAGAGTTTTAAATGACTATAAATAATAAGGTGTGTAAATAACAACATGAGTATGAGTGACCCTATAGCGGATATGATAACTCGAATAAGAAATGCACAATTAGTTAAGAAAAAAACAGTTAATATATCAAATTCGAAGATAAATCTTGCAATAACTAACGTCTTGATAAATGAAGGATATATTGAGAGCTTTAGTATTTTTCAATACAAAGATAGCAAGAAAAGCGAGATTATTATTACACTTAAATATTATTTGGGTGATGCTGTTATTGAGAATATAACTCGCATTAGTAAGCCTGGTTTGAGACGATATAAATCAAATGCAGAATTACCTAAAGTCATAAATGAGATGGGAATTGCTATTGTTTCAACTTCTAAAGGTGTTATGTCCGCTCGCAACGCGTATCAAATTGGGGTTGGTGGTGAGCTTTTGTGCACAGTAGTATAAAGGGAAATATAGAATGTCGCGAGTAAGTAATAATCCTGTTTTTGTACCTAAAAATGTTGAAGTTAGTATTACATCATCAGAAGTAACGATTAAAGGACCACTAGGTTTCTTGAAGCAGCGACTTGAAAGTAATGTCTCTATAGAATTTAGTGATAGTCAGCTTAAAATTACTGCAAAGGATGCGACTAAATTTTCAAATGCAATTTCAGGGACTGTTCGCGCATTACTTGCTAATATGGTAAAAGGCGTTTCAGATGGATTTGAGAGGAAGCTTTTGCTTGTTGGTGTGGGCTATCGTGCACAAGCGACCGCAAATATGCTTAGTCTGACATTGGGTTTTTCGCACTCGATTGATTATGCAGTACCGAATGGCATTAAAATTGAAACGCCAAGTCAAACGGAAATTGTGATTAAGGGAATAGACAAACAGAAAGTTGGTCAAGCGGCAGCAGAAATTCGTGCTTACCGTAGACCTGAGCCTTACAAAGGTAAGGGAATAAGATATTCAGATGAGGTTATTGTTATTAAAGAAACTAAGAAAAAGTAATTTAACAAATTAAAAATGCAAAATCTAAAAGAAAAAAGAATTAGACGCTCAAAAGAAACACGTAAACGAATTGCTCAAATTGGAGTGATTCGGTTGACGGTGCATCGTACCAATTTACATATTTATGCCCAGTTAATTGATGATAAAAATGGAAGTACAATTGCGAGTGCTTCAACATTAGAGAAAGATTTGCGTAATCAACTTTCGAGCGGCGGAAACATCTCAGCTGCGAAGTTTGTAGGGAAGAGAATTGCTGAAAAAGCTATGCATATTGGAATTCATGAAATTGCTTTTGATAGGTCCGGCTATAAATATCATGGTCGAATTAAGGCATTAGCGGATTCGGCACGAGAAGTTGGACTTAAATTTTAAATAGGGATCTTCCCATGGTTAAAGTTAGTAAAGCAACAGATAAAGTAGTTGGTACGGATGAGAGTGGAAGTGCGCGTGATGATCTTCGTGAGAAAATGGTGGCAATTAATAGAGTTACCAAAGTTGTAAAAGGTGGACGAATTTTGGGTTTCTCAGCTTTGACTGTTGTTGGTGATGGTGAGGGCGGAGTTGGAATGGGTAAGGGTAAATCAAGAGAAGTGCCTGTTGCAGTCCAAAAAGCAATGGATGAAGCGCGTAAGAAGATGATTAAAATTAAATTAAAAAATGGAACTATTTATCATCCAGTTGTAGGTACTCATGATGCAGCTAAAGTGTATATGCAACCTGCTCCTGAAGGAACTGGAATTATAGCGGGCGGCCCAATGCGAGCCATTTTCGAAGTAATGGGAATGACAAATATTCTTGCGAAGTGTATAGGGTCGACCAATCCTTATAATGTTGTTAGGGCAACTTTAAATGGTTTAAATTCTATTCATTCTCCTTCATATATTGCCGCAAAACGTGGCAAAAGTGTTAAAGAGATACTTGGGCATGAATAGTTATGATCAATAACAAAAATCATTTAATCAAAATTACATTGATACGAAGTACTATCGGCGTTAAAAAATCACATCTCGCTACAGTACGCGGTTTGGGGCTTAAAAAGTTGAACAGCTCATCTACAGTAATTGATACTTTAGCAATTAGAGGAATGATACGCAAAGTTGATTACTTATTGAAATGTGAATAAATATATAATGTTACTAAACTCAATTACATCACCCGATGGTGCGCGAAGAAATAGAACACGAGTTGGTCGTGGCATGGGATCAGGATTAGGAAAAACTTGTGGACGTGGACATAAAGGACAAAAATCTAGATCTGGCGGTTTTCATAAAGTTGGATTTGAAGGTGGGCAAATGCCTATTCAACGACGTTTGCCAAAAAGAGGTTTTAATACAGATGCATCTAAAAAGATATATCAAGTTTCATTGAGATTGTCAGTCTTGAATAAATTAAGTGAAGAAAATTTAAAAAATGATATTACTATTTTAGTGATGAAAGAAAATCATTTAATCCCCAAAAACACTAAGATTCTTAAATTTTATAAGTCAGAAGATTTCAATAAGAAAATTAACTTTTCTAATTCTAATGATATTATTTTAAGCGCAGGTGTAAAAAAACAATTTGAAAAGAGTGGTAACAATAACGCTCTTTCGCAATAACTTGTCACATAAATACGGTTGTAAATGTTAAATCGCCCGACAGATAAGCTTTCTGAATTAAAAAAACGTTTGTGGTTTTTACTTTTAGCCCTTATAGTTTATAGAATTGGTGCGCATGTGCCAGTGCCAGGCATAGATCCCATTGTCTTGAAAGATTTATTTCAATCCCAGGAAAGTGGTGTCTTGGGTATGTTCAATATGTTTTCAGGTGGGGCTCTTTCTAGATTTTCTATATTTGCTTTGGGCATAATGCCTTATATATCTGCTTCCATTATTATGCAATTGGGCACAGTTGCTGTGCCCTATTTAGAGTCTTTGAAGAAAGAAGGCGAGAATGGTAGAAGAAAAATAACACAGTACACTCGATATGGAACTTTGGGACTGGCTTTAGTGCAAAGCTATGGAATTTCAATCGCTTTACAGGCACAAAGCGGTTTGGTGATTAATCCTGGAAATATGTTTGTAATGACTACAGTCATTACATTAGTAACAGGAACTATTTTTTTGATGTGGTTAGGTGAACAAATTACAGAACGTGGTGTTGGTAATGGCATCTCTCTAATTATTTTTGCTGGAATAGCTGCAGGGCTTCCAAGTGCGATAGGTGGTACTTTAGATTTGGTCAGTACTGGTTCAATGCATTTTTTGGTGGCTCTTGTAATTTTTGTTACAGCTGCATTAATCACGGGACTTGTTGTTTTTGTAGAGAAAGGTCAACGAAGAATTCCTATAAATTATGCAAAACGTCAAATTGGTCGTAAAGTGTATGGCGGGCAGAGCTCACATTTGCCTTTAAAACTTAATATGGCAGGTGTTATTCCTCCGATTTTTGCTTCTAGTATTATACTGTTTCCAGCTACTTTGACGGGTTGGTTTGCTGATGCGCAGTCGATGACGTGGCTTAAAGATATTAGCGCTGCGCTGTCACCAGGTCAGCCTATATATGTAGTGCTTTATTCGTTTATGATAATCTTTTTTTGTTTTTTTTATACTGCGCTTGTTTTTAATCCGAAAGATACTTCAGATAATCTTAAAAAGAGTGGTGCATTTGTTCCAGGCATTAGACCTGGCGATTTAACAACTCGTTATATCGAAAAAGTTATGCTACGCCTTACTTTAATTGGATCATTTTATGTAACACTAGTGTGTTTATTACCTGAATTTCTTATACTTAAGTGGAATGTACCTTTTTATTTCGGTGGAACATCACTATTAATTATAGTTATTGTAACGATGGATTTTATGGCGCAAATTCAGTCGCATGTTATGTCTTCTCAATATGATAGCCTACTAAAAAAGGCTAATTTTAAAGGGAATCAACAATCATTAAGTAGAAATTCTGTTAAATAATACTAAGGATTTTTATTTTTAATGACTAAAGAAGATACGATACAAATGCAGGGAGAAATTTTGGAGACTCTTCCTAATGCTACTTTTCGAGTTAAATTAGAGAATGGCCACATAGTTTTAGGACATATATCAGGAAAGATGCGTATGCACTATATACGAATTCTTCCTGGTGATAAGGTTACCGTTGATTTAACGCCTTATGATTTAACACGCGCGAGAATTACATTTAGAGCAAAATAATTTTTGTTTTGTTAATAATTTGAATTAATAATTTGGAATAGGCAAAGAAAACAATGAAAGTTAACGCGTCAGTAAAAAAATTTTGTAGAAATTGCAAAATAATAAGAAGAAATAGGGTAATCCGAGTGATATGCACTGATCCTCGTCACAAGCAACGCCAAGGCTAACTTTTTATTTATGAATGAGAAAAAAATAAAATGACGCGTATATCCGGAGTAAACATACCACCTAATCAACATGCTGATATAGCACTTACAGCTATATATGGCATAGGAAAATCAACATCTATAAAAATTTGCAATATTATAGGTATTGAACGACATAAGAAAATTAGAGATTTACCGGATAATCAAATTGATATGTTACGTGAATATATATCGAAGATGACTGTCGAAGGCGATTTACGTAGAGAAGTATCTATGAATATTAAGCGATTAATGGATCTTGGGTGTTATAGAGGCTTGCGCCATCGAAGAGGTCTCCCGGTTCGTGGACAACGTACTCGCACAAATGCGAGAACTAGAAAGGGGCCTCGAAAAGCTTTGAGGGCTAAATAGCTTTATTTTCTATTCGAACTTTTAAGGATTTTTATATTTTATGGTCAAGTCTGTTTCTCGTGCGCGGAAAAAGGTAAAAAAAAATATATCTGAAGGAATAGCTTTCGTACATGCTTCTTTTAACAATACAATTATTACTATAACCGATAGACAGGGTAATGCTTTATCGTGGGCTACTTCGGGCGGCGCTGGTTTTAAAGGCTCTAGGAAAAGTACTCCGTTTGCAGCTCAAGTTGCTGCTGAAAATGCGAGCAAAGTTGCAATTGAATGCGGCGTTAAAAATTTAGAAGTTAAAATTAAAGGTCCAGGACCAGGAAGAGATTCAGCTGTTAGGGCACTTAATTCAGCAGGATTTAAGATTACTAGTATATCTGATGTAACGCCTGTTCCACATAATGGTTGTCGACCACCCAAAAAACGTCGTATTTGAGGAGATAACGTTGGCTAGAAGTGTAGAACCTAAGTGTAAGCAATGTCGTCGAGAAGGCGAAAAATTATTTTTAAAAGGTGAAAAGTGTTTTTCTGATAAATGTGCAATAGAGAGAAGAAATTATCCTCCAGGGCAGCATGGCCAAAAAAAAGGTAGATTATCAGATTATGGTGGACAACTTCGTGAAAAACAAAAGGTTAGACGGATATATGGTATTTTAGAAAAACAATTTCGTAATATTTATAAAAGGGCAGATAGTAGCAAAGGCGTCACTGGCGATACTTTATTGAAATTATTAGAAAGCAGATTAGATAATGTTGCTTATCATATGGGATTTGGTTCGTCACGTACAGAAGCTAGACAAATTGTCAGGCATAATAGCATTCTTGTAAATGGCAAACGAGTTAACATACCTTCATATATTATTAAACCTGGTGATGTTGTTGAAGTTTCTAATAAAGCTAAAAATCAGTTACGCATTAAATCTTCTGTTGAATCTGCTAGTAATCGAAATATGCTGAGCTGGATCGAAGTAGATACTAAGGGAATGAAAGGGATTTTTAAAGAAACACCTGACCGCTCAGAATTGCCTGCAACAATTAATGAGTCTTTAGTCGTGGAATTGTATTCCAAATAACTTCTTTTTAGATTTATGGATTTACTTTTTTTGCAGGAATTTAAATTATGCAAGGTAATGAGTTACTAATACCTAGAATTATTGATGTTCAAAATATTTCTCCAGTACATGCTAAGATTGTTATGGAGCCATTTGAGCGAGGGTACGGACATACTTTAGGTAATGCTTTACGTAGAATATTATTGTCTTCAATGACAGGGTATGCGCTAACAGAAATTAAAATTGCTGGTATTGTCCATGAATATTCTGCATTAGATGGCGTGCAAGAAGATATTGTTGATATTATTTTGAATATAAAAGGAATTGTTTTAAGACTGCATAACGAAACAGAAACAATCCTCAGCTTAAATAAATCAGGAAAAGGCTTGATAACAGCCGGAGATATAGAAACTAATCACAATGTTGAAATTATTAATCCGGATCATGTAATAGCTCATCTTACTTCTAATGGAACGCTTGATATTCAAATGAAAGTGGAAAGAGGACATGGATATGTTCCAGCTACCAGTAGACGTAATAAAAGTTCTGAGAAATCTATTGGAACAATTTTTTTAGATGCATCGTTTAGTCCCATTAAACGAGTTAGCTATACAGTTGAAAGTGCGCGTGTTGAGCAAAGAACAGACTTGGATAAACTAATTATCGATTTAGAAACAAACGGTATTGTAGAACCGGAAGAAGCGATTAGAAACGCGGCTCGTGTTTTGGTACAGCAATTGTCAGTTTTTGCAGACTTAGAAAGCACTCCGATTGCTAAAGAGCAACCACAAATACCGAGAATTGATCCTATATTGTTGCGGCCTGTTGATGATTTAGAGCTTACTGTTCGTTCTGCTAATTGTTTGAAAGTTGAAAATATATATTATATAGGTGATTTAATTCAAAGAACCGAAGCTGAGCTATTGCGTACGCCAAATTTAGGGAGAAAATCTCTGAATGAAATAAAAGAGGTATTGGCTGCACGCGAGCTTACATTGGGTATGAAATTAGATAATTGGCCACCAGCGAATTTAGATAATATTGCTAAGGAAGTGAATCATGCGCCACAATAATGCATTTAGAAAATTGAATCGCACAAGTAGTCATCGAATTGCTATGTTGCGGAATATGTGTAATTCGCTATTACATCATGAGATTATTTTTACAACTTTGCCAAAAGCTAAAGAATTGAGACGATATGTTGAGCCAATGATAACGATGGGTAAGAAACCATCTTTAGCAAATAGACGATTGGCTTTTAATCGTCTCAGAAGTCGCAAAAATGTTTCTAAACTATTTGATCAATTAGGTCCGCGATACGATACTAGACCTGGTGGTTATTTACGTATACTTAAATGTGGTTTTAGAAAAGGTGATAATGCTCCAATGGCTATGATTGAACTATTGGATAGAGTAGTAGTGGATAGCGATGGAATTTCATCGAGTATCACAAATTGAATGCGTATTGCGAAGATCTAAGTTGTTAATTTTTTATTGCTTATTGATCGTAGATATTATTTTTTGGTCTAGAATTTAAGTCATATATTTATTTGTTAATCATCGTATGTTTTGTATGATGAATCGTAGGCAATATACTATTGCAAAATAATGTTACATTATTAAATTTAGAATCTCTAATTAACTATCTTTATCCTGAATCGAAGCATTTTTTTTTGCAGATTTTTGATAGCATTGATTCAACAAATTCATTTCTTATAAATTTGCTTAAGAATAAGCAAATATCAGATAACACAGATCTCATATATGTCGTTGCTGCGGAATTACAAACAAAGGGGCGAGGTAGGAATGGACGTGTTTGGTGCAGTGGATTTGGAGAAAGCTTAACGTTTTCTCTAAGTTGGAGTTTTAAAGAATATTCTGTATCTCAACTGTCTAGTTTAAGCTTAGTTATTGGTGTTGCTATTATTCGGGTTTTGAAATATTTTTCTATAGAAGGCGTTAGTCTCAAATGGCCGAATGATGTTTTAGTGAATAATCTTAAGATAGCTGGGGTTTTGATTGAATTACGAAGTGGTATTAAAAAATCATGCCAAACTGTGATTGGTATCGGGATTAATTTTAATCTTTCAAAAGATACAAGAAGTTGCATTGATTGTGGTGTTACGGATCTATTTGAAATAACTGGTAAGTTACTTGATCGAAATTTAATACTTAGCTCTTTATTGCTCGAAATTAAAAAAACGATTTCTAATTTTGAGATGTTTGGTTTTTCATATTTTAAGGAAGAATGGATTTGTTATCATGCTTATGAGGGTAAAAGGGTTTTTCTAAAAATACCAAATGACCAGATTGTTTATGGTATTGTGGATGGCGTTAATGATAATGGGTCAATTTGCTTATTAACTAATTCTGGTAGAAAAATGTTTGCCGTTGGAGAAATTTCTTTACGTGATATAAATTAATAATGGCTATTTTAGCAATTGATTCGGGCAATTCATATATAAAATGGGGTTTGTATGAAGCGAATCAATGGTTAAAAAAAGGAAAAGTTTATCAGAATGATTTTTCGTTATTAGTGATTGAATTTAAGCAATTATCTAAACCGCAAATAGTCGTTGTTTCTCATGTAGGAAGTGCAGTAGCACGTTGTGAGATTGCGAACATCATTACATCTCTATATGCATTAGAGCCTAATTGGGTTGTTGCACAGAAATATGGATTTGGAATAACAAATCGCTACATTAATCCTATGCAACTAGGATGTGATCGATGGTTGGCCTTAATTGCAGCATGGGAAAAGATTAATCGCCGTAGATGTCTCGTTGTTAATGTTGGAACTGCGATGACTATTGATGTGCTAACAGATCATGGTGAATTTCTAGGTGGGATTATTGCGCCAAGTGCTTACTTGGTTTTTAAGAGCTTGTGTTTGAGCACTCAGCTGGATTATTCACAGAAAGGTAGTTACGATGATTTTCCACTGACTACAAATGAAGCAATTTATAGTGGTGCTATTCATTGCCTTATTGGTGCAATTGAAAGAATGCATCAGCTACTCGTAGATAAATTGAATTGTTCGATGGTCGATTGTGTGATTAGTGGAGGTGGAGCTTCAATATTACTTCCATTTATAAAACTGCCAATAGTATTTGTCGATGAGTTGGTACTTGAAGGTTTAGCTATCATCGGAAATAGTGATCAAATTAGTTCTTGCTCTAGTAGCTTTAAGTGACTCCTCTTGCTATGCATCCTTCATTTCATCGTGTTAGTTTCTATAAATCTGCTGCCGACATGCAAGACCTTCCCTCGGATTCTAAAGTTGAAATTGCGTTTGCCGGACGCTCAAATGCAGGGAAATCAAGCGTTATTAATACACTGACAAATAGGAATCGACTTGCTTATGTGAGCAAAAAGCCCGGACGAACACAGCTTATCAATTTTTTTAGAATTACTGGATATGAAGAAAAGTTTCTTGTTGACTTACCGGGCTATGGATATGCTGAAGTTCCTCAAGATGTTCGTAAAAAATGGAATGGTTTGTTAAATAATTACTTGCAGCGGCGTGAATCGCTTCAAGGGCTAGTATTAATTATGGATGTGCGGCATCCACTAAAACCACTTGATATAGAAATGCTAGATTGGTTCTTACCAACAGATAAGCCAATCCACATCTTACTTACTAAAGCGGATAAACTTAGTAAGTTGCGTGCAAATGAAACCTTGAAAGAAATAAAATCATTTTTGCAAAATAGTATTTATTCTCGGTGTAGCGTTCAGTTGTTTTCTAGCGCCATACCTTTAGGGGTTGAAGATGCATGTAAGATTCTTGATAGATGGTTTTCTTTTGAAGGGAATGGCAAAATTACCAGTAATCCTGTCAATAATTAAGCGGATGTACTCCTTTAGTGATTTAATAAAATAAAGCTTATTTTTATTTTATTCGTATTCTTCTAGAGAGAGGCGAGTGAAGCCAAAGAGAGGTATAGTAAAATAAAAAAATCCCCAACCAAAGGGGAGGAGGTTGGGGAAATTGCCTTACACAAAGAGCATTCGTCTTAGGGAGGAAAGAACGAGCGCTGAATCATTATTTCAATTATATGAGAAATGATTCATCGATAAGTTCAAAAAATGCTCGATAAAATTTTTATGATAGTTTGTAGATACAGATAAGCTACTGTAAAGAGGGTAGCTTTGAAGGTAGATTAAATTAGTTACTTGAATAATAATATTATGGCTCTAGACTAGCAGACACGATCTGTTAGTCTAGTAAGATGTTAAGAAACAGTAAATTAAGCGACTATTACATTAAAAAAATAATTCAATGCTTTTGCATTGATATACCTGCCAGCAAAACAGCTCTGCTGATAGGTAAAAATCGTAACACGATTAATCGTTGGTATGGCATTTTCAGGCAAGTAATCTATAACCATCAGACTGCCCTTAAAGACAAGCTGTTAGGCAAAGTGGAAGTTGATGAAAGCTATTTTGGTGGAAAACGGCAACGTGGTTATCATGGCAAACTCAAGCGCGGTCGCGGTACACTAAAGCAACCTGTATTTGGTGTGTTTGAGCGAGATGGCAGGGTATATACCGAAATAGTGTCAGACTGTAAGCGACTGACTTTACAAGCGGTGATACTGGGTAAAGTATCCATTGAAAGTGTCATTTATAGTGATGGTTGGCGCGGTTACAATGGTTTGGTAGATGTAGGATATTCCAAGCATTTTCGTGTATCTCATGGTGATAATGAATTTGCTCGGGATGGGCATTGCCATATTAACGGTATTGAATCGTTTTGGAGTTTTACCAAGCGGCGGCTGGCAAAGTTTAACGGTGTGTCGGTTAACTTTGCGCTGCATTTAAAAGAATCTGAGTGGCGTTGGAAAAAACAACCTGATGAACTTGCTAATGAACTATGGCAAATCATCAGATATTATTAACTCTGATAGTCTAGAGCCATATTATTATTATTCAAGTAGGAGATTAGTAACGAAATGAGATAATGGAAAAGGAAGAGAGCCAAGCTAAGATTTCTAAGCATCTTAAAGTTATAATTGTTATAAAGAGTGTCGTGAAGATTTGGTGATAAACTTGGTTCTACAGTAGTAAGGATAATGAGCAAGTTAGCACAACTGAAAAATTACATTTAATGTATAGTGGCTCGGCTAAAACGGTTTCTTAATTTTTTATTATGTTCTTATATAACCGATTTCCTCAAAAAAGAATGCGCCGATTACGTCGCGATGAGTTTTCTCGACGCTTAGTGCGAGAGTCTCATCTTCAATCTAATGATTTTATCTATCCGGTTTTTATATTGGATGGAAAGAATCAAGTTGAAAATGTTTCGTCTATGCCTGGAGTGGTTAGGCAATCAGTTGATAAATTGCTGCATACGGCGGAAAAGTGCTTGCAGCTTGGTATTCCGGCTATAGCTATATTTCCAGTGATTGATAATGCGTTGAAGAATCTCACTGCAGACGAAGCATTTAATCCCAATGGATTAGTTTCTCGAGCCATTCGGCTCCTGAAAAAGAATTTCCCTGAGCTTGGAATAATAACCGATATAGCCCTGGATCCTTATACCAGTCATGGGCAAGATGGATTGGTTGATGCGCAAGGTTATGTTTTAAATGATGAAACTGTTCAGGTGCTATGTCAACAAGCGATCGTTCATGCGCAAGCAGGAGCTGACATTGTCGCTCCATCGGACATGATGGATGGACGTGTAGCAGCAATTCGAGAGAGCCTTGATAGTCAGAATTGTATTCATACACGAATCTTAGCGTATTCGGCTAAATACGCTTCCAGTTTTTATGGTCCATTTCGTGATGCTGTTGGCTCTGCAACTAACCTGGGAACTGGGAATAAATATACCTATCAGATGGATCCAGCAAATTCCAATGAAGCACTCTGGGAGGTAGGTCTGGACCTGTCTGAGGGAGCCGATATGGTTATGATTAAACCTGGCATGCCATATCTCGATATTGTGCGACGTGTTAAAGACAAATATGGTGTTCCAACATTTGTGTATCAAGTCAGTGGCGAATATGCCATGCTTAAAGCTGCTGCTGCCAATGGATGGTTGAATGAAGAGGCTTGTGTGCTAGAGTCTTTGCTAGGATTTAAACGTGCTGGCGCTGATGGAATACTTACCTACTACGCATTGGAAGCGGCTCATTGGTTAATTAGTCGGTCCTGAAAACTGCATCAATCGCTCTTTTGGATCGGTAGTTTCAGAAGGCGGCGTGTAAATAAAGGCGAAATTGGTAATCCTCCCGAAAAATAGCAGGATTTAAAAGTAGAATTTTCTTGTAATTTAAAGACAAGAAGTTCTGCAATGAAGAAATCGAAATATAGTGATAGCCAGATCATGGCGATACTCAAACAGGCTGAGGCAGGGATTTTGGTGCCTGAACTGTGCCGAGAACATGGTATAGCAATGCGATATTTTACAAATGGCGTAGCAAATACGGCGGTATGGATACATCGATGATAGCTCGGCTCCAAGAATTGGAAGAAGAGAACCGGCAATTGAAAAAGATGTATGCCAAAGAGCGGTTAAAATCCGAGTTACGCAAGAAGGCGTTCGAAAAAAAGTGGAGTACCCTGGCAGCGGCGCGACATGGCTAGACAGGTTGTTACACAAAGAAAGATCAGTATCCGCCTAGCCTGCGATATCTATGGTATCAGCGAACCTGCTACCATTACTGGCCTACTCTTATTGCTGATTGGCTGCTGCGGTTGACAAACAACCAGCGAAACTGGGGTTTTGGCTTATACTTTCTGTATTTGCGCAATGTGAAGGGTTTTGTCTGGAATCACAAGCGTGTTTACCGTATTTATCGGAAGTTGGAACTGAATACGCGGATCAAGCCGAAAAAGCGGCTCAAACGCGACAAACCGGTGACACTAGCGGCACCGTCAACAATCAGCGAAACCTGGTCAATGGATTTTATGCATGATCAGATGGAAGACGGTCGCTGCTTTCGACTATTGAATATACTGGATGACTGCAATCGTGAAGGGGTTGGGTATTGAAGTGGATTTTTCATATCAGCAGAAAGGGTCATACGTATGCTGAACCACCTGATCGAATGGCGCGGCAAGCCTAACTGGATTCGCTGTGACAATGGTCTGAATACATCAGTGGCACAATAATAGCTGTCTGGGCGGCAAAAAATGGAATACAGCTGGAATTCATTCAGTCAGGTAAACCTCAGCAAAATGCCTACATTGAACGTTACAAAGACTCCTGCACAACCTCGCCTGCCCTTGCAATAACCCACTAAAATAGAGGTAGTTAAAAGAGAGTTGGAGCAAAAGATGCAGATGAGTTTTGGAGCACTGGAATTGGCAGAGCGATTGAAGCGAGATAATGTTCTGATGAAGATTGATGCGCTGATTGAGTGGGAGGAGTTACGTCCGAAGCTTACGGGTTTATACAAGCGCGAGTTATCGCATGGTGGAGGACAGGAACCGTTTGATGTGTTGTTGATGTTCAAAGCGATCCTGCTGGGTCAGTGGCATAGTTTATCGGATGCTGCGTTGGAGCAAGCGCTGTGTGTACGGATTGATTTTCTACAATTTTGTGGATTGTCCTTGTCGGATGCGATACCGGACGAAACCACTTTGTGCCGGTTCCGTAACCGTCTGGTAATCAACGACCGACTGATGGTTTGCTAGGTTCTATTAATGAGCAGCTTCAATCACACGGATTGATGATCAAGGGTGCGACAGGAGCGGTCATTGATGCCACGCTGATTGAGTCAGCGGCACGCCCCTGAAAGACCATCCTACTTGAGGTAGATACCGAAGGTAAGGCTGTTCAGTTTGAAGATGGCAGTCAGCCTGGAATCAGCTGTACCGAAGAACAAAGTGCGGATCCGGATGCGACTTGGCTAAAGAAAGGCAAGAAGTCGCAGTTTGGCTACTGCAGTTACCTGGTGGTGGACGCACAAGACGGCTATGTGCGCGGGGTTCACACTACTCCTGCCAACCAGAGTGAAATGATGCATTTCGAAGCAGCTATCGATGGTGCGCATATCGAGGCGAATCGGGTATATGCTGACAAGGGATCTGCCAGCAATGCCAATCGGCAGTTTCTAAGAAAGCAAAAGATCAAGAGCGCAATCATGCATCGTGCGTACAAGAACAAACCACTCTCGGCACGCCAGAAGCTGGCGAATCAATTGATCAGCAAAAAACGTTATATTGTCGAACAGTGTTTTGGCACAATCAAACGCTTATTCAGAATGGGGCGCGCCAGCTACTTCGGTACGGTAAAAGTCAACGCCCAAGTCATACTGAAAAGTATCTGCATGAACCTGAAAAAAGCAGCCAACAAAATCTTCGTAGACCAACCATTAAGGAGAGCAATCCGTCCAAATGTTGCATAAGGGGGAAAATTCCCCTAAAAAAGGAAAAAAACTTCACTTTCTACCAAAATGACGTGCAATAACTGTCAGTTGGATATTTTTCTCTGTCACTACAGCTAAATTCTCGCGGTTGTGCAGAGGTCTTTTACAACAGAACCGTGCGTTATGACTGGTTAAGTCAGCACTGCTTTGAATCAATTGCCGAAGTTCAGGATTATGCAACAAAATGGTTGTGGACCTATAATCACGAACGGCCTAACGCCGCCATTTGGGGAATAACACCAAAACAAAAGCTCGCTCAATTAGCGCGTTAACCTTTACGTTTAACTTCGGTTAATAATGGGGGGGATTACCATAGAGGGAATGTAATCCGAGGCTGGTTACATCATGATTTGCTGGTTAGAATTATAATCATATATCTCCTCTAGTATCGTTACTAGAAAAGTTGGTCTCTAACATCTTTCTCTTCACGAACTCCAGGATTGGGTGCGTGTTCGATAGGAGGAGGTTCATATACAGGGGGCAGTTGTTCGCTAAAGAAATACTCTGTCATGTTTCCGCTGGAGTCTCTGAATCCAGTTCCGGAATTTATTTTGGTTGCGGTAATGCCGCTGGGTGCTTTATAGTCAACCATTGGCACATCTTTCATAACAGACTTCATATAATCCATCCAAATAGGTAGTGCAACTCGCCCTCCGGTTTCATTGCTCCCTAGTGATTTTGGTTCGTCGTATCCCATCCAGGATATAGTTACCAAATTTTTCTGATAACCACAAAACCAAGCGTCGATATAGTTACTGGTAGTGCCTGTTTTTCCGGCTAAGTCGGTACGCCCTAACTGTTTGGCCTTAACAGCAGTACCAAAATTAATGACATCTTGCATCATGTTGGTCATGATAAAAGCGTTACGAGGATCAATCACTCGTTTCGCCCCATTTGAAGTACTCACGGGTTGGAATTGCTCTAAAACATTACCTTTTTCGTCTTCAATTTTTTTAATGAAGTAAGGTGCAATGCGATACCCACCATTTGCGAATACTGAATATCCGACGGCCATTTGCATTGGGGTAACTGATCCAGAACCAAGTGCCATAGGCAGATAAGCGGGGTGACGATCGGCATCAAACCCGAATCGAGAAATGTAGTCTTGTGCATAATGCACACCAATTGCTTGAAGGATCCGTATGGATACGAGATTCTTTGATTTTACCAAGGCTGTACGCATGCGGACAGGACCGTCATATTTTCCATCAAAATTTTTAGGTTCCCATAATTGACTGCCAGTTTGATTTGCGTTGAACGAAAGCGGACCATCGTTGATAATGGTAGCTGGGGTGAAACCTTTTTCAAGTGCTGCAGAATAAATAAAGGGTTTGAAGCTCGATCCTGGTTGCCGCCAAGCTTGTGTCACGTGATTAAATTTATTCTTTTGAAAATCAAATCCACCAACTAAAGCACGAACAGCTCCGTCATTAGGATCCAATGAAACAATGGCAGCTTCTACTGCTGGGAGCTGAACAATATGCCAGATGTCATTATTTAGATCTTTCTGAATACGGATGAGTGCACCGGGACTGAGATATTTCTTCCCCTGTTCTTTTTTGTTGGTTGGTAAATGTTTTTGTGCAAATTTAAGTCCGTCTCCTTTTATTTCAATAACTTCCCCACCTTTTCGATAGGCTTGTACAGCATTCTGTTTAACAGATAACACGATTGCTGGATAAATCATGTCATTCTCAGTTATGTCATCCAATGCTTCATCAAGTGTTTTTTCTTGATTACTGCCGTGCTTGAATAAATCAATATATCCTTCCGGACCACGATATCCATGCCTTCTATCATATTCAATCAAATTTTTTCTTAAAGCATAGTAGGCCGCGTTCTGATCTTGTTGGCGGATGGTGGTATAAACACGAATGCCTTTGCTATAAGCATCTTCTTGGAAGCGGTCATAGATCACCTGACGTACCATTTCTGCCACATAATCAGCTGGTGTCGCGAAAACTAGAGATTGTTTTTTTACGACGATGGGTTGCGCCTCTAAGGTGCTCAGTTCTTCGCGCGAAATAAGTTTTAATTTATGCAAGCGACCTAAAACATATAGCTGTCGGCTTTTTGCACGCTTCGGATTGCTAATCGGATTGTAAGTGGAAGGTGCCTTAGGCAATCCGGCCAGAACAGCGGCTTCAGCGATATCAATTTCCTCTAGCGGTTTACCAAAATAGGTTTGTGCTGCTGCGGAAAATCCGTAACTACGCTGTCCAAGGTAAATTTGGTTGATGTATAACTCTAGAATTTTATCTTTGCTGAGATTTTGTTCAATTTTAAATGCCAGTAGCATTTCGTTCAGTTTGCGAGTGAATGTTTTGTCTCGAGTTAAAAAAAAGTTTCGAGCCACTTGCATGGTTATTGTGCTTGCACCTTGCTGTACGCTGCCGGCCGAGAAGTTTGAATAAGCTGCACGTAAAACGCCAATGTAGTCTATTCCGCCATGTTCATAAAAACGATCATCTTCTGCGGCGAGAATGGCTTGCTTCAAGTGTGTTGGCACTTTGGAAATGGCAACTACGTTTCTACGCTCTACGCCAAACTCTCCAATTAATAATTCTTCATCACTATAGATCCGCAAGGGGATTTTAGGGCGATAGTCGGTTAGTGTTTCCAATGAAGGGAGGTTTGAGTAAATCACTAAGGCCGCAAATCCAGCGAGGAGCAAGCCAGCTAAACCTAATCCGAGGAATGTATAAAACAAATAAGACAGCCAGCGAACAAACATGAGTATGAGCTTATTGAAAAATGCAATGGGTAATATGAGTAGTTAGGGGGGTAATATGTTGTTTTTCTTTGAATGAAAGTTTTATTGAGTATGACAAAATTTCAATTGTGCTATCACTAACAGCTTAATACTGAATCGAAGAAATCAGTTATCAATTATATGTCTTCCACTTTTTGAAGAGCTTACTTTATGAGTATCGCTTCTAATATGTCAACATTCAAGGAAAATTTTTCAATTAATTTAGATTTCTTGAAAAGTAAATCACCTCCCTTGATTGGTATTGATATCAGTTCATCCTCAGTGAAAATGGTTGAGCTATCTCATGTTGGCAAAGGCAATCAATTATATCGCATGGAGCGCTATGTCATTGAGTCAATACCCGCAGAAGCGGTAACTGAGGGTAATATCGTCAACATGGAAGTTGTCAGTGAATGCTTGCAAAGAGGTTGGCGCAGGATGGGCACAAGGTTAAAAAATGTTTCTCTAGCTTTACCCATTACCGATGTCATTACCAAAAGGATCAATGTTCCTGCGGGGCAACGGGAAGATGATTTAGTTTTTCAAGTTGAAAATGAAGCTAGTCAATATATTCCTTTTTCTTTAGATGAAGTTGATCTGGATTTTCAAGTCGTTGGTCCCACTGCTGAAAATTCAGATGAGGTAGAGGTATTGATTGCAGCGTCACGTAAGGAAAAAGTTGAAGATCGTGTTGCCGTAGCGTTATCAGCGGGACTCAAAACGCTTGTGATGGATATCGAGACCTATGCAGCACAATCAGCTTTTGAGTTGGCTTTAAGTCAATTGCCCGATGGCGGGAAGAATCAGATCATTGCGTTGGTTGATATTGGTTCTACGACCATCAAAATGAATGTATTTTATAATAGCGAATCGGTTTATACCCGTGATCAACCATTTGGTGGCAATCAACTCACTCAGGAAATTTCTAATCAATTTAATCTTCCGCTGGAAGAGGCCGAGCTTGCTAAACGTAACGGCAATTTGCCTGAAAATTACAAAACGGATGTCTTGCAACCTTTCTGCGAAACACTGGCAATCGAGATCATGCGAGCTATTCAGTTTTTTTATACATCGACTCAATATACTGAAATTAACTATATTTTTATCGCAGGAGGTTGTGCGGGCATTGCCGAGCTTAACGAAATTATAGCCTCGCGAACACAAATCAGTACTTTTACAGTGAATCCTTTTGCTAACATGGAGCTATCGAACCGCATCATTCCTCGTCAACTTAACCAAGATGCGCCTGCCTTATTGATTGCGTGTGGCTTGGCACTTCGTAGCTTTGATCCATCATGATACGCATTAATTTACTTCCGCATCGTGAGATAAAACGCAAAGCGCGTCAGCAACAAATTGCCATTTTAGCTGGTGTCGCGTGTTTTCTGGGTGTTTTAGTGGTTTGGGGGGGAGCCTCGATAAACTCCGATAATAATGATTATCAAAAACGTCGTAATCAATTTTTAATTGATCAAACTGCTATTTTGGATAAACAGATCGTTGAAGTCAAAGATATAAAAGCGCGTATGCAAGAGTTATTGGCACGTAAACAAATCGTTGAAACACTACAAAATAGTCGATCAGACGCAGTGTATTTACTTGATCAAGTCGCAAGACTCTTGCCAGATGGTGTGTATCTGCGCAGCATTAAACAAGTTGGTAATGATATTAGCCTGGTTGGACATGCACAGTCCAATGCATGGATTTCTACTCTGATGCGCAATCTCGAATCTTCTCCTCATCTCGAATCTGCACTATTAGTAGAAATTAAGGCAATTAGTGTTAATAACGTACGGCAAAATGAATTCAATATGAAAGTTAAATATAAGCAAACAGATGCTGAGGAATAATCGGTAAATTGAGTGAGCTTACTTAATTCTGTAATTTAATTAAGGATAGTGAGAACATGGATCTAATGGTTGAATTGCGCCAACTTGATATTAATAAGGCCGGAGATTGGCCTATTGTATTCAAGGTGATTGCATTGGTTATACTCTTCATTGGAATTGTGATCGGTGGATATTTCTATGTTTGGAGTGATCAGATACAAGAACTGGAAAATGCTGAAGTTGAAGAGGAGACGTTAAAAACGACTTATTTAGCTAAAAAACATAGTGTTATTAATTTACCCGGCCTGCGGCAACAATTGAAAGATATTGAGCAGTCACTGAGTACCTTATTGCGGCAGTTACCGAATAAATCAGAGATGGAAGGCTTGTTAGTCGATATTAATCAGGCTGGACTAGGTCGCGGATTGCAATTTGAGCTGTTTAAACCGGCAGAGAAAGAATCAATCAATGCGTTTTATGCGGAGCTTCCAATCGCTGTCAAAGTGATCGGAGGTTATCATGACATCGGGGCCTTTACTAGTGATGTTGCAAAATTACCACGTATTGTAACGCTTAATGATATCAATATTGTTCCTGGAAATGACGGAAAGCTAGTATTGGACGCTATTGCCAAGACTTTCCGTTACTTGGACGATGAAGAAATAGCGAAGCAATCCATAGGAAAATGAATTATGATGCGCACTGTGTTTTTACTATTACTGCTTATTATTGTGACGATGATGACAGCTTGTAGTTCGACCGATTATAGTGATCTCGAATCATTTGTGAATGATTCCTCGAGTGGTTTGCAAGGAAAGATTGATCCACTGCCTGAGGTGAAGTTACATAAATCCTTTATTTACCAAGCCTTCGATATTTCCGATCCATTTGTACCCCGTGTAAATGGTCAAACACAAACCGCATCAAATGGAATCAGCCCTGACCTAAATCGACAAAAAGAAATTTTAGAATCTTATCCGCTCGAAAGCTTATCTTTAGTTGGTTCTTTGCAACAAGATAGTATGGTTTTTGCTTTGATTAAATCACCTGATGGGATCCTACATCGCGTCAAGAAAGGTAATCATTTAGGACATAATTTTGGAAAGATAGAAGCCATTTCAGAAATGGAAGTTAGTTTAAAAGAGATTGTGCAGAACGGTACTACTGAGTGGGTTGAGAAACAAAGCGCCCTTATATTGAAGAACTAAAATTCATGTTTCATTGTGAGCGATGAAAAAAAATAGTCTGATACACGCAGTCACTTTATTTTTGCTATCTTTTAATGGATTAGCTGCCGCTGAGCAGATCCAATCTTCCCCATCTTTTTCAAATACGCTTCGTTCAATCAATATATCGAATGGACAAAGTGGTGAGATCGTCGCTAAATTAACACTTGAGCAAGCACTGCCTGCGGCTCCTGTTGGCGTTGCATTAAATAATCCATTTCGCATTTATTTCGATTTGCACCAAGTTTCTAATGGTATTGGGAAGAATTATCAGGAATCACTCGAAGGTGATCTGCGGAGTATCAATGTTGTCCAGGTAGGCGATCGTACTAGAATAGTATTGAATTTGGCAAAGTTAATGCAGCATGACATTCAGATTAGAGATAATTTGTTGTTTATAAGGCTTGCTGCTGCTCCAACTAAACATGCGAGAGCTTCATCTGTCAGGATTGCGGAAGCTGCACCGCAAAAACAGATCAACAGCTTACGTGATATTGATTTCCGCCGTGGTACATTGGGGGAAGGCCGAGTTGTCGTTGATATGACAAAAACTAATGCCAATGTGGATGTGAAACAACAAGGTGACGTGGTTCTTGTAGATTTTGTGGATACCTTTCTGCCAGATAGTTTGGCAAGACGCTTGGATGTTTTAGATTTTGCTACACCGATTCAAACCATTGAAACGACTAGAACGGGCGATAACGTCCGTATGATTGTTAAGCCACATGGTCGTTGGGAGCATTCGGCGAGACAATCAGGAACACAATTTGTGCTTGAAGTGAGAGCGCTAAGTAATGACGAGGAAGAAATCGAAAAAAGAAAGCGCGCTACCGGAGGATATACTGGTGAGCGACTTTCTCTTAATTTCCAGGATGTTGAGGTTCGGGCAATTTTACAAGTCATCGCTGACTTCACCAATATCAATATTATTGCCAGCGATTCGGTCGGTGGAAATCTAACCTTGCGATTGAGAGACGTACCTTGGGATCAAGCGCTTGATATCGTATTGCAAGTGCACGGATTAGATAAACGTCGTTCCGGGAATGTCATTTTTGTGGCGCCACGTAAGGAAATGGCGGATCGTGAATTACTCGATTTGGAAGCGCAATTACAGGTCGCCGACATGGAGCCCCTGCGCAGTGAAATATTTCATTTGAATCATCGTCGGGTCAACTCACTGACATTTGAAGGAATGATCAGTAAACGCGGCACGATTAGTTTGGATGAAATCAGTAATACGATTACGATTACCGATATTCCGATGCGACTGGCCGAAATCAGGAAGCGAATTGAAAAGCTTGACGTATTTGAGCGGCAAGTAGTGATTGAGGCGCGTATCGTAGAAGCGATAGATACTTTTAGCCGTAGTTTGGGTGCGCGCTTTGGAATACAGAACTCAACAGATGTGGGTGGTTATGGTTTTGGTGCATCCGGGAATCTCGCTGGATCGAGTACTTTGGCAGGTGGAGGAGGTACAGCAGGCCCTAATAATCTCAATGTTAATTTGCCCGCGGCGGCTGCGACAGGCTTATTGGGTGGACCAGCAGCACTGGGATTGAGTTTGATGAAATTCAATAATGGCCGTTTGATCAATCTGGAATTATCAGCTTTGGAAACGGATAATAAAGGGAGGGTTATTGCCAGTCCTCGCGTCGTAACTGCGCACGGGATTGAGGCTATTATTGAACAAGGTGATCGCGTGCCATATCAGCAAGCAACGAGTAGTGGTGCGACTAGCATCCGATTTATGGATGCAACTTTACGGCTGAAAGTTAAGCCGTTAATTACGTACAATGGTCAAATTGATATGGAACTGAATGTGAACCAAGACAAGATTGGCACACCTCTAAATCAATTCTTGCCGCCGCCAATCAATACTAAGCAGGTGACTACTAAAGTTCTGGTGGAGAATGGTGGGACTGTAGTTATTGGCGGTATTTTTGATCGTACTGAAAATGTTATAGTTAACAAAGTACCTTTTCTAGGGGATATTCCAGTAATAGGTCACATTTTCCGTAATACCGTCAGAGTTGATAATAAGCGTGAGTTACTGATTTTTGTTACACCGCGTATTCTCAGCGAGACATTGAATCTGCAGTAATTTGGTGAGTATTTCTTACTTATTTTGTGCAAAATCTATTTGCTTCCAAGCTTCATAAGCTATAACGGCGACGCTATTGGATAAATTCAAGCTGCGGCTAGTAGCAACCATAGGTATAAGTATTCGCTGTTCAGCAGAAAATGATTCCAGAAGATGTGGTGGTAAACCAGATGTTTCTGCACCAAATAAGAAACTATCACCTTTTTTGTAGCTGATGTAATCGTAGCGTTGTGTGCCTTTGGTTGTGACGGCAAATATCCGGTTATTTTGCAAGACTGCACTACAGTTTTGCCAGTTTTCGTGAATATTGATTGTGGTAAATTCGTGATAATCCAAACCCGCGCGCAGTAGTTGCTTGTCCTTGAGCGGGAATCCTAAAGGTTTAATCAGATGTAATTGCATGCCAGTATTGGCGCATAATCGGATAATGTTACCCGTATTGGGGGGGATTTCAGGTTGATACAAAACGATGTTAAACATAAGAATGACGATTGCGATGAGTCGGTATATTATTCGATTATATTTTTATCAGGTAGTGTCCGGGCGATTACCCAATTACTGATTTCGCCTGCACCTTGTTGACGTAATACCTTAGCTAATTCGTTTAGTGTTGCGCCAGTAGTCATGACATCGTCAATGATTGCAACATGTTGACCCGAAAGATTGAGATCGCATTGAAACACTTTACGGACGTTTTTCTGCCGTTCTGACCACGGTAAATCGGTTTGTGGCATTGTATGTCGTATGCGATAGCAATGATCAACTAATAAAGGGATTTTTAGTTGTTTTGCAATTAATCGGCCTAATTCAATCGCCTGATTAAACCCCCGTTCCCGTAATCGAATCGGATGTAATGGCATTGGCAATATGATATCAGGTCGACGATGTTGCAATGAGATCTTAAATTGCTTCAGAAGCAAGTTTGCTAGAATCGGTGCGATAGCAAAATTGGATTGATATTTTAGGGATCGAACTAAAGCATCAACTGGGAAAGTATAGCGCATAGCAGCAATGGTTCGCGTGAAAGCGGGAGGATTTCTCAAACATGTACCGCAGATCTCTGCTGTCGGTACAGGCCATAGACAGATAGGGCAGCAATTTTTAGAAAGCCGGGGTAATTCCATTTCACATAGTAAACATAAGTCTTCTGATGTGGTTGCACCGCATAAGACGCAATTACAGTCGGTAAATAATTTCATTGGAATTTATCCAAAAGATTAAAATGCCGTGTAAAAATTGACAGCATACTATGAATCCATGATCATCCCAGTTCATCAGACACAAAATAACTTTTAAAGCATATTATCGAAATGATAGGTATATCAGCATGACTCTGAATTCATTGACAGCTCAGGAAAAACACGACGACTCGATGAATATATCGGGAAAAACACAAGATACGTTAAATTGGAGTGTGACCGACATTGAAGCGGTATTGGGTGCACCGTTTAACGATTTGCTTTTTCGGGCGCAGAGTGTTCATCGACAATATCACGATGCCAATGGCGTGCAGTTATCAACTTTGATTTCAGTAAAAACGGGTGGTTGCCCAGAAGATTGCGGTTATTGCCCGCAAGCAGCACGGTATCATACCGGTGTGGACAATCAAGCGATGTTGTCGACAGATGAGGTGGTGACCGCTGCAATGGCTGCCAAGGAAAAGGGTGCTTCGCGTTTTTGCATGGGCGCTGCTTGGCGTGGCCCAAAACAACGTGATATCGAGAAAATGACCGAAATGGTGCGAGCTGTTAAAGCTTTGGGAATGGAAACCTGTGCAACGCTTGGCATGCTTAAAAGTGGGCAGGCGCAGCAGTTGCGTGAAGCCGGCCTGGATTATTACAATCATAACCTGGATACCGCACCGGAGTTTTATGAGGAGATCATCACTACACGTCAATACGACGATCGTCTTGATACTCTTCAACAAGTGCGTGATGCGGGAATTAATGTATGTTGTGGCGGTATTGTGGGTATGGGCGAGACCCGCCGATCACGCGCGGGTTTGATCGCGCAATTAGCAAATTTGAATCCTTATCCCGAATCAGTACCGATTAATCATCTTGTGCAAGTTAGAGGAACGCCGTTGTATGGGATTGATGCATTGGATCCCTTGGAGTTTGTACGCACAATTGCCGCAGCGCGCATTACCATGCCTAAAGCGATGGTGCGTTTATCTGCTGGCAGACAGGAAATGCCTGAAGCGGTGCAAGCACTCTGTTTTCTGGCAGGGGCAAATTCAATTTTTTATGGTGATAAGTTATTAACAACAGCCAATCCGGAAGCCGATCGTGATCAAGCATTGCTAAGTAAATTGGGATTACACGCGTTGTAACTTATGTTTCCTGATTTAGCTGAACGACTTCGAATTCGCGAGAAAAAATCTCTATGGCGAATTCGCTCTGTTGTTGATAGCCCGCAAGGCAGTCATATTACGATTGATCAACATGAGTATCTTGCATTTACCAGCAATGATTATTTGGGATTGGCCAATCATCCGGATTTAATACAAGCTGTTTGTAAGGGAGCGCAACGGTTTGGTGTGGGTACAGGCGCATCACATATGTTGCACGGCCATTTCGGGGTGCATCACGAATTAGAGTGTGCGCTGGCACAATTTGTTGGATTTCCTGCAGCTTTATTATTTTCTACCGGATATATGGCTAATATTGGTGTCATTACCGCGTTGGTGGGACGTGAAGATGCGATATTTGCTGATAAATTGAATCATGCTTCATTGAATGATGCAGCGCTTTTGTCACGTGCAGCATTTATTCGATATTCGCATTTGGATCTCGCAACGTTGCAACAACGATTGGCAGCATCCAGGGCAAAACGCAAGCTGGTGATTACTGATGCAGTTTTTAGCATGGACGGGGATAGAGCACCTATCTCTAAATTGATTGCATTATGCGAACAATATCATGCGATGTTATTGTTGGATGATGCGCATGGATTTGGTGTATTGGGTAAGCAAGGACGTGGTAGCTTGTTTTTTGAGGATTACAGTGTGAAACATTCGCCCAATGTTGTGTATATGGCAACACTAGGGAAAGCGGCAGGTGTATTTGGAGCATTTGTGGCAGCACAAGCGGAAGTGATAGAGACGCTGATACAATCAGCTCGCAGCTATATTTATACGACAGCGACGCCAGTACTATTATCGCAAGCATTATTGATTAGTTTGAAGTTAATAGAACAAGAAGATTGGCGGCGCCAAGCTTTAATACGTAATATTATGCAATTGCGCGAAGAACTGAAATCTCTATCGTGGCGGCTCATGGCTTCTGAAACACCGATTCAACCTCTTTTGGTGGGTGACAATGAACAGGCGGTGCAGCTGAGTGAAGCATTGCGAGAGCGTGGTATTTTGATACCCGCAATTCGTCCACCGACGGTACCACAAGGTACGGCACGTTTACGGATTTCACTTTCCGCGATGCATCAACCACAGGATATCGAACGTTTGGGACAAACATTGCGTGAATTGGTCGCACCATGATGCATTTGCATATGGAATCGTTTGGCCAAAATAATGGTCCTAACTTGGTGTTGCTGCACGGATGGGCAATGCACATCGGTATCTGGCATGAAGTCTGTGTGCCGCTCAGTCGGTACTTTAGGTTGCATTTAATAGATTTACCTGGGCATGGCGACAGTACGATCGATCAACTGGGAACCTTGCAACACTGGGTGGATAGTATCGGTGGTCTTTTGCCACAACGCTGTTTTGTCGTGGGTTGGTCGTTGGGAGGGCAGATTGCTATAGAATTGGCGCTGCAATATCCACAGCAAGTACAAAAATTGATCTTGGTTGCGACAACACCGTGTTTTGTTAAACTCGACGATTGGGAGTTCGGTGCTGAGCCTAAGTTATTGGAATTATTTTGGGAAAATCTGAAACAAAATTATAAAGCAACGATTCAGCGTTTTCTAACTTTACAGATGACAGGGGATAGATACGCGATTCAAAATGTACAAAAAATACGCAAGCACTTCTTTGAGAGAAAGCAGCCGCATGCAATGGGATTGGAGCAGGGACTGAAAATTTTGCAAACGAGTGATTTACGTTCACATATATCTGCGATACAACAACCGGTTTTACTGTTGCACGGAGATAATGATGTGATCACACATTCGCAAGCTGCCTATTGGATGCAGCAGCAAATCGCACGGTCTCGATTAGTTACTTTTACACATTGCGGTCATGCGCCTTTTTTGTCTGATCCAGAACAATTTGTGGCTTGCCTAAGTGGATTCTGAATATATTCTCGATAAAAAACTGTTGCGTAGTGCTTTTGAAAAGGCTTCCAGTAGCTACGACCAGGCGGCTGTGTTACAGCGTGAAATCAGTAATCGTATGCTGTCGCGTTTGGAGTACATCAAATACCAACCGGATGTCATTCTTGATGCTGGTAGCGGAACGGGTTATGGTAGCCAACAATTATTAAAACGTTATCCAGGCAAACAACTTATTGCCATGGACATTGCACAGGCAATGCTGCTTCAGGCGAGACCTAATTTGAATTGGTGGCAGCGATTGTTACCAATCATGCGGCATCATCACTATGTCTGTGCTGATATTGAGCAAATTCCACTTAAGCAAGAAAGTATTGGTTTGATCTGGTCGAATCTGGCTTTACAGTGGTGTAATGATTTAGAGCACACATTTGCTGAAATGCATCGTGTTTTGCGAATCGATGGTTTATTGATGTTTAGTACTTTTGGCCCAGATACCTTAAAGGAGTTGCGTCAATCGTTTGCACAAGCCGACTCATCTAGCCATGTTAACCATTTTGTCGATATGCATGATATAGGCGATCTTCTTTTGCATAATGGATTTGCTGAGCCCGTTATGGATATGGAGTATATTACAATGACTTACTCGGATGTTCTAAATATTATGCGTGATCTGAAATCGATCGGTGCGCACAATGTGACGCAAGGTAGGCAATCTGGTTTAATGGGGAAGGTTGCTTGGAGAAAAGCGTTATCAGCCTATGACAAATTACGCATTGACGGCAAATATCCGGTCACTTTTGAAGTGATATATGGTCATGCGTGGAAGCCGCCTTCGCGTAAATCAGTTTTAACGCCAGAAACACGTCGCCAACTGGGCTTAATTGATTGATTCGCTAGCCAAGTAGAAATAGTAAATGGCAAAAGGTTTTTTTGTTACTGGAACGGATACGAGTGTTGGAAAAACTACAGTTAGTTGTGCATTGTTGCGTGCATTTGCGGCCCAAGGATATAGAGTGGCAGGTATGAAACCGATTGCTGCAGGCCGTGAAAATGGTCAGTGGCAGGACGTTGAATTGTTACTAGCAGCAAGCAATGTAAATGTTACGCGAAAGCAAATAAACCCTTATGCTTTAGAAGCACCAATTTCGCCACATCTTGCCGCGCAGCAAGAGGATATAACGATTGATTTGTCTCTGGTCAACGACTGCTACCGACAACTTTCTATGCAAGCTGATATTGTAATCGTAGAAGGTGCGGGTGGTTTTTTAGTGCCGCTGAATGACTCTCAAACTGGAGAGGATCTTGCAAAAATACTCGGTTTACCTGTAATACTGGTGGTGGGCATGCGCTTGGGATGTTTGAATCATGCTTTACTGACGACCGGAGCGATTAGTGCAGCGCGGTTGAGTTTGGTCGGATGGATAGCCAACTGTATCCAGTCACCGATGGTTGCAGTGACAGAGAATATTGCTACATTAGAACAGCGCCTACAGGCGCCGCTGCTCGGTATCCTGCGTTTTGGTGAGCAAACCGATGGATTCATAGCGATGCCGAAAGTTTTGGTTCGCTAACATAATTGCTAGTGAAATACGAGCTTGATGACAAATCAAAAAGAGATTGTTCGATCAAGCCGCTTTTTTATGTACGGGCACTGGTGGAACTTTACTAGCATTGTTGCGCGCTAAGTGTTTTGCGAGCTTGTCACTGATCGGTAACTGGCAGGTGCGTTCAACTGTAAGAAACTCTCCCGCTGAATGTAACTCCAGGAATACGTATTCGCCATCAGGTCGCAAGCATAAATCGATAACACCATATTCGAGACATATTTGTTTCATGAATAACAATAACCTATCTTGCATAATAGCAGTTAAGCTATGACGCTGATAATGTACTGAATTGGATTGTGTAGTATAGAAAGGCGTATTTTTATTCATATCAGACGCAGCAGTAAGAATTTCCGTACCAACAATGGTGACACGAATATAGGCGGTGCCACGTACCCATTGCTGGAAAAGGATGGGTTCAAGCTGCACTTTATCAATCTGCGCAAACTCTTCTGGTTTCATTTTCTGTGTTTCGTACTCACTACGAAAAGTTTGCAACAGTGGTTTATATACGATTTCACCGTGATAGCGCTGCCAAAACTGTTTTACTCGATCTGCAGTTGTGGTTAGCAAGGTATCGGGCACTCTTAATCCACACTGTTTTGCTAACTCCAGTTGCCAGGGGCGATGTGCTGCAGCAGCGTCACGTACAACGTTATTCACCCAAAGACAATGATTGTCTTGCCAGAGCCCATGTAACATCGAAGCTGGCTCTGTCATAGCGAAATGCCGAGATAGGGGTTCCAAGCTTTGGATGTGTTGTCGATAATTTTGCGGTCTACGCCACCAAACCGCACTGATTTCGGTGCTATCAATTAGCTTGTTTTGTCCGATCTGTAGCCAAAATTTTCCAGAATCTCGAGCCGATAACGCTAGATTCATGCTCATCAAAGCAGAAAAATTTGAAAAGTCGAGTGAGTGGACATCATTGACTTTATGTTTTCCTAATGCGGTGATTATGGAATGTGCATGAATATCATTAGGTTCGGATATAATCAGGATAGACATAAAAAATATAATTAATTATTATAATCAGTATCTTATAAAAAATACTGCACTATTATAGTGAAGTAAAAGCGCGATTTTATAGTATTCCACTGAGAATAGAAATTGATTACAGTCTAATCTCATTTTTTCTGCTATTTCAAGGTTATACTTCAAGTTGGTTGGAATGATGTTATGTTGTAATAGGCATTGAGCAATTCATTAAAGTTCAATCAAGTACGATATGGGAACAGTAAAATATACGGTAACAAAACAGAGTGATTAGTGATTGTTTGATTTTCCACATTTACCTCGTATTTGCTATCGTAAACGTTAGAGCGAATCAAATTCCAGTAGAAATTTACTAGCAACCCTATCTGGAAGGTGTTTGACAAGTGAGCGGATCCTCGGTAGATTGCAAAACGAAGAAAGGTAGATAATTTCTTGAGGCTGTATTCTAGTTTGCCATCTTTTCAAGGTGCGTGATTACAGCGGCATTTTGAACAGTTCTTCGTATCGTATGTCTACTATTAAAACATTCCGCGATGTGTCAGGTTTTATTGTAGCCAAGCAGTGGTACGAAGTGAATATTTTGTATTTTTGTGGATCACATGAATATGTCCGAAGCAGCAATAATAACTCAAACAAATTCCAACGATTGCGAACAACCAATTGTGAATCGTACTGATCCTGCAAAGGGCAGCGGGAATACTGCGGGTTTAAGTGCAGATGATATTGCAATCTTAAATGAGCGCTACCGTCCACTCAATTTTGAAGAACGTTTGCGCAAGCTATATATTGATTTCCAACCGGAAAAGATTATGGTGACATCGTCTTTTGCTGCAACGTCCGCTTATTTCTTGCATATTATTTCGCGGATTCGCCCCGAACAGGTCATTTTTTTTATTGATACTGGTTTCCATTTTCCGGAGACCCTGATGTATCAGAATTATCTTACTAAGCTTTTTCATTTGAAGGTGCAGGATGTTAAAGCAGATGCATATCAACATGAATACAGCGTTAAAGAGAAGTTGTATGAAACAGATCCAGATTTCTGTTGCACAATCAACAAGATTAGCCCATTGGAAGAAATTAAACCGAATTACCATATTTGGGTTTCGAGTTTGATGCGCTGGCAAACGGACCATCGCGCTGGGTTAGATATTTTTGAAGAGCGTCGCGGAATTATCAAGTTTAACCCAATGATAGATGTTACTCGCGAAGAGCGCGATGCTTATATCATGGAGCATAAATTACCGTTTCATCCGCTGGTTGAAGAAGGATATTCTTCTATCGGATGTAAGCACTGCACAGTAAAAGGAGAAGGCCGCAGTGGCCGGTGGGTAGGTAAACCCAAAACCGAGTGCGGCTTGCATCTATAGAAAAACCCTGAGTCGAATTAACTTGTGATTTGTTTAAACTTAGTATTCATTGTATGAATTAATGCTGATTGTATGCCAGGTTCCCATGCTGAGTGTCCGGCATCATCGATAACAATATATTCTGCTTGCGGCCATGCTTGATGTAAATCATCTGCGCTGACAATGGGACATACGGCATCGTAGCGGCCTTGCACAATTGTGGCTGGAATATTGTGTAACTTGTGAACGTTGTTTAGTAGCGCATTATCAGGTAAAAAAATGCTGTGAGTAAAATAGTGTGCTTCCATACGGGCAAGCCCTAGTGCAACCATATCACTTGCGAAGTAACTGACAACTGATGGATTGGGGAGTAATGTTGAACATGATCCTTCATATATTCCCCAGTTGCGTGCCATTGGCATATGAATAGCTGGATCTGGATGAAGTAAACGTTGGTAATACGCAGCTAAAATATCAGAGCGTTCGTTTTCCGGTAGAGGCGCAACAAATTGCCGCCATGCTTCCGGGAAAATGGTACGCAATCCATAAAGAAACCAATCGATCTCTGTTTTTCGGCAAAGAAATATTCCGCGCAAAATGAATCCAAGACAGTGCTCTGGGTGTGTTTCACCATAAGCAAGTGCTAGTGTGCTACCCCAGGAGCCACCAAATATTAGCCAATGATCAATTTTTAAGTGGCTGCGTAATAACTCCAGGTCATTAATTAAATGAGGGGTTGTATTATTTTTGGTTTCTCCTAATGGTGTTGAATGTCCTGAGCCTCTTTGATCGTAAATGACAATACGATAATATGATGGATCGAAAAAACGACGATGCGCGGGTGATGAACCTGCACCTGGGCCGCCATGTAAGAATACAACTGGCACACCATTGGGGTTGCCAGATTCCTCCCAATACATGGTATGTGTCATATCAAGTGATAAGAATCCCTGCTGATGGGGTTGAATTTCAGGATATAGTGGATGGTGCGAGTAAGTGTTCATAATGTTGAAATTGATTGATCAATGATGCGTATATTGTAATAGCAAAAAACGTGGCAAATATCACTGAGCTTAGCACTTAGATCTATTAGGGTTCTGCTATATTGATGTGTGTTTGTTAATGTCATAGGATCTACATGGTGGGTACAGTATTAAAGGAACAAGAAATTTCGATGTTGAGAGGAGAAATAGAGATTCTAATGCATGAACGCCAAAGTTTGCTCGATGCAACTGGGGCTGCGGCTGTTTTTGTTGCAAGCCTCGACAGTGCAAAATTACCTAGATCTGCTCATCAAGCGGCTAAATTGTTGGCTCGCTTGCTTAATAATTTGCCTGAAGAAACATTGCGAGATGCTTTGGAGAGAGTCAATGCGAGGCTCGTGCATCGATGAATGATCCTGAGCGGCGTGTGGTGCCTAAAGTTGGGTTGGTATTGACTGGAGGAGGAGCGCGTGCAGCTTATCAGGTAGGTGTTTTAAAAGCGATTTCAGAATTATTGCCGGATAAAACAGTAAATCCTTTTCCTGTGGTTTGTGGTACATCGGCTGGTGCTATTAATGCTGCAAGCATTGCCGTTTATGCTAACAATTATGCTGAAGGAGTGAATAAGCTCGAAGCGGTATGGTCGAATTTTCACGTTAACCAGATTCATCGTTCGGATTTTTTGGGTGTTGCGCAAAACACTTTGCGTTGTATGTTTTCTTTAGTGTCCAGTGAGTATGGGAAATCTCGCGCAATTTCTCTGTTAGATAATACCCCACTGCAAATGTTACTGCGAAGCAAGTTTTCTTTTCGTTCTATCCCTTATTGTATACGTGAAGGCGCGCTCCATGCGGTGGGACTTACGGCGTGGGGATATACGTCGGGAGAATCGGTTACATTTTTCCAAGCTGCGAAAGAGGTCATGCCCTGGAGAAGAGCGCAAAGAATAGGGATTCCAGTGAGATTAGGCGTCGATCATTTGCTGGCTTCTTCTTCGATACCGTTTATTTTTCCCGCAGTAAAGTTGAATCGCGAATACTTTGGTGATGGGTCGATGCGTCAGTTAGCGCCCATTAGTCCAGCACTGCACTTAGGGGCTGATAAAGTGCTTGTGATTGGTGTACGAAGAGCGGTACTGGATGAACCAAAAAGGATTCAAGCTGCAGGTTACCCACCTTTTGCGCAGATCGCCGGGCACGCGTTCAATAGCATTTTTGTCGATAGCTTGGATGTTGATTTGGAACGTTTGTTGCGAATCAACGAAACAGTCACGCAAGTATCTCATGAAGTATTTAAAGAAAAAAATATACCATTGCGTCCAATTGAGGCAATGATGATCGCACCCAGTCAGAGTATCAATCAAATTGCACAGAAGTACGCGCATACTTTACCGTGGGTGATGCGTTATTTATATCGAGCAGTGGGGGCAATGGGGCCGAATGGTTTAACTTTATTGAGTTATGTTTTATTTGAATCAGCTTTTTGTCGAGATTTAATCGAGTTAGGTTATTACGATACCTTGCAACAACGAAATGAATTACTGAAGTTTATTGGTGTTGAAACACACAACTGAATGTGTAGGTAGGTATAACCATAACAATGGATAAAGATTTTAGGAAAAATAAATGAGTTTTGATGATCCTCAATTTTGGATTGCAGTGTTACAAATTATCGCCATTGACATTGTATTAGGAGGCGACAATGCTGTGGTTATTGCCTTGGCGTGCCGCCGCTTGCCGGAAGATCAACGTAAATTGGGCATCTTTTGGGGAGTTTTCGGTGCCATTGCTTTACGGGTTGTGTTGATTTTTTTTGCATTAAGTCTGCTTGCGATCCCATATTTAAAGATAGTTGGTGGAGTATTGCTGCTATGGATCGGAGTCAAATTATTGCAACCCGAATCTGATGGGGAGCACGAAGTCGATGCCAGCACGACTTTAATGGGAGCTATCAAAACCATTATTGTCGCTGATGCGGTGATGAGTTTGGATAATGTGATTGCCATTGCGGGAGCGGCAAAAGATGAAATGGGGCTCGTCGTTTTTGGTTTGATAATTAGCGTGCCGATTATTGTATGGGGTAGTCAATTGGTGATGAAACTCATGGAAAGTTTTCCAGTGACAATTGCCATCGGTGCGGGGTTACTCGGTTGGATCGCAGGTGATATGTTTGTTTCTGATGTTGCAACCAAACAATGGGTCGAAGCACAAGCGAATTATCTGCATTGGATCGCGCCTATGGCCGGCGCAATCCTAGTAGTTTTTGTGGGCAAAATGATTGCCAGACTGAAGAGTGACAAGCAAAAGGCTATTGTTGATTTGGTGGATGATACTGTGCCGAAGAAATAATTGATTACTTTCCATTCATTGAGAAATTACGCATGTTAAAAATTCTATTACCTGTCGATGGTTCGGATAATTCTGATAAAGCGGTGGCTGATTTTATATCTATGATTAATTGGTATAAAGAGCCACCAGAGGTGCATTTGTTAACAGTTCAAACACCATTGAGCGGTAATATTTCATCCTATATCAATGCAACAGATATCAAACAGTATCATCAAGAAGAAGGCTTAAAAAGCCTCGAAAATGCCCGCAAATTGCTCGATCAAGCTGGAGTCTCTTGCCAGTATCATATTACGGTAGGTGATCCGGCTGAAATGATCGTACGGTTTGCGACAGAACAAAAATATGACCAAATTGTCATGGGGCCACGGGGTAAAGGAAACATCGAGGGTTTATTACTGGGGTCAGTAACTAATAAGGTAATGCAATCGGCACTAATACCTGTGTTATTGGTTAAATAATTGTTTTGTATGAGGCAAAAATCTCTTGAGACTCAGAACGCTAGGGTGTAGCGGAGGCATAGGTAGCGGGGAACAGACCACTGCTTTTTTGTTAGACGACGACATCCTCATTGATGCAGGAACGGGAGTTGGCAATTTGCGTATGGATGAAATGATCAAGATTGATCACATTTTTCTAACGCACGCGCATCTCGATCATGTGGTATTTGTCCCTTTTTTAGTGGATACGGTTGGTTATGTTCGTAATAAGCCGATCACTATTCATATTACAGAAGCGACGCGTGATGTTTTGCAAGACCACTTATTTAATTGGCATTTATGGCCAGATTTCACCAAAATTCCCAGTCAACATACGCCCTATATGCGGTATCAAATTCTCGCAATGGGCGATACCATCGATTTACAAGGTCGTAAAATAACACCACTGCCTGCCAATCATGTCGTGCCAACGGTTGGGTATCAATTAGATTCAGGCCGATCAAGCCTAGTGTTTACATCAGATACTACTACCAATCCTGAATTCTGGGCTATTGTTAACAAAATCCAGAATCTGAAGTATCTCATTATTGAATCCGCCTTCTGCAATAAAAAAAGAGATGTCGCTATCAGATCTAAGCATTATTGCCCAAGTTTGTTGATGGAAGATCTAAAAAAGTTTGAACGCCATGCCGAAATGTACATTACACATTTAAAACCAGGTGAATCTGACATTACAATGGATGAGATACACAAGACCATGCCACAGTTTAATCCGCGTAAGTTAGAAAACAATCAAACGTTTGAGTTTTAATCAATCCAGGGACTGCATGTATGAGAATATCGACTACCCCACTACCAATCAATGATTCCTCTGCAAATAGTGCGGATGGAAGTGATGAAAAAGATTTTCCTAGTCATTGGCAGCCGCTGATTAATAAGATAAAAGCCGCTGAAACGATCGATGAAATCATTCTCGAAGCTAGCAAAGAGATCTGTCAATTATTCAGTGCGGATCGTGCGACGATCTATACATTGAGTGAAGATCAAGTTTATCTGATTACACGTGTAAGAACCGGTGATTCGTTGCAAGATCTGAGATTGCCATTGGTCAAAGGCAGCATTATTGATTATGTCAATTCACGTAAGCAGGCAGTGAATATTGAAGATGTTTACCACAAGGGTGAGCTGAGAAAAATAGATCCATCAATGACGTTTTCGCACGAAGTGGATAAACGTACCGGATATCGTACTAAACAGATGCTGGTGGTTCCGATTGTGAGTTCCAATGGTGAAAAAATATTGGGTGCTGTACAAGTAATTAATCACAAAAACAATCAGCCTTTTTCACCGACTGATATGACAGGGTTAATGGAAATTGGTTGTGCGTTGGCCGAAATCTTGCAACCGCATCCTAAAATTGCCCAAGTAGCCAAATCAAAATACGATCATCTGGTTTTTGGTCGCATTATCTCAGCTGATCAGTATGAGCAAGCTGTACTTACGGCACGAAATAAACGCTGCGAGCTAGAAGATATCCTCATTGACGAGCTAAAAGTTAAGGCATCGCAAATCGGTCAAGCATTATCTTTGTTTTTCAATGTGTCCTATGAGGGCTATAAGGCGGATCGGATCAAACCTTTTACTTTATTGAAAAACCTGAAAAAAGATTATATTGAGAATAATGGCTGGCTGCCGGTTGATGAAACCAAAGATGAAGTGACGGTTTTAACGCTTGATCCAGAATTGATTAAGTCACAGCGTATCATCAATAATATTTTCCCCAAACATAAGGTTATTTATACCGTTACTACGCACCGAGAATTTATCCAAACAATTGAGCAGTTTTACGGTGTAAATACGGATGATGTCGCATCAGGCGATATTAATGAAATGTTGGGCGGAATGGATGACGGAGATAACGAAGAAGGCACTAGCCTTAATGAAGAATCATCTGCTGCGTCTGACAATGAATTGGTCAAGTTGGTGAATAAGATCATCATCGACGCCCATAAAATGGGCGTATCCGATATTCATATTGAGCCTTATGGTGGTAAAGAAAAAACCAAAATCCGCTTTCGTAAAGACGGTTCATTGATGCCGTATATCGAAATTCCTGCCAGTTACCGGAATCCATTAATTACCCGCATCAAGATCATGTGTGATTTGGATATTTCGGAAAAACGCAAACCCCAGGACGGTAAAATCAAATTCCGTAAATATGCGCCTTTGGATATTGAATTGCGCGTGGCTACGATTCCTTCTGCGGGTGGTATGGAAGACGTGGTGATGCGCATTTTGGCGGCAGGAGAACCCATTCCATTGGAAAAAATGGGATTCACCGCATACAACCAGGAAGAATTGAAAAAAATCATTAGTAAACCGTACGGGTTGTTTTTTGTGTGTGGCCCGACCGGTTCTGGTAAAACCACCACGTTGCATTCGATCCTGAAGTTCCTCAACCGCACCGATACCAAAATATGGACTGCGGAAGACCCTGTCGAGATTACGCAAAAAGGCTTGCGTCAGGTGCAAATCAATGTCAAAGCGGGACTGACTTTTCCCGCGATCATGCGCTCTTTTTTGCGGGCTGACCCCGATATCATTATGGTGGGCGAGATGCGAGACAAGGAAACGACCAGTATCGGTATCGAAGCATCGTTGACCGGGCATTTGGTGTTTGCCACTCTGCATACCAACAGTGCACCGGAATCGGTCATTCGTCTGCTCGATATGGGGATGGATCCGTTTAACTTTGCTGATGCATTACTCGGAGTATTGGCGCAGCGTCTTGCCAAACGGTTGTGCAAATGCAAACAAGCACATGTCGCCACAGAACAGGAAATTAATACTTTGTTGCTTGAATATTGCGAAGAGTTAAACCATATCGACCGATTTAAGGCCAATCCAGAAGCATCGCGGCAAGAGATTCTCAGTGACTGGAAAGAACAGTATGGTGACGAAAACGGTCAGATGACGCTGTATAAGCCGGTAGGTTGCGATGAGTGCTCTAATACCGGTTTTAGGGGGCGTGTTGGTTTGCACGAACTGATGACTGCGAGTGATGCGTTGAAAAAGAACATTCAGGAACATGCCCGTGTCGCGGATATGCTAGTGACTGCACTGGGTGACGGTATGCGTACCTTGAAACAGGATGGTATTGAAAAAGTGCTGCAAGGTATTACGGATATCCATCAAGTACGGGTAGTGTGCATTAAGTAGGTTGGAAAAAGTGACAAAAATTGTCACTTTTTGACGTAAATTGTAGGGGTTCTTAAGTTTTACTATTATTGGAAATAATTTTGGTTGGGGTTATAAAATAAAAAAACCGCCTTATGTGGGCGGTTCTTTTTATTAAAAATTAAACTGTTATTAGCAAATAGAGCCTCCTGTTGCAGCAGCTGTTTTGCATCCACCACCAGTTGCCCAGGTAACACCACCAGTTGCGGTTCGTGTTGGGGTAAGTGTATAAGTATCGGCGGCGGCAATGCCATTTGCTGCAACAGGAACAACAGTTATTAAACCAGCGGCGCCTACTGTGACTGATGTAATATTTCCGGATACACCTGAATCATTTGGTACGTCAGTATTGCCTCTTGCTCCAGTTGCAGGTACGACAATAGCACCAGCAGCGACACATGAACCAGTTTGTACGCATAACTCGACAGCGGTTTTAAATGGAGTAGAAGCGTTAACAACTTCAGTAAATCGAGCTTTTAAAGTATAGTTTTGATAAGCAGGTACAGCCACTGCTGCCAAAATACCAATAATGGCTACAACGATCATCAACTCGATTAACGTGAAACCTTTTTGTACTTGTTGCATGTTTTATTCTCCTTTGGATTGTGTAAAGCACACAAAACGTGTGTGATAACTATTAAGCAGGAGTCGTGCCAAAAATTCTGGAGAGGCACGATTATTTGAGAAAATAGTCATATATTCATCATATTAGTATTAATAAATTCTTGTTCTTATCAAGCTCTAGATTTTTTGGATGAAATTGCTAGTTTCTTTGTGACCGGACGTTATTCGTCCCCAAAAACATCTTCCCACAAAGAAAGTACCGCTAAACGGTCTTCTTGCAAATGGCTACCTTCCACACGGGTGAATTGCTGTGTTGGAGCGTTTGCGGTGGCATTGTAAATACTGTCGGTATCACCACTTAGGCGTTGCCGATGCTGTAAGCGGCGAAATTCACGATAGGCGGTGCGGGCTTTTTCTGCTTTCCCAGTTGAAATTAATCCGAGTTCGGCGGCCAGTTTGAGTAATGCGATATTGCCGATATTGCCTGTCAATTGTGGAAATTGTTGTGAAAAGCCTAATACTAAGTATTGCACAATGAACTCGACATCGATGATGCCGCCACGGTCGTGCTTAATGTCAAACAAGGTAGTGAAATTGGGGTGTGCATCGAGCATTTTTTGGCGCATCTTGAGTATTTCGTGGCTGAGTTCGGTTGGATTACGTTGTTTGCACAAAATGGTTTTGCGTGTGCTTTCGAACAACGCACCAACATGTGTATCACCGACAACATAACGCGCACGGGTTAGCGCCTGATGTTCCCACACCCAGGCTTGTTCGTGCTGATATTGTGTAAAAGCATCCATCGAATGTACCAACAAGCCGGAAGCGCCATTGGGGCGTAAGCGCAGATCGGTATCGTAAAGTAATCCAGCTGATGTCGGGCGGGTTAGCCAGGAATTAATGCTTTGCGCAAGTTTGGCATAAATTTCTGCAGCATCGGGGTGATCATCTTGATAAAGAAACACCAGGTCGAGATCGGAAACGTAACCCAGCTCCTTTCCACCGAGCTTACCATAGCCGATGATTGCGAAAGCGGGGTTTTCGCGATGACGTTTCTTGAGCCCTTCCCACGCCAGTTGCAGTACGGTATCCAGTATCAAATCCGCTAATGCGGTCAGATGATCACTGAGCGTTTCTAGCAGTAAGGAGCCTTCCAAATCCGTAACCAAGAGGCGAAATACTTGAGCGTGTTGAAAGTGACGCAATACGTCCATTTGCCATTCGATGCTATCAATCTTCGGATTATTGGCATGATTCAATTGATAAATCAATTCACTGCGTAATGCTGACCAATCGGGCACTGGGTTCGGTACGTCACGGCGCAGTAATTCATCGAGTAGAATCGGGTGGCGTCCTAGATAATCACTGGCCCATTGACTGATGCTGACCAATTCTGCGACCCGCTGCAGCGTGTGCGGATGTTCCTGCAGCAATGAAATATAAGCCGTTTGCAGGCTAATTTTTTCCAGTAGTTGCAACATGCGCTCAAACGTAATTTCGACAGGAGGGTGTTTGGCGGCAGCTTCAATCAATAACGGAATGAGCGCAGTAATTTGTTGTTGTGTGTATTCCGACAGCAAATGATAGAAATCACCTTGATAAAATAAGCGTAATCGTTTGGATATTTTCTCCGGTTCAACGAAGCCCAGTGTGCTGAGTTGCGTAGCGGCTGCTTCGGTGTGTGAAATATCCTGTACTTCGGTGCGCCATAGTGAGGTCAGCGTGTCATGTGAAATGGATTTCTTCGGTGTGGCAAAAATAAGATCAAAGTGCTGGCTGACGTTGTTGCGATGAATGTCGAGTTGCTGCATGAAAGTATCGTAATTAGTGAATCCCATGCTGGTAGTGATCAAGTGTTGATCGTCTGGATTTGTCGGCAATGTTTGTGTTTGCTGATCATCCAAATATTGCAGGCGGTGTTCAAGTTTACGCAAGAAATGATAGGCCTGGATGAGTTCGGTTACGGCTTGTTCCGGTAACTGTTGTTTTTCTTGTAACCGCTGTAACACGCTCAATGTGGGGCGGATATACCAATCGACATCGCGTCCACCCCGTATGAGTTGAAAAACTTGTGCAATGAATTCAATTTCACGGATGCCGCCGGGGCCTAATTTGATATTGTGGTGTAGTTCTCGGCGTTCAACTTCCTTGCGGATTTGCGCGTGGAGTTTTCGCATCGATTCATAAGCCCCAAAATCAAGGTATTTGCGAAATACGAAGGGGCGGATGATTTTTTCTGTCAAAATAGATTCTACGAATTCTGCTTCTTTGTTGTCCGCAGAATAGCCGGCGACTACGCGACCTTTGATCCAGGCATGGCGTTCCCATTCTCGTCCTTGTTTGATGAAATAGTCTTCCAGCATTGGAAAGCTGATTGCGAGTGGACTGTTCTCACCATGCGGGCGTAAGCGCATATCTACACGGAACACATATCCATCTACGGTGTAGTCATTGAGGCTAGCAATTAGTTTGCGACCAAGCCGGGCAAAAAATTCGTGATTGGAAATACACTTTTTGCCGTTTGTTTCGCCATCCTCGGGATAGACAAAGATAAGATCAACATCCGAAGAGACATTCAATTCTCCACCGCCTAATTTTCCCATTGCGACTACCAGTAAATGCTGCGTGGTGTTGCTAGATTCACCTTGTGGACAGCCGAAGCGATCAAGACGTGTAAGCCAGTTTTCGTGATGCCATAGTGCAAATTGGATAGTGGTTTCGGCCAGTTCAGTCATGCTTTTCATTACTTCAGCAAGATCTGATAATCCATTGATATCACGTACAATTAGACGTAGTATGACCTGTTTGCGTAAATCACGAAGTATCTGATGCAGTTTATCCTCGTTGGTAATTTGTTTGGTATGTGAATCTAAAAAATCTTGCATTTCATTTCGATCGAAGGGCTGCTGAAATGTTTCTGCCAATGCATGGATTCTTTCCGGTTCACTGGTAAGGAGTCTTTGTGCATAACGACTATGAGCAATCGCATTAGACAGTCGTGCATCTGGTAATGGATTTAAATTAGGCATGGTGCATTGTAAATCAAATAGTGTGTTGGCAAAGTCGATGGTAAAATCGAATATACGAGAGAAAGTTTCTGTTTATTACCATAACGAAAATAAAACCACCTGATACTATTAAAAGCATAACAGGAATGGAGAAAGTGAATTCCTAATTACTACTTAAAATTGTCAGGTATATAACAATCATTACGACGCCGTAAAAAATGTTAAAAAATACCCATGAACATCATCAACAGGTGGCTACGCATGAAAGGCTTAGTAGTTTTCGTGTGGCCGCCATTCAAATGGCTTCGGGGCCGAGTGTCTCGGCTAATTTAGAAGAAGCGGCTCGTTGGATTGAAGAAGCGGTGACACAACAAGCTCAGCTGGTTGTGTTACCAGAGTATTTTTGCATTATGGGGATGAAAGATACCGACAAGTTGGCGGTACGCGAACATCCAGGCGAGGGGCCAATACAGAAGTTTTTAAGTGATACAGCCAAACGCCACAGAATATGGTTGGTGGGAGGTTCTGTGCCGCTCGCGACATCGGATCCTAATAAAGTGTACAACAGTTGCTTAGTGTATGCAGATAATGGCGAATTGGCTGCACGCTATGACAAAATTCATTTGTTTGGTTTGCAATTGGGTAACGAACATTACGCCGAGGAAAAAACCATTAAAGCGGGAGATAAAGTGGTTACGGTGGATTCGCCATTTGGTCGAATGGGTTTGTCGATATGCTACGATTTACGTTTCCCAGAATTATTTCGCAATATGAACAAAGTCGATATCATTCTGGCACCGGCCGCATTTACTGCAATTACCGGAAAAGCACATTGGGAAGTGTTAGTTCGTGCGCGTGCCGTTGAAAACATGGCTTATGTGATTGCACCAGGACAGGGCGGGTATCATGTGGGGGGTCGAGAAACCAATGGCGATAGCATGATTGTCGATCCGTGGGGAGTTGTGATGGAGCGTCTACCAAAAGGCCCAGGTGCAGTAGTTGCGACACTCGATCCTGAATATCAAACGCGTTTACGGACTAATTTACCTGCTTTAAATCATCGAACCTTGCAGTTTTGTTAGCTTGCCGTCTTTGTCCTTAGAAATGCATTGCTCTGGATTTAGGCTAATCCGGGATATCTCTAGGTTTAATTTTTTTCGCCGTATCTGCAAAATTTCAGTCAACTCCTAGGCACATATTTCATCTAATCCCTTCGTATTAAGGTAAAGTATACTGGTTAGGTGGTATTGTGATTTCAATTCATGAAAGTGAATCGTTCTAAAATCATACACCTCACCTCAGTTCAACTGAGGCTTCTAGGATCATCAATTTCAAATTTTGTTGGATATAAATGATATGGTAATGACATTTGAGAGTGCCAAAAATAACCAAGATAATAATGATAATAAAGATTTTTTTGCCATTGCTGATAATTGTCTGTTGTCGCCTTATGGTATTGATACACCTGGATTACAACAGGTATTAGACCAAATTTTGACTTATCAAGTCGATTATGCCGATTTATTCTTTCAATACAATCGTTCAGAAGGTTGGGTATTAGAAGAAGGTATTGTAAAATCCGGTAGCTTTAATATTGACCAAGGTGTCGGTGTTCGAGCGGTGAGTGGTGATAAAACAGGTTTTGCCTATTCCGACGATATTAGCATGTCTGCGTTGGTGACGGCCGCTCAAGCAACACGTGCAATAACTCAGCAAGGAAGTAGTCAATCTGTGCAGGTTGAGAAACGCCATGATATTGATTTTCATAGGCAACTCTACTTACCTGAGGATCCGATTGGTCATCTAAAAGATGCTGATAAGGTGGCTTTATTAGAAAAGCTGGAGCGCTATACACGTAAAATAGATCCACGTATTACGCAAGTTGTTGTTTCTCTGGCTGGTGAATATGAGGTTGTTATGATAGCCCGTAGCGATGGTTTGTTGGCGGCGGATGTCAGGCCATTAGTACGTTTGTCTTTGCAAGTGATTGCAGAAGAAAACGGCCGTCGTGAACAGGGTGTTGCAGGTGGGGGCGGGCGTTTCGGTTATGCTTATTTTACCGATGAAATATTGCAGGATTATGCACAAAAGGCAGTACATCAAGCAATCGTTAACTTGAATGCGCGACCTGCTCCGGCTGGTGCTATGACTGTGGTGTTGGGAAATGGATGGCCGGGTATCCTTCTGCACGAGGCAATTGGGCATGGTTTAGAAGGAGATTTTAACCGTAAAGGCAGTTCCGCTTTTTCTGGTAGAGTGGGGGAGCGTGTAGCTGCGACGGGTGTGACTGTGGTCGATGATGGTACGATTCCGCAACGACGCGGTTCTTTGAATATAGATGATGAAGGTAATCCGACACAATGTACAGTATTGATCGAGGATGGAATTTTGAAGGGTTATTTGCAAGATAATTTGAATGCACGGCTGATGGGAGTTGCTGTGACCGGTAATGGCCGGCGCGAATCATTTGCACATATTCCAATGCCTCGTATGACCAATACCTATATGTTGAATGGCGATAAGGATCCGGCCGAAATTATTGCATCTGTGAAGTATGGTTTGTATGCAGCCAATTTTGGTGGCGGACAAGTGGATATAACCAGTGGCAAATTCGTGTTTTCAGCGGCAGAAGCTTATATGATTGAAAATGGCAAAATTACCTATCCAGTCAAAGGTGCTACTTTAATTGGTAATGGCCCAGATGTACTGACCCGTGTTTCGATGATTGGCAACGATATGTTACTGGATCCTGGTGTGGGTACTTGCGGTAAGGAAGGACAAAGTGTTCCGGTTGGTGTGGGACAACCAACACTTCGCATTGATGGACTGACGGTTGGTGGAACGGGAAATTGATCTTGGATGATCGACGTTGTTGTGATTAAATGAATGGTTTTTAACTGATTTGATTGATATTGGGATACAGAAAGCATGAATGCGGAATTAACCGGCGCTGAAATTACGATACGCTGCTTACAAGAGGAAGGGGTGCAGTGTATTTTCGGCTATCCTGGTGGGGCGGTGTTATTTATTTATGATGAATTATTTAAGCAGGATAAAGTTCGACATATCTTGGTGCGACATGAGCAAGCGGCGATTCATGCCGCAGATGGTTATGCGCGCTCTAGCGATAAAGTTGGCGTCGCTTTGGTAACCTCTGGTCCGGGTGTGACTAATGCGGTAACAGGGATCGCTACAGCCTATATGGATTCGATTCCTTTGGTGATTATCAGCGGTCAGGTACCTACTGGTGCGATTGGTTTAGATGCATTTCAGGAAGTAGATACCGTTGGCATTACACGGCCTTGCGTGAAGCATAATTTTTTGGTGAAAGATGTTTCTGAGCTGGCTGTAACAATTAAAAAAGCGTTTTATATCGCATCAACCGGTCGTCCAGGCCCCGTATTGGTCGATATTCCCAAAGATGTTACACAGCAACAAGCTCAGTTTGTTTATCCCGGCAAAGTTACAATGCGTTCGTATAACCCTGTCATCAAGGGAAATTCCCGCCAAATCAAGAAAGCTGCCGAACTGATTCTGGATGCTAAGCGGCCCATGATTTATGCAGGAGGTGGTGTGATTCTGAGTGATGCTGCTGAACAGCTGACTGAACTTGCGAGGATGCTGAATTTTCCTTGCACCAATACCTTAATGGGGTTAGGTGGTTTTCCTGCAACGGATAAGCAGTCTTTGGGCATGTTGGGAATGCACGGTACATATGAAGCCAATATGGCGATGCAGTATTGCGATGTGCTAATTGCAGTCGGTGCGCGTTTTGATGATCGTGTAATCGGTAATCCTAAGCATTTTTCTAACGAAAATAGAAAAATTATCCATATTGATATCGACCCCTCTTCGATTTCTAAGCGTGTTAAGGTGGATGTGCCAATTGTCGGGGATGTATTGGATGTGCTGAAAGAATTAATAAAATTACTTAAAACTGAGAAAAAGAAACCCGAGTTGCCATCATTGAAAGAGTGGTGGAAGCAGATTGATTTGTGGCGGGAACGGGATTGTTTGAGATTTGATCGTGATAGCAAAATTATCAAACCGCAGATGGTGATCGAGAAACTTTATCAAATTACCAAAGGCGATGCGTTTATTACTTCTGATGTCGGGCAGCACCAGATGTGGGCTGCGCAGTTTTATAAATTTGATAAACCGCGGCGTTGGATTAATTCCGGCGGATTGGGAACCATGGGTTTTGGCATGCCTGCAGCTATGGGTGTGCAACTCGCAAATCCAAAGGGTAAAGTTGCCTGTATTACGGGTGAAGCTAGTATTCAGATGTGCATTCAAGAATTGTCTACCTGTAAGCAATATCGGCTACCGCTTAAGATTGTCAATTTGAATAATCGCTATATGGGAATGGTGCGGCAATGGCAAGAGTTCTTTCATGGTAACCGCTATGCGGAATCGTATATGAATGCGCTGCCGGATTTTGTTAAGTTGTCCGAAAGTTATGGGCATGTCGGTATGAAAATTGAGCATCCTGAAGATGTTGAAGGTGCTTTGAAGGAAGCGTTCAAACTTAAAGATCAATTAGTGTTCTTGGATTTTATTACTGATCAGACTGAAAACGTCTTCCCTATGGTGCCAGGTGGTAAAGGTTTATCTGAAATGATTTTGGTATAAAAATAAATGCGACATATAATTTCTTTGTTGATGGAGAATGAATCAGGTGCTTTATCTCGTGTTGCTGGTTTATTTTCTGCACGCGGCTACAATATTGAGTCTTTGACGGTAGCTCCTACAGAAGACCCAACGCTGTCACGTATGACGCTCGTTACAATTGGTTCCGACGAAGTAGTCGAACAGGTAACCAAGCAATTGAATAAATTGATTGAAGTGGTGAAGATCATTGATCTTAATGAAGGCGATCACATCGAGCGAGAATTAATGCTGGTTAAAGTACGCGCGATAGGAGTTGAGCGCGATGAGATGATGCGACTGACTGAAATTTTCAGAGGATCTATTATTGATGTAACCAATAAATCTTATACCATTGAATTGACCGGCACCAGTTCCAAACTGGATGCTTTTCTTGAATCCATTGACCGTAGTGCAGTGCTGGAAACAGTGCGCACCGGTGCTTGCGGTATAGGGCGCGGCGAATGGGTTTTAAGGGTATAATCTTTACTGTCCTAAAATAATTGATAAGCGATTAGGTTACGGGGTTTGAGAGTGTGACGAAAGGCCCTGATGTTGCTTATTGGTTTATTTATTTGCTTCTATTTCTATTCTGTTCTGTTTAAAAGGAAAATAATGAAAGTTTTTTACGATAAAGATGCGGATCTTTCGCTCATTAAAGGAAAAAAAGTTGCTATATTAGGTTACGGTTCACAGGGACATGCGCATGCGAACAATTTAACTGAATCAGGTGTGAAAGTGACTGTAGGTTTGCGCAAAGATGGAGCATCTTGGAGCAAAGCGGAGAAGGCTGGGTTAAAAGTCAAGGAAGTCGCTGATGCAGTTAAAAATGCTGATGTCGTGATGGTTTTGTTGCCGGATGAACAAATTGCTACTGTTTATAAGAAAGAAATTGAACCGGCGTTGAAAAAAAATGCCACCTTAGCATTTGCCCATGGTTTTAATATTCACTATGGCCAAGTAACGCCACGGGAAGATCTGGATGTGATTATGATCGCGCCTAAAGGTCCTGGTCATTTGGTTCGTTCGACCTATTTACAAGGAGGTGGAGTACCTTCTCTGATTGCAGTTCATCAAAATAAATCCGGCAAAGCACGAGACTTGGCGTTATCGTATGCCGCTGCCAATGGCGGTACGCGTGGCGGGGTAATTGAAACGACTTTCAAAGAAGAAACAGAAACTGATCTTTTTGGCGAGCAAGTAGTGTTGTGTGGTGGATTAACAGCACTAATTCAAGCGGGCTTTGAGACGCTAGTAGAAGCCGGTTATGCCCCAGAAATGGCTTATTTTGAATGCTTGCACGAAGTCAAATTGATTGTGGATTTGATTTATGAAGGTGGTATTGCAAATATGCGCTACTCGGTATCAAACAATGCGGAATATGGTGATGTATCCAGAGGGCCACGTATTATTACCGATCAGACGCGTGAGGAAATGCGTAAAATTTTACGGCAAATACAAACAGGTGAGTATGCACGTGAATTTATTCTTGAAAATCAGGCTGGAGCACCCATATTGAAATCTAGTCGGCGTTTAGCTTCCGAGCACCCAATTGAGCAAGTAGGTGCAAAATTGCGCGATATGATGCCCTGGATCAAGAAAAATAAGCTGGTAGATCAAGCTAAGAACTAATTTATACACATTCAGTCTGATTTTTATCGTATTCCATCTAAAACTATTTTATTTATGACATATTATCCTCATCCAATCATTGCCCGAGAAGGATGGCTGTTCATTGCGATAGCATTTTTAGCTGCCATTGGGGTAACGGTATTTGTCGATTGGCTTTGGGCCATACCATTTTGGGTAATTTCATTTTTTGTGTTGCAGTTTTTTCGTGATCCACCTCGAGACGTTCCGGACAATCCAAATGCTATCTTGGCGCCGGCGGATGGTAGAATTGTGGCGATTGAGAAAACTCAAGACCCTTATTTAAAACGTGATGCGATCAAGATTAGCGTGTTCATGAATGTATTTAATGTGCATTCGAATCGCAGTCCAGTAGATGGTGAAGTACAAGATAAATGGTATTTTCCAGGGAAATTTATCAATGCTGATTTGCCAAAAGCATCATTAGAAAATGAACGTAATGCTTTATGGATCAAGGCTGATAATGGCGCTGATGTGACTTGTGTGCAAGTAGCTGGTTTGATTGCCAAACGGATTGTTTGCCATATTGCTATCAGGGATCATTTGCAACGTGGGCAACGTTTTGGTTTTATCCGCTTTGGTTCGCGTGTCGATGTTTACCTACCTTTAAATATCAAAATTAATGTCAATATTGGCGATAAAGTTTCAGCAACTCAAACTATTCTAGCTGAATTCCGATAATTGATAAATTTGTAGCATTAATAAACAGAAAAAGTATTATTCTAGGTTTTGTGATTGCCTATTGCTGATTTTCTAGTCGGAAATTAACCACCTAGTATCAGTTGAAGTGTTTCTTTTGGAAATAATATAGCCATGTCTGATTCTCCGCCGGAGCGTATCGTTCTTAAAACTCGCTTGAGACGTCGTGGTATTTATTTGCTGCCTAATTTATTCACAACAGCTGCACTTTTTGCTGGATTCTATGCCATTGTACAAGCTATGAATGGTAATTTTGAGTATTCTGCTACTGCCATTTTTATCGCGATGGTGTTGGATGGACTGGATGGTCGAGTAGCTCGGTTAACCGGTACACAGAGTGAATTCGGGGCAGAGTATGACAGTATGTCAGATATGGTTTCTTTCGGTATGGCACCTGCACTGATCATTTATGAATGGGCGCTGAAAGATATGGGGCAATGGGGTTGGATTATTGCTTTTATTTACTGTGCATGTGCAGCTTTAAGGTTGGCGCGATTTAATACTAATATCAATATTGTCGACAAGCGCTTCTTTCAGGGCTTACCAAGCCCCGCTGCTGCTGGATTAATTGCCGGATTGGTATGGGTAACCATTGATTTTGGAATACAAGTTGATGGAGTGAACATTCAATTCATTGCAGCAGGTATTACATTATTTGCCGCTTTGACTATGGTCAGTAATATACCTTTCTATAGCGGGAAAGAGATTAATTTGCGCCGCAGAGTGCCTTTTTTCACAATCTTTTTGTTGATGTTGTTTTTCTTTGTATTGATTCCAAGTCATCCTCCCTTGGTATTGTTTAGCTTGTTTTTATGTTATGCCTTGTCTGGCTATGCTGTTAAGCTTTGGCGTTTTTTAGGAAAAAATAGAAACAAGAAAAATATCGGTGAACCTCCAATTTCGTAATTAGCCTATTGTCTAATAGAAAAAAACGATTTATATTCGTGAGCAATATGCAAATAAATAATCAACTTCGCTGTTGTATCGCTATTCTAGCGAGACCTTTTATGGTTTCGCAGAATTCCCTGCTGCGCCTTGCGCGCTAAATTTTCTTATTCATTCCTATATTTTTAGCAAATTATAAAATTCTTGTAATGAGTTTTATATCAGAAACAGTATTGAGTAATGTAACTTTTCTTCCCTAAGTGGAGAGTATGATGCAAGAGCATTTAATTATTTTTGATACGACCCTGCGAGATGGTGAACAAAGTCCTGGCGCTTCCATGACTAAAGAAGAAAAAGTCCGTATTGCCTGGCAATTGGAGCGTATGAGGGTTGATGTGATTGAGGCCGGTTTTCCTGCAGCTTCCAATGGAGATTTTGAGGCGGTCAAGGCTGTGGCTGATTCGGTCAAAGAAAGTACGGTATGTGGTTTGGCACGTGCAATTGAAATGGATATTCAGCGTACAGGTGAGGCGTTGAAAGGCGCGCAATCTGCTCGAATTCATACATTTATTGCCACATCACCGATTCATATGAAAAATAAACTCAGAATGGCGCCTGAGCAGGTAATCGAACAGGCGGTAAAAGCTGTGAGATGGGCGCGCCAGTATACGGATAATGTTGAATTTTCCCCAGAGGACGCGGGTCGCTCGGAAATAGATTTTTTATGCCGTATTCTCGAATTAGTTATTGATGCTGGTGCGACTACGTTAAATATTCCAGATACAGTGGGCTACACCATGCCGGATCAATTTGGCAAGCTGATTAATCAATTGCGAGAACGAATTCCAAATTCTGATAAGGCCGTTTTTTCAGTACATTGCCATAATGATTTGGGATTAGCTGTAGCGAACTCGCTTGCTGCAGTGATGAATGGTGCACGGCAAATTGAATGTACGATTAATGGATTGGGTGAAAGGGCCGGCAATGCTTCTTTAGAAGAAGTCGTGATGGCTATCCGTACACGTCAAGATTATTTTCCCTGTGATACTCGTATTGACGCAACGCATATCGTTTCGGCTAGTAAATTGGTATCAAGCATTACCGGATTTCCGGTGCAGCCAAATAAAGCAATAGTGGGTGCAAATGCGTTTGCGCACGAATCTGGCATTCATCAAGATGGTATTTTGAAACATCGGGAAACATATGAAATCATGCGTGCAGAAGATGTGGGTTGGGGTGCAAATAAATTATTGTTGGGAAAGCATTCTGGGCGCAATGCTTTTCGTGCTCGATTAACCGAGCTAGGGATTGAATTTGAATCTGAGGAAATGCTTAATAGCATGTTCATGCGTTTCAAGGAATTAGCTGACAAAAAACATGAAATATTTGATGAGGATTTGTACGCGCTCGCTTCAGATGAAGTGATTGTGCAGCATGAATGTTTCCGGCTTGTATCGTTGATCGTACATAGTGAGACCGGAGAGGTGCCCTACGCACGTATAGTAATTTCTGAGAATGGCAATGAAATGCATGCCGAATCGCAGGGGAGTGGTCCCGTTGACGCGACTTTTCGCGCCATCGAATCGTTGTTGAATAGTGGCGCTCAATTGCAATTGTATTCGGTGAATAACATCACCAGCGGAACAGATGCACAAGGAGAAGTGACTGTGCGGTTGTATAAATCTGATCGTATCGTTAACGGACAGGGCGCTGATACCGATATTGTAGTGGCTTCTGCAAAAGCCTATCTGAATGCGCTCAATAAGCTATGTAGTAAATTGGAGCGTGCACATCCACAAATATAAAGTGGAAGTGATTGAATCTTAGGAATTATAAGGTGTTAAAACATACGACAACTACGCTAATGATAGGGATTTCCTTATTGTTTTGTACGCAAATATTTGCATTTCAGTTTCAAGATACAACAGGGAAGATTCACCAGCTTTCCGATTATAAAGGGCGTTGGGTGATTGTGAATTTTTGGGCGACTTGGTGTCCACCATGTTTAAAAGAAATTCCTGATTTAATTGCTTTGTATGGCAATCGCCAAGATATCATGATCATTGGTGTTGCGATGGATATGGACGATCCGAAAATGGTACTGGATTTTGCCCAATCAATGGCTATTAATTATCCTATTGTGTTAGGTAACCAGCAGCTTGCTGCGCAGATTGATGAAATTTCTTTATTACCCAGTACTTACTTTTATGATCCGAATGGAGAGCCGGCTGCGCGTCAATTAGGAATTGTTTCTCGTGACAGCATCGAACAATTCATTGCATCCAAGTCACCACAAAAATAATAAAAATCCCTTTTTATTGGCTGGCCAGCTGGCGATGAGACGAAGGGAAGGTGTATTGCCACTGGGCTGACCATTTATCAAACACCAATTGAGGATAGGTGGCTACACCGAGACTGCCATTATATCGACCCAATGCACGAAAATAATCGCCTTTTTCTATGTCGAGATAGTGCCGCAAAATGGTGCATCCATAGCGCAGATTCACGCGTAGATGAAAAAGGTTATGTTCTTCCTGGCCGATGACATCAACCCAAAATGGCATTACTTGCATGTAACCCCGGGCACCGGCACTTGAAATGGCGTATTTGTTGAAGCGACTTTCAACTTGAATGACGCTCAATACAATTTGCGGGTCAAGTCCCGCACGTTTTGATTCATAATAAACTGTGCGCAGAAATTCATCACGTTCGATTGAGTTAGGTATAAATTTTTCCATACGTTGACTCATTATGGTGAGCCAAGCGATATTATCTGCAATGGCAGCATACTCGATATACGAAACAGCTTGGTCGCTAATCTCATGAAAAGAAATAGTTTGTGTGCTGGCAGATTCGTATTCGTAGCGTTGCTGATTTGCGGTCAGAGGATTTGAAAATAATATCAGTAAAATTGCACAGATTAGTAAATGCATAACTTTTGTTTGATAAAGAATAAAATTTCATCAGTAGCAATTGATTGTGCAGCTTGATCGTTACGTCCTTGATATTCGATTAATGATTGTTTTAATCCACGCTCGCTGATAACAATTCGATGGGGGATACCAATCAGCTCCATATCTGCGAACATCACGCCGGGGCGCTCATTACGATCATCTAGCAGCACTTCAATGCCTTCATTCATAAACACTCGATACAGTTTTTCAGCGGTTTGTTTGACCAGCTCACTTTTTTCCAAACCAATTGGCACAATCGCTAGTTGAAATGGCGCCATAGCAGGAGAAAAAATAATACCACGATCGTCATGATTTTGTTCAATGGCGGCAGCAACGATACGTGAAATGCCAATACCGTAGCATCCCATTTCCATCCAACGTGATTGACCGGATTCATCTAAAAAGCTTGCCTTCATGAGCTGCGAATATTTAGTCCCTAATTGAAAAATATGGCCTACTTCTATTCCGCGGCAAATTTCCAATTGACCCTTGCCATCTGGAGAGGTATCGCCATTGACCACATTGCGAATATCAAAAATATGCTCGGGTATTTTTAAATCACGATCAAAATTGACTTGCGTTAAGTGGAATCCTTCCACATTTGCGCCGCATGCAAAGTTACTCATACTCACTAATGCTTGATCGGCGATAACGGGGCAATTTACTCCAACGGGTCCAATGTAGCCTGGAACTGTACCTGTTTGCTGTAGAATATCCTGCTCGCTTGCCATTTCAAATTCGGATAAGAAGGGTATTTTTTTGACCTTTAATTCATTGAGTTGATGATCGCCACGTAATAATAGTAGAAAAAATTGATTGTTTGCTTTGATGGCTAAAGTTTTCAGTGTTTTCTCTAGTGGAATGCCTAAAAAGTCTGCTACTTCGGCACAGGTTTTTTTATTCGGTGTTGATACTTTCTGCATTTCACCTTGTGGTGCAGTGCGTGAATTTGATGCGGGTAGAGCGGTAGCCAATTCTATGTTGGCGGCGTAATCCGAAGTCGGACAAAACACGATTGCATCCTCTCCCGAATCGGCAAGTACATGGAATTCATGTGAATGACTACCGCCAATTGCACCAGTATCTGCCGCAACGGCTCGGAATTCTAAACCCAGTCGGGTGAAAATACGGCTATACGTTTCATGCATGAGTTGATAAGTTTTTAGTAAGCTTGATTCATCAACATGAAAAGAATAGGCATCTTTCATGATAAATTCGCGTGCACGCATGACACCGAAGCGTGGGCGGATTTCATCGCGAAACTTGGTTTGTATTTGATAAAAATTGATGGGTAATTGACGGTAGCTCTTAACTTCCCTGCGTATAATGTCTGTGATGATTTCTTCATGGGTTGGACCAAAGCAAAAATCATGTTCATGTCGGTCTTTGATTTTTAACATTTGCGGGCCGAATACATCCCAACGCCCGGTTTCTTGCCATAACTCACTAGGTTGTACTGCTGGCATAAGAACTTCGATGGCGTCACTGGCGTTCATTTCTTCACGTACGATATTTTCGACTTTGCGTAATATTCTGAGACCTAATGGCATCCAGGTGTAAAGCCCACTTCCAAGGCGTTTAATTAGTCCGGCGCGCAACATAAGTTTATGGCTGATGAGCTCAGCCTCTGTCGGCGCTTCTTTAAGAGTAGAAATAAAAAATTGCGAAACACGCATAGTTCATTCCGTCGAAATTAAAAGGGATCGTCATTCTACTCTGAAATAAATAGTGTTAGTACGCATCAATCCAAGTGGGGTTTTGCATTTTGTTAATTTGCAAGCAAAATGAAAGAATGATTTACCTTCGAAGTCAGTTTTTTTATTTTGCGATACTTTCAATCTGATGGAAAGTATGAAAAAATCTACATACTTGATGGATCAAAATGGGTAATTCACATGATAGACCGTAATGGATATCGCCCGAATGTTGGTATTATCTTGCTGAATTCTAGAAACGAAGTATTTTGGGGTAAACGCATCAAACAAAATTCTTGGCAATTTCCGCAAGGTGGTATTAAACCGGGTGAAAGCCCGGAGCAAGCTATGTATCGGGAATTAACCGAGGAGGTCGGTTTGCACTCCAATCACGTACAAATCGTTGGTCGTACGAAAGACTGGCTACGCTATGAGGTGCCAGAGCGGTGGATAAGGCGTGAGTGGCGTGGTAATTATAAAGGGCAGAAGCAAATTTGGTATTTACTGCGTTTAACGGGGCGTGATAGCGATGTATCATTGCGTCGCAGCACGCATCCAGAGTTTGATGCTTGGCGATGGAACCAATATTGGGTGGAATTGGATTCGGTCGTTGAATTCAAACGAAAAGTATACATGCAAGCACTAACAGAGTTAGCGAGACTTCTGAAGCTGGATTGCTGTCAGGAAAAAGATTATAACGATAAGATAATAACAAATAATGATTTGATCAAAAAACAAACTGAGGTGAACGACTGTTCCAGTGAAGAAAAAATTATTGGATAAATAAATGTATAAGTACTACTGTATTGAAGTTTGACGGAATTTAACTGAATGACTCAGTCTGTGGTCACAGATAGTTGATAATAAATCTTCCTGGTGTGATATTGTTTGCTGAGCTTAGTTAGGCGTAACCGGCTGCGCCATTACAGTCCAGTCGTATTTTAATGTAAAGTGTTTTTGTTTAAGGGAGAATATCGATGAAGGTACGTACACTGGTTGCATCACTGTTATCGATTAGCGCGTTTGCTATTTCGATGAATGCTTCAGCCAATGAGCCTATTCAGCCTGTTAAACCTGCGGTTGTAAAAAATCCAGATATGGTTGAGTTAGGTAAAATGCTGTTTTTTGATCCAAGGTTATCTAAATCCGGTTTTATTTCCTGTAATTCTTGTCATAACTTAAGCATGGGTGGGACGGATAATATTCCGAGTTCAATAGGTCACAAATGGTTTCAAGGCCCTATTAATGCTCCAACTGTGCTAAATTCAAGCATGAGTCTGGCGCAATTTTGGGATGGACGCGCCAAAGATCTTAAAGAACAAGCCGGTGGGCCTATTGCGAATCCTGGGGAAATGGGATCTACCCACAAATTGGCCATTGAAGTCATTCAATCCATTCCGCAATATCACGGCTATTTTGAGAAAGCATTTGGTTCCAAAGAAATTAATATCGATAAAGTCACAGAAGCGATTGCAGCTTTTGAAGATACTTTGGTGACACCCAATTCACGTTTTGATAAATGGCTACAGGGTGATAAGGCTGCGATCAATCAACAAGAGTTGGAGGGATATGAATTATTCAAGAATGTTGGTTGTGTAAGTTGCCACTCTGGTGCGGCAGTGGGGGGGGCTATGTATCAGAAGTTTGGGGTACATACGCCCTATAAAACGGCTAGTAAAATCGAAGGCAGAAAAGCCGTCACAGGAAAGGACGAAGATTTGAATGTATTTAAAGTGCCTACTTTGCGCAATATCGAATTAACCTATCCCTACTTTCATGATGGTGCTGTGACCTCGTTAGAGGATGCAGTTAGAACCATGGGGAAAGTGCAGCTCAATAAAGACTTAAATGAAAAGGATGTGGATAGTATTGTTGCATTTTTAAAAACACTGACGGGTGATCAGCCTAATATCAAATTACCGATTTTGCCACCGTCAAACAACAATACACCCAAACCAGTACCGTTTTAATCTGGTTTGTGTAAAAAATAGTTGTTAGTAATGCGTGAGATTAGATGGAAGCATTTATTTTCTTTAAGATGGATGCTTCCATTTGGAGATGTTACTGTACGTATATTATTGGTATCGATCATCAATCGATGAATGAGATTAATAAGATGTAATCAAATTATCTGCGAAATTTAGCTTGTTTAATGCGAATTGCTAGATTTGCACAAAAAAATGAAGTAGAGTCACTATTCCGCTAACCATAATTAGAATAAGGAATTACCTATGGGTAATAAGGGGCAGCTGCTGCAAGATCCGTTTCTCAACATATTAAGGAAAGAGCATATTCCGGTATCGATATATTTGGTGAATGGAATTAAATTGCAGGGACAAATTGATTCGTTTGACCAATATGTGGTACTGCTGAAGAACTCTGTTACACAGATGGTATATAAGCATGCTATTTCTACTGTAGTACCTGCAAAGTCTGTGACTATTCCAATTGAAGTATCAGAATCTCATGATACATAGTGCTTGAGTGCAAGTGGCTCAGGTATGCTTGAATTAAAACAAAACCTAACAAATGCTATTCTTGTGAATCTCGATTTTGGTCATGGTGATTACCATGACCGATTACATGAGTTACAACAACTGGCATTAAGTGCGGATCTTGTTATTGCTGGAATTGTAGAAGGCAAGAGAGCACGCCCTGATGCAACCACTTTTATAGGTTCGGGTAAAGTTGAGGAAATAGCACAGCTCGCTTCGAATACGAATGCTACACTCGTTGTTTTCAATCATGATCTTTCTCCTGCGCAGCAGCGTAATTTATCGGTGCGTTTAAAATGTAATGTGGTAGAGCGTACCAGTTTGATTTTAGATATTTTTGCACAACGAGCCAAAAGTTATGAAGGACGGTTGCAAGTTGAGTTGGCACAACTCGAACATCTCGCCACGCGATTGATTCGTGGTTGGACACACCTGGAGCGGCAAAAAGGGGGAATTGGCCTTCGTGGACCCGGTGAAACACAGTTAGAAACTGATCGTCGTTTAATTCGCAAGCGTGTCAAGTTATTAAAAGAAAAATTATCAACATTGCAACGTCAACGAACGGTGCAAAGACGACAAAGACAACGTGCGCAACTATTATCCGTTTCGATTGTTGGGTATACGAATGCAGGAAAATCAACGCTTTTTAATAAATTAACGGCAGCACAAAGCTATGCGGCCGATCAGCTTTTTGCAACCTTAGATACGACCACGCGAAAATTGTATTTGAGCGAAGCAGGAACGGTTATTGTTTCCGATACCGTGGGCTTCATTAGAGATTTGCCGCACACATTAGTGGCTGCGTTTCGTGCGACGCTTGAAGAAACGGTGCAAGCTGATATATTACTGCATGTGATAGATGCAAGTGCTCCTAACTGGAATGAGCAAGCCGATCAGGTGAATAAGACTCTCAAAGATATAGGTGCAGATAGTATTCCGCAGATCCAGATTCTCAATAAGAGTGATTTAATGGTTTCGTTGATTGCTGCAGGGACAAAGTATGTGCGCGATGAATATGGTAGAATGAACCGGATTTGTATAAGCGCTAAGACTGGCGATGGTCTGGATTTTTTAAGACAAGCATTGGCAGAATCAATTTTAGAACATTCTAAGAAAATGGATAGGGAATCTGCTGTTGGTACAAAAGAAATAATCGAAGTCCATGCTTCAATGCAATGACTTTTTTGAACAAATACAATAGGGACTAGGCTATTATGGGATTAGATGACCCTCAATGGGGGAAAAATAAGGGTGGTTCCAATCCACCGGATTTGGATGAGGTATTGCGAAACGTCAATAAGAAAATAAACAGTTTTTTCGGTCAGAAAAAAGGTAATCATAAAGATGATGACCAGAATCAGCGTAACCAGGAGTCAAAGCCGCATGGCGGTGGAAGTATTGCGTTAATTATAGGCTTAATGTTGGCAGTGTGGTTTGCGAGCGGATTTTACATCGTCGATGAAGGACAGCGCGGTGTTGTACTACGCTTCGGGCAATATGTTGATACTACGCCTGCTGGTTTACGCTGGCATATGCCTTATCCCGTTGAGAAAGTTGAGTTAGTCAATGTCAGTCAAGTTCGTACAGTAGAAATCGGTTACCGTAGTAATGTAAAGAATAAAGTGCTACGTGAGTCGCTCATGTTGACGGATGATGAAAATATCATCGATATACAATTTGCAGTGCAATATATCTTGAATGACCCTGAAAATTTTCTTTTTAAAAATCGTAGTCCGGAAGATGCTGTGCTACAGGCAGCTGAAACAGCTATTCGGGAAGTGATCGGTAAAAGCAAAATGGATTATGTTTTGTATGAAGGGCGCGAGCAAGTTGCAGCTAACGCTACACAATTAATGCAAAAAATACTAGATCGTTATCAGATCGGTATCTTGATTAACAGGGTAACGATGCAAAATGCACAGCCACCTGAACAAGTTCAAGCAGCCTTTGATGATGCAGTTAAAGCGGGACAAGATAGAGAGCGCCAGAAAAATGAAGGGCAAGCTTATGCTAATGACGTTATTCCACGCGCTGTAGGTAGTGCTGCGCGGTTAATTCAAGAATCGGAAGGTTATAAGCAACGCGTAATAGCAAGTGCAGAGGGTGATGCGAGTCGTTTTGAGCAGATTCTGACTGAGTATAGTAAAGCACCCAATGTTACTCGGGATCGCTTATATCTTGACATGATGCAACAGGTTTTGTCCTCTACAAGTAAGATTGTTGTCGATCAGAAAAATGGTAACAATTTGTTGTATTTGCCATTGGATAAGTTAATGAGTAGCGGATCTCCGCTGTCTTCTCCCGTCAGTGTGCAGACTGCACAACCACAAGAAACAGTATCAGATAGCAATTCAAGAACACGGGATTCTTTTCGCAGCCGTGAACGGGAGAGTCGATAAATGAAAAATTTTTCATCAAGTCTTTTGGGCATTGTTGTTGCCCTAGTTTTTTTGGGTAGCTCGGTTATTTATATTGTTGATGAGCGCCAACAAGCGATTCTGTTCCAATTGGGTGAAGTTATTGATGTTAAAACCAGCCCTGGTTTATATTTCAAGATTCCCATCGCACAGAATGTGTTGTATTTTGAGAAACGTATTTTAACGATGGATACGGATGAGCCTGAACGGTTTATTACTTCTGAGAAAAAGAACGTTTTGGTTGATCTCTTTGTCAAGTGGCGTATTGTTGACGTAAAGCAGTACTATATTAGTGTACGTGGAGATGAGGGTTTAGCTCAAACACGTTTGGCGCAAACCATTAACGCAAGTTTGCGTGATGAATTCGGTAATCGTACAGTACATGATGTGGTATCGGGAGAGCGCGATAGAATTATGGAGATCATGCGCCAGAAAGCCGATAACGATGCGCGTTCCATTGGTGTGGAGGTTGTTGATGTTCGCTTGAAGCGTGTTGATTTACCGCAAGAAGTGAGCGAATCTGTTTATCGACGGATGGAAGCTGAACGTAAACGTGTTGCCAACGAATTGCGTTCGACGGGTGCTGCTGAGTCAGAAAAAATTCGTGCGGATGCGGATAAACAGCGTGAAATTGTATTAGCTGAAGCTTATCGTGAAGCACAAAAGAAAATGGGTGAAGGCGATGGTCAGGCAGCAGCTATTTACGCCTCAGCTTTCGAAAAAGACGCTGAATTTTATGCGTTCTGGAGAAGTATCGATGCATACAAGCAATCGTTTAAGAGCAAAGGCGATATGATGGTTCTTGAACCTACCTCTGACTTCTTTAAGTACTTAAAGCAACCGAACTTAGCGGAGAAAAAAAAGTAATTTTTTGATTTTTAACTAAGGTCAGTTTCTTGATTTTTAAAGAGGTTCTGAGATCGTGTTGATAATACTCGATTGAATGCAGAACCTCTTAATTTTTGTATGGATGCATTCTCTCAATCAATGAAGTAACGATATGGAGTAAAGTGTGTTGTGATGATGTGGGAAAATTTTCTGATTGCGATTGCATTAATGTTAATTTTAGAAGGAATGCTGCCTTTTTTATCTCCGCACACCTGGCGGGAAGCATTTAGAAAAATGATTGAAATTAATGACAACCACATTCGATTTATCGGGTTAACTTCAATGTTGATTGGGGTAATGTTGCTACTCATCATCAGTTAATCTTTTTATGCTCTTTTTAGCGACAAGTAAGTTGAACCATGCTTAACTGGTTACTTCCAGAATATATTGAAGACATTTTGCCGATTGAAGCGCGTCACATCGAATTGATGCGGCGGCAGATTATCGATTTGCTGTTTGTGCATGGTTATCAACAGGTAATTCCTCCTTTGCTGGAGTATATCGAATCCCTATTGTCGGGTAGTGGCGGCGATATGGATTTACGGATCTTTAAAGTGATTGATCAGTTGAGTGGACGGCTGATGGGGTTGCGTGCAGATATGACGCCGCAAGCTGCTCGTATAGATGCACATTTGTTGAACTGTGATGGGATAACGCGCTTATGCTATGCCAGCAGTATTTTGCACACTATACCGTTCGGAATAACGCAAACTCGAGAGCCTTTGCAAATTGGCGCTGAATTATATGGCCACTCTGGTTTGGAAAGTGATCTTGAAATTCAACAATTGATGCTGCAATGTCTTTCTGTTGTTGGTATCAATCAAATTCATTTGGATTTGGGACACGTCGGCGTATTCCGCGGATTGATCAAGCGAGGGGGTATATCCACAGAACTAGAAACCGAGCTTTTTGCTGTTTTGCAAGCAAAAGATATCGCTTCGTTAAAAGAACTGTCGAGCAAGCTCAAAAAAACTACACGTGAAGCATTGCTGCTATTACCGGAGCTCTATGGAGATAAAAAAGTTTTAGTAGTGGCGGCGGAGCACTTACCTGATTATCCTGAAGTGAGTAAAGCATTGGATGAGCTTGCTGCAATAGAGAGAGATTTGAAGATATCAGTAGATAAAGTAGCTTTTGATTTGTCTGATTTGCGTGGTTATCACTATCATACCGGCATAGTGTTTGCGGCTTATACATATGGCAGCTCGAATGCGGTAGCTTTGGGGGGGCGATATGATGAGATTGGTAAAGCTTTTGGTCGAGCCAGGCCAGCGACGGGTTTTAGTATGGATTTAAAGGCATTGTCTCGGTTGAATAAACCGCAGCAATATCCAAAAGGCATAAGGGCGCCTTTTGATATGAACAATAAAGAATTGCAGGCTCAGATTGCAGCGTTGCGCAAATCAGGACAAATTGTAGTGGTCGATTTGCCGGGAAATACCGAAGGCTTAGATGACTACGACAGAGAGCTGATTTTCAGTAAAGGTAAATGGATTGTTAAAGAAATTTAATATTTCGATAAGGAAGTTAGAGATTTAGACATGACTAAAAATGTTGTGGTCATTGGTACGCAATGGGGTGATGAAGGTAAAGGTAAAATTGTCGATTGGTTGACAGACCATGCGCAAGGTGTGGTTCGTTTTCAAGGTGGGCATAATGCAGGCCATACATTGGTTATCGGTGGACAAAAAACCATACTGCATTTGATTCCTTCTGGAATCTTACGCGATAATGTAATTTGTTATATTGGTAATGGTGTCGTACTTTCTCCTGAAGCATTGTTGAACGAAATTGCTATGCTTGAGAAGAGTGGAGTTGATGTTGCGGGGCGATTACGTATTAGCGAGGCTTGTCCTTTAATTCTTCCGTATCACATTGCCTTAGATAATGCACGCGAGGCTGCGAGAAGTGAAGGGAAAATCGGTACAACGGGTCGAGGAATCGGCCCTGCTTATGAAGACAAAGTTGCTAGACGTGCGATTCGCTTACAAGATTTATTTCATCGTGAGCGATTCTCCGCTAAGCTAACCGAGATACTGGATTATCATAATTTTGTATTAAGAAATTATTTTTCTGCGCCATCGATTGATCTTCAAAAAACAATGGATGAAGCGCTAATGCAAGGTGAAAAAATTCAGCCGATGATGGCTGATGTGGCGCAACTGTTATTTAAAGCTAACAAGGCTGGCCAGAATCTGCTTTTTGAAGGAGCCCAAGGAGCTTTGTTGGATATTGATCACGGCACTTATCCATATGTTACGTCAAGTAATTGTGTGGCAAGTGCAGCGGGGCCGGGTAGTGGGGTTGGTCCACAAATGTTGCACTATGTGCTTGGTATTACCAAAGCGTACACTACACGTGTTGGTTCAGGTCCTTTTCCAACAGAGCTGGATGATGATATTGGTAAACATTTAGCGATTCGTGGACATGAATTTGGTTCAACTACCGGACGTCCACGGCGTTGTGGTTGGTTTGATGCGGTAGCCATGAAACGTTCGATCCAAATCAATGGTGTAACCGGTTTGTGTATAACCAAACTCGATGTATTGGATGGTGTCGAAAGTATCAATTTAGGCGTAGGTTATCGATTAAATGATGGTACACGTAGCGATGTATTGCCAATTGGCGCTGATGACTTCGATCATTGCGAGCCCATCTATGAAGAAATGCCGGGTTGGAAAGAAAGCACCGCCGGTATTAAAGAATTTGACTGTTTACCCAAGGCTGCACAAAATTATCTGAAATATCTAGAGGCCGTTTGTGAAGTGCCCATTGATATGATTTCAACTGGCCCGGATCGAGAAGATACTATTTTGTTGCGTCATCCTTTTGAGTAAACAATGTTCATTTTCTGAAATGCCACTGAAATGTCATTATGCGGTTGTTTCTGATTGATGTACCTTAATGAGTAGCGACTTTTTTCCTTATCGAATCAGAATGGTCAACTGGAGAAACGAGGAGCCGAATTTACGCAGTATACGTTCAGCGGTTTTTATTACTGAACAAAATGTTCCAGAAGAGATGGAATGGGATTCGATGGATCAGATCTGCGCTCATATTCTTGTACAGGATTTTGAAGGGAATGGAATCGGCACTGCACGGTTGCTGCCCGATGGTCATATTGGGCGAATGGCGGTACTGAAAGTATGGCGAAGAAAAGGAATCGGCAGTGCTATGCTGCAAAAAATCCTACAGGAAATGCGAGCTCTTGGAATGAAAAAAGCAACTTTGCATGCACAATTAACGGCTGTCGAATTTTACGAAAAATTTGGTTTCCAAAAGTGCGGGAAAGAATTTATGGAAGCAGGTATCCCTCATGTAATCATGGTACTCGATTTACCTTGAAATTGGCTATTTTTTTCTACTGATTATTTAACTTCAGATTTCCCCCATTCATTCGCCAAATCATCGGAAGCTTTCTTCCAGTGATTTACAGCTTGCTCAAGAATGGTTTTAGCTTGATCCGACTTTTTTTTGGCATTGGCTGCCTCACGTTCAGCGGCAGCGAGCTTTTCTTTAGCTTCGGTTAATTTCTTTTCTGAGGAGATGAAATCTTTTTCTAAATTCTCTGCAGATTGTTTGGCTTGCATCATTTTTTCATAAGTAATGCTTGCATTCTTTTGTAATTGTTCAATGTCCTGTGCCGTTGCATTGAGAGAACACATGGTCATGATTACGAATAGTAAAACGAAGTGACCTAAAAACCTTAAATAGACAGAATACTGATAACACTTATTATCTTTCATGTTTTTTAGAAATGATAAAGATCTGCATCATCTCGTTCTTGCATTACGGAAGAGGCAGACGATGAATAAAGTAAATAAAGATTATATAATCGAGATACAAAGCAGCATTCTATCTTAGTATAGTGAGAATTTCTGAATTTATAATCTGATAGCTGATTGTTAAAAGGAAAAGTATTGGATGGAGTTCATTAGTAAAAATATTATATTGCTTTTTGGAGGTTTGGTATTTGTGATTTTTTTCTCACCAGCTTACGCTGAATGTACAGGTTGCTTATGTCCGGGAGATCCTTGCAATCTGTGCCCATTACCTGCAATGCAAGATTCGCCTGTCAAATCAACAGAGCCAGAGTTATGCAAACGAATACGCGAACAGGTACCACCAACTTCAGCACAACCGGGTTCTAACGAGTATTTTCCCAGTTTGGATAGATCGGTTACGGTATGCATCAAGGAGGGAGGGGATGTGGTTCGGAATCGCAAGCAAACCACGGAGTTTCCTGCAAGATTCTATTGTAAGCCGTCTGCTGATATCAAAAAAGATTAAAAATGGGATGGTTGTAATCAATCAACCAACTCGAAGCTGATTCATCAATGTAATAAAGTGTGTCATTATGCCGAGCTTTGGTCGATTGCAATCAGCGATTTCATTTCTTCCAATGGTGGCAATTCTTCCAATGTACGCAAATTGAGGTCATTTAGAAAATTTACTGTAGTTGCAAATAATGCAGGTTTTCCTGGAACGCTCCGATGACCAACGGTTTCAATCCAGCCACGTACGCTTAGTGTTTTGAGAATGGCACTAGAGGTACCTACTCCCCGTATTTCTTCTATATCACCCCGTGTAACAGGTTGATGATAGGCAATAATTGCAAGGGTTTCCATGACGGCACGCGTATAGCGCGGTACTTTTTGTGGTGTCAGGCGATCTAGGTAAGGTTGTATCTCGGGTCTAACCTGAAATCGCCAACCACTGGCCACTTGAACGAGCTCTATGCAGGAATTAGTCCATTTATCGCGAATTTGTTCCAGTTGGTTAGTGATCAGAGAAGCGGTAAATTCGTGATTGAATAGTCTTCTAAGTTCTTGGGCAGATAGAGGTTCTTGGCTGGATAGTAAAGCTGCTTCCAGGATTTGGATGACTTTATTGAGATCGTGCGTTTCATTCGCAGTATTTGTGTGATTAATCGCTAATGGATCGGACATAAATTAATTCGAATGGTTGAGATTGGGTAATTTCTATAACTAATGCTTTGGCAAGTTCGAGAATCGCTAAGAAAGTTACTACAACTTCTGCAACAGCTGCGGAGGGGCTGAATAATTCGTGGAACTGCAATTGTTTGTGTATTTGCAAATCGCGCATAATTTGACTCATATAGGCGCGAACGGACAGTGTTTCGCGCTTAATTTGATGATGTTGATGAATATGAGAGCGAGAAAGAATGGTTTCCCAAGCTTGCCGAAGGTCATCAATGTGAAGATTGGGGGACTGATCGATCAGTCCATGTTCTATCCATACTCGTATCACGGTGATCTCACGACCGACTTGCGGTAATTCATTCAAACGAAGTGCAGCTTTTTTGATTTGTTCATATTCTAATAGCCGTCTGACCAATTCAGCGCGTGGATCATGTTCTTCTTCGGTATGTGTTTTAGGCATTGAGGGAAGCAGCATGCGTGATTTGATTTCTATGAGTAACGCACTCATTAGTAAATACTCTGCGGCCAGTTCTAATTGATCGGCACACATTGTGTCAACATAACGCATGTACTGTTGGGTCAACTCAGCCATTGGTATGTCGAGAATATTGAGATTGTGTTTACGAATCAGGTAAAGCAAAAGATCCAAAGGACCTTGGAATGTATCAAGAAGAACTTCCAATGCATCCGGTGGAATATACAGATCCTGTGGAATTTCTAGTAATGGTTCGCCGCAGATTTTAGCAACAGGAACCAGTGTTCTAGATTGGTCGATTGAGCTTACTGTGGCAGGATACATATTAGATTGTAAATCAACTGATCATGCAAGATCTGGAGCTTAGGAGTAGTTTAATCCCATTACTTCTCGGATATCGCGCATGGTTTCTTCGGCTAATTTATTAGCTTTCTCACAGCCATCGGCAATGATATTGCGAACCAGTGTTGGGTCTTCTTCATATTTTTGAATTCGCTCATATATTGGACTTTGTTCAGCTAAAATAGCCGAAATTACCGGCGACTTGCAATCTAGGCAACCAATTTGTGCATTACGACAGCCTCGTTGTACCCATTCTTGTGTATCGTGGTTAGAGTAAATTGAGTGAAATTGCCAGACAGGGCATTTATTAGGATCGCCTGGATCGCTTCGTCTAACTCTTGCTGGATCAGTCGGCATGGTGCGAATCTTTTTTTCAATGCTGGCTGGATCTTCCCGTAAACTGATCGTGTTGTCATACGACTTGGACATTTTTTGTCCGTCCAAACCAGGCATTTTAGAAGCCTCGCTTAACAATGCCTCAGGTTCTGCCAGAATCATTTTTCCACCGCCTTCCAGGTATCCAAATAATCTTTCACGATCACTTAGGCTTAGACTCTGCTGTTCATTCAAAAGTGAGCGTGCTTCTTCTAACGCACCTTCATCACCTTGTTCCTGATAGAGGTTACGTAGCTCGGTGTATAATTTTGACTTCTTCGAGCCTAGTTTTTTGATTGCCTGTTCCGCTTTTTCTTCGAACCCAGGTTCTTTACCATAAATATGATTGAATCGGCGTGCGATTTCCCGAGTAAATTCCAGATGGGGTACTTGATCTTCGCCTACTGGAATCAGATTGGCGCGATAAATCAGTATGTCGGCGCTTTGTAACAAAGGGTAGCCGAGAAAACCATAGGTACCTAGGTCTTTGTCGGATAGTTTTTCCTGTTGATCCTTATAAGTTGGAACACGTTCCAGCCAACCCAGTGGTGTCATCATCGACAACAATAAATATAGCTCCGAATGTGTGGGTACTTTTGATTGAATAAACAGGGTCGCTTGTGACGGATCTACTCCTGCAGCCAACCAATCAATCACCATATCCCAAACATTTTGTTCGATGATTTCAGGGGTATCATAGTGGGTTGTCAGCGCGTGCCAATCTGCTACAAAGAAAAGGCATTCATACTGCTGCTGCAGGGCGACCCAGTTTTTCAAAACACCATGATAATGTCCCAAATGCAAGCTGCCTGTGGGACGCATACCTGATAAAACACGATCAGCGAACATGACGTTTTCCTAATCTCAACATTGTTAAATATATAATCCGAAAATTGATACGATCATTATTTTGAGCCAAATAATAATGGGTCCTATAATTGTTCCTAATATTCCACTGAACATCAAGATTAGCAATATCACAAACCCATAGGGTTCAAGACGTGAAAATTGATATGCTAAGCGATGGGGTAGCAAACTCACGGCCATTCGACCACCATCTAAAGGTGGTAGTGGCAGTAAGTTTAACACCATCAGAATAATATTGATTTCAATACCGGCAATTCCCATTAGAACTGCTGGTTTAGCAAGGTTACTTTCAGGGACGGCAATAGCCAATTTGATGACTATTGCCCAGAGAATGGCCATTAATAGATTTGCGCTCGGACCGGCTACAGCTACCCAAAGCATATCGCGTTTTGGGTGTCGTAAATTGGAGAAATTAACCGGAACCGGTTTCGCCCAACCAAATAAAAAACCTGCTCCCATTGTAATCTTACTAATAATAAATAATGAGAGCGGTACCAGAATCGTTCCGACAGGATCAATATGCCGAATCGGATTCAAACTAATCCGTCCTTCATTATGTGCGGTAAAGTCTCCGAAATGCTTTGCTGCATATCCGTGAGCAGCTTCATGCAGAGTAATGGCAAAAATAACGGGTAAGGCATAAATTGCAATACCTTGAATAATACTATCCATGACTGATACCAAAAGGTTCGATAGACCCTTTTCCTTGTCGAATCAATTCAGGAACATCTTTAGTTAAGTCAATTACCGTCGTCATTTCAATACCACACGATCCGGAATCCATGATTAACTCTACTTGATGCTCGAGGCGATTACGGATTTCTTCCCCATCATTCAAGGGCCATTCATCACCGGGTAATATTAAAGTCGAACTGAGTAGGGGTTCGCCAAGTTCTTCAAGCAGCGCCAAAACAACTGGATGGTCGGGAATACGTAATCCAATAGTATTACGTTTGGGATGTTGCATCCGGCGCGGTACTTCTCGAGTTGCTTGTAAAATGAAGGTATAGCTTCCTGGTGTTGTCGTTTTAAGTAATCGATATTGGCTGTTATCAACTTTGGCGTATGTCGCAATTTCTGCTAGGTCCCGGCAGATTAATGTGAAATGATGCTTCTCATCTACTTGCCGAATAGTGCGGATGCGCGACATTGCAGTTTTGTCGTTTAAGTGACATCCTAAGGCGTAGCAAGAATCAGTTGGATAAACAAGTACTCCGCCGCTACGAACTATCGTAACAGCTTGTTTGATCAATCGTAAGTGAGGTGTATTGGAATGAATCGAGAAAAATTGAGCCACAGTAAGGGTATCGTTGGATGCAGATAAATAGGATAAAATCAGAATTATGAATTGTTTTGCCAGTCGTGCCAAATAGGTGTGCAGCCCGGAGGAATATGGGGAAGCTGACCCAAGTCATAATAACTTTCATTCGGCCCGTGAAAGTCTGACCCGCAAGAAACTGATAGATTCATATCTTGTGCATGCTGTGCATAAAACTTTACTTGTTCGGGGGTATGGCTTGGGGAGATGACTTCAAGCGCACTGCCACCTAGCCGACAAAATTCATCTAATAAATCTTGCGTAACATTTTTGCCTAAACCATAGCGACCAGGGTGCGCAATCACCGCTTGACCGCCACTTCCCTTGATCCAATTAATTGCATCACTCAATTCTGCCCATTGGTGTGGTGTATATCCAGGCTTACCTTTGACAAGGTATTTTTTAAATACTGATTTAATGTTTTTGGCGTGACCCTGTTCAACGAGAAAACGTGCAAAATGAGTCCGACCGATGATACCTTGATTTCCAACATAAGCATAGGCGCCCTCCAAACTACCATGAATACCTATTTTTTCCAATTCTGCGGCAATTCTTTCTGCTCGTGATAACCGTCCTATACGTAGAGTGGTCAAGCCTTCTATCAGTGGAGTATACTTTGGGTCAATTGCGAGACCGAGAATATGTAATGTGCGGCCACGCCAGCTAACAGATATTTCTACCCCATTGATAAATTTGATGCGATTACTATCGGCAGCTTTTTTTGCTTCGGATAACCCAGCAATATCGTCATGATCTGTTAATGCCAATGTTTCAACGCCTCGAAGTAATGCACGTTCTACCAGATGAGTAGGTGTTAATAGACCATCTGAGATGTTGGAGTGACAATGCAGATCAATATTCAGCATAAATGAAGGTTACGTAAAGTAGGAAGCGAATCATAACAAATAACTGAGCAAGGGAAAAACAATGATTCGAATAATTAACAAGATAGTTTCGCAAAAATGAGAAACAAGAATATTTATGGAAAATATGATGACTAATCAAATGACTGTGTGGAATCACATTGCTGCGGCTCCTCATCGAAGTTTTTTTTTGGTTGGTGCGCTGCAGGGTATTTTGGCATTGCTTTGGTGGGTTTTTGATCTTAGTGGACGCTACGCAGTTGTGGGGACAGCCATTAATTGGAATATTGCTCCAATCTGGGCGCATGCTTTCTTAATGATCTATGGTTTCTTTCCTTTCTTTATTTTTGGGTTCTTGTTTACTACATACCCTAACTGGATGAACGGAGAAAAAGTTAAGCCTCGTGAATATATGTCGACTTGTTTGTTAATGCTGTGTGGTGTTTTGCTATTTTATATTGGATTGGTAGCAGGTGAAGAATTAAGTATAGTTGGCGTTGCAGTCATGCTTATTGGCTGGAGCCTGGCTGTATATGTGTTGTTACGAATATTATTTACGACCGCTTCGCAGGATAAACGGCATGCCAAAGTAACTAGTGTTGCGCTTTTGATGGGGTGGTTTGGATTAATGGCTTATTTATTATGGCTAATTACAGGCAATCCAGTCATGATTGATTTTTCCAGCCACATCGGTATTTGGTTCTTTCTAGTACCGATTGTCCTGACGGTGTCGCATCGTATGATTCCTTTTTTTTCCAGTCGTGTTCTGGATAACTATGTGATGGTGCGGCCATTCTGGTTGCTTTGGTTTATGCTCGGATTGATTGTAGTACATGGATGCTTACAGTTGATGGAGATGTTGGCTTATTTATGGATTTTGGATTTGCCGTTAGCATTGTGTGCTTTTTATCTCTCTTATCGCTGGGGGTGGACGCGTAGTTTTCGTGCCAAGTTATTAGCGGTTTTGCATATTTCATTTACTTGGTTTGCAATATCTATGGTGCTATATGGCTTACAAAGCCTGATTTATATGCAATCTGGTAAGATTGTATTCGGATTGGCACCATTGCATGCGTTAGCTATTGGGTTTTTTACAAGCATGATCCTAGCGATGACTTCACGAGTTACGCTTGGCCACGCTGGTCGACCATTAGAATTAGATCGACTCACTTGGATATTATTCTTAGGGTTTCAGGCAGCTGCAATACTTAGAATTATTGCTGATGTTTCATCAGCAGCGGCAGCGATAATGCCCCAGTTATATATAATCGCTGGATTGATCTGGTTGTTTGCCTTCGCTTTATGGGCTATTAGGTATGTGCCGATCTATTGGCGACCTAGAGTGGATGGAAAACAAGGTTAGATTACTATATTAGTTAGTTGCTGTTAGTCTGATGGACCAATATATCGGAGTTACGCGATAGGCATTGTTTTAATGGGCAGATAACGCTATCCTGATACACTAAATCAATAATTATTATCGAGAATAGGAGCAACATGACTCAAGACGAACAAAAACGTGCAGTAGCTGCTGCTGCTATACAATATATTCCGATAGGAGCTATTGTAGGTGTTGGAACTGGTTCTACTGCCAACTACTTTATTGATGAATTGGCTAAAATCAAACATCAGATTGAGGGTGCTGTTGCGAGTTCAGATGCAACGGCTCAGCGTCTTAAGGAGCATGGAGTCGAAGTATTGGATTTGAACAGTATCACGGATATTCCTGTTTACGTGGATGGTTCGGATGAAATTACTGAACATTTACACATGATCAAAGGGGGAGGGGGTGCATTGACTCGAGAAAAAATAGTCGCTGCGGTTGCCCGGAAATTTATTTGTATTGCTGATCAAAGCAAATTAGTCGAAGTGTTGGGTAACTTTCCACTGCCTATCGAAGTAATACCCATGGCGCGTAGTTATGTTGCGCGTGAAATTTTATTGCTTGGAGGACAACCGGCATTAAGGCAAGGCTTTAAAACCGATAATGGTAATGTGATTCTTGATATTCATGGGATGCGGATTATGAATCCTGTGGAATTGGAGACTAAGCTGAATCAAATTACAGGGGTGGTAACCAACGGGCTTTTTGCTTTGCGGCCTGCTAATGTGTTGCTATTGGGAACTGATAGCGGAGTTAAAATAATTTCGTTTTGATTTATATTGTCTTGCATATACCTGATTTTCCAATATATTTTATACAAGAACTCTCAGTCGAGTAAAACATTCATGCAAAACAAAGAACATATTTCTAAACAATTTGATGCAAGCCTAGAAGAAGTTCGGACACGTGTGCTACAAATGGGGGGCTTTGTTGAAGAGCAAATTGAATGTGCCATTGAGGCGTTGATAACTGGAAATGAGGATTTGATTAATCAGGTGATTACGCGCGATCATCGTGTGAATGCCATGGAAGTGTCAATTGATGAAATTTGTAACCAGATTATTGCACGGAGGCAACCAACAGCCAGTGATTTGCGGCTTATCATGATGGTCATTAAAACTATTACGGATTTGGAGCGTATCGGTGATGAAGCCGCAAAAATTGCGCGCATGGCAAAATTGATTTACGCATCGGATCGTATGCATATCCCACGCTTTAATGAAATTAAGCATGTAGCAAGTATTGCGATGGAAATGTTGCATAAAGCGTTGGATTCTTTTGCGCGGCTTGACTTAAATGCTGCGGCGCAAATTGTACGTCAAGATGAATTTGTTGACGAAGAATTTCGTTCTATTCTTCGTCAACTCATTACATTTATGATGGAAGACCCAAGAAAGATTTCTACTTGCCTGGAGATATTATTTATCGCTAAAGCAATTGAACGGATTGGCGATCACGCAAAAAACATGTCGGAATATGTGGTGTATATGGTGAAAGGAAAAGATGTACGTCACGTAACTGCTGATCAAATTGAGCAAGAAATAAAGGAATAATTCGATTCTCCTTTGTTTCTTGCTATATTTTTAGATTAATAGTCTAGCGGTTCCAACATTCATCAACAGTTCCACCGGAACCTCGAACACCAGCATTGGTTAATGTCAAGGTACCGCAAGTATCTCCCGCCATGGAACCGGTTGGTACTGCTTGCAGGGTAAAGGTATTGTTTCCGACCGCTGAGAGGCTGATGTTATATTGCGCGGTGCCATCTCTAGGAGATTTTGTAATTGGTAAAGTTACAGCGCCATCGTCGCCTGTATTTGCGATTCCATCTGCTCCTGATGTTGCATCATATTGATTATGTTGGCTATAGAATTTCTCCATAAACTGTGCATTTTCATGTAATAAGGCTTTTGCTTCGGTTCGATTAGTGCGTCTCACGTGTTCCTGATAGGATGGGAGTGCAATTGCAGCAATAATTCCGATAATGGCAACTGTAACCATAATTTCTATTAAGGTGAAGCCGCGTGAATGAGGGCGATATAAGGTTGTATTAAGTTTCATTGTTGTCGATTCCTTTACATTAATTTTATGTGTTTAAAACTAACAATTAACAATTTATCTTGCTGTATAAAAATAAAAAGTATTGTATTTTTTGAATTAACAAATTTTTCTTATTCCTGCGAAAATTCACGCCATGTGATTCTGCCGCGTTTTCCTTGAGCTCCTGGTGATACTGGCGGGTTATTAGCGGTTCCGTCAGCTCGGCTATAGACGGCAAAATCCGATGTGGCACCTATAGAGCTATTCCTTATGCTTGTTACACCACCCATTGCAAAACCAATCTCTATACCGGAAGAATAGCCATCATCGAGCGAAAGTACCCTGTTTCCATTGGTATCAAAAGTAGGTCGGGTCAACATACCACCAGTTGAGAAATTAACTATATTGAGAAATCCTCTTCCGCCAAAGTCACACGGAGATGCTGACGGGACAATGGTGGTGAAGCGAAAGAGGCCGTCTTGAATTTCAGGTATAGCAGTGAGTCGCTCGCCACTAATCGGTAAATCCATGTACCAGCCCTTAACTGTTGCAGAATAATTGACTAGGTTTTGAGTTGTGGTTCGGTGGTTCGAACCAGTTGTCATTGAGGTTATTTGCTGTACAAGTGAGTCTGCGGGTAATGTACCGCTGGTATTGTAGTCCCATATACCATACATGGTTTGAGTATCGGTATTAGTAGTATCAGCAGTTTCTAAATATTTTCCTGTGCCAAAAAGGATTAATTGTCCGCCTTTCTGATGAAAAGTAACTGCCGGGGGTGAAATGATCGGCTTTGAAGTGCCGGATATAAATAATGGTAATCCGCCTTGAGCTACATTCCAATTGGATGGTGACGCGTTACTGACATCAAATTTCCATAAATTTCCTTTAATGTCACCTGCATAGATGGTATCGATTAGGCCGTTTCCATTGCTATCAAAAGCTGCTGGTGTTGATAGGCCATTACCTGCACCGCTATGCGCAACCAATTTAATATAGTCGGTATCAAGCGTCCAGGTGCCATCCTCGCCACCGTTAATGAATAATATATACAATACCGCTTTACCTGCCGTACTGTTATATCCGTTTCCTACAATCACAGCCCATTGATTGTTTTCCATTTTGACAATTTGTCGGGCTTGTCCGTTTAGTGAATTAATTCGTGTAAGATTATAGCTATAACCCATGTCTGCATCATTATTATCGGTAAATTCCCATAGAAGAAGATTTGCAGCATTCGAAACGGTAAAAGTTGGCGCGGATTGCGAACTATCCGTTGGATTTGTTATATCGAGCGCAAAAAATCCTTTTCCTCCACCATTCATGCTGCCAATTAGTATACTTTTCCAACTAGATGTCGAGCTGTTGTATGCATCGCCCGCCATAGGAGAGCCATCTACAAAGTAACGATGATTAGCATTGTAATCCTTGTCAGTAAGGCGACTCAAGTTTCCATAAACCGTATTTGGTACATACGCAATCAGTTCTTTGCCGGCGTCAGCAGTTGTACAACCTGAAGTAACGCCAACAACGCAGGCATTAAAACCGTGTAGCATGCCATCATTCGAACCGACATATACCATTGGTGTTCTATTGGTGTAGGCATTTCGAAAATCAGTATAACCTGTATGATCAACATTTGAGTAGCCTGCATTGGGTCTGCCTACAAAGATTGGACCAGAATTAACGATATCTCCTAACTTTGTTGTTGGGCGAGAACGAAATTTGTTCACAGTGTTAGAACTAGCGCATGCGAATGTTCCACTACCTTCATTAGTTGCTGTGCCACGCAGATAAGCTACTCTTTCTGGACCACAATTATCTACTGTGCCATTTGCGTTTTTATTCAGAAAATCTTTTTGGGTAGTCGTTAAATTGTCATATTGGAATGCGACACCATCGGTGCTGCCTTTCGTAATAATGACACGAGAATTTGGATTAATCGTACTTGAACCAAGTGATACCATTCCTGCCTCCCAATCAGGCGTGCCAAATCCCAAAATAGTAAACGGCATGGATATCAATTGTCCGCTCCAGTCGCCACTATTAAATTTCGCTTGATAAACACGACCATTGGTTGTTAAAGAACTCGAATTAGTTGCCACAGCGGAAGCAGCGCCTGTACGGGCAACGATGGCTGATAAAGCATTGGATAGCGCATTGGAGAAAGTAGCTGGATCAGAGGCGCTAAAAAAACTACCCCGACTATTCACGGCGGCATGCCACAAGTCATCAATTTTTGCTGCATCACTGGTTGTTGGGTCAGGCCATGATCCTGATCCAGAAGGCAGTGAGGATAGTGAGCCTGTTACTCCCAAACCGACAGTAAAATTTACCAAATGTTGCCAGAAAGCGGGATCGTGCGCGTTGGTTGGTACCTTATTAAGCATATCAGTACGCAAATCGTTTTTCCAATAATGCATGGCAACATCTGCAAGTGTATCGCTGTAAGCATCTGAATAAGGTGATGATGGAGAGTACGTATAGGAAGCTGGAGTTGCTGGTGAAGAATCATTGGTGATGGTTGAGCCTGATTGGTTGTCTGAATTATCCATTCCCGAAATTGAGCCCTCGGTCCAATAACCATCGGTCATCAAAATATTGAAATTTTGACGGCATTCGTGCTGTGTTCCACCTGTAGATCCCGGTGTCTGACCCCATGGACCCTGGTCGTCGGTTCTTTTGAAGTATTCACCTACTGATATTGTCGCTTCTCTAAGCGGTGTTCCTGCAGCAGGGATGTCATGATCGTAAAGATTTGTAAAGAAATTTGTTCTGTCAGTACCAGTAAATTGCCTAACACCATTTTTTACGACTTTAGTAGTTATTCCATCCACTGTTGTGGAGCCTTTATTGATAGCTGCAAATCCGACACGCATGGTGTTTCCTTGTGCGGAAAATGCTCTACCGACACCCGCACGAGCTAGTAATATTCGTGAACGATAGTAGGTATACCAGTTGGCAAAGTTTTGAATTTCTTCATTATAAGTACAATTAGGTGCGGCAACACAATCTGTCCGATTATCACTGCCGACATAAGATAAGGTGCTAGATGTAATCTCAATTTTTGTATAGCTGGTTGCTGTATTAATATCGCCGCTTACATACTTGAAATATACTGCTGGATAAAATGTCTTTGAGAGGCTAGCTGATAGAGAGCCATCACTGTTTAACCATCGGGCAGTTTGAGTGTTATTAACGGTCAGGTTACGACAACCTGCGCCTGTGTTGAATGGGTTGTGTGGGGCACAAGTTGGATCTGCATTACTCATCAACGATCCATCTGCATTACTCCAAGGTAGGTATCTGACAGTTGGATCATAATAAATTTTATTGACATAGCTAGAGCGTAATGAAGCCGAATAACGGTTAGTAGGATCAAAGCCAACAACGTAGTTACTATAATCGCTCGGACCATAAACATTTGCTGAACGTGGAAATACGTAACGTACGCTTTGAAGAATGAGATGCTCTGGCATAACTTCAAAATGCATTGATCCGGAGTCGTCGAGTGTAAACATGACATTGGGCGAAATATTACCCCCCAAAAAAAGTGGGCCATTAGAGAATGGCTGTTGGGCATGAGCAAAAAAACTCAGTGTAAAAATAAGTGTAAAAATACCATTATAAATTATCTTCATGATCGATGGTCCCTTCAATGATTCTGGAAAATTATGGTCGAAACGTTTCCTGTAACCAAACTACTGTTCCATTTTTTGCACCTTGCGCCCGGACGGTAACGCGATAGTAATAGCGCAAATAACCTCCTGGAGGAGTTTTTTGAATGCCCTCGATTAGATAAGTTGGAGGAGTGATGAGTCCTTTGGGTAATTCAGGGGCTGTATAAGTAACCCCATCGATTTTGAAAATATTGCCTTTTACATAGCTAATTGGGCAGTCTGGTGAGCAGAGGGTTTTCCAGATAGGTGAAGATGGTTCTGTATTCGCTCCGTAATAACATAATCCACCTGTACAAGTCGTATCAAAATCGGTAATGCCGTCAATCGGTTTTGGGGAGCTGGTTGTGTCATCATTGTCACGTATGTGATGTTCAGCATAGCGTAGCGCCATCTCTGCAGCTTGCATAGCCAACATACGGTCACGCATATTGCCTGACATACGTTCCTCTATTGTGGCCATTTTCATTGCAGTAATACCAAGTAAGGATAATGCAAGTAGAAAAATCAAACCTGTAATAAATACAGCACCGGTTTGATTTCTTTGTAACGCTATTGTCTCTTTCATAACATGCTGTTAATTCGGTTACGTAAGTTGAAAGTGGCTGTAAAAGGTCGTCTAAGCCGCCTATCTGCTGGAATTGCAACAGAATTTCCATTGCAATCCAAATAATTTCCTGCAATGACAATATTGGTTTTTTCAGAACGAACTAATACGCAAATTCGAGCAGTGATAACTTGCTCCCAATCACCTGGCAAATCGACATACTGATCAACCGATTGATTGGCATCAGTATCGATTCCATATAGGATTTGTAGATCTTCTACATTACTTAACAAGGCTCGGCCAGTGGACGGCACTCCTGGGACATTGGGTAAATTACCGTCACACTGCAATTCCGCATTGGTGGCATCAATACTAAAATGGTTCTGAATAACTTGGCCCGCTACAGTAACGGCTGTTGTTTCGCAATCGCTATCACCCAATGTTCCTTCGAATTGTAAGGTAATAGTATCTGCAGTACTTCCACTACCATTTGCGCCATTAATTGCTGTTCCTTCGAATTCAGCCTTGAAGCCAGAAAATGGAATTTCTACATGTCCGGCTTGTTTGACACTACGTCCGATTACCTCAAGCGCAAAGCGCCCACTTTCTTGTAGTCTTGCTTGATTTTCCTGTTCATTGAAGGTTTGTCGGCTACTAACAAATACTGTACCAATTACTAACAGTAGAACGAGTCCGATCGTCATGGCTACCATCAACTCGACCAAAGAAAAACCGCGCGGCATGTGCATATTATTAATAACTGTTTTATTAAAATAGGTTTGTAATGAATTGATAGATGTCATTTTATGGAGTAAACCGAGCGAAGAAGCATCGAGTTTTGGTGGGAGTACCACCAGGGCAATTGGAGTTGGCATCGTCAGTGTCACTCATTTCTTTCTCTGTCCACATCATGTTAACCTCAAAGCCTATGGCGAGACTTCCTATAACAGTGCCTTTCCCATCAGGTAATAAAATCGAATTGGCTCTATTCCATTGTGCGTGATCATAAACAGCAATTTGAGTTTCTGTACAAATAGCTGTTTTACAATCGGGGCTATCAGGCATGGTTGCTGTTAGGGAGTCATAAGACCCTGCTATTACGCCTGCTAAATTTGCACGCATGCGGTCGGCGATATCCTCAGTTTGTTTGCTGGCGATCGAACGATAATGTGCAACATTATTACTTCTGGCTCCAGAAACAATGAGTGCTGCCATACCCAACAATCCGAAAGAGACAATTAAAATGGTAATTAGCACTTCTAATAAGCTAAATCCCTTGTAAGAATTGCTTCGTATTGAATAAAATTTGTTGCTCATGAACATGATCCAGTACCTGTTTCAGTGCGGAAACGGCCTTGATTGCTGAGTACGATAGATTTTGAATAATTTGAACCGCGATCATCACATAGAGAAAAGGTTGCGGCAGATCCTGGTGAAAAACCATCAGGGCGAAACATGATAGTGCCGGCCAGAGAAGTTTTAAGTGTATTGCCACCAGAAAACGCATAACTCACTTGAAGAATTTCTTCGCCTGCATCAATAGTTCTGCTATTGTTGTTATCAACAAAAACGACCCAACCATTGGACCAAATGTTACTTGCTGTACAATTTGTACCACTGGTACTGGGGCAGATAGTGATTCGAGTGTTTCGTTTTATGGCTTCACTTTTTGCTAAAGCGAGGGCGAAGTAAAAATTGTTACTTTGGGTGATTAATAAGCTGTCTTGTACAAATGATCGGTAGCTTGGTACGGCTACAGATAAGAGAATACTCGCTATACTGAGTGTGATCATTAATTCGATCAGTGTGAAGCCATAACATATTGATTTCTTTATACTCATATTTATTCTGGGGTGTTGTGAATACTTTTATGGACCATAAATTCATCGGGTCTAATTGGGATCTAAGAGGTTATCGGCTGATGTGTTAATAAACTTTAATCCGCCACTGGGAAAAGGTACTTCACATTGATTGGGAGTGCTTGGAATTAGCCTTGAGCAACATTGTGTTTAAGGTTTCCTGCTTGTTTGTCAATTTCTTATGATTGACTGTTGCCGATAACATTACATAGATCCATATGATTACAATCACACGAAAACAAATTATTGTTATGGCATTACTTGTTTTTGTCTTAGCAGGCTATTGGAGTTTCAACGGCACAATAAGAACTAGCAAGAGTATTTACAAAACACGTACCGTGGAGCGCGGTGATATTGTACAAACCATTTCGGCTAATGGTACTTTGACGCCAGTAGTTATGGTTAATGTTGGTACGCAAATCTCAGGTACAGTAATTCGTTTATATGTCGATCATAATGATCAAGTACAAACCAATCAGATCCTGGCAGAATTGGATCCAGCCTTATTACAAGCACAATTTCAGCAATCCAAGGCGAATTTCAATAACGCTCAAGTAGTGCTCAGAATTGCTGAGAATAAATTGAAACGACAACGTGCTTTAAAGCGCCAAGGTTTTATTTCTCCCGAAGCGCTGGAAATTGTTGAACAGGAGACTGAAGCTGCACGGGCGCAAGTTTCTGTCAGCAAAGCCCAAATGGCTCGTGACGAAACTAATCTCAATTACAGCATCATTCGTTCGCCGATTTCAGGGGTGGTGATTGCGCGTGATATCGATATTGGTCAAACTGTGGCAGCGAGCTTTCAGACGCCGACATTGTTTAAGATCGCAAAAGATTTGCGCCAGATGCAAATCAATATCAGTGTGGCGGAAGCAGATATTGGTCAATTGCATATCGATCAGGTCGTTCAATTTACGGTTGATGCGTTTCAGCATCGTAAATTTAATGGAACAGTAAAGCAAGTTCGACTCAATCCCACTATTCAGGAAAATGTCGTGACTTATAATGTGGTGGCGATGGTTGATAATGAGGATGGCATGTTATTGCCGGGCATGACTGCTAATATTCACTTTGTCGTAACACAGCGTAAAGAGGTATTTCGAGTACCTAATGCGGCATTACGTTATCAACCCAAGGGATTCGATGAAACTGAAAAAATCAACAAACCGGCAACACAGTTAAATACGTCACGCATTTACCGACTTAAACAAGAGAAAATTGAAGTTATCCCCGTAACTATAGGAATTACCGACGGTAATTTTACTGAAATTACCAGTGGCGAAGTTGCTGAAGGTGATTCGATCATTATCAATGAGATTGTCGATAAGAAAGAATCTGAAAGCAAGTTTAAATTGCGTGTTTTTTGATATTATCGATAGTGAAGAATGTTACTGCAGATACGTTGATTCGTATCGAACATTTGGGTAAAAGTTATAGTTTGCAAGATGCACATGGTCAAACAATCACGAGTCCAGTGTTGTTTGATGTCAATTTGTCCATCCAGAAAGGCGAGTTTGTTGCTATTATGGGGCAATCAGGCTCAGGAAAATCCACCTTAATGAATATTCTTGGATGCTTGGATACGCCTTCAGAAGGCTCATATTGGTTGGCTGGTGAAAATGTCGCCATGTTATCGAACGATCAATTGGCACAAATTCGTAATCAACGTATAGGTTTTGTATTTCAAGGTTTTAATCTACTTAAGCGCATTACTGCACTGGACAATGTAGCAATGCCTTTACTTTATTCCGGAATTAACCGTGCGCAAAGTCGTAAGCATGCCTTGGAATTGTTATGCCGCACTGGTTTGGGGAAATTTGCACAGCATCTACCGAATCAACTATCAGGAGGACAACAGCAACGTGTTGCCATCAGTCGTGCATTAATTAACCAACCTTCATTAATTTTGGCGGATGAACCCACTGGTAATTTAGACTCACAAACCAGTCAAGAAATTATGCTGCTGTTTCAACGACTCAACCAGGAGCAAAGCATTACCATCGTGCTGGTCACTCACGAAGACGATATTGCTGCGTACGCACAACGTTTAATTATATTAAAAGACGGACGTGTTATTGTGGATAAAAGCAATGTTTAGTGTGTTATTCCCGTATTACACCAATACCAACTATATTTAAGATTAATTCAATGAATTTATTAGCGATTTTTGTTGAAGCATTGGGGGCTCTGCGCCAGAATCGCTTGCGAACCGGATTAACCATGCTAGGAATGATTATCGGTGTTGCTGCGGTAGTGCTAATGCTCTCGATCGGCCAAGGTGCGCGTACTAAAATTAATGAAACCATAGCTGCGATGGGCAGCAATCTATTTATTGTGGTTCCGGGTGCTACTTCATCTGGCGGCTTCAGTTTTGGTAGCGGTAGCGTCAGAACATTGACCATCAACGATGCTTATGCCATTGCAGAATTAGCTTCTATAAGTGCGACGGCGCCAATTACTTCGGGCACCGTGCAGCTCAATTACTCCGCTAAGAATTGGAGTACGATTATCACCGGTACGACGCCAGACTATTTTGCTGTCGGCAATTGGAAAATGGAAGCAGGTGCTATTTTTACCGACTCAGATCTGCGTTCAGCCGCTCGTGTTGTCGTACTTGGGTCAATAACCGCAAAAAATCTTTTCGGTGAAGAAGATCCCATAGGGAAAACCATTCGCATCACCAATCGGCCTTTTTTAGTCATTGGCGTATTGATGGCAAAAGGACAAAGCCTGACTGGGCGCGATCAAGATGACAATATTTTTATTCCGATCACCACCAGCGAACGGCAAATTACCGGCAACCCATTTCCGGGTTCAATTCGTTACATGCTCGCGCAAGCCAAATCTGCCGAAGATATGGATATCGCCGAGATAGAAATGACGCTGCTGTTGCAGCAGCGTCATAAAATTACTAAAGGCAAAGAAAATGACTTTACCGTGCGTAATTTAACGGCGATTGCCGACGTTGCTACCGATGCAGCAAAAATCATGTCGGTCGTGCTGGGTGCCATCGCTTCGGTGTCTTTGTTGGTGGGGGGGATCGGTATTATGAATATCATGTTGGTGTCTGTTACCGAACGCACGCGTGAGATCGGTATTCGGATGGCTATTGGCGCCAATCGACGTGCCATTTTGACGCAGTTTCTCTTGGAAGCCGTAATGATTTGCTTTATGGGCGGATTGTTGGGTTTATTAATCGGCATTGGTGGTGCCTGGATTGTTAGTCGTGTCGCTGATATGCTGATCGTGATTACGGTAGGTATGATCGGTTTGGCTTTTTTGTTTGCTTCTGCAATTGGTGTTTTCTTCGGTTATTATCCTGCAAAGAAAGCCGCATCACTGAAACCTGTAGATGCATTACGCTATGAATAACATCACTTTAAAATGAATATCAGAAAAAATAATAAAAGGGTTATCGTATGACAACAAATGATAATAAAGTACGCCCGACTTCTGAATTCTTGGCGGTTGTGGTGATCGAGCAAAAAAATGAATTAATTACAGTTGGTGAAATTAAAAATGCTTTGCACGAACGCGGCTTTGGCATATTGATGGCAATTGCAGCGATACCCATTTGTTTACCGATACCTGCACCACCCGGTTACACGACATTGTTTTCCTTGCCGCTGTTTATTTTTTCGCTGCAAATGATTTTTGGCATGCGTGCTCCTTGGTTACCTGCTTGGCTTGAACGCAAAAGCATTCAGAAATCAACTCTGGAAAAGATTCTCACAAAAGCGCAACCTTGGTTAAAAAAAATAGAAACCTATATGAAACCACGTATGACGTATATTAGTGTGAGTACTTGGGAAAGATTCATTGGAGTTTTTGCGTTTGTATTTGCGGTATCGATTGCGTTGCCAATACCCCTGACCAATTTTCTACCTGGTTGGGGCATATTGATTATGTCATTGGGGCTACTTAATCGGGATGGTTTAACGATTCTCGTCGGTACGTTAATCGGTACCGTCGGCATCGGCATTGCCATGATTGTACTCGTGGCATTATGGATGGGCATTCGTATGCCAGAGTTTTTTTAAAATACATGCTTGCTTAGCAAAAAATAAGAACGCTAGGCGGGTGAGAGTCATGGATAATTCCCTGATCTAATCAAACAAAATTCATACTTGTTATCAGTATCACAACCAACATCATTTCGCTTTATCGGTGGAGCATGCTAATCTCTGCTCCACAATGGAATCCCGCCTGTTACCCTTGAAGGATAATTGATTAATTAGCCATGACTGTGTCTCATAAAAACAAGAACTCTATATTGCAGCAATCTTTGTTGAGTGCCCGATTGCATGATCCATTTGGCTATCTGGGATTGCATCAGGATAAAAAACTAGCCTACATTCGTGTGTTTCGTCCTGGCGCAAAACAGGTTTCGATCAAGATCAAGGATGATTTTGTGCCGATGCGCTGTGTACATCATGATGGTATTTTTGAGTGGAATGGCGAGGCCAACCCCGAAGTTCCTTATCGCCTGCGTATCGAAGTCATGGCTGAGAAACCAATCATTTTCGAAAGCTATGATGCTTATGCGTTTCCACTAAATATTTCCAACCATGATTTGTATCTGTTCAATGAAGGCAGATTATGGCAAGCCTACCGGATGTTAGGGGCACACGCTGTTCAAAATAGTGGAATCGATGGCATGCGTTTTTCGGTATGGGCACCCAACGCCGAACGCGTGAGTGTGGTGGGTGATTTCAATCAATGGGATGGGCGCGTTAATCCCATGAAAGTACATCACGCCAGCGGTGTTTGGGAATTATTTATTCCAGATTTACAGCCAGGTGTTTTGTACAAATATGAAATCCGCAACCGGAATACCGGGGAAATTTTGCTCAAGACGGATCCCTACGCCAATCGCTATGAATTGCGCCCCAATACCGCCGCAGTGACGCCTGAACCTTCAGTGCAGCACCACTGGCATGACGCCGTGTGGATGCAAGAACGTGCTCAGCGCGACTGGCTGCATGCGCCCATGAATATTCTAGAAGTTCACGCGGGGTCCTGGAAACGTCACCTGGACGGACGCTTTTATACCTATCGCGAATTAGCCGAGCATCTAATTGCATACGTGCAGGAAATGGGTTACACGCACATCGAATTGATGCCGATTTCCGAACATCCGCTCGATGAATCGTGGGGTTATCAAACCACCGGCTATTTTGCTGTGACCAGCCGTTATGGCTCGCCGGACGATTTTCGATTTTTTGTCGATGCCTGCCACCAAGCAAACATTGGCGTGATTCTCGATTGGGTACCGGCACATTTTCCGCAAGATGCTTTTGCCTTGGCGCGCTTTGATGGTACCCCGCTGTATGAACACGAAGATCCGCGTTTGGGTTATCACCACGATTGGGGCACGTATATCTTTAATTTTGGCCGCAATGAAGTGAAATCCTTTTTGTTATCCAGTGCACATTACTGGTTATCGGAATTTCATTTGGATGGATTGCGCGTCGACGCAGTCGCTTCGATGCTCTATCTGGATTATTCGCGCAAAGAGGGCGAATGGTTACCCAATCAACACGGTGGGCGGGAAAACTTGGAAGCGATCCATTTTTTGCGCGATCTGAATATCATGGTGCACGCCGAATTTCCCGGTGCGCTCACGTTGGCGGAAGAATCCACTGCCTGGCCAGGGGTATCGCGTCCAACCTATCTCGGCGGTTTGGGGTTTTCAATGAAATGGAACATGGGGTGGATGCACGATACGCTGTTTTATATGCAGCAAGATCCGATTTACCGGCGTTACCACCAGAACCAACTGACTTTTAGCCAATTGTATGCCTATAGTGAAAATTTCATTCTGCCGTTTTCGCACGATGAAGTGGTGCATGGCAAAGGCTCGTTGTATAACAAAATGGCGGGCGATACTTGGCAGAAATTTGCCAACCTGCGCTTGTTATTCGCCTATCAGATGACTTGTCCAGGCAAGAAACTCAATTTCATGGGCAATGAATTTGGCCAAACGCATGAATGGCGGGTCAGCCATGAATTGGATTGGTACCTTCTGGAAAATCCTTTTCATGCCGGTGTGCAAATGGCGATGCGCGATTTGAACCGTCACTATCATACTATTCCGGCGCTACATCAATTGGATTTCTCATCAGAGGGATTTTATTGGGTCGATTGCCAGGACGCTGACCATTCGATTATCAGCTACGTGCGGCAAGACCGCAGCGGCGGGTTTGTGGTGGTGGTTTTAAATTTTACTCCAGTGCCGCGTGCAGGTTACCGTTTAGGGGTACCTGCGCCTGGAAATTATCGCGAAATTTTCAACAGCGATTCGATGTATTACGGTGGCAGCAACCAAGGTAACATCGGCAGCATCAGTAGTGCTGCGCAAAGCTGCATGGGATTTCCAGATTCGGTCATCATCACGCTGCCGCCGCTGGCGGCAATTATTTTGGAATTACAACCTTAACTCCAGCATAATCCGGCATAACCGTACGGAAAATCATTCAACATTCAGCCATCATTCATTCGCTGAAAGTCGATTCATCGCTAGGCTCCGGGAATTTTAGGCACACTTTTCGGTAAGTAATATCCGGCGAAACCCACTCACGCCATTCCGAGGGCGTCATGTTCAGGCCAAGTTTTTGGCACAATGCATCTGTAAGACTCCTGCACAACCTCGCCTGCCCTTGCAATAACCCACTAAAATAGAGGTAGTTAAAAGAGAGTTGGAGCAAAAGATGCACATGAATAACTTTTGGAGCACTGCAAATGGGCAGAGCGATTGAAGCGAGATAATGTTCGATGAAGATTGATGCGCTGATTGTAGTGGGGGAGGAATGTCCGAAGCTTACCGGACTTTTAGCAAAGGCGCGGAGTTATCGCATGGTGGGAGGAGCAACAGGAACTGTTTGACGCGTGTTGTTGATGTTCAAAGCGATCTGGCTGGTTAGTGGCAGACTTTATCATCGCATGCTGGCGTTGGAGCAAGCGCTGTGTGTACGGATTGATTTTCTACAATTTTGGCATTGTTGTCGGATGCGATACCTTGGGATGAAACCACTTTGCGCCGGTTCCGTATGCCCGGTAATCAATGACCGACTAGATGGTTTGCTAGGTTCTATTAATGAGCAGCTTCAATCACACGGATTGTACTGATCCAAGGGTGCGACAGGAGCGGTCATTGATGCCACGCTGATTGAGTCAGCGGCACGCCTAAAGAAAGACCATCCTGCTACTTGTAGGAGATACTGAAGGTAAGGCTGTTCAGTTTGAAGATGGCAGTCAGCCTGGAATCAGCTGTACCGAAGAACAAAGTGCGGATCCGGATGCGACTTGGCTAAAGAAAAGCAAGAAGTCGCAGTTCGGCTACCGCAGTTACCTGGTGGTGATGCACAAGACGGCTATGTGCGCGGGGTTCACACTACTCCTGCCAACCAGAGTGTGAAAAATGCAATGATTTTCCGAAGCAGCTATCGATGGTGCGAATATCGAGGCGAATCGGGTATATGCTGACAAGGGATCTGCCAGCAATGCCAATCGGCAGTTTTAGAACAAAAATCAAGAGCGCAATCATGCATCTGCGTAATAAGAACAAACCACTCTTGGCACGCCAGAAGCTGGCGAATCAATTGATCAGCAAAAAACGTTATATTGTCGAACAGTGTTTTGGCACAATCAAACGCTTATTCAGAATGGGGCGCGCCAGCTACTTCGGTACGGTAAAAGTCAACGCCCAAGTCATACTGAAAAGTATCTGCATGAACCTGAAAAAAGCAGCCAACAAAATCTTCGTAGACCAACCATTAAGGAGAGCAATCCGTCCAAATGTTGCATAAAGGAAAAATTCCCTGAAAAAGGAAAAAACTTCACTTTCTACCAAAATGACGTGCAATAACTCTCAGTTGGATATTTTTCTCTGTCACTACAGCTAAATTCTCGCGGTTGTGCAGAGGTCTTTCTGTCCAACCTTCGAATATCTCCCACAGCCGCAGTGTGTTGTCCCAACTACCTGACACAATGTGTTTGCCGTCTGGGCTGAATTGCGTCAGGAAGGTGTGCAAACCCTTGTCATCTGCATGAGGGCACAGAAATTCCTGGGTGGTTTTATCCGCAACATACAGACGTTCATTGGTGACCAGCCGTAGCAGGCTACGCCCAAGCCAGTCGGGAAAGTTACAGTGGATCAATAATTTGTCGCGTCGCCGCAATCCCGACAGAATATCGGTGAAGCGCCGTGCTGCTTCGGTTTGTAGATGATAACAATATTCCAAGACGTGTTCTTCGTGGATGGCAAAACCGATTCCGCCATTGCTACACGAACCCAGCATCTGAAAAATGACCCGTTCTCCTGGATGTGGCAAGGTTAAATCTGCAATTGATTCGGAAGCGCTGCGCGGTGAGAACTCGATGACACGAACCGGTGTCGATGGATCAGAGCGCTGCATTGCTTGTTGCAACAAATTATCCGGCGTCAAACTGATATACAGCGTAAAGGTCGGAATGTTGGCCAGCAAACATAAGCTTTTAGCAGGTTGCACGGCATTGCTGTACTGGTCGACCAGTAGCCGGATTTGACGACTGATGCGTTGTTCCACGCCGGGGGCGTGACGAAGAATTTCAGAGACTGCATGATGCAAACACCAAGTTTGCTTAACGATTTTGGGATCGGGGTCGAGCTGAAAAGAAGCCAGCAGTTCTGCTGCGATCAGGCGATAAAACGGTAACGTTTTACCTGCATATTCGACCATCAAGGCATCTGGCCCAATGATGGGAACGACATTACCGCTTTTGGCGGATTGTTCTAAAGCAAACCAATTGGCGTCTTTGGATCCGTTCACGGGGTTACTTTCGTTAGGAGGATTGCTCAATGATTCATGAATACAGCAATCATAACCGAAGCAACCTGGCAATGCATGTGCAAAATCGTACACAGAGCCCAAAAGTGGCGTCTGTTTGCGCGGTGATCAACATCGTGAATGCCTAAGTAACTGTCAGTTTTATGAGTTTGGTTTTGGCCTTTTAATAGTGACTGATCCCATACAAATCACCTAGGCAAAATAGAACGTCATTAATTTGAAAACATGATGCGCTTGGTAATGTTTGTTTACTGTTCCAAGAATCTTCAGGAACGAAATCCTATCAAAAGAGTCTTTTTTCTAAAGGATTTATAGGATGTTTTTACTATTAACTTTCTGACAATAAGACTATTTGAGAGTTTTTATGGCGTGCTAGAGTGGTCGATGGTCAATGAAGTAATTCAGAATAATCAACATATCAGGACTATTCATTGATTTTACTAACTCATAATAAAAATAAAAAATGACTACTAAAAATAAGGGACTTATATACTTGACTAACCCACGCGACGGGTTATTGTTTTGCTGTGAGCATAAATCAAAGGAAGATTTTCTACTTTTATCCTGAATTTAGTTCCATGATTCCTTATAGCAGATCCTTCTCCGCCTTGGGTTCTGGCATCAAAATCCACACAGAAAATACCATCAGCAACAGCTTTAGCAAATCCTATAATATCAGGCTCCCAATATGCAGTAGCTTTTTGATATATTACTCTTCTAGGGTTTTTAAGAACTTCGCCTTGGATAACTATTAATCTTCTGAGTTTCGATCCAAGGGCATTTAATAAAGTGTTATGCGTCCAATGTGGAACTGGAGCGTCTTTGAATTTATTTCTTATTACTATCCTATCTTCTTCATTAACCACGTAGAAACCTCTAGCCGTTTCTCTGCTGATAGTGTGTCTAAAACTAATGCGACCTTTACCATCATCCCACCCGTGAGCGTGAACAAGCTCCCTGATGATACCTATAGGCTCAGGATCTTTGTGAAACAAGGTTAATAAAGAAGATCCACCATGAAATTTAATTTCCCAACCTGATAAATCAGGTGAATCAGCATTGTTGGCAGAAATTCCTAGCAAGTCTTCCAACAATCTACCAGGAGCGCCAGATCCATTATATTTTCCATCTTCTGGAAAGATATATGTGCCTTTCTCTAGAATCTGAGAAATAAGCCTGAAACTCGCTGCCCCAGAACGTGGGGGTACCGGAATAACTAACTTTACCGGCGACATGGTGTAAGTTTTGTTTTTTCATGTAACTTAATGCGTTGTTCAGCAATTTTGCAATAATTAGGTGATATTTCTGCGCCGATCCACTCTCTATTCAATATTTCTGCTGCTATTGCAGTAGTGCCGCTTCCCATAAACGGATCCAGTACCACTCCACCTTGAGTAGCGGCAATACATCTTTGAGCTAGCTCTATAGGGAATGGAGCGGGATGCTCGTTGTCTCTAGCTTGGGGAATTTCCCACACATCACCTTGAGCATTAGCTTTTGGAGTAAGCTTAAAATCTGGTTTTGCTATTAGGTATATTACCTCGTATGTGGGGAGAAAATAACCCGGATTAAAGTTAATGCCTCCTTTGCGCTTCCAGATAATAATTTGGCGAACAGGGAATCCTTCTAATATCTCAGCGCGATCTTGAATTAATCCATTTTGTACGCGCCATTTATGATTGTAGAATATTGCTCCGTCATGCTTAAGAACTCGCATCATTGCCTCAAGACATTTTCTTTGCCAAACTACATATTCAGGATAAGGCATATCATCACTATGATCCTCATAGCCTTGAAGCAGAGCAGCTTGAGGCCATTTTCCGCCGGAACCGTTCTTTAATCCGTTCCCTGTGCTGTTCTTAATGTTGTATGGTGGAGAAGTAACAATCACGCTAACGCTTTCAGCCGGAAGCATATTCATTAGCGCAATGCAATCCATGCAGTGTACTTTCCCTGTCCATTCTGCCAAAGATCTGTTTGTTTCCTGGTGTTCGATCTTTTCCTCAGGTGCATTCACTAGCGCATTAATAACGGTTTCAAACGGTGCGTCTATTGGTTCTATCAAAACAGTATTACGCGACATTGATTAACCTCTTATACGTTAAACGTCTGCCATTGCCATTATAAAATGATTTTGAAAATGTTGATTCATCAGATAGATTCGCCGTATTGTGTCTGTAGCAGAATTCATTCACATACCTACCAAGATGAGCGGGGCTCATTTGATGGTATATTCCATAAAATCCTCTTTTCAAGAGTGCCCAAAAAGATTCTATTCCATTAGTTGAAGCCATACCCCTAACATACTCACCAACAGAATGCTTAACGGCATGGTGGCTATAATTCAGCAGTCCCTGATAACCTCTGTGGTCATCAGTATAAACAACAGCTCCGCTTTGAACAACCCTTCCGATTTCTTTGTGTAGAGTCTTTGCTTTTGTGTTAATTATTGGCCTAGCAGAAACCCTACCGTTCCTTTCTTTGAAACCCATTACAGCAACTTTACCAACAGTTCCACGCCCTGACTTTAATTTTTTGCTATTGTGTTTGTTCTTTTCTTTGCCACCAACATATGTTTCGTCGATTTCAACATGTCCATCAAACAAACCCCCGCTTTTACCTTTAAATGTTTCTCTAATGCGATGAGCTAAGAACCACGCTGTTTTTTGTGTTACGCCAAGCGTCTTAGCCAACTGAACACTTGAGAATCCCTTGCGATGCGTGGTTAGTAGCCATGTGGCTAGAATCCATTGTTGAAGTGTAACTTTGCTTTCAGCCAAGACTGATCCTGTTCTTGCTGTGAATTGTTTGCGGCAAGAGGCACACTTAAAACGCTTTTGGGTTTCTAATCGATATATTTTGTAATTGCCGCAATGAGGGCAATTGATGCCACTAGGCCACCGTGATTGGATAATAAAATCCTCACAAGATTTTTCATCAGGGAATTTAGAAAAAAACTCAAATACATCTAAACTATCTTTCATATAATACCTATTATTGTGCAGGTATTATAGTAACCCAACGTATTGGGTTAGTCAAGTATATAAGTCCCAAAAATAAATACTATTTTCGCTCTCGAATCAAAGAAGCAAAATTTCGTAAACTTGTGCGTTGCTATGCGTTGGATTTTACCGCAACAAAGGCTGCGCAGTTGACGCGTATTTCTGTACGTTCGGTTAATACGATTTATCTTAAGATGCGCCAGCGTATTAAAGAAAACAATGAGATTCTATATCAGAATGCTACGGGGGAATATCTGGATATGCATTCCGGTTTGACGAAAATACCGGCCATGCCATCCGAATCGATTGAGAATAACGCCAGTTTATTAGGAGCTTACGGGATTCTGAAACGACAAAATGGCATCTTTACAGCGGTTCTTCCTTCTCAAGTGGAGTCTGCTATAAAACTGTTGGAGGCTGACAATGATACCTCGAAGGAAGATGCTATCAAACAGTTAGGATTAAGTGGCTATGAGGCTTTGGTTGGCGTATATCCAGGTATGCGTATGAAACTATATCGACTTCATTCTGTTGATAATAATCGTGCTCAGCCGAATGAGAATGATACAGAATCCTTCTGGGCTTATACTAAACAGCGACTAGCAAAATTCAATGGAATACCGATGCAAACGTTCTTTTTACATTTAAAGGAAACGGAATTTCGTTTTAATCACCGTTATGATGATTTGTATGACGAGCTGCTTAAAATATTGCGTGCCAATCCACTCTAGCGTATTGCTGGATAAAAGCTAAAGCGGTCAGTAACATTTCATAATTTTCCTGTGCTATGACTGATTTCTAATTACAATACGCTCAGAGTCAATATCCGATATTCATAGGACTATGGAAAATTATGAAGCCTTGATGGCTACGCTTGCTTTAATGCTTGGAAGCTCATGGGCGAGTGGCATTAATCTTTACGCAGTGGTTGCTATCCTGGGGTTGGGTGGTTCTACCGGCCATATTGATTTGCCTAGCGAACTGTCGGTGTTACAGGATCCTCTGGTAATTGGTGCAGCGGCGGTTATGTATGTTGTTCACTTTTTTGTGGATAAAATCCCAGGTGCCGATACGGCTTGGGATACCATTCACACTTTTATTCGCATTCCGGCTGGTGCAATGCTTGCAGCTGGAACGGTGGGCGATACTACGCTAGCATTAGAGATCGCTGCGGGGCTTTTGGGGGGAGGTGTTGCCGCTACTACGCACGCTACAAAATCAGGTGCGCGCGTCATGATAAATACCTCGCCAGAACCTGTATCCAATTGGTCTGCATCCTTGACTGAAGATGTTTTGGTGCTCTCCGGGATGTGGACCGCTTTAAATCACCCAGAAGTTTTTTTGGTGTTATTTGTCATTTTCATTGGATTTTCGGTGTGGGTATTACCAAAATTATGGCGATTCATCAAGTTGTTGCTGAATAAACTGGCAAAGTTTTTTGGTGCCAAAACATTACCTGTTGACGCAAGCGATGCGTCGCTATCGACACAAGCGCATGAGAACAAAACACTGCAGACATCCAAACCGTTGCCAAAACATACTGATTCAGAATGATGTTAGGTAACAGAGCGTTGCTCGGTTTTAGTTTTGAGTTGTTTCAAAATAGCGTTCTCAAGATCAATGCCTACCCAGACTTCTTCTGGCAACGCCCACAGTGCTTCAGTGGCGAAGTTTTGGTAAGCTAAGGCTTTATTTTCTGACATGAGAACGATGCTACCTGCTGGAAAATCGAGGTCTTGAGCTATAAATTGATGATGTTTCGGGAAGGAATGTAGCGTAGCATCTGCGTTTAGGCCGGCTTGTTGTATTGCTGCGAATATCCACTCTTCATCATTTTCGTCAGTCAGCGCATGTATCTGTATCTCCTTAAAACTTGATAGTGATCGGCGATTTTCGGGTTTAAGTACGTTATATGCTGTTTCTGCGACCCATTTGACTGGGTATTTTGTATGCCAATTGTCGGTGATCGCCGTAAAGTTTTGTTCTCCGGTTACGAGAATAATGCTGTCTTGATCGAGTCGTCGAGGGTTGGCGCGTAATGGGCCAGCAGGCAATAAAAGCCCATTGCCGTAGGTATAATCGGAAAAATCAACCAAGGTTATTTCAATATCCCGCTCGAGGCGGTGATATTGCAGCGTGTCATTAAAAATGAGCACGTTACAGCTTGGATGAGCATGCAGTAGTGCTTCGGCCGTTTGAGTGCGATCACTGCCCGTCCAAACCAGACAAGTAGCACCGAAGCGGTGCGCAAATAGCAGCGTGTCACTATCAACGGTTTCAGGCGCTGTGGCGTCTGTAATGGCGGTAGGTGGGTTGGTGCTAAAGTTTCCATGTGTCACAATTCCGGGGGTATAGCCGTGTCTCACCAAGTTGTTGACTAGCCAGAGTATCAACGGTGTTCTGCCGCTCGCTTCAATGCTGATAGCGTCAATGCTCATAACTGGAACGGGTAATTTAATCGACGGAAAAATATCCAACCAATAGCATAGCTTTTTGATTATCAGGAATAACTCATAGGCTAGGCTAATCGGCCATAAAATAATGTGCAGAGGTGTAAATCGATGCCAATAAAGCGCGGATAATTTCATGCTTCGGAGAGCTGGGGATGGTTTGAACCTTGAACTCTCTGTTGATCACTTGAATGGGTATTGATTCGGATAATCTGGTTAAGCTGATTCATGATTGACCTTTCCCGCCGGTTGGGTGAGTTTGCTTCGTTGAATCGTCAGTTAACGTACTGAGCGCATCGACTAGAAAACATATTACAACACTATCTTTTGATTTGAAAATAATCTGCTGAGTATCGAAATTTGATGACCCTGTGGCATACAGTACGCCATCCGTTATAATGGCAATTTTTACGCAGCGCTATCTACTCTTCACCCCATGGAACTTGAAAAAAGCTTTGATCCAAAACGAATCGAAAATCGTTGGTATTCGATTTGGGAGTCAGCCGGTTATTTTAAACCGGCGATGACAGAAAATTCTCCCGCCTATTGCATTATGCTGCCGCCGCCGAATGTTACCGGTACGTTGCATATGGGACATGCTTTTCAACATACGTTGATGGATGCATTGACGCGTTATCACCGCATGCTTGGCGAAAACACTTTGTGGCAACCAGGTACCGATCATGCAGGTATAGCAACGCAAATCGTGGTTGAACGTCAATTGGATCAACAAAACCTGGACCGTCGCGAGATGGGGCGGGAGGCTTTTCTCGAACGCGTGTGGCAATGGAAAGAACAGTCAGGTTCAACTATTACGCGGCAAATGCGTCGGCTTGGGAATTCCTGCGATTGGACGCGTGAACGGTTTACGATGGATGCAGCGTTATCGCGTGCTGTCGTGGAAGTATTTGTGCGCTTGTACCGTGAAGGATTGATTTATCGTGGCAAGCGGTTGGTGAATTGGGATCCGGTACTACAAACAGCGGTTTCCGATTTGGAGGTTGTTGCGACGGAAGAAAATGGTTCATTGTGGCATATTCGTTATCCGTTAGCGCCAGCGAATACAGCCGAGAGTGCTCATCAAACCGAGTCGCTGGTGGTGGCTACCACACGACCTGAAACGATGCTTGGTGATGTTGCGGTTGCTGTGCATCCAGAGGATCCACGTTATCAGCACTTGATCGGCATACAAGTGCAACTACCGCTGTGCAACCGAACGATTCCGATCATTGCGGACAGCTATGTCGACAAGGAATTTGGTACTGGCTGCGTTAAAATCACGCCAGCGCATGATTTTAACGATTATCAGGTTGGACAGCGACATCAACTCGAACCTGTTAATATCCTAACGTTGGATGGCAAAATTAATCAAAACGCACCAGTCATTTATCAAGGACTTGATCGTTTTGATGCGCGGAAGAAAATCATTGCCGATTTGGATGCGCAAGGTTTATTGGTTGAAACTAAAGCACACAAACTGATGGTGCCGCGGGGTGATCGTACCAATACGATCATCGAGCCGATGTTGACCAACCAATGGTATGTGGCGATGGAAGGCTTGGCAAAATGCGGTTTAGACGCGGTGGCAAAAGGTGATATCAAATTCACTCCGGATAACTGGAGCCATACGTACAATCAATGGCTGGAGAATATTCAGGATTGGTGTATCTCGCGCCAACTTTGGTGGGGGCATCGTATTCCTGCGTGGTACGACGATCAAGGTCATGTATTTGTTGCACACAACCTGGAAGAAGCGCAAAAATTATCCGGTACTCATCAATTGAGACAGGATGAAGATGTGCTGGATACATGGTTTTCATCCGCGTTATGGCCATTCTCAACCCTGGGGTGGCCAGATGAAACGGCCGAGCTCAAAGCATTTCTACCGACTTCGGTGCTGATAACGGGTTTTGATATCATTTTTTTCTGGGTTGCGCGCATGGCGATGATGTCGTTGCATTTCACTGGTAAAGTGCCTTTTAAAGAAGTGTACATCACGGGGTTGATTCGTGATTCCGAAGGTCAGAAAATGAGTAAATCCAAAGGCAATGTGTTGGATCCACTCGATTTGATCGATGGTATTACGCTACAGGAACTAATTGCCAAACGTACGACGGGGTTAATGAATCCCAAGCAAGCCGAAGCCATAGAAAAAACTACCCGTAAACACTTTCCGGAAGGGATTCCGGCATTTGGTACGGATGCATTACGCTTCACGTTTGCGAGTCTGGCATCGCATGGCCGCGATATCAAATTCGATATGCAGCGTTGCGAAGGTTATCGTAATTTTTGTAACAAATTATGGAATGCGACACGCTATGTCCTAATGAATTGCGACGGTAAAGATACCGGTTTGGATGGATCACAGCCGCTTTACTATCATGCGGTAGATCGTTGGATGATTGGCCGTTTGCAACAGGCTGAGCACAACATCGCACAGGCATTCAGTCATTATCGCTTCGACCTCGCTGCGAGAGAAATTTACGAACTGGTATGGGATGAATACTGCGATTGGTATGTGGAATTGGCCAAAGTACAGCTTAATAATGAGGATATTGCGGTGCAGCGTGCAACTCGCCGGACTTTGGTGCATGTGCTGGAAGCTATGTTGCGACTGGCGCATCCGATTATTCCTTTCATTACCGAAGAATTGTGGCAAACCGTTGCGCCACTGGCCGGGGAAAAGGGCACTAGCATCATGAATCAACCATATCCACAAGCAAATCTGGATCAAATTGATCCGCTTGCGGAAAAATCAATCACTTTATTAAAAGACATGGTCAATGCGTGCCGTACGTTACGTGGTGAAATGAGTTTATCTCCGGCAACTAAAGTACCGCTGTGGGTTACTGGTGATTCTCAAACTTTGAATGAATTTTCGGCTTATTTATCTGCTTTAGCGAAACTTTCTCACGTGCATATTTCAGAGGATCTACCAAATGTCGGTGCTCCGGTTTCAATTGTTGGAAATTTCCGGTTGATGCTTAAAGTTGAAATCGATGTGCCAGCTGAACGCGATCGTTTATCTAAAGAAATGGTACGGTTACAAGCAGAGATAACTAAAGCGCAAGCAAAGCTTTCGAATGCGAGTTTTGTTGAACGTGCCCCAGAAAATGTGGTACTTCAGGAAAAAGAACGACTGCAAGCATTTACAGAGAAATTAGACAAGATAAACGAACAGCTCCATAAATTGTCTTAATTATCTTCAAGATATTACGATTCTGGGCGGAACGCATCGAATGCGTGTGGTATTAATTATCAAATTTAATTGGTTTATTACTATTCAGTCTTATGATCAAAAAAGTGAATGTTGGCGAGATCTGCCTCGGAATGTATATCCATGAGCTGCGTGGAAACTGGTTGGAGCATCCATTCTGGAGAAAATCCTTTAAGCTGGACGATCCTAAAGATTTGCAAAAACTGATCCATTCCGGGGTCGATGAAATATGGATTGATACAAATAAAGGTCTTGATGTCACTGCTGTAATGGTTACGGAACCTGCTAAAGAGTCTGAGTTTGAACCTGCTAAGCATGAACCTGAACCAACCAAAACGCCGCTAGCAGTTAAGAAACAAATATCATTTGATGAGGAATTGGTTGCCGCCAAAAAAATACACACTAAGGCTAAAAAGGTCGTAACGTCGATGTTTGGTGATGTGCGTATGGGAAAGGCACTGGACGTTCAGGGGGCAGTGGTATTGGTGGAAGACATTCAGTCTTCAATCGAAAGGAATCCAAGTGCGTTACTGAGTTTGGCGCGATTGAAGAATGCTAATGAATATACGTACTTGCATTCAGTTGCGGTGTGTATGTTGATGATTGCCTTAGCGAAGCAATTGAAATTGTCTGAGAGCCAAGCACGGCAAGCGGGAGTGGCAGGTCTATTGCATGACATAGGAAAAATGGCAATTCCTAATCAGGTATTAGACAAACCTGGTAAATTGACGGATGAAGAATTTAATGTCATTAAACAGCATCCACAACGTGGCTGGGAAATACTTAAAGCGAGCTACCAAGTTGATGATGTAGCCTTGGATGTGTGTTTGCACCACCACGAGCGTGTCGATGGCCGGGGTTATCCCGAGAAAATATCGGGCGCCGATTTGAGTTTATTTGCACGTATGGGTGCGGTATGTGATGTCTACGATGCGATCAGTTCCGATCGATGTTATAAAAAAGCCTGGGGGCCAGCCGAGTCAATTAGTAAAATGACGGCATGGAGAGAAGGACATTTCGATGAAGTAATCTTTCATGCTTTTGTCAAAACCATCGGTATTTATCCGAGTGGCACGTTACTGAAACTCAAATCTGGTCGTCTCGGTGTCGTACTTGAGCAATCGAAAAAAAGCCTTGTTACTCCGATTATCAAAGTGTTTTTTTCAATACGTGCAAATATGTATATACCCGTAGAAATCGTAGATTTATCGAAGGGATCGGATAGTGTCGATAGTATTGAAGATCCATTCAAATGGAAATTGGATGTCGATAGGTTGCAAGGTATTGTTGAATAGAAAAGGGAAGTTGCCGTGTAAATCTGGAGAGTTGACCATAGGATTCTGGGTCTTATGGTAGAACGGTAATCACAGTAATTTTGTGACTAATTTTTTTGATGCTGGGTTGTTTTTCTGGAATTTAAAATTTAGATAAGCAGCCTTTTCTCAGTATTGTTTCTTTCTTTTTAAATAGCGAAGTAAGCTACACTCAGTGCCTAATTTACTTTATGTTTGCGGGGGCGCTTCATGGGCACAGCTTTACACGAAATAGATGAACGTACTAATCTGACGGCCAGCAATAAATTTGAATTGTTGTTGTTCAGATTGGGTGAGGCTCCGGGAACAGATCATCACGAGTTGTTTGGTATCAATGTCTTCAAAGTTCGGGAAATTTTGGTGATGCCGACGATTACTGCGGTGGCCAACGCACACAGCAGTGTGATGGGTATCGCTAATATACGTGGCCAGATTATCACTGTGATCAATTTGCCCAAAGTAGTTGGATGTGTGCCAAAAAAAAGTACTCCGATTTTATTGGTTACCGAGTACGCACGCTCTACACAAGCTTTTGCTGTTGAAGAAGTCAGTGAGATCATACGCTTGGAATGGAATCAGGTCATCCCGGCCGAAGGGAACGGTGCTGATTTGGTTACCAGTATTGCGCGTTTAGATCGTAATGCTGACTCGGCTCTGGTGCAGGTATTGGATGTGGAGCAAATTTTACGCGATGTATTACCAAGTGCTACCGGTGATTTGGTGCAAGAAAATAATGTTGCTAAAGCCAAAATGCTACCAGGAACTTTGATTCTTGTTGCTGATGATTCTCCATTGGCGCGTAGCATGATAGAGAAAGGACTTACTCAGCAAGGCGCGTCATTTATTATGACCAAAAGCGGGCAAGAGGCTTGGGATCGAATCCAAGCGATGTCGGACGCGGCAGTTGCCGAGGGTAAAACAATCAAAGATAAGATCGCTTTAGTATTAACCGACTTGGAAATGCCAGAAATGGATGGGTTTACTTTGACACGTAAGCTCAAAAACGATCATCGATTCAAGTCTATCCCGGTGGTGATCCATTCATCATTGACGGGTGAAGCCAATGAAAATCATGTCAAATCTTCTGGTGCGGATGCGTATGTGGCTAAGTTTTCGGCTGAAGATTTCACGGAAACTATTCGTAAGGTAATTGAGAATAATCGTGAATAGTTGTTTTGGGGATTATTTTGATAATGTATTTAGTACATTAAGTGTACCGTTAACGAGTAAATCCATTTCGTGCTGATTGATAATATAGGGCGGCATAAAATAAACCGTTTTATCCAGCGGGCGCAACAGTAATTGCTGTTTTAATGCTGCTTGAAAACACTGTGTTGCGAAATCCTGTTCTTTGGTTTCAAACTCAAAGGCCCAAATCATGCCACAATTACGAAAATTCCGTACTCTGGGGTGTGTGGTAAGAGGTTCGGAAATCTCGTTTAAGTACGTTGTTTTGCTACGATTGATCGGGATTACATCTTGCTGTTCAAATAAATCCAGTGTAGCTAAAGCTGCTCGGCATGCTAACGCATTGCCGGTGTGTGAATGAGAGTGTAGAAAGGTGCGAGACGATTTTTCATGATAAAAGGGTTGGTAAATATTGTCAGAAGTCATCACCACGGAAAGTGGTAAATATCCACCGCTAAGCCCCTTCGCTAAACACAAAAAATCAGGTACAGCATCAGCTTGCTCATAGGCAAATAAAGTTCCTGTTCGGCCAAACCCAACTGCAATCTCATCAGCAATCAAATGCACTTGGTATTGTGTGCAAATTTCTCTGGCACGTTGTAAGTAAACAGGATGATACATACCCATACCAGCAGCGCCTTGAACCAAAGGTTCGAGAATGAATGCAGCAGTAGTTGCATGGTACTGTGCCAAATAATTTTCCAACATGCTTGCGGTGCGAAGTGCGTAATCTTTATGTGATTCCCCAGCGTCTGCATGGCGCCAGTCAGGGGTTGGCATGGTTGCGCATTGGCGTAGTAAGGGGGCATACGTTTGCTTAAAAATTGCGACATCCGTTACGGATAATGCACCGAGTGTTTCGCCGTGATAGCCATTTTTTAGATTAATAAAATTGGTTTTTTGTTGTTCGCCGCATAATTGCCAGTAGTGAAAGCTCATTTTTAAAGCAATTTCTGTGGCTGATGCACCATCACTGGCATAAAAACAATGCCCGAGTGAGTTCGCAGTCAAGTTTTTTAACCTTTCCGCTAGCTGTATCGCTGGCTCATGTGTGAATCCGGCTAACATCACATGTTCTAGCTTGTCGAGTTGATCACGTAGTGCAGCGTTAATATCAGGATTGCAATGTCCGAACAGATTGACCCACCAAGAACTGATTGCATCAAGATAGCGATTGCCATCGGCATCATATAACCAAGCACCTTCCCCACGCACAATCGGAATCAAAGGATGATTTTCATGTTGCTTCATGATGCTACATGGATGCCAAACCGCTGCCATGCTTCGTTGCTGAAGATCAAAAGAATGTGCAGAAAAAGCTTTCATGGGTGAGGATTATTCAGTTTACTAAACTAACAAATGCAATCTTGTAATTTAGTGAGGTGTTAGAAAACAGGAAATTGAGAAACTCTTATATTATAAGGGATTTTGTAAAATTATAGGGGATAAGATTCCAGGCTGAAGCTCCTGCTCAAAGCCTTTCTCGGTTATATAGACGTCTCGCTTAATGACAACAATGTTTGTTCAATCGAGTGTGTATCTTGGGATTTCTTTTGACTCGTAACTGATGGCAATATTTTAGTAACCGATTCATCCACAAAATAGGATTGGGCTTGGTTTTTCTGATACAGCTAAATATCAAGCGGTTAGAGATATTTTAGGAATACTATTTAGGCCATTTTGTTCATTTCATGCTGGCGAGATAGCAGTAACTTTGAAATTGCATCAGCTTTAATTGGTTTACTAAACAGAAAACCCTGTACTTTTTCACAGCCAAGCTTTTTTAAGATATCCAATTGCTCTAGTTTTTCAACGCCTTCAGCAATTATCTCATGTCCCAGTTTGCGTCCCATTTCTATCATAGAGCTTATTAAGATTAGTGCTTGCTCATCGATAAGCATATCGTCAACAAAAAATTTGTCTATTTTTAGGTAATCAACTTTTAGATGTTTAAGTGAAGCAAAAGATGAATAACCTGTACCGAAATCATCGATTGCTAGTAATACACCCAGGTCTTTCAAGTCTTGAAAAATGGAAAGATTTCGCGGGTCGGTCTGTACGATACTTTCTGTAACTTCTAATTCCAATTCTGCTGGGGTTATACCTACTTCCTCAATAATACGTTTAATCAGTGACGCAAATTCCTTATCAAGAAAAAGGCTTGGAGAAATGTTTACCGCCATACGGAGTGTGTGAAAGCCTTTCTTTTTCCAAGCTACTAATTGACGGCAGGCCGTTCTTAACACCCATTCGGTCAGCGGTTTAATCATGCCGATTTTTTCAGCCGTAGCGATAAAATTAATTGGCGGGATTTGGCCTAATTCTGGATGATGCCACCTTGACAACGCTTCAAAGCCAAAGATATTACAAGTACTTACTTCAATCTGAGGCTGATAAACTAGTGACAATTGTTGCTGTTCGATTGCTTCTCTTAAATTTTGTTCAACTTGAAAACGATATTGGGCCTTCTGAGTAAGCTCCATTTTATAGAAAGTATACTGATTCTTCCCATTTTCCTTTGCTTTGTAAAGCGAGGTATCGCCTGCTTTTAGTAATGCTGATAGATCTTCTCCATCATCAGGGAAATATGCAATGCCAATACTGCAAGCGGGCGTGAGTTTTCTGGAATAAATCTCGATTGGTTGCGCGATTGCATGAAGACAGCGTTTTGCAATATTGGCCGCGTAGTCATCTTCTACTTCTTCAACGAGAACACAGAATTCATCGCCGCCAACGCGTGCAATAAAGTCAATTTCACGGCATGTATGTACCAAGCGCTTTGCAATGGTCTTAAGTAGCAGATCACCCGCATCATGCCCCAGACTGTCGTTAATGCTCTTGAAATCGTCTAAGTCAATATAAAGCAATGCAAAACGATGATTATGCCGAGCCGATGTTCTGGTTATTTCTTCGATGTGTTGAGAAAAAGAGGCGCGGCTGGCAAGCCCTGTTAATTCGTCGGTATAGGCTAGCATCCGTATGCGTTTTTGGGATTGATCTCGCTCCATGACTATTCCCGCCAATCTCCCTGCAGCTTTGAGATCTTTTAATTCCTTTTCATTAGGAAGTGCAGGATGATTGTAATACATACCAAAAGCACCTAAAATTTTTCCACTGGAGCTGCTAATGGGTTCAGACCAACAACAACGCATCCCGTGGGGGAGTGCAAAATGCTTGATTTTTTTCCATTTAGGGTCTGTTTCAATGTTTTCGACGAGAACACGCTTTCCTGTATAAGTGGATGTTCCACACGAGCCAACACTGGGCCCGTATTCCAAGCCATTTACTGCGTCACAATATTCTTTTGGTAAGCTTGGCGCTCCTCCGTGCATGAGTTTATTACCCTCTAATTCAAGCATGGAACATCGCATTCCAGGATGGCGGGCTTCATACATCAAGGCAATTGCATTATAGATGTCTGATGCGGGCCGCCCTATGGCAATCATCTCAAGAATTTCTGCATTTTTGCTATCAAATAATTCTGCGCTTTTACGCTCTGTTATATCGACATGTGTCCCAACCAAACGAACTGGTTTACTATCAGACCTGCGAGTTACAAGAAATGCACGGGATAGCACATAAACTTCATGGCCATCCTTATGGTGCATACGCATTTCAACTTCAAAGGAATCTGCCCGGCCAGCCAAGTAATCCTGAACCTTTTCTAATACTCTGTTCTTATCATCGGGATGAACCAGATTTGCCCAGGTATTTAAGTTATTATCAAGTTCATTTTCTGCATAACCCAGCATGCTTCTCCAGCGCGGCGAATAATAGACTTCATCCGTTTCAAGATTCCAGTCCCAAAGCCCATCATTAGCTCCGCGCATTGCCAGCGAAAATCGCTCTTCACTGATATAAAGTTCAGTAGTACGTTTTTCTGTCATTAGCTTGATAGCAGCCAGTTCTGTATATAGTCGTTGTATTTCTTCAAGTAGCTGAGGCTTGGATCGATTAATATAAACCATGGGCATTTTGATAACGGGTCAGTATCAAAGTTAACAGTAAAAAACAGAGTGGGTAGTAGAAATTTAGCAAATATTTTTTCAATAGACTGAGTGTGCTATTTTATTATTATTTTACCTATAGATAGACACATTCTGTGAGATTTTCACGAAATGCATAAATAAATCGTTTCTCCTTGGGAAGATAGTCTGTTTGGCATCCATTTCGTGTTCAATGGACGCAATTTTCTGATATGAGGAGTAAAAATCGATATACGATCTTGGTAATCTTTTGGGATGGTGCGCCATTGCCTGAAAATATATCAAACATGTATTTTAGTGAAAGCATGATAACACAGTAATTTCTTTTAAAATCAGAGTTTTTTCCTGTAATAACTTTACTCTACTACATAGGGGGAGTCACCATTCAGGATGATGCTGTGACCGTTGTTTTTTTGAGTGGTTTGTACTTAATTGCTATATTTCGGGTGCCATTTTTAATGTTGTTTTAGGACAATGCTGCATATGATCGCTTGCGTTACAGATTTGCCATTGCCATCGTTGCGATTGCTAGCCTTTAACACCTATTCAATTGATATTCAATCAATCCTTATGATTATTATAAAAATTTTGATATGGGTGTGATTAAATGTGAATCGGTTGATTGAGAATCAGCTGTGCCGTGGTGATTGATTGTTTTGATACTCTCGCATCTGGGTTATAACGCAATACTTCTGCCGCCATCTACTGCAATCACCTGTCCGGTAATGTAGGGTGCATCCGCTATCAAGAAGTATACTGTTTTTGCAATATCATCGGGCTCACCGCAACGTTTTAATAAAGTACCTGCAATCGTAGCTTGACGTTCCGCTTCATCTGTCCATTTTCCTGTTTCTGGCCAAAGAATCGGGCCCGGTGATACACCATTAACGCGTACTTCGGGTGCCATTTCAACCGCGAGTGAGCGTGTGAGTGTTAGCAAACCGCCCTTGGCTGCGTTGTAAATTACATAGTTTTTCAAAGGTCGTTCAGTATGAATATCGATAATGTTTACAATACAACCACGTTGCTTTTTCAAGTGAGGCGAAGCAGCTTGGGATAAAAATAACGGTGCACGCAAATTACTTCCAATGAGATCATTCCAACTTTCTTGCGTGCATTCATCTAACGGTGTTGCGAAGAAACTGGATGCATTGTTGACTAATCCATCTAATTGTCCAAATTGTTGTACGGAGGATTCGACTAAATCCGGCAATTGTTTATGATCGAGTAAATCGGCTTGAATTAGCGCAACAGAGTTCTCGCGTTGTTGATTCAGTTCCCTTTGCAAGGCATTAGCTTCTTCGATGGAAGAATGGTAGTGGATTACCAATTTGGCTCCGTGCGTATGCAATCGGCGACAAATTGTCGCACCGACGCGTTTTGCGCCGCCCGTGATCAATATAACTTTGTTTTGCACACTTCACTCCTTGGTTTGATTCTTGAGATGACCTGCTAAACTAGCATCTTGTTGATGAATGTTTTTTCTAAAATTTACCATAAATAAGCTGATTTGCTGATGTCGTTACAGACTACTTTACCACCGGCTGATGAGAATGCACTGTCGCATAGCCGCGCGTTAACATTACTCATCCGGGAGAAAATTCATAACGCAGGAGGTTGGATATCCTTTGAGCAATTTATGAATCTGGCGTTGTATGCTCCTGGGTTGGGCTATTACAATAGTGGTGCTACTAAACTTGGGCGAGCTGGTGATTTTACTACTGCTCCGGAAACATCTTCGCTGTTTGGGCGTACGTTGGCGCGACAGTTGATGCAAATTGCTGAGCAATTAAATCCGTTCAATATTCTGGAATTCGGTGCGGGATCGGGTCAATTGGCGTTGGATATTTTGCTGACACTTGAGCAATCTGGTCATTTGCCAGAAAAATATCTGATACTAGAAGTTAGCGCGGAGTTACGCGAGCGCCAGAGAAACTGGTTTTTGGAGAAAATACCGCATTTGATGTCACGTATCGAGTTTTTGCAGCAATTACCCGTGCAGTTTAGCGGTGCGATACTTGCGAACGAAGTGTTTGATGCGATGCCTGTCCACATGGTCGTGTGGCAGCAAGACCAGATTTTGGAGCGTGGTGTTATTTGGCAAAACGAAAAATTCGCTTGGCAAGACCATTCGATTCAAGATGCACAATTGCTGGATGCTGCTCGCCGATTACAACCATGGATAGCGGGCGATCATGATTCGAATAAAGCTTTTCAGCCTTACGTGAGCGAAATTAGCCTGGCTGCCCGATATTTTTTGAAAAGTTTGTCGCAAGTATTGCAGCAAGGTGTGATGCTATTCATTGATTATGGTTTTGGACGCAGCGAATACTATCATGCGCAGCGTAATCATGGCACCTTGATGTGCCATTATCGCCACCATGCGCACGATGATCCATTTTACTTGCCTGGGTTACAAGATATTACCAGCCACGTCGATTTCAGTGCGTTTGTCGACGCAGCAAATAGTAATGGGCTCGATTTAATCGGTTATACTACGCAAGCACACTTTCTAATGAACTGTGGAATCACTGAAGTTTTGATACAATCTGCTTCACCGGGTAGCGTGAATTATTTGTCCCAGGCAAATCAACTGCAAAAATTAGTGAGTCCTGCTGAAATGGGCGAATTATTTAAAGTCATTGCTCTGGGGAAGCGTATTTCGGAACCACTGATCGGATTTCATAGAGGCGATCGAAGCCGCTTGTTATGAAACTCGATAGTACACAATCAATCAAATCAAAGTAATCTAAAAATATACTGATATAAACTCAGCACGCTGTTGAGTGTAAACTGTCCTGATGTCAAATCCTTTTACTCCCGAGCAACTTATTCGTAAGGAAATTCTTTCTCTTTCGGCTTATCACGTACCACCGGCAACGGGGATGGTTAAGCTCGATGCGATGGAAAATCCTTATCTGCTTCCGGTGTTGCTTCGCAAAGAAATCGCTTTGCTAGCTGAAAATGCATCCATCAATCGCTATCCGGATGCGAGCGCTACTGCATTAAAGAAAACACTGCGTGATCATCTGAGAATATCTGATGAAATGGATATTTTGTTAGGTAATGGTTCGGATGAAATCATCCAAATGATTGCAATGGCAATTGCTAAACCCGGTGCGGTGTTGATGAGCGTTGAGCCGGCTTTCGTCATGTTTCGTATGATTGCAACTTTTACCAACATTCAATATATCGGTGTAACGCTCAAAGAAGATTTCACGATAGATCTTGATGCCATGATGACAGCCATAGCAAAACACGAGCCGGCAGTGATTTTTCTGGCTTATCCAAACAATCCTACCGGGAATTTATTCGATGAGGAGGCCATTCTGCATATTATTGCAGCAACTTCTGGTCTTGTGGTCATTGATGAGGCTTACCATGTGTTTGCCAATGCCAGTATGATAGATCGGCTGGATAGCTTCCCTAATGTATTGTTAATGCGTACTTTATCTAAAGTTGGGTTAGCAGGGTTGCGATTGGGACTATTGGTAGGGCGCGCGCAATGGTTGCAGCATTTTGAAAAAATACGTTTGCCGTATAATATCAATACCATGACACAATTGATCACGGAGAAAGTTTTACAACATACCGACATATTATCGCAACAAGCTGACGCCATAAAATCACAACGCATAAAAGTAAATGCATCGCTAAGCACTATGAATGGTGTTGAAGTCTTTCCTTCGCGTGCCAATTTTATTTTGTTTCGTGTGAAAAATGCAGGCCAGGTATTTCAATCTTTGAAACAACGTTGTATATTGATAAAAAATCTGGACGGTACTCATCCTTTATTAGAAAATTGCTTACGTATTACAATAGGAACACCCGAAGAAAATACACAATTTTGTTCAGCATTGCATGACATAATTAGCCAAACATAAATACCCTGACTCTACAAACGTTTATCCCCTTTCAAATTTTTCAACGCACTATGCGCCAAGCCCAGGTTATAAGAAACACGCTGGAAACACAAATCAGTGTTACGCTAAATTTAGATGGTAGCGGTCGCTCTGGTTTTAAGACCAGTGTCCCTTTTCTGGATCATATGCTAGACCAGATTGCCCGCCATGGCCTGATAGATCTGGAAATTACCGCAAAAGGTGATTTGCATATTGATGCGCATCACACAGTAGAAGATATCGGTATTTCATTGGGACAAGGCTTTGCCAAGGCGGTCGGTGATAAAAAAGGCTTGCGGCGTTATGGGCATGCCTATGTTCCTCTCGATGAAGCATTGTCACGTGTTGTTATTGATTTATCCGGGCGCCCGGGATTGGTATTCAATGTGAATTTCTCTCGTGCACGTATTGGTGATTTTGATGTTGATTTGATTCAGGAGTTTTTTCAAGGGTTCGTTAATCACGCAGGAGTTACGGCGCATATTGACAATTTGTACGGGAGGAATGCACACCATCAGGCCGAAACGATTTTCAAGGCTTTTGGACGGGCTTTACGGGTAGCTATCGAACAAGATCCAGCGATGTCGGGTGTGATTCCATCGACTAAAGGTAGTTTATAGAATATTTTTTGAATAATAGATCGTGACTGATATTGCAATTGTTGATTATGGGATGGGAAATCTTCGCTCCGTCCACAAAGCTTTGGAGCATGTTGCACCCGAAGCCTCGATCGTAGTGACGAATGATCCGCATGAAGTTGAAAAAGCTGACCGAGTCGTTGTTCCGGGACAAGGTGCTATGCGTAATTGCATGCATGAGCTGGAAATACGCGGGTTACGTCAGGCAGTTATAAAGGCTGCTGAATATAAACCTTTTCTCGGTATTTGCATTGGTCTACAAATGCTATTTGAGGAAAGCGAGGAGGGACAAACTGAGGGGTTAAATATACTGCCTGGCAAGGTTGTCCATTTTCCAAAGTCAGCCATGAATACAGCTGATGGGCAAAAATTAAAAGTGCCGCATATGGGATGGAATCAGGTTTATCAGACCATGATGCATCCGCTGTGGGATGGTATTCGAGAAGATGCACGATTTTATTTTGTCCATAGTTATTATGTTGAAACGCCAGATGTTGCATCGATTGCCGGCCGTAGTCACTACCCAATGCCGTTTACCTGTGCGGTTGCTAAAGATAATATTTTCGCGGTACAGTTTCATCCTGAGAAAAGCCAATCGGCTGGTTTGGCACTATTGAGTAATTTTGCCAAATGGGCACCGTAATCAATCATTCCGATAGTTAGGTAAATTAATGAGCACTTTTCACGCATTAATCTTGATAAATCATGTTGATAATTCCCGCAATTGATCTTAAAGACGGTGATTGTGTCCGTCTTAAGCAAGGCGTCATGGAGGACGCAACGATATTCTCCAAAGAGCCAGGTGAAATGGCTTTGCACTGGTTAACCCAAGGAGCCAGAAGACTACACCTAGTTGATTTGAATGGTGCATTGGCTGGGAAACCTAAAAATGAACCGGCAATTCGTGAGATTGTGCAAGCCATCAATGGCCAAATTCCCATTCAACTCGGGGGCGGTATACGTGATTTGGATACCATTGAGCGTTACCTGGATGATGGTATCAGCTATATGATCATCGGTACGGCTGCTATTAAGATACCGGGTTTTTTGCATGACGCATGCTATGCCTTTCCAGGACAGATCATGGTTGGATTAGATGCGAAAGAAGGTAAAGTTGCTGTCGATGGTTGGTCAAAAATAACGGGGCATGATGTTGTGGATCTTGCGAAAAAATTCGAAGATTATGGTATCGAGGCTATTATTTATACGGATATCGGTAGGGACGGAATGCTCAGTGGCGTGAATACACAAGCTACGGTTGAATTAGCTAGACAACTCACGGTACCGGTGATTGCCAGTGGTGGCATTACCAATATTGACGATGTCCATAAATTATGTGAAATCGAGTCGGAAGGAATCATTGGCGCAATTACGGGACGTGCTATTTATGAAGGCTCATTGGATTTCAAAGAGGCTCAAGTTTTGGCTGATAAACTTAGCGCTGCCAACACTATTCCTTAATACCCTATTCATTTAGTGTCCTTTATTACATCACAAGCCTTCTTTATTTTTTCATTATAATTATAAACGCATTCGTTTTTTCCTAATGAGTCTTGCCAAACGTATTATTCCATGCCTGGATGTCACTAATGGGCGTGTTGTGAAAGGTGTTAATTTTGTTGAATTACGTGATGCCGGAGATCCGGTTGAGATTTCGCGCCGTTATGACGAACAAGGCGCAGATGAACTGACTTTCCTTGATATCACTGCAAGTTCCGATAATCGTGATTTAATTCTGCACATCATCGAGGCCGTTGCTGCACAGGTGTTTATACCTTTGACGGTTGGGGGCGGGGTACGACAGGTTGAGGATATTCGTAGATTATTGAATGCTGGTGCGGACAAGGTGAGTATCAATACTTCTGCGGTTATGAATCCACAGCTGATTGCTGAGGCGTCTGGTCATTATGGTTCGCAGTGTATTGTTGTAGCGATCGATGCGAAAAAAGTCAGCGCTCCAAACGATGCATCACGTTGGGAGGTGTTTACACATGGTGGCCGTAAAGCTACGGGTATTGATGCCATTGAATGGGCAAAAAAAATGCAGGCGCTAGGTGCTGGTGAAATTTTACTGACCAGTATGGATCGAGATGGTACACGTAATGGTTTTGATATCGCATTAACGCGTGCAGTATCAGATGCAGTCAGTATTCCGGTCATTGCCAGTGGTGGGGTTGGGAATCTTGATCATTTAGTGGATGGCATTCTGCGAGGCCACGCTGACGCCGTATTGGCAGCCAGTATTTTTCATTATGGAGAATTTACTGTGCAACATGCTAAGGAATATATGCAACAGCATGGTATCGAAGTTCGATTGTGATGTTAGAATAGCGATTATCACGGTGATCACGGTGGGTGATTACTTCAACCTTTAGTATTGAATCATAATAATGTAACTATGCCGGATGCGTGGCTTAATAAAATCAATTGGTCTGATGATGGTTTGATACCCGTTATAGCTCAAGAGTCTGATACAGGTAAAGTATTGATGTTTGCTTGGATGAACCGAGATGCATTGAAGCTTACAGTCGAAAAGAAGGAAGCGGTTTATTGGTCACGTTCTCGCAAAAAATTGTGGCATAAAGGGGAAGAATCTGGTCATACGCAAAAAATAAAAGCTATTTATCTGGATTGCGACGAAGATGTATTGCTTTTAGTCGTCGAGCAAACGGGTGGGATTGCCTGTCATACCGGAAGACATCATTGTTTTTTTCAGAAACTGGAAAATGGTGAGTGGGTTATTTCTACTCCTGTTATAAAAGACCCGGAGCATATATATACTAAATGAATCATTCGGCCATTTTAGATCGTCTTGCACAGTCCATTGAAGCACGAAAACAGGGAGATGCTGAAACTTCTTATGTGGCAAAATTGTTACAGGGTGGTCAGGATAAAATCTTAAAGAAAATTGCTGAAGAATCTGCGGAAATATTGATGGCTTCGAAGGATGGTGACGTACATCAAGTCGTTTATGAAACTGCGGATCTATGGTTTCATTGTATGATACTGCTGGCTTATCATGATGTAAGTCCTGATGATGTATTTAAAGAGCTTGAAAGACGTGAGGGAGTTTCTGGGATTACAGAGAAGAAATCAAGAATAACCTGATTGAGTGCCTATGGATAACTGTATATTTTGTAAAATTATCAGAAAAGAGATTCCATGCAACAAGATCTATGAGGATACTGAACTCATTATTTTTAATGATATCAATCCGGCTGCTCCAGTGCATTTTTTGATGATTCCCAAGCAGCACATTGATTCTCTTTATGATGCTCAAGACGATCAGCAGGCTCTTTTAGGTAAAATGCTGCTATTAGCGCCCAAATTGGCAAAAGAACAAGGTTGCGAAGATGGGTTTCGTGTCGTAATTAATACAGGTCGTGTAGGTGGGCAAGAAGTTTTTCATTTACATATTCATGTTATTGGTGGCAGAGAACGATTGACCCCTATGATACATTCAAGTTGAAGGTGTTGCTTGTTACCTTACGCCAATCCATTCTAAGGAGAACTGATGGGCACATTTAGTATTTGGCATTGGCTTATCGTACTAATTATTGTGGTGCTGGTCTTTGGTACCAAGAAATTACGTAATTTAGGCAGTGACTTGGGCGGTGCGCTAAAAGGATTTAAAGACGGCATGAAGGAAGCGGATACAGGTCAGTCTGCTGCTTCGACAACTCAGCAGACTGATGATCGTATCATTGACGTGCAAGCAAAAAGAGAAGATGCAGCACAAGCTTTTCACGACAATATCAACAAAGAACAGTCTATGGATAAGCCTGCTTCATCGGTAAAAACAGACCATAACACCACTGTGAAATAATATTTTTCAATTCGTGCAATCTCTATGATTGTGGAATAAAGGTTATGTTTGATATCAGTTTTATGGAGTTATTGGTTATTTCTTTGGTTGCATTGATTGTTATCGGTCCTGAACGGCTTCCGATCGTGGCCAAAACACTGGGTAATTTGTATGGTCGCTGTCGTAGTTTTGTGTATAGTGTCAGAACTGATATCCATAATGAAATACGTATGGAGGAATTGAAAGAGATGCAATCTTCCATTGAAGAAACGGTTCATTCTGTGGAGCAGTCTGCGCAACATAATATCAATCAAATCAAAGCAGGTCTTACGGATGATTCTTCTATGGTAGAGGAAAATTTATCCTCGCGAACAAGCACAAATCAGCCCGTCGCAAAACCTCAAACCGCTACTTCAACTAAGCATGACCCAAGCAATGGATAGCTTGGCTGCAGCAATAATACAGCGATGATTGAAGGCTCATTACTATCGCATTTAGTTGAATTACGCGCCAGAGCCATACGTATTTTAGGCGTTATCATGCTAGGGTTTTTTCCATGTGCTTTTTTTGCTCGTGAGCTATACACCTTGCTTGCGCAACCACTTTTAGAAAAGCTACCACAAGGGGGGCAAATGATTGCTACCGATGTGGCAACTCCGTTTTTTGTACCAATGAAAGTTGCTTTGATGGTTGCTTTCGTATTGACGCTACCACACACTTTGTATCAAATCTGGGCTTTTGTCGCACCCGGATTGTATATGCATGAAAAGCGCATGGCTTTGCCATTGGTTATTGGCAGCAGTTTACTGTTTTTTTCAGGAATGGCCTTTGCCTACTTCGCTGCTTTGCCATTGGTATTTGAGTTCATTACCTATTTTGCTCCAGAAGGCGTCGCCGTTATGACGGATATTGGTAATTACCTGAGCTTTGTATTATCCATGTTCTTGGCTTTTGGTATTACGTTTGAAGTACCGGTGTTTGTCATTATTCTAGTTAGAACCGGTGTAATCACCATTGAGAAACTCAAAGAAATTCGCCCTTACGTTATCGTATCAGCGTTTGTCATCGCAGCCATTTTCACGCCGCCCGATGTTATTTCACAATTTATGTTAGCAGTGCCACTATGCCTCTTATATGAATTGGGCATAATCATCGCGACTTTTATCGCTTCCAAAGATGGCGCTGCTATCCAGTCTACAACTTCATCAGGGCAACCTGGACAAAATAGTAAGGAGTAGGAATAGCCCTACAGAGATGAATTAATCGTTCATTTGATTGATTGCTATCCGGTTAATAATAAGAAACGCGAAACCAATACACGGGATTCTCATCCAAGTGTCGTGGAAGCGGATGTTTTCTGATAATCGTACGCAAGGAGCTGATCAATGTCGAAAAATAAGTTTCTGGATGGCGTTAAACGTGCACGGTTAAATTGGTGTGTAATTACTATGATACCGATATTCCTCGCGCAATTTGCTATGGCGCAAGCTCCTGGGATTCATAATCCTGCCGATGCAAATCAAACACAACAACCAATAATGCCAACATTGCCTGAAAATTTACCGGAATCTAATACTAAGCCAGCTCGAAAAATTCACCGCATCGGTACTGCCATTCCTGCGCCATCCAATGCAGTCAGTATTAAAAGTACTGAAGCAGGCATGATTCGTAGACCTGCGCCATTACTATCCTCTTCAGGCTGCACGAACTGCGGTGTTGTCGATTTTGTCAATCAATCTCTGCAAGGCAATCAGATGAATGCTATTGTCAATGGTGTTGTGGCTGGGACAATTGCGAGAGAAGTCATTCGTCCTAGAAATACAGAGAATAACCTCAATTCTCCTTATCATGTCGGCGTCACATTAAATGATGGCCGGCAAGCTGTCATTGCGTTACCCGATGCATCCAACTTGCAACAAGGTGATCGCATTAAACTTATCGATGGTACATTATTCATTGATCGCGAATAACGTATCAATCCATGTATATATCACAACGAAAAGGTATGCCACGTTGAGGTTTGTCGTTGAATAACGGGGAAACAAAACACATAGAATTACCCATCACTGGTATGACTTGTGCTGCATGCGCAAACCGGATCGAAAGAAATCTGAATAAATTGCCGGGTGTTGAAGCTGCTGTCAACTTTGCCAATGAAAAGGCACATATCAATTACGATACCAGTCTAGTTGATATGCCTAAACTGATTCATGCAGTTGAGAAATCGGGTTTCCAGATTGCACCTCAATGGGTACAGCTCCAGTTACAGAATATGACCTGTGCTGCTTGTGCTGGACATATCGAGAAGGCACTTACGAAGCTTCCTGGCGTTACTGCCCAAGTGAATGTTGCCACCGAAACCGCTAAAGTTAGTTTTGTACCGGGTTTGGTGAGTTTGACTGATTTAATTGATGTAGTCGAAAAAGCCGGCTACGGTGCTAACGAAATGACCGAATTTACGCATAGTGCTGAAAAAGCGCGGCGCTCGGCTACGTATCAGGCGGAATTGCGGTTGTTTTGGATTTCAGTGGTTTTAACGTTGCCTTTGGTGTTGCAGATGGGCGCCATGTTTGTTGGGCATCATGACATGGATGTATTGCCACGCTGGTTGCAATGGTTGTTAGCGACCCCCGTTCAATTCTGGATTGGTAAGCGTTTCTACCTCGGTGCTTGGCATGCACTCCGAAGTGGTGGTGCCAATATGGATGTATTGGTTGCATTAGGCACTAGCATGGCGTATTTTTTCAGTGCCGTTGTTACGGTATTTTCATTCGATCAGCATGTTTATTTTGAAGCCAGCGCAGCTATTATTACGCTTGTATTGCTGGGTAAATTGATGGAAGCTCGCGCCAAAAGTAGAACCTCGGAGGTTATCGAGGCATTGATTCGGTTGCAGCCAAAAACGGCAAGAGTCGAACGTAACGGTGAGGTTGTCAAAATTTTAGCAAATACACTACAAATCAATGATATCTTTATTGTTCGCTCAGGAGAAAGTATTCCAGTTGATGGTGTCGTAATTGAGGGTGCTTCCAGCGTCAACGAATCCATGCTTACGGGTGAAAGTTTGCCGGTTAGTAAACAAACCAATGATCAGGTTTTTGCGGCGACCCTTAATCAGCAGGGCTTACTGAAATGTCGTGCGACCAGTGTGGGTGCAGATACTCAATTGGCAGCTATCATTCGCTTAGTTGAAGAAGCGCAAGGTTCTAAAGCACCAATCCAACGTATGGCCGATACAGTTTCGGGTTATTTTGTTCCGGTTGTTGTAGGGATCAGTGTGTTGACGCTGATGATCACATGGTTGCTTGCTGGTAATTTTGTTTTGGCGCTCGTTAATTCGATTGCTGTGTTGGTGATTGCTTGTCCTTGCGCGCTGGGCTTAGCTACGCCTACAGCTATTATGGTAGGTACTGGACGTGGTGTTCAGGCAGGTGTATTGGTTAGAAATGCTGCAGCACTGGAGCGTGCCGAAAAAATTCAAATTATTGTAATCGATAAAACTGGTACTCTCACTGAGGGTAAACCTGTTGTCACCGATGTGCTTCCGATAGGAGCTATCTCGGCCAATGATTTGCTACAAATTGTAGCCTCATTAGAGCAAGGATCTGAGCACCCATTGGCTCGAGCGATATTGGATAGTGCACATCAAGCACAATTTTCGTTACTGCCGATTCAAGATTTCTGCGCAGTGGTTGGTAGTGGTGTAAAAGCACGCATTCATGATTTGGGCTATATGCTCGGCTCCCCTAAATTTTTGTTACAGCAGGGTGCGGCCATTGACGAAGGTAAAATTGCCACTTTACAGGCGGAGGGGAAAACTGTGATTGGCGTAGCTTATACTGCTGAACACGATACGCGGGTCTTGGGTTATGTTGCGATTGCCGATCGCTTACGCGATACGTCCATTGAGGCAGTCAAGAAATTACGGTCCATGAATATCGATGTGGTGATGCTCACGGGTGATAATGCACTGACTGCTCATGCGGTTGCTAAACGTATTGGGATTAGTGATTTTCGTGCTGAGGTGCCGCCACAAGATAAAGCCGCAGAAATCAAGAAATTGAAATCTTCTGGAAAAATCGTTGGCATGGTGGGCGATGGCATTAACGATGCACCTGCATTGGCTGCTGCAGATGTTAGTTTTTCTATCGGTGCAGGATCGGATATTGCCATTGAAGCAGCCGATGTTACATTGATTCGCAATGATTTAATCAGTGTTGTGGATGCCATATTGTTATCGCGCGCTACGCTTAGCAAAATTCGCCAAAACCTCTTCTTTGCATTTTTCTATAATGTGCTTGGCATTCCGCTCGCAGCCATGGGCATGCTCAATCCAGTCATTGCTGGTGCTGCCATGGCGATGAGTTCAGTTTCCGTTGTTACCAATTCACTTTTGTTAAAACACAAGAAAATCAATTAACGCTATCGCAATGTGCGGGTACGGTTATTCTCAGTTGTATTAACAAGTTACCCGATGTAAAAAAAGAATGAGACTGAATTGCCTGCAACGTTAAAGTTTCAAAAATGTCTTTTCCTTCAAGGGCATTTCAATTTCTTATTCATTACATTGTTTTCTTAAACAGTTCTACTAAAAACTGATATAGCGATGATCCGCCATAGGCTATGGCAACGATCATTGCTATTGCTGCGATACCGTATAAAATCTTGTTAATCATACATTCAATTCCTCTTAGTTCTATTAGTTGTAATTACCGGTAGATCGGTTTGAAGTATTTATGTGGTTAAGTGGCACAGTAAGTCTACCGCTATCGCTTATTTTGTAGGGGAGTTCCTTCGCTTTAGCTTGACGTACTGCGACATTCGTGAGCATTTGATGGTATCGAAAGTATCAATAAAAATACCATCAAAGTGATGGTATGTACAGATTTCTTATGATACAGTATGAAACCATTGAATCTTGTAAAAGCTAATAAATTCAAAGGATTTGATGCAATATGAAATTTGAAAGTGGTGCCCGGAGCCGGAGTCGAACCGGCACGGGCGGTTTAAGCCCGAGGGATTTTAAGTCCCTTGTGTCTACCTATTTCACCACCCGGGCGATCAAATTTTGTTAGTCCCACTAAAAGTTTTTTCTTCAAGGCAGCGGGAAGCTCAAGAGTAATATTATAACCTGAAGTCAGGCATTTTAGTAAGGGTTACTCTGTATAAGTCGACAGAGAATATCATTCTAATAGACGTAAGCGATAATAATCCAACCCCATTAAATAGTATGCAATATCACAAAAGAATCGGATTTCAGAAAATCAAAAGTAAGGCAATTTCATTGGACTGTATAGTGACAACAATTTTGTTTAATATACTGATTCAAAATGTTTTTGCTATGCCTATTTATAATGAAGAAAAAACTTCTACGATAAGCGATCAGAAGAATGTTGCTATTACGATCTACAATGAAGATCTTGCGTTGGTGAAAGATTTGCGTCGAATAAAACTGAATCAGGATTTCAATCGGTTAGCTTGGCGTGATGTATCGGCACGAATTCGTTCTGAAACGGCCATATTACGTAGCCTCAATTACCCTTCCGGATTTCGTTTGATTGAACAAAATTTTGATTTTGATTTATTGACACCTAGCAAATTGTTGGAGAAATATATTGGACAGGAAATTATTGTAGCGCGAATCAATCCAGCCTCTGGCACTGAAGCCAGAGAAACAGCTAAAGTGCTTGCGACTAATGAAGGTATCGTTCTGAAATATAGTGATCGTATTGAAACCGAGATTTTGGGTCGATTGGTGTTTCCAGGTGTGCCAGATAACCTACGTGATAAACCAACTTTGCTGATTTCTTTACGCAACACCTCAGAAAATGAGCATGATTTTGAGCTTTCTTATTTGACTTCCGGATTGTCTTGGCATGCTGACTATGTTGCAGCGCTAAATGAGCAGGACAGTGTTTTGGATTTGAATGGATTGGTTACTTTAACAAACCAGAGTGGTACTACTTATCGCGATGCTCAATTACAACTGGTCGCTGGCGACATCAATCAAGTGCAACCGGCATTTGGACGAGCAGCTAAGATGATGGAAATGAATACAAATGCAATGTCGGATGCGGTACCAATGAAGCAAGAATCTTTTTTTGATTACCACTTATACACGTTGCAGCATCCTACAACGGTATCTGAAAACCAAACCAAGCAAGTGGCGTTAATGTCAGCGGTAAATGTGCCTGTTACTAAAGAGTATTTACTGCAAGGCTCAGATTATTACTATTTTGGACAATACAATACCATTGAACAAAAGAAATCAGTCGCAGTGTACATCGGTTTTCTGAATAAAGGAGAAGGTTTGGGCGTTCCCTTGCCAAAAGGTGTGATGCGCGTTTACAAAAAAGATTTAGTAGGAAACAGCCAATTTGTCGGCGAGGATCGAATTGAACATACGCCGAAACATGAATTGATACGCCTAAAATTAGGTAATGCTTTTGATATCACTGCCAATAGACTGCAAACTGATTTTCAGCAGATTCCAGCTAATTCGCCGAACCATCCAGGGATTTTTGAGACCGCTTATCAAATTACGATAAAAAATGCTAAGAAGGAAGCGGTTACCGTACAAATTCAGGAGCCTATGCCAGGGGACTGGAAAATTCTATCGGAAACATTGCCACACGAAAAAAAAGCGGCTAGCCTAGTTGAGTGGAAAGTTGTTGTGGCTGCAGAAAGCGAAACGGTACTGACATACCGTGTCCGCGTTAAATTGAAATAATTTAGATCAATTTACGAAGAGTGGGAGAATGTTTCAATAATATAAAGCGCGTCCAAATCAAATTTTCTTTGCATGCTTATGTTGCACTAGAAGTAACGTTACTAAAAATAATGGTAAATGTAGTGCCTACCCCAGGTTCACTATCAACTTTAATTTTTAGCTTATTATTTTCTGCAGCAATTTTGACAATCGACAAACCAATACCACTGGTTGATTTATTGTGCATCGCAGCTCTAGGCGAATAAAAGTATTCGTTAAAAATATTTGGTAAATCCTTACTTTCAATTCCAATTCCATGGTCGGTCACGGTGATACTGGCATGGTCAAATGCAATGTGTGAAGCAACTTCGATCGATGCACCTTGATGAGAGTAGACAATAGAATTGGAAATAATGTTTTCAAACAAAATCTCGAGTTGTTCTGGAATGCATTGATAATAAAAGTCACTAATGGCTACATTCAGTGTTATTTCCTTGGAATTAATGACTGGTAAAAGCTTGTCAACGCATTTTTTTATAATGGTATTCACATTGATCGATTGAAATTGATCGGTATCGCAACAGTTGGTTTTTAATCTTTCCAATCTGAGTAAATCCAATATTAAGCCCGACATATTTTTCGCTCGTGTATCCATTTGCTCGAGCGCTTGTGTAACTTCCGTCGATGTGTCTCCCAGATAACCTTCCTTAATTAGATTAATCTTGCTGCGAATGGCATCTAATGGTGATTTTAGTTGATGGGTTATCAATAGTGCGTATTGATCTTTCTCTACCTGCGCCCGTTTAATTTGTTTATATGCATCTGCCAAATGATATTCATGTGTGCGAACAATTAAAGAAAGCCTTGACACGACATACCAGACCACTAGAAACAGTACATCAAGAAAAATCATCCATAGCAACGCATTAGCTTGCGAGGAATTCTCCACCGATAGGTGTTTATTGATCAATGCGGAAAGTGAGACTTGGGCAAAAAGGAAGTTGTCGACAATGATGACAATCGTATCCATCACGCAAACCAGTATCGTTACATATAAGCTTTCGCGCGCAGAGAAGAAAATGCACGCTAAGGCAATATGTAAGACATAAAAAAAAGATATTGGAGTAGACGTGCTTCCGATGTAATGAACCACAATCGATAGGCATATCAGATCGACAATGATCTGAATCCAAAGATTAATGGTCGGAGAATTGTATTGACTGGAGGGTAAATAATCTAATGCAATAATATAAAAAATGTTGGCGAGTATTAGTATACCAATGATAGCTATTGGCCAATTTTGTTGTTCACTAATACCCAGTTTGACGAATGTGTCAGACGATGCGAGTAGCACTAAAATTTCAAAAATGATTAAAGCACCGATTAAAACCCATCGGAAAGCAATAAACCATCGGATATTACTGATTAAAACGTCATCGCTCAGTTTTACCCGGTCTTGCGCTTCTGTGCGTAAAGCAGTTTGGTTAGTGGATTTGTCCCAAGAGAATTCGGTAATCGCCATAAATTTGTTGATATTATGCAGCTTGTCCGCCGTGGTTTTTTAAACGCTCATTGATTGTGGCAAGGAGACTGATGGGTTCAACCGGCTTTTCCATAATACAAACCCATTCGTGGGATTGATTCTCAAAATACGGTCTGATCATGTCCCCTAAGGACGTCAAAAAAATAGCTTGTATCTCTGGATAATTTTTATGGATGTTTGCAAAAGTCGTTAAACCAGAATCCATTGATTCAACCATTACATCAAGTATAGCCAGATCGGGGCGATTGGCATTGTTTGTTAATGAATCAATAAAGTCTTGCATCGTAAGATAGCTATTAACTTCATAGCCGTTTTTTTCCAGAATACGCTGAATGGATTCGCGAATATCAGAATCATCGTCAACGTGTGCAATTCGTAAAACCATCATCAATCTCCTTTTTCTTGTTTTATCGTTATAGTTATATCAAGAAATTTCTTTATTTCCTGGTCGCATATTACTTTCTTTTCCTTAGTGTGAATATGGACTCATTTGATCATAGCTTAGCCCCTGTGAATATTATGTGAATAGCAATAATGCGATAATTGGTCCAATTTTACATATTTTTCAGTACTATCAGAAATAAATTTCCCAAGGATAATGGTTACATTCCCGATTTATTTATTGGTGAGCAAGAGTATGATTAAAAATAATAAATAAATAAATTTTTTTAATTTAGCATGCTTTATTTATTCTGGTTTTGTAGCATAATGGTTATATAGTCATTTGATTTCAAATTCTGTTTCTTTGTTGGTTCAGCATAAGGGTGGATTTGTAATTTATTCTATTATTGGCGCTAGAGCGTCTCAAGAATAAGAGAAAATGATGCTTGATAAAAAAAATAGCATTACTCATGTTGTGAGTCCTGTCAGTACTCTTTTTGTTTTTTTTCTGACGATGGCGTTGATATTCTTTCCAACTTTTGTTGTTGCGGAAGAATGGATTTATGTGATTAGAAGCGGTGACAATCTATGGAGTTTTACACAAAAGCACCTTGTCAGTATGAAGTATTTGGAAGGGGTGCAACGATTAAATAGCATCCAAAATCCTTATTTCATTCCTCCCGGAACGCAATTGCGAGTTCCGATTGCTTGGACAAAATTATTGGGGCAGGCCTATGCCGAAGTTATAGCAGTACAGGGTGTTGCCAAACTACGCCGCAAGGGGCAGGAAGATGTGCTCCTTCAACCAGGCATGCAACTCATGGTGGATGATGAAATTTACACCTACCATGATGCCTTTTTGACGATGGAGTTTTCTGATAAAACACATTTAAGAATGCAGGCTAATACCCATTTGCGGTTGATCAATATGCAAATACTAGGGAATTATGGTTTGATCGACACGTTCATTGACTTGCAACAAGGTCGTATCGAAAATTCTGTGCCAAAGAATTTTAAAAGTGATACGCGTTTCAGGATCCGCACACCTTCAGCAGTAAGTTCCGTTCGTGGTACCGATTTTCGTGTTGGTGTTGTCGAAACCACACTCACTTCTACAAATGAAGTGCTGGCGGGGAGTGTAGAAGTCGATGGCAAAAATAAAACCGTTAAAGTTCCAGCAAAATATGGCACGGTAACTTTATTAGGTAAGTCGCCACAATTACCCGTTAAATTGTTGTTTCCCCCCGATCTTTCCAAAACCAAGAACTACTACCAATCATTACCATTGGAAATTCAAGTAGATCCGATATCGATTGCGAAGGCCTATCGTGTACAGATTGCCAGTGATCGGGAATTTAAAAAGCTATTAAGTGAATTGACGACTAACCAATTACCTTTCCGTGTTAGTGATTTGCCTGATGGTGATTATTGGTTGAGGGCTCGCGGTATTGATCAAGCGTGGATCGAGGGTATGGATGCTGTGATACCAATCTCTCTGAATGCGCGTCCGGAAATTCCTTTTATTATTTCACCGATACCCGATGGTGTCATGGATTCGGAAAATCACCAGTTCAAATGGACGATTCAAACGGGTGTTTCGCATTATGAGGTGATGGTAAGTAATCGTGATGATTTTGCTAGCTTGAATTACTACAATCCGGAATTCAAAGGCAATAAATTAATATTGCCTGAACGACTCAATCCGGGTCAGTATTTTTGGCGCATCATGGCAGTTTCTTCAGAAGAAGGCGCTGGGCCTATCAGTGATACTATGGGTTTTCGGGTTCTTCACCCTGCACCTTTATTGGAAAATACAAAGTTCGATGAAGATACTATGGCATTTGCATGGCGCGTGCCTGCCGAAGGTCAAAGCTTTCATTTTCAATTTGCCCGGGATGCAAATTTTAACGATGTGATACACGATGAAGTAACGATTGCTTCCCACGCGGTGATAAAAAAACCTGAAAAGGGTACTTATTATTTACGTATCAAAACGATTGCATCCGATGGATTCCAGGAGCCTTGGGGTGTACCGCAAGCAATTGAAGTTCCACGCGGCATTTCTTATTGGTTTATGTTGTTAATGCTGTTGCCGCTCCTTGTGCTTCTGTAATGTTATTAAATTTCTTTGATAAATCGAATAATGATAGAAATTATATTATCCGGACTTTGCTGCTGTTATTGATCGTTGCGTACATTGCCTATAATAAGACATTGGAGCGTCTGGATTTTATCCTCTACGACACATACTTATCACTTCAGCATCCCAAACAGGATTCACGCATTGCAATCATCGAGATTGACGACAGCAGTCTGAAAGAATTGGGTCAATGGCCTTGGCCTAGATCGATGCACGCCAGACTGATCGATCGATTGAGCACAATCCAGAATCGAGCACTTGTATTCGATTTATTATTTACCGAATCACTGGAATCCGATTCTGAGTCGGATCAACTCTTGGCTGAGGCAATTACTCGTCATGCGCATGTCATTCTTCCAGTAGCACCAATAATTGAATCACCATATGGTGCCATTGGATTTGCTCGACCATTGCCAATGTTTGCTGAGCATGCAAAATTAGGTCATACAGATGTCGAAGTGGATCGAGATGGTGTTGTTCGGCGTGTTTTTTTGTATGCAGGCATCGATGCGGCAACTTGGTCAACATTGTCATTGACATTAATGAATAACTTTAATGCAGCTTACGAGTTATCCAGCATCCGCAAAGACGCTCAAAATTTATCCGATAATGTCAAAACTTGGGTTCGTTCGACAGAAGTGCTGATTCCCTATATGAGCGAGTTTGGTACTTTCCATAGAATTTCTTACGCACAAGCTTTATTTGATGATACTGCACTACAGAATTTAAAAGACAAAGCCATCTTTGTTGGGATAACTGCAACGGGTATGGGAACACGCATTGCAACTCCAATGACATCTGTTAACCATCAATTGATGACTGGAATTGAATGGCATGCAAATATTTTTTCGATGCTATCGAGCAACCAGATGATTGATCCAATTTCGGAGGTGGCTGCAGCGATTATATCGGTACTATGGGTTGGTTTTATTTTGCTGTTGATTGTTTTCATTAAACAAGAATTGACTGTATCCGCATCGCTTATTTTTTTCGTGTCGGGATTAATTATTTGCGGCGTCCTATTGAAATTTGCCTTGATCTGGATTCCACCGAGTGCGGCATTGTTAGGTACATTATTTCTCTATCCACTAGAGAATTGGCAGCGTATCAATCGATTTGTTAGCGCGTTCTGGATTCATAAAATACGTACCAGTGCGGCTTTAGAGTCAATTGGGGACGGTGTGATTATTGCCGATAATTTTGAAGTGGTGATCTATGCTAATAAAGGAGCGGAAAAAATATTACAGATGCCATTTTCTCAACTAGAAGGAAAAATGTTGCATGAGATTTTGAGCTTCTATTCTGATTCCAATCATTCGAATATTTCTCATCTGCAGCCGAATGTATTGACTCCTACTATTAAGACAACGAATGTTCCTGAGGAATATAGTATCTCAACACCGCATGGTGATGCGCGGACAGTACGTGTTGTTCGAAATGAATTCTATGATGAAAGGAGCACTAAAATGGGTTCGGTGGTCGCAATGACTGATATTACCGACACCGTAGAATTAGCTAAACGGGTAGCCTTTCAGAAGAATTATGATGTTTTGACGGAATTACCCAATCGTTCACAGCTTCTGACACAATTTGATCGAATGATAAAAGCTGCAGAAAGCACCCAAAAAGTGATTACGGTTTTTTTCATTACTTTAGATAATTTTAAAAAAATAAATGACGCGATGGGTCATCATGCTGGTGACAAGTTGCTGAAAATGCTTTCCACGCGTTTTTTCGAAGTGCTGCAACAAGGTGACATCGCTGGACGATGGGGCGGTGATGAATTTGTTTTGCTTTCAGAGCATCTCAGCAGCGAAAGCTTGGTAATTGATATGGCGCAGAGATTGTTGGAAATAATTAGGCAGCGGTTTGAAATTGATGATTTGGAAGTATTTGTATCGGCAAGCATCGGTATTAGCTTTTATCCAGAAAATGGATTCACCAGTGAAGTCGTTGTAAAAATGGCTGGAACCGCTATGTATCGCATTAAAGAAGATGGTGGTAATCAATATGGATTGTATTCTCCAGAATTATCTGCGGCATGGACACGTGAGCAAATTACGTTAGAAAAAGAATTACGTACCGCGATAAAGCAGCATGAATTGCAAGTTTTTTTCCAACCGATCATTAATATCCAATCGAATAGTATTACCCGAATGGAAGCATTAGTGCGTTGGCCACATCCCAAGCGGGGCTACCTTTCACCGGGTAGCTTTATTCCGCTAGCAGAAAATATACGCCAAATTGAGCAATTGGGTGAAATGGTGTTGAAGGAATCGTGTGAAGTTGCTTGTAAACTGATCAAACTTGGGTATCCAATCAATGTATCTGTGAATCTCAATCCCCGTCAGTTGATAAATAGGAATCTGCCGCAAATAATATCGCAAACACTGCATGATACGGGTTTGCCTTCGCAATGTTTGATTCTCGAAATGACTGAGAACGCGATAGTTAGCGATATGGAACGGGCCAGTAAGATTTTAACGGAAATCAAGAAATTAAATATATCAATAGCGTTAGATGATTTTGGTACCGGGTATTCTTCGTTGGCACTTCTGCGCGAATTACCCATCGATATTCTTAAAATTGACAAATCATTTGTACATAAGCTAGGAGAGAATCCTAACGATTTAAAGATCGTCCAAGCGATCATTGGGCTAGGTGAGAATCTTGGACTAACTGTGATCGCAGAGGGTGTTGAAACAAAGCAACAGGTTGATTTGTTGACGCAGCATGGTTGTATCCTACAGCAAGGTTATTACTTTAGCCGCCCCGTTCCTTATGCAGCACTTTTTAAATTGATGCAGGATTCAAAAGGTACTATAACTTCAAAAGATCTTATAGAAGTGACGGACTCGGAGTCGTGCAAAGTGTGTTGAAATCTTTTTTGGTATGATACAAGTTCGTCAAATGGTTCGACCGTAGGAATCCTCAAAGCGTACAATATCATCTTCTCCGAGATAAGCTCCGGATTGTACTTCGATCAGATGTAGGGGGATTTTTCCTGGATTCTCGAGACGATGCGGTTTTCCGAAAGGAATATAGGTCGATTGATTTTCAGCAAATAGCATCGCCTTATCTTCCACAATGACTTTCGCGGTTCCGCTGACCACAACCCAATGTTCCGCACGATGGAAGTGCATTTGCAGCGATAGCTTTTCGCCTGGCTTCACCATGATTCGCTTGACTTGAAAGCGTTCACCTTTATCGATTCCCTCGTACCATCCCCAAGGACGATGAATACGTAAATGATCCAGATGTTCTTTACGGTGATTGGAACCAATATGCTGCACCGCAGATTTAAGTTGATCCGTTTTGCTTTTGTGCATGACCAACACCGCATCCGCTGTTTCTACCACGATGACATCTTCCAATCCGATCACGGATACTAAGCGATTCTCTGCACGTACATAGCTGCGGCGTGTATCCATAATAAGGGTGTCGCCGCTGGAGAAATTATCATTTTTATCCTTGGGTGAAATCTGCCATAGTGAATTCCATGAACCCACATCACTCCATCCGAATTGTGCTGGGACAACCACCGCTTGATCGGTGGTTTGCATAATCGCATAGTCAATAGACTCGGAAGGGCAGGTGGTAAAGATTTCTCGATTTGGACGAACAAATCCCAGATCAGTGGTACGTTGTTGCCAAGCCTGTTTAGCCGCTGTATAAATATCCGGTCGATGTCGTTGTAATTGCTGCAAATAGTTACCCGCAGTAAAAACAAACATACCACTGTTCCACAAATAACCACCTTGCTGTAAATATGCTTGCGCTGTTTCGAGTTGCGGTTTTTCACAAAAAGATTGAATTTGATAAATCGATAGCTGTGCCGGTTTCGTCAGCTCAACACTGTCACCTATCTTGATGTAACCATAGCCAGTTTCAGGAGAATGCGGGGATATACCGAATGTAACCAGATAGCCATGTTGTGCTGCGATGGCTGCCGTTTCGACGGCTTGAGTAAAAGTTTCTTGATCGTCAATGACATGATCTGCTGGCAATACCAGCATGGTCGCATCGCTATTTGACTGTGCAAGATGGAATGCAGCTAATGCAATTGCCGGGGCGGTATTGCGGCCTACTGATTCAAGATAGATGGCTTCAGGTTTACTGGCGATTGCTTCGCATTGCTCGCGAATCAAAAAACGGTGTTCATCGTTACATACGATAATTGGCGCTTGTGCTCCCGGCAATGCCATGGAACGATGTAGAGTAACCTGTAGCATCGTTTCCTTATCGACAAGCGGTAATAACTGCTTGGGGTAATTTGCACGAGAGAGCGGCCATAAACGGCTACCGCTCCCACCAGAAAGAATCACAGGATAGAGGATGTTTGCATACGTCATGAGAGGCTTTTATACGTTTTAATTGATTTCAAAAAATGGAAATTAGCATATTGCAACATACGTTAATTGAAATCTGCCTGTAACACAATTCGGTATCGCGCTTTGCCAGCTCGTAAATGTGCCAATGCCTCGTTGACTTGGCTCAATGGAAAGAATTCGACCTGAGGCGCGATTCGATGCCGTGCTGCAAACGATAACATCGTAGACAATGCAGCGGGATTTCCTGTTGGTGAGCCGGAAACACTTTTTTGTCCGAAAATGAGATTAATTGCCGGAATAGCCATTGGTTCCAAGACTGCTCCGACAACGTGCAAACGTCCATTGGGCCTAAGCGTATTTAATAAACCAGTCCAATCCATTGGCACATTCACAGTGACAATCAACAGATCTAGTGAATGAGTCATTTTTGTTAACACGTTGTTATCTTGGATTGAAACGACATGATGCGCCCCAAACGCTCTTGCCCCATTTTCTTTTGATGCGCTGGAAGTAAAAGCCGTTACTTCACATCCCCAAGCTTTGGCGAATTTGATACCCATGTGGCCTAATCCACCGATTCCGACAATGCCGACATGATGCGTTGGTTTAATGCCAAACGTTAAAAGAGGCGAGAATACTGTAATTCCGCCACACAACAGAGGACCGGCGGTAGCGGTATCAAGCGTATCCGGTAAAGGAATCACCCATATCCAATGCGCTCTTACACGTTCGGAAAATCCACCGTGGTGGTTAACAATCGTGGGTTGTGCACTTAAACAAAGATTATGGTTTCCTTCGATACATTCGTGACAGTGCATGCAACTGCCGGCGTTCCAACCAACGCCTACCTTTTGACCCAGTTGCAGGCCTTTGACGTTCGATCCTAGCAGGGTGATTCGTCCTACTATCTCATGGCCTGGAACAACAGGATATTGCGATAACCCCCAATCATTATTGATAATCGATAAATCAGAGTGGCATAAACCACAATATTCAACGGTGATTTCAACTTCGTCTACGCCTAATGTTCCCGGATCAAATGCAAAAGGTTCTAGTTTCTGCTTGGGGCCTCGACTGGCCCATGCTCGAATTTCAGCCATTTTATTCTCCTTCAAATTTCCAACAATTTTACCATTGCGTAAAATTACTATTTCATTGTTTCACAGGAATGCCCAGTCAATGTCTCCTATAATGATGAGTATATTTAGGTTAGGGATCTTCGCAAAGAACTCTGACTATTTCTATCGCAGTATTGGTAATTACCGTTAATATCACGGTTTTAAAATTTGATTACGCGAATGGATGAACAATCAAGCCTAATTGCGCTTTTTACCAGTAGTTTCCTTGCAGCTACCTTACTTCCTGGAGGTTCTGAAGCAGTATTGGTTGGCGTGTTATTGACATATCCCGAGCTACATTGGCAAGCACTTGTTTTAGCGACCATCGGTAATACGCTAGGAGGAATGAGTTCCTATTTTATTGGCCGTTTTTTGCCGAATGAACAAGCGATGCACAAAAAAATAGGACAGAATGCTCGCGGATTGCGATGGATCAATCAGTATGGCGCGCCGATTTTACTTCTATCTTGGGTGCCATTGATTGGAGATGTACTCTGTGTTGCTGCCGGATGGCTGCGTATCAACTGGCTGAATGCGGCAATATTTATGGCGGTTGGTAAATTTGCGCGTTACTGGGTAATAGCAACAGCAATCCATTAAAGGCTTCAATCGAGAAATCTCGGCAGACTTCCGTATTTTGACGAAGAGAGCAAGCTACACAACAGCTACTTCAGCCTAATTTAAGTATATAACTGATTTACTTAGAAGAGAATTCAGTATTGAACGCTGCCTGATGACTTAGTTACTTGATCGAATCAATGAACTAAACCACCAGGTTGATTCAACTGTTTCTACTCAAATAATTTCTGCAATTCTCCGGATTGATACATTTCCGATACGATGTCTGAACCGCCAATGAATTCGCCATTTACATACAACTGAGGTATCGTAGGCCAATTGGAAAAATCTTTGATGCCTTGCCTGATTTCGGGGTCATCTAAGACATTCACAGAAAAGATATTATCCACACCACAAGTTTTGAGAATATTCACTGCATTAGCAGAAAAACCACATTGTGGCTGCTCTAACGTACCTTTCATATAGAGAACGACTGGATGCGTGCTAATTTGTTGTTCAATTAAATCTTCAACATTCATAGTGTTAATTTCTCCCAAAAATTTTGTTTTAGTAATCGCATAGTTGATTAATCAATCAACTGGCATCGGTCTATTTTAGCTGGATGCGCTGAATTGTCCACCACTTACCCGCATTATGCCAGCCAAGTCGGGGTAGGAACAAATATTAGTAAAATTCACTCTTTTAAACAATTGCTTACATTCATCTGCTTGATCGTATCCATGCTCCAATAACAACCACCCGTCTTTTTCGAGATATTGAGGCGCTGTTTGAATAATGTGACTGATGCAATTCATTCCAGAGTGGTCCGCAGATAATGCAAGTTTTGGTTCAAATCGCAAATCTCCTTGCTGTAAATGTGGATCATTTTCAGCAACATATGGCGGATTCGTTATAATCAGATCAAATTTTTCATCAGAAAGTTCAGCAAACCAATTGCCTATTACAAAGCGAACATTGCTTACGCATAGGTTTTTAGCATTCCAATCTGCTATCGAAATCGCATCAACGGATATATCGACAGCGGTGACTTGAGATAAGGTACGGTGCTTTGCAATCGTGATTGCAATGGCACCACTACCTGTTCCTAAATCAAGAATTCTGCAAGCACGATCAGTTGAGGTCAAGTTTAGCGCTAAATCCACTAGCAACTCGGTTTCCGGGCGAGGGATCAATACGGCATTAGATACTTTAAACACACTGTCGTAAAATTCACGTTGTCCGGTCAAGTAAGCAATAGGAACGCCTTCCGAGCGTTGCAAAACCCAATGGAGAAAATGGTTTGTTTGTTCTAATGTCAGCATTTGATCTGAATGTGTCAGCAGAAAAGCGTGGTTAACCGCTAATATGTGTTGTAACAACAAATGTGCATCGATCTTGTCGATACGCTGATAGGCTCGAAGTAAGATTTGTTCGATTGTTAAAGAAGGCATGGCAAAACGGCTGTAAGCAAAACAGGCGCATTACAACACGGATTGATAAGTGTCGGTTTATTCCTGTACTGAAGCAGCCAGTAGCTCAGCTTGATGTTCGGCGACTAAAGCGGAGCATAATTCATCGATATCACCATCCATAATATGATCCATTTTATACAACGTCAGGTTAATGCGGTGATCGGTCACGCGCCCTTGCGGAAAATTATAAGTGCGGATTCTTTCTGATCGCTCTCCGGTGCCCACTAGAGATTTTCGCGTAGCGGCTTGTTCTGCATGTTGTTCGCGCATTTGCTTGTCATGGATGCGAGCAGCTAAAACACTTAAGGCTTGTGCTTTATTTTTGTGTTGTGAGCGACCGTCCTGGCATTCCACCACGATCCCCGTTGGTAAATGTGTCACCCGTACAGCCGAATCGGTTTTATTAATATGTTGCCCTCCTGCGCCTGAGGCACGAAAGGTATCGATACGTAGTTCTGCCGGATTCAAGGTTACTTCGCTGACTTCATCCGCTTCAGGCATGATTGCAACTGTGCATGTTGAAGTGTGAACGCGACCTTGTGTTTCTGTCACAGGGACACGTTGCACGCGATGGCCACCTGATTCAAATTTAAGCCGTGAATAAGCACCTTGGCCATTGATTTTTGCGATAATTTCTTTGTATCCTCCTATATCCGAAAGGCTTTGTGAAATGATCTCAACTTGCCAACTGCGGCGTTCGGCATAACGCGAATACATCCGAAATAAATTCGCAGCAAACAGCGCTGATTCGTCTCCTCCGGTACCGGCACGTATTTCGAGAAAAATATTGCGATCATCATTCGGATCTTTAGGAAGCAGTTGTTTCTGGATTTCTACTTCAAGGCGAGCCAAATTTTCTTTGCTCGTTTGTATCTCTGCTTCAGCAAAATCACGCATCTCTAGATCGGCATGCATTTCTTTCGCTGTTTGCATGTCGCGCTCGGTTTGTTGAAATGCGCGATAGAGCTCCACAATAGGTACGATTTCAGCATGTTCACGTGTCAGTTTGCGATAATTATCCAGATTTGCCGTGGCAGATTCGCTGCTAAGCAAATGGTTTAATTCTTCCAGACGGACACTCAATCGAGTGAGCCTATCGGTGATATTTTTGTTCATTGTGGGCGATGCAGTTGATATAACCGATTAACCAAATCGACTAATTCATCCCGTTCGTCAGTAGATGCATGATTGAGTGTGCTGGAAGGCACATGTAAGAATTTGTTGGCTAGACTGTTACTTAATGATTCAATAACTTTCCTTGGATCTTCGCCTTTTTCCAACAACTTATGCGCTTTAGCCAGTTCATGGCGACGGTAGCGTTCGCCTTGATCGCGCAATGCACGAATGGTGGGAACCATTTCCCGCGTTGCCATCCAACGCATAAAATCCACTACGTTAGAATCAATAATGGTTTCCGCTTGCGCTACTGCATTTTGGCGTGAGTCCAGTCCTTCTTTAACGATTTCTGCCAAATCATCAACATAGTACAAAAACACGTCATCGAGTTCGGCAACTTCCGATTCGACATCGCGTGGAACTGCCAAGTCAACGATGAATAAAGGGCGGTGCTTACGAATTTTAAGCGCACGTTCCACCATCCCTTTTCCTAAGATAGGCAATGGGCTTGCGGTACATGTGACAATGATATCGTGATGCGCAAGTTGCTCTGGCAGATCGCTTAAAGTAATAGCTTTGGCATTGTTAAAACGATTGGCAAGCACTTCTGCGCGTTCCACAGTACGATTAGCAACGGTAATATGGCGTGGATTACGGGCTCCAAAATGATTCGCGCATAGTTCGATCATTTCTCCGGCACCGATAAACAAAACACTTTGTTCACCGATATCGCCAAAAATACGTTCTGCCAAACGTGCTGCTGCTGCTGCCATGGAAACTGAATTGGCGCCGATCTCGGTGGAAGTACGTACTTCCTTGGCGACATAAAAAGTGCGTTGAAACAATTTATGTAACATGAGTCCGAGTGTTCCAGCATGTTCAGCGGATTTCACTGCGTTTTTCAACTGTCCGAGAATTTGCGGTTCGCCCAATACCATTGAATCCAGCCCGCTGGCAACACGGAAAGCATGTTTGACAGCTTGTTCGCGCGACAATTTGTACAAATAGGGATCAAGCTGACGAGTAGGCAAATGATGAAAATCTGCCAGCCATGTCATGGCATCTTCAGGTTTATCGGTACAACAATAAATTTCAGTGCGATTGCAAGTCGAAACAATCGCCGCTTCTTTGATCGGATCACGTCCAACCAAATCATGAAGTGCATGTTCCATGGTATTTTCAGGAAAACTCACCTGCTCACGCACATCGAGTGGCGCAGTATTGTGATTTATCCCAAAAGCAAATAACTGCATAGTAGTAGGCAATGTCTCAACAAACAATTACAAAGGAAGCGCTATTATAAATAAGCTATAAAGTTCTTAAATAGTTGTTGATGCGTCTTTTGTTCCTAGTTTTGTACCAAAAAAATCACGCATTAATTATTCCAAGCTTTTACTGGAATAATTGAAATGCTGTTTTTAGGAGACCCTTCAATAATCCTGTCGCTGTAAGTCAAATAAACCAGCACGTTTCTTTTCGCATCATAGAAACGTACAACTTGCAGGGTTTTAAACAATAACGAGGTGCTTTTCTTAAAGACTTCATCACCATCTAGGTCGCCGTTTTTAATTTTTTCCGATAACGTAATGGGACCAATCTGGCGACATGATATCGATGCATCGGACGAGTCTTCAGCTACACCCACCATACCACCGACCCCTCCCGTTTTTGCGCGACTCAGATAGCAAGTCGCACCGGGAACATCTGGATCATCAAAGGCCTCAATCACTATTTTGTCGTTGGCACCCAGTATTTTAAATTTGGTAGACACGCTACCGATCTGATCCGCCCAAAGTGAATGTGATATCAGTAGCGCAACCATCGATAGCAAAAAAACACTCATCATTTTGTAGGCGTCATTCTTGGTCTTAACCATTTCAATTTTCTCCTGATCTATCAAAATGCAATATCCGATTAATCGAATCGTCTATTATACTTTTTTTTATAACAAAACTTGATGACAATATTGACAATGCGAATCACCACAAAAACAATTATTCTACGCGACGATATTCACGGCAGTACCCGTATCAACCCGATCAAATAACTCCAATATATCATTATTTCTCATCCGGATACATCCAATCGAACCGGGCTTGCCCATTTCTGCGGTATCCGGGCTACCATGAATATAAATATAGCGGCGCATGGTATCGACTGTTCCTAAACGATTAAATCCCGGTTCGCAACCTGACAGCCAAAAAATGCGCGTTAAAATCCAATCTCGTTTAGGGAATTGTTTAGCCAATTCTGCGTTATAAATTTCTCCGGTTGGCCGTCGCTTGATAAAAACAGTATTGACCGGTTGCTTGTCACCAATTTTGGCGCGGATAATGTGCCGTCCCAAAGGCGTACAGAAACTTCCGTACTGTTGCCCTGTGCCTTTTTTGGCTGATGAAATAAGATAGTGTTTGATGATCTTTCCACTTGCATCAAACAAATCGAGTCGTTGATTCGCGATACTAATATCTATTCTCATGACGACATCGTCCGGATGTACCCCGACGTTGTACAAAAAAATCTTTTAATAATGTACTCGCTTCAGATGCCAGAACCCCTCCTGTGACTTGTAAGTGGTGATTCAATCTGGATTCCAAGGGTAAATTAATAACACTGCCGCAAGCGCCTGTTTTAGGATCCGCTGCAGCATACACTAAACGCTTGATACGTGCATGAAAAATAGCGCCAATGCACATCGTGCATGGCTCCAAGGTAACGTACAACACGCACTCAGATAATCGATAATTGCCTATCGCGTTCCCGGCTGCGCGAATCGCCATGATTTCGGCATGTGCGGTTGAGTCATGGCTCTGGATGGGATGATTGAATCCGTAACTGATGACGCTCTGGTTTTGTACCACAACCGCGCCGACGGGAACTTCGCCAACATCTCTTGCTCGCTGGGCTTGTTCCAATGCATGGCGCATAAAGAAGCAGTCGTCTTTAGTTTCCAAAAAAATTCTCAGCGATGAAAAAAGTGGTATCTGATAATACCGTTTGTTGATTCTGTGCTACATTGCAACGCAATTGATAAGCCTCGATTTCCAATAACAGTACGAATTCTACAATGACTTTCCAGACGCCATCACAATTTGAAACTATCCGCGATCTATTGCGATTTGCGACTACCCAGTTTAATAAAGCTGACTTGCACTTTGGTCACGGTTCTTCTAACGCTTTCGACGAAGCTGTTTACCTGACTCTAAAAACACTATCATTGCCGCTTGATCAGTTAGAACCTTTTCTGGATGCGCGATTGTTGGAGAGCGAACGCGATCAAGTTCTAAGTGTTATTGATCGCCGTATCAACGATCGAGTTCCCGCGGCATATCTCACGAATGAAGCTTGGTTAGGTGAATATAGCTTCTACGTGGATGAACGCGTGATCGTACCACGCTCTTTTATCGCCGAATTATTGCAAACACAGCTTGCTCCATGGATCACCGAGCCGGAACAAATCATCCGTGGATTGGATTTGTGTACCGGCTCTGGTTGTCTGGCCATTTTAATGGCGCTGTATTTTGAAAACGCGCAAATCGATGCTGTCGATATTTCTAAACCGGCACTGGAAGTCGCTTACAAAAACGTTTCTCACTATGGATTAGAAAAAAGGATTCATTTGATTGAGTCGGATTTGTTTTTGTCTTTAAAAAATAAACGCTACGACTTAATCATTAGTAATCCGCCTTATGTGAATGCGCAATCCATGTCCCAATTACCTCGGGAATATCAATATGAACCGCAGAATGCCTTGTCCAGTGGTATTGATGGATTGGATGCAACACGAGAAATTCTTAAATATGCTGCGCGACATTTGACGGATCAGGGATTACTCATCGTTGAAATTGGGCATAATCGCGAAACGCTAGAAACAATTTATCCAAATATACCGTTTCACTGGCTTGAAACTAGCGCCGGTAACGAATTTGTATTTCTATTGCAGCGTGATCAACTGCCTGACAGTGACGCATGATGATCGTCGATTAAATCCAATAAACGTTTCGTTTTCTTTTCATCCAATTCAAGCCACTGACCGCGCTTAATTCTCGGCGGTAAATTCAGTGGGCCGAAGCGTACGCGAATCAAACGGCTGACTGTCAGTCCGATCGCTTCAAACATGCGGCGCACTTCGCGATTCTTGCCTTCTTTGAGAATGGCTCGATACCAATGATTTGCTCCCTCGCCACCCTGATCAGCCAAATAGGTAAACGCTGCATTTCCATCGGATAAGGTAACACCGGTTGTGAGTTGCGTCATTTGTGCATCGGTCAGTTCACCCAGTATCCGCACGGCATACTCGCGCTCCATTTCAAAACGGGGATGCATTAAACGGTTAGCCAATGTACCATCATCAGTAAAAATCAATAATCCGCTGGTATTAAAATCGAGCCGACCAATTGCAATCCACTTCGAAGAACGCAAATGCGGCAGTTTATCAAAAACTGAAGGGCGCCCTTGAGGATCCTTGTAACTCACAATTTCACCTTCGGGTTTGTGATAGAGCAGTACTCTTGGAAGCTCTTCCGGTGCATTCATTCGAATGATACGCTTGCCAATGCGAATCACGTCAGCAGGTCCGGCGCGATCTCCTAACGTGGCAACTTCGCCATTGAGTGTGACTTTCCCAGCAGCAATCAATTCTTCCATTTCGCGCCGTGATCCCAACCCTCTGTGCGCTAATAATTTTTGTAGCTTAAAGGTTGCAGCGGTCAGGTCGGGTTTTTCTAAGCTTTGCGTTGAATCTGTTTTTGGGGATACCCGTGTTCTACGTTGCCTAGATTCAGGCACTGCACTGGCCGTTTTGGATCGATCTGTTTTTTGACGAGCCGGTCTGAGTGGTGTTTTCTTTTTGGTTGGCATTTATTTGAAGAGGGGCGCTGTAGTGTTTTGTTCTATTAAATTATTCATAAGTATGTTTCTGCCATGATCGAATGGTTATTTAATCATGTTTGTATGGTTTCCCACAGCTTCTTTAAGCGCTTGGATGATATCGGTTGCGGCGTTTTTAACTCTTGCGCAAATAGCGATATACGCAGTTCCTCAATTTGCCAACGAAATTCTTGTAAATTTTCATTTTTGATGGGAGTTTTCGGATTTTTTGCCAAGTGCTGCAAGTACTGTTGCCAAAAAATGGTAACTTCTTGGCGACTTCGCATATCCCGTTCGGGGTTGCTTGCAAGCTTCTCCAAACGTAACTTGATTCCTTTCAAATAACGCGGAAGGTGCATCAGTCTTTTCCAGGGAATTGCACTGAGAAATCCTGCGAAAATTAATTGTTCCAATTGTTCATTCAGTTCATGTTTTACGTCGTGGTTACATTGTGCTGCCAATTGTAGATAAACGTGTTGATATTCTGTGCCTATCTGTTGCAGCAATTCAGTAAGTTGCGTGGTGGCTTCCGGTAAGCGTTGCTTCGCTCGTTGTTTTTGTGCATTGAATTCATTTTCACTGCGCGGTAGTGGATCATCCGCCAATAAAGCGCGGTCCAGAATAGCATTTAATAGGTCTTGCTTCAAATCACCAGGATTCATTCGGTTGGAGAACTGCATTGCAGCCAGCTTAAGCCCAGGTAGATTTTTTTCCAATTGTTTGATTTGTTCTTTCAATGCTAGATAGAGTAAGCGCCTCACGCCAGCGCGCATTAGATCATTTGCTGCCGCTGCAGTGTCAAGTATGCGAATCGCTACGCTGTCGTCGCAATCAACCAGGGTAGGGTAGCCCTCCAAAGATTGGCCATGACGAGTAAAAGTCACTGTAACAGGTAATTCGGCAAAATCCCACTGCGTGATAGGGCCACGCTCAATAGGGTGTTTTTCACTTTTATTCGTGGTTGCGAAAGTTGCTTGTGCCTGTTGTCCAAACTGTTGTTGTAGTTCGATCAAATTGCGGCTCATCGCCAGCTCTTTGCCCGCGTCATCGACTACTTGTATGTTCACCAACAGGTGGAGCGGTATGGTTTGAGTCTCCCACGTTTCGAAAGGAATTGCGATAGTGGTTTGACGTAGAATGAATTGAATCATCGCATCTTGTAGTAAAGCGGTCGATTTTGCATGATTCAAGCTTTCCAGAAATGCTGTCACTGATTCTGGCAAAGGCACCAGCATGCGTCTAACCGGTTTAGGCAACGACTTAAAATACCAGGTGACTTTCTCGCGAATTAACCCAGGAACCAGATAGTCCAATTGTTTTGCGTCAAGACGATTGAGTAACGGTAATGGAACAACGACTGTTACGCCATCCAAAACATGGCCGGGATCAAAACGGTATATTAAGGGTAGCTGATTGCCATCTGATAGTAGTAAGTGTTCGGGAAACTGTACTTCGGTGATACGATCGGCGTCGTGACGCATGAGCATTTCACGTTGCAAATACAGGATATGTGGATTCTCCGATTCGGCCTGCTTGCGCCATTTCTCAAATGCAGCGCCATTTACGATATGTTGCGGAATGATTGCATCATAAAAAGCGAAGATCTGTTGTTCATCGACCAGCACATCCTGTCGCCGCGCTTTATGTTCCAGTTCTTCGATTTCGTGCACTAAAGCTTGATTGTGGGTAAAGAATGCTGCTTGCGTAAGATATTCTCCAGCTACCAAGGCAGCGCGGATAAAAATTTCACGCGCTTCCACACGATTGATGGCTCCATAGTGTATTGGACGTTTTGGAACGATCATCAGGCCATACAATGTCATCTGTTCGTATGCCATGACCTGGGCTTGTTTTTTCTCCCAATGCGGATCGAAGTAATGGCGCTTGCACAGATTGCCTGCAATGCGTTCGAGCCAATTCGGATCGATTTGCGCCACACAACGCGCATACAGTTTAGTGGTTTCAATCAATTCCGCAGCGACAACCCATTTGGTTTTACCCTTTTTCAATGTTGATCCAGGAAAAATCGCAAACTTAATCCCGCGTGCACCGAGATACTCGCCTTCTTTTTCGGTTTTAAATCCGATGTTGCCGAGTAGTCCCGCGAGGAGGGCACGATGAATTTCATCATAACCCGCTGCAATGTCGTTCGGTTTTAAGCCCATTTCGCTGATCAGTACTTGCAATTGACCGTGAATTTCTCGCCATTCGCGTAAGCGACGGTATGATAAAAACAGTTCGCGGCACTGTGCAATCAGCTTTCGAGTGGACTTTTTGTGTTTAACCTGTTCATCAAAAAAATCCCATAATTTAAGATACGACATGAAATCCGAGCGTTCATCGACAAAACGGCGTTGTGCTTGATCGGCCGCAGCCTGATGATCAAAAGGGCGGTCGCGTGGGTCTTGCAAGCTTAATGCCGAGGCAATAATCAGAATTTCATGTAAGCAGTTTTCTTGTTTGGCAGCAAGAATCATGCGGGCGATCCGTGGATCCATTGGAAACTTTGCTAAACGCCAACCAATGGCCGTCAATTCCTTATTTTCATCAACTGCGCCGAGTTCCGCGAGCAATTGGTAGCCGTCACCAATCATGCGTGACGATGGCGGTTCAAGAAATGGGAAATTTTCGACGTCACCGATTTTCAGCGATTTCATGCGTAAAATCACTGCAGCTAAAGAGGAACGCAAAATTTCCGGATCCGTATATTCACTGCGTGCACGGAAATCTTCTTCGGAATAAAGCCGTATGCAAACACCTTGTGCAACTCGACCGCAACGACCTGCGCGCTGATTTGCGGAAGCTTGTGAAATTTTTTCTACGAGTAATTGCTCAACTTTATTGCGATAGCTGTATCGATTGATGCGCGCCAAACCGGTATCAATCACATAATGAATCCCCGGAACGGTGAGCGATGTTTCGGCCACATTGGTCGCCAGCACAATGCGGCGAGTGTTGCCTGTCGGTTGAAAAACTTTTTCCTGTTCTGCAACCGATAAGCGCGCAAACAGCGGTAAAATGTCAATACGTGCGACGCCTGGACGGCTGTGATCATAATGATGCTTACGCAAAGCTTCTGCGGTTTCACGAATTTCACGTTCACCCGGTAGGAAAATCAAAATATCACCTGAGCCCCTGCCGATCAATTCATCCATTGCCGACAAAATGGCTGATTGCAAATCGCCACCGTCTTCATCATCCACTGACAAGGGGCGATAGCAAATTTCCACTGGATACAATCGTCCCGTGACTTCTATCACTGGCGCATGATTAAAATGCTTTGAGAAACGTTCAGCATCAATTGTCGCTGAAGTGACGATCAATTTTAAATCAGGCCGTTTCGGTAATAACTGGCTCAGGTAGCCGAGCAGAAAATCAATATTGAGACTGCGTTCGTGCGCTTCATCAATAATTAACGTATCGTACGTTTCTAACAGCGGATCGCCTTGTGTTTCAGCCAGCAAAATGCCATCGGTCATCAGTTTGATATAGGAATCGGCACTGACTTTATCGGTAAACCGTATTTTATAGCCGACTACCTGGCCCAACGGGCTGTTTAATTCACTGGCAATACGTGCGGCCACGGTGCGCGCCGCAATACGGCGCGGCTGCGTATGCCCGATCAGTCCATGCACGCCGCGTTTGAGCTCCAGACAAATTTTAGGAAGCTGTGTCGTTTTACCCGAGCCTGTTTCACCACAAATGATCACTATCTGATGATGATCGATCGCTTCCTTGATTTCTTTCCGCCGGGCGTGAACAGGTAGATCGTCTGTATAGATTGAGTTTGGCAGACGTGCAAGCCGCTTTGTGATCACATCGGAAGAAAATTTTTTCATAGAAATACTGCAGAATCAGATCGTTTGTTACTAAAAACCATCTCACAAATTATCCAGCGGACTGATAACGCCCTTGCCGCCTTTATTCAAGACATGCGTGTAAATCATCGTTGTTGAAACATCACTATGTCCCAGTAACTCCTGCGCCGTGCGGATATCATAGCCAGCCTGCAAAATATGCGTGGCAAAGCTGTGGCGTAGCGTATGAGGTGATGTTGGCTTGACAATACCGGCTGCCAATGCCGCTTTTTTGACATAGCGTTGCACTTGTTTCTCGTCAACATGATGGCGGCGCTCAACTTGGCTACGTGGATCAATCGAATATTTTCTGGCGGCAAATATATATTGCCAACCCCATTCCCGAGGTGCATTGGGATATTTCACCGCCAGCGCATCCGGCAACCAAGCTCCCACCTTACCTGACCGAATATCCTCATCGTGCCACTCGCGGCGTATTGCAAGCTGACGGTGCATCGCTTCCAGTAAGCTGTCGGGCAACATCGTTATCCGATCCTTACCACCCTTGCCATCACGCACAATAATCTCTTGGCGCGTGAATTCCACATCCTTAACACGTAATCGAACCGCTTCCATCAGTCGCATGCCGGTGCCATACAAAAGCCTAACGATCAGACCCACTGGTTCCGGTGCGGAGGACGATTCACGCAGCAATGCCTGAACTTCCAACGGCGTCAACACGACTGGCAAACGCTTGGGTTTTTTGGATCGGTCAAAACCATCCAGCCAAGGCAATTCCAATGTCAAAACATCCCGGTACAAAAAAAGGATTGCCGATAATGCCTGGTTCTGGGTAGAACTGGATACATGGCGCTCATTCGCCAGATAAGTTAAAAACCTTTCCACTTCAACCGCCCCCATATCAACCGGGTGGCGCTTGTCATTAAAAATGATATAGTGTTTAATCCATGAAATATAAGTTTTTTCCGTGCTTAAACTATAATGTTTGTATCTTATTTTCTCACGGACTCGATCAAGCAATTTTTTAGCCGACGGCGTTGTCGTATTTTCTTGTGCCATTTGTCTTTTTAAATAGAGAATTTAAGTTATAATACAACATGCTAACTAATAATTACCATAGTTATACGACATTTTTTGCAAGATTATTGGACAAAATGTCTTATATATTACGTTAGCCGTCATGAACGACCCGTCACGCAAGACCATGACCTTCGAGGATGTTGAGCGCCGTCTCGTTGGTGAGCACCGCAAGCCTTACTACGATTGGCTCCGCCACGTTGTAACGCTTGCCCTGGCCGCTCTCACAACACTCGTCGCACTGCAGGGACACTATGTTCCTCAGAAGCCGGTGTTCCCGTTTCTACTGGCAATCGGCTGGGCAGCACTCGCACTCACAATTGTGTCGGGCTTGTTCGCGCTACGGTCAGAGTTCGCCACTCATCTCCAGGCCGCGAAGCGCATTCGAGAGCTTCGTGCCACACGTGGTGATGAGTTTGCTGCGAATTCCCTCAACAACAACTTGGGAACCCTACCCCATTTGTCGCACAGGTGGGCAGTGCGAGTAATGGTTGCAACCTTTTTGGTAGCGCTAGTCGCAATCTGTGCATTTGCCATTTGTAATCTGCCGTGGAGATGACGGCTAACCCTTCCATCGAGGGGATGCCTAAAAGGCTGCGCCTTTTAGTCACCCCTCATGTCAAACGTTAGCGCGCAATGGATAAGTATCATCGCCATTGGTTCACAGACGAGATCCATATGCACGTCTCGTCAGCTCTAGTGAGCTATTCCCAGTTGCTGAGGCTACTCAGCGACGGCAAGGAAAGGCAAAGCCGCAACGTGTGGTTTGTTTTGCTGTCGTTCTTAACCCATGCAGCGATGGTCTCAAAGCTCTTGGATCCCATACGACCAGAGGGCGCGAAGGAGGACCGCGGGACGGCACTTAGAAAACACCTAGAAGTCGAGGACGGCTCGGCGATCCTATCCAGGGCAGCTCGGGATAATCTAGAACATATTGATGAGAGAATTGACCGGTGGACCAAGCGCGGCCTTACAAGCGTTTTAGAAATGGTCTTCGAAGACCGAGCTGGATTCGAGTTCATAGCTCACGAAGATGCCGCAATCCGTCGGGTACTAATTCAAGACGAAATGATCTTTATATCGGAAGACCGAAACGGCAATAGGCTCGAAACGGCGCTCACCCCCATATATGGAGCGCTCAAGGACTTGAAAGCACGATGCGAGCACAAACTAGCCACTGAATCGCCCTACAACTACCTGCTAGCTCAAGCGTTGAGGGGCAATGCGCGCTAACCAGCCAATGGAGCGGACGCCTCCGTGCTGCGCACTTCGGCGCCGCTCATCGGCACGTTAGGCCTCGCAGGGAGCGGCAATGGCGAATCTCCGCATCACCGAAATCAAGGCGTTCGTCCCGTCCAAGGACTTCGAGGTTTCGAAGCAGTTCTACCGAGATCTTGGCTTCACCATGGCCTCCGAGGGCGGAGGCGTTGCCTACTTTCACTTCGAGCATGTGAGCTTCCTGCTTCAAGACTTCTGCGCTGAAGGCTTGGCCGAGAACTTCATGATGCACATCCTTGTGCAAGACGTCGAAGACTGGTGGAACCATGTCCAAGCAAGCGGTGTCGTCGCCAAGTTCGGAGTCAAGTGCACCGACATCGAGGCTCAGCCCTGGAGGATGAAAGACTTCTGTCTTTCCGACCCCGCGGGAGTTCTGTGGCGAATCGGGCAAAACACAGACTGAACCGCCAGCGTGTCAGGCGGCTCAGCTCAAACGTTATGCGTCAAAAATAGGCCGCCGCAATGGTTGATTACGAACTCGGGAAAAGAATCCTCGCGCTACGAGAACGCGTAGTCGCCGACTTTGACGCAGGAGACTGGGAGGAGGTTGGCCTTCTCACTGGTTTCTCCGATCAAATTTCCAAGCATCCGCGGCTGTTGCGCAGTCTTGCCTGGGGCGACGAAGATTACGCTGGGAACGCTCTCACAATAATCAAGCGCATTGCCGAGCAAGATGAAAACGCTTTCGTAATCTTTGAGAAACATGTTGTGGAGAAATACCCGGAAGAAAGTCAATTCGTGTCAGCCAAACCATCAGAACGCAAGATCACTTTTGCCCCGAATGTCTTTCAGGTTCCTGAGAACACAGCCATTGAGAGCGATTTGGTTGCAGTCATGATGCCGTTCAACGCTGCATTCAGTTCGGTACATGAAGGAATTCGTAGGGCTTGTAGCGCGGCTGGCTATCGGTGCCTCCGAGTGGACGACATATGGGAAGAGAGCACCGTTATTCAAGACATTTTCAACCTGATATTCAGGGCTCATGTGGTGGTTGTCGATTTCACCGGAAAGAACCCAAACGTTATGTACGAGACCGGCATCGCCCACACTCTCGGCAAACATGTGGTTCCCATCTCGCAGTCACTTGATGATGTTCCGTTTGATATGGCACACCATCGCATTCTAAAGTACCTACCAAATGGCGAAGGCATTGAGGTCATGGTCAACAAGCTGGCCGAGAAACTTCGTCAGGTGAGCATATGACGCATAACCCTGCGGTCCACCGGACGCTGCGCGATAAAGCCGCGCAGCGCCGGTGATCTCCACGTTATTCCAATTCTATTTAGAAACGGCATTAATAATCCAATCCCATCCGTTAATGCTACGTATAGTTTCCTGCCTTGATTCAAGGCTTTTTAGCGCGCTTTCCAGATGTGTCTCAAGCGCATCCAGACTATCGAAGGCACGGTTATGAAAGAATTCTTCCCGTAGTTCGTCCCACACATGTTCCTGCGGGTTGAGTTCTGGTGAGTAAGGTGGTAGAAACAAGATTCGCATATTCTCTGCCAATTTCATGGTATGGCTTTTGTGCCAGCCTGCGCCGTCCATCACCATAACGATATTTTCATGCGGGTAACGTGCCGCGATTTCATCCACGAAGAGTTGCATGCAGTCTCCGTTCACCCAGGGCAGGATCTGGGAATCAAATCGTCCATCCAGTGGGCTGATTGCGCCATAGGCGTAGGTGTATTGTTGCGTCAGCATGGCACGTACCATGGGACGATGGGGCTTCTTGTCCCAGCAGTGCCGCACATCGCTGATGCGGCCAAAACGTGCTTCGTCCTGAAACATTAGGCGCAGCGGGCGTGGAACCGTAAAAGCCGCCATTTCCTCGGTTAGCCGCTCGGGGAGTTTTTTTTTCCACGCCTCGCGCGCCGCTGGGTCAGTTTGTGGATGGTTTTTATCCGGGGCCAGTTTTCGCCAGCCATGCCGTGCCAGCATCTGGTACAGAGTAGACAATGCCAGTGGCTTGCCCAGCCTAGCTTCAACTGCTGGCTTCAAGGGCGGAACTATGACTACGCCACCGGTAGCGGCCTCACTCAGCACTTCATCCAGAATCCTGGCTTCCTGCTCCAGACTAGCCTTGGCGCGGTTACGTAACTCACGTTTGCTGCGCGTGGCTTTATTTTCTTCTCCCGTCGCTGGTTCATACCGGGTGCGCATTCTGCAGGTGACTCCTACCGAACGTCCAATGGCAAGCGCCGTCTGCTCTAGACTCAAACCTAGTGCCAATGGCAGCACGATCGCTTGCGCAGCTCGGAGTTCTGCCGCAGTCTTGGCTTTCTTTAACCGTTCCATCGCTACCTCAAGTTGCTCCGACCCACTTGCCTTCCGTGCCATAATGGCCTCTACCAAAGGTAAAGGTCATATTATTACTGTTTCTATCTGTAATTGGAATTAGACCTCACAAGGAGACTCCGCTTGAACTTTTTCCACTTCGACCTCGGCAACTGCCAGCGTGGCGAGATTGTCGAAGTCACGCTGACCAGTGGCGCAAACGTTCGCCTGATGACCAGCTCTGACTTTTCCAGCTACAAGAATGGTCGGCAGCACCGCTATATCGGCGGCCTCGCCAAGCGTTCGCCGATCCGATTGCAGATCACAAGCTCAGGGCACTGGTATGTCGCGGTGGACATGCAGGGTCTACAAGGAAGCACACGGGCGTCAGTTCGCAAGCTGCCGGGTATGCTTCCCGAGATCAGAGAGGCGCCGCTATCGTCAATTCCCAGTTTGGTCCGTGACCCAATACCAAGCGTGGACGCCACTGACGAGGCATTCGATGTCTTCATATCTCACGCCTCCGAAGATAAGGAAACCGTCGTCCGATCATTGGCTACGGAATGCATGAGCTTGGGGTTGAAGGTCTGGTACGACGAGTTCACGCTCCGTATCGGAGACAGCCTTAGGCAGAAAATTGATAGGGGTCTAGCGCGAAGTCGTGTCGGCCTGGTTGTCCTGTCGCCGTCGTTCGTGGCCAAGGGATGGACCAACTACGAGCTTGATGGAATCGTGACTCGTACCGTTTCCGGCGAACAGCTTCTATTGCCCATCTGGCACAACATCACCAAGCAAGAAGTCATTAACTTCAGCCCGTCCTTGGCCGACAAGGTTGCCCGAAGTACGGCGACTCACACAGTTGCAGAGATTGCGGCGGAGATCGCCGAACTCCTTGTCCATAAAAACATCAGCGGCAATTTTGCCTCAGGTGGGTCAATTTTAAATTGTCGTTAGTGGGTCAGTTTTACATTGTTGGTGACAGTTAGCGTGTTTTCTGAAAAGGAGTACAATATCCGACATGAACAATATTTCTATTTCCGATATTCTTGAACTTCCGATACAGGAGCGTATTCGTCTTGTTGAGCTTATCTGGGACAGCGTTGCAGCGGTGCCTGAAGCCGTGGAGATTTCGCCTGAACTAAAGATTGAGCTCGAAGCACGAATGGCAGAGTTTGAGGCAAACCCGGAAGCTGGTTATTCTTGGGAACAGGTAAAATCCTGCCTTAAAGATGGCTCATGGCGTTCTGCCTAAAATTCTCTTCGCGAGCGTTGCGTGAAATTGGCGAAGCTCAAGAGTGGTATGAATTGCAAAGCCCCGGTCTCGGTGAAGAGTTCATCGCCGCAATGGAGTTACAGCTAAAGCGGCTAGAGCAAGCGCCTCTGCTTTATGCTGAAGTAATTCATAATGTTCGCCGAGCTCTCCTTCCGCGATTCCCTTACGGTTTGTTTTATGCAGTACGGGGATTTTGGCTGTGTTACATGATGCTGGTAATCCGAGACGTTGGCCTAAAAACCGCTAACATTGTCCGCTCCGGAGGAAAAGCAAGGTGTGCAGAATTGATTGTCCAATGTTTGTTTTAAACAATGATCTGAGTATTACCCCCGCACTCAATATCAGAGAACGCGGCATTGGAGGGAACACCGTTCACTTCGTTCACGGCTTCGCCCCTGTGGGGTGTCCCTCAATTTAAACGTTGGGCGTCCGATCTCATGGGGACTTGGCCACATATTGCGCGGGAGCTTCCAAATGACAATCACGGCTGATGACTTGCTATCGCAGATCCAAAATGGGCGCACAAATTTCTCCGGTGCCAACATGAAGGGTGCCCGGCTGGACGGCATTAATATTGACGGCAATACTCTGCTATTCAGTAATGTCGACTTCGAGAGTGCTTCGCTAAAAGGAACGACGTTTTCCCGGACGAATTTCGTCGGCTCGAGCTTTGTTGGTGCTGATCTTGCCGGAGCAACCTTTGACCGGTGCATTCTGATTGGATGTGATTTCTTTCGCGCGATCTGTTCCAACATGAAGTTCTTCGGAGGTACGCTGGAAGATTCCTGCCTCGTACAAACAGACTTTACTGAAGCGTTTTTTGGTGGGACAAGCTTCGAAAACGCCCTGATCGGTTGGACGAAATTTAATGGCAGCCGGCTTGGAATGATCAGGGACCTCGAGAAGGTTCAGTACAGCAAGCTTCCACCCGACACTCCGACCGAGGTCCGCGACGCAATGCCCGCCGGAGAGGTGCCGAGCTTCGTCGATATGGCAGCAATTGAGAACACGGCCGAGATATATCGCCTGGTATCTACGCATCCCGTCGCAGAAAGTCCGCCTTCTGAAGTACTTACCCCTCCAGACGTTCTTACGGCGTTCTTGTCAAGAAACGGTGTCAGTAGTCATTTTGTTGAAGCGTTTACACGAATGCTCGCCGATCGACAAATTGCATTTGAATCTGTGTTCATTAGCTACAGCACTCGAGACCAAGACTTCGCGGACTTCTTGTTTGGGCAACTCCAGAGCGCGGGTATCAAGGCTTGGTATGCGCCAAGAGACATCGAGGGGGGAAAGACGATCCTGGAACAGGTGAAATCCGCCATTCACGCACATGACAGGGTTATTCTGATCCTGTCCGGCAACAGCCTGAACAGCGGCTGGGTATCGAACGAACTTCGGCTTGCTTATTACCGGGAACGCGAAGGTCAGCGTCGAGTCCTGTTCCCCATTCGGATAGTTAGCTTCGACGAATTGCAGAGATGGGAACTCCATGACGCTGACACAGGTGTCGATCTCGCGCACCACGTTCGCTCGTACTTTGTTCCGGATTTTTCTGCTTGGGAGGTCGGGAAGGGGATCGGTCAGGAGGTTCAACGGCTGATAAGGGCGCTCCAGAAGAAGGACTCTTGATCCGCAACAGGACGCCCAACAACCGGCTCCAGCGGACGCCCGCAAGCGGGCGCCGCTGAGCCGAGACGATTAGCCCTATGCCTCGTAAATTCATGACGTTTTTGGTCGCCGTTGCTTTTGCCTATGCCGCTTTCTGCATGGCGTTGTTCGCATTTCAACGCTCTCTGATCTACTTCCCACAGCCTAGGGAGATCAAGACACCACAATCGACGATGATTCTCCCTGTTGAAGATGCAGAACTCGTCGTAACAATTCGGCCACGTGTTGGTCCGAAAGCCATTGTCTATTTCGGTGGGAACGCCGAAGACGTTTCACTTAATCTTCCTTCGTTTGACAAGGCGTTTCCTGATCACGCTCTTTATCTTCTTCACTACAGAAGCTACGGCGGCAGTTCCGGCACGCCGTCAGAAGAAGCCATTCAACAAGATGCGCTCACCCTATTTGATAAGGTTCGAGCCGAACACTCGGATATTGCTGTTATCGGTCGTAGCTTAGGCACCGGCGTTGCTGTGCACTTGTCCAGTCAACGATCGGCGTCTCGCCTTATCCTCGTTACGCCATACGACAGCCTTCAGGAGATTGCCGCTGACCAATTTCCCTACGCGCCAGTCAAATGGTTGTTGCGTGACAAATTTGATTCTGGAAAATACGCTTCAAGAATCACGATTCCAACTGCAATTGTCGCTGCTGAGCATGATGAGGTCATCCCAAGTTCAAGCACCAGGAAGCTCTTCGAGCGCTTCGGTAAAGGGGTTGCGTCCATGAAAGTCATACCCGCTACGGGGCACAACACCATATCCAACAGCAGTGAATATCTGGCTGCCATTCAGGTAGCGCTATGAATAGGGCTAACCCATCATTCAACACGGGCTGGCGCGATAAAGCCGCGCCAGCCGGCTAATTCAGACGTTAGGCCGCACATGCCTCGCCTTCTGCCCCTATCGATCCCGCTTCAAGCCATCGGCCTCGTTGGCTGGCTGTTGGTGGTGTTTGCTGCGGCTGCCATTGGCGGTTTCGCGTCAGCAAGTGCAGGTGAGTTCTATCGGGAACTTGTGCGCCCCTCCTGGGCGCCACCGGGTTGGCTTTTCGGTCCGGTCTGGTCGGTCTTGTACTTGCTCATGGGTATCGCCGCATGGTTGGTATGGCGTGCGCGCGGGTTTGCGGGCGCTCGAAATGCGTTGCTCGCATTTGTTCTTCAGTTGGCTGTCAATGCCCTTTGGTCGTGGCTGTTCTTTGTCTGGCGCCAGGGCGGGCTAGCCTTCGCGGAGATCCTGGTGCTCTGGGTCTTGATCCTCGTCACTATTGGCCTGTTCTGGCGGGTCAGCCGCGTCGCGGCGTCGTTGCTGTTGCCGTATCTTGCGTGGGTATCGTTCGCATCTGTACTCACACTCGCAATCTGGCGGCTCAACCCCGTGTTGTTGGGGTGAGGTCCAAACGCATGCGGTCTAACTACTCGGTCAAGCGGGGCCGTCTTCCGGCGTGCCGCCTCCAGACGGCCCCTTACCTTCAACGTTATGTTTCATGAAGCCATGACGATAATTCATTGCACAGAAAAGCTACGAAAAGAAATGGATCTACGAGATTCAGATCTTGTTCAAGAAAATAAGTTGGCCGGAACTTTGTTCTCATGGCATGCAAACTTATTACACATAAACAGAAAAAAGTGTGTTCTATTTGTAAATGATAAGACGCGCCTAAATTTTATAGTCCCAGAGGTTTCTAGAGCCAATATCAAGGAGCTCGACAATTTATTTCTTGGGATGCTATATCCTAGATTAGCGCAAGAAGGTTTTACTGAAAAGCAGCGCCGGTTTATTGCTGGGGACGGAAAGCCAATCGTTTTTGCTAAAACATCATCAAAATCAGTTCTCGGAAGTATCAATGACTTGGCAGACCATTACACATATAGCATATTGGGCACAGGCAGTTTGCATAGTTCAGAAATACCGGCGATTATCAGCAGGCTAAATCGCTTGCCTATAAGTTCAATAAAATATACCCTGCCAGTCGATGTTATGAGGGCGGAGGTAGAAAATGAAACATAACAAGTTGCTCAAGCGGGACAGCCCAAACCGGCGTATGCTTCGCATTTTGCGCGCCGGTTCGGTATGTTGCGTGCTTTGCGCTTCACTCTGCCCCTTAGCTCGGCGTTGGAGGAAACACCATTCACTTCGTTCATGGCTTCGCCCCTGTGGAGTGTTCCTCAATTTAAACGTTATGTAAATTTCAAGGCGCACGTGTATGAGTTCAAATTTCGTATTTTTGGCGATGCTTTTCCATGTGTGCTGGGTTGTCCTTCTCTATGTGGCATTAACGGTCTTGAGGGCGCCAAAAGCCTGGGGTGTTGATACTAAGTCTGGTGTTATTGGTAGGTATTCCGCGTACGAGCCAAAGGTTAGTGCGAATCTGTCAAATCAATTTGAGTGGCCGTTGCTTTTCTATGCCTGTTGCATACTGATACTCAATATGGGCGTCACTGATAGCTATCAAAACATTCTAGTTGGTGTCTTTATATTTGGTCGTGTTATACACAGTTTCGTTCACATATTTACTAATAACATTCGCCTTCGTGGGGCGGTTTTCACAGTTAATTTTTTGGCTGCATTTTTAATGTGGGTTAGGCTGGCTTTTATTTTTCCTTGACCAGTATCAAAAAATTTACATAACAAGTCATTCAAGCGGACACCGCTACGCGGCGCCGCTTAACTCCAGCGTTGGAGGAAACACCATTCACTTCGTTCATGGCTTCGCCACTGTGGGGTGTTCCTCAATTTAAACGTTGGGCATAAACGTGGAAAAGTTAAATGCAAATAACGTCAATACTTATCGCTGGGGTCGCATACTTTGTTCTTGGTGGGCTTTGGTTTACTCCGCTATTTGGGAAGCAGTGGGACAATGCCGTTGGCTTTGAAAGACCAATCAGGTGGCGGCCAAGCACTATTTATTACATTGGCCCGCTAGCTGGTTGCCTCGTTGTCTCTTTCGCTATGTCCATTTTATTCAACATTGCACAACCTGAATCCTTTCAAAAAGCTGTTGCATTGGGGCTTGCCTGTGGCGTTGGCTTTGGGGCTGTTATTACCAGTGTCAATGCAATTTCGCCAAATATGCCCCGTCCTGGTTTGTATGCTCTTGTTACGGGTAGCTATCATGCGGTCGGTCTTGTGTTGGTTTCAGCAATTCAGTATTGGCTCACCTAATGAAGTTATGCACAAGGTAACGAAGAATGGAGGAATCTTATGCATCATGACTACACCCCCCACAGTATCAGACGCAACCTCACGCTCATGGCCAGGCTGAGCTATCGAAGGGAGCAATGCCGTACTCACCTACTGAGTTGGACGTTAGCGGGGATCGGTTGATTTCCGGTTACAATGATTCGATGAGGAAAGTTTCGTTTAGGACAAGTCAATGGACGATGCGCAAGCACGACCCGTATCGCCAAGCCAGAAACCTTCACGGCCTGCTTCGCAGTCGATGGACGTGCGAGTTTTCGCATCGACTGCAATCGCGGCACGACGACGTGGAAGATCACGCCGTCTCAGGAATCCTCATCCGGTTCGCTGGAGTTCGGTCTGCTCGCTACGACGCGCGCGATGTGCCCGCACGGATCACAAGACCAGCGTGTGCTGCGCGACCTGCCGCACGTCCGGTCCTACATGCTTAAGGACGGAAAGCTCTATATGTCGCTGATGGCCGACGGCGGCATCTACGAATGGCGCCCGGCGAAGCCTTGAAAAGCGCCGTCCCGCCAGCGCCGACTTATCATTTATCGCTTCGACGCTTATTGGCCTAACAACCGATTGCAGCGGACGATCCGCTGCTGAACCGGAGCGTTAGGCGTCGATTTTCTAAGTTCTTTGGAGTCTCGTCAGAATTTGGGATTAACATTCAGATGCAATTTGACCTCGAAAACAAAAAAGTAAGTGCTTGCTGCGGATTTGTCCAAGATCCACACGTTTCAAGTTTACAATGACAACCTTTCAAGTACGATATAGATCGACGAGGGAACAAACAGTGAAGCGCATTACTTTTTATGTATTGATTCTGATCATATTTTCGATTCTTGCGGGGTGTGCTGCAAAGCCAAAGCAGCCTTCCCATGCATATCACATTACGGATATTTCACAAGATGTGGTTATTGCTGTGGCCAATGACGCTGTTACACAAATGTCAGTATTATTTGCACCTGAAAAAACAAAGCTTGCTCTAGCTCACCCGGCGACTGATCAATTTGGTTTGGCATTCATTGATCGGTTGCGCGAGAAAAGGTTTACAGTGAAAGAACATGGCCCCGCTCAGAGCTTAGACCAAGTGTTGCTGGATCATCGGGAACACGAGAAACATACCCACGCAGACGGAACTGATTTGATAAAGTTGGAAGAGCCGGACAATGCTGTTCCTTTATCGTATTTACTGGATCATGCAGAAGAAAATTATCATGTCAAATTGACTGCAGGCAATCTTCAACTGATGCGCACATATTCTGTACAAGGAGGAGAGGTAAGGCCTTCAGGACATTGGGTTCGCCAGGAATCAAAATAATAGCAAGCAGTGGTATTTGTCGGGTGATTCAGTTTCATCGCCGGATCAATCGCCATAGCGCAGAGGACGCACAGCGTGCTTCGGTGCGTCAATAACGACTACGTGATATTAAACAGAAAATGATGATCCGCAGCCACAAGTACTGGCAGCGCCAGGATTTTTAATGATGAATTGGGCACCTTTTAAATCTTCCTGGTAATCGATTTCAGCACCAATGAGGTATTGATAACTCATGGAATCGACTAATAATTGAACGCCATGATTCTCCATGACCATATCGTCTTCATTAATCAATTCATCAAAAGTAAAGCCGTACTGAAAGCCTGAGCAGCCTCCGCCATTGACAAAAACCCTGAGTTTGAGATTTAGATTGCCTTCTTCTGCGATCAATTGTTTAACTTTAACAGCAGCATTATCCGTGAAAAAAAGTGGCGTGTGATTTTCAATATTCATAGAATTTTCGTGCCCTGGTTAATTTAAGTCTTATTCACTGTAAAAAGTTGGATTGCGATTCTTTCCTTGAGTTTCGTTTTATTTGCTTTCTGATTCCGCAGAAATTAAAGGGATCACTTTTTCTGATAATTGTGCATCATTATTCTCCAAATGAACCATTTTTCCTTCAACTAATGCGCCCAAGTGAATTTCTATCGTGCCGTAATGAATATCACCAAATACTTGAGATTTTTCTTGCAATTCGAGATAGCCTTGCGCATGTACAGGGCCAAAAACTTTACCATTGATAATAATGTGAGTGACTTTGATCGCGCCATCAATGCGACCGTCGCTGCTCAATACCAAAGTACTCGACTCATTATCGGTGGCTGTAATATCACCTGTGATATGCCCGTCAACTCTTAATCCACCGCGAAAGTGGATATCCCCAATGACTTTGGTATTTGCTCCAATTAAGGTGTCAATATGATTATGTGGTTTATTTTTCTTATTGCCAAACATGGCTTCCTCGTTATAAGGTTGGTTGCGTGGTTTGCGTTAATAATACTTTCCCATCGCTATTTTCATAAACTTGTACCTGTAAATTTTTTATGGTCATGCCATCGGGTACTTTAAAACTGTCTTCTAATCGATAGAGAAATTTGAAACTAATTGGGAAATCCAATTTGGATTCTTGATTAACTAATGGAACCGTTTTGGTTTTATCGTTTTGTAAAAGAGTCACAAGCAATCGTACTTTCCCTTTAAAATCATTGGGCCTTTTTCCGCCCTGAATCAGAGTTAATGCGTAGCGAAATTTACCCGGTATCTCCGTTTCTTTGAGGTTAAATTGATAGATCGAAATGCCATTTTTGGTGCTTCCTGACATGAGGTGTTCAAAGAATAACATTTTCTCTTTCAGTTGGTCATTCTCATAAGTCAATGCTTTGATCTGTTTTAACAGATTATCATTGGCTGTATGATGCATCTGCACTTGATGAATCAGTTCTCCCATGTCTGAGCAAAGCTGTTGCCGTTTTGTTTGCCGGCAAACTGCTGGATCGTACGGCGAGTCACCATAGATTTTTTCCTCCGTAAATTCCTCTAGCAAATTGTTTCCCGATTGTTTTCCGGCTTCAAACATGCCCCAAGAAACTGAAAGAAGCACAAAACATAAAGCTAATATAGCCGCTAGTCGATATTTCCAGGAAGGGTAGGGGCGTACAATGACACGTGGCGATAGAATTTGAGAATTCTTAGGAAAGATTCTATTCATTTACGTTAATACGATTGAGTCAGAAATGCTGCAAGCATGGCGATATTGAATATGGTAAAAAACTCATGGTAACAAGGGAATCTGATTAATACCCAGTGTTTCGGGCAATTCAAATAAAATATTCATATTCTGAATTGCCTGTCCCGCTGCGCCTTTTACCAAATTATCAGTTACTGAGAGTATGACAACTGTGTCACCGTTTTGTGGTTGATGTACGGCAATGCGGCACAGATTGGAACCCCGGACTGAGCGCGTTTCAGGGTGTTTTCCTGCGGGTAACACATCTACGAAAGCTTCTGCAGCATAACGTTTTTCATAAAGCTCCTGTAGGTTAACTTTTTTAGTCAGTTTTGCATAAAGCGTTGCATGAATGCCACGAATCATTGGGACTAAATGTGGGACAAAAGTAAGTCCTACAGGCTTCTGGGCCGCTGCTGAAAGACCTTGCTTGATTTCCGGCAGATGGCGGTGGCCTGGAACACCGTAAGCTTTAAAATTATCTGATGCTTCTGCGAGTAACGTGTGTACTTCCGCTTTTCGTCCTGCTCCCGATACCCCTGATTTAACATCCGCAACGAGATTTTTGATGTCAATTACGCCAGCTTCTATGAGCGGTAGAAACCCCAATTGAACAGCTGTCGGATAACAACCCGGATTAGCAATCAAGCGTGCTTTTCTGACTTGCGCGCGATTGATTTCCGGTAAACCGTATACCGCTTCAGTGACCAAATGGGGGCAGGCATGTTTCATACCGTACCATTTTTCCCATTCGGCAACATCTTTGATGCGAAAATCAGCTGCTAGATCAATGACCTTAACACCTGCCTGCAACAATGATTCCGTTTGTTGCATGGCGATACCGTTCGGTGTGGCAAAAAATACCAAATCACATTTGTTGAGCTTGGCGTCGGCAGGGTCGCTGAATTTTAAATCAATATGTCCGCGAAGATTGGTGAACATATCGGCTACATTCATTCCTGCTTCACTGCGTGAAGTGATTGCTTTGATTTTTACCTTTGGATGCTGCGCTAGTAACCGCAACAATTCCACGCCTGTATAGCCTGTCCCGCCAACAATTCCTACATTAACCATGATTGCTCCTCTCTGTTTTTCCGGGATATATCGGATATATATTACTAACAAATAAAAAAGCCGCCATAACAATAAGGCGGCTTTCTGCTAATGAATATAAAACTTATCGTTTGGAGAATTGCTTGCGTCGACGCGCCTTGCGTAAACCCACTTTCTTTCTTTCCACTTCTCTGGCATCGCGAGTCACTAATCCAGCTTTACTCAGTGTGGGCTTCAGTGTTTCATCATAGTCTATCAGAGCACGTGTAATACCGTGCCGAACTGCACCTGCCTGACCTGATTCACCACCACCATGGATATTCACCATAATATCAAATGTGTTCACATGATTGGTCAATTCCAGCGGCTGCTTTACGATCATGCGACCGGTTTCGCGTGAAAAAAAAGTATCCAGCGGTTTGTCGTTGATAACAATTGAGCCTTTTCCGGGTTTGATAAAAACGCGCGCTACAGCACTCTTGCGTCGTCCCGTTCCGTAATTATATTGGGTGGCCATAATTTTAAGCTCTCACTTCAAGCGGTTTGGGTTGTTGTGCAGCATGAGGATGCTCATCACCCGCATATATCTTAAGTTTTTTTATCATTGCGAATCCCAAAGGACCTTTAGGCAACATTCCCTTAACCGCCTTTTGAAGGGGGCGTGTAGGAAATTTTGCGTGCATTTTTCTAAAAGATGTCGCATAAATCCCGCCAGGATAACCTGTATGGCGATAATAGATTTTGTCATCCATTTTGTTGCCGGTAACACGTAGTTTGTCAGCATTGATAACGATTATATAATCGCCGGTATCTACGTGAGGCGTATAAATGGGCTTATGTTTGCCACGTAAACGATGTGCAATTAGAGAAGCAAGTCGACCCAAAACTTTATCGGTTGCATCGATAACATACCAATCATGATTGACTTCGTGTGGCTTGGCTGAAAATGTTTTCACAAAAACCTGTCCTGCATATTCGAAAAGAGCCAGGATTCTATGTTAGAAGGTTGCAAAAGTCAAATTTGGGTCAAACTTTCATTCATCGCTATAATCATAGGAAAATATGGTGATAGCAATCTCACACCACTTACTAAGATCGGCAGCAAAAATTTAGTTTGTCACTACCCACTATCCACTATCTTAAAGAGAGCATAATTTTGAAAGACCAGTCTAAGCATGTATCGATAGATCCAACCAGTGTAGCCACATCAAATTTCATACGCACGATCATTGATGACGATAATCGCTCCAATAAATGGAATGGACGTATAGAAACTCGCTTTCCCCCAGAGCCTAATGGGTATTTGCATATTGGCCATGCTAAGAGTATTTGCCTGAATTTTGGTATGGCCAAGGATTATGGTGGTGTATGCCATTTACGGTTTGATGATACCAATCCGGAAAAAGAAGCCCAGGAGTATGTCGATGCCATTTGCGATAACGTAACTTGGTTGGGCTTTGAATGGGGCAAGCATCTGTATTATTCATCCGACTATTTTGATCGGTTATATGAATTTGCCGAGTATTTGATTACTGAGAGCAAAGCCTATGTTGAAGAGCTAACAGCCGATGAAATTCGTGAATATCGCGGCACACTGACCGCGCCAGGTAAAAACAGTCCATACCGCGAACGTCCAGCCACAGAAAGTTTGGATCTATTTCGACGTATGAAAGCGGGTGAGTTTCCCGATGGAGAATATGTGCTGCGAGCTAAAATTGACATGGCTTCGCCTAATATCAACATGCGTGACCCGGTCATTTACCGCATTCGCCATACTCACCATCAACGTACTGGGAATCAATGGTGTATTTATCCGATGTATGATTACACACATTGCATATCCGATGCATTGGAAAACATCACGCATTCGTTATGCACGTTGGAATTTGAAGACCATCGGCCTTTGTATGATTGGGTGTTAGACCAACTGGTTGATAAGGTGCCATGCCATCCGCAACAAATAGAATTTGCCCGGCTTAATCTGACTTATACCGTGATGAGCAAGCGTAAATTGATTCAGTTAGTGACTGATAAATTGGTCGATGGTTGGGATGATCCGCGCTTGAGTACGTTGGCTGGCGTTCGTCGCCGTGGCTATACGCCGCGCGCTATCCGGTTATTTGCTGAGCGGATTGGTGTTAGCAAAGCGGATTCTTGGATTGATATGACAGTGCTGGAAGATTGCTTGCGCGAAGATTTAAATGAATCTGCTTCACGGCGTATTGCGATCCTCAAGCCGTTGAAGCTGATTATCGATAATTATCCGGAACATCAAGAGGAAGACTGCTTTGCCCCAAATCACCCGCAGCAACTGGAATGGGGCAAGCGTACGGTTCCATTTTCCAAAATACTTTATATTGAGCAAGATGATTTTATGGAAGAGCCCACAAAAGGTTATTTTCGGCTATCACCGGGTGCTGAAGTGAGATTACGCTACGCGTTCATCATTAAATGTGTCGATGTCGAAAGAAACACGCAGGGTGAAATTGAAGCGATACATTGCATTTATGATCCAGATACCAAAAGCGGTACAGCAGGCGCGGATAGCCGCAAAGTAAAAGGCAATATTCATTGGCTATCACTCAAGCATGCGCAGCCTGCCGAAATTCGTTTGTACGATCGTTTGTTTACCGACCCCTATCCAGACAGTGGCGACAAAGACTATAAAAAAGCATTGAATCCCGATTCCAAGAAAATTATCTCGGGATATGTCGAACAGGCATTGATTGATGCAAAACCAGAAGAGCGTTTCCAGTTTGAACGTAATGGTTACTTTATTGCAGATCGTTATGACATGACGTCCGGTAAACTGGTGTTTAATCGCGCGGTTACTTTACGGGATTCCTGGGGGAAAACAGCGCATGCTTAATCATTCAGAAACTGCCAATCTGAAAAAGTTGCTGCTTGCCCCACGGTTGCTCCATTAGTATCCTGTACAGTCCAAATGATAGCTTGGTTGATTAGGAAACGTTTTCCCGTGCTGGAAATTCGTATGCCGCGATAGTCTGAAATATAGCCTTGGTTTTGCGCTTGTGCCAACATACGTGAACGTTCTTCACGGTTCATTGGTTCAGCCGTTAGGCGAGACGGCGTGCGGGTAAATTGTTCCCAATCCATCTCCCATAACCGCAGTGCTGCGCGGTTGCCAAAATTCAGAACCGGATCGATTTGTATCCCATGAGAAACAACAATCTGTGAATAATCAAATAATCGCTCAGCTTGCGTCAAAGGCGTGCCATCCCGCTTCAAAAGCTCATTTTTTGTCCAATAAACATAACTGTTCAATAGATACTGGCACCACTCTACGATATTTGGATTCGACCAATGTTTTTGCATTGTAACGGTTAGTGATGCTCAAACTCCAAGCGACCTTCGCGCCTGATCAAATCGTCAATGGTTAAACCCACTGCCGATACGCCATCAAATACAGTACCCACTCTTTTTTTATTAAAATGCTCTAGCATTGTGGTGTAAGCTCGGGGCGGTAACGGAAATAATCGAGCTTCTTTCGCAATCAGAACAGCATTTTTCAAATAAAATGTCACGAATTCCCGTACTTCCGGTTTTTCAGCAGATTTGGCGTTGACATAGATAAAGGCGGGGCGAGATAGCGGCTGATAACTGCCATCTTCGACACTTTCAACAGAAGGCAGAACTGCGCCATAGCCTTTTCCACTATCAATTGCCACGGCTTTGATTTGAGTTTGATTGTCAAGGTAATATGCAAAACCCAAGAATCCCAGCCCATTTTTATTATGGGCGATATCTTTCGCCAAAGTATTGTCATTTTCTGATTTATTGAAATCATTGCGGCTAAATTTGGCTCTACCCACAATCGCCTCGGTGAAATAATCAAAAGTACCGGAATCTCTATCGGTAACATAAAGATTGATTATGTCATTTGGCCAAGCGGAATTAACGTGATTCCAATGCATGATTTTTCCCTGAGCAGCCGGTTCCCATGTCTTCTTCAATTCCGCTATGGTCATTGCAGTGCTCCAGGTATTTTGAGGACTAATAACTACCGTTAAAGCATCAAATGCAACCGGGATTTCTATAAACTGTATTTTTGCGCTTTTGCATTCAGCCAGCTCTTTTTTTGAAATCGGACGTGAGGCATTTGCGATATCGATTTCACCGCTACATAATTTTTTCAAACCGCCGCCACTGCCGGAAATGCTCATCGCCACCTTAATGGTATTTTGCTTTGTGGCTTCAAACTGATCTGCAGCCACCTTAGTGATTGGATACACTGTACTGGAGCCATCAATTTTAATGATTGATTGTGCATGAACTACGCCAATGCAGCCGAATAAGCTACTGAAAATAAGTAAATTCTTTAATAAATTAGATCTTAATGTTTGCATCATTTTTTTCTCCGTAATTTCGGAACTACTGATGTTGTGCGCTAATCCAGAATCTTTTGTTTTTGGAGTGCTGCTCAAGTTGCGCAATCTCACCCCAAAGTAATCAAAAAATTACCATTCATTATTTTGAGTAATGGTACTGCTGCTAGAAATCTACCGTCAATTGTGTCAAGAATGCACTTAGACTAGCATTATCCCAACCATGCGTCCTTGCGCCGGCGCCACCTGAATATCCATTGGTATTGGTGGTGGGCGTTCCTGCGGTATTGATATTGAGCGTATGCACGACATTGGCCTGAAATTTAACATTGGAGTGGGGATACCAATTTAATCCAAATCGGACCATATCTGCTTCGCCACCTTTGATCGCACCGGAATTCATGTCGATGTAATCGTAACCAAATGCAACTTCCCACGCACCTAGACCTGGGCCACCAAATTGAAACGGTTTGTTCGGTTTAATGCGGTTTGCGGCACCGTTCCTAACATGATAAGCCTTGGATTCCCCAGTCAGGAAGTAACTAATGAAACCATAGTAGCCGGTTAAATGTTCACCGCTATAACCGGTACCATTAATATTCGTGCGCAGGTATTCCGCTTGTGCCGAGAATGGGCCATACACAAACCAACTCTCTGCACCATAGCGATCATAACTGCTGACACGGCGATGATTGGGATCTGACAGTGCACCTGTGCTCAAATTACCGGTATTCAGAATGTTACTACGATCGACGTTGGTGCCTGGGAATGCAAAGAATGACATACCACCCCCTCCACCAATTTGTCCTTCACCGACCATAGTGCCATCAGCACGGTATTGCGTATTAACATCCGTATGTCCGGCAGAAACACCGACATGCAAGAATTTGGTTTCACTTTCCATCCATGGCCTGCCTGAGACGCGCCCAATGCCTTGCCAGCCAGTATCACCCGAACCATTGTTGCGATTCTGATTGCCGTTAGCATTGACCGAGGTAGAGGCCGATGACCAACCACCGATGGGTTCTGTTTGGAAGGCGATACCGGTTTGCCATCTCGGTACGGCATAATTGACACCGATACCTGTTTTGTAGGTATTGGGATTGTCGACAAATGCATTCACTGACATGTGACGTTCAATGAAGGTTAGATAGCGGTTACTGGCGGCTTCTTCCAAGCTGAATGGTTCTTTGAAGGAACCGGCTTTGTAGGAAAGTGCATTGGTATGATTCAAACGTACAAATGCATCGGTAATACCGGAACCAACCGAGCCATTGCCCCGGCTAAAGTCATATTCAAATTTGTAATCCCAAATTTTGAGAAAAGTACCTTCCACACCCAAACGAGCACGGCGAATATTCATGCCACTATTGAGTTCGTTTGCGGTATTGGATCCGAAAGCAGGGTCTGGCTCATTGATAAAGTTGTACTGCGAAGCAGGTTGAATCCGTCCGTTGAGTGACACGGAGAAGTTTCCATCTTTAGTTGACCAATGTAAGCCACGGTCATCAAAGTTGCCGTGTATTTTTTCAACTTCCTTGACACGTTCATCGAGCATTGAAACTTGGCCTTTAAGTTGCTCTTTTTCGGCTTTCTCTCGCAATCTTGTCAAGCGATCACGGGTGCTCTTATTGCTTGCATCAGCCTTCTGATCTTCAGGAACTGGAGTCAATTCGGTTGATGGACTAGCTTGTTTCGTTGCTTTTGCGGTAGCTCCAGATTTCTCGTAAGTGCCCATGTGCACTCTACCAGGTCCAGGTTCAGCAAAAATTTGTTTAGTTTTCGTGTCAACATACAAATCCAATGCATGACTACTGGAAGCGACGCATAAGCTGATTACAGCCAATATTGCCAAAGGAGGTCTGAATAATTGCATAGTTTTTAATCCAGAAATTTAAAAAGGTTGATCGAGTGACAACCTTTATAAGGCAAAAATGTTACAGTTTTATGACGGTTAAATTTTTGTTACGAATTGTTCGGAGCTTTTAGCTCGAATTGATTTGATAACCACTTGTACAAATGAAAATTATTTTTTAAAATAAAACTATCAACCTTATCGCACATAGGGATAAAGATCGGTTTTATAACTGTGACTGCGCTAGGTTGGATAAGCAAACGGGAACTTTTGTTGATAGAGGGCCTGTCTAAAACTGTAGCTGGCAATGGAATATTAATTTTGATTAATTCTATGCCAAGCGTAATTTTCTATTAATTCCTTTATTGCTAGGAGGTAAATAAAATGGCAACGACGTATGGCACGAGTAGTGCGAGCAAGAGTGCTGATTATGACATGTCGCTGTGGTATGACTC
>JAMXAG010000021.1 GCA_024281675.1 Nitrosomonas sp.
ACAGTCTTTTAAAGTCCGATAAAAAACATTCAAAACAGGACACGATCAGTTCGATCACAAAAGATCCTAATAAATAATACCGCAATTACCGAAGTGTTGATTCCAGTTTAATTGAGGCATGTTGTTAGCAATAGAGCTCTTGCGATTAGAATTATGGGCTTGCGCCAAAATCCGCCGCCGATTTTGCCTTTTTGCTGCACGGTTTTCACTACCTGAAGCCCGAAGGCGTCATGGCTGTCATCCTGCCCCACGGTGTACTGTTTCGTGGCGGCGCTGAGGAACGCATCCGAGCCAAGCTGCTGAAAGACGGCCATATCGATACGGTGATTGGCTTGCCCGCCAATCTGTTTTTCTCGACGGGCATTCCGGTCTGTATTTTAGTTCTGAAGAAGTACAAAAAGCCCGATGATGTGTTGTTTATCAACGCCGGTGAATACTTTGAGAAAGGCAAGCGCCAAAACCGTTTATTACCGGAGCACATCGAAAAGATCGTTTCTACCTACCAATACCGCAATAAGGAGGACCGTTATTCTCGCCGGGTGATGATGGATAAAATAGCGAATAATGATTACAACCTGAACATTTCGCGCTACATCAGCACTGCGAAGCAGGAAGAAACGATCGATTTGGCGGCTGTCCACACCCAATTAGCGGTGCTGGAGAAACAGATCAATGAGGCTACTGAGAAACATAATGGATTCATCAAGGAACTTGGATTGCCGCCATTACCCTAGTTTAGGCGAGCGTTGCAAAACAAGCGATCAATGAAAAAACTATTGAATGTTAGTAGTTTCCTGATCATTACATATGCTACTTCTACCGTCTCATATATTTATTTGATTGTAATCATAAACTGGTATTACTCAATCTCAATTTCAGAGGTAAGCATTTTCAAGCAACGCCGCACCCGAATTTGGTATTATCCACCAAGGTTATGTATAAACTCCTCCTTATAAAATAGCATTGAAAATAATACCTTTGCGCTCCTGGTTAAAAAATTAGTGTCACTTTAATCACAGTCCTTTTAAAATGCTTTCCTTGGGTGTCATCGATTCTAAATTGACTGACATTTAGATAGCTTCAACGAAGAAATAATTTTAAAAAAACAGTCATGAATAAAGATCACAAAATAAAAATATTATTTGTCTGCATGGGCAATATTTGTCGCTCCCCCACTGCCGATGCTGTTTTCCGCCATTATGTCCGAGATGCGGGTCTCGAACATATAATCGAGGTGGATTCTGCCGGAACACACGCATATCACATCGGACACCCGCCCGATCAGCGCTCGCAGCAGGCAGCGATGAAACGCGGCTATCAAATGGATGATTTGCGTGCCCGTGCAGTTAATGCAAAGGATTTTGAAGTATTTGATTATATTCTTGCCATGGATAAGGAAAACCTTGCTTTGCTTCAACAGAAAAGCCCAGAGCAACACCATGAAAAGATTCAATTATTCATGTATTACGGCAATAATACGGCAACCGAAACCGAAGTACCTGACCCTTATTATGGTGGCCATCAAGGTTTTGAAGTTGTTCTGGATATGGTTGAAGAAGCCGGCCGTGGATTGCTGGCACATTTGTGCAACAAGAAATAAAGGATATGTTATGAAAACGAAAGCCGCGGTAGCCTGGCAAGCCAAACAATCTCTCACCATTGAAGAGATTGATTTAGCCGGGCCAAAATCCGGCGAGGTGTTGGTTGAAATCAAAGCCACGGGCATTTGCCATACGGATTACTACACCCTTTCGGGCGCTGATCCCGAAGGACTCTTTCCCACGGTATTGGGTCATGAAGGCGCGGGTATCGTGGTAGATGTCGGACCGAATGTAAAGTCTTTGCGCAAAGGCGATCATGTCATTCCTTTATACACACCCGAATGCCGTGAGTGCAAATTTTGCTTATCGAAAAAAACCAATTTGTGCCAGGCCATTCGCAGTACGCAAGGCCGTGGTGTCATGCCAGATAATACTTCACGTTTTTCTATGGATGGCAAACCGCTCTTTCATTACATGGGTACATCGACGTTTTCCAATTACACTGTGGTACCCGAAATCGCCTTGGCCAAGATCCGCGAAGACGCTCCGTTTGATAAAGTGTGTTATATCGGTTGCGGTGTCACAACGGGTATCGGTGCAGTTATTTATACCGCCAAAGTCGAGGCAGGTGCCAATGTCGTCGTATTCGGTCTGGGGGGTATCGGTTTGAATGTGATCCAAGGCGCACGTATGGTGGGTGCGGATAAAATCATCGGCATCGATCTCAATCCCAAACGTGAAACGATGGCGCGGAAATTTGGCATGACTCATTTCATCAATCCCAAAGATGTGCCCAATCTGGTTGACGCTATCGTGCAACTAACCGACGGCGGTGCAGATTATAGCTTTGAATGTATTGGTAATACTAAAGTGATGCGCCAAGCATTAGAATGCACTCATAAAGGCTGGGGACGCAGCATCATCATCGGCGTCGCCGAAGCTGGAGCGGAAATCAGCACCCGCCCTTTCCAGCTTGTTACCGGCAGAAAATGGGAGGGCTCTGCATTTGGTGGTGCGCGCGGCCGCACCGATGTGCCCAAAATTGTCGAGTGGTACATGGAAGGAAAAATCGATATCGACTCGTTGATTACACACACTCTTACACTAGAAAACATTAATCAAGGCTTCGACTTGATGAAAAGCGGCGAATCGATTCGTTCAGTCGTGGTGTATTAGCATGACGGCATTCGAGACTCGTAGCCAACACCGGTGTTTTGACGGCACACAAGGTTTTTATCAGCATGTATCGACTGTCATTGGTTTGCCGATGCGCTTCTCAGTTTTTCAACCACCGCAAACACAGAACCAGCGCGTTCCGGTGCTGTTTTTTCTCGCTGGCCTCACCTGTACCGAAGAAACTTTTATGATCAAAGCCGGTGCACAACGCTATGCTGCAGAATATGGCGTAATGCTGGTTGCCATGGATACCAGTCCACGCCAAACCGGCATTACCGGTGAAACGGACGATTGGGATTTCGGTGCAGGTGCAGGATTTTATTTGGACGCAACGCAAGCACCGTGGTCGAAGTTTTACCGCATGGAAAGCTACATTACCCTGGAACTACGCCAAATCATCATCGATCAATTCCCAGCCGATGCAAATCGCATGGGCATCTTCGGTCATTCGATGGGCGGACATGGTGCAATCACCCTTGCACTCCGTCATCCTGATATTTTTCGCTCGGTCTCTGCTTTTGCACCGATTTGCGCACCGATGCTGTGTCCGTGGGGACAAAAAGCTTTTCGTCACTATCTGGGAGAAAATCAACAAAATTGGCGGCAATACGATACTACCGCACTGATCGAAGATGGTCGCAACGTACCGGATCTGTTGATCGATCAAGGCCTGAATGATCAATTCCTAACCGAACAATTGCAACCACACCGTTTAGAAAATGTCTGCGCCGCAGCCGGCCAGAAATTGACGTTACGTTACCACCAGGACTATGATCACAGTTATTATTTCATCAGCACGTTTATTGGCGATCACCTGAAGTATCACTATGATATTTTGCAATAATTTGTAGTTTGATTGTCGTCTGATAGATGCGCAACAGTTATCCATTTCTCTACAAATGCGGAAATTGCACATCGCACACAGGCTAATCTTTTCATACTAGAAACATAGATTAGTTAACATCAAGAAAATAGAGTAAAAAAATTAATCCAATATCATGAAGATTTACATCCAATGTAAATATACTCTTCTGCTAAACAATGATGAAAATTCAACTTCTGGAAATTCATACACTTTCCAAAAAACACTTCCATCAGGTAGAACAATAGAGATGATAGTTTCGTACTCGAAAGGCAGCATCAACGCTCGAATGGAAGACATTGAATTGGAAGAAGAGGTTATTACTGAATTAAAGAACTTTGGACGATTTGAGGGAGCGAATCTTTCGAAAGAATCTCGAGCAGCAATCGATTCGCCTCTTAATGAAATTCGAAATTCTGTTCGAAACTTAACGGCACTTTTGAAATATCACCTTCGGCATTTTCACCTTAACGAAGGAACCTACTCAGCGCAATCTGAGCAATGGGCTACAGATATTGATGAATTGCAAGACATTCCTTCAACACTTTATATAGTCAGTGACAATTTCTCAAGCACACCACTGATCGTACCTATGGTGAAATTCAAGCCGCTCTAACATCAATACACTACCCTTAGATGCAATGCGCCACCTACATCGTGCAAAGCATGAATCTTTACCTAACTACAAGTATATTTATGCATCAATTGCAGCAGAATTGGCGATAAAGGAAGTACTCTGTAGAAGGCATCCAGATTTGCAAAAACTGTTATTGGAAATGCCTTCTCCTCCATTAGAAAAATTGTATGGCCCTATATTGGAGCACTATCTTGGGCACAACTCCGGTTTCAAAAATAAGCTTAATGAGGGCCAAGCAAAGAGAAATAACCTGATTCATCAACCTGGCTCACTGCAAATTAGCCTGCAACAAGCGAATGAATATGTAGCAGTTGTTGAGAAGGCAATTTTTCATTTGCTTTCAATCCGTTATCCAAAAGATAAGCTCATTAAACGCGCAAAAGGCCAAGCAGACGCGAATACCCCTTCATCTTCCTCACTGTCTACCAGAAAAAATAAAGTTAAAGTGGATAAGACTTAAGCATAAATCTGTCTGCTACAACGCTCGATGTCTTTCAGTGTCAGCATTAACTGCTCGTCGATTTTTGCGGGGTCGCATGAAGAAATTTTTCAGAATAATCTTCCTACTACGGCTTTGCAAATCGAGGAAGATCTTCAGTACAGTATATTCTTATCAATAACTCTCAGTACGTAAAATGGCAACCAATTTCCCCAGCGCTGTACCGCGATGGCTGATTTGATTTTTCTGTTCTGCGGTTAACTCGGCAGCAGTTTTATCAAGTTCAGGCAGAAAAAAATACGGGTCGTAGCCAAATCCTCCTGTTCCGCGCGGTTGAGCGATGACTTCTCCATGCCACGAACCGTCGACGATGATCGGTTGCGGATCATCAGCATGACGCACGAGTACAATGACACAGTAATAAAAAGCGCGTCGATCGGTTTGGTTTTGTAGCGATTCTATTAGCTTCAGATTATTGCGCGCATCCGACTTGGGTTCTCCAGCATACCGCGCAGAATGAACACCCGGAGCGCCATTGAGCGCTGCGACACAAATCCCTGAGTCGTCTCCTAATGCCGGCAATCCTGAGCAGCGGCTGGCATGCCGTGCTTTTGCCAATGCATTCTCAACAAATGTCACAAAGGGTTCTGCAATTTCACTTACATTGAAGGCCGATTGAGATACCACCTCTATAGCCAAAGGTGCAAGCAGCGTACTGATTTCAGCTATTTTCCCAGCATTATTACTGGCAATGACCAGTTTTTGCACACTATCCACGTGCCATGGATTCCTGCGCTAACGATTCTTTTTGTATTGCAATCAATTCTTGTATGCCGTGTTGCGTCATATCCAGCAAGGTGCTCAACTCGTTACGGCTAAAAGTCATTCCTTCAGCGGTACCTTGCACTTCCACTAAGCCTAAATTGCCTGTCATCACTACGTTCATATCCGTATCGCACGATGAATCTTCTTCATAATCCAGATCAAGCAATGCAACGCCTCGGTGAATGCCGGCTGATATGGCAGCCACATGATCGATAATCGGGGTGGTCTCAATCAATTGTTGATAAATCAGTTTTTCCACCGCATCGTGCAAAGCAACGAAAGCACCTGTGATACTTGCGGTACGCGTACCTCCATCCGCCTGTATGACATCACAATCGATCAGAATGGTACGCTCTCCTAGTTTTTTCAAATCAACCACAGCACGTAGGGCACGCCCGATTAATCGCTGGATTTCCATAGTGCGCCCGGATTGTTTACCTTTCGCTGCTTCACGCTGCATACGCGAATGCGTTGAACCAGGCAACATTCCATATTCGGCAGTCAACCAACCTTGCCCCTGTCCTTTTAAAAAAGAGGGAACCTGCTCATTAATGGTTGCCGTGCATATTACCTTCGTTTCTCCACATTCAATCAATACCGATCCATCCGCATAGCGCGTAAATTGACGGGTAATTTTGACAGGACGAATCTGTATGTGCGTTCTTTGATTGCTTCGTGTCATATATTTAAATAAAAAAACTAATTGGTATAATGATAAATTGGTTTGTCAGGTGTACCTGCTGACACGGTCAATACTTCATAGCCATTTTCAGTCACCAAAACGGTATGCTCCCATTGCGCTGACAAACTGCCGTCTTTGGTGGTAATGGTCCAGCCATCCGGCATGTGACGAATACCTGCTTTACCGGCATTGATCATCGGTTCAATGGTAAAAATCATCCCTGATTTTAATTCCATTCCCGTTCCAGGCCTACCGTAGTGAAGTACCTGTGGATCTTCATGAAATTTTATGCCAATGCCATGTCCGCAAAATTCTCTAACCACACTATATCCAACACCTTCAGCCAATTTCTGAATAGCATGGCCAATATCACCCAGCTTTTTGCCTGGCTCGACCTGTTCAATGCCACGCCACATGGCTTCATAAGTCACTTCGCATAAGCGTTTGGCTTGAATCGAGGGTTCTCCTACATAATACATACGACTCGTATCGCCGTGATAACCTTGATAAATCACGGTGATATCGATATTGACGATGTCACCATTTTTTAATTTTTTATTACCTGGAACACCGTGACAAATCTGGTTGTTAATTGAAGTACAAATCGATTTCGGGTAAGGAGAATGGCCGGATGGTGCGTAATTAAGCGGTGCTGGAATAGTTTTCTGTACATCGACCATATAGTGATGGCATAACGTATCCAGCTCTTCGGTAGTAGTGCCTGACACGACAAAGGGCGCTATATAATCAAGAACTTCTGATGCCAATCGACCAGCAATCCGCATTGTTTCGATTTCTTTTGGAGTTTTTATTGAAACTGACATTTTATTTAACTGAATTGAACAATCTATTTATGATACTCAATCTTTACATTGAACAGCAGTCAATTGTGTACCTTCAAATTGCTCAACAACTTTATGCATTTGCTCTTGGATAATGGAACTCGACTGCTGGATAATCATTTTTCTTAATTCAACCTCAAATTCTTCTATCACCGCATTGGCTATACCTTTTTTTACGAGATCGTCCAACTGTTTCTGTGCCTCTTGCTTATCATCATACACGCCAACGGAAATGGTATTCTTCCAGCGTTCCTCGGGCTTTTTTATTCGAAAGCTGGCGATGCCGAAATTACGCAATTTATTAATCATGCGATTGGTCGCTTCTTTATTGGGCAATGATGGAATAAACAACAGATATTTCACAGCATTGCCAATACTCTCCCACTCGTAAGATAAGTCTGGATAAAATTCTGCCATCACAGTTTCCGAATATTGTATCTGTTCTTCATAAAAATTACCCCATTGCAAACAACCGTCATTGATCGGTACTAATACAATTTTCTCAGAATTAAGTGCTATTGGAGCGCTTAATTGCTCTTTTTTCAAGAAAAATGACGCGGCAACAAAAAACAAACTATTGATCAATAGCAAAATAATTAGGACTGTTTTCATTGAGAAATAAAATATTGAATCATAAAAACCTGATTAATTTTGTTGTTAAGGTCTTTTTGCCTTGTTAAAATACAACGTTTTTCCAATGCTTGCCAACTTTTGAGAGCTCTAAAGACGGAATGAATATTATGAACATAATTAAAGTAATAACAGTAATTGTAGTTTTGACAATGGTTACACCACTTTCAGCAGAAAATACTAACACTGCTGACAGCAACAGTAATAGTGAAAACACGGCTACACCCAATGCAGATCCATCAGAAGCTACCGCAGCACCTGCAGCACCCGCGACAGCCCAAGAAATCGCTTCTGGTGTATGCGCAGGGTGCCATAATGCCGACGGCAATAGCATTATTCCGGCCAATCCGATTTTAGCAGGACAACATGCCGAGTATCTTTCTAAGCAGTTACTCGATTTTAAAGCGACTGAGAATGAGCCGGCAAAGCGGAATAGTCCCGTAATGTCAGCGATGGTCGCCGCGCTTTCGCAAGAAGATATGAAAAAACTGAGTGAATATTATGCAAAACAGAAAATGGTACCCAGTCAAGTAGAAGCGGATGCAAAACTTCTTGAAACAGGAAAAATTTTGTATCACGGCGGCAATATTGAAAATGGTGTTCCCGCCTGCGCAAGTTGCCACGGACCCAAAGGTACAGGAATTCCTCCCCGCTACCCTGCGCTTGCTGGACAACATGCGGAATACACACATACTCAGTTAAGCCTGTTTAATACGGGTGATCGCGCTAATGACGGCGACGTAATGCAAAAAGTGATTACTCGTATGAGTGGCTCAGAAAAACGTGCCGTATCAGCCTATATTGCTTCGATGCGTCCATAACTGTTGTTGATTGGTATCAATAAAAAAGGCAGCTAAATTAGCTGCCTTTTTTATTACATATCTATCGTTACTGATTCCAATAACTAAAAATCTTATCTGCAGCAGCAAAAGTTTTGTTGAGTTCAATGTCACCGTGCATCGATGAAACGAATCCTGCTTCAAATGCTGAAGGAGCAAAATAAACACCTTCTTGCAACATGGCGTGGAAGAACCGATTGAATGCAGCTTTATCGCACTGCATGACCTCAGCAAAACTGGTAGGAATTGTTTCTGAGAAATAGATTCCAAACATTCCCCCAATCGATTGCGCACAAAAATCGATATCGTATCTTTGTGCCGCGGTTGTCAATCCTTCTGTTAGCCGGTGTGTCATTTCCGTTAATTTCTCATAGAAACCAGGCGCTTGAATCAATTTAAGCGTAGCCAAACCCGCCGCCACCGCAACAGGATTTCCTGACAATGTTCCCGCCTGATAAACAGGCCCCAACGGCGCCAAACATTGCATGATCTCGCGGCGTCCACCAAAAGCCGCCATTGGCATCCCACCGCCAATAACTTTACCTAAAGCTGTTAAATCCGGCTTAATCTTATAAAGCCCTTGTGCGCAAGTTAATCCGACACGAAATCCTGTCATGACTTCGTCGAAAATCAAAACACTACCATTCTGCGTGCACAATGCACGTAATTTTTGCAGAAAATCTGCTTTAGGGGCAATTAAGTTCATGTTCCCCGCCACCGGCTCAACAATCACAGCGGCAATCTCCTTACCCCATTGATTGAAAGCTTGCTCTACGCTCGTGATATCATTGTAGTCCAATACAATGGTGTGTCCTGCAGTTTCTGCGGGCACCCCGGCTGAACTTGGATTACCAAAAGTCAACGCACCGGATCCCGCTTTAACAAGTAAAGAATCATCATGGCCGTGATAACAACCTTCAAATTTGATGATTTTGCTACGTCCTGTAAAGCCGCGTGCTAAACGAATAACACTCATACCTGCCTCGGTACCCGAGCTGACCAGACGTACCTGTTCGATCGATGGCAATAACTGACAAATTAATTGTGCGATTTCCAACTCGGCTTCGGTTGGGGCACCATACGTTAAACCATTTTGTGCGGCAGCTTGTACGGCTTTAACCACTTCTGGATGGGCGTGTCCTAAAATTAACGGCCCCCAGGAACCGACGTAATCTACATAAGATTTTCCATCAGCATCCCAGAAATAAGCACCCTCACCTCGTTGAAAAAAAACAGGATCGCCTCCCACCGATTTAAACGCCCGCACCGGAGAATTGACACCTCCTGGGATATAACGTTTTGATAATTCGAATAATTGCTGATTGCGTGAAGTCATTTCGTTACTCATAAAAGGTTAGAAAAATTTTGTTTCATCTTGTTGATGAACATCCTGAAAAAGCTGCACCAATTGCTGCGCCCTCAATTGAATATTGCGTGTATTAAACAAATCATCACTCACCGCGATTGCAGCACAACCAGATTGAATAACTGCTGCTGCATTGGTTATGCGAATACCTCCAATGCCGACAATTGGAATAGCGATTTGTTTTCTTGCCTGATAGACCCAATCTACCGTAACCTTTACTGCATCGGGCTTAGTTGCAGAAGGGAAAAAAGCGCCAAATGCCACATAATCTGCGCAGAGTTGTTGCGCTTGCAATGCCAGCTCCAACCGGTTGTAGCATGATATTCCTAAGATTTTACTGTATCCAGTCAACCGCTCTTTTACTTCGCATCGTGCCAAATCATCCTGTCCCAAATGCACACCGTCTGCATCGATTTCGAGTGCCAGATCCAAATCATCATTCACAATCATAGGAACGTGATAGCTCCTACATAGCGACAATAAAGCTTGTGCTTGTTCTCGAAGCAAACCACAACTCGCCGATTTATTGCGATATTGCAGTAATTTCACGCCACCTTGCAATGCTTTTTGAACTTTATCGACTAATTCCTCGGTCTGCGTCAGATCCGGCGTAATCGCATACAATCCGTTAATGGCTGAGGAATGCGATCGTTGGCGTTGCCTTGTCACTGTCAATCTCTTCTTGTTCATCCATTCGAAAAAAAACGATCCGGAATGTATTGTCCCTTACCGGGACGAAATCCTGCTCGTAAAGTTTGCCAAGTATATTGTTGTGCTTTGACAATGCTATCGTTAATGGATAATCCTCGTGCGAGCTGTGCTGCAATCGCGGATGCCAGCGTACAACCCGAACCGTGATAGCTTGCGTCAAGCCTTTCCCACTCATTAGTCTTGATTTGGCCTGTGGCAGAATAAAGGGTATTTTTTACATTGCACGAATTTTCGTGCGTACCTGTTATTAATACATGCTTACATCCGGCATCTAACAATCGTTGTGCGCAAATGGACAAATCTAACTGACTTCCTGAGTGATCCGATTCGTACTGTGCGAACCGCCGTGCTTCCAAACTATTGGGTGTCAATACTGTAACTTGCGGCAATAATAGTTCACGCATTGCATCAATCATCCGCTCATCGGTTAACGGATCTCCTCGTCCTGAAGCCAGAACGGGATCCATGACCAGCGGTATCTCAGGATAATCTGAAACAATTGCAGCAATTGCTGCAATTGTTTCCACGCTGCCCAACAAACCGAGTTTAAATGCACGCACTGGCATATCTTGCAGTACTATTCGCGCTTGCGCAGTAATCCACGCTGCATCGAGCGGCATAAGATCCACTACACCCACGGTATCTTGAACCGTGATCGCAGTAATGACGGACAATGGATGACAGTCGATACTCGCGATAGTCAACATATCGGCCTGAATACCTGCTCCCCCGGTAGGATCACTGGCTGCAAAAGAAAGTACAATTGGGGGTGGCTGTAACATGAATTAATACCGTAAAATAGCGGCCTATTTTAACCGAAAAGGAAGTGACTATCTATCATGTCTACAGCAGAGAATTCCGAATACCATCGCTACATGTGTTTAATTTGTGGTTATATTTACGATGAAGCGCTTGGTTCTCCCGACGAAGGAATACCTCCTGGCACACGTTGGAAAGATGTACCGATTAATTGGACTTGTCCAGAATGCGGTGCACGTAAAGAAGATTTTGAAATGGTAAAGGTATAAATGCGTATCCTGCATACCATGTTGCGCGTGGGCAATCTGGAAAAATCACTGGATTTTTATACGCAAGTGCTGGGCATGCAATTACTGCGACGTAAAGAGTATCCCGAAGGCAAATTCACACTTGCATTTATCGGTTATCAAAATGAAGCTGATGGGGCCGTATTGGAATTAACGTATAACTGGGATACGTCATTTTACGATTTAGGTAATGCTTTTGGCCATATCGCCATTGAAGTCGAAAATGCCTATCAAGCTTGTGAAAACGTTAAGAAACTAGGTGGAAAAGTCACCCGTGAAGCTGGCCCAATGAAACATGGCGCGACAGTGATTGCTTTTGTTGAAGATCCGGACGGTTACAAAATCGAGTTTATACAGAAAAAAACCGGCTAATTTTCAATGCCATCCGTATTAACCGGTATCTGTTTTCCCGTTTTTTATCCATGCAACAAAAAAATAGCTGGAATCTTATGAATATTGGGCGATGACTGCCGCCACTCACGGATGGTTTTAGTCGCAATCATTTCATTATCCGCTGTCATGTGACTTGCAATGCAAAGATGTGTTTTTTCGGCACAAACTTTGATTAATTGCTCCAGTAGCTTTTTATTGCGATAAGGGGTTTCAATGAAAATTTGTGTTTGATCGTGTTGAATCGATTGCTTTTCCAGCAACAGAATCTTTTCAACCTGGTCGGTACTGTCAATAGGCAAATAACCATGAAATGCAAAGCACTGTCCATTTAATCCCGAGGCCATCAATGCCAGCGAAACCGATGATGGTCCGACCAATGGTATAACGTTAATGTTATTTTGGTGCGCTAAGCGAATTAATTCAGCGCCGGGATCGGCGATAGCCGGACACCCTGCTTCAGACAACAATCCGACATCATGTCCCGCAAACAAGGGATCGAGCAAAGCAAACAAATCATTACGATGGGTATGCTCGTTAAGCTCCTGTAGTTGCAACGTTTGTAACGCATGTTGAGTATTAATTTTTTTTAAGAACTGGCGCGCCGTTTTGGGGTGCTCCACAATAAAATACTCAATTTCTGCAACCCGATGTTGCGCCAATTGCGGTAACACCCAAGCAATATCCCCCGGACTAATAGGTGTAGGAACTAAATAAAGCTTGCCTGTCATTTACAAATCAGTTGCTAATGCAAAACTCTGGGCGCACTGAGAATGAATTCTGGAATATCTACATCGAATTGAACGCCATCCTCTGTCGTCATTTGATAGCTGCCTTTCATAGATCCCACCGGGGTTGAGATCACTGTTCCGCTTGTATATTCAAAGCTATCTCCAGGCTTGAGCAGCGGTTGTTCACCTACTACGCCTAAACCACGCACCTCTTGAGAGGTACCATCGCCGTTCAAGATAATCCAAGAGCGACTGATAAGTTGCGCGGTTACATTTCCAATATTAGCAATTGTAATGGTATAGGCAAATACATAACGATCGGAATCTTCATCCGACTGATCGGATAAATATGCAGTGCGTATGTTGATACCTATCTCATATTTCTTTTCTTCATCCATTTTTTAGATAATTCTTAAATTTTTCCAACAGTCTATATTCAAATGCTCGAGTAACACTCATCGATATGAGGCACAATAAATCTTCTTCACTTTTATGATTAGCCCATGATTTAGAGTTAGAATAGCAAATTTGTTTACGGAGAGATTCACATGTTTCGCATCGCACCCAGCATACTATCAGCTAATTTCGCCAAACTTGGTGAAGAAATCACTGCTGTCATAGATTCAGGCGCAGATATTGTTCACTTTGACGTCATGGATAACCATTATGTTCCGAATCTTACAATCGGTCCTTTAGTTTGTGAAGCCATTCGCCCGGTCACCACCGCACTTATTGATGTCCATCTGATGGTCAAACCAGTAGACCGCATTATTCCAGATTTCGCCAAAGCAGGGGCCAATATCATTTCTTTTCACCCAGAAGCTTCTAATCATATTGATCGTACCATTGGACTCATCAAAGAACAGGGCTGCAAAGCTGGATTGGTATTTAATCCAGCTACACCGCTTTATTATTTAGATCATGTATTGGATAAATTGGATTTGATTTTGATTATGTCCGTCAACCCAGGTTTCGGTGGGCAAAAATTCATCCCGGAAGCACTCAACAAGCTTCGTGCAGTCAGAAAACTTATTAATGAGAGCGGCAATAATATTATGCTGGAAATTGATGGCGGCGTTAAAGTGGATAATATTGCGGAAATTGCCCGTGCTGGTGCCGACACATTTGTGGCAGGATCAGCGATTTATCAAGCAGGCAAAGACTCTGACCCTCATCGCTATGACAGTATTTTAGCGGCATTTCGTGCAGAACTCGCAAAGGTGTCCTAACCGACAAAATCTGAAAGCAATCTTTCTGAGTAATTCGTTATTTTATTTTTCTCAATGAACCCACTATCTTCTTCACAAATAGTATCTTCGACGCAACGCATACAATTCCCATTGTCTATTCAAGTAGTCATGATTGATTTAGATGGGACCTTACTTGATACTGCAGCAGATCTAGCGTTATCAGCCAACTTGATGTTAAAAGAGCTTGGCATGCCAGAGCAATCGGTGTCCACTATTCAATCATATATTGGTAAAGGCATACAGAAGCTGGTAAAACGCACGTTGACTGGCCAATTGGATGGAGAGCCCGATACGGCACTTTTTTCCAAAGCCCTACCCATCTATGAAAAATACTATGCTGAGCATTTAAGCGACAACACTCGCCCCTATCCGGGAGTAATTGAAGGTATCCAAAGCATGCAGCAGGCTGGCTTTAAATTAGCTTGTATCACCAATAAAGCAGAAGCTTTTACCCTACCGTTGCTACGCGCAACCGGTTTATACGATTATTTCGAAATCATTTTATCGGGTGATAGCTTGCCAAAAAAGAAACCCGATCCGATGCCACTTATCCATATTTGCGAACACTTTCAAGTATCCGCCCATGAAGCCTTATTAATCGGAGATTCTCTGAATGATGCAATCGCCGCACGCGCAGCAGGTTGCTCAGTGTTTTGCGTCCCATATGGTTATAACGAGGGGCGCGATGTTTATGCATTAGATTGCGATGCAGTAGTCGCATCATTAATTGATGCGACACAATTGATTCGAACTTTTCAGCAATAATTACTTTAGTAACTATATATGGATGAAGCAGAATTCAATCGCATAGCACAACAGGGATACAATCGCATTCCAATTACAATAGAAGCGCTTGCCGATTTGGATACACCGTTATCAATCTATCTTAAATTGGCCAACCAGCCTTACACCTATTTATTGGAATCTGTTCAGGGAGGCGAACGATTCGGGCGCTACTCTTACATTGGATTGCCCGCAACCACCCGCATCGAAGTACGCGACCACGTCATCACAGTTGTTTCAAAACAGCAATCTGAAACCTTTGTTAGTGATGACCCGCTTGATTTTATCTCAGCTTATCAGGCGAAGCTCAAAGCAGCACCCTGTGCAACGGTTATATCTCGTTTTTGTGGTGGTTTAGTCGGTTACTTTTCTTATGATACGATACGTTACATTGAACGTAAGCTTGAAGAATCGTCACCTCCCGATAATCTCAACACACCGGATATTTTATTGTTGCTGTCAGAAGAATTGATTGTCGTGGATAATCTTTCGGGCAAACTTTATTTAATTCTGTATGCCGATCCAGCCGTTGAAAATGCTTACCACACAGGTTGCGCTCGCCTTAAAGATTTGCTGGCAAAACTTCATCAACCATTAAAAGCACCGACATTAAAGCCTGTAGTGAGCAATCCTGCTGTTGCAGAATTTCCAGAAACAGAATTTAAAGCAGCAGTCGAAAAAGCAAAACGTTATATATACGAAGGCGACATTATGCAAGTCGTCTTGTCACAACGTACCAGCAAAACATTCAACGCAACACCTTTGGCGCTTTATCGTGCGTTACGTGGCTTAAATCCGTCACCTTATATGTTTTTTTATCATTTCAATGATTTTCATATTGTGGGCGCATCACCGGAAATTCTAGTACGACTTGAGGGTCATGTCGTCACAGTTCGACCAATTGCCGGTACCCGCCCCCGCGGTCAATCTACTATGGAGGATCGCGAGTTAGCTGCGGATTTATTAGCCGACCCCAAGGAAATTGCGGAACACGTGATGCTAATGGACTTAGGGCGCAATGATATTGGACGTGTAGCGCAAACTGGATCCGTCAAAGTAACTGAAAAAATGAAAATCGAGAATTATTCACACGTCATGCATATCGTATCCAATGTAGAAGGAATATTAAAGCCCGAATTTAGTGCCATCGATGTGCTGCGTGCCACCTTTCCCGCCGGAACTGTAAGCGGCGCTCCCAAAGTCCGAGCAATGGAAATTATTGACGAGCTGGAAATTTCCAAGCGCGGCATTTATGCGGGAGCAGTCGGCTATTTGGCTTTCAACGGCGACATGGATTTAGCTATCGCAATCCGCACCAGTGTTATTAAGGATGAGAAATTATACGTCCAAGCTGGTGCGGGAATTGTTGCGGATTCCATTCCTCAAAACGAATGGGTTGAAACACAAAACAAAGCAAAAGCGATACTACGCGCTGCAGAAATCGCCGAAAATGGGTTAGATAATAACAATTTATACACATTATAAATTTATAATCTAGTAGTTATAGTTTGTACACACTGCAACCAAAATCTACTTTATGCAATAACTTCAACAATTCCAGTTTTTAAGTGATAAAGTCCGCCTACAACACGAATTTTCTTTTCGTCATGATAAGAATCTATAATTGGTGTTTTAACCCGTAAGTTCTCGACATTCCTAATAATATTTGCTTTTGTCACATTGATCAGTCGACTACTGGATGTATCACTGACCGCTCTGACCGCAGGTGCTATTGCACTGGCTAATAATTGAATATGCCCAGGAAAATCTTTATGCGTATCAACAGCTTCAATTGCCGCTTTTACCGCTCCACAACTTTCATGACCCAGCACCATAATTAAGGGCGTTTTTAATACCGCAACCGCATACTCAATTGATGCAATATTATCATTAGTCAAATAATTACCGGCCCCACGGACAATAAACAAGTCACCGTGCGCTTCATCAAAGCAATGTTCAGGACTCACCCTAGAATCGGAGCATCCAAGAATCGTAGCATAGGGATTCTGCCCGCTGACGAGTGATCTCTCTACATCATGAAAATCCAATGGCATAGATTTACCATTAACATAGCGTTTATTACCCTGCATTAACCGGTCAAACGCCTCATCCGGAGTGAGTATATTTTCCGGTTTAGGTGATGTACTTGAATGGGTTGTAGCAACCTCTGTGTTTGCCCAAGACACTCCGGTGTGAAGCATCCCCAACCCCATTGTAAAAGCTGCTGAATTTCTAAGGAAAACACGCCTATTGGTATTTAATTCATGCCTAGCCGTATTCTCGTTAGAATCAAATTCTTTATGCATAGACTTATCCTTATTAGTAATAATAATTTAATTTTATACTGCCTTTTATGAATGAATATTAATATCTTTTATTTAAGAGCAAGGCATAATTACAGTTATATTCGCAGCAATGTATTGCTACATGTTCCTTTTAGAGAATAACTATTTAATTTTGTTCTTCTTCATAAGCAAACAAAACTGTCAAGGATGTTCAAAAAAAAAAAATCGCGTATACTGCCCGATTGCAAGAATCGTCCAGTATTTAAAAGAACTCTCTGATGATTCAAGCTATAAGCTACAAAAAAATTCAAATAATACTTAAACAAACTTAAAATACCGACCCATAAAAAAGATATTTGATAGGGAGAATTTATGCAGAAACAAATAATCAGCACTCTTATATTTTTGCTACTGGCACTACCATATAGCGTCTTCTCAGCATCCGAGGAAAATGAACCTACTGCGCAACCCCCTGAAGCCCCCAAACTAGAAAGTGGTAACAATTGGCGTTTAGTACGTTCCGTCGAAATAGGTTCATCTGGGAAATTTATTCAATTGGTGTTGATTGAACACGGTGTATACACTGACAAAACCGTCTATAGTGCTGTAATCAATAGACTTTGTAATGCTGATGATGATTTCTGTAGAATACGTTTCTGGAGTCAGGAGCGTTTTATTCCTGAAAAAGCTGCTATGTCCATTGAGCAAAATAAACAGCTACGCGCTGAATATCTCGTCAACAAAACCGCAGGTACCAAACAATTACGTTGGTCGTGCACTGTAGACCCCGACAAAAAGCATTGCTTTTAAAACTTTAGTTACATAAAGATTACTGCATCTTCTAGGCGGCACGGAGTAGTTTAAGTTATTTATTCTCTATACTATATAGAGATATAGGTTCCGGTTATTTGACTTTTCTAAGGTAACTAGAAAGTTAAGTCGCTAGCGCCATCCGTGCCTACCACCGTGTATTCTACCGCCACGCATTGTTCTAGGCGCTAATATCGCTGCAGCGATAATGGCTACAGTCGCCGCAACAGCAGCTACTTTATTCCAATCGATAACTTTCTCATAAAACACGTGATTTTCTCTCCAACGCAAACGTTGATGTATTTCATCTAGTTTCAGAATCCTTGGTCGACTGATTGCCTCGTGCGTCACAACCACTTCGCGCGTTTCACTGAGATCAATCGATTCAGTAGGATTCTTTTGTAACATAATTTTTATAACACCGTTCAATACCGTTACAGTCGTTTGTTGTTGCAGTGTATTCACATGCAGAATTGCATTTTTCGCATGGATTACCGCATGTATCGTATCGATTTGATAATGACAATCGGCGGTATCAACATAAGCGTTACCAAAATAAAATTCATTAACTTGAACCAAACAATCTTTGCTACCCGATTTAAATTCGATTCGGGCGCTGCTACGCGGTGCGGTGCTCACGAAAGAATGATTATCGATTTTGGTCACATACTTAGTTGGAGAACCATTCAGCAACACACCTGAATTTGAGGCATACATTAAGCCAATCGTTTCATCCTCATCATAGGCATTATGATAAAAATGTGAATCGATGTTTTGATCCTGTTCCCAGAAGCCACCTTTTTCAGACACATGCCGATCAGTGATCGGAACTGTTTTGCAACCTAAAAATACTGGCAAAACAACCAGCAAAACTACCCACAGTTTGATTTTAGATTGGGGTAAAGTATTCATCTTGTTTCTCCTTTCGATTACACAGCAGATTCAACTTCTGCTGCTAACTAATCTACGGGAGCGACATGAATCAGGACTGAATAGAAAAGAGAAAGCCAATTTGGGGTTGCTAAAGAATTCCATACCATATCACAGCAGAAAGAGATCGTTGCATAACTGTATTCTTGAATTTTTATGTTCACTTATTACAGCATAGTTGAATCAAACACTTACAAATCTTCTACATTCGAGGAAGCCAGTTATAGGACGATCTCGAAATTTTTGCTATGACCTAATGACCACGTTTATTCCTATTGCTTTTTTATGAAAATAACCAAGGATTATCTCGCATTTTCTGGAAGTATAAGATCATCATAACACTCGATTGCTTCATCCGGCTTTTCCAATTCGATACGTATAAATCCTTATTGACTAGTATATTAGTATCAGATTCTTGCAAAGAAGCTCCTGTTGATTTTTTAAATCCAACAGAATTTGCTCTCAAATTGTTAAAGCAAAATCCCGGTTATTCGAGTGATGGTACGACGCAATCAGTTGATTGAAGTCGTCTGAATCAAAGCTTACTAGGAGATTTTTTATAAGAACGAGCTACCATAAGCCTTGCAATAAAGGCAGACTCGGCCAACCAGGAAAATCTAATGTGCTATCGAGTGTTATGACAAAGTCATACCATAGTTCGAATCAACCGAAGATAAAACCTTGCAGGCAACCATTACCGATGCACACGAACTGAAAAATACAATTCAGTTAGAAAGTAAATAAACTGACAAAGCAATCCACATACCCTTTATAGTCTGAGGTATGACAATAAAACAAAAAACTCAATGTAAATAGTGAGATTGACGATACGAGTAAAATGACAGGGCCTTTTAAATTCTTTTGAGCGTATTTTTCTTTGATATTTTCAGCGAGATCTTCGTAAGATAACGCAGACTTAGTCTTGACACCAAAACCACCCTCACCCAACACAGGTTCCAACACTCCTTCTTCGATAGGGTGTGTTCTTTTATTAGTTGGCGTTAGAAAAGACGGTATCGGTTGCTCCAATGTTGTTTGATGATGCGTTGTGCCGGATAAAGGCGGTTGCTGCTGCACAACCATTCCTTGAGTGGTAGCGAATTCTTCCTGTTTATCTCTCTCCTTACTTTTCAGGGAGATAATATAATGAAAAACATCTGTTCTGAGGCCTAACCGTTGTGTCGCTTCATAAACATCATGTGCATCAACAACTGATTTATTTCTCTCATACGCAATATTAAACGATCTATCACATAATGAGTTAATCGTCCTGGGTGTCCCACCTGCGTGGAAAGCGATAGATAGCGCCTCCCATCCCGTATCGGATATTAGGTCAGTAGAGCCACCAGCTACTTTAATGCGGTGATCAATATATTTCCCCACCATATCAACATTCATTTTCCCGAGTGTTTCTAGCGCAGCTATGCGTTGTTTAAAAGGCTCCATCGCAGGGCGATTGATTTTTTCCATCAATTCTTCCTGACCTAATAACAACAATTGAATTAATTTCTTAGACCCTTCTTCGAGATTATTCAACAACCGAATACCATTGATAACATCATCCGACATCAAGTGAGACTCATCAATAATAACCAAGCATTTTTTCCCTTCACTTTCTGCTTTTAAGAGCGCATTACGAATATCTCTCATAACAAAAGTTTTTTCAGATGAGGAAGGATTCAATTCGAGTTCTTGTGCCAGAAAAAGGTAAAGATCATTGCTATTTGCTGGAGGTTCAGCCATCCAAATCAGTTTGATACTTTCAGGAAAGTCAGCTTTTATCATCTGACTTAAAGTAGTTTTTCCAGAACCTATTGGGCCTGTTACAACAATAAGCCCCCTTCCACTTTCGAGAGAACCCGAAATTTGTTGGCGAATGCGGGCATGATCACCTTGATTGTAAAAAAATTGCGGATCAGGAACATTTTCGAATGGAAGTTTATTGAGTCTAAAGTGCTGCGTATACATGTGCATTAATTTTCCCCTTGTTCTTTCAGCATCAATTTTACTTCAACCCGACGATTTTTTGCCCGCCCATCTTCGGTATTATTACTCTCAATCGGACGTGTATCGCCATAGCCTGAAATAGAAATTCGATCTCGAGCAATGCCACGCTCAATCAATATATTTGCAATAGCTCTCGCTCTCCGAATTGATAAATCCATATTATTTCTATGGATCTTACCTGTTGGCAGGCTGTCAGAATGACCTTCAACGCTTATTAAATTATCTGGGAATAGCATCAATTCACTGATCAACTTCTCAATCTTCAAATTAGCCACATCGTTAACTTGGTCCTCCCCTGAACGAAAAATTCTTCCCCCAAAGATTGCCAGTACGCTGTACTGTGAATCACTATTATTGTTAGCTTTTACGACAGTTTTTACTTGTTTTACTTCTTCAGGTTGTTCAGTTTTAATTGTATCAACTTCTACTACAGGAATAGTTGCTTGCATATTATGCTCAACCGGTAGATTTTTAACTGTCATATCGGATTCAACCACTTTCACCGAATTATTAGCAACGGCCTTTTCAATTTCCCGCTCAGGGAGTAATTGTGTAATAGGTGCTTTATCGATCAATACTGGGGCTGCCAAAGGCAAATCTGAAGGCGATGTTAATCCTTTGTACAAAGACACCGCAGATAGCAAAAAGAAAAAAATTGATAATCCAATAATGACAACACGCATAGTAAATATACCGCCTAGTTATGAAGTTGTTTTAAAGTACAAACTAACAAAAAATAAAAATATTACGCAATGATCAAAATATCATGAAAATATTTCCATCTTCCTTTTTTTCACATTTAACACATCATTTTCTCAATACCGTTGATAGTGCTATTTTTAGTATCCTGATTTGCTTGTGCAACATAACTCAGTCAAACGATTAAAGTTTTTCCACAACATAGGAAACCAATTATGCAACGCTATTATGTCTTGTGATCTAAAAAATTGATAAACCAAATAAAGGGATTTAAAGACGCTTTTTTTACTCAGAAAGAAACAGCTTATTGATAATAAATAGCAAAAATTCCGAAAACCAGCATTACGAAATACTTATGAAGCGTATTCGTCGACCATTTCTGCAAGTCTATCTATATTCAGGATACGTATTTCATGGCCTTGACAACAAATAATTTTTTTTTCTTTTAACTTATTCAATTCTCGTGTAACCGCTTCACGGTGAGTACCAATTAGGCAAGCTAATTCAACATGAGTAGGAGCCCGAGATATAACCGCTTCGTTATTCACTATTACAGCTTGAGTTTGGGCTAGATGCAACAATTTGGCACGGATACGATTAGGTACCTTTAGCGTTTCTACTTCAAAAACACGTTCGGTGAGTCGACGTATCTGGGACGTTAAGCGCTGTAAAACAGTGCTAGCAAAATTGCAATTGGTATAAATCAATTCTATAAATGCTGACGATGAAATCGAAGCCAATAGAGAATTTTCCTTTGCCACTACAGTAGCAGAACGAGGGCGACCATCAATTGCTGTTAATTCGCCAAAGATCTCCCCGGCAGTAAGATCACATAGAATAACTTCCTTTCCTGCCAAAGAAAAATAGTTTACTCGAACAGCGCCTTGAGCAATCAAAAAAGCACTATTAGATTCATCATGATAACGAACAATCGCTTCTTCTTTGTGATATTGCTGCCAATGACACACTTTAGCAACAACTTCCAAATCTGCCGACGAAAATCCCTTGAAATCCTTAATCGAGGAAAGAAGCTGTATAGCGCGTTCTAAACTAATATTTTTGCAGTCCATAACCCCACCCAATCAACATTTTCTACCGTCATCAAATTATATTATTTTCATAGATTCAGTGTAGCATTTTATAAGGCAATTCCTTCATCAAAATGTGACAAATCTCACGCTTGAGAGACTTTAGGAAAACACCTTGTTTTTAAGGCCATGGAGATTCTGGATTTTTTCTTGAATACTTTTTTGCCGCGTGCTTTTAAAGTCGCATGCACAGTAAGCTTGGTATTTGAACAACAAAAGGAGCATCGAAAATTGGGTGTATATCGGAGACATTGTGCACGTGGGTAAAGCGAACAGAAACCAATCAGGAAATTCGAACTGGTATGCTGACCAATCTCCAATCAAACGATACAGCCTATAACGATAACTCAACATCTCCTCTAGTCGCATAGGAGAAATCGTCACACAGGATGTATTTTTGTTGCTTTAGATTCATTAATTTCACCAGAATTTCGGTATGAATAGCTATGGATACTAACATTTACAATGTTTCTTGAGGTTTTTCAGGAGCAACTAGGTAACGATACGAATTTCATACATTTTTGACTTCATTAGTAATCTTTGCTAATTTCTGCACGAAAAATAATATAACAATTGCATTAAATGCAAAACATTAGGTATGCACACTTTAGAATCTAAAGGTCTCAAAAAAGGCGCGATATCAAGATCCACCGCAGTAATGATCGGCTTGGCTGCAACTGCACCGGCTTACTCATTATCGGGTGCTTTGGGTTATGGAGCTGCAGAAAGCGGATATCAATTACCCATTATTTTTATTTTGTCAGTCATTCCGATGTTTTTTGTTGCTTTATCTTATAAACATCTCACTACCTCATCACCTGATTCGGGTACCGTGTTTACTTGGGGTGCCAAAGCACTGGGGCCTCGATTTGGTTGGCTTGGCGGATGGGCGATGTTTTTAGCCAGTATATTGGCTGGCGTTACAGCGACCCAAGTGATTGTGAATATGATGGTGGTTTTATTAGATTTAGAACAAATGCCGCAATGGCTGAATTTTGTTGTGGCTGTGGTGTTTATTTTTAGCACCACCTATTTGGCTGTCCTTGGTGCGAAAGAATCATCGCAGGCTACTATATTGTTAACTTTGTTCCAATTCAGTGGTCTTGCTATTTTGGCATCGGTGTTATTTTTTTATATTTTGCAAAACGACGTGATCAGTACAGCCGAATCGTTCTCATGGACGTGGTTCGATCCTTTCTCAATTCCTTCACCGGATATTTTTCTCAATGGATTTCTGATTGCATTGTTTATTTTTTGGGGATTTGATGCATCTCTCGCGATGTCTGAGGAAATAAAGGGGAATTCCGAACAAGCAGGTCGCAGTGGTGTGATAGCAATTTTGATTACTGTTGTGATTTATGTCGTTCTTGCTACATTAGCACTTGCCTATGCCGGTATAGACCCAAAAGATCCGCTAAGTTTGACATTTTCCAGCAATATTGATTCCAGTGTCACCGTGTTAGTTACAGATGTTATCGGTTCTCACGGTGCGAAATGGGCTGCATTAATTATCGCGATATCAGCTTTCTCGGCAACGATGTCCACGATAATGCCAGCCGCGAGAATCGTATTAGCTATGGCATCGTACCGCGCAATTCCAATACAATTTGCTAAAATCGACCCAACAACTTGTACCCCAAAGCTTGCTACATGGACGATAGGCTCTATGACGTTGGTTATTTATGTCATTTTAAGTTTAGTGAGCGAAGCTATTATTAAAGATGCCATTCATAGCGTTAGCATTGCAGTATGTACCTACTATACGATTGCATCGTTATCTTGTGCGAACTATTTTTATCACACGGCACTTCGCCATTGGCGCACTACGCTTTCACAAGTAATTTTTCCTATTTTGGGTGCCATTACGCTGATGGTGATTGGTACCATCCAAGCGTGGCGAATGTTTGATCCCCATTATGGTGCTAGTGGTTCTATCGGGGGGATCGGCGCTGTTTTCTTGTTGGGTGTCGCTACCTTGTTATTCGGTTTTTTTGTAATGTTGTTGTGTAATTTGCATGAAGCAACTTTTTTTCGTGGTAAAACTTTACCGAAGGAAAGCGCATCTTTGGATTTTTCTACACATCATTCCAATAAATCATGAGATTGAATTCACCTGATTGTTGAAATTAATCAAGTAAAGATAAAATAGGGTAAACAGTTAAGGAAAATGGGAAAAGAATTAAACTAATCGGCTACAATCCCTTAGTGAAAACGATAAGTATTTATATACGACTTGCTAATAAGTAATCGGCACTCGTATAGCTTATTTTTTTGAGGCAATGAACATTTTCATCGGAATGTCGCTATAGGATAGCGTGATAAAACCATTGAGGAGTAGGGAACATAATGAGTGATGTTTACCTGGGTAGATTGCCGATCCTTGATACTAAACAAAATGTGGTTGCCTACGAATTGTTATTTCGTGCCGATCACCATAATAAAGCGATTGTTGCCAATAACTCTGCAGCATCGGCGAATGTGATTATCGAAACCTATGGTCAGTTGGGCATTGATAATGTCATCGGTAAACGGAGAGGTTTTATCAAAGTCGATGCGCAATTACTCATGCACGATTCGATTTTATTGTTACCGAAGAAGCATGTCGTGTTGGAAATTCTACGTGGTGTAGAAATTACCGAATCCATTACGCAGCGGTGTGCCTTCTTAAAACAAAAAGGCTATCAACTAGCGCTTTCATATACCGCTCAATCGAGCACGCATTATGACCATATCTTATCCTTGGTCAATATTGTTAAAATCAATGTCAATGAACTCACTTCAGCACATTTGATAGCGGTGATGAAACAATTGCGTCGTTTTCCCATTCTACTGCTAGCGGAAAAAGTAGAAACCCAAGAAACAGCTAAACATTGTATTTCACTTAATTTTCAGATGCTGCAGGGCTTTTTCTTTACTCAACCGGAAGTGATGAGCGGTAAGAATATTGATCCTTCCAAGCTTTCTCTATTGAAATTGATGTTATTGGTTGTCAAAGATGGTGATATTTCAGAAATTGAGAATGAATTAAAATATCAACCAGGCTTAAGTTACAACTTATTACGTATGGTTAATTCAGCTTCAAATGGTTTATCAGCCAAGATCAATTCGATCAAGCGCGCAATATTGATACTTGGACGCAAGCAACTACAACGTTGGGTACAGATTTTGTTATATGCCGCTAAACAAAAGGATGGCAGTACATCGGATGCATTGATGTTAACGGCTGCCATACGTGGCAAATTACTGGAATCCATCGCAACAGCCGATCGTCCACATGATAAGAATCATCAAGATAGGGCATTCATGGTGGGTATTCTTTCGCTGTTAGATACACTTTTGGGAATGGAAATGTCGCAACTGGTGAAAACTTTAAATATCCAGCAAGACATGCGTGAAGCCTTGGTATTTCGACGGGGCTATTTAGGGCAACAATTGCAGTTGATCGAGACCTATGAAAAAGGTGAGTATGAGACAGTATCTGCTTTAATATCGCAGATGATCTTTATCAATGGGGAACAATTTTCGGCGATGGAATTGGAGGCCACCGCTTGGGCCAATCGGATTAGTGATTCAATCAAGCAGGCATAATAAACAAGTTAAACTAGTAGGATAAAAGAATTTATTTGATGCTCAGTATGTTCTAACCAATTTCTTTATTGAATCACGAGAAACATAAAACTAAATAGCTGTACTAGATTCTTATAAAACTTAACACAAAGGAGTTTAAGAATGGAAAAAAGCGCAATACTTAGCGCTTTGGCAACAGAAGTGAAACAAGGAAGGCTATTTTTTTCTACTTCAGCGAATACTGCGATCCATATCAAAAACAAATTAGAAGATCCCGATTGTAATCTTGATTCGGCGATCCATTTAATTAAAGCGGAACCACTATTCGCAGCTAAAGTGGTGGGTATCGCCAATTCTGTGATTTTTAATCGTACGGGAAAAGAAGTAACCGATATTCGGTCTGCAATGACATTGATTGGAATGCGAACCGTGCGCAGTTTGGCAATAGCGATTGTAGTTCAACAACTGGCAGGGCCTCAGCAGAAGAATCCGATGGTGGTTGAGTTATGGCAGCATTCTACACATGTGGCTGCACTTGCGCGAGTCATCGCACGGCACATTACCAAACAGAATCCTGATACCGCCTTATTTGCCGGAATCATCCATGAAATTAGTTGGTTTTATTTACTATCACGTGAAAAACATTTCCCTGGATTAATGGATGAAAGCGCGGCCACTGCTTGGGCTAGTGATGAAGATTTAAAAAATGAAAGTGAATTGGAATGCGAGATTCAGATCGGTAGCGCAATTCTTAAAGCACTGTCAGTACCTACACCCGTACTGGAAGGCATTATTTGTTTGTGGAAAGGACATCTATCTTCACCGCCAACCACGTTGGGAGATACGCTGTTATTTGCCAATCAACTTGCGCCTGTAAAATCTCCCTTGACCCTAACTTTAAATCAAACCGGGGATGATATTATGTATGGACTACATTCTTTGATTGATGAGCAAGCATTACAAGATCTTCTCAAAGAATCTGAACATGAAGTCAAATCGCTTACCAAAGCTTTAAATAGCTAATTACACACACCACCGATCGCCTATGAATACGCTGAAAATTATAGGTAACTCATTGTATTGGCAATGCAGATTCTCTAGTTTTATAAATATTGCCTATCAGCCATTCACATTCAAGCTACTAATAAAATATTCAGTTGGGAAAGTTGGAGTTCCTATATCAAGTAATTTTGGTTACGTCTGACAAATCAACGAAAATAATCGGATATAGCTCACAAACAATATAACGCTTCAGTTAGTTAACAATAAACAACCCCGTGGCACAAGCCACGAGGAATTGCAAATTCAATTGAGCTGAAGCGTCTCTTAATTTTAGGTTGCCATCTGTCCAAATTGGTTTGACGACATACACATGGCTACAAATATAGTCTTTGGGCGCAGAAAACCGGAGTCTGGCTTGCCCCATCACTCGGATCGGGGCAACCAAGGTGGATTCAACCGGTTGTCGCAACACTTTTGATCATGGAGGTGTTTATGGGGCGACCAGCAGGATGGATGCAA